>NZ_MZGX01000012.1 GCF_002051585.1 Ruminiclostridium hungatei | reverse complement strand
ATATAAATGTATGTACGGACCAGCTATTCTCCTCTCCGGAAAGCAAAATCAAAGCCGTTTAAAAATAAAGGCTCCCTTTTGCGGGAGCCTTTTAAGATATTAATCAAAAACATTATATTCATTATAAATCAAAGCATTATTTTGACAGGTCATTGCTTATGGCCTTGTACCACACATCCGCCATCTTGTCATAGCCTGTTCTGTTTGGATGCACGCCATCTGCCAGATCCGCGGTTGTGAGTGCACTGTACATGTCAACCATATATACCGGCTTTCCCTGGCTGACTTTGCTTTGAACAATACCAGGAATTTTACTGTTGTAATCCTTGACCTTGTTGTTCAGATCACCCATTCCCAACGGAACGATTGTCGCCACATACAGCTTGCCTCCTGCCGGAAGCTTGGCACAAATCTTGTCAATCAGGGTTCCCAGTCTGGCAGGTGCATTTGCCAGATCAGTATTTTGAGCCACATCATTTGTACCTATGTGAAGCAGCACAATTTTAGGCTTATAGGTTGTCATCCAGGAATTGATATTGGTGTCCAATTGGTCGATTCTCCAGCCGGAGTGTCCTTCATGATTTTTATCCCCAAGTTCTGCCGGACCGTTTGACAAAGACCCTACAAAGTCCACTTTCTGCCCGTTGTCGGTGATGCTTTTCCACAATTTGATGCGGTAACCTCCCGGCACGACCAGGCCGTCGGTTATTGAATCACCTAAGGGCATTATCACAGTCGGTGTGCTTGGCTGAGGATTTTTCGGGAATTTTGCAATAAGCCCCAACAGGTATTGCTTCATTAAAGACAGGTCAAGTGCGGATATTTGCCCATCCCCGTCCAGGTCGGCAGCATACAGGTCATCCTGTACCGGAAGATCGGTGATGGTGCCGAGAAGTACCTGCTTCATTAACGAATTATCCAGAGCATCAATGGACCCATCTCCATTCAGATCTCCAATCAAACCTGCTTCAGCCGCAGTTGCAGCCGCACCCTGAGTGATGCCCTGTTCCTGGGTAAAGCAGGTCAGACTCATACTGAAGCACACACTAAAGAAAACGATTATGGATAGTATTCTTTTTCTCATGTTAAGCATTCTTGAATTACCTCCTGATAATTATTAGCAATTTCAAAGGAGCTTGCGTTTAATTCCTTGTATAAGTGTTATCTTCCCTTCCTTTCTTACTATCTTACCCGACTCTGATACTATGGACTATCATTAACCGCCAATCAGAATCAAGTAAATATGTATGTTTGAAGAAGTTATTATGATATACTCCTTTTTTATTATTTGATTTAATTATTCCATATTATACAATTTATTACAATAGAAATGGTTAAATCCCCACTACTCCTTTTTATTGTCGGCGGAGACCAGCACCATCTGAAAAAACAAAAACCTCAATAAGTAGTATATATTACTATCTATCGAGGTCTTGGTTATCCCCACCCCTCAATATAAAATGGCTGGGGGCAGGAATCGATTTTTACTGAGGTTCGTCATCTCCTTATGTCTGGTATGCCGTAGTGTTATGATGGCACCACCGCTTTAAAATGGTAAGCGGGAAATTCTATCTTTATACACACTGACTGCAGAATCATTATAATTACTATAAATTATTAATTATGTCAATACGAAATATATAAATAGTATCTTCCATCTTTTTCTTTTGTAATAAATGCCCATACCTGATGAGGATATATGCCCCCAAACAACTTTTTTTCGTCAATAAAGTTCATATATCCAACATCAATATCCTCTATATTTAAATCCCACCATTGGCAAGTACCTTTAAAATTTGGAATTTGAGCGATATCACTTTTTGACATGGTTTGACCAAAAAAGCGCACATCCAGTTGACTTTTTAAATCAATCAATGTTTTTTCTTCAATTAGTATTTTTGCTTTAAAGTAACCACCATCATTATTATAATGATAATTTACAGTGCTTGATGTAGAAGGTAACCTGATTTTTAATTTATCCTCAATTACATTTCGTGGTCTGCTTTGCAGCGTAAAATAAATTACTAATACTACACAAAGTAAAACTATTATACTTATCACTATAAAAATATACTTTTTCTGTTGTAACATAGCTATTATCCTCCCTACCTCATTTTATCAAGCATCTGACTCAAAGTAAGTTTCTTCCCCAAGTCACCTGACGTTGTTACTTTACCATCTGCGTATTGATAAATTATCCACCCTTTATTTTTTCTCGTACTTCCAGGTTGCACATTAGTTCTTATTTTTAATTTTTCTTACTTGCTAAATTTTTTATATACTTTATAACAAATACATGTAATGCTACAATTACCACAATCCCAGTAAATTGTATAAAAGAATCCCTTATAATTTTCTTATTATACTATATTATTACATGATAATATATATTTTAAGAAACTGTAAACCTGTGTATATCATGCCCTTCATCCTATATTTGAAGATTGACAAGTTGAAAATTTTTTTAATTGCCTATAATAAAAAACTGCCCCAAAACAAGTGATTGTTTTAAAGGCAGTCTATTAAAAATCTCAATTCCTTAACTTTATATTTATGTGTATAAAAGGCAATACAGTTGCAATTTCACCGCGGCTAATCACCGGCATATCCAAAATCACATCACTGCAGTTGCTTTTCCCTACCCCGGAGGCACTACTATAGTTACGTGCCTGCCTAGGGATTTTTCGGGAACTTTGTAATAAGTCCCAACAGGTATTGCTTTATTAAAGACAGATCCAGTGCAGTTATTTGCCCATCCCCGTCCAGGTCGGCAGCATACAGGTCATCCTGGACCGGAAGATCAGTAACTAATCCCAGCAGCACCTGCTTCATTAAGGCATTATCCAGGGCATCAATTGAACCGTCTCCATTCAAATCTCCAATAATAGCTGCTTGGGAGTTTTTCCCAACGAGAGTGAGCACGCCATATACCGAAGTATCCTGATACCCATTGCCCGTTATATCATTCCAGATGGCGGCACTTTGACGTGCACCGTCTTTTGCATCGTTAACCTGCACATCGAAGCCTATGACTCTATCCTCCTCAGGACTTATGCTTTTGAAAGGTATTTTCATTTCAACTGTATAGTTTGTACCGGAAACCTTTGTTGCAGATACAAAACCTGCAGCAATTCCTGCCGGGTTAAAGGAGGTCTCGTTGTCAAAGTTCACCCTGTATTGTCCGTCGTCCTCCTGGTAGAAGGAGGTCTTCCCATTATTTTCATCCACAAAAACTTCTACCGAATCCTGTTCATAAGTGTTTGCACTGCTTTTGTCCAGTTGTGAATCGCTTACCTGAACCAGAATGTAAAGATTTTCATCATCCCAGAGAGCTTTCGCTATTCCCGTGGCACCTTGCCAGGCCATCTGGAACTGGTTTACGGGTATCTCGGAGGCACTGCTCCAGACGGGGTCAACAGTTCCGTCAATCACGGGAGTTGCATATTTTGCAGTGCCCTTCCTTGCATCCTGTGGTGTAGTAGGCAAATGCTCCGCCATATACTTGTCAGGATCAATCACACCATAGTAGGCCGGTTTTGCCTGCAGATCCTTGTCAAATATGAGGGGATTTGTTGAAGCTCTCCAGCTAGTACCGTCATCCAAACCCCAGATAGTTACTCTGCCTATATTTGCGGCGTGTTCTCTGAAAATTTTAAAGAGCTGTGCATATAAATAGCCCTGTGCCTCCGCAAGCTTTTCCGAGAGCTGATAATTGCTCCCTGTCTGTATGTCAAGCTCGGTTATGCTTACCTCTACGCCCAGAGAAATAAAGCTCTCCAGCGACGACTTGACATTTGCGGGATTAGTATTGACCATGTAATGTCCCTGCATTCCAACCCCATCAATCAAAAGCTTGCCAGGGTGATTTTTCTGGTAATTGGTATTTATTTCATGAACCATGTTGTATACTGCCTTGGACTTGTTTTGATTATCCAGATTATAATCATTATAATAAAGCCTGATATCCCAGTCGGGATGCTCGTCCAGTACTTCCCTTGCAGCCAGGAAGGCCTGTTCGACATAATCCGCTCCGATGGCCTGATACCACGGGGCTTGCCTCAAGGAAGCCTTCCAGTCGGAAGGTGTCTGAGGATTATCGTTAATAGCTTCATTCACCACATCCCATGAAATAACCTTGTTTCCGAAATGCTCTACAACTGTTTTTATATGAGTTTTCAAATTATCAAGGGCCTCTTCACGTCCAAGAGGGATTGTATTTCCACCGGCATCTTCGGTTGTGTTCATCCAAGCTGGTGACTGCTGATGCCATACCAGAGTATGACCATGCATTTTCAGCCCTTCTGCCAGTGTCTTGTCAATAAGCTTGTCTGCATCGGTAAAGGTAAAGACTCCTTTTGTACGCTGCAACGCATCAGGTTTCATAGCATTTCCGGCGGTAGCGGCATTGAAGTGCTTCTTTAAAAGCTCAAGCCTTACACCTTGCATATCCTCTACAGAAACAACGTTTCCAATGAGAAAATCATCCTGATAAACATCCTTGATAGGCGTCAAATCCTGTATTTCAATAGGTCCTGACCCTGTACCTGTAAAGCTGATATCGTCAATATAAAAAGCTGCTGTGGCGTTATTTGAACTTTCCACATATATTGTAAGATATTCGTCTGCTACATTATTGTAGCGGTATGTACCTTCATACTTTACCCAGCCGTCACTGCTGCTGATTGTCTTGGCTGCCAGGCTCACATATGAAGCACCGCTTCCATTGCCCACCTGGGTGGAAAGCTGGAGCTGTGAACTGGCAGGCTCTATTAATTTGACCCATGCAGTAATTTTATATTCGCTGCCCTGATCTATATATTTTTCTACGTGCAGGGAAGGCCCATGCCAGGTGCTGGTTCTTCCTTCAACCTTTAAGGATAATGCTCCTCCTGTTGTATGGTTCTCCTCATCTGTAACAGTTAAGGTCTCTGTTCCCGCTCTTCCTGCAAACCCGCCGGAGGTCCCGTCTTCAAAGGTGATTGGGGCAAAAGGCACTGCAGGAGGCCTGGGTGGATTATTACCGTCATCAATAACCTGCTCGGTAATTAATATATCACCTATATAAAAAGGTACTGTCGCGCCGGTATCATTTGACTGGATACGCAGTTTTTCATCCTTGTCTGTATCAACCGTATAGGTGCCCTTCAGAGTAAAAGCTGCTCCAGCGGTAAAATTGGCACCTGCCAGCCAGGAATAGCTGCCTATCGTCTGAAGAAAGGCTTGCGCCCCGTCAGGTACTGTCACATCTGAATCCACATAGCCTTTTACTGTGACAGTATAGGTTTTCCCGTTCTCCAGCTTTAAAGCACTAAAGCTGAAATCGGCTGCATCCCAGTTGTTGGCTCTATTGCTTACATACAGGGCAGCCCCGTCGTTATTTCCCTCAAAGGCCTTGCCGGTTACCTGTGTGAGGGTAGCTCCGCCTGACTGTATTGCCGCCCCCTTACCTGCTGAAAAGGTTTCGTGATATACTTCCTTATCAATAACCGTGCCTGAGGTCTTGTCACCGGTAATCAGTATATCTCCGATATAAAAAGGAACTGCAGCTCCCGTATCATTTGATTGCACACGTATTCTGTCATCCTTTGCAGTATCCACCGTATACGTTCCTGTCAGGGTAAAAGCACCGCCGGCGGTCAAATCCGCACCTGCCAGCCAGGAATAACTGCTTACAGTCTGAAGGAAGGCCTGTGCGCCTGCAGGCACCTCTGCTTCGGTATCCACATAGCCCTTTACTGTGACAGTATAGGTTTTTCCGTTCTCCAGCTTCAAAGCACTGAAGCTGAAATCGGCTGCATCCCAGTTGTTGGCTCTATTGCTTACATACAAGGCAGCCCCGTCGCTATTTCCCTCAAAGGCCTTGCCGGTTACCTGGGTGAGAGTGGCTCCGCCTGACTGTGCTGCTATTCCTGTCCCGTTTGCAAATGTTTCATGATATACTGTAGCTGTCTCGGCATTTGCCACGCTGGAAAAAGGTATTAATGAAATCAGCAGGCATAACACTAAAACTACCGATATTGTCCTTCTAAAATTTCCTGTAATAGTACTGCTCAAATTGTACCGCCTCCTTAATTTATCGACTGTATTTTTATAAGTATTGCTAAAATCTGACTACCTTTGACTGTCAAAATCCTTTTACTGATTATTGCAGGTCCGCAGCCAAACCAACCCGCCCGTTCTGATATCAACAGGTAAGAAATCATATCTTTTTATTTGGTGTTTTAATAGGGATACCCACTGATAACTGCTGCGGATAAAATATAAAAGGGTTATTACTGCAATAAATCTATTTCAGAGTGATGCTATAGGAAATACGTAATAAAAGAGTTTTTATGTCCATTAATGTCCTATTTTAATGAATTCCTATATAAATTAAATATAAAATATAATACAGAGCTTGTCAACCATTATTTTACTTATAAATCTTTTAAAGTAAACTATGTAAATATTTTCTATTAAATGCAATTCTATACCACACGCGGAACGTGTGGTATAGATAAAAAAAGGCGCTGCCTCCGGTCACAATTCTTGTGCCGGAGGCAGCGCTCTTTTTTTATGCTATATATCCATTAATATATTTTGCCTTATCTGCTCAGAACAGAATACAGTATATCTGCAAGTTCTTCCCTGACGCAGTCTGCATTTGGGTTATTGAAGGTTTTTTCGTCCTCTTTCACAACTCCTGTTTCAACCAGTTTCTTAATAGAGTTTACTGACCATTTAGCCAGTTTACTGCTGTTCTTTAAAGCCGGCTGGTCTTTTGCAGGGCTTGCTGCAGCCGGGAACTCTCCCAGGTAGTTTATCATGTTGTGCAGCATTACATACAGCATTTCCTTGGTTACGGGAGTATCGGCAGCCAGTCTGTTATTTCCAACGCCGCTGGTCATGCCTATTTCCTTTGCTTTCGCATAGTAACCTGCAAATTCACCTGTGGCATCGGAGAAATTATCCTTAATATTTTCCGAGGGTTTAATGTTATATGCCTTCAAAAACATTACTATGGCTTCTCCGCGTGTAACCGCATGCTTTGCATCAAAGCTTGCCCCGGCAATGATATCTCTGGCTCCAAGATATGTAGCCGCAGCATAATAGCTGTCTGTGGTCTTCACATCCTCAAAACCCACCTTGTTATATCCTACGGCAAACTTTGAAAAATGTGTTGTCTTGAGCTCGACATATCCATTGTTGTAGGTTCCTCTTACAGGAATCAGATTATTTTTGCCGTCAAGCCAGTACGCCACGATTGCATTTGGATCTTCATTGTTTGAAATAGCATATGGTATTCTTGCGGTTACTATTCCAGCCTTGAAATCGGATACGGTCTTGCCGCCGCTGGTAACAGTAAATTCATATACCGGACGCTGAGCAATTTTCTCTGCGGCAGCCGCAGGTAATTTTGCAACATCGGCAGGTGCCAGTTTTACAACTTTTATTTCGGTTTCACCCGTTCCGGCCTTTGAAATCGTTTCAATGGTTTTGCTGTCAAATACAATTTCATAATCGGCTGAAACTACCTTAAGTGAAGCATCCTTATCTGCCTTAATTATTTTAGACAGGGTATCTCCGGGAAGCTTAAGGGTGGCACCGCTCACCTTTGCAAAAGTATCCAGCTTCAGTGTAACCACCGGCTTTTCCTCTGTTTTCTTGACAGTTTCAATGTTCTTCAGAATGTCTTCTACCACTTTATCAGTAACATTGACGGTAGCACTGCCGTCAGCGTTTACTGTAACGGGCACGCTGACACTTATTACCGATTTGTCGTCAGTGCTGTTTGAATTATTGTTGCTGCTGTTGTTATTTGTGTTGTTATTTCCGGTATTGTTGTCCGTTCCGGAGCCGGGCTTACCTGTAAGGGTGATTTCTCCATATACGGAGGTGTCCTGATACCCGCTGCCGGTAAGATCATTCCATGCCGCAGCACTTTGGCGGGAACCATCCTTTGCATCATTAATCTGAACATCAAAGCCAATTTTTTTATTATTTGCTGGTGTTACGGATTTAAACGGTAGCTTCATCTCTACAGTATAATTTGTTCCTGAAGTACTGGTTGCAGATTCAAAACCTACCCTGCTTGAAGGATTAAAGGTAGCTTCATTTTCAAAGCTAACCCTGAACTGCCCGTCATCCTCCTGATAGAAGGAAGTTTTTCCGTTGTTTTCGTCAAAAAAGACTTCGACTGAATCCTGCTGCCAGGCATCAGCGCTGGTTTTATCCAATTGCGCATCACTTACCTGAACAAGGACATAGAGATTGCTGTCGTCCCAGAGGACCTTTGCAGTGCCTGTTGCACCCTGCCAGGCCATCTGATACTGGTTTACAGGCAGTGACTGTGCGCTGCTCCATACAGAGTCTACCGTTCCGTCAACTGTAGGAGTGGCGTATATGGCATTCCCCTTTTTTGCCCCCTCAGGAGTTGTTGGTGTATGCTCCGCCATATATTTATCAGGATCAATTACCCCGTAATATGCGGGCTTTGCCTGAAGGTCCTTATCAAACAACAGAGGATTTGCCGATGATCTCCAGCTTGTGGCGTCATCCGTTCCCCAGATAGTTACACGTGCTATATTGGCGGCATGGGCCTTGAAGATTTTAAATAACTGGGCATATAGGTACCCTTGTGCATCTGCCAGCTTTTCTGGGAGCACGGAGTTGCTTCCGGCCTGGATATCCAGCTCTGTGATGCTTATTTCAACGCCCAGGGATATAAATCTCTCCAGAGACAGTTTAACATTTTCCGGATTGGTAGTTACTACGTAATGCGCCTGCATACCGACTCCGTCAATAAGAAGCTCGCCGGGATGAGTCTCAGCATACCTGTCATTAATATCTTTTACCATGTTGTATATTGCTTGGGATTTGCTTTGATTATCTTCATTGTAGTCATTGTAATAGAGCTTAATATCCCAGCCTTTTTCGTCAAGAACCTCCTGCGCCGCTAAAAAGGCCTGTTCAACGTAATCAGGTCCGATAGCGTTATACCAGGTGCTCTTGCGCAGGGATGCCTGCCAGTCACTTGGATTTGGAGGATTATCATCAATGGCTTCATTCACAACATCCCATGAGATTACCTTATCCCCAAAGTGTTCCATTACAGTCTTTATATGAGTCCTCAGATTTCCAAGAGCTTCCTCTCGTGACAGTGCCACACCGCCGGTGGTAGTATTCATCCACGCCGGTGACTGCTGGTGCCATACCAGCACGTGACCATGTACCAGCATTCCTTCGGAAATCATTTTGTCAACCAAAGTATCGGCAGCAGTAAAGGTGAAATTTCCTTTAGTGGGCTGCAAATCTCCCGGCTTCATGGCATTTCCTGCTGTGACTGCATTATGATGCTTTTTGAGAAACTGCAGCCTGACGCCGCTAAGGTCCTCAGCAGCAACTGCATTACCTATCAAGAAATCATCCTTATATACATCCTTTATAGAAGGTATGTCCTCTTGTATTTCAATTGGACCTGAACTTGTTTTTACGAAGCTTATATCATCAATGTAGAAGGAAGCTGTGGCATTATTTGAGCTTTCAACATATATAGTCAGGTAGCCGCTTGATGTATTATTGTAACGATATGTACCCTCATATTTTACCCATCCGTCGCTGGTGCTGATTGTTTTGCCCATAAGAGTGACATATGCCGCACTACCTCCATTTCCAACCTGTGTTGAAAGCTGAAGCTGGACACTTGAGGGAGTTATTACCTTAACCCATGCAGTGACTTTGTATTCATTGCCCTGATCTACATATTTAACCACACTTAATGAAGGTCCATGCCAGGTTTGATTTCTGCCTTCAACCTTTAATGAAAGTGCACCGCCTGTGGTATGGTTTGCTTCATTTGTTACAGTAAGAGTCTCAGCTCCACCTCTGGGAACAAAACCTCCGGCAGCATTGTCCTCAAAATCTATAGTTGTAAATGGTATTGCTGGATCTTTTGGCTCCTCCGGAGTAGGTTCTGTATCACCACCGTCAGTAGTTTCAGTAGTAATCAGTATATCCCCGATATAGAATGAAACATTCTTCCCTACACTATTGTCAGATTCAATACGTAAAGCTGTATCCTTACTGGTGTCAACAGTGTACGTCCCTGTTAATGTAAAAGCTTCCCCTGCTTCAAAATCAGCAGATGACACCATGGCATAACTGTCTATAGCCTGTATCCAGGCCTGCGCTCCTGAAGGTATTGTTTCATCTGTGTCAACATAGCCTGTTACTTTTATCGTATAAGTTTTACCATTTACCATGCCAACATCAGCAAATTTGATGTCAACGCCGTCCCAGTTATTTATTCTGCCACTTATATACATGGCCTTGCCGTCGTCATTACCGGTGAAAGTCTTATCTACCAGTGTCAAACTTGCATTTCCGGCCTTGGTAACTTTCATAATCTCATCTGCAAAATCCTCATGGTAAAGTTCTTGAGTAACTGTTTCTGTTTCCTTATCAGTTTCAATAAGTATATCCCCGATATAGAATGAAACATTCTTCCCTACACTATTGTCAGATTCAATACGTAAAGCTGTATCCTTACTGGTGTCAACAGTGTACGTCCCTGTTAATGTAAAAGCTTCCCCTGCTTCAAAATCAGCAGATGACACCATGGTATAACTGTCTACAGCCTGTATCCAGGCCTGCGCTCCTGAAGGTATTGTTTCATCTGTGTCAACATAGCCTGTTACTTTTATCGTATAAGTTTTACCATTTACCATGCCAACATCAGTAAATTTGATGTCAACGCCGTCCCAGTTATTTATTCTGCCACTTACATACATGGCCTTGCCGTCGTCATTACCTGTGAAAGCCTTATCTACCAGTGTCAAACTTGCATTTCCGGCCTTGGTAACTTTCATATTCTCATCTGCAAAATCCTCATGGTAAAGTTCTTGAGTAACTGTTTCTGTTTCCTTATCAGTTTCAATAAGTATATCCCCGATATAGAATGAAACATTCTTCCCTACACTATTGTCAGATTCAATACGTAAAGCTGTATCCTTACTGGTGTCAACAGTGTACGTTCCTGTTAATGTAAAAGCTTCCCCTGCTTCAAAATCAGCAGATGACACCATGGCATAACTGTCTATAGCCTGTATCCAGGCCTGCGCTCCTGAAGGTATTGTTTCATCTGTGTCAACATAGCCTGTCACTTTTATCGTATAAGTTTTACCATTTGTCATGCCAACATCAGCAAATTTGATGTCAACGCCGTCCCAGTTATTTGTTCTGCCGCTTACATACATGGCCTTGCCGTCGTCATTACCTGTGAAAGCCTTATCTACCAGTGTTAAACTTGCATTTCCGGCCTTGGTAACTTTCATAATCTCATCTGCAAAGTCCTCATGGTAAACCGTAACCGTCGCAGCTTTTACTACGCTGTTAATCGGCATTAATGTGAATACCAGGCACAGCACCAGTAATAACGCAACTGATTTTCTGAAATTACTTACAATCGTACTACTCAAATAACTCGCCTCCTTTAAATTATCCTCTATATACTAACGTATAAAAATACGATAGTTTCCGCTTTCAGGTACGCATACCCGCGTTTTTAGTTTACATAATATCTAGCACAATATGAAGTAAACCAATTTTTATATGTTTTTTTATTTTTCAGGTTGATTAACTAAGGATGCAAACATGAAGTCATTTTTATACTCGGAAATTAATTTTACCAAAATATAAGACTGCTGCGTTGATTATAGTTGATATAAGTCAATATAAAAAAGAAGTAATGCATTGAATAATTGCTCTTATATTACGCCGTATTAGCTTGAAACAACTGTGTTGAATATCAAATGTATACTGCAGCAGTGGCCGCCTGCCGCCGTATTTCTTAATATGGCGGCCGCTGCTGACAGCTTTATCTTACATTATCTTCCTTTATAACAGGTTAATGCTGCGTTAATTACAGATATTACTTTTTACCTGTGAGAGTAATCACACCGTAAACAGATGTATCCTGATAGCCGTTTCCGGTTGTATCGTTCCAGGTAGCCACACTCTGGCGTGCACCGTTCTTACCGTCATTGATCTGTACATCAAAACCAAGCTTTTTATTGTTGCTTCCGGTTATGGTTTTGAAAGGTATCTTCATTTCCACGGTATAGCTTGTACCTGATACTTTAACTGCCGATACAAAACCTTTTGAAATACTTGACGGATTAAAGGTTTTCTCGTTCTTGAAGTTTACCCTGTACTGGCCGTCATCCCCCTGATAGAAGGAAGTCTTGCCATTATTTTCATCAAGAAATACCTCTACAGAATCCTGTTCCCATGCATTTGCGCTCTTCTTATCAAGCTGTGCATCACTGACCTGGATCAGGACATAAAGGTTCTTGCTGTCCCAGAGAACCTTTGCGGTTCCGTTGGCTCCCTGCCATGCCATCTGATACTGGTTTACCGGAATAGAAGCCGCATTTTTCCATACTGCATCTATTGTTCCGTCTATTTTAGGCGTAGCATATTTTGCTGTTGAAGTCCTGGCATTTGCAGGCGTGGTAGGCTTATGCTCCTTCATGAATTTATCGGGATTGACCACACCGTAATATGCCGGCTTTGCCTGCAGGTTCTTATCAAACAGCAGAGGATTTGTGGAGGATCTCCAGCTTGTACCGTCGTCCATTCCCCAAACTGTAATACGTGCTATACTCTTGGCATGAGCCTTGAAGATCTTGAACAACTGTGCATACAAGTAGCCCTGTGCATCAGAAAGCTTGTCGGTGAGTTTGAAATCACTTCCTGCCTGAACATCAAGCTCTGTAATACTTACTTCCACACCTAAAGAAATAAATCTTTCCAAAGACAACTGCACATTTGTGGGGTTGGTAGAAATGTTGTAATGTCCCTGCATGCCAATACCGTCAATAAGCAGCTTGCCCTTATGGGTTTTCTTGTATCTGTCATTTATTTCCTTAACCATGTTGTAAACTGCCTTGGATTTATTCTGGTTATCAAGGTTGTAATCATTATAATACAACTTGATATTCCAGTCGGGATGCTTGTCAAGGACTTCTCTGGCAGCTAAAAATGCCTGTTCCACATAATCGGAACCTACAGCTTTGTACCATGGGCTCTGGCGTAACGAGTTCTTCCAATTTGCAGGATTTACAGGATTATCGTTCATTGCCTCATTCACTACATCCCATGAAATGACTTTCTTTCCAAAGTGTTCTACGACAGTCTTAATATGAGTCTTCAAATTTGTAAGGGCCTCTTGACGTCCCAGATATACAGTCTGTCCTTTTGCATCGGTCTTTGTATTCATCCAGGCCGGTGACTGCTGATGCCATACCAGGGTATGTCCGTGCATCTTGAGTCCTTCCGCCAGCACCTTGTCAACAAGTTTATCAGCTTCATCAAAAGTGAAGGTACCCTTTGTACGCTGGAGGGCATCAGGCTTCATGGCATTTCCTGCAGTTGCAACATTGAAATGCTTCTTCAAAAGATCAAGCCTTACTCCTTCAAGATCTTCAGAAGATACGGCATTTCCTATCAGGAAGTCTTTGCTGTAAACATCCTTTATAGGGGTTAAGTCCTTCTGAATGGAAATCTGGCCGGAGCCTGTGTTTTCAAAGCTGATATCGTCAATATAGAAAGACGCGGTAGCATTGTTTGAACTTTCAATATATATTGTAAGATATTCGCTGGAAACATTGTTGTAGCGATAAGTACCCTCGTACTTAACCCAACCGTCAGTAGTATTTATGGTTTTTGCCGAAAGATTTATGTAATTTGCACTGCCGCCGTTTCCAACCTGAGTTGAAAGCTGAAGCTGTGTGCTGGCAGGTTCTATAAGCTTCACCCATGCAGTAATCTTGTACTCGCTGCCCTGGTCTATATATTTTTCAACATGCAATGACGGACCATGCCAGGTGCTTGCTCTTCCCTGGACCTTTAATGCATAAGAGCCTTTGTCAGTGTGATTGGCTTCCTTTGTAACTGTCAAGGTTTCAGTACCGGCTCTGCCTGTAAAGCCGCCTGCAGTATTGTCCTCAAAAGTTATGGCCTTAAAGGTCTCAGCGGCAGGTTTGTCAGAATCATTGCCAGTGCCGGCCGGTACAGTTTCAGTAATGAGAATATCCCCTGCATAGAAGGGAACGGTTTTTCCGTTGTCATTGGACTGAATCCTTAACTTTGAGTCCTTGGAGGTATCTACTGTGTATTTTCCTGTCAGGGTAAATGCTTTCCCCGCAGCAAAATCAGCGCTGGCAAGCCATGCATAACTGTCTACGGCCTGAAGATAGGCCTGGGCTCCTGCCGGTACTTTTTCATTGGAATCCACATAACCTTTAACAGTTATATTGTAGGTTTTTCCGTTCACCAAACCAATATCACTGAATTTAAAATCAGCCGCATCCCAATTATTTGCTCTTTTGCTTATGTACAAGGCTTTTCCGTCGGTGTTTCCGTCAAAAGACTTGTCACCGGCAGCAGAAAGACTTGCTCCCCCTGCCTGCACGGCCTTTCCAACTCCACTTGCAAAGGTTTCATGATATATTTCCTTCTCAGAAGCAGCTCCGGCTGAACTTTCAGCGGCTGCTTTTTCACTGGTTATCAGTATGTCACCTATGTAGAATGGAACAGTTTTTCCGTTATCATTGGACTGAACTCTTAATTTTGAATCCTTTGAAGTATCAACTGTGTATTTTCCAGTCAGGGTAAATGCCTTACCGGCGGCAAAATCCGAGCCTGCCAGCCACGCATAGCTATCCACGGTCTGAAGGTAGGCCTGAGCTCCTGCCGGTACTTTTTCATTGGAATCCACATAACCTATAACCGTTATAGTATAGGTTTTTCCATTTACAAGACCTATATCGCTGAATTTGAAGTCAGCGGCATCCCAGTTGTTTGCTCTCTTGCTCACATATAAAGCTTTTCCGTCGGAATTTCCTTCAAAAATTTTCTGAGAAACAGCGGTCAAGCTGGCGCCTCCGGACTGTGCAGCCTTTCCGGCACCATCTGCAAAGGATTCATGATAAACAGTATCAGTTTCAGCCTTAACAAAATTTGTTAAGGGCACAATTGAAAAAAATAAGGCAAGCGTCAGCAGTAACGCAATACCCTTTCTCCAATTTAAAAACTTACTAATTTTCAAATCAAATCGCCTCCTCTAAATCATAAACATTCTATTTACTAACGTACCGGCTTCACCAGATACGGTAGTTTCCGCTTAATGCAAGCAATGCAAATAAATACAACAGATTATCATAATATCTTCTATTTCCGGTTCGCAGCGGCTGCTCCCAGAATTTTCTGACAAAATACTCACGGAAATCCCCCCGGGAGGCAAGCGATGCCTGTGCAAGAGTTGCAAGCAAGCCCACCGGATGCAATACCCCTGGTGGAGTACCGTCAACCTCATGAACCAATTCTTTTGCATTTGTAACAGGCGTACCGTCTATATGGTAAACCAGATTCTCATTGCCTCTTGCTGTTCTCCCGAAAAACTCCTGAATATTATCAGCCTGGCCGCAGGCCCAGGCATCTTCAGCAAACCATTCATAATCCAAAGCAATATTGGCCGCCGTACGGTAAGCATCACTGTAAAACAAATGATGATTTGCCCTGTTGTGAGGTGTTCCGTCATACTCTGCATACTCTGCAGATAATCCCGTTTTGGGGTGACAGGCCTTCTTAAGGTACTCCCGGCTCAGTTTTGCAGCTTCCCTGAAAAACTCAGAGTCGGCCGGATTTCCCCACAATGCGAACAACTGATAAAAATGGGGAAGATGGTATGACGGATCTGAAAAATTACACCGTGGGACAAAACGTATCAACTTGGTTTCCGGATCAAACATAGGGTCTTTTTTCTTATGAACCATGTGATGAAGGATATTCCTGGCTTCCAGGGTATAGTCGAAAATACCCTCGCCATCTCCCCAGCGCCTGCCGGCAAACAGCAGCGCCATGGCGAAAAACTCTTCTCCGTCAGGTGCAGGGCTTTCAGCATTGCGTTTGCCATTTGTAGCTGCAGACCAGCCAAAATAACCTTTATAGTCACCCTTGTCAAGGTACATATATCTTCTTGTCCATTTCCATATCCGGTCAAAAATATCCTTGCGGTCCATCTGGACGGCAATCATCATACCATAACTTTGACCTTCCGACCGGACATCAAGATTTCCGGTATCCACAAGATAACCCATGTCTTCGCCTGTTTCATGATAAATACGCTGATCGTCACTTCCAAAAAACAACGCTTCAAAAGAGGAGGAGATACGTTGCTGCACGTCGCTTTCGGTATAACCATAGAAAGTGAAAAGATTTGAATAACTGCCGGTTTTAAAGGCGTTCGGCATATAAATTATCCCTTTCATAAAAGACTGTTAGTATTATTTAAAATTCCAAATACTAAGATGATTATATTCTTTATACGGTAAATTATTAAATTTTCAAGTATTAAAAGTTTGTGATATTCTCAAAAGATTTTTTTTGCCTATGCTGGTCATCAAAAAGCAACGGCCAGTTTTTTCGATCCCTGAAGGGGAAGTAAGATAACCAGGTATCATCATCAGCAATACCCCAAAACGTAATTCCTGTAAACAAAGCTTTGTATTCCCTTAGCAATTCAAATATCCTGCCGTATCTTTCGGCCTGCAGCTCTATAAGCTCTGC
This sequence comes from Ruminiclostridium hungatei, assembly GCF_002051585.1. Classification (GTDB taxonomy): domain Bacteria; phylum Bacillota; class Clostridia; order Acetivibrionales; family DSM-1351; genus Ruminiclostridium; species Ruminiclostridium hungatei. The sequence continues at coordinate 122,138 of NZ_MZGX01000012.1, read as the reverse complement.
AGGAGCTTTTTCATATGCTGTTCCGTCATCAAAACGAAACAGAGATATGTCCAGCTCGGTTATTTGGAGGCTTATTCCAAGTGAAGCGTATAACTCAATAGCTCTGCGGATTTTATCAAGCTCAGGTACATAAATGTTCCAATGCCCCTGCATTCCGATACCGTCAACCGGCACACCCCGCTCCAGCAAAGACTTGACCAACTCATAAATTTTCTTTGATTTTACAGGATCGCATTCATTATAATCGTTATAAAACAGTTTTGCCGTGGAATCTGCTTCACGAGCATACCTGAATGCATGCTCAATATAGTCCCCGCCAACAGCCGTCAGCCATGGTGCCTGCCGCAGCGCAGGGCCTTCAGCCTGGTCGGCTATTGCCTCGTTTACAACATCCCACGCACAGGTACGGCCTTTATAATGCCCCATGACGGTATAAATATGTTCTTTCATGCGTTTCAATGCAAGTGTGCGTGAAGCAGCTTTGCCGCCATCCTTGAAAAACCATTCAGGTGTCTGGTTATGCCACACAAGAGTATGCCCTCGAAGCAGCATGTGGTTTTGCAGTGCGAAATCAGCAATAACATCACCCTGCTCAAAGTTGTAAATATGCTCAGAAGGATGAAGTATTCCCGGTTTCATCTGGTTTTCTGCAGTTAAACTGGAAAAGTGACCAACAAGCAGCTCTTTGTGTGTATCTATAGACACAGGCGTTACTGCTGCACCTATAGGGAAATATTCCCTATAGGTTTCACTAAGCCTTTTACTCATTATTCCTTAACTCCTCCCAATGCAAGTCCGTTTACAAAATATCTTTGCAGGAACGGATATACAACAAGGATTGGCACAGCAGCTACAACGGTAATTGCAGCTCTGATTGACTGTGGTGTGGTAACATTGCTTCCTCCAGCCTGGGCAGCCGAATTGGCACCTCCGCCCGTGGCTCCTGATGTGTTACCTGCATTCATGGCACTTGCCAGCAGCTTTTGGAGCTCATATTGCAGTGTTGATAATTCCTGACGTCCTGAATTGTACAGGAAGGTATCAAACCAGGAATTCCATGAACCAACAGCTACAAAAAGAGCAATAGTTGCAAGTGTAGGAACACAAAGCGGCAGGATGATCTGCAGGAATATCCTGAATTCACGTGCACCGTCAATTTTGGCTGATTCTATAAAGCTTTCAGGTATTGACTTGATATAAGTACGTATTACTATAAGGTTAAACGCACTTATAATATTTGGAATCCAATATACTGAAAAGGTATTGATCATGTGAAGATCTCTTATCAGCATGTAGTTAGGTATCAAGCCTGCGTTAAAATACATGGTCATAACAAAAATTATTGTTACTGACTTTCTGAGGATATATTCCTTACGGCTAAGAGCATAAGCCAGCATGGAAGTAAAGAACAGGTTTGTTACCACTATAACTATAGTCTTAAGCACACTTATCATAAACGCTCCATAAATTGTATCCATGTTGAAAACAACACGATAATTCTGGAGTGAGAATATTCTCGGCCATAAATATATGCCCCCGCGAACCGTATCCATACCTTCGTTAAAGGATATGGCAAGCGTATTAAGCATTGGATAAACCATTGCTACAGAGAGAAGAATCAGAAAAGTTGAATTCAAAGTTGTAAAAATGACATTTTCTGTGCTCAGATTTCTTTTACCTAGTTTCATTTTTCTCTCCCCCCTATATCAGCTTTTCTTCGCCTAAACGTCCGGCGATAAAGTTTGCACCTGCGATTAATATAATACTAACTCCTGTTTTGAATATACCTGCAACGGTAGCCAACGAGTAATTACCCATTTGAATACCATATTTCAGAACAAATATATCAATTGTTTCGGCTTTCTCTACAACAAGGCCGTTTCCAAGGAAGTACTGGATTTCAAAACCAGCTTCAAGTATCCAACCTATACTCATTATGAGAAGAATAACTATTGTTGCCTTGATGGATGGAAGCGTTATATTCCACATTTTGTGATAACGGTTTGCTCCGTCTATATCGGCGGCTTCATAAAGTGCCGGGTCTATTGCAGTCATAGCGGCAAGATAGATTATGGTGTTCCAGCCAAGTTCTTTCCACAGATGGGACCCTGCAACCACACCCCAGAAATAGTTCGGATTTGAAAGAAATTGCACAGGCTCACTTACAATGTGAAGCTTCATCAAAAGAATGTTGACTATACCTCCGCTGGATGGAAAAGAAAGTGCTGTGGAAACCAATCCGGCAACGATAATCCATGATAAGAAGTGCGGCATATATGTGATATTCTGCACTATTCTCTTAAATCCTGTGTTTTTAACCTCATTTAACAAAAGTGCTAAAAGTATTGAACAAACATACCCAATTATAAGCGTCAGAAAACTTTGCGCCAGCGTATTACGTATATCTCTTATGAATCGTTCCCCGTTTATACCGGTAAAAAGCTTTACAAAATTATCAAAACCAACCCATTGCTGATCCCACGTACTTCTGATTGCCGGCCTGAAATTTTGAAACGCCATTGTCCAACCTGTTATCGGCACATATGAAAACAATATCTTGTATAGCAGGAGGGGTACACTCATTATAATCAGCTCACGCTGTGAGATTATTGTACCCCAGACACTCCTGCGATCTCTTGGAAGAGCCAGCGTTTTTGCCCTCATCTTTTTTTACCTCCTGTTTATCTAAAAAAAGGGGACTTGCATCCCCTTTTTCAAGATTAATTATTGTTAGAAATTACAATTTATCAGTTGTTGCCCCAGTTCTTTATTCTATCCTGAATACCAGCATTTATAGCATCTTCATATGCCTTAACATTAATTTTGCCGATTGTACCTGTATATTCAGTCCAGAGCTTGTCAAAGTCTGCAGGCTTAGCCATAATAATCTTAGGCAGGTACTGCAATGAAGCATCAGTCAACTGCTTGTTTGCCATCTGGGCATCGCTTCCGTCAGGAAGTGCGATATTCCAAGCCGGATAGTAAACAGGGTTTTCTGGCGGCTGGTTGTTGAAATCTCTCCAGGTCTTCTTGTTGTACTTGGTTAAGAAGTCTTTGTCATACTGTCTTAATGTTTCAAAGAATTCTTCAGGCTGTCCGTCTGGGCCATATGCATTTCCATCAGAGAAAGTACCGTTATGCTTTGGCATTATGTCTTCAAGAGCCTTCAACTTGTTTGAAGATCTCCAAACAAGGTCTCTGGATTCTTCACGCTGTTTTTCAGTTCTTGTAAATCTGCCGTCAGCACCAACCTGATAGTCTTCGCCTTCAATACCCCATGACAGAATCTTCTGCCATTCTTCCTTCATTATTTCATTTACAAAGGCTACAGCAACATCAGGGTTTTTGCAGGATACTGATACACCAACACCCTGGTTGATGTTCATAACATCTCTGTCAGCGTAGTAAGGAGCTACTCCGTCAAATGTCGGCATAGTAGCAACATATGTGCGCTCATCCTTGTTAGCAGCAACAAGAGCATCATTTGCATTACCGAAGCTCCAACGCTGGTCGTACATACCAAGTACACGGCCCGTAGCAAGCTTAGCCAGGTACTGGTCAAGAGTCTGAGTAAAGGATTCCCTGTCAACAAGGCCCTTAGCATTCATTTCATTGAGGAACTTGTAGTATCTCTTGGATACATCCTTGTCGGCAAATATCTGTGCTACATTGTTTTCAACTATAACACCACCGTTGTTTGGATGTCCTGCAAGATATTCAGGTGGATTTGTCATACCCCATTCTCTTCCGGTAGCTGCAAGTACTTCGAAAGCAATTGTAGGCTGTCCGTCGATCTTAGGATTCTTGTTCTTGTAATCTTCCAACAGCTTGAAGTATTTTTCAAGCGTCATGTTTGACAGATCAGGATAGCCAGCATCTGCAAGAACTGCCTTCTGAATCCAGAAAGCTGATGCACCGTAATTTGTACCACCGGTGATTTCACCGTAAAAACGGTTGTAGTTTGGTATCTGGTATATATGTTTTCCCTGACCGCCATCATAAGCTATCTTGTTCCAGTAAGGCTTAACATGCTCATACAATGCATCAGCAGCCTCTGGCTTCAAATAGTCATCCAATGGTATATAAGCACCGCCTGTAACCAAACGTGCATTTTGGTCGGTTGCACCAATCAAGTCTGGGAATTCTCCGCCGGCAAGCATTACACCGATCTTCTGATCCTGATTGTCCGGAGTAATTATTTCATACTTAAGAGTTACACCCAACTTATCCTTCAAAAGCTTGGAAATCTTGTTGTCAGCAGATGGAGCTTGCTGATTTGTGGTGATCCAGATGCTCAGTTCAACAGGCTTATCTGGTGAAAGCACCGGTAAAGTGCTGCCTGATTGAGCTGTTGTGGATGGCGAACTGCTGTTAGTTGCCGTGGACTGAGTACTGTTTGTTGATTCACCGCCGTTACCGCACGCAGCCAAGGAAACTACTAACGCTGCTGCCAATACTAGTGACGCAAACCGTTTCATAAATCATCCTCCTTAAAATTTTTAATGCGGGTATTACTATAACAATATTATTCCAAAATCTCGAAATAATATTGCTTTAGCTGTCAATTTGACTGTTACACCCGCTTCTTGTATAATTGCATTATATTTTGAAATGCGACAGAAGTAAATTATCAAATTTGGGATAAGTATAGGACATTTTTACAAGGGGTTGGGCAAAATGCTCAAGGTAGTGCTTGTGGACGACGAACCGTCCGTGCTTGAAGGTTTAAGACTTTTTATTAATTGGGGACAATTAGGATATGAAATTATCGGGCAGGCGGCCAATGGTGCCTCCTCTTTTTCAGTTATCCATGATCTGAAACCCGACCTGGTCATATGTGACATCCGTATGCCCGGCTTGAGCGGATTGGAGCTGATAGAAAAAGTTAATAATGAAATAACTCCCCCTCCAAAGTTTATTCTTCTGAGCGGATACAATGATTTCACTTATGCCCGCAGAGCTCTGCAGCTCGGTGCTCTGGGCTATCTGACCAAGCCGCTGGATGCTGAAGAACTGGAAGGAGAATTATCCAGGGTATCAGGGATAATAGAAAATGAAAGAAATGAAAAGCAGGAAAATCTGGAGTTGATCCGTTATACCGCCAATCAACTGTACAATGACATTATGGACGGCAAGCACAGTGAGAAGCTCCTGCGCAAGGCACATTTCATTTTTGACATACCTGATAATTCCAAAATCCGTATCATCCAGTTTATAACCGAGACAGTGGAAAACACTGCAAATAACCCGGAATTAAAAATATATGATTTCCTGATGCGGCTTACGGGTATAAAAAATGAGAATTGCTTGTTTTACAACGGCAGCGGAAATTACATTATTATATTGCACGAAGGAATGGAGATGTTTTCATCAGAGCCCGGCAGAATGCCGAAGCTTGAGGAAGCCTTGGCGGATGTAAAGCTGGAAAGCTATGGGTTTAACAACTTCTGGACTCTCATAAGCGGAATTTCCGTGGATAACGTGCTAAATGGTATTCTTAAATGCGGCAGACAGTTGGAACAGCTTCAAACGTACTGCATGCTGTATCCTGACAAAAGCTTCTGTTATTATAATGATATTGAAAATGATGAATTATGGTCGGAGCAGGCTGAAACCGAAATGGGAAATGTATTTCCCGAGCTGCCTTTTGACCGCATCATCAACTCCTTAAAGGGTACTGACCTTCATCAGGTACAGAGTTCAGTGGATGAATTTTTCCAGAAGCTTAATCAGACAGGGGCCTCCAGGAGGCTTTATTCCATTTGCCTGTATAGATTGGCTGATTTGGTCAAAAAGATGTCTTATGCGTATGGAATAAATGCCGGCAGGGTAATTCTCAAGTTTACCAGGTCCATCGACAGCATAACCCCAAGCTGTAAAAAACTTGCACTTGAAATGTGCACATATATTTTCAGAAAACAGAACGTCAATAATGAAAAACCTTTGCTGTTACTGGAAAATGAGATTATCGACTATATAAAGGCCAATTACAGGGAGAGTCTTTCGCTGCAGGGTATAGCTGAGAAATTTTCACTTTCTCCCATAATTATCAGCAAGATAATTAAAAAGAAAACCGGTCAGAAATTTAATGATTATTTTAATTATTTGAGAATAGAATATGCGAAAATCCTGATTGCGTCCGCTAATTTGAAAATGTCGGCCATATGTGAGCAGTCGGGGTATTCGGATTACAGATACTTTACTGAAAAATTCAAGGAGTTTACCGGAGTTTCGCCTTCGGAATACAAAAAGAAATATTCCTGATAATCAGGTACCGGGAGATGTATTATAATGAAAAATTTTTTTGCACAGTTTGATAATATCAGCATCCGGCGTAAATTCATTCTGGTTTACATTTTCTGTATTTGTCTGCCTGTAATAGCCGGTGGAATCATATGGGTGGCGTTTACCTCCCAATCCATGCAGCAGAACACCATTCACTATCTTAATCAAACCTTTGAAGGCGCCAGCAGCGACTTCAGCATATTAACCCAGACAGCGGTAAATATGGCCAACCAGGTCAATGCGGACAAATCCCTGCTTAACGACCTGTCAAAGAGGTTTACCACTCCTGCGGAGCATTACGACCTTTACTGGAGTGCCCTCAGAAACCGCTTTAATATGTATCTTGTAAGCAACCCGGATATTGCAGAGGTCTCGTTGTACATTGACGACCCTCATTTTTTTAACACCGATTATTTTCGTGTGCTGGATGCCTCTACCCGGCAAAAGGAGTGGTACAGGCTGGCTTCAGCCTCCAAATCCAATTTTTTGGTATATCCCGGCTCCACCGCCATTGCAATTACTCCTTACAAAAACAGGCTGACCATTATACGCAAAATTGTCTCTCCCACATATTTGAATAATGCCACAAATTATCTTCTCATTGAATTAAGACTGGACAGGGTTATCGCAAAGCTCAAGGACGAAAGCGGAAATATGGATATTTATCTTACCGCTCCCGGCAATCAGGTTATCTGGAGTAATCATTCCAATAAAAACAACCTCACAAGTGAGCCTGCCGACAGCTACTACGTGCTTCAGGACGATATCGGGCCTTCTCCTTATTTTGAAGGCTGGAAAATAACAGGCGTGTACGATAAATTTTTATTGTATAAGCGTCAATTTGTAGTGCTTGCCTATATTTTACTCATAACGCTTTCTTTATCGGGCTTTTCGGTATTTTTGATCTGGTCGGTGCTAAATTCCATGAGCTATCGGCTGTCAGCATTATCCCGTCACATAAAGAAGGTCAGCGAGGACCACCTGGAGCCCCTGCTCCTGCCCCACGCAGGTAAGGATGAAGTGGGCTGGCTTATTGAGACCTTCAATAAAATGATTGAGGAAATAAATGACTTGATTAATGTTGTCTACAAGCTGGAAATGCAGAAGAAGAGTGTTGAAGTTGAAAACATACGGGCAGAGTACCAGTACTTGCAGGCTCAGGTTGACCCCCATTTTTTATTTAATACTCTTAATGCAATTCTTGTATTTTGCGTTAAAAATGGTTATTCCGAGCTCTCATCAATTATTTCCAGCCTCTCCAAGCTTTTTAAGCGTATGCTGGTAACAGGCAATAATCTGATTTCTGTTTCTGAAGAGCTGGATTTCATTGACAAATACCTGGCAATTGAAAAATTCAGGTTTGGGGATAAATTTGAATATGAAATACAGATATCGCCAACAGTCCTGGAATCCAACCGCCTTATTCCTAAAATGAGTATCCAGCCTATCGTTGAAAATGCCTGCAAGCATGGTCTGCAGGCTTCAATAGAAGACAATCGGAGGCTTTTTGTGAAAGCCGATATTGAAAACAAGGCTCTTGTCATCTCAGTTAAGGACAATGGCTCCGGAATGGCCACGGAAACCGTTAATGCCATTTACAGCAGGCTTAAAGCCCCTGTCTCGGGAACAGATATTCACATAGGCTCCGACGATGACATGGAAAGCGGCGTAGGTATACAGAATGTATACCGGCGCATGATGATGAACTACGGTGAGAGATTCCATTTTAAAATATACAGTGCTCCCGAACAGGGTACCGAAATAATACTCAGGATTGAAGAAATTTAGTCCTGCCTGCGCTGGTACTGTGTTGGCTTTTTATCAGTAATTCTTACGAAGTGGGAAAAAAAGTTGTTGTAGTTATTATAACCTACTGTCGCTGAAATCTCACTTAACTTCAAATTTGTTGTTTCAATGAGTTCCGTGGCTTTTTCTATCCTGAGGCGGTGCTGAAACTCGCTGATACTGTATCCGAACTGCTTGTTGAAGGCATCGCCCAGATACCCGGCCTCCATGAAAACCATTTCAGCCAGTTGGGCGACGCTCAGCTCTTTAATATAATTGTTCTCTATATATGTTTTGACCTCATACAGATAGCTTTTTGAATTCTTTTTTCTTTCCTCCAGCATCAGGTTAATAATTTGAGACAGTATATCCGTTATGTAGTTTCTGAGTTTATCAAAATCCAGTTCATTGCCTGTACCTGAAGGCAGGATGGTGTTTATTCTGATATTCCTCTTATATGCAATAAGCAGTATATGATAAACACAACTGTTTACCATAATGGAGGCATCTGAGATGTTCATGCCTTTTGTGGCAAAAAAATCAAACAGCTCATCTATGAGTTTCATTGCATCCTCATAGTTCATCAAATTTATAGCCGTTGTCAAGTCCTCATCGAAATTTTCGCGGACTGCCTTCCACACGTCTCCGATTTCTTCACCTGCCTGGTTATCTGCTTCAAATCCGTCGGATATGGTACGTCTGGATTTGAAGGTTTTAATATCAGACTGTGAAAAACCGTACAATGTGAGAAACTTGGAATCCAGCTTGTCTTTTATTTTGCGCAGTATGGAAACTATTTCCTCCCTGTCCAGAGGTTTAAGCAGATAGTCCAGCACCTTATGTCTCATTGCCTCCTGGACATAGGCAAAATCAGCATAGCCGCTCAGGATGACAAATTCCGTGTCGGAATCAAATTTTTGAACTTTATATATGAGTTCCAGTCCGTTTATGCCTGGCATGGATATATCTGTTATAATTAAATGTGGGTGAAGCTTTTTTATCTTCATTAGGGCATCCTGTCCATTGGAAGCTTCTCCGCACAGCTCAAAATCAAATTCCTCCCAGGGTATCATAATTTTCAACCCTTCTATTACTGACGGCTCATCATCCACCATAAAAACTCTGAACATAATGTACATTCCTCCGAATTGTGGGTTATTATGCAAATCAAATGCCGTTGGCTGCTTTTTATATGTCAATTGTCTCATATATATCCAGTACAACATTCGATAAATCCTGGCACATAATTTAGGTATATTTTTTTGAACTACATCGTTGTCGTCGATTGAAATAAAGCAATTATTCCGCACTCCTCCGCCTTGTATTTCCAAAAAATCTTCTCCAAATTTATGCACCCTATTTACCGGATGTTGTACTAGTAATCTCACAAACATGGACTATTTATAATATTCAGTCTTTTCAATCTGTATATATAAGCTAAAAAAGTGCCACTGATACTAATCTATATCAATATTGACTAAATTTCAATCCAAAATTTATTAATTTTTAATAAATTCGACATTATTATTATATAATATTGCACATTTTGTTCTTATAAACAACAATTATCTGTCCATTTCATCCTCTTGAAGCATGGCGGCCTCCATGTAATTTATGAAGCTTCGAAGCTTATTGGCTGTATCCCGTGTTATCTCACCTTTTTCAAACAGGTGCTGCACCTCGTTTCTTTCTATTTGAATGGCCCTGTACTTGAGTTCGGTGCCCCGGCCCTGGGCTGAATACTTGCCGGCAGGCTTACTCAACCCTCTTTCAACTTTTTCAAGGGCGGTATTATAATGAGAAATAACCTGCAGTGACATTTCACCGTTGGTATCATTCATCTGCATTCTGACAGCACTTATAGCTGACTTCAGCATCCTGCCTCTGATTTCGGGCAGCATTCCAATATGGCTGTGGGCATACAGGCCACACTTTTTTTTATTAAGTCTTATCTTAGCCTTCAACCGTTTAAGCAGATATAAATATATAAGCACCCTGTATTTATATTTGTGTGTGAGCAGCATTTCCCTGTGGTTTATAACCTCCAGGAGTTTATAGTATACCTCTGATGTTATCCTTTCTTCCATAAACATTTTTTCCATTTCATTTTTCTCAGCCCTGATGGCTGTCAGCCATATTTGAGCTTCTTCCGGTTTTTCGCCCCTGCTCCACGTATTTTCCTCCCTGCTGTGTGCAAGCTTCCGTATGTTCCTCTGGCAGTCGGCTATGACAGCCAGGGCTTCAGCCTTATTTTCCCCATATGCTTCCTCTTTCATAGCCCGTATAACAGCTCTCATAAGTTTTATCCTTGCGGCCTGCTCAGGAGTTGTTTTCCGTGTAGAACCCACAGAAATGTCCCTTTTTGAAAGCAGGGGAAGAAAAATACTGGCTATAACCAATGAGGCCAGAATAACTCCCGCAGCTAAAAATATTATCAAATCCCTTTTGGGAAACGGCATGCCGTTTTGGAGGGCGTACGGAATGGAAAAAGCGGCAGCCAGGGTTACTGCTCCCCTTACTCCGGATATTGATATCAGTATGAAGGCTTTTGACCCCGGAATGTTCTTTCCGGAACCCTTTCCCCGCAGACAGGCAGGCTTCCAGCAAAGATATATCCATATATACCTTATTATGATAAGTGCCAGAGTCAATATCAGAATATAGCCCAGAGCCACAAGATTGCTTATTTCCTGATCATAAAGCACCACTCTCATAACACCGGGTATCTGAAAGCCCAACAGGACAAAAACCAGGCCGTTCAGTATAAACATAATTACGGACCAGGTATTATCGGACATTATCTGTAATTCCAACGTGGAAGACTCAACCTGCTTTTTTTCTATGGAGTGCACCAGCCCGCCTGCCACCACTGCAAGTACGCTTGAGACCCCGGAATATTCAGCAGTTAAAAATATGATAAACGGTGTAAGAATCTGTATCAGCATATGCAGCGTAACATCTTCCATCCCCAGCTTTCTCAAAAATATTCGAAACTTGATGATTATGAGCGCTGCCAGAACGCCTATCCCCAGTCCCCCCAGAGCCAATACCAAAAAATTCAGAGCAGCCGCTCCGACAGAAAAGACGCCTGTGACTGTGGCGGCCACTGCAAGCTTGAAAGCCACCAGTCCCGATGCATCATTCATCAACGCCTCTCCCTCCAGAAGAGTCATAATATTTTTATTAATACGGGCTTTTTTCAGTATGGCCACAACCGCCACCGCATCAGTGGGCGACAATATGGCAGCCAGGGCGAAAGCTGCGGACAAAGGTATTCCGGGAAGCAGAAAGAAAATCAGATATCCTCCTGCCACCACCGTGGCAAAGACAAGCCCCAGCGCCAGCAGCAGAATTGGCACTCTTAGCTTCCACAGCTCACTTTTGGGAATCATTTTACCGTCATTAAACAGTATGGGCGCAACAAACAGTACGAAAAACAGTTCAGGGTCCAATTGAATATCCATTTCCGGCAGAACCAGTACAAAAAAAATCCCCAGGATAATCTGTATTACCGGGACCGGTACAATCGGAACAAAATGATTGATTACATTGGAGACAGCTATTATTGCAAGCAGCATCAATACCAATAAAAACCAGTCCATTCACTAACAGCCCTCTTTCCAACAAAATCTATTCCTTACTTTTATCTATTGTTCCCAGACAAACTGTTTTTAACAAATTTCACACTAGTGGTCTGCAACATCTAAAACAGACCACTGGATGCGAATTTCTTTTTCACCAGCTTATATTCTGCAAGTTCTGTAATTTGATAAATTATAACGGCGATAAAGCATACTGCTATGATTCCCCTGTATACCGACAACATATCCCTGCGGTACCAGGCAGAAAAAATATAATAGCCCATTCCGTTTGCGGCGCCCAAAGCTTCACAAAAAAGCAGTGTCGATATTACCGTAACGATTTTTGTCCTCAATGTAGTAAAGATGGCAGGTATTATTTCGGGAATAACGATATTTTCCAGCAGTTGTCTTCTGACGCCGCCCAGACTCACTATGTAGTCCACACTGTCCTGATCAATGGATAATACCGCATCTCTGACATTAATAATCATATTAAACAGAATAATCAACATAATTATTATTATTCCTGCGTGCTTATATCCGAATACTGCCACAGCAACCGGCATGAATATTGCTTTTGGTACGGGCAGCAAAAATACTGCCACCGGCTCAAGTACCTTATTCACTTTGGACCTTCTGGCCATGAAATATCCCAGAATACCTCCTGAAAGCAGTGCAAGTGACACACCGGCAGCTATTTTCAGCAAACTGAATGCAGTATCTGCCAGCAGCCTGTCTTCCATAATAAATTCATATGTACGGTACACCTCCCATAAATCCGGAATTTTGCCGTTTTTACACAGGCTGTTTACCAATAGCCATATTATGTTGATAAATAAAAAGCCTTCAAGATATATTTTGGATTTTCTCATATCCGCCGTGTCTCCAATCCCTTTTTATCAGTTGTTCCACTATTGAAACAAGCTTGTAAAATCTCGAGGAATGCCTGTCCTCATCCATGCTGTGAAGGGCTGTAATATCGGCGATGATTCTGCCTGTGCCCGGCGAGAAAACAATCACCCTGTTTCCCAGGAAAATGGCTTCCTCAATGTTATTTGTCACTAACAGGGTTGCAGTACTGCTGTCACTTAAGATATGCTTCAGCTTTTTTTGAGCCGTTTCCCTGCTGCACGGCTCGAGTCCGCAAAAAGGATCGTCCATCAGCAGAATATCGGGCTCCATGATAAATCCCCTTGCCAATGCCGCACCCAGCAGTTCCGCTTCTGTTGCAACTGCCGGATATTTGTCCAGTACATTTTCAATATTAAAATAGCCGGCCAGGAAATGCAGTCTGAATATTGTCTCCTTATCAACCGGAATATTACGGATTTTATAGGGAAACAAAATGTTTTCCTTCACGGTTTTATACTTTAATATCCCATTTCCGGATGGGATGTATGAAATTATTTCACTTTGGGAATTTAATACTTTCCCGTTAATGAGAATTGCTCCGTCAAAACAATTATTCAAGCCTGCAATCGTTCTCATAAGGCTTGTCTTCCCACAGCCTGACGGCCCTAAAACGGTGCATATTTCGCCGGCTGAAACCTGTAGGCTCACAGGCTCGAAGGCCATGTGAATTCCTGCTGCATCTACATAGTAAGCCCTGACATTGTTAAGCTCCAGCATATATCCATCCTCCTTTTATTTGACTCAACATTATATTCAGATAAGCATTGTTTAATTCCAGGACGAATTCCCTATTCCTCAATAGGAGGACTTTTCTCTCCGGCAGGAAGACTATTTCTTGAAATATGGAATATACTGTGATATTATATTGAAGTGAGATTTCTTTTAAGTTAATGTTTTTTTGTCTTCCACTGGGGGAAGTCCGTTTTGAGACTTTCCTTTTTATTTATCTTCCATATGGAGTTTCACTGCCGGAATACTTGTATATGAATACATGGCAGACGGCTTGCTTTGCACATTCATACAATATGACTTAAAGAGGGTGTTTTTTTGGAGAAAGTCCTGATTGAAATAGCTCTTATTCTGATATTCACAAAGCTGGGTGGCCTTGTAAGCCGGAAATTTAAAATGCCCGAGGTATTAGGTGCCCTGGTGGCCGGTGTCATACTGGGCCCGGCAGTATTGAGGCTTGTTGAATATACCGGAAATATCAAACTGCTGTCGGAATTAGGTGTTATCCTGCTTATGTTCCTTGCAGGACTTGAGACCAATGTGGATGAACTGAAAAAAGCGGGCAAGACCTCCTTTGCCATCGCATTAATGGGGGTTATCATTCCCCTTATCCTTGGTACTGCCGCAGCATATTTATTTTTTACAAACTTCTGGGAAAACCTGTTCGTGGGTGTAATACTTACGGCAACCAGTGTCAGCATATCAGTTGAAACACTTACCGAACTGGGAAAGCTCAATACAAAAGCAGGTGTCAATATTCTGGGAGCCGCAGTTATTGATGATGTACTGGGTCTTATACTTATCTCCATAGTGCTTGCTGTTTCCCAGACCCTGGGCAGTGGTGCGTCAGGCTCGGCAGCAGCCATAAGCCTCATATTGACCTTTGCAAAGATTATTGCCTTCTGCCTGTTAAGCGTAATAATGATTGTCCTTGTGCCCAGATTCATAAATAAAATATCCGTTGATAACAGGCACAAAAGAGATTTGCTGACTTATTCGATAGCAATGGCTCTTATTCTGGCTTTTATTTCTGAAATATTGGGAATTGCCGCTATTACGGGGGCATATATATGCGGATTAACACTTTCACAGTTTATTCACAGGGAGTATATTGAGAAAAACGTGAAGGCCATATCTTCCGGTTTCCTCTCCCTGATTTTCTTTGCCAGCGTAGGTATTGCCGCGGATATAAGGGGCCTGAGCCCAGAGGTCATATTGATTACTCTGGTAATGTTCGCAATAGCAGTAGTGGGCAAGCTTTTCGGGTGCGGCGGTGCAGCCAGGCTGTTTAAAATGAGTAAAAGAGAGTCCCTTCAGATTGGCGTGGGAATGATTTCAAGAGGCGAGGTTGCAATAATTACCGCCAATATAGGAATGCAAAACCATATTATTTCTGAGGAAATATACATACCCACACTTATTGTTGTCATACTTACTACAGTAATAACACCCGCACTTTTAAAGATTGTATTCAGTTCAAAAAAAGGGAGGCTGGAATCGGCTCAATAGCTGGTTTTTCAGTTTACAGTTCCATATAGATATAAAACCGACCGGCAGGCCAGGGCACATTTTTGTTTCCAGGCAGGCCGGTTTCTATTTACTCCTGCTTTTCTCATCTGCAAAAAGAGGCTTAGGCTGCCCGCCTTTTTATGATATTCCTCAATTAAATGACGGTGTTAAATATTTTGGTGTATTTCGGGCAAGCTAAAGACTGATTTTATTCATATAACAGCCTCTTTGCGCAGATAGGAGATTTAAATGCAGAACCTTATTGAAAAAACCTTTTTAAAACCCTCTGAATCCTATTGGATAGGCTCTACTCCTGCTACCGACTATCCTTCCCTTAAGAATAATATCCGCACTGATATCCTTATTGTGGGAGGTGGCATAACAGGCTTGATAAATGCATATCTGCTCCAGAGAGAGGGCTTTGACGTAGTGGTAATAGACTCTTTCCGCATAGCCATGTCCACCTCCGGGCACACCACCGCAAAAATCACCTCTCTTCATGACCTTAAATATTCAAAGCTAATAAAAAATATAGGAAGAGATGGAGCTTACGGCTACGGCAGAATTCATGAGCAGGCAATCTCCCTGCTGGAGAATATAATAGGTGAAAACGGCATTAGCTGTGATTTCAGCCGTCAGTCCAGCTATGTTTACACTCTGGACGAAAAATACCTGGGCAAAATAGAGGATGAAGTCAGAGCATCCGAACTGCTGGAAATGCCCGCCGCCTTCGAGGAGGCGCTGGACCTTCCCTTCCAGGTGAAAGGAGCGGTTTGCTTTAAAAATCAGGCGCAGTTCCATCCCCGGAAATTCCTGCTTAAGCTGGCTGATATTTTTGTGCAAAACGGAGGCCATATATTTGAAAATACCACAGCATTGGACATACACCAGGACAAGCAGTGCAAAACCTCTACCCGGAATGGCTGCAGTATTGTATCCGACAAAGTGGTTATAGCAAGCCATTTTCCTTTCTATGACGGAGGAGGCTTTTATTCGGCCAGAATGTTTCCCGAACGCTCATATGCTCTGGCAGTAAAAGCTGCCATAAAGCTGACCGGCGGGATGTATATATCCTATGAGGAACCTTCCCGGTCAATCCGTACCCAGCCGTTGGAGGACCAGGAGCAGCTTCTGATTATCGGGGGGGAGCATCACAAGACCGGAGATGACGACAATGAACAGGAGCATTACAGAAGCCTGATACATTACGCGGAAGATACATTTAAAGCTATAGAGGTACTCTGCCGCTGGTCGGCCCAGGATTATACCGCCATGGATGAAATTCCTTTTATAGGCCATATAACCGGCAGCAAGCTGAATGTATTCATAGCCGCAGCCTATCAAAAATGGGGCATGGCCACAAGTACAGTATCGGCAATGATAATAAGGGATATTCTGACAAAGGGCAAAAGTGAGGCCGAGGAGATTTTTACACCCTCCAGGTTCACTCCAGCGGCTTCAGCCAGGAATTTTATAAAAGAAAACCTCAATGTGGCAGGAAGCCTGATTTCCGGCAAAATAGCAGCCCTTCCGGAGGACATAGCCCTTGAGCCCGGTGAAGGTAAAAAACTTTCTTATAATGGAAAAAAGGCAGGGGCATACAGAGATATGGATGGCAGCTATTATATTGTTGACGCCACCTGTAAGCACCTGGGCTGCGAGGTTCGCTGGAATTCTGCCGAGAAAAGCTGGGACTGCCCCTGTCATGCCTCCCGCTACAGCTTTGATGGAACAGTGCTTGAGGGTCCTGCGCTGAAGCCGCTGGACAGGCTTTTGTAATGGGGCTGTGTCATCTTTGCAATGCAGACTCTTTTGTTTCAGCTTCGGAAGCTTTGGGCCGGAGTGCCTTACGCAGGTTCCCCTTAAGGCCATATTTGCGTTCCGGGATATGGCTGCTGATTATGAACGGAAGATAAGAACCTGCCCACAGCACACACCCCAGCAAAAATGTGGGTATCAGATACCAGGGACTCCCTACTGCCTGGGCAAAAGCCTCCATGGGAGACCCTGGCGCCGGGTAGCTCAAGAAGAAATAATTTCCGCCTGTCAGCTTATTTACAGGTACCATTGCCGCCGCAAGTCCCACCAGAATGGCTATAACCTTCGGCAGCCTTCTTATATCCGGCCTGAAGCCCATGCAAAAGACCATAAACAGCGGTATAAGGCAAATTATGCCGTGTACCAGCATGGTTTGAATATATATGAAGGATAGTGCCGGGTAATAATAAACATCCGGAGTTATAAGTGTCATTAATGCCGGAGCCAGGCCTATGGCAAAGGAATACTCCTGAAGCAGCCTGTTCCTGGTAATGGCCATTACCGGAAGAATAACCGCCATCAGGCTGCACAGGTGCAGCGGCAGGGTATAGCTCCAGGAAAACTCTCCAACGCTTTTGTACCAAAGCATTTGGGCTATTTCCAGAAGGGGTGGCAGGAATGACATGCAGGTCACTGCCTTCCATTTGCTGTCCAGGGTTTTATCCCTGAATAATATAATTACCATAACCCAGGCAGCAATTACCATTGCCAAAGCTAATAAATGCTGCACCGAAAACAGCCTGTTTTTCATTTCTTCCGGAATCCCGTCAATGTATGTAAAAAAATATCCAGGCATATGTCCCTCCTGATACAAGCTATACAAAAATATATTCGGCAGGCTTACGAAATATTATATCAAGCTTGTATAAACAGGAGCTTAAAATTTTACCAAAGTAACTACGTTTCAAAGCCTTCGCCTTCCAAAAGCCGACAAAAGGCTCTAATACTGCTTTAATCCGGCTTTGAACGCTGTTTGAGCTTGAACTGGCTTTGACTTTGGAATTGACACTGTTTAATATATCTCATACAATAATTATAGACTAAAATTTTATGAAGAAGAGAATCTGTCGTGCCCCGGCACAACGGGTGAAAGAAGCTTAGCTTTGAGCTAACTTAGGGAGGTTAATATGAGACGAGATGAGATCAGCAAAGTAATTCTGCCCGAAAGTGAAATTCCCAAGCAATGGTATAACGTCATTGCAGACATGCCAAATAAACCGGCGCCCTATCATAACCCACAAACTCTAAAATTAATTGAACCTGACGATATGAAAGCCATTTTCCCGGATGAGATTATCAGACAGGAAATGACTGCAGAGCGTTATATCGACATTCCTGATGAAGTGCGGGAAATGTACCGGCAATTCAGGCCCAGCCCGTTATATAGAGCCCGCGGCCTTGAAAAGCAGCTTGGAACAACCGCACGGATATATTACAAATACGAGGGAACCAACGCTACCGGCAGCCACAAGCTGAACACTGCCATTCCCCAGGCATATTACAATAAAATTGCCGGAATAAAAAGACTTTCTACAGAAACCGGCGCAGGCCAGTGGGGAAGTGCCATAAGCCTGGCATCAAGCCAGTTTGGCCTTGAGTGCTCGGTATATATGGTCAATGTCAGCTACCAGCAGAAGCCTTACAGGCGCTCCTTTATGAAAACCTTCGGAGCAAGTGTTGTTGCAAGCCCGAGTAACCTGACCAACTGCGGAAGGAGCATGCTGGAAAGAGACCCGGAATGTTCCGGAAGTCTTGGTATCGCAATAAGTGAGGCTGTAGAAGACGCCGCAACCCATGAGGATACAAATTATGCCCTTGGCAGCGTATTGAACCATGTGTGCCTGCATCAGACCATAATAGGCATAGAGGCCAAAAAGCAGATGGAAATACTGGATGAATATCCTGATGTGGTATTTGCCTGCTGCGGAGGAGGAAGTAACTTTTCCGGCATCACCTTCCCCTTCCTGCAAGACAAATTTAAAGGTCAAAAGCTGCGGGCGGTTGCAGTAGAACCAACAGCCTGCCCCACCCTCACAAAGGGCATATTTGCCTATGACTACGGTGATACGGTGAAGGTTGCGCCAATAACCAAAATGTATACCCTTGGCCATGATTACATACCTGCCGGAATACATGCAGGCGGCTTGAGATATCACGGAGATTCTGCCATTGTGAGCCAGCTCTATAATGATAAGCTCATAGAGGCGAAGGCATACGGGCAAAAGGCGGTTTTTGAGGCTGCCATCACTTTTGCCAGAACTGAAGGAATAGTGCCTGCTCCCGAATCTGCCCATGCCATTCGTGCGGCAATTGATGAAGCAGTTTTGGCCAGGGAGGCCGGTGAAGAAAAGGTTATATTATTCTGCTTAAGCGGCCATGGCTATTTTGATTTTGCCGCCTACGAGAATTACTTCAGCGGAAAGCTGGATGATGTGGAATATTCACCCGATTCAAACACCAGCCTTAACAATCTGCCTCCCATTGAGTAGTATGCGGCTGCAAAAGGGATAAAAAAGCCGCCCCTTTATGTCAGTAAGCGGAAATTAATAATAAGTTTAATAATAAGCTTAATAATGCGTTCATTAAGAAAGAGCTTTAAGGAATGTGCACAGGCAATAATCGGCCCGCAGCCCCATTTCCTTAAGCTCTTTTTGCTGTCTTAAAAGCCGATTGCACGCCCCACGATATTGTTTTTTGTCACAAGCTGCTCCCGCCAACCTTCGGTATCTTTATCTCTTATTAATTGCCTGTGCAATTGTATGCGCAATATTTGAGGCATTTACCGCAATAGCAGACAAGAAAAATCTCATAGAATGCCCTAAAATAATAAGAAAATACATTTTTTGATTTAAGATAGTCCATTTTTTGATGGCAAAAAATCAATTATACTTATCAGGTATTATTGATAACGCAATTACTAAATAATAATCGAGGACAAATCCTATGAATGCTTCACAGAGCTTTACCCAGCAGGAAATGAAAAAAAGCCTGTTTCTTATAACCGCTGCAGTCATATTTGGAAAGATATTCTACGTCACCGTCACAGGAGCCCCATTTACCGGCTTTCTCCGTGCCTTGGGCGCAAATGACCTGCTGTACAGCATAATCGCCGCCACTCCCTTTCTAGGAGGAATATTCCAGATATTTGCCTCTTATGTTCTGGAAAAGACAGGAAAGAGAAAGCTGATATTTCTTATTTCGGCATATATACACAGGCTTATCTGGATTCCAATAGTACTGATCCCCCTTGTGGTGTCCCAGGAAAATAAAAGTATGGCCTTGCTCTTGATAACGGCGTTTATTACCCTGTATTCAATGGCCAACTCCGTGGTGGTCATAAGCTATTCCTCCTGGATGGGAGATATTGTCCCGGAAAACATCAAAGGGAGCTTTTTCGGAAAGAGAATGGCCATATCCGCAATAACAGGCATACTTGCAGGCGTGGTTTCAGGAAAGTATCTTGACAATGTCAATTCACTCGTCAGCTTTGCCGTTGTATTTATAATCGCCTCCTTTTTCGGGGCAATGGACGCAAGCTGTTTCCTTGGAGTCAAAGACCCGCCGCTTACCCCTCTGGAGAAGAATACATCCTTTATACAAATGCTCACCGAGCCCTTTAAGGACAAAAACTACCTGAAGCTCATAATCTTCATCTCCTGCTGGAATTTCGGGTTTAATTTTTCGACTCCCTTCCTGAACATATATATGATAGAAGAACTTAAAATCGGATATTTTGCAATATCGATTTTTACCCAACTGGTTTCGGGCATTACCACTGTTCTGTTTATAAACCAGATAGGCAAGCTCTCGGATAAGTTCGGTATGAAGCCTGTTTTACGGCTTTGCTGCTCCTTTGTCAGTATTTTCCCTGTATTGTGGTGCTTTGCAACAAGCTCACGATATATCGGGGTCATGTCGGTATGCTTCTTGCTGTCCGGCCTGTTCCAGCAGGGAGTCCAATTGCTGTCGACAAACTTTTCAATCTGGCTGGCACCTGAAAAAAACAGGTCCATGTTCCTGGCGAATTTCGCTCTGATAACAACTCTGTCAAGCGGTGTGGCATATATATGTGCAGGAATGTTCATGGAAACTTCAAAGAAACTGATATGGAGAATTAATGAGCTGGTTTTTGGAAAGCAGGTTTTAAGCAACTTCCATGTGTTGTTCATAGTATCTGCCCTGCTTATGCTATTGTCAATCATATTTGTCCTGCCAATGGTCTATGACAAGGACGAAAAAAAATTCCATCTCTTCGGAAGACGGAATTTACCTGTCAAAAATCAATGACTTGAACACAGCAAGATATTCCCTCAGAAATACGTTGGGATAAATGTACCAGGGAGTTCCCGAGCTTATGCCGCAAGGCTCAAGCCCCGCCCTCTTTGCCAGCATTTTTGATCTGAACATGTGAAAATCATTGGTTATAAGCATTACCCTCCGGAGTTCCTTGCCAAAGCTCTGCTTGTACAGGTTACGGGAAAAAACCATATTTTCAAAGGTGCTTGTGGATTTTTCCTCTTTAATTATCAGGTCCTCGTCAATGCCATGCCTTACAAGATACCTTTTCATTCCCTCTGCTTCCGTGATGGCCTCTCCCCGTCCCTGACCTCCGGATACGATTATTACCGTACCCGGGTTTTCGGCTGCATAGGCCAGGGTATTGTCAAGCCTCTGGGCCAGGACAAGGGTAGGGGTTTCCCCTTTAAGGCCCGCCCCAAGCACTATGACACAGTCAACCTTCTCAGTCCTCTCCGAGATAGCCGAACTTATCAATATGACCGATACAATAACAAAAGAAACAAGCCAGAGGGTAAAAAGCACCATACCTGCTTTAAATATGTTATTGAACAGTTTTTTTCTGTTTTTATATATACTGCTGTTTGAAAATAACAGGCCCAGTAATAAGGCCAGCCCGCCCAGGCCCGGAAGTATGATGCCGAAATCCATACTCCCGCTTCTGCTGCGTATAATGATTGTATCAAGAATTCCGGACACTGCAGCTATGTACAAACCTGTCCTGACAAGTCTCTTTTTTCCCACAGTTTCCCCGTCCTCCCGTGTTAAAAGTCAATTGCCTTTCCCTGGGTATCCGTCATGGCAAACTGATATTTCCTGCCGTCTGCGGACTTTGTAAAAATACCGTTGAAGCTGAAATGATCGCCTTCTACATTGTGCTCACCTTCTACGGTGATTTCAAGCTTTTCAACCTTCGGAAGATTTAAAACCGTCATGGCAAGGATATTTGTATTGGTGATGCCCCCGGCACTTCCCGCATTAAACCGCGCAGCAACCTCTTTTGTCAAATCCACCGTGATAAAATCGCCGTCCAGTACTGCCTTGGCTATACTCAAGCCTGTAGTTTCAAGCACTTTGTTTATGGCTGCTGTTATATCTTCCTCATACAGCTTCCTGCTCACTGAAACCTTGACAATTTCCTTGGGGCTGTTATAGTCCTCGGCACTGTAATTGTAGAGTTCCAGCTCCACATTTTCTTCCGCCTCACCTGTATTTCCTCCCGGAGACTGCTCTGAGACCGACGACACCGCCGATGTGACAGAAGCGGTATCCGAGGCCGGCGTTTCCGGTTTATAAACGGTGGTGGCATAAATCAGCAAGCCTACCAGCACAATTATAAGTACAAAAAGTATTGCAACTAAAACCTTTAATTTCTGATTGTTTGTCATGAAAACGCCTCCTTTGTACTTGCTCACGGGTTATTTTAATGTAATACAAGCCTTGAAATACGTCTTTGCGCCTGCTTCGTCCGCTCCCTCAACATATACTGTTCCTGACTCCAGGCCGGATATATCCTTATAAAAAACTATGGAATCACCTGCCAGAGCCTCGCTGCTATAATTAACCTGAATTGTATCAACTGTATATTGGCTGTGCTTCTCTATGGAAAAACAATCTGTTATATAATCAATATATTTTGAATTGTTAAGATGGCCGTTTATATCAATATCACTATAACCGACTATCTTATTGTAAACGTGCTGCAATTGCCCGTTTGCTTTAATTTTACCCATCCTGCCTTCTATTGCCCGCTCCTTGCAAAAGGCCGGCAGATTCGCCGGAAAAAGCTCGGTTCTCCGGATTTCTCTGCTTTCAACATCCATTATCACCCAACTGGAACTTGCTCTTCCCAATATATTATTTCCCTTTGCAGCCTTTATGAAAAAGTCTCTCTCAAACTCCAACCTTTTGGGCTCAACAGGCCAGGTCTCAATAATTATTTCTTCATTGAGAACCGGAAACCTGTCCATTTGCACCAGCATTTTCACCAGCACCCAGGTTACGCCCTGCTTCTCATGAAGCTCTTCAACACCCAGCCCCAGCTTTTCAGCATGCAGGCTTGCAATATCCTGAAAATAATTGAACAGGGAACTAAGCTTTAATTTTCTGTAAAAATCAGCATCTCCATAGTCTACATGGTATCTCTTGCTAAATATCGGGACGGTATCCATATTCTCTCCTAGAATCCTAATTTGAATAAATATTTCCCTATAACATGGTCCAGGGGAATACAGCCTATAACTCTGCTGTCCTTACTGTCATTCCTGTTGTCTCCCATAACGAACACATTTTTTTCAGGCACGGTAATTTTTTCATCGGACTGATACAGCATTGGCTCCTTTATGTAGCTTTCCTCCAGCACGGTTCCGTTTCTCACAACTTTCCCGTCCTTGAATTCCAATACATCTCCTGGTCTGCCTATCACTCTTTTTACCCAGAAGATTTCATCAATACTTCCTCTGATTTTTGTGACAATCAGGTTATACTTGAGAGGGTCGGTGATATTATCCATAAACTTTCTCTCCCTTTCCACCCTGCTGTCAATTACAACTATATCTTCGTAATTCGGTACTTTGTGGAAAATATTCTGAGTCTTGTTAATAATAATTTTGTTTCCATTGTGCAGAGTATTTTCCATTGAGTGACCATCTACGCTTGTAGGCTGAAAAAGAAAAATAATTATAAGCAATGCCACAATTATTGAAATGATAACAGTACCAAGCCAGCTTGTAATTTCTCTTAAAATCTTCATATAATCTCCATTCCGGTATTGGGGAAAATTTTCTATACCGTTGATTTTTCTTTATGTCATATCTCCCCATTTATTAGACAGTTGAGACACGAATTTGGTTCCAATGTATGAAATCCAGACTCCGCCATCCAAATTATTCTAATTATAATACATTTGCGCAGGTTTTTATACACCTAAACTATTAATTTTTCCTTAACAAATTACGGGCCGGAGAAGGTCATTTGACTTTTATTCCGAATATCTTTCTGGCATAGCTTCCCACTACTATGGTATCGTCGTATATTGCAGGGGAGGATTCCACATTTCCCTGGAGCGGAACAGAATCAAGAGTCTTTCCGTTCATGGGGTCAACCAGGTGCATATATCCTGAAAAATCGCTGTAAACCATGTAGGTTTTACCGTCTGAACTCTTAAAATCAAGAGGAGAACACCAACTGTAAGAGGCAAGCTTCTTTTTCCATATCTCCTCCCCCGTTTTCTTGTCCAAGGCAACCATGGTGCCGTCGCTGTTGGAGCCTGTAAAACAGATGTTGAAGATAACCATATTGCTGATATCATCCTTGCCGATTACGGGAGTACCCAGCGCTCCCCCGTTAATATAGTAATTATATACGCACTGGTAATTTTTCTGCCAGATAAGTTCACCTGTCAGAGCATTCAATTTCCTTATATTGCAGTCGGCAACAGGTACCTTGCCGTTTTCTCCGCGCTTGTCCACCTGATTTGCAGTATAGAGGAAAACTCCCTCCTTGGTTTCTTCTATAACAATAGTGGCGTCCGTGTCGTCATGGGTCTCATATATCCAAACAGGCCTCATTGTGTTGATATCCAGGCATTGAAGCGTTCCGCCGTTGTCACAGAAATACATGTAGTTCTTGTATGTTGCAGGTGAATTCTCTATACCCTGTTCATCGTTAAAAGGACTTCTATAACGGTATTTGGTCAACTGTGGAGCTATGGACAAGGTTCCTGCCGACTTGTCAAACCTGGTATTCAGCTTGACCCTGTACACCAGGCCGTTTTCGCCGCAATTGAGCAGCGTGTCTGTTTTGCTGTCCAGCAGCGCGGAGGAATCATTTGCACCCCAGCCTCTGAATGCAGCCTCATCCCTTCCGAAAATGGAATAGAGCTCCTTCTGGTCAAGCAGATTTATAATCCTATACTTATACTCTGCAAATTTTCCGCTGTTTTCATTAATGCCCATTCCGGTATACAGTATGGGATAGCCTCTGGGGTCCACCATTCCCGTACCCTTTATGGGATACCCGATTTCAATCTTATTCCTGGTGGGCTTTCCCGTTGCAAGGTCAAGAAAATATATATTTCCGTCAAGAGCGGGATATATTACTTCTACCAAATCCTTGGCCTTCATTTCACCGTTGATATTCATGAGCTTTCTCACATCTTCCGGCCAGTGAATAATAAGCGGCTGTCCAGTCCAGCCTGTGCCCGGCCAATAGCTGTTGTGGGCGGAAATTGCCCCCAGACCGTCTTTTTCCCAGACTATTTCAAGCTTTTTTTCTGTGACGGTTCTGGTACCAAAGGCTGCACTGTCTCTATAATTGTTCCCTCTGAAGGCGGTAACCCCTTCCAGCTCGGAATATTCCGATGACGGTCCGAATTCAATTTTGTTTTTTTTGCTGGGTTTGAATTCCTTCAAGGGTGTGTTGTTACGGAAGATCCACGACTGCATGCTCAACCCGTTTGAAAGAGTATTGTCAAGAGCAAAATCAGCAAATGCCTTTTTACCTCCAAAATCCGACTCTTCCGTCCAGGAGGATTTTAATTTTTCGGAATCTGTCAGTTCGGCAGGCATGGGGTCCGCAACCGGCTCGGGTTCGAGCTCCTCTTCAGCCTCTTCCGGCGTACCTGAAGAATTGGCAATACCTGATGCATTTGATGTGGTTTTTATACTGTCCCGGTCTGAATCAAACAGTTTGCTCAGTCCAATCCAAATGCCGGTTGTTATCAATGCCAGAATAATAATCGTCATAACAGCCTTTAATCTATTTGTTGCTCTTCTTTTGTATCTTCTCATAATTATTTCCATGCCCTCCGTCTCGCACAAAACTCCATGAAAGTCACGGCATGGAATCGGTGCCACATTTTTATTTGCTTCAAAATTTCTTCAACCTTTCCTCTCAGTCTTTTGACGCCGGCTCATACAAATCTGCCGGGACCTACTTGATTTTTACACCGTATATCTTTTGGGCATAGGTTCCAACAACAGCCATATTGTTATATACCGAAGGAGAAGCTTCAACATTTCCGCCAACGGATATCTTGTCCATATCCTCTCCCGTCATGGGGTCAATCAGATGCATGTCTCCTTTGAAGTCACACAGCAGCATATAGGTTTTGCCTTCCTCAGACATAAAATCCACAGGAGAACTCCAGCTATAGGCATCCAGATGCCTCTTCCAGACCTCCCTGCCGGTTTTCTTGTCCAGAGCAACCAATGTGCCGTCACTTGTGGAGCCTGTCAGCGCAATATTAAATATGACAACATCACTTATATCATTCTTGCCAACTACAGGCGTTGCTAACGCACCGCCGTTAATATAGGACTGATAGACACAGGAATAGTCCTTTTGCCACACAAGTTCACCGGTTAAAGCATTCAGCTTTCTGATATTGCAGTTGGCTCTTGAGCCGGCTTTTCCCCTTTTGTCGATTTCGTTGGCTGTGTAAAGGAATACACCCTCCTTCGTCTCCTCCAGAGTTATTGTACTGTCGGTATCGTCACCGGCATTGTATATCCAAACCGGTTCCATTTTATTAATATCCAGGCACTGGATGGTGCCTCCGTTGTCGGCAAAATACATAAGATTCCTGTAGAAGGCCGGTGAGTTTTCTATTCCCTGTTCGGCACTGTAGCTGCTCTTGTAGCGATACTTTGTCACTGTGGGCTCAATGGAAAGGGTTCCTGCCTTGCTGTCAAATTTGGTGTTCAGCCGGGCCTTGTATACCAATCCATTTTCACCGCAGTTTATAAGGGTATCCGTATATCTGTTCAGCATTGCCGAGGAATCATTTGCTCCCCAGTTGCGGAAGGCAGCCGGATCATTACCCGGGAAGGAGTATATTTCCTTCTGGTTTATAAGGTTAAATATCCTATATTTGAAGGAGCCCTTCTTACCGTTTATTTCATTCAAGCCCTGCCCTGTATAGAACAGGGGATAGCCTCTGGGATCAACCATGCCGGTGCCCTTTACCGTAAAGCCAATATTCATCTTGGGCCGGGAAGGCTTCCCTGTCTCCATATCAAGGAAATATACATTCCCGTCAAATACAGGATAAATAACCTCTACCAAATCCTTTGCCTTCATATCGGCATTGATATTCATTACCTTCCTTACATCCTCGGACCAATGCACCAAAAGCGGCTGGCCTGTCCAGCCTGCACCCGGCCAATAACTGCCTACCCCGGATACTGCTCCTATATCATGGGTCCAAACTATTTCAAGCTTCTTTTCCTTTACACTTGCCTTTCCCCATGAGGGCGCCGTTCTATAGTTGTTGCCTCTGAAGGCGGTAACGCCTTCCAGCTCGGAATATTTTTCAGGTGAGCCGAATGCCGTATTATAGGGAGGCTCATAGTTTTTTACCGTTTTGTTGTTAACCAGGGTCCAGTAGGAGATTTTACCCCCATCCTTATACAGCTTCTGCCAGGCTCCGTCACTCAGAGCCTTTTTCCCTGTCATGCTTTCAGGATTTCCCCACGAAATCAACAGATCATCCGGGTTTTCACTTTCGGGAGGCGGGCCTTCCGAAACTTCAGAAGGTGTCTGACTTTCCTGTGACGGTTCATTTCCTGATGCTCCCCCAGCCTTTGTAGTATCCGCTGCCCCTGTATTCTTTCCGGTATTGCCTGCTTGTGTATAGCCTGCTGAATCAAGCCAGGGCAATTTTCCGCTGAACATTAAATATACTGCGGTCAGGGCTATAAGTAAAACAGTAAAAAACACCGTAATCACAGGCAAAAAACTGTTTCTTTTTTTTCTATTTGGGCTCATGTTTACCTCCTGAGCGTTTGCCGCTGAAAACCTTTATTTGACAAACCCTTTTGATATTATATCAGAATAGCACTTAAAATTACATTTCATTTTTGCTAAATTTTTTCTTAAGATTTCCTGTGGCTTTGTTCAGATTTCTCCCTCCATTTGTTAATTTGCTGTTAACATGTAAAATATTTAATTGTAATGTATTTCCTGCTTATGTATAATAATTTTAACTTTCAATCCATTTCCGAATACATTTCCTGAAAAGAGCAAAGATTAAAATTATCTTATTTCATTTAATTTTTGGTATTTAAATTTATTTCAGTTTATAGATTTAAATATACCACACAGAGGGGGAGTCACATGAAGAATATTTACAGCTACCCGGCGGAGGAGGTTCTTAAGGAGCTTAAAACCAACCTTAACGGTATTGCCGACAAGGATATTGCCGGCATACGGGAAAAATACGGCTATAATGAACTGCAGGCCGGGAAAAAGGCCGGCTTTATAAAGGTTTTCCTGGGGCAGTTCAAGGATTTTCTTGTAATCATACTTTTAATTGCCGCCATAGTTTCCCTTTTTCTCAGGGATTATGAAAGCGCAATAGTTATTTTCGCAGTTACACTTTTAAATTCAATTTTGGGTACAGTACAGCATTTCAAAGCTGAAAAATCGCTGGAAAGCTTGAAATCCCTTTCCTCTCCCGTTGCCCGGGTAATAAGGAATAAAATGAGGGTTGAAATCCCCTCCAGGGAAGTTCTGGTGGGAGACATACTTTTACTGGAAGCCGGAGATTTTATCAGCGCAGACGGCAGAATAATTGAGAACCACAGCCTTCAGGTAAATGAAAGCTCTCTTACAGGGGAGTCTGAAAGTGTTGTGAAAACCGTTGATATCATAGAGGGTACGGATGTTCCCATAGGGGACAGGAAAAACATGGTCTTTACAGGCAGCCATGTCACCTACGGCAGAGCTGTTGTGGCTGTCACCAGCATTGGCATGTCCACTGAGCTCGGCAAAATAGCCTCTCTGATGGATGCTGCAGAAAACAAGCAAACTCCCCTTCAGGTGAGTCTGGACAAATTCGGCAAAAAACTTGCAGTAGCTATTCTTGTACTGTGCGGAATAATATTGGCAACTAATATTATAAGGGGCTATTCAGTAATAGATTCCTTTATGTTTGCAATAGCTCTGGCCGTTGCTGCAATACCCGAGGCGCTCAGTTCCATAGTGACCATTGTGCTGGCCATAGGTACGCAGAAGATGGCAAAGGAAAACGCCATAGTCAGAAAGCTGCATGCGGTAGAAAGTCTCGGCAGCGTGTCGGTTATCTGTTCCGACAAGACGGGAACCCTGACTCAGAATAAAATGGTTGCAAAAAAAGTCTTTGTGGGCTGGAAAACCTTTGATTCTGACAAGCTGGACATGGAGGACACCCTCCAGCGTTCTGTGGTGAAAATAAGCATACTGTCAAGTGACGCCACCATCAACGATGGAACAGCCGTAGGTGATCCCACGGAGGTAGCTTTTATAAAGCTTGCAAATGATTACCGTTATGAGGAAGAGGATGTCCGTGAGGAATACGCCAGGTTGTCGGAAGTGCCCTTTGACTCGGACAGAAAGCTGATGAGCACCCTGCACAATATAGACGGTCAATACCTGATGTTTACCAAAGGTGCTCCGGATGTGATACTGGGCAGGTCAAAAAGCGTTCTGACCGAACATGGCGAAAAGCCTATGGAGCAAGGCAATATAGAATTCATAGAAAAGGTGAACAGGGAATTTTCACAGGATGGCTTGCGTGTGCTTGCCTTTGCCCAAAAAAGCTTCGATTCTCAGACCAAGCTGACCACCGACCATGAAAAGGACCTTACCTTTGTGGGGCTGGTTGCCATGATAGACCCTCCCAGGGAGGAATCAAAGCAGGCGGTGGCCGACTGCATACGTGCGGGTATAAAGCCTGTAATGATAACCGGGGACCACAAGATTACGGCCTCGGCTATTGCGCGGCAGATAGGCATTATGGATGAAAAGAGCCATGCAGTGGAAGGCGTGGATGTAGAAAAGATGTCCGACGAGGAATTGAAAAGCAGAGTTCAGGACATATCAGTATATGCCCGCGTCTCCCCGGAGCATAAGATTCGTATAGTAAAAGCCTGGCAGGATAAGGGAAATGTGGTCTCCATGACCGGAGACGGTGTAAATGACGCTCCGGCTTTGAAACAGGCAGATATCGGAGTAGCCATGGGTAAGGTGGGAACCGAGGTGGCCAAGGATGCTGCCTCAATGATTCTGGTGGATGACAACTTTGCAACAATTGTAAAGGCAGTTTCAAACGGAAGAAGTATTTATGCAAATATAAAGAACTCCATCAAGTTCCTGCTGTCCGGCAATACCGCCGGCATACTTGCAGTCCTCTATACTTCGGTACTGGCTCTCCCCCTGCCGTTTACGGCCATGCACCTGTTGTTCATCAATCTGCTCACCGACTCAATGCCGGCAATAGCTCTGGGTCTGGAGCCATACAGGAAAGACGTGCTGAATTCAAAGCCGAGGGATATAAATGAGCCGCTGCTGAACAGAGGCTTCCTGCTCCACGTCATATTTGAAGGAGCCGTAATAGCCGCCGCTGCCCTTGCCGCCTTCTATTACGGCCTGAGCGTTGGAAATCCTGCGCTGGCCAGCACCATGGCCTTTGCCGTACTGGCACTGGCCAGGCTTATACACGGCTTTAACTGCCGTTCAAAGTACCCATTGTTCAAAATAGGGTTCTTCACAAACAAATATCAATGGGGTGCAGTCTTACTGGGAATGGCGCTGCTTATGCTGGTATTGGCCGTTCCGCCCCTTCAGCACCTGTTTGAAATCGATACCCGCGTAATAGACCACCTGGGGATTATAGGGTTGCTGGGCCTGACGCCCTTTGTGGTAATACAGCTATATAAGACAATCTTTACAGGTATAATGAAAAGGTGATAATCAAATAATACTAGTGGTCTGTGACAGCTAAAACGTATATTGCCGGCATGAAAATTTTTTACAGGATAAGGCGAGGCCGGAGGCAATACCGTATGTATTGGCAAGAACGACAACGAAATTCTGCAGGAATTTAACCGTCGGCAATATGTGACTTTTAGGTGTTACAGACCACTAGAGGATACTGATAGAAGCTTGATGTTCAGGGAGGATTTTATGGGAAAGAATAAAAGTACTAAATCAGACGGTAAAAGAAACTTTGCAGATACCCAGAACCTTGGCAACAAAACCCGTTATCCAGTAGGCGCAGAGCCAAATGTAAAAACTTCGTCACCTAAATGAGCAGCAGGTACAAATCCCCGGTATCATGGTATGCTACCCCATATAGGAATTGTTACATTTCAATGTCGTATATAGGGGTAGCATACCATCAGGCATTACTGTCCTGCCGGGGATTCTTTTAATATCAACTGCATTTGACATTTTTAGACGGTGTGAAATTTTCTCTGTAAATTGACTGTTTGACGGTATATAGAATATCTGCCATACAAACTGATATTATCCGGCTTTCGGTTGAAGGGCACAAAAACCTCCTATTATAAATTTTAGTTTCTATAATAGGAGGTGCTTTACTTCGGGTTTTAAAGCTTGATCCACTTTTCATCTCTGGCTGATTTTATCATGTTCTCACACAGCAAAAGTTCCCTGTGTCCATCCTCAAAGGTTGGAAAATCCGGTGTTTCTCCCTTCAGGTAGCCTTTTTCAGATATATATCTATAAAGCTTTGCAAACATCTGCTTGGATGTATCGGGGAAGCCCTCATTGTGTCCTCCCGGGAAGCTTGCTATTTCCCTTCCGGCAGGCAGCATAAGAGATGGGTCCCTAAGAAGTATTCCATTATCCGCATCACGTCTTCCTATCCACAACTCGTTTGGTCTCTCTGAATCCCAGCCAATGGCCTTTTTGGTGCCATAAACCTCAAAATACAGCCTGTTTTTTCTTCCCGCTGCTACCTGGTTCACTGTCATTGAACCGTGAGCACCGTTATTAAACCTTAAAAGTACTGTAGCATAGTCTTCCGTTGTAATTTCTATTTCTTCATAATCTTCTGCCGAAAGGCTCTTGCCCGAATATGTCTCTATTGGCTTTAAAGGCTTCTTCCTGATGGGGTGGAAAGTAGCCAGGTCTGAGCAGAGCTCTGTAACCTTTAGTCCGGTGGTAAATTCTACGAGATCCATCCAGTGTGAGCCAATATCTGCAATAGCTCTTGACTCACCACTGAACTCAGGCTGTAATCTCCAACTGAAATCCGTATCATAGAGAAGCCAATCCTGCTGATACGATCCATTTATTGCAAGGATCTTTCCCAATTCCTCATTCTCAATCATCATCTTTACATGATGCATGAGCGGGTAGAATCTGAGGTTAAAATGCAATGCATTAACAACCTGCTTTTCTTTTGCTATTTTTATCATTTCTTCTGCTTCAGCAGTGTTCATGGCCATAGGCTTTTCACATACGACATGCTTTCCTGCCTCCATTGCATCTTTTGACATAATGTAATGAAGATGGTTTGGCGTGCAGATATGCACTACCTCGATTTCGGTATCTTTCAGCATTTCCCTGTAATCTCCATAGTACTTTCCAATGCTTAAAAGCTCGGCTTTTTTCCTTGCAACCTCTTCATTCATATCAGCAAGAGCAACCACCTCTGCATAGCCCAACCTTCTTAATGCCTCTATATGTGCAGGTCCTATGAATCCTGTCCCGATTATCCCTACTTTAACCTTTCGCATAAAAATGTCTCCCATCTCTTAATCTCTGATATTCATTAATATAAAAACTGATTTATATAGTTCCGGCTTAAGATAACAGCTTTCTTCCTGTCTTCAAACGAATCTTCAAATGCCTTGTCTTCTACTTCTATACAAACTGCTCCCTTATATCTTATATCAGCTAAAGCTGAAATGAATTTACTCCAGTTAACATCACCCAATCCGGGGAGTTTTGGAGAAATATATTCCAAAGGAGTTGCCAAAGCACCTACATTATCTAACTTGTCCTGATATACTTTTATATCCTTTATATGCACATGAAATATTCTATCTTTGAAATCATAGATGGGCTTGATATAATCCATCTGCTGCCACAACAGGTGTGATGGGTCATAATTAAGTCCGAAATTATCAGACGGTATTTCTTCAAACATTCTCTTCCATATTGCCGGTGTAGATGCCAGATTTAACCCACCGGGCCATTCATCCTTTGTAAAATACATGGGGCAGTTCTCAATGCCGATTTTTATATCATTTTCTTCTGCAAATTTAATTATTGGCGTCCAAACTTCCTTGAACAGTTTTATGTTGTCTTCAACAGTCTTATTCTTATCTTTTCCGATAAACGTGTTCACATTTTTCAGGCCAAGCTTGCTTGCTGCTATAATTATCTTTCTGATATGCTCTATATAGAATTCCCTTTTTTCTTTATCCGGGTCAAGAGGATTGGGGTAATAGGACAAACCGGATATTCCTACAGACTTCATCTTTAAATACCCGTCGATATACTCAACCTTTTTATCATCAAGAGCAGATACATCTATATGAGTGACACCTGCATACCGCCTTTCTGCCTTACCAACCGGCCAGCACATTAATTCAACACATTGAAATTTATTCTCACCGGCAAAATCTATTACCTCTTCAAAGGAAGAAGTGTCCAGAATAGCACTTACGAACCCCAGTTTCATTTTTACCTCCAGATTATGATCTCATATCAATCATTTTTTATTTTCAGGTCTTTTAGCTCTTAAACGATAATTTAGTTTACATAATATACGGAAAAGATACATTTAATCAAGTGTGCATTTTGTTGTATATTTTCAGAATCGAAAAAAGCTTTCTTTACAGACCTGTTATGATATTTGCGATTTGATATTGCTAAACCTTTTTACTGTAGATTCACGAATCACCAATTCATGTTCTATAATAACTTCCCTGTTGTTTTTAGCATCTTCCTTCATCTCTTTAATCAGCATCTCCATAGCTATGCACCCCATATCATAGCTGGGCTGGACAATGGTGGTCAAGCTGGGATTCATGACTCCTGCAAATTCAATTCCATCAAACCCGGCAACCGCAATGTCGTCCGGGACACATAATCCCTTGCTGTTTATGGATTTAATAGCCCCGATAGCTAAGACATCAGACATGGCAAAAACTGCAGTTGGACGGTTTTCTGTATTTAAAATTGTTTCCATGGCTCTCATCCCCATTTTGAAGCTGCTGGTTTCACTATTGTAAATCAGGTTTTCATCCGTATTTATTCCAGCTTCTTGCAGAGCATCCACATAACCTTTATAACGGAGTTTGGTAGATGATAAATGGCTATCTCCGGCAATCAGAGCAATCCTGCGGTGCCCAAGAGCTATCAAATGCTTCGCAACTGTTTTTGACGCCAAATAATTATCAATCATAACATGTGGAACTTTTACCCCTTGTTTATATTCACAACAAAGAACCAAATCATTTTCTTCCGCAACAACATTCAGTTCATCCTTTGTCATTTCAGAATCAAGCAGAATAGCTCCCCGGACCACCTTTTTTGCCAGCAGGTCTATATAATTTTTCTCCCTGATCAAGTCGGAGTCTGTATTGCAAAGCATAATGCTATAATTATGTTTTTGAGCAACATCCTCTATTCCTTTTACAATAGTTGCATAAAACGGATTTGATATAGATTGGAGAAGCACCAGTATACGGTTTGATTCCGCCCTTCTTAAATCACGGGCCAGGTTATTTGGATGATAATCAAGTTCATCAATAGCCTTTTTGACTTTTTCTACAGTTTTTAAGGATACAGTATCAATTTTATTAATAACCCTTGACACAGTGGCAACGGACACCCCTGCCTTCTCTGCTACATCATGTATTGTTGCCATATAATTGAACTCCTTCTGTTTTCTTATAATGCTGCCAAGTAGTAAAATATGTCAATATTATATCGCACTTATTTTTAATTAAGCAATACCAACTACATAACTTGTACTTAACAGCATTTAAGAATTATGACAGGGATATATCTATATCTCAGCCGTTTTGGAGCTTAAACTCCATTGTACTAAATTACACTGCTTTCAACCGTTTTCATATACTTCAGTGCATGCTCGGCATATTCATCCATTAGCTTTGCGTGAGTTCCCATATCAGAAGCAGCATACGGGTTTGCTATCTTAGGGAGAAATTCCATAGTGAGCGGTCCCTTATAATTAATATCTCTCAGGACGTAGAGAATTTCTTTGAAATCGGTATTTCCAAGGCCTGCCGCTTCTCTTGTATTATCCGCAATATGCACGTGCATCAGATAGTCTGCAACCATTCTCAGACTGGCACCTAAGTTTTTTTCTTCTATACTCATATGAAACAAATCTGCCATTAAGCCCACAGCGGGATGATTTATTTCCTTTACAAAACGTAATGCCTTAGTAAGATCATTCACCAAATATGTTTCATACCTGTTAATTGCTTCTATCGCAAGACAAATCCCTTTATTTTTAGCATACTCTGCAGCAATTCTTATATTATTTACCGCATTGGCCCATGCTTCCTCATAACTGCAGTCACCAGACGGCTCTGTTTTTCCCACAGGTGATGGCACGACTATTATATAGGGTGCTTTAACCTTTACGGCAAAATCAACGCAATCTTTTAAATATTGAATTCCGCCTTGAGCTTCCTTTGCGCTCAGATCCCTGTCTGTTGTGAATATCCCGCATAAAGAAGTGCATAACATCCCGTACTTTTCCATCAGCTTAACCAACATATCCTGGTCGGTTGTATAAGGCTCTGCTGCAAATTCAATTCCATCATATCCATATTTTTCAAGGCGCTGAAAACTGCATTCTATATTTTCATTTCCAACAATCCATTGTGTCATGCTGTAACGGTACATACGGTTCCTCCTTTTTACCTATTTGCCCGGATACATGATTACTTCCAGGGCCTCACCCTTGCGCATCGCTTCCAACCCTACAGCAAAATCCGTCAAAGGTATTCTGTGAGTGATAATTTTTTCTACGGGGATCAAGCCTGCCGCAAGTAATTTTACTGTTGCAGGTAAAGTAAAGGTTCCAATATAGTTGCCGAATACTGTTAAACCGTTTCTCGTAATATCATTTTGACAGATAGTCTGTCTAGCTGCACCGTTTTGTCCAAACAGTACTATACGCCCTGCACGTCTTGTGCATGCAATTGCATCGGGAGACAATACGCCAACTGCATCAACTGTTATGTCTGCTCCAAGGCCGTTGGTTTCTGCCAATACAGCTTCCTTCAGGCTGGTTTCCAATGGATTTATAACAACATCCGCTCCACATTCGCGGGCATAATCGGCACGGAACCCGGAGGGTTCGGATACAATTACCTTGCCGGCTCCATTACTCTTGTAAAGCATTGTGAAATACAAGCCGATGGGACCTGCCCCAAGCACCAATACTGTTTCACCAGGCAATGCACGGACCTTATTTACAGCTCCCATTACACAGTTAACCGGTTCTGCAAATACTGCAAGATCAGCAGGCATATTGTCAGGAATCTTTACCAGGCCACGTTCGGGTGCTACAAAATAATCTGCAAAAACTCCGTCAATTGTCACTCCAAGGATAACGTCATTTTCACACATATTTGGAACGCCGGAACGGCAATAATGGCAATATCCGCAAGAAATATTCGGTTCAAGCACCACTCTGTCTCCGGGCTTCAGCCCGCCCACACCGCTTCCCACTTCCTCTACCTTCCCCACACACTCATGACCTAACACTATGCCTTTAGTCCCAATAAAGCCGGGAGGATTTCCAAGCAAATGCACATCTGTTCCGCAAATACTGCAGGCTTCTACTGAAACCAGTACATCGTCAGGCTTTACAATTTGAGGAACTGCTCTTTGTCCTATCTCATAGGTTGCGATATCCTTAAAAGTAACTGCATTCATTTTTTTCATGTTTATTATCTCCTTATATCAATTTATTTTTATCAAGCTGATTTAGATGCTTTTTTATCCAAAAATACTGCTATAAGAATAATGATACCTTTAACCAACTGTTGCCAGTATGAAGAAACATTAAGCATGGTCAAGCCGTTATTTAAAACTCCGATGACCACAACACCGGTAATTACTCCCCAAAGCTTTCCTTTTCCTCCCGTTAAACTTGTACCACCAAGAATAACAGTGGTTATGACATCCAGTTCGGCTCCGTTACCGGCGTTTGGGAGACCTCCGCCCAAACGGCCTGCAAGGATCAATGAGCTCATGCCCATAAGAAATCCTGAAATTGTAAATACTAAAATCTTGATTCTATCGGTTTTGATACCTGACCAGCGCGTCGCCTGCTCATTACCTCCTGATGCGTATACATACCGGCCGAAGCGGGTAAAATTTATAAGGAAAAAGCCTATTATAAATACAATAATCATTATTACTATAGGCACAGGAATAGTTTTAAATATATATCCAGAGCCAAACCAGGTGAATTTAGGATTTACAACACCTATGGGAGTGCCGTCTGTAATTATAAAAGCGAGACCGCGGCAAACACTCATAATTGCCAGTGTTGTTACAAAGGCCGGTATTTTACCTTTAGCAGTGATAAATCCACTGGAGAAGCCTATAACAGTACCAAGTGCCAATGCAGCGAAGACTGTGATGACTGCATTTTCGGTTGCTCTGAATATAACTGCTGCCATGACCCCGATAAATGCATATACAGAGCCTACGGAAAGGTCAATATCGCCCAGCAATATTATCATAAACATCCCAACTGCCGCTATCGCCGTAACAGATACCTGTCTTAATACATTAATCAAATTTGAACTTGTCAGAAAGTTATCCGACAAACTGGAAAACAGAACTATTTGTATCAGCAGCACCAATACCAAAGTAAGCTGCCTCATTACGTCAGAATTCTGAAATGCTTTATTTTTTATGAATCTATTATTAACAGTTTCGTTTTTCATATATCTTCTCCCTAGCTTATAGCTGCATGCATAATAGTTCCCTGGTCCAACGCTTTAACCGGAGCTTCCAGCTTTATTTCCCCATCATGCATAACCAATACACGATGACTTACCTTTAATATCTCCGGAAGATCGGAAGAAATCATGATAATACTCATACCTTCCCGTGCAAGCTGGCGCATAACATTGTAAATCTCTGCTTTTGCTCCTACATCTATACCCCTTGTAGGTTCATCAAGAATAAGTACATCCAGGTTCATAGCAAGCCATTTCGATATAACAATCTTTTGTTGATTGCCGCCGCTAAGCCTTTCAACCAGTTGAGTCTGTCCGTGGGTTACAATTGAAAGCCGCTTGATATAATCTGCTGTCATACTTATTTCTTTATCACGTGAGGGTAATATCCATGACATATCACGAAGTTTAGCCAGAGTAAGATTGTCCCTAACATTCAGTTTCGTAATGAGTCCAAGTAATTTTCTATCTTCCGGGACCAACCCAATATTATTGTTAATGGCATCAGTCGGTGAGTTGATTTTTAATTTTTTACCGTTTTTGTAGAGACTGCCTTCTCCAATTGGATCAACTCCAAATATAACTCTGGCCAGTTCAGTCCTACCCGCCCCTACCAGGCCGAATATCCCGAGTATCTCTCCTTTGTAAGCCTTAAAATCCAGCTTTGCACCAAAGCTCCCTACCGATATATTTTTTCCTTCCAGCATTACTTCTTCCTTGTATTGATTATCTTCACTAAGGTCACCGGCAACAAATTCCCTGCCGATAATCATGTTTACAAGCTTCTTTTCATCTGTATCTGAAACATTAACAGTATCAATCATCTGACCGTCTCTAAATACTGTGATCCGGTCGCCAAGCTCGAATATCTCTTCCATACGGTGAGATATATATACTATACTTACTCCGTTTTCTTTCAGTGCCCGTATAAGTGCAAACAATGCAGTTACTTCTGTTTCGGACAAACTTGATGTGGGCTCATCCAGAATAATAATCTTGGCATTGTGGGAAAGGCATTTTGCAATTTCTACACATTGTTTTTGCGCTACTGTCAAAGAACCAACTATAGTCTGAGGTGAAACATTCTCCAGGCTTACTCTTTTTAATTGTTTCCTTGCTTCAGTCTGAATGGCTCTACGGTCCAAAATAAGACCTTTCCGGGGCTCATAGCCTATGCAGATATTTTCTGCAACAGTCATGTTTTCCATCAGATTAAACTCCTGGAATACCATGCTGATCCCCTTTTCCAGTGCTGCCGATGGACTTTCGATCTCAACCGGCTTAAGTTCACCGGTATCATCCTGTAGATAAATTTCACCTTCGCTTTTTTGATAAACGCCGGCTAAAATTTTCATCAAGGTAGACTTACCCGCACCATTTTCCCCAATAAGCACGTGAACTTCACCTTTTTTAAGGTTAAAATCCACTTTGTCCAGTACTGTTACGCCTGAAAAGCGTTTTGTAATGTTACACATGCGTAAAACTGTATCATTCACAATAACATTTGCCCCCAGTCTTAATTAAAGAGCTGCCACCTCCACCTGCAAAGATGGCAGCCTTTTTATTATTTACTTACCAAGATACTTTTGATCTCTGTCAATAATTTTTTGAACATTATCTATGGTTACAAGTTCAGCATCAATTGCTATGTTCTTTACTGCTTCACCCTTTAGGTGTTTTACAGCAGTAGTAAGTGCCTGATATCCCATTTCATACGGATTCTGAGCAATTGTTGCTTTCAAGTTGGTATTATCTGCAATTGCCTTCATTACTTCACTGTCTGAGTCAACTGAAACTACATAAATATCTTTACGGTTTACAGCTTGTGTTGCAGCATATGCTCCTAATGCATTTTCAGCATTGGAACCAAATATTGCATTTAAATCTTTGTTTGCTTCAATGATATTTTCAGATTTCTCCAAAGACGTATTACGGTTTCCGCCTACATCCTGATTTGCAACAATTTCAATGCCCGGATATTTTGATGCAATTGTGTCAACAAAACCTTTTTCTCTTTCTTTTGTCGCAGAAGCGGCTGACCAACCTACTACCGCAATTTTACCCTTGCCGTCAAGCAGCTTTCCAAGATATTCTGCTGCTTTAACACCTATCTGGTAGTTATCGGATGCAACGTGAGCTACCACGTCAGTACCTGTAATACCGATATCGCTTGTCATAACAGGAATGTCCTTGCTTTTCAGTTCGTTAACTGTAGGAACAATTCCCTCTGAGTTATTTGGACCAACAATCAGCATATCCATTCCCATTTGTACAAAATTTTCTATATCGGCAACCTGTTTTTGTTCGTTGCCATCGGCAAACTGGTATTGGAATTTAACACCAAGTTCCTTTGCAGCCGCTTCACATCCTAGCATTTCCAATTCCCAGTGCTGTACTTTCCCATAACCGGCTGAAAAAGCAACAAACATTTGTTTTTCTTTTGATGAATCTTTACTTGTGTCAGCCTCGGAGCTTGTTCCGCATCCTGCAAAAGCAGTGATTATCAACGAACAAATAACTAAAATGGCAGCAATTCTTTTTTTCATTATATTTTCCCCTTTACTTTTAGTATTTTTTTGTCTTTCCAATTATTTTTTGTTATTTTATTTTTTCAAAAAGGTTTTTCAAAAAAGTAATAGATTCCTCACTATATTGGTCGTAAAATTCCTCACAGCGTTTACCGGAGAAAGGATTGGCCGCTGCCGGGAGTAATTCCATTGAAATCCAGCCGTTATATCCTATATCACGAAGGGCCTTTGCTATTTCGTCGAAATTTATATGTCCTCTTCCGGGAGCAGCTCTGTTGCTGTCAGCAATATGCAGGTAGTAAAGCTTGTTACCTACCTTACGTATTGCATCAGCCATATCAATTTCTTCGATATTCATGTGATAGGTATCCCCCATGACTCCGACATTTGGAAGATCAATATCGGTTACCATCCTTAACGCTTGTTCAAGTCGATTAATCAGGTAAGTTTCATAACGGTTCCATGCTTCAAGTGTCAACCGTATTCCTTTTTCCTTTGCATATAAGCCCGCTTCTCTTATTCCTTCTACAGCCCAACTCCATTCTTCCTCTTCACTTGCTTCAGCGTTGATTTTCATACAGGCTGTGGCTTGTACCGAAATTGCTTTCGCACCAATGGCTGCTGCAAAATCTACACAGCTTTTCACATAGGCGATTGCATTTGCTCTGATAGCAGGATCACTGGAAACGAAATCGCGTTGCTCATTAAATATTGCGCAAATGGATGAAGCTTCAATATGATGTTCTTCCAAAAGCCTGCAAATCTTTTCGGCGTCATACTGCTCAGGTTCACCAACAAAATCCACGCCATCGTATCCAAACTTAGCCAGCCTGGCAATGCCCGCGCTGATGTCTTCTCCCGCATATACCAGCGTATTGTAGGAGATATTAATGTTACCCATCGACTTATACCCTCCTTTTTCTTGTTTAAACTGATAATTGATTAGCATATTTAAAAATGTAATCCTTTACATTTTATTATAATGATTTTTTATACCTTGTCAACTCTTATGTTAACTTTTCTTTCGTTTTTTTAGATGTTATGTACATAACTTGTTTAATTCAGGCCATTTCATTGTACATTTGTTCTATATATTAACATTCTTTT
The DNA here is from genome assembly GCF_002051585.1 of Ruminiclostridium hungatei. Lineage (GTDB taxonomy): Bacteria > Bacillota > Clostridia > Acetivibrionales > DSM-1351 > Ruminiclostridium > Ruminiclostridium hungatei. Next base: position 80,837 of record NZ_MZGX01000012.1, on the reverse strand, counting down.
TTCTTTTATTTTTACAATGTTTTTATGTAATTGTTTACATTAAGGGCTGGTAAAGATACTTTTTTACATACTTTAAATAGCTTTTCCTAATTAACATGGTTTATGTCAATTTTCTTACTTATTATTGGAAGTACAAGAGAATTTAAGTCTTCTTTATATGCAATAATCTTTATTGTACATATGGCTGTAGAATCATTCAATTTTTGTCCAATCATCATAAATGTTGCAGGTACTTTATATTTGTCAAGTTTATCCAATACTAACGGTGTAAGCGCAATATCCGGCCCATCATCAAAGGTCAGAGCGACAATTTTATTGTTTGTTTTGACAGGAAGAGAACTTATTGGCTCCATTTTTACTTTGAAGAATTCCCACATATTTTTTCTACTGCAAATTTGTTTGCCACAGCTATCAATATATAAATGGGCAATCCATAGTAACTGCGCCATTCAAACATTTGGTATATGCCTATCCATACAAACAGCGGCTCCATTATAAAACAAAAAATAACTGACATCAAAACCGTGGCAGCAAAAAAGCTCTTCCATCTCTTGAAATACTGGTATATCAGCGAATAAATAAGAGGAAGACATGCAACATCAATAGCTGACAAAGGCGGAAACAGAGGTATAAGGTCGTACGGATAATCCCATAAGGTCAATTCCTCTCCTATTTCATCCAATACCAGGGTCCATATTATAATAAAGGAAACGTATAAGGTTATTTCTCTTAATCTGCTTTTATCTACGGTCTTACACCAGACAAATACCGAAAATAGAAACATTGCCAACAACAGCCACCATTTCCCGTGAAATAGAATTCTGTCAAACCAATCATCAATACGGACCTCTGCCAACTGCTCCTGAACCTTTACGGCAGATTGTGCAAATAAAGCTACTCCAGGCATCTTTAACTCCTTCAATTTTTATTATATTGCTTCCTTTTACAATACCTGTATTTGTCTAATTATTTTTCTTTTCAATATTCCTTATTGTATTGGTAAGATACCATACGAAAATAGAGATCAGGGCATATAGCGGGAAACTATAATAATGTCTCCACTTGATTAAATGATAAAAGCCTGCCCGGGAGAGCATGGGCTCCAAAACAAAACATATAAAGGCCGAAATTATGATTGAAGCCCATATAAACTCCTTACGCTTCTTACAATATTGATAGGACAAAGAATATAAAACAGGCAGGCAAATCAGATTAATAGCTGATAAAGGCGGAAACACCGGTACGGCATCTACCGGATATTCCCATAGTGTCAATTCCTCTCCATACTCGACAATTCCCAGAATAAATATATAGAACATGCCCCCATACAGGGAAATATCTTTTAGCCTTTGCTTATCGGCTGCTTTCCACCAAATGAAAAAGAGGGCCAATATAAAAAAAATCAGCAGAAACCATTTTGGATGATATACAACATTCTTCAGCCAATTTTCAATGTGGATTTCTGTCAACTGTTTTTGAATTTCTACATCTTTTGGAATATTGGTCATTGTCGTCTCCTTGGAGCCATGATTTCTATATTCCTAGTATGTCTCAAAAAGTTACAACTATTAATCCGGCACAAATTTAGTTATGCTAATCACACCGGCCAGCAGGTTCCAGCTTTGCCGGATATGCGGTGCACAAACACAAAAAGGACTGCGCAAAACCAAAAGGTGGTTTTGTGCAGTCCTTTTTTATAAAGTTAATAAAATTATCTTGCAATATAGTGTGTGTGCAGTAATTTATGGGCCAAATGGTCTCCCGCTTCCCCCAGGTATTCCGCATAAAGCTTCTGTATTTCAGGGTTTTCATGTGACTTTCTGGTAACACATGCCTTGTCGATATCATAAAGCCCTTTGATTCTTGCAGCTTTTACTTCGTCTGTGGTATTCTTATCCTTTATGATGGGCTGTCCGCCTCCATTTATACAGCCGCCTTCACAGCCCATCACCTCAATGAAGTGATACCCGGCTTCGCCGGACTTAACCCTGTCAAGCAGCTTTGACGCATTTCCTGTGCCATTTGCAACGGCGACCTTTATATCCATTCCGGCTATGCTTACAGTTGCTTCCTTTATTCCCGCAAGACCTCTGACTGCTGTATAATCTATGGCGTCCAGTGATTTTCCGGTAAGCTTGTCGGCTACGGTACGCAGTGCCGCTTCCATAACTCCGCCGGTGTTGCCGAATATGGTACCTGCTCCGGAATAAGCTCCGAGAATACTGTCTCTTTTGCCGTCTTCAAGTTCATTAAACTTTATACCGGCCTGACGGATCATCCTTGCAAGCTCTCTGGTTGTGATAACAGCATCTATGTCCTTGAGGCCGTCTACCTGCATTTCTTCCCTGTCTGCTTCATATTTCTTTGCAGTACATGGCATTACCGATACTACAAAAACATTCTTAGGATCAACGTCGGCCTTTATGGGATAATAAGATTTTGCCACTGCGCCAAACATTTGCTGGGGTGATTTGCAGGTGGACAAATTCTCCAAAAAGTCGTGGTAGTTGTGTTCGCAGAACTTTATCCAGCCCGGTGAACAGGAAGTAATCATAGGAAGCTTTCCACCGTTCTTTATTCTGTCCAGCAGCTCGTTGCCCTCTTCAATAATGGTCAGATCGGCACTGAAGTTTGTATCAAATACCCTGTCAAAGCCAAGTCTTCTCAGTGCGGTAACCATTTTGCCTTCCACATTTGTTCCGGGAGCATAGCCGAATTCTTCCCCAAGAGCAACCCTCACTGCCGGTGCAGTTTGGACGACCACATGCAGGTCCTGGTTTTCAAGCGCCTTCCACACCTTTGCAGTATCATCCCTCTCAGAAAGAGCACCTACCGGACATGCCTTGATACACTGTCCGCAGTTGATGCAGTCATGGCCTGCGAGTCCTTCCTCATAGGCGGTAGTAACTGTCATATGGGCGCCGCGGTAAGCATAGTCTATAACACCCACATCCTGTATTTTTGAACAGACACTTACGCATCTTCCACACAAAACACACTTGTTGGGATCTCTTACAATAGGGCCGGAGGTGTCTATACAGCCTTTTTCCACCTTTCCGTTATAGGGCAGCCTGTCTATTCCGTTATCGTTGCAAAGGGTTTGCAGCTCGCACCTTAAGTTTCTGGAACATGAAAGGCATTCCCTGTTGTGGTTTGACATAATCAATTCCAGGATATTTTTTCTGGCTTCTCTTACAGTGCCGGTAGAGGTTTTTACCACCAGACCCTCGGATACCTTTGTCACACAGGCAGGGTGCAAGCCCCTCCAGCCTTCGACCTCAACTACGCATACCCTGCAGGAGCCCGGTTCGTTGACACCCTTCATGAAACAAAGTGTAGGTATATTTATATTCAGCTTTTTAGCTGCTTCAAGTATTGTAGTATTTTTTTCAACCTCCACTGCAATACCATCTATAGTAACATTGATCATTTCCATTTTTTTGACCTCCATCTGCGTGCTCTTTAGCACAAATTAATTCACGGGAAAAAGTACGTTAGCGTTTTTCGTATGTGAAACAAGCTTTATAATGAAAGCCTATCTCATTTTGCATACACCTGTTCTACATGTACCGTTGATATGTTCCAGGAACTCTTCCTCAAAATACTTGATGAGTGTCAGCAGCGGCACAGGAGCACTTTGACCAAGTCCGCAGAAGCTTGAGGTTTTCATGGTCTGCGCAAGGCTCTTCATCTTGTTGAAATCCTCCATAGTCGCAGTTCCTTCTGTAAACTTGTCGACAAGCTCAACCAGTCTATAGGTTCCTTCCCTGCAAGGAGTACATTTTCCGCAGGATTCCTCCTCAAAAAATTCCATGGAGTTTTTAAGATAATCAACAGCACAGTGACTGTCATCTACAACTACAACCGCGCCTGAGCCCAATGAAATACCTGCTTTTTTGAGATCATAGTAACAAATCTTGGTGTCCAGCAGGCTTTCAGGGAAACAGCTTCCCGACTGCCCTCCAAGGTGAACAAACTTCAGCTTGCGGCCGTTTGTCACTCCGCCCCCAAGGTCGTATATAAGTTCTCTTAAAGTCATGCCGAAAGGAATTTCATAAACTCCTCTGTTCTGAACATTACCTGACAGGCACATTAACTTTGTACCGCCGCTGAATTCAGTACCCTTTTTGCTGAAGGTATCTCCGCCGTCCTTGATTATCCAGGGAATACATGAGTAAGTTTCAACATTGTTTAATATGGTAGGCATCTGGTACAAACCGCAGTTTTTGATATATGGAGGCTTCTGCCTTGGTCTTCCGGTCTTGCCTTCTATGGATTCAACCAACGCGGTATTTTCTCCGCAGACATATGCTCCTGCTCCTGAAACCACCTTGAGGGTAAAATCAAAACCCTCTCTGCCCAGTATGTTCTTTCCAAGGTAGCCGGCTTTTTCAGCATTTTTTATAGCGCTGTCAACAATTTTCTGAATGGCGGTGTATTCACCTCTGATGTAAATATAGCCTTCCCTTGCGCCCATGATGTATGCACCGATTGTCATACCTTCGATAAGTTCAAAGGGGTCTTCTGAAAGGATATGCCTGTCTTTAAATGTACCGGGTTCGCCCTCGTCACCGTTACAGACCATGTATTTCGGGCCTCTCTGAATAGCGTAGGCCTGCTCCCATTTTATACCTGTGGGGTAGGCAGCTCCGCCTCTTCCGAAAAGATTTGCCTTTTTTATCTCTTCAATGGCATCCACGTGTTCCATGGCCATTGTCTTTTTCAAACCTTCATATCCGCCCGCAGCAATATATTCTTCCACGCTGTCAGGCTTTATTTTACCGAATCTTGCGCTCAATACCTTATCCATGATTATTGTACCTCCCTATAAGTGTTTACTATATGGGACAGCTTTTCGGGCGTAAGATTTCCGTAAACCTTGTCACCTATCTTTATTGCCGGTGATATGTCACATGCTCCAAAACAAGCTGACTGTATCAATGTAAATACTCCATCTTCCGTTGTCTGACCGGGTTTAACCTGCAATTCCTTTTCAAGCATAGCCAATAAGCTGCCGGCACCGGTCACATGGCATGGAGCACTTTTACAGACTTCCACAACATATTTTCCCCTTGGCTCAGTTCCAAACATGGAATAGAAAGTAATTACGCTATATACCCTGCTCAAGGGCATATCCAGCTCAACTGCTACAAACTCAACCCATTCGTGGGGCAAGGAATTTGTTCCTGATAAGTTCTGCAGTTCCAACATGACCTGAATAAGATTGTCTTTTGAATTGCCGTGGCGATTCAACACTTCTTTAACCTTCTGCATTTTAGCCTCCTATAGCCTGTAACGGCCCCTTATAAATAAAAAATACAATTCTTCATCTCAGTTCCAAAACCATCTGTCTGGCCGGATAAAGATTATCCGATACTTCCGCCCACAGTACTTTGTATACAAACACATCCCAATAAAAAACGAGCTTGTCAAATACCGTATCTCTAATATGCGAAATTTTTAACATTCTCAATTATATTGTAAATTCTTAAGATAACATTGTCAATTAGAGTTTGATATTTTTTTCACAGAATTTGAAAATTTTTTAACATACTTTATTGTTATTTATTTGTCATTCAAAATCCCTGTAATACCGATGAAATCTCATGTATACATGCATAAAGCCTTTACTCCCGGCAAAAAATGTATTAAAATAAATACATAATAAGCCGATTGGAGTGGTGGTCAATGTGTAATACGTGTTCTGCCGAAATAAAGCATCGAAATTCGCACCATACCGAATGCTGCACCTGTATGAACGGATATCCGAAGAAATGTGACTGCGGAGGTCTTATTCATGTGGAAGAGACGGTCAGTGAAAACTTTGGAACTCTTGTTGTTTTCAGATGTGACAAATGCAATTTTGTTTTTGATATCCAAGAAGAGGAATATTGATATTACAGTAAAGAAATGCAAAAAATAAAGGAGCTGTTGCAAAGCACAAATAAATTATTTAAATCGCCTTACGCCGGTTCCGGCGCACGGGCATGTGATTTATAATAATTATTGCTTTGCAACGCTCCCATGCTTTTTGTTCACTCAACTTTCACACCTGCCAGCTTCATAAGATAGATGGCATTTCTGGTGTCGGAAACTCCCTTGCGCAATGTATAGTCAAAATAGATGCGGTCAGCCTCATAATATTCTCTGAAATGATAGTTCCGGATTCTGCCCGCGCTTTCCTTTTCCATATCCGCAAGCTCCAGGTCGTGGGTGGAAACCATCCCCCAGGCTCCCTTTCTGTCCAACTGGCCTATGAGCATTTTTGCTCCCGTATGCCGGTCTGCGGAATTGGTGCCCTTAAATATTTCATCCAGAAGGAAAAATACCCTTTCCCCTCTGTCAACAGCTTCTACAATCATTTTCACCCGGAGCAATTCGGCATAGAAGGAGGAAACGCTCTGGCCCAGGTTGTCGCTGGTTCTCATGCAGGCATATACTTTCATTACCGGGCAGCAGAAAGCTTTGGCACACACCGGCAGCCCCATGTAGGACAGCAGCAGGCTCAGACCCACAGTTCTCAAGAAGGTGCTCTTGCCCGACATGTTTGAGCCGGTTATCAGAAGAATGGGCTGCCCGTTTTCCAGGCTCACATCGTTGCACTTTCTTCCCCTTGTAAGGAGAGGATGGCCTAATTCAACGGCTGTTATTCCGTCCCTGGGGTCTTCGGTTACCTGTGGCATTATAAAGTCCGGATTGTCATGGCACATGACCGACAGGCTGCACAACGCCTCAACCTCACCAATAGTTTCAAACCATTTCTCCACATACCTCCCGCTTTCCCTTTTCCAGTTTTCCAGTGCCACCATGCAGTGAAAGTCCCATAAGGTAGCAGTATTTATTACAGTGTGGAGAAAATTATATCTGTTTGCTATAAGCTCCCAAAGCTTTGAAAGCTTCTCAATCTGTTTCCAGGCAGGCTTCTGTGAGGCTCCCTTAAGTGCATTTTTCAAAGCCTTCATATGGCTGCTTTCAAAATTCCCGGCTTCAAACTGCTTCAGCACCGAGCTGTACACCTTCAGCGTTTTGGAGTGCTTCTCCACCAATTCAAAGCTCTTGTTTCTGAAATTCACCTTATAGCCCAGCATCAGAAATTGAACAACAAATCCGGCTATTGGCAGGTAAAAGGGTAACAGCTTCACAATTGCAAGAACCGCTGCCGTCAATGTAACTATTGGAAGTGCCGTAATCAGAAGCCTGAACCAGGAGGCCGAATACAGGCTGCTTTCCTCACTCGCCCAGGTAAACACCTCATCCAGTTTATTTATAGTGCCAGCCAGAGTTTTTGAACGTTTTTTATCCAGGATATCTTCATCGCTTAGCACTATATTGCTGTCGGTGGTTAATACCTTTGAATACAGCCTATGTCTGAAAATGAGCTTTTCAGCGAGCTCTTTTACCGCTTCCTGCCTGCATGCAATAGCTTCTGGACTGCTCAGGGGTTCTAAAAGGAATCGGGCAAGACATTGCCTTCCCGAATAGGTAGTTGTCATATTAAGCATCTGAAAAAGTGAGCCGCTGCCAAAAAGGTCCAGGTCATAGGAAAAGTTGTGATCATGATTTTCAAATTCTTCTCCCTTGTCTGAAAATGTATTCCAGAGGCCTTTTGCTCTTTTAAGGCACAGAGCGTTTATTTTAAGCATTGCCTGGCAGTAGTCCTTCTTTTTTATAAACCTGTTCTGTACAATTGACAGATAGGCAAATCCTGCTGCAAAAAGCACCAGAACGGCAGCCGTCAGTATGTGCTGCTTCATAATATATAATGCCGCCGCTGCCGCTATTCCTCCGAAGAAAACCAGCAGCTTGTAGTTGCCCGCTGCGTTGCTTTTTGACGAATAAGTTTCAAGCCTTTTGGAGAACGCGTCTACCCTTCTTTGATATTTGCTTTCAGGCGTGTACATCTTAACCTCCATTTTGTCATGTATTCCCATTTGCTGTATATAGTATTGTACCAGTAATGTTTAAAAGATACTACAAAAGATACTATAAATTAATAATTTTGTATGGCTTAGGCTAGTGGTCTGTAACATCTGAAACCTATATTGCCCGGGGAGAAAATTTTTTCAGAATCAGGCGGGGGAGGCCGGAATAACAGCTTTATTCCAGCTAACGGCAACGACGTCCTGGAGAATTTAACCGCCGGCAAGGTATGAAATCAGATATTGCAGACCACAAGAGTGCATCTTATTTTTGTCCGGCCTGATTGCAGGGAAGATTTCAGCTAAGGCAGCACATTCAACCAAACAGCTTGTTTAATTGTGTTTGAGAACAGGCAGCGATGAGGATTACGGACTGTCTGGAGAGGGCAAATTTCAATCCACGCTCCTACATAAGGAGCGACCCTGCTTTGTGATTCTTTTTTGCATAATCAACAAGATTTCAATCCACGCTCCTACATAAGGAGCGACAGCAATAGTATACAAAAACTGCAAATACTTATTGTTAAAATTATACAATTTTCCAGGATTTTATCAATACCTTTAAAAAAAATTAATTTAAAAACCAATAAAACTAATTTAAATTGCACAAAAAACTGGTGCGAATGTACCAGGCTTTTAATGTCTACTTCATATTCGCACTAAAAATAATTACATCAAATCTTACTTTTCCCGTGTGCGTACCGGCATATATTTTCCCATACAATTAAAAGCAAAGTCCCTGTCAGGTAACAAAAAACATCTTTTATGTCAAAGGAGCTTCCAATAATCGTAGAAATCAATTTGTTATCCTGAAGCTGTAAAATATCTGCAATATGAAAATATTGAGCCAATTCCACAACAGAAGCAAAGACAAACAGATATATGGGTAAAAACTTTATGGACTTTCCCACAACTCCTTTTACTAAAGTGTATAATAAGATAACTACCAGAACATCTCCTATGTATGGCCTAATAATAGCATCTCTTACGAAAAGCCCGATAAATATTTCTATTGCTAATAAAATTAAAAATGCAATAATGTATTTTATGTTTATTTTCATATTGTATCTCCATTGCAATTGTACTTACAAACATTTCTTCAAAGGCGTTTATTGCGGAATAGCACTATTATTATAGCATAATTTTTGCTGTTCCAAGGAAGACCACATTACTGCAATTACAACGGCCTATACCTTAAAATTTTCACTTTTAAACCAATCTTCAAAATAGGTTTTACTAACATCAGCTTTATTACCATCTTTACTTCTAAACATATCCTTGTAATTTGATGAGAAAACATTGGCTATATGCTGATGCTGTAAACATCGCAGTCATAGGGAGAATCCAGCTTGCAAGTGTATGCGGTGTTCAGGCTTATTGACGAGGCAAACTCCCAGGCATTGTTAAAGTTTTTAACCGAGCTGTTGTACTCCATGGCCTCATTGTTTTTGGAACTGTAAAACTCCAGCTTGTATTTATTAAAGACATCATAATATTTGTTCTCATCACTGAATACGAGCAAGTAGTAGGTTCCAGTCACAGGCACATTGTACATCAGCTCATAGCAGGCTGCGCCTGTCTGGTCCTGACCGTTGTACAGATTGTCCTGCACCTCGTTGTATGAGCTGTCCAGCAGCACATAATAGTAGTTTCCGTGTTTCAGGGGGCTTTTGAGTATGGCAGTAAACTTATGCCCGCTGTCCAGGCTTATTCTGTATGCATCATAGTCATTTCTGAAGTCCAGGATGGCCTCCTGAGCTGTATAGTTTATATTGTCCCCGCTGTTGTATTTGCTTATATACCGTGCGCCTGAAAAGCTGTCGTTGTTGCCCATTTCGCCGGGGTCATGAGAGCTTACGAAATCCTCCGGTATAAAGGTTACCTTCAGCTTGTAGGCCACGCTGCCCGAGGTTATTCCCGAGCCTATAACCCTGATAACGTAATATTGAGAGGCGGGGTCGGTTATCAGTGCCGCCACATAGGCATCATGGTTCACTCCGTCGCTCAGGTAATATTGTCCTCCCCAATTTACACCTGTAAAGTACAGCTTCAGATTTCCTCCTGTGGGAGAATTGTCGATTTCGATTATGTACTTGCCTCTCTTATCGTTTTTGAACAGGTAGTAGTCATTGGTATCGGTTGACTGCAGGCTTCCGCTGACTATGACATTTAACTGTTTCAGCTCGTGGGTGGCCTCATCCTTGCCGTCCACATTTATTGTAAGGTCGTTTCTTTCAGTTTCCTGGGCATATATCCCGGTAAAGTCCTCAGCTTTTACGGTACTCCTTTTTTCAGGAAGCTTTGCTTCATCCACAGATACCTTAAAGCCCTCTGCTGTGCTTGTCCCCGTACTCTCCGGAGAAAAGGCCGCTCTTTGGGTTATTTCTTCGGGAAGCCGTGCTGTATACCCGGCTGTCCCACCTCCGGACGCTGTTCCGTTCGCCTGGGCTTCTCCGTCTCCGGTGTCCTCACCCAGGTCAACGCCTTCCGCCACCTTCTCAGGAACCTCCAAATCCGCCACTGCGGTGAGTTTTGCGGTTAGTGTATAAGCTGGTCTCACTGCTTCCGAATACAGAATATACATTGATATAATAGTCTGAGGGTTCGTCAGCAACCAGTAGCACATATAAACATATTTTTATAAAGAAAAATACGGCTATCACAGACAACCGTATTTTTCTTTCAACCACCGTATCAAGTCATACAATCCTTATTGTATTTTTAATAATATCTTAAACAGCTACTTCTGTTTCTCCAGATAGTCAACAATCTCCTTTTGTTTTTTCTCTTTCGCCAAATCCATTGCAGTATGGCCGTTGTTATCCTTTAACTGCTTATCAGCTTTATAGGATAGCAATAGTTTTAAGTTATCGATTCTCCCCGCATACGCCGCACGCATAAGAGGAGAATTACCCTTGTTATTCTGATAATTCACTTTGGCTCCTTTTTTCAGAAAATACTCAAGTATATTCTTGCTACTGCAACCCGCAGCAGTTAAAACAGGGGCTTCTGTTCCCTCTGAAAAATCCAGCTCCTGTTCAATATCTGCTCCGTTCTCAATTAGCAGCTTGATTATATCCAGATTACCACGAATTATTGCATTGTACAGTGTTGAATTAATTTTTTTGTCCTTTACCTCACCATCTGTTCCAATAGCTACGGCATTTACATTGGCACCCTGGCTTATAAGATATTCAACAATATCCGTATTACCCTCCGCAGCGGCCGAAAGCATTACTTCATCTCCCTCAGGACTGTTTACCTTAGCCCCGTTTTCTACCAGAAACCTGATTGTTTCTATTTTACTCCTGTATGTAGCCAGCGCAGCAGTATAATCAAAACCCTTATAGCTATATCCACTGAATTTTTTTAACTCCTTGGCATCACCTGATTTTAAGGCATTGATAAATAAGCACTCCTCCACGCTTTTATCAGATTTATAACCGCTATCCAAAATCAATTTCATCATCTTTGCATTTCCGTTTTCCCACGCAGCATCAAACACATCTATTGAACCAACGAAGTCAAGTTTATATGGCTTTATATCCGCTCCCATTTTAATTAAATACTCTGCCACATCGTACTGATTGTTTTCCACTGCAAAGTATAAAGCGGTTTTATCACCCGTTCTGAATTCCTTATCTCCCCCTTGACTTAAAAGGTATTTAACCATATCAAGATTTCCATAATTTGAAGCAACCATTAAAAGCGTAACCCTTCCACCATCCTTATATTTCAGGTCAAACCCTTTTTGTGCCAGTAGCTTCATGGTTTCAACGCTTCCAAAAGCCGCTGTAGCATATAATATGTGTTCCCCATAAGTTGTCTCATTGGTTTCAGATCTTGGTATATTGCTGGGTGGATCGGTATAGCCCGCAATACGGACTTCATCCTCAGTCTGCATTTTTCCTGCTTTAATCAATTCTGCAACCCTATCTGATTTTCCCAGCAAAGCAGCTTCCAAAACAGGATCTAGTCCGGATTTATAGCCTTCCTTTATCAGGCCCTCAAGTACCCTTCTCTTTACGAGGTAATTAAATTTGGAGCTTCTTGATTGAATACCCCTTAACACGGCGACCAGGGATTCAGGCCTTATTTTTGCACCATTATCCAGCATAAGAGTCACAATGTCATTTATATTTTTTTCTATACAAGTAGCTCTTGTACCATAATCTAAAACATCCTCCAAGGGAGTATTTCCGTTCTTCTCTTCGTAATCAACCTTTGCCCCATGCTTTATAAGAAGCTCGCAAAAATGAACATCACAGTTGACTGCCATCCATCCCAGCAAAGAACTGCCATCCTGGGGAATATTCACATCAGCACCTTTTTCAATAAGGTGCTCAGGTATTCTTTTACTGGGTGAATGCTTGAATGCATGCCAAAGGGGGTTTGAATCTCTTGGAAGACGTCCGCTGAAATTGTCTATATCCGCTCCATCATTTAACGCTTCATTTACGGCCTCCAGATTATTTACAGCTATCGCTTCATACAGCCTGTTTTCAACATCCTTGGTGCCTGACAGCAAGACACCCCCTATACCGCAGGATATCAGAAATATACCCGTTGAAGCCATTACAATCATTACAAGGAACTTTTTTAAAACCTTCATATCAAAACCTCCAAAATTAACAGGGTTCATTACTAATTTATTGATTCAAAGAAGGGAACTATAGAATTAAACCAGTCCAAAATCCGGTTATATGCAGCCTTAACCTCTGCTGTAGCAGTTTGAATTGCACTCTCCTGCAACAAATTGGGATCATTGCTTTTTAATCCAAAATAGTTTTTAATCAAATTGTAGTCATCAACATACTGTCTGTTTTTCCCTTGAAGGTAGTTGAAATTAATACTTTTTGAATTTGGCTGACTGGACTTGGGAAACTCAAAAGTAAAGCTAACGGTATTGCCGCTTATTGTATATGTGTATCCTAAATTTGTAAGCGCTCCAGTAAACTCATTTCTCATTCCTGGTGTCTTAAACTCTATTCTAATATCCATTACTAATCCATTAACTGGGTCACTCGGTACCTGCGTAAACACTCCCCACTCAAAACCCGTCAGCCACCAATGGACCTCCGGCCCTCTTCTAAAGAGCTCTGCCCCATTCCTTTTCAATATAAATGACATATTCAGCATCTCACTGTCACTTACGCAATTGAAAAATTTACCTACTATTTCATCCCGAGGATCAATAATATTTGAATATCTGTTATATATACCTATTTCAGCACCTGTTTCCAAGCCATACTGGCCTTTCCACAATTCAATCATCCAATCCTTGCTGTCATATTTAAAGTATATTGGTTCACAATCAATTATAGCACTTAACCCTATAGGATCACCAGCGGCCATTTCATCATACCATTGGCAGTACCCAAATTGTCTTTGTATAGGATACATCTTTGAATAAATTATATCCTGAACTGGATCATATAGAAACCCTGCTACAGAAACAGCATTAGCAAGAGTACTTTTAGGCATCCATTGGCTGCCCGTCCCCATCTTATCCGCCGCATCCTGAATCCATTTATACAATACAGCCTTGTTAAAGCCATTGTTTATGTAGGTATTCTTGTAGCCGTAATCCGTTGTAAAATTCCACAGGGCATCGTTAAAATCATAGCTCCATTGCCCGCTGTATCCATAGACTGTTTTTCCAACCGCCGGGTCGTAGTAGTAGCTCTTTAATTTTGAGCCATACCCCAGCCTGGCAAGGTTCTCCTTGGCGGTTTTAATGCTTGAACTGTTCTGGTATGCGTTTTCTATCCCAAAGGTAATTGAGTAGTTTACAGACAGCAACTGCGCCATTTCCCTGGTGACACTTTGTCTTATGACTGAGTAGTCGCTTTTACTCATATATTCCTTCTGGAATTTTATCAAGGATGCCTGTGTGGTCTCCCCGTAATAGCCGGTAGCGTTGGCTTTGGACCTGTTTCCGTTTTTGTCCACCCAGCAGCCCAGCTTTTGGAGCAGCCTTTGAATATTCCGCACATTTTCACTTTTCTCATACAAGGTAGCTACCTGTATGATATCATTTACTGCTGCAATTCCAATATCTCCGTCAAACAATCCAGGGTCCAAAGCTATTAATTGCTGTCTTATGGTATTTTTATCTACAAAATATGCTGCAAAGTCATATGCATTTACTACCAGTTTTCCGTTCACAACCCTGCTGTTGCTGCTTCCATAGGTTATGGACCTGTTCATGTAATATACCGTATTGCCGGACAGAGTAGCTCCTGTTTCAGCTACAAGGTCCTCCAGGTATTCCTCACCGGTATTTTGAATTCCTATGTCACTTATATAAACGGCTGTACTTTCCGCCACGGTATTGAAGCTTAAGCTGGCATTGTGGGTACCGGCCCCAAAGGTGTTTGAATATACACAAACGTAATAATAACTGTTTGAATATTTGTTTATCAAAAAGTTTAAGGATTCACTTTGGTTTGAGGTCTTATTTGAGCTGCCTATCACATTTCCGGCCGAATCAACCACCACAAGGTTGTAATCATCACCGGCCGGTATTCCGCTCAGGCTGATTTTTGCACTGTTCTGGCCGCTTCCAGTTTTGGAGGTATCGATTTTAAACCAGTCCACATCATACCTGTTGTCCATATTAAGGCTTCTTGCCTGCTGGTTGCTTATGTCTGTCAGGTTGGTACTGCTTCCGTTTACCCTTAAATACTGGTTGTTTGCCAGAAGGAAGTTGATATTTTTTACCGGCGTGACAGTACTTGTGTTTTCGTAGGCGTCAAAGCCTGACTTTGGCGTAAAGGCGGCTGCCAGGGAATAATTCAATGTGGCGGGGCTTTGCAGGTTCCTACGTATAACTGCCAGCTTGTAGGTGCCGGATTTTGCGGCATAGAATACATAGTCGGCCTTTGAATTTATATACTCGTATATAGTGCCGTCCAAATCCCTTACCATAAACGAGTAATTGTCTCCATAGCCTTTTTTGTCCAGGTTTACGGTCAGCTTTCCCTCTGAGGGTATGCTGAGGCTGTATACATCACAGTCATAGGGAGAGTCCAGCTTGCAGTTGTAAGTCGTGTCAAGTCCTATTGGTGAGGCAAACTCCCAGGCATTGTTAAAGTTCTTCACCGCGCTGTTGTACTCCGTGGCCTCATTGTTTTTGGAACTATAGAACTCCAGCTTGTATTTCTTAAAGGCGTCATAATATTTGTTCTGGTCGCTGAATACAAGCAAATAATAGGTTCCCGTCACAGGCACATTATACATCAGCTCGTAGCAGGGTGCTCCCGTCTGGTCCTGACCGTTGTACAGATTGTCCTGCACCTCGTTATATGAGCTGTCCAGAAGCACATAATAGTAGTTTCCGTGACTTAAGGGGCTTTTGAGTACGGCAGTAAACTTATATCCGCTGTCCAGGCTTATTCTATATGCATCATAGTCATTTCTGAAGTCCAGGGTGGCTTCCTGGGTTGTATAGTTTATGTTGTCCCCGCTGTTGGACCTGCTTATATACCGGGCACCTGAAAAGCTGTCGTTGTTGCCCATTTCACCGGGGTCATGAGAGCTTACGAAATCCTCCGGCATAAAGGTTACTTTCAGCTTGTAGGCCACGCTGCCCGAAGTTATTCCCGAGCCTATAACCCTGATAACGTAATATTGTGAGGCAGGGTCGTTTATCAGCGCCGCCACATAGGCATCATGGTTCACCCCGTCGCTCAGGTAATATTGTCCTCCCCAATTTACACCTGTAAAGTACAGCTTCAGATTTCCTCCTGTGGGAGAATTGTCGATTTCGATTATGTACTTGCCTCTCTTATCGTTTTTGAACAGGTAGTAGTCATTGGTATCGGTTGACTGCAGGCTTCCGCTGACTATGACATTTAACTGTTTCAGCTCGTGGGTGGCCTCATCCTTGCCGTCCACATTTATTGTAAGGTCGTTTCTTTCAGTTTCCTGGGCATATATCCCGGTAAAGTCTTCAGCTTTTACGGTACTCCTTTTTTCAGGAAGCTTTGCTTCATCCACATATACCTTAAAGCCCTCTGCGGTGCTTGTCCCCGTACCTTCCGGAGAAAAGTCCGCTCTTTGGGTTATTTCTTCGGGAAGCCGTGCTGTATACCCGGCTGTCCCACCTCCGGACGCTGTTCCGTTCGCCTGGGCTTCTCCGTCTCCGGTGTCCTCTCCCAGGTCAACGCCTTCCGCCACCTTCTCAGGAACCTCCAAATCCGCCACTGCGGTGAGTTTTGCCGTCAGAGTATAGTCAACAGTTTCATTATATCCCAATAGAGAGTATACCTTAATAAAAAATGCTCCTGGCTCTTGAACCATGAAATCCAGGCTTTGCTGGCTCTCAGATACATTTTCGGATTTTGCCAGCTTATACCCGTCAGCGTCGTACAGCTCCATCTTGTAATAACAGCTTTCCGGGATGTTATCCAGGTTGAGAGTAAATACACCTGCCTGGGTTACTGAGGTCTTATACCAGTTGCTGCCGGAATTCTCAGCTATTTTTCCGGTGCTGGTTGAGTTCTGGGAAATATCTACGGCATTTGCAAGTCCGATATTCCTGTTTACTGTGAGCATATAGCCGTTTTCACAATCAAAGCCTCCTGTGGTATATACCTTTATGTAATACTCCCCTTGGGCCGCATCCCTCCATATAACCTCGTCACTGCCTGCGGCCTGTCTGCTTTCGTCTATTTTCTCAAGAGCCTGGTTGTAAAGCTCCAATTCATAATTGCAGTTTTCAGGTATGTTGGAAAGCTGTATATCCAGCTTTCCTGCCTGCTGGAAGGTAAACCTGTACCAATCCTGGTCGGTTATATTGTGTACGGTTGCATTTATGCTCCGGTTTATAGCCAGCTCCCTGGCTGCTTCCGGCGTATCGTTTATTTCATATTCGTCAAGCTTGTACGGACTTAAAATCAGCCTGTAGGCATTTTTATCGGAATAGCCTGCATACGAATCCACCTTTATGTAATAGGTTCCCGGTTCAAGCTCCGTAAAGGCATCCTCGCTGATACTTCCCCTCCTGAAGGAGCCGGCCACATAGTCCAGCCTGCTGTCAAGCAGGGTCAGGTCATAATCCAGTCCTGCCGCTATGCTGCTGAGTTTGAAGTATATATTTGTTTGCTGGCTTACATCTATTCTGTACCAGTCTTCATCCTTCTGATTGTCAATTGTGGCATTTATTGTGTCTGTAAGGCTTATCTGCCCTGCTGTCCTATAGCTGTCATTTTCCTCATAAGAATCCGGGGTTACCAGCCTTGTGGCAAGCTCATAGGGTTGCAGAGAGCTTGCTCCCGGGTTTAGCTGCCTATTTACAGAGTACTCCGTCCCAGTGTCCTTCAGCTCAATGCCGTAGGTGCTATCCGACGTGGTCTGCTGCTCCGAATACACCTTAATGAGGTATCTGCCGGGTCCATCCACAATTGTGTCGATTTTTTCCTCTTTATTTCCGCCAAAATATGAGCCTCCCACCTTTTCACCATTTGGAGCATATATTTCAACATTGTAGTCAGCCCCTTCCGGAATTTGTCCAAGGCCTGTAACAAGCTTTCCTGCCCTGGTGGCCTCGATGGAATACCAATCCACATCCCCGGGGTAATCAATGGTGGAGTAATAGGTCTTGTTTTCAATTATGCCGGTTGGCGAAGCCTCGGTATCGTTGGGCTCATTCCCGCCAGGTATGGAATTGTACAAATCCATGTCCAGCACATAGGGCTGTTCACCTGCTCCTGAAAAGGTTTGGGGTTTTATTCTGATATAATAGGTGCCAGCCTCCTCCGGCACTATTCCCACTGTCTCCTGGGAATTTTTTGTATTGTAGGAGCAGTCTGCCTTTGACATATCCGGAGCATAGAGCTCCAGATCGAAATCATTTCCGGAGGGTATGCCCTTGAGCTTTATTGAGACAGGCTTGCCTCCCGGCAGGGACAGCTTAAACCAGTCAACGTCATCTATGGCTGCAATGCTTCCATTGGTCTTGCCTGCCATGATTGGGGTGGCATTTTCCCAATTATTGTTGGGTTCCGTCTCATTTGTAAAGGTCAGTACGCTGTTGTTCAGTGCGGCATAGGCATCCGCCCTGCCCCCGGTGCTGACCTTTCCCTCCAGGGACTGCATGGGAACAGCATTTGCCTTGATTCTGGCCGCCATATCCACAAAGAGCATGTCCTGCCTGTAGCTTTTTAAAAGTGCAGCTATGCCGGTCACATGAGGTGCTGCCATGGAGGTGCCGCTCATATAGCCATAGCTGTTTTCAGGAAGTGTGCTCAGTATGTTCACTCCCGGTGCCGCAACCTGCACATTGCTTCCAAAGTTTGAGAAGGAGGCCAGATTCCCCTTATTGTCAAGTGCAGCTACAGATATTACATTGGGAATGTCAAAGCCCGCGGGATAATTTGGCATGGAGCTGGTGTTCCTGCCGTTATTTCCTGCCGCACAAACGAAGAGTATGTCTGTGTTCTGCATGGCATCCAGCAGGGCTGCGTTATAATCATAGCCGCCCCAACTGCAATTTACTATTTTGACACCCATAAGCTTTGCGTATTCAATGGCTTCTATGGCATCGGAGGTATACCCGGTTTCGTCATTAATAAATTTCAGGGGCATTATTCTGACCTTCGGCGCCACTCCGGCAATCCCCTGTGAGTCTGCAGAGGCGGCAATGATTCCCGCCACATGTGTTCCGTGCACATCAGCCGCACCCGAATCATACACTGTTTTGTCATCGTTCAGGAAATCCCAGCCGTTCACATCATCAATAAAACCGTTTCCATCGTCGTCAACACCATTTCCGGCTATTTCCGCAGTATTTACAAATATGCTGCTGTGAAGGTCGGGGTGATTTATATCTATACCCGTATCCATTACACCCACAACCACCGACTGGGAGCCCTGAGTCAGCGACCAGGCCTGAAGGGCATTTACATCCACACCCTCGAGCCCTACCTGTCCTCCAATGGCCTGTCCGTTGTTATACAGGCCCCATTGCTCGTTAAAATATGTATCCGAAGGAAAGGTTCCGGTGGTAAGCTTGTAGTTTGGCTGAGCATACGCTACCTCCGGACTGCTGTTTAATTCCTCCAGTACAGCACCCATATCATCCTTCTGTCCAATCTCCAGTACTTCAGCCTTTGTACTTTTGAGCTTCTTTTTCAGATTGAGCCTGGAAAGCTTTGCTTTCTTTTTCACATTTGCCTTTACTGCTTCGCTTTTGTTCTGATTTTTATATTTGACTATTATTTCCCTGGCCTTCGGATCATTTGCCCTGCTTGTTCCGTCCTCCGGCTTTGCAGCTATATATTGGGAGAATATTGTTGTGGTAAAAAATGATACGAGAATGAGCCCGGCTATAAATGTTCTAATTTTTCTCATGTCCTTATCCCCGATTCCTTATTGTATTTGACAGGTAACAGTAATTATCCCGTCCTTTTTGGCCTTGAATTGGATGGTATTTATAATGTTTTTATAATAATCTCCCGCTATTATCCGGGGATTCTTTATGCAGAAGGTGATTTCACCCGGCACGCACCGGAGCACCTTTATGTTGGCTTCCGGAATATCTGCCGCTGTAAGTTCCTTTTCCTGCGTAAGTGTGCAAAGGTCCACAAGCTCGGCTTCTTCCGGGTCGTAGGTTACGGTAAAGGTTTTTTGAGCATAGAGTACCTTATCCACGGCAGACAGCTTTATATCAAAAGCCCTTCCGTTTTTTCCGCTGACCCTGCAAATGGCGGTGCCAGCCTGGGGAGTACTTACAGTCAGCTCCTGGGACCATTCTCCCGTCACCTCTCTGTATCGTGCCCTGAGCTTGTAGCTGTGGGTCTCTGACGG
This sequence comes from Ruminiclostridium hungatei, assembly GCF_002051585.1. Lineage (GTDB taxonomy): Bacteria > Bacillota > Clostridia > Acetivibrionales > DSM-1351 > Ruminiclostridium > Ruminiclostridium hungatei. Next base: position 61,107 of record NZ_MZGX01000012.1, on the reverse strand, counting down.
CCCAAGTCCCGTGTGCTTGTACACCGTTTCAGATATATTTTCAATGGTGACATTATCAATACTCACATCATAGCCGGTGGCGCCTTCCACACCCTTCCAGGAAAATACCACCGCGTCCGCCAATGGATCTGCGGAAATTCCCTCCGGTATGTCCAGATAAGTCCTCAAAACTATTTCCTCGCTCCACTGTCCCACATTTGAAGCTGTTTTTGCCCGAATCCTGTATTTATGCTCTGTGCCCGGAATAATACCGCTGCTGGTGAAGGATGGCTGTATAACCTGGGCCGCTATTTCTCCGTCAATTTCTATATCATAGCCTGTTGCACTATCCGTTTGTTCCCAGTCCAGTTGTACTAAGGTTGCTCTTACAGTCTGTCTGATACCTGAAGGCTTGGGCAGCAGAGTATAAATCCTGTACTCCTTGCTCCAGCCGCTCTGGCTTTCAGTTCCCAGCGCTCTTATCCTGATTGTGCAGCCGGTGTTTGGAGCAAGCTCCGTAAAGGTATGCTCTGTCAGGGATAAGGTCCTGACAACAGCTCCGTTCAGTTCCAGCTCATATTCCAACGCTCCGTCAACTGCACTCCAGCCGATACTGACACTTGTGTCCGTCCGGCTTATACTGTCCGCCGCCGGGCACAAGAGTTTTGTCATGGCCACCAGGGCAGGGCTCCACTCTCCCTCACCCTGAGCATTTTTTGCTCTTATGCGGTAGGTGTGCCTGCTGTTTGCCGCAAGCCCTTCATGGGTGAATTGATCTGCGGTTCCCATATTGAAAATACTCCCGTCACATTCAAGCTCATAGCCGTCCGCCCCGGCTGCCTCCTCCCATACCAGAGTGATGCTGTTTTCAGAAGTCTCCGTCGTTCTAAAGCCGGCTGGAATAGCCGGCAAAGGCTTTTCAATGGTGTATTCCGCCCTGCTTATCTCAGAGGCCTCCATACCTTCCCTGAGGGCAACAGCCCTGACAGTGGTGGTTTCTGCCACATTTACCGGTCCGGTGTAGCAAATGGAGCCGGCAGTGGGTTCCGAGCCGTCCAAAGTATAATATATTGCCGCCCCGGTGGTGGCGCTGCTCAGTTCAATGGTCAGGGGCCCCTGATAAATGCCCGGTGCAGGATAAAATTCCGGCGCAGCCGTTGTCTCAATCCCGCCTTCTGGGGCCTTTCTGACATTCTCAGGGGCAAAATATGCCTCTGCTGCGGTATTTGCAGCACTATAAAGCATATTTATGGGCATTGAGGTCTCCAGAAAAATATTGCTAAGCTCAGTTACGGAGTCGGGTATATGTACATCGCCTGCAAGGCCGGCACAACCCCAAAAGGTGTAACTCATAATTGTTACGCTTTCGGGAATTATGGGAGCTTGTACCAGACTGCCGCAATGGCTGAAGGCTCCATTTATATTTGTCACACCGTACGGTATGGCAGGCGCCTGGGCCAGGCTGCTGCAGAAGCTGAAGGCATAGCTCATATTTCTTACACTGTCCGGAATATCCGGCATATCTGTCAGACTGCTGCAATTTGTGAAAACATAGCTCATATCGGTTATGCCGTCCGATATTTCAGGCCCCCAGGTAAGGCCGGTGCAGCCGCTGAAAGCATATTTCAGATTTCTTACGCTCCCTGGTATGGCGGAAGCCGCAGTAAGGCCCGTACACCTTGAGAAGGCATAATTCATATCGGTAACTCCGTAAGGTATGCCAGGAGTTTGCACCAGCCCTGTACAGCCTGCAAAAGCATAGCTCATATTTTTGACACTGCCTGGTATAACAGGCGCCTGTGTGATTTTTCTGCAATTATAGAAGGTATGACTCAGGCTGGTCACACCGCTTGGTATTACGGGTGCCTGCAAAAGAGCCGAGCAGGCCGAAAAGGCATATTCCATATTTATAACGCCGGCAGGTATTTCCGGTGCCTGAAGCAGGTTTATGCAGTTGTTGAAGGTATAACACAGCTCTGTGACGCTTTCGGGTATTTCAGGTGCAACTGTCAGATCCATACATCCCGAAAAGGTCCATTTCATTGCCGTAACCGGCTTTCCGTCAATTACCGCCGGAACCTTGCCCAAAATCCTTCCGTCAGCAATATCCCCGCAGTAGGCTGAAAGAGTATAAGAGAGGCCGTCGGGATTTTCATAACAGCTCCACAGGCTCATATCTACAGGACTTCCATCGGCGTCTGTGGCTGTAATCTCTATTATGTATCGGACTGCCGCTGTCTCCGAATCCGCCATTCCGTCCTTATAGGCCGCGGCAGTTATGGTGGTGGCAGTTGTAATTATTATAGGTCCGGTATAATTGGGAGAATTCACATCCGGTATTGTACCGTCTGTGGTATATTTAATTTCTGCTCCCTGGGTTGCACAGGTTATTTCAATACTCTGAGCACCGTTATAAGTTCCCGCCGGAATACTGAACACCGGTGTTTCCACACGCACTTCCGGCCCCGGCTCCGTTTCAGAGCTGTCTGACACATATACTTCCGCAGCTCCTCCTGCCGGATTTCCTGCTGCTGTTTCCCGCAGGCTTTTGGCATTTCCTGTCAATCTGTTCAAATCGGGATTGGTTATTCCATTTTTTGCATTTGCAGCCGTTGCAAATAAATAAGAAGACTCTCCCGGCAAAGACATAAACAAAATAAGAAGAAATAAAACTAAGGAAATGGATTTTTTTCCTTTTGATGACATACTTCAACCCCCTTAATATTGTATTTTTTTACATAAAAGTAAATACGTTCCTTATTGTACCAAATTGTTCAACGATCTGTCAATAAGCATAATATATACAACGTATTATTCGTTCATATGAAAATAAATGCCAAAAACTGGTTGAATTTGTACGAAATCAGTCAGGAATTTTGGACACAAAAAAACACCCGGATTAACCTGTAAAAGTTATCCGAGTGCCGTCATGCTGCTACTTGTCCCTTAGGATATTATTAAGTTCCCGGTGTATATGTCCGTTTGATGCTATGGCAGAGGCCTTATGTACATAACTCAGACTGTTACCGTCCCAATCGGTAATACAGCCTCCCGCCTCCTCCAGAACCACCGAGGCCCCGGCATAATCCCAGGGTTGGAGCTCCATTTCATAAAACCCGTCCATCCTTCCGGCAGCCACATTGCATATATCCAGTGCGGCACAGCCCGAGCGCCTGACATCCCTGCATTTAAGAAAAATGTTTTTTGTCACCCTGAAGGTTTCATCAGCCTTTCCCTTATCATATGGAGAAGTGCCGAAGGTAATCAGGCTGTCACCAAGGGTTCTGCTGCCTGTCACGGCTATGGGCCTCCCATTGACAAAGGCACCTTTTCCCTTGCGGGCTGTAAACAGCTCCTGCAGGTAGGGATTGTATACAATTCCGGCATAGGGTATGCCGTCTGCCACCAGCCCCAGAGCTATGCATGAATATTTATAGCCGTACATGAGGTTTGTGGTCCCATCTACGGGGTCAAGAATCCACGTATACTTTCCCAGGGTAAAATCGTTGGCTTTGGTTTCCTCTGCAATAATATTGCTGTTTGGAAGAATACCACACAAGCCCTTGATAACTTTTTCCTGTACCATTAAATCAATCTCTGTGACAAAATTAGCATCACCGCTTTTGGTGATGATCTCCCTGCCCTCCATGTCGGAAAGCAGAAGAGCGCTTACTTCCCTGACCAGCTTCTCAGCCTGGTCCAATGCGGTATCCAATAAACTCTCCATCTATTTTTTCAACTCCTGATATCTCTTTATCTTTTTGGTTGTTGTCTTTTCAAATTCAGTGTCCCTCAATGTAAACTCCTTGACATATTTGTAAGTCACAAGTTCTTTGTTTATCCTCTTGACCTCCGAACTGATTATGGAATGAACATCCATCTGCGGAAGCACATTGTTGGCCATATCCTCTTCAATCTTTTCCTTGTCGGGTACAATCTGGGCACAGACTATAACATCATCCTTCCCGTCCGTACCGTAAACCAGGGACTCTTTGATATAATCACTCCTGTTCAAAAGTGTCTCAATCTCTTCAGGGTACACATTCTTTCCGTTTTTTGTTACAATGACATTTTTCATTCTTCCTGTTATATGAATAAAACCGTCGGAATCCAAAAAGCCCATATCACCGGTATAGAACCAGCCGTCTCTTATGGCGGCGTCTGTTGCCTCTTTATTTTCATAATAACCGGACATGACACTTGGTCCCTTGACCTTTATTTCACCCACGCCTTCATTGTCAGGCATGTCTATAACAACACTCAGCCCCGGCAAGGGAAGTCCTGCCGCATCGTCCTTAAACCAGCAGTCCCTGTTCAAGCCCACAATGGGTGCACATTCAGTGAGGCCATAGCCCTGTACCAGCTTTATGCCTATTTCCCGGAACCCCCTTGAAACCTGTGGGTCAATGGCTGCTGCACCGCTGATGAACATCCTCAGATGCCCGCCCAGTGCATCGTGAATTTCGGCAAACAGCTTTCTGCGGATATCAAAACCAAACACTCCCGCAAGCTTGCTCAGCCTTATTCCCATTTTGAGCTTTCCCGGTCCGCCCGGCTTTTTGGCTACCTGGTTCATCAACTGCTTGTAAATTGACTCGAAAACAAGCGGTACCCCATTCATCATTGTACAGCCCGATTCTCTGAGGTTCTTCACTATATGCCGGAGTCCTTCGCAAAAAGCCACCGTGCAGCCTCTGTACATCTGACAGAGAAAACCGCAGGTACACTCATAGGTATGGTGCATGGGCAGCACCGAAAGAAATACGTCCTTATCGTCTATATAAAGCATGGAGCACATGGCCATGAGGTTTTCCGCAATATTCCTGTGGGACAGCATGACTGCCTTGGATTTGTCGGTAGTACCCGAGGTAAATAATAAGATATTCATGGCCTCTCTATCCACCTCTGCCTCAGTAAAATCTCTGTTTCCCTGGTCCAGAAGCTCGTACCCTTTTTTTATCAGACCCGAATATGCTATCTGGCCATTTGAATCCTCATCTGCATCCATGTTGATAAAATACTTGCAGCTTGTAATATTCTTAGAAATATTTTCAATATTTCCAGAAACCGCTCCCGAAAAAATAATCGCATCTGCATGGCTTCTTTGCAGACAGTTCTCAACTTCATTCTGTGGAAGTTCCTTGTCAAGGGGAACTATTATTCCTGTTCCGTTGCAGGCCGCCAGGTATGAGGTTGCCCATTCATATCTGTTCTCACCTATCAAAGCAATTTTCTTACCCTTAAGACCAAGACTCATCAAAGCTGTCCCCAAAGCGTCAATATCTTCCTTGAACTTTTTAAAGGACACGGGAACATAGTCGCCGCCAGTCCTGGGCTTTACCAGGAATGCAGCCTTATCTGCATATATCCTTGAGCTCTGTTCAATCATATCCTTCAGATCCGAAATCTTTCTTACTTCATACAACGGTTTGTTTTTCATTGACGGTACTCCTCCGATTTGCAAATTAGTGCTTAACAATTTTTCGTAAACATTTTATCACATATAAGCTTATCTTAATAGCATAATATTATTAAGCATCTATGGCAAATGGAAGGTTTGCTCAAACATGGATAACAGTGCCAATCGACCTTTATTTCTTACTTCTGAAATAGGTCAGGTATTCCATACAAAATTCGTCCTTACCGGCAATCATTTCGGAAATAAATATCGTACTCTGTATTTGTTCATTTGTTATGTCAACTATGCCGCTGTCCAGGCCTGCATAAATTGCCGTATTGAGAAAGGCCGCATTTATATCCGGCCTTTTTGGCAAGCCAAAGGATACATTTGATACCCCGCATATAATATGAATATCAGACTGTGCTTTCCTCAAAGCCGCTATTGTATCAATGGTCGTTTTTGCATTCTCATTTTCCACCGCAAGGGCTTCCGCCAAAACATCAATATATATCTTGTCCTCCGGAACTCCTGCCTCCTGAAGTATTTCCACAAGCTTCAACGAATTTTCCAGCCTTTTTTCGGAGGTTTTTGGAATTCCGTCCTTATCTATGGGCAGGCCCACAATACCGCATTTGTGGCTTTTTACAACAGGCAGCAGCTCATTTATCCTGTCCTGAAGTGTTATTGAGTTGATAATCACATCTCTGCCGGTTATCCGGCCAATTGCCTTTTCTATTACCGCGGGGGAAGGGGAATCCAGCATTATACCGCAATCGGTGCTTTCCAGTACGATACCCAGCACATATTCCAGCATTTCCGTTTCCTGCTCTCTGAAAATCGCCGTATTGATATCCAGGTAATTTGCACCTGCCTCCTGCTGAGCAACGGCAATTTTTTTAAGTTCTTCGCTATTCCTGGCTTTCATGAGCTCAAAAATCCTTGGAATGGAGCTGTTTAACTTTTCACCTACAATAATCATTCATTTATCTCCTTAATACTTTTAATCAACCGGCATACCACTTGAATCCTCTTAAGCGGGGTCATTATGTAAAAACCGGATACATGTCCATATAATTTATTTATACACTTCAGAGAGTGTTCTATACCAAGCAGCTCTGCTTCCTCCCTGCTCTTGTCACGAAAGCTTTCTACGGTGTCTTCGTCGATTTCTATTCCGGGAACCTCATTATTAATAAATTGGGCATTCTTATAGCCCACTATGGGCATTATACCTGCAAAAACCGGCACCTTTAATTCCTCTATCGCTCTTATGGTATTATTTACAGCCGCTTCGGTATATATGGCCTGTGTCAGGAAAAAGCTTATTCCGTTTTCAAGCTTTTTGGCAGAACGTCTCAGTTCCGCATCAAAATTGGGGGCATTTACATTTAATGCCCCGCCGATTTCAAAGGAAGCCTCTCCGAATATGTTGGCATTCAGACTGGAAACGTAATTTGCCAGGTTTGAGGAGTTCATGCTGAACACACCCTTAATATCCTTCCTCTCAATATTTGCAATGGGATCGCCGGTAACCACAAGTATGTTTCTTATACCCTCAATATTCAAAGCCAGCAGGGTTGCCTTTATACCCAGCAGGTTCTTATCTCTGCAGGTAATATGCGGCATGGCAGGCAAGCCTGCCTCCCTCTGCAGTTTTGCAGCCATGATTGAGCTGTCTGCCCTGGCCTTAGCCAGCGGGGAATCTGCTATGGTTATCATATCCGCACCGGCTTTTTTCAGCAGGAAGGCGTCTCTGAGCATATACTCCCAATTGGTATCAAAAGGCGGGTCTATTTCCACCAGTATGGGCTTTTTCTCAGAAACCAGCCTGCGGAGCAGCGGCTTATCTCCGGTTTTGCCTGTGGCTTTGCCGCTCTGTTGTTCCGGACTGCCCGCGGTGCTTATGTTGTCTGCAAGCAGTTTTGCAGTGACAGCTATGTGGTGGGGAGTTGTTCCGCAGCAGCCTCCCAAAATCCTTACTCCCATGTTCTTCAGTTCCAGCATTTTGCCGGCAAAATACTGGGAATTGTCCACGTAAACGGCTCTTCCGCGCTCCGAGGCAGGGTATCCCGAATTTGGCATTATGCTCAAAAGCCTGCCGTCAAGCTCCAGGGAGCTTACCAGCCTGCACATATGAGCAGGACCGCTTATGCAGTTAAAACCGCAGGCATCAACCAGCCCGCTTGCATTAACCCTGTTGAAAATATCCTGATAAAACAAGCCTTCCTTGGTATACCCATCGGGATAAACGGCAAAGGAAGCAATTATCCCTGCACTTGGTTTTTTTAACCGTATATATGCAGAAATTTCAAGAACAATATCATATTGCGGAAAGGTTTCAAAGAGAAAATTCTCAGCACCGCAGGAGAGAAAAATATCCGCCAGCTTTTTGTATTCTTCCTCCTGGTCAATAACCTGGGCGGAGGGGATGGGGCCGATATCTGCAAAAACAGCCACTTCCCTGTTTCCAGCGGCACTCAAGGCAATTTCAAAACCTTTTTTTATGATCAGTTCCACCTCTGCCTGCTCACAGGACAATGAAAACCTGTTGGCAGCAAAGGTATTTGTTTTAATGGCATTGGCCCCGGCTTCAATATATTCCTTATGTATCTCAAGAATTGCCTGGCTGTGTGTCAGATTAGCGGCCTCACAAGCAATCTCCCCGTTGTATTTGGATGAATAATAGGTCCCCATGGCACCATCAAACAGAAAATAGTCCTTACCTTCAAATATATTCATAACAGCACATTTCCTTTGCTTTAAAGACGAAAGACAGGGAAAATCCATATCCTGCACGCCTTATATCCTTTGAATCATTATACGTTTAGTTGCTGCGCCAGTCAAGAAACGTAGCACGAGGGTTCCATGAGGTTCAATGAAAACCGGTATTATACCCAATGGTTATTGTGGTTTTTATTTAAAGAGTGTAAAATAATGAATATACCTGTAAAGGAGTTGTGTCATATGGATATTGCCGCATTGTCAGTTTTGAAATCCCATGCCTCCATGGGCCAGGCTGTGGGCCTTGCCATAGCAAAGCTCTCTATGAACACGGCAGAGCAGGCCTCTGAAGCCATGAAGAAAATGATGGAACTTAGCGTCAATCCCAATCTTGGGGCCAAGTTTGATCAAAGCGTGTGATTCTATTTTCCAAAAATACGGGCGGCTATGCCCTTTGCAGTTTCTGTGGCAGCAATGCCTCCCATGGCTGTTTCCCTCAGTTGATAAGGCAGCATTTTTCCCACCTTGTACATGGCCTCCACCACCTCGTCAAACGGAATATTGCTTTTGATGCCCGAAAGGGCCAGGTCGGCGGAAGTAATCGCATTTACAGCCTGGGACGCATTTCTTTTTGCACAGGGAACTTCAACAAGGCCGGCAACCGGATCGCATATGAGCCCCAGAATATTTTTAAAGGCTATTGCCGCGGCGTTGAGGCTCATCTCAGGTGTACCGCCGGCCAATTCAACAGCGGCGGCGGCACTCATTGCAGCGGCAGCACCGCATTCTGCCTGGCAGCCTCCCTCTGCTCCGGCAACGGTGGCATGCTTTACTATGATTGCTCCTATGCCGGAGCAGGTAATCAGTCCCCTTACAGCGCTTTCCTCTCCCAGACCCAGCTTCTCGCACACAGATATAACAACCGCAGGCACTATCCCGCAGGAGCCGGCCGTGGGTGCCGCACAAATCCTGCCCATGGAAGCGTTTACCTCACAGGAGGAAAGCGCTCTGGCCATAACTTTTCCCATGAACTCTCCTGACAAGGTTTTTCCTGTTCCGGAGAAAGCATTTATCCTTCCGGAATCTCCCGAAATCATACCGCCCACAGTTTCCAGCGGTTCCTTCAACGCTCTTTGAGCCGACTCCTTCATGACCAGGAATCTTTTTCCCATGGCCTCCAGTATCTCCTGCTCCGACTTTCCCGAGTTCTCCATCTCATTTTCAATGATAATATCCGACAGTCTCGAATTTCTTGCCGCCGCCAGCTCCAAAAGTTCTTTTCCATTGCCGTACATAAGCCCTCCCCGGCATCAGATGCCTTTCTCCACAGCAAAATTCATAACCTTCACATCATCTACATATTTTATTTCCGAAAGCCGTTCAATGATTGACAGGGAAATCCTGTCGTCGGTCTCAATTATTGTGGAGGCTTCAGAGCCCTTCCCCTTTCTGCTGACCCGCATAACTGCGATATTAATATTGTTATTTGCCAATAAAGCGGTTATCTCGCTGATAACGCCCTTCTTATCCCTCATTTTTATAATTATTACGGGATTTTCCGCAGTTATTTCCACCTCAAAGCCGTCTATATTGGTTATGAGAATACTGCCTCCCCCCACAGAAGCGCCTGTAATCCTGTGCTGACGGTTATTGCTGCCGGTTGTCTCCACAAGCACCGTATTTTCATGTGCGTCGGACAGTTCCACCTCCCTGAACCGGTACTCCATACCTTTCTCCCGGGCAATACTAAAAGAATTGCGAATATCCTCATCATCCTCCCTCATCCCCAGTATGCCTGCCACAAGCGCCTTATCGGTGCCATGCCCTTTATAGGTTTTTGCAAAGGAGCCGTGAAGTCCGAATACGACGCTGACTACATCCTCATCCGCCACAGCTCTGGCTATGCGTGCAATTCTTGCAGCTCCGGCCGTATGAGAGCTGGAGGGACCTATCATAACAGGGCCCAACACTTCAAAAATGCTTGTTTCCATATTTGTCACCCTTCCTTTTCTGAAGCCTTTAAAATTTAATCAAAGGTTATGTAGAAAATTTTCTGCCCCTTCGCAGTACATCCGCAGTCCGCATATATAATTTGCCCGTTTTTTCAACAAATAATATTTATACCTGTGGAAATAGTATTGCAATTTGTATTGCAAAAAAGTATAAGAGGGAATATAATGAACATTGTTCATAAAAAAGGAGATGAATCATGCCTAAAAACCTAACCAATGTAAAAGAGGATATTCTGGCTGTCACACGTCAGATGATAAAAGAAACGGGCTATTCCGAACTGAATATACGGAATATAGCCGCGCGGTGCGGTGTGGCCACAGGAACCGTATATAACTACTACAGCTCAAAAAACCAGATAATTGCCGAAATACTTTTAAACGAATGGAACCTCATGTTAAGAAGGGTGGACCAGAGTACCAGGCACTCTGCACCCCGGATTGACAAGCTGAAAATCATATATGATGAACTGAATAATTTTATGATCAATGTTCATGGAAAGTGGTTTCAGACTCATCCTGTTGAAAATACTGAAGAAATGAATGTGAGCAAGCTCAATGAGAAGAGAAAGCTGCTGCGGAATCAAATATCCGAAAAGGTCCTTGCCCTTGTACAGCCGGCGGCCGAAAAAAAACAGCACTCCCGGGAGGCTGTGGATATCAGTGATATTATAGCCCACGTACTCATTTCATACTCAAATGAAGAAGCTGAGTTCAGCAGACTCAAGCCGGCACTGGCAGCTCTGCTGGAACAACTGGCAGATGCGAGCATTTAGTAAAGGAGACTTTTTTATGCCACTGGACAGCAATCCGGCAAAACCGAAGCTTGGAATGATAATGTTCCTGTATATGCTGGGAATATTTATGGGAGCCATTGACACCGGAATCATAACCCCTGCCAGAACAGTCATACAGGCCAATCTTGGAGTTGGAGACAAACTGGGCATCTGGATGATTACCATTTTCACACTGGCTTATGCGGCTTCCATTCCCGTATCAGGCAAACTGGCCGACAGGCTGGGAAGAAAGCAGGTCTATCTGGTCTGTATAAGCTTGTTTGGAATAGGTTCGCTTATCTGCGGCCTTTCCGCAAACTTCAGCAGTTTTCCCATGCTCCTGACCGGCCGCGTTATACAGGCAGTGGGAGGCGGAGGAATAATGCCCATAGCCAATGCAGAGTTTGGAACAACCTTCCCCGAGGACAAAAGGGGTATGGCTCTGGGACTTCTGGGGGGAGTATACGGGCTTGCCAACATACTTGGTTCATCGCTGGGAAGTGCAATTCTGGATATCTTCGGTATTGAGAACTGGCAGTTTCTGTTTTACATAAACCTGCCCATCAGTATTGTTATTATCATTTTCGGAATAATTTTCCTGCCTTTGAACAAAAATAGCCACCAGCCTGGAAAAATAGACATATTAGGTACCATAGCAATTATCTGCATGATAATGTCTTTGATATACGGACTTAAAAACATTGACTTTTTCAACTTCACAGCCACCTTGCGGACCACAGCCGTTTACCCCTTCCTCCTTTTATTCCTGCTGCTTTTGCCGGTATTTGTATTCCTTGAGAGACGGGCACAGGACCCTGTTCTCAATCTGAAATACTTCACCTCGCCAAAGGTGCTGATTACTCTGGCAGCAGGCTTTTTCACAGGTATTTGCATGATGGGGATGATATTCGTACCTCAATTTTCGGAAAATGCACTCTGTATAGCAACCGGCAAGGGAGGATATTTTGTAACGATACTGGGTCTGTTTACTGCCATCGGCGCCCCTTTGAGCGGCAGGCTGGTGGATAGGCATGGCGCCGGCAAGGTACTGGCAGGAGGCTTTGTTGTATCTCTGGCAGGCTCACTTTTTCTTGCCTTTGTGGCAACCGGAGCAAACAACCTGGCCACAGTACTTATAAGTCTGGCCCTTATTGGCACAGGTCTGGGCTTTGTCATGGGCTCACCCCTCAATTACATGATGCTGGGCAATACAAAAAAGGAGAATGCAAATTCGGCACTGGCCGCTCTTTCACTGGTAAGGTCCATAGGAACGGTTATTGCCCCCTCAATCATGATAGGCTTTATCTCCCAGGCGGGAATTGCAGCCCAGCAGGAGCTGCTTGTACTGCTCCCCCAGCCAACAGCGCCGGTAATATCCCAGGCAGTGGAGCTTAAGAAAACCCTTGAGGACATGAAGAAGGAGCCCAGAATGGCCGCCATGCTTAAGGACGTAGAAATCCCGGAGCTGAGCAAGGTCAACGGTATGAGATTTGATGCAGGCGGCACCGGCAGCCTGCCCAGGGAGCTTTTAAGGTCTTTGCAGTCCTCTGATGTGACAAATATAACTGAAAAGGCAAAGGAGCTATCCGTTTACATGTACGATCGGAATACTCCCCAGGTTATTGAACAAATCCAGACAGGCCTGCAGAAGGGAATTGACGGTATCAGCAAGGGAATTTACGGAATTGACGCGGCTATATCACAAATGGAAGGTGAAGCCGTAAATAATAACCAGTATGCCATGGCCGCAGCAGTAACCACCATGAAAAACCAGAGGTCTGTTATGACGGACTCCATGGCCAAAATGGAGGAATTGAGAAAAATAGTTCCAGGTGCCTTTGAAGACGCAAAAAAGGATTACCTGGCAAAAATCGAAAGTATGCAGCCACAGCTTCAGAAATCCTTTCAGAGCTCATTAAGCAAAGGCTTCAGACAAATGTATCTGACAGTGGCAGTGTTCTGTATCCTTTCCATACTTCTGCTGCTTATGTACCGCGAGCCTTCCGGAAAACGGGAATAGCAAAGCATCTGTAAGGAGCCGGGATTTTATATCTCCGGCTCTTTACATTTTATTTACACTATTGTGCATAGCATTGACGTTGGCTGTGTCCATACCTTAACATATAGGCATGGACTTTAATTTGGCAGGTACTTTATCAGCCTTTGCCTATTTTATGTAAACCATAATACTCCTTTCACTTTACTTTACAAACATTTTCTTAAGAGACTATACATCAAAAATATAAAAAAACAGGGTCAAGGTTATATTCGGGGGGACAAAATGAATAAAAATCGCATTCCGGTACAGGTCATAAAAACAACACTGGTACTCCTTATCTGCCTGCTGCTTCCTTTTCAGGTTCTTGCAGCAGCCTGGGATGCCTACGCCAAATATATACCGGACTATACTCCTGTAACCAAAAGCCAGTTGCGCGGTGCCTGGATAAGCACAGTGGTAAACCTGGACTGGCCCTCCTCCAAAACTAAAGCAATTACCGACAGCAGCCTAAGAATTCAAAAATCCAAGGAAGAACTGATAATATTATTGGACAAGGCTGTTTCCCTTAATATGAATGCGGTATTTTTACAAGTGCGTTCCACAAGTGACGCCTTATATAAATCCGAGCTGGTGCCCTGGTCACGGTATCTTACGGGAACCTTCGGGAAAGACCCCGGCTTTGATCCCTTGCAGTTTGCCATTGAAGAGGCTCACAAAAGGAATCTTGAACTGCATGCCTGGTTTAACCCCTACAGAGTATCCATGGATACAAGCGAAGCAACCAAAAGCTCTCTCAATATTTCCAAAAGTGTTTATAAGGAGCATCCGGACTGGATCAGAACTGCCAGCAGCAGGTTTGTTATAGACCCGGGAATTCCCGATGCCAGAAAATGGGTTGAAGACTGTGTTATGGAGGTTGTAAATAAATACGATATAGACGGAGTACACTTTGACGATTACTTTTACTATGAGGCTGTAACAAATGAAATGGGAGACGACGCGACCTTTCAGAAATACAACAATGGGCAATTTGCAAAAAAGGCGGATTGGAGAAGGAACAATACGTATCTTCTGGTAAAGGAACTATCCTCCAAAATCCGGGCTGCAAAGCCCTGGGTCAAATTTGGTGTCAGCCCCTCCGCTATCTGGCGCAATAAAAAGGATGACCCGGCAGGTTCAGACACAAATTCCTCCTACACAAACTATGACAAATGCTATGCGGATACCCGGAAATGGGTAAACGAAGAGCTGATAGATTATATCTGCCCCCAGATATACTTCACTTATGCAAATCCGGCTGCTCCCTATGGCGTTCTGGCGGACTGGTGGGCCAAAACAGTACGGAATAAAAAGGTGCATTTATATATAGGGCAAGCCCTATACCGGGTGAATGAGGGAAGCACTTCCAGTGACAAGGACTTTTCCATTGAAAACGGAGTGCCTGAAATGTCCCGTCAGATAAAGCTTAATACTGTCCATCCTGATATAAAGGGCAGTGTCATGTTCAGAATGAATAATTTTTTTGAAAGCCCCAGACAGGCTGCTGTAGCTGCCTTGCAGACTGATTTGTGGTCTTCCCGGGCCCTTGTTCCCGTCATGCCCTGGAAGGGCGGGCGCGCCCCCGGCATTCCCGCCGGAGGTGCTATTGGTTCAAACCCGGCAGGCATAAAGCTCACCTGGACGGACAACGACACTGCAACAGCGTATTTTGCAATATACAGGTACTCAAGCAGCGAAACCCCGGACATAACCTCGGATGAGAGTTCAAAAAGGCTTATTGCCACCGTAAGAAAAACAGCTTCCGGAATACAGCAGTTTACCGATACCTCCGGAATCTCAATGAATGGAGTCACCTATGTGGTTTCCTCCCTGGACAGGCTCCATAACCAGAGCAAGGGACTTATAATAAACAATAAGTCCAGGTATTTCAACGATGTGGGGCAAAATGTATACTGGGCTATAGAAGCCATTGACAGGCTGTACGAAAAAGGTGTGGTTGCAGGTGCAGGCCAGAATGCCTTCCTGCCCATGAGCAACACTAAACGCGGTGACTTTCTGCTCATGCTGACAAAGGCCTTGGAGCTGAAGGGAGAAGCAGGAAATAACTTTACGGATGTACCCCTGGACTCGTATTACTATAATGCCATTGGAGCTGCAAAGTCCCTGGGGATTACGGCAGGTACGGGAAACGGGAAATTTGAGCCAAAAGCAAACATATCAAGACAGGATATGCTGGTGCAGGTATATAAGGGGGTACAGGCTGCGGGCATTTCCCTGGCACCTGCCTCCGGCTCTGAGCTTGGCAAATTTACCGATGCCTCACAGGTCAGCAGTTATGCAAGGGAAGCCCTGGCGGTTATGGTCAAAAACGGCATAGTGAGCGGTTCCGGCTCAAAACTAAACCCAAGAGTCATGGCCACCAGAGCAGAAATTGCTGTTGTCCTGTCTAAACTGAAATAAACGGGAAGGACAGATTTACTTTTTAAAGTATCTGTTCATTACGGCGGCAGATATCTTTGCCGCCGCGGTTCCTCCGTAGCCGCCTTCCTCCACAAGCACGGCAACGGCTATCTGAGGATTCTTATAGGGTGCAAACCCAATAAACCAGCTATGGGGTGTTTTGCTTTCCACATGCTGAGCGGTGCCGGTTTTTCCGCACACCTGGACTCCGCTCACCTGTGCCCTTGTGCCGGTCCCCTTTTCCACAACCTCCCGCATGTACCGGCTTATTTCAGCGGCATAGCCCTCTGAGGTAACCTGTTCCAAGGCGGAAGGCTTAAGTTCCCTGACAGTTTTCCCGTCGTAATTAACCACCTTGTTCACCAAAACCGGTTTCATCATGGTTCCGCCGTTTGCCACGGTCTGCGCCACCAAAGCCATTTGCACCGGAGTTGCCAGAATTTCAGCCTGTCCTATTCCGGCTTGAGCCAGATTTCCTTTTTCTGAAGCCTTGTATTTGGGAAACCAGCTGTTGTCTATTATTATACCGTCTGCAGGTATATTTCTGTTAAACCCGAATTTACCGGCAGTTTTAAAAAGCTTTTCTTCAAGACGTATTCCCAGGTTTCCAAAGAATACGTTGCTGGATTTTATCATGGCCTGTTCGAAATTGATCTTTCCCATTGCCTTTCCCTTGTCATTGCTTAAAGTATAGTCCTTTCCCAGTACCAGCTTTCCCTGGTCGTTAAAGGTCTCCTCCACCATACCCGTGATATTTTCCAGAGCGCTTATACCGGTCACCACCTTGAAGGTGGACCCCGGAGGATAGAGACCGGAGACAGACCTGTTCAAAAGAGGCCTTTGTTCGTCTGCACTCAACTTCTTCCAGTTGCTTTCCAGAGCATTGGGATCATAGGAGGGCTTGGACACCATGGCAAGAATCTCCCCTGTATCAACCTTTATTACCACAACCGAGCCCCTGGAAGAACCCAGGGCATCATACGCCGTCTGCTGCAAGCCGAAATCCAGGCTGGTGTAAACGTCGTCTCCCTTTTTATTCACCGCTTTTAAGCCATTGCCCACCCATGCCGCCAAAGAAGCGGATATGTTGCTGGACAAATAGCTGTCATACAGGTTTTCAAGCCCGGAGATGCCATACTGGGGATCGTAGTAGCCAAGTACCTGTGCTGTAGCCGGTCCTCCCCTGTAGGTTCTTCTGTACGTTCCGTTTTTTGTTTTCTCACTGACCGAAAGCTCTTTTCCGTTTCTGTCGAAAATGGTCCCTCTGACCACCTTGTTGCGTATATCCCACATTCTTTTGTTATCAGGCCTGGTGGATATTTCAGGGCCTCTGAAAAGTGTGAAATATGCCAGGTAGCTGATAAGAATCACAAATACTACAAGAAAAATTGCCATTACCCTTTTTATATTTACAGTCAGATTATCCATCCTGAGTATCACCTTCGTCCCCTTCCGATACCTTTTGTATTATGCTTAAAGCCAAAAAGCTTATTAACAGGGAGGTTCCCCCGTAGCTCACAAAAGGAAGCGTTATTCCCGTCAATGGAATAAAACCGGTTACGCCGCCTACTATTACAAGTGCCTGAGTGGCTATCATGACGCTGAGTCCCGCAGTCAGAAGCTTTGTAAAATTATTCTCAGCATGTATGGCACTCCTAATGGACCTGTAAAACAGGAGGAAATGCAGTATTAATACGGCCAGACCCATGAGCAGTCCCATTTCTTCACAGATTACCGAGAAAATAAAGTCGGATTCATTGACAGCCACATAGCCGGGATGCCCCATACCCAAGCCTCTTCCGAAAAGGCCGCCCATTGCGATGGCATACATGGATTGCACCAGTTGGTAGCTTTCGTTATAGACATAATCCCAGGGATTGAGCCATATCATAAAGCGCCTCCTGATATGGCCGAAAACGGCATAGCTGGCCAGTCCTCCCCCGCTGAACAAGCCAAGGGAAATAAGTACGTAAAGCTTTTTAGACGTTGCAAGGTATACCATGGTCACTGCCACCGCGAATATTATCAGCGCCGTCCCCAGGTCTTTCTGCAGCACCATGAAGCCCAGTGCCACTATTATTACAATACCGGGCTCAATAAGCTGTTTCCTTGAGGTTATATGGGACAGGGCAGTGGACAGATAAAGAATAAGGAATATCTTTCCGAATTCAGAGGGCTGGAAACCATAGGTCGTCCCTATCCTGACCCAGTTCTTCGCTCCCAGTATCTCCACTCCTATAAAGGTGGCCATTGCCATGAACAATATGGTTCCAGCCAGAAATACATATCTATATTTTGCGTACTTTACCAGTCCTTTTTTCAGATAGAGCACCACAAACAGGAACATTACTATACCTATTACCAGCCAGCCGAGCTGCTTTACGGCGGTATCCCTGTCAAGCCGGAACAGCATTATGATTCCGATGGAGCAAAGCATTGCCGCCAGGAGAAATATAAGCCTGTCACCCATGGGATAATACTTTTTAAGCACCCAGGAGGTCACGGCAATAATAGCCGTTATAACCCCAAAAAACACCCCTGCTGTGGGGTCTATGGGTTTTCCCAGAAAAGCGAGATTAAGAAATCCGAAAAATAAGAATAAATATATTAAAAGCTGTAAGGTTCTAAGTCGTTTTGTCATTGTATCAGCCTGCCGCAAAAAATCCGGTTGGCAGCAATTCCTTTCATAAACTACACATCATCAGAAACAACCAGTACCGTTTGGGATATACTTATCTCATCCCCTGGCTGCAAACTTTTTTTGTCAACCATAACACCATTTATAAAGGTGCCGTTGGTGGAGTTGAGATCCTCCAGCATATAGCGCCCGTCTTCAAAATATATTTTTACATGGAAGTTGGAAACAGACGGTGAAGGCAGTACCATCTGGTTTTGCCTGTTTCTTCCTATGGTCAGTTTATTGCCAATGGGAATAGTATCTCCTTCAACAAAAGCCCCTCCGTCTCCGGGGTATACAAGCTTGAGTCTCCAGCCAAGATTTTTCCCATTCTTGAGCCCGCCCCGCTTAACATCCCTGGACATAATCTTAAGGGCCTGAACTATGATTATATATATTAATACGATAAGTATTATCTTCAGCAACACACCAAAAAAACTCAAGTCCAGTAAGTCAAATTTCATAAAAACCTCCTTACTCCATGTTTTACACTATTATATACAAATACTCGGGATTTTACAAATTGTCTGCCGGCTTAAAAAGTCTCCAAAAATAAAAACAGCATGTCATCAAATTAAGTGATGACATGCCTTTTTTTATTTTTTCTATTTTACATATGAGCAGCAGTAGTCTGTCAATTCCGTTACCTTGAGCTGGAATTTGGAATTTGACTTTACTTCAAACTCCTGTCCCGCTTCCACCGACAGCCAGTTTTCTGCTCCAGGCAGCAGCACGTCCAGCTTTCCTGCCAAAATCTCTATAATTTCCTTATCTGCTGTTCCGAATTCATATTCACCCGGCATCATTATGCCAAGGGTCTTTCTTTCCCCGCTTCCAAAAACCACTGTTCTGCTTGTAACCTTACCTTCGAAATATACATTTGCCTTCTTTATGATATTCACATTTTCAAAATTATCCATAGCTGACTCCGTTTCAAAATTTATTTATGAAAGATTATCATATAATCACCCCTGTGTCAATCTCCTCTGATACCTGAAAAGAGTCATATCCAGGCCTGAAAAAATACGCTTGTAATTGCTGTTAAGAAAAAGCTGGCACTTTTGTGGTATAATATTGTATTATTATAGTATAATACATCTTTAGATACTGGATGAGGTGCGATTATGCAAAATTTTATAATCCCGTTGCTGGCTGTACTGAATATATTTGGCTTTATACTTGTATCACTGGACAAATTCAAAGCGAAAAACAAACTGTGGAGGATACCTGAACGCTCCTTCTTTCTCCTTTCAATACTGGGAGGCAGCATAGGCGTTTACATAGGTCTTTTTCTATTTCATCATAAAACCAGAAACTGGTACTTCATGACATTGATTCCATTTATAATCATGGCTCAGACCATTTTCATATATTACCTGGTCAATAAGTAGAGGATCTTTTATAAGAAAGATACCTCTTTTTATTTTCTCCTGCAAAGGGATTGGGGACCCTGCCGGTAATAAACCTGTCTTATTGTGAATAGCATTTAATAATAAGGCAAAAATGGAGCTACCGCATGGGACTTGACAAATTTTATAAAAATTCCGCAATACTGACTATATCCAACTTAATTACCGGCTTTATAGGCTTCGCATTCTCAATAATTCTTTCAAAAAAGCTTGGGGCAGGCGGTCTGGGTCTCTACGGCCTTGTAATGCCGGTTTATTCCCTGCTTTTGTGCCTCACCGCAGACGGTTTGGTCACCGCCGTTTCGAAGACCTGTGCCGTATACAACAGCAAAAAGGATTACCGGAACCTTCACAGGACCGTAAAGGTGGCAATCTGCTTTTTAGGGTTGTGGAGCATAGCTGTGGCTGTGCTTGTCTTTATAAATGCCTCCAATATCAGCAGCTTTTTCATTAAGGACAGCCGCGCGGCAGATGCCATACGGGTTATCTGTCCTGCACTTGTCTTCATACCCATGTCCGCCATATTTAAAGGTTTTTTCTACGGATTTGAAAAATTCACCATTCCGGCAGGCATTGATATTCTTGAAAAATGCATACGTGTAACCATACTTCTTGCGGTAATGGCAATTTTGTCGGTAAAAAATATAAAAGGAGCCGTAACCACGGCATATTTTGCTTTGGCAGTTGGTGAGTCCATAAGCATGCTGATGCTGTTTACAGCTTTTAAGCTTTTTTCCCGCAAGCTGGTTTCTGTGAAGGCGAAGGTGAAAAATCCGCTGCAATTGCTGACAGATATATTAATAATTTCCTGTCCTCTTAGTCTGAACGGTTTCTTATCCTCTATTCTCAATACCGCATCTACCCTGATATTGCCAAGAAGGCTCATAAGTTCGGGTATGAGCTATGATACCGCGCTGGAGCTGATAGGAAAATTCCTCGGAATGGCTATGACCACTGTAAACCTTCCCTTTATAATCATTGGCTCCATGATGACAGTAATGATACCCGACATGTCCCTGAGCCTGAGCAAAAAGGATTCCTGGAGTACTGAAAACAGAATTTCGCAAGTATTGAGGGCATCCTTCCTGGTGGGGCTGGGAACACTCATTGTCTCTGTATGTATTCCTAAAAAGCTTGGACTTCTGTTTTACAGCCGTGACGACCTGGGGCAGATGATAATGGCAGCGGGCATATGCAATTTTATCAGCTACGTTGCCGCCGCCTCCTTTGGAATCCTTAACGCCCTGGGAAAGCAAAACGTCAATTTGAAAAACTCCATCATCGTTTCCGTGGAAAGCTTGCTGCTGGTAATAGTTCTGACCGGAATACCGGGCCTGAATATTTTCGGATACGGAATTGCCATGGTAATTGCTTCTATTACAGGACTTGTGCTGAATATGCACGAAATCAGAAAGGTCTGCGAAATACGGCTGTCTTTCCTTAAAGGACTGGTGTTCACCCTCTTCGGTGTGACAGGCTATTTTTGCGTAAAGCTTATCAGCAATATCATACCCGATAAGCTTATAGTTTTTGATGTACTGTTTTCAACAGGAGTATGCTTCCTGGTTATTTTTTATCTTACCAGAATGTATAATTACAGACATGACCCCTTGTAGATAATATTATAATTCGTTGTGCTAGTTAATAAAGTCATTAAGAGGCAAGTTTGCAATTCACGTGAGGACGACTTTAAAGAAATGCGTAGTATGATTAAAAGCTTTTGCTGAAATTGTAGGCTTTTGGCATGCTGCTTTGGCAGTTAAACTGACAGGACGTCAATTTAAGCAGCTCCCGAGGCCTGGATGGCCGAGTTGCTGCGACGTCTAAAAAGGCATGCCGAAAGATATTGCAATTTCGCCAAAAGCGTTATATACAAGCATTTATTTGAAGCTTGTCCGGGAGTGAATAGCATTCTCTTCCTTTTATCACATTTTCAATTAGCACTACAGGTTAATTTAATGCTATAATAACAGATATGTCAGCTATAGCCGAATAGCTGACATATCAATATTCAAGTTGGAGGCCGCCAATATGTATAAATACGTTGTATTCGATGTAGACGGCACAATGGTAGATACCGAAGAAGCTGTCATGTTTGCTTACCAGAGTGTAATTTTTCAAAAGCACGGAAGATATTTTACCGACCAGGAGCTCTTAAAGGGCTACGGTGTTCCCACCCGCCAATCCTTGGAAAGATACGGCTTTACCGATATCGAGGGCACAATAAAGGACTATTATAAGTACCTGATAGAAGGTTTTAAACGCTGCCGGACCTTTGACGGCATACAGGAGCTGCTGGACAGCCTCGGCGCAAAAAATGTGCCCCTGGCTGTAGTCACCTCCAGATGTGATTATGAAATAAAGATAGATACCTGCCTGCAGGGCTTGCTAAATAAATTTGCCGCAGTCATATGTTCCGACGACACCGTGAGGCACAAGCCGGAAGCCGAACCGCTGCAGAAGGCCATGGAGAGGCTGGGCGCAGCGCCCGACGAAACCTTGTATGTGGGCGACACTCTTTTTGACAGCCAGTGTGCCAAAAATGCCGGTGTTAAGTTTGCACTTGCCATATGGGGCTCAAATAATTCAGCCAACATTGCTGCCGACTACTATCTGAAATCCCCGGCACAATTGCTCGAACTGCTTGGTCAGTGATTAGTATACATAATATCATAGATAACCCATATGGGTTATCTATGATTTCGGCACCCGGGCACTTCTCCTGCCAGTAAGCAGTCTGAAAGCCGTAAGCACCGCACCTGTGAAGGCAATAAGCCCCGCGCATATATAGGTAACCCTCATGGCATAGGCAAATTCTGCTTCCCTGCCCGCAACAAAGGTAGTGACCGTATAGCCCAGCTTGCTGCTCATGGCACTGTACAGAATCAGGGTTGACACCGAAACTCCCACAACCAGTCCCAAATTCCTTACCAGGGCATTAATGCTGCCTGCAATCCCCACTCTCTCCCTTGGAACCGAAGACATTACCAGAGAATTGTTTGGAGATTGGAACATTCCATTGCCCAAAGCCATTATTGCTATAATCACCACCAGCTTAACCGGCTGAAAATTCTGATTCAGAGTTGCCATAGCCATAAAAGCCCCGCTGAAAATCAGCAAGCCTATAAGAGTAAGCAGTTCCGAGCCCATTTTATCCGACAGATGTCCGCTTATTGGAGCCACCACAAACAGTACAAGAGGGTATGTCATCAGGTAAAGTCCCGAGGCGGACGCGGACAGCTTTATTACATCCTGGAGATAGAAGGGCAGCACCAGATTTGAACAGCTCATAGCTACAAAAAGCAGGAAGCCGCACAATATACTCAGTGAGAACAACTGATTTTTAAAAATGTTCAATTGTATCAAAGGGCTTTCCTCTGTGATTTCCACTTTCAGGAATATTATAAAAGCCACTATTGCCAGTGCAAAACCCGCCAGAACAAGCGGCCTTGTAAAGCCCACCTGTTCTCCCGCAATCAGTGCCGCAAACAATGCCACAATGAAAACCAGAAACAGCAGGCCACCCTTCACATCCAGTCTTGCTTTTTTGTTCTCCTGATCCTTTGGAAGTATTTTCAGTCCAAGTATAAATGCAAAAATACCAATGGGAATATTTATAAGGAAAATATACTGCCAGGCGGCGGCATCAACTATAAAGCCTCCAAGAGGCGGTCCCACCAGCGTTCCCAGTGCAACAAACGATCCGGTTACACCCAGTGCCTTACCTCTTTCTCCCGCGGGAAAAACCCTGGTTATAATCCCCTGGCTCGTTGCCATAAAGCCGGCAGCTCCCACTGCCTGGATTATTCTTGCAAGCACCAGTACGTACAGTGTACTTGAAATAGCACACAAAAAGGAGCCTATTATAAAAATCACAGTTCCTATCTGAAATATTTTCACAGTTCCCTTTATATCACCCAGTCTTCCAAAAATGAGAATTGTTGCAGATATGGCAATCAAATAGGTTGATACCACCACAGATATGGAATTCATACCCACCTTGAAATACCCGGCCATAACAGGCAGCACAACATTTACGATACTGCTGTCAAGACAGGCCATAAAGGTCAGAAGTACGATGTTTATGAGGATAAGCCCCCTGTTTTTATATTGAATCTGAGTCTCCATTTTATTTTAAGAATCTCCATTTCAGTTTTAGTCAATACCGCCGAAGCTCCAGTAAGGAATAAAGTCGTCCTCGCGTGGGCAAACATATCTGTCAAGACCTGTTAACCGGCGCTACAGCCTTAATTTAAAGTAAAATATTTTAAATATAATATAATAGCATACACCTCGTAAGCACAATAAATTCATATAAGAATAGCATATAATTTCATGCATTTCAATTGGAAAGAAGCATAAAAATTCATCAGGGCTTCTGCCTGCACAAATCCTTATTTACTGCCTGACGGGTGGCAACAATGCCCGAAAGCAGGGTAATGCCGGCTATTATAAACATCAATTGCATATTCCCAAACGACAGCTTGAAAACCGAAAGAGAAAACCCGTCTGTTGCAGCTATGAAATATGAGCCTGCAAGAGTGCCCAGGAAGCCAATTACGCCGTTAACCGCCGAAGAGAAGCCCATATAGACCGTTTTGTTTTCAGCCGGAGAAAAAGTGTACTGCAGGTTGCTCAGGGATATATTTATTCCCGCAATTGCGGCTCCGCTAAGAATGTGTGCTATGGGAAGCAGCAGTGCTACGGTGCTGCTGTTTATAAAAAACCAGATAAGAAAGCTCAGTATTTGCAGGAATATCATCAGATTGGTCAAATACAGCCAGGACTTTCTGTCGGCAATTCGCCCCCAGAATTTAACGGATATGACACTTGCCACCGATGCCAGTACCGCCATCAGTGTTATAAGCCCGTATCCCAGCCTTAGTCCGGCTACCATGTATACGGCGGTGAACGGAAAGGCCAACTGGTAGCCAAAATTCCAGATTGCCATGAGCAAGGATATAGACATATACTTTTTATTCCTTAAGGGAATGCGGAAAATATTAAACACGGTGAGGTTTGTCCTGGTTATTTTATTGGGCTGCTCCTTCATTCCTGAGAAGAGCACCAGGTTAACCAGGGTTATGACAATTACAAATATGTACAGGACTACAAAGCCGTCAAGCTGGCGTCCCAGCCTGTGGAACTTGTCAAGCACCTGGCCCGTTATCAGTGTCACTGCTGCCACAGCGGACAAAACTACGGCTTCCCTCCGGCCATAGTACGCTCCCCTTATGCTCTCGGGAGTGATGTTGAGAACCCAGGTCAGAGCTGACGGCATAACGGCTGCAAGAAATAAATTGGCCAGCAGGAACATGGCAATAAGCAATGTAATCTTTAAGGAACCTGCAATATTTATAAACGGGATTACTACCATCATTCCCAGCATTAACCTTCCTATGAAGCAAAACAGCACAGTAATCAGCTTCCTGTTTTCCATCCGCTCAAACCATATGGGAGAGAAAACCGTTACGATTCCTGCCAGCACCGGAATGGCTGAAATAATACCTGATATCTGATTGCTTGCACCTAAATATTTGGCAAAGCCCACCAGAAAGGAACCACTGGTAAGGGTAAGAATGCTTCTGGCTGTACACCCCTCATAAATGGATAGTTTTCTGGATTGGGTCATTTCACCATTACTAAGTTCATTTTTGTTAAAGTAAATACTGCGGAATCTCTCAGACAGTTTCATTAGTGTTCTCCCGTTCTTCCCAGCCAAAACCATTTAACGGGAGCACATACAATTGAAACCCGGATATTTTGGCAAAAACATTATGTTACCTTCATCTAGTCTATCACAGACCTTGCTGAAATGTAAGTGGATTTCATAAGGCCATATGAAACTGACGTACCGGCATCTGTCATTCTGCCGCCAATCCGGCCATATTTATCAGATTCCAGGGCTTGTTATAGTGGGGCTGGAAAAAGAAGTCCGTGAAGGCAAGTTCATCAACCGTCATACCGTTTTGTATGACAACCGACATGGTATTTATCACCTGAGTCAGATCTGCCCTGGATTGTATTTGTGCTCCGAGCACTCTCCTGTCACTGCTGCCGTAAACCACCTTCAGCAGAGCCTCTTCATAGGTGGGCATAAATTCCGGCCTGTAGTTTTCCCTGACTGTAACTGCTTTTACCTCCAGGCCCAGTGCTTTTGCCATGGTTTCTGTGAGCCCGGTGGCCGCACAATTCAAATCATAAATCTTTATTCCGGAAGTGGCCTGTGTGCCCATACCCCTGATTACAGGACCAAGCAGGTTTCTTGCCGCAAGGGTCCCCATCCTCACTGCGTTTGTGGCCAGGGGTATATACTGATGCTTTCCGGAGGGATTGTACCTGACAGCACAGCAATCACCTGCGGCAAATATATCCCTGCTGCTGGTTTGCATGTATTCGTCCACCAGGATTGCTCCGTTGGGAAGCATATCCAGCTTGCCTCTGAAAAGTCCGGTGTTTGGCCTGAACCCTATGCAAAGTATCACCAGGTCGGCTTCATGGCTGCCTCTATTGGTGACAACCCTCTTCACCTTATCAGCTTCTCCCTCAAAGCTGACAACCTTCTCACCAAGAGCCAGCCTGATACCGTGATTTTTATAGGCCTCCTCGGCAGCGTCGGTAAATTCCCCGTCAAAATATTTGCTCATGACCCTGTCTTCCGCATCAATAAGCGTAACCTTCTTACCCTGCTGTGCAAAAGCCTCCACAAGCTCCGCACCTATATAGCCTCCGCCAACCACTGCAATGCTTTGCGCAGTTCTCGACCTGTCTATGATGGTATTTGAATGCTGAAAGTTCTTTGCCAGCAGAACATTCTCCAGTCCTATTCCGGGTATTTCAGGTATAATAGGCCAGGAGCCTGTAGTTACCACCAGCTTGTCATAGCTGTCTGTAAAAATTGTGTCCTTCTCAAGGTTTTTTACAACAATAGCTTTTTCCTCCGGCCTTATCTCCATAACCTCATGTCTCATTCTTGTGATGATGCCAAGCTCATTAAGCTTTTGGGGGGAAGAATAAAACAAGCTCCCGGGGTCCTTTACCACTCCGCCCACATACAGGGCTATCCCGCAGGAGAGAAAGGAAATGTTGTCATTCTTCTCATACACAGTTATTCCGGCTTCATTATATAACCTTGCAATATTGGTTGCTGCCGCCGTTCCGGCATGTGTGCAGCCTATAATTATCACTTTCATATTACCCCTCCAAAAATATTCCACATATAACAATTTATGTTAATAGTTTATTAGGAATACTATACCTCCATGCCGTTTATACAAACCTTTTTCACTAATTTTTTATCGGTCTTGCCCTGGCTTTTCAGATAACAGCTTATGGGGCTGAACCGTCCGGGTCCGCCGAACCTTTATCTGCGGCAGCTCACCGGATTTGTAAACAAAAAGGAACATACAATCTGCCCCCTCGGCAATTGCATGTTCCAGCTTATTCGCATCAGCGGTATAGCAGTCATTTTGCGGCATAGGCCTTGTCCGACTGCAATATGTGGTCGGAAATCCAGTTCAGTACGAATTCCAGTATATCAAGCAGGTACTGCTCATGGTCAGTATCCACCTTTTCCAGGTCCACATTGTTTATTTTTTCAATAAAATCATTGTGCTCCACTTTGTGGCTTAACAGCTTCCGATAGCCAATACTCAGCATATACTCTTCTTCAGAGGTGAAGTGAAAAACCGTGTAATCCTTCAATTCTCCCAAGAGCTTGAGTATGCGGTCATATTTGTCGGTAATCAGTTCATTTTTCAGCAGTTCGTGAATGTCAGCGGCTATCCTGAATAATTGCATATGCTGCTGGTCCAGGTGTTCAATACCCAGTACATATTCTTCTTTCCATGAAATCATAATTTCCCCCCCCAATCGACTATCATATCTTATGCCAAATTATACTTATAAATATCGGGTAAAGCAACAACTAAAATTCATTTTCAGCACTCCAATATTTTCTTTTTCTGCTTTTCTTATGGTTATACATCTTGACATCAATCTCATGTAAAAATTGCTCCATACCCATGTCATTGTTATATGCATCACTGGCACAGCTATATTTTATTAAATACGGCTTGGAGCAGTTGAAGTTATACTTGTCCACCATTTTTTCCATTTTTGAAATCAGCTCATTGACCTTTTCTTCCGGCAGATTATTTATTAATACAAGAAACTCGTCCCCTCCCAGACGGATGACGGTCCCCTCCTTGGAATATACCCTGTGAAGCAGCCTTGCAAAGGTTTTTAACGCATGATCCCCTTCTGAATGCCCATATGAGTCGTTAATGTTTTTAAAGTAGTCCAGATCTATCATTACAACGGACAGCAAGCCATCTGCCTTCCTGGTATAATCATCCCAGCATTTTTTCAGTACCCGCCTGTTTCTTGCGCCGGTAAGAGCATCCCGGTACAATTCCCTCTGCTGTATGAGGATAAACATCATTATGATGGTAAAGCTGCTGCTGCACCAGACAAAGCTTGTCTGCTTCAAGGCAAGCTGCACCGTCATCATAAT
Source organism: Ruminiclostridium hungatei (assembly GCF_002051585.1). Classification (GTDB taxonomy): domain Bacteria; phylum Bacillota; class Clostridia; order Acetivibrionales; family DSM-1351; genus Ruminiclostridium; species Ruminiclostridium hungatei. The sequence goes on along the minus strand of NZ_MZGX01000012.1, from coordinate 33,161 downwards.
ATTGGTTGTCATACTGATAGCCAGTATATAGCCGTATTCAAACCTCATCAGCATTTTTCTGTTCAAGATTATTACATAAAGGCTGTACAGGAGAAAAACAAGGGCAATGGTAAAAGGAATGACACATTGGAAGAAGTTTTCGTCTTCCAGCTTAATGCTTCCAAACCTGAAAACCCCCACAACCACATTGGAAACAAGCAGCAGTATAAACAGCGAGCGCACCTGCTTTTTGAACTTGACGGGAAAAAGGTAATATGAGCATATAAATTTCAGGAACAAATATGCCAGGAGTGGAGAAAGCATAAAAATAAGGCTGGACAGAACCCGAACCCAGATCAATCCGGTTCGTGCCTCCCTGAGCATGCCGAGTACGATTTCAAAGCATATGAGCAATAGATTCAGGAATAAGGCAGCTATATATATTTTGTTTATATGAGCCTTTTTGTCCAGAACACTTAACGCGTATATTCCGAATAGGAATATGACCGCACCGGACAAAATATTCATCTGCTGATGAATTAAAAACTGCATAAGGCTGCTCCTTAATCCTGCGTTTTTTTCAAAAATATATTAATATTTTACATTATATATCAAATTAATTCAAATAATTTATTGTTACTTTTTACCACATAAAGGGTATATTGTTTGTATACAAGGTTAATTCAGGAGGCTGATTTACATGAGAAACAAATCAATAAATAAAATTGCCATTGTGGGCACAGGCTTTGTGGGTTCCACCACGGCATATACACTAATGCTGAGCGGCTTGATTTCCGAATTGGTGCTGATAGATATCAATGCGAAAAAGGCTGAGGGAGAAGCAATGGATATGAATCATGGGATGCCCTTTGTCCGCCCGGTAAAGATATACAGCGGCACTTATTCTGATTGCAGGGACGCAGATATAGTAGTCATAACAGGCGGAGCAAACCAAAAGCCCGGTGAAACCAGGATTGATCTGGTAAATAAAAATACCGCCATATTCAAGGACGTTGTGGGCAACATAGTCAGATATAACTCGGACTGCATACTTCTGGTAGTAACTAATCCTGTGGATATACTCACCTATGTCACCTACAAGCTTTCCGGCTTTCCAAAGAACAGGGTCATAGGCTCCGGAACTGTTCTGGATTCGGCAAGATTCAAATATATGATTGGAGAACATATGGGAATCGACCCCCGCAATGTCCACGCCTACATTATAGGAGAGCACGGGGACACAGAGGTTCCAACCTGGAGCCTGGCATCCATTGCAGGAGTTTCCATGGACGATTACTGCCGGGATTGCAACTCCTGCGACAGCGATAATTTCAAGGAAACCACCTATAACAATGTGAAAAATGCAGCCTATGAAATCATCGACCGTAAAGGCGCCACCTACTATGCCGTCGCCCTGGCCGTAAGAAGAATAGTTGAAGCCATCGTAAGAAATGAGAACTCAATTCTCACAGTCTCAAGTCTGCTTGAAGGTGAATACGGACTAAATGATATATGCCTGAGCATTCCCAGTCAGGTAAATTCGGATGGTATAGCCAGGATTATAAACGTGCCTCTCAGTGCCGAAGAAAACAGGCTGCTAAACAAGTCGGCTGCTTCCCTCAAGGAGGTAATTGCAGGCCTGCAGTTGTAAGTCCATACCACGTACCGGACCTGTCTGCCGGGAAGGAAGCGTATTCCCACAGTATATGCATATGCCGGGAGAACCTTTCATGAAAGGTTCTCCCGGCATTACTTTGTTGTCGTCAGTTGTAATAAAGCAATTATTACGCCTTCTTCCGCCTTGTAATGACAAAAAATTCTACGCCCAAAAATCCGGTTTTATTATTTAGTCATTCCTAAGTATTTTTTTCAGTATTGCATTGCTCTTAAGCAGCTCCTTGGCCTTGCTCCTGTTTTCCTCCACATGTATGCTGGTAAACCTGTTGGGCTTGATGGAAGGAGCCAGGTCAACAGCCTTTTCAAAAGCTTCCGCCTTAAGGTCCAAGGTTGAAACATAATCAAAAAACCCGGTATCTCCAAGAAATTTTTGTATTCTCTCAGACCTGTGCTGCTGCACCAGGCTCATGAGATAGGTTGCAATTCCCACTTGAATGCCGTGCAACTGCGGCTTCTCAAGTACCCTGTCCAGAGCGTGGGATATGAGATGTTCGCTGCCGCTGGCCGGCGAGCTGTTTCCGGCGATTTCCATGGCAATACCGCTCATGGTTAGTGAATCCACCATTTCCTTCTGGAAAAACTGCTCGGTTATATCGGTATAGGGCATGCGTACAATGCTGTTGACCGACTTCTTCGCCAGCATGGCAGCAAAATCGTCAACCTTTGCGGCATTGTTCCGTTCCTCAAAATACCAGTCGTAAACAGCAGTAATTTTTGATACAATATCTCCCAGTCCCGAATAAATGAATTTTGCAGGAGCATTTTTTATAACCTCAAGGTCTACTATTATTCCAAAGGGCATTGCCGCATGTACAGAAGTCCTTTTTCCGCCAATGAGCAAGGAGCAGCCGGAGCTGGAAAAACCGTCATTGGAAGTAGAGGTTGGAATGCTGACAAAGGGGAGATTGTTCAGGAAGGCTATATATTTTGCAGCATCCAGAACCTTTCCGCCTCCCACTCCAACAACCGCTTCTGCCTTTGAGGGTATGGAAAACCCGCGGGGTATCAGGTTTTCCACAGCAATATCATCAAAGTCGAAGGTTTCAAGCAGTGTCAAAGAGGCCTTCCCCTTTATGGAGGCTATGATCTTTTCTCCAAACAGCTCTCTTATACCTTCTCCAAAAAATAAAACAACCTTGAAAATCCCGGCTCTTTCAAGAAGAGAACCCACATTTTCCATAATCCCGCTGTTTACTTCCATAATAGTAGGAATTTCAATCCTGTGTATGGCTGTGCCCATAAGTACTCCTGTCTGCAAGCGCTTTCTGGTCCGCGCTCACCAATTTACAATTTATAATTTATAATTTTTATTTCCCTGTATGCCCTGCTTTTATGGCTCACCCTGCTGCCGCATTATTTCAGCAGCCCATGGACGGTCATAAATTCCTGAACTTCACTATATTTGTGGAAGGGCACAAAAGAAATATTTTTTTCCGAAAGGAGATTTTTCAGGTCGTTTCTTGCAAATGCCAGGTCGGCAGCCTTGGCAGCCCCCACATCAGGCTCACTGTCACCTGCAAAATAAACCTTTTCATATTTTTCCTTGAGGGACAATATTACCTTTTCCTTGTCCACGCCCCAGGTGCTGGAATAATATTCACTCTCGGGGTCGGGCAGTATCTTTATTCCCCTGTTCATGTATTTTCCCTCCATGGATATGACTGTAACCTTTTCCAGGTTTAAATGAGCCAGCAGCTTTTTTATATAATATGAGGTTCCGGCACTCAATATATAAAAATCTCCTCCGTTATTCTCCACCTTTTCAATAAATTCAACTGCATTTGAATCCAGCGGAAGAGCAATAATATCCTCCAGTATTTCTTCTTCACTTCTGTCCATGGAGCCAAAAATCCTGTTCAGAAAATCCACATTGATTTTTTTAGTCTTTCTCCATTCGTCATAATATTCCCAGGCCCAACCCTTTAAATATTTATCCATTACAATATGGTAAAAGTCTCTGTCAGTCAAAGTACCGTCAAAATCCGATACAAATGCAAAGTTCTTCATAGTATTTATTGCCTCCCGTCGTCTGGTTTGTCTGTTCGTGCCCTCTATTAGCAATGTACAATAGAGGGTATAATAGCATGGTGATACCTGTGGGGCAAATGCTTCCAAATCTTTTATGCTGGTTTTATTCTTTAAAAACGTAGCCGGCATTATTCCTTTTCTGATATAATTTATTTACCAGAAGCAATTCCTGTATGGGAAAATAAATAAACATTGCAAAAAAGGCAAATAATAATTATTATTGTATAGTATATAAAATTAAATGAATATAAAGTAAAGGAATAAAAATGGAAAATTTAAGTTTTAAAGATCTAAACCTTTCAAATGATGTGCTTCGTGCAATTGCCGACATGGGATTTGAGGAGGCCACTCCCATTCAATCCCAGTCCATCCCTCCCATTCTCAGCGGAAATGATTTGATTGGCCAGGCTCAGACAGGTACTGGAAAAACCTGTGCCTTCGGAATACCTGCCATTGAAATGGTCGACCCCCAGGTTGATTCCATTCAGGTGCTTGTGCTTTGTCCCACCAGGGAATTGGCAATCCAGTCTTCCGAGGAACTGAGAAATGTGCTTAAATATAAGGATGGTATTCGTATTTTACCTGTATATGGGGGCCAACCCATAGACAGACAGATAATAGCATTGAAAAAGCGCCCACAGATTATTATCGGCACTCCGGGACGAGTTATGGACCACATGAGACGCAGGACATTAAAGCTGGAATACCTGAAAATGATTGTTCTGGATGAAGCTGACGAAATGCTGAACATGGGCTTCCGGGAGGACATTGATACCATATTGGAAAAAGTCCCTGAGGACAGGCAGACAATCCTGTTTTCTGCTACCATGCCTAAAGAAATACTTGATATCACCAGGAAGTATCAGAAGGATCCCATTCATATAAAAGTAGCACATAAGGAACTGACTGTTCCCAGTATCGAGCAGTACTATCTTGAGGTGAAAGAGTCCGCCAAGCTGGAAGTGCTTTCCCGCCTGATTGATACCAATGATATAAAGCTTTCACTGGTATTTTGCAACACCAAAAAGAAGGTTGATGAACTAACTTCCGGCCTTCAGTCCAGAGGTTATTCCGCCGAGTCCCTTCACGGTGACATGCGCCAGGAGCACAGGGACAAGGTTATGTCACAGTTCCGCAAGGGAAACTTTGATATCCTCATAGCCACAGATGTTGCCGCAAGAGGAATTGATGTTGATGATGTAGAGGCTGTATTCAATTATGACATTCCCAGCGACGAGGAATACTATGTGCACAGAATCGGTAGAACCGGAAGGGCAGGAAGAACAGGAAAATCCTTTACCTTCATATCCGGCAGGGAAATCTACAAGCTCAGGGACATCCAGCGGTACACCAAATCAACAGTAACTTTGATGAAGCCTCCCAGTATCAATGATGTGGAAGAAAAGAAAATGTCAAATGTGCTCAAGACTCTTAAGGAGAACCTGCAATCTGAAGGCATCTCCAAATATGTGAGCAATATTGAAAAATTCGTCAGTACAATAAATTCCGAGGCGGAGGATCAGGAGGATGCCTTTGTCAATTCTCTTGATGTTGCTGCAGCCTTGCTGAAGATGTATGCCGAACAGAGCGGCGCCCTCCCCAGCATGGTCAGTGATATTGACGAAACAGCAGACTTGGATTCGGAAAACCCGATGGTCAGGCTGTTTATAAACATAGGCAGTGACAATAAGATACAGCCCAGGCATATTATCGAAAGTCTGGTGGAAACCTCAGGCCTGCCTGGCAAAATGGTAGGTTCCATAGATATTTTTGACAAGTACTCCTTTGTGGAAGTTCCAAAGGAGTTTGCCGCTGAAGTCCTTATGTCCATGAAAAACTATACCATAAAGGGCAAGCGGATAAACATTGAAAAATCCACTCCCCGTAAAAAAAGCGGCAGAAGCGGTGTAGGTTCCGGCAGAAACAACAGCACCTACAATACCTTTTTAGTACACGGCGGCAATGGAGCCGGACAGCCTTCCAAAAGGAAGTCAGGACACACCGGATTTATTAAAGCCTCGGGCAGCAGCAAGCAGTCAGGCGGCAAGCCCCAGGGAGGAAAACCTTCGGGCAGCAAACCGTACCGTAAGGATTGGTAAGCCGGAACTGAAATTTAATACACAAAGCGCAATATTTATAGATAAGCATAAACAAATATAAGTAAAATGTAAGTAATAATATATTGTAAACAAGTATAAATAAAGGGCCTTCCAAAACAGGTGTTCACATACAACACATTTATTACCGGCAGCGGAAATCCAAGCGGGATATTAAATGTGTGAGGTACAGGAACTGCGTGCTTTTGCTCAGGCCCTTTAATATTGCCGTTTTCGTACGGCACGCCAAAAGCGTTATATACAAGCATTTATTTGAAGCTCGTCCGGGAGTGAGTAGCATTTTCTGACTGTTACCACATTTTTAATTAGCACTACAGGTTAATTTTTATCAGATATAAATTAAAATTGTTTGATATGGCATAATAGTGGTAAATCTATCTTAAATAGATTTATTTGTTTTAAGTATAAATCGTCAGGAGGATCAGAGTATGGCAAAAGATTTTTATAATGCAGTCAAAGACAGACGTTCATTTTATGGAATAAATAAGGAATCACCGGTTTCCGATGAGAGAATCGGAGAAATTGCAGATGCTGCCGTAAAGCATGCTCCGACAGCATTTAACAGTCAGAGCGGCAGGGTGCTGGTTTTGTTGGGTGACAACCACAACAAGCTGTGGGATATAACCAGGGAGGAGCTCAGGAAAATTGTTCCGGCAGAAAGCTTTGCAGCTACAGAAAGCAAGCTCGCTTCATTTAAAAACGGGTATGGTACGGCATTGTTCTTTGAGGATCAGTCGGTAGTCGAAACTCTGCAGAGCCAATTCCCTTTGTACAAGGACAACTTTCCCGTCTGGTCGTTACAGGCAAGCGGAATGCTTCAATATATCCTGTGGACCTCACTTGAAATTGAAGGCTTTGGAGCATCGCTCCAGCATTACAACCCTATTATAGACCAAGAGGTACACAAGCAGTGGAATGTCCCTGCAAATTGGAAGCTGCTTGCCCAGATGCCTTTCGGCAAGCCCACAGCCACACCGGATGAAAAGCAGTTTCAGCCGCTGGAGCAAAGAGTAAGGATTATTCGGTAGAATCCGGCAGTATGCATGAAAAATAGGAATTACTGACCGGAAAAATGCGCCGTTTGGCGCATTTTTCCCTTGCTGTTTCACCAGCTTTTCTTACTTTTAAAACATCTCTTCCTTGATTACCTCTTCAACCGGAATATTTATAAATTCCTCCGTATTCCATGGACCATTAACAAGCCTGTTAATAAATCCTGTATCTCCATGTCGGAGGGAGTGACTTAAACCAAGCAGCTTTGATACCTCCAATGAAGCATCAAGGCATCTCTTTTCCCTGGGATGTCCCGTGTTTATAAAAAGTATGCTGCGGTAGCTGTCATACATGGCATTTAAAACCCTTCGTGCTTTGACTTCGCCATATTTTCCACAAACCCTGTCATACTCGGATATAATTGATTTTCCACTCTCAAGCCACCCGCTGCTAAGATAAAAAGTACCTCTGGACTGCTGAAGCTGTTCAAAAAGCTCTCGTGACCCTAAAAACAAAGAGATGCAGTCATGTATCCTTGGAATTGTTAAAATACAATGCTTTGCTTTGATACCTCCGGCAGCTCCCCCACATAAACCAAAACCCAAAATTATTCTTTCATAACCTTTGGAATCATCAACAATCGTAAGAAGTTCCTTATGAAGTTTTTCAGGCCTTGTATGAAGTTCCATTGAGACAAAGCTATATTCTGTCGGAGTTTCTGGCTTTACCGATAAAAGCTCCTCTTTCATTACTTCACAGGCAATGATTTTTATGCTCATAAGCAGTCACCATATTAAGCTCATAGATTCGCACTGATTTCAAACTCAGATTTTTGTAATTGTGCATTATAACCTTTCAGCTTTAATCGTTTTAAGCTTAAAGAGTTTATCAGTACCGACATGGAGCTCAGCGTCATAGCAGCAGCCGCTACCACCGGATTCAAATGTCCCGATGCTGCTATAGGTATTCCTATGACATTGTATATGAATGCCCAGAACAAATTCTGCTTTATCTTCCTGATAGCCTTTTTTGAAAGCTTAATTGCATTAGGTATATTCAATAAATCGTCCTTTAAAAGTACAATATCCCCGGTCTCTACTGCTATATCCGTTCCTGTGCCTATGGCAAACCCCACATCCGCTGCTGCCAGAGCCGGTGCATCGTTGATTCCATCACCAACCATACCTACTATTTTACTGCTGCTCTTAATTTTTATTATTTCATCAGCTTTATCTTCAGGTAAAACTTCAGCAAGGATATTCTCTATTCCGGTCTTTAAGCCCACCGTTTTAGCCGCATTTGCATTGTCACCGGTTATCATGAATACCTCAATACCCATTCTTTTCAGCTCTTCAACAGCTTTTGCCGAACTCTCCTTTATTCTGTCGGATAGTGATATAACAGCAATTAAACTCTTATCAACAGATACTAAAACAGTTGTTTTACCTTCATTATAAATATCCCATAATATTGTATCTGCATCAGATACAGAGATATTATTTTCATTAAGAAACGCCGGTGTGCCAATTAATATATTTCTATTTTCTATTTCTGCATATACCCCTTTGCCGGGTACAGCTTTAAAACTCTGGGGGTCGGGTAATTCAGCACTTGCTAATTCTTTTCCCCTTTTATAAATTGCTTCGCCTAGAGGATGCTCAGATTTCTTTTCTGCAATGGCAGCTAATATTAAAATATCATTTTTATCATATAAGGCTCTGCTCTTTTCCAGTATGAATATGCCCTCAATTTCAGGTATGCCTTCTGTAAGAGTTCCCGTTTTATCAAAAACCACCGTGTCTATTTTATAGGCCGTCTCAAGGGTTTCACCCTTTTTAATCAGGATGCCGTTTTGTGCTCCTTTTCCCATGCCTGCTATTATTGCTGTGGGTGTTGCAAGTCCAAGGGCACATGGACAGGAAACTACCAACACAGACACAGCATAAATTATAGGTAAGTTAATAACAAAAAGAATTTGCTTGTAAACAATAAAATACCAATATATGAAAGTTGCAATAGAAGCTATTATAACAAAAGGGATAAAATAGCCGGATACCCTGTCTGCAATCTTTTGAATAGGCGCCTTGCTGCCTTGAGCCTCCTCGATGAATTTAATAATCCCGGCAAGTCTTGTCTCACTGCCCACTTTTGTGGCTTTGAACCTGAAGGTTCCAAATCTGTTGACCGACCCTCCCGTGACAAAATCACTTTCTTTTTTATCAACCGGAAAGCTTTCACCGGTGAGCATTGATTCATCAATTGCAGAATTTCCTTCTGTTATCATTCCGTCAACAGGAATTTTTTCTCCGGGCCTTACAATAATTATGTCTCCCACTACAACATCATCTATGGGCAGGTCAATCTCCTCAGTCCCCCGTAATATTCTTGCTGTTTCAGGTCTCAAGTCAATAAGTTCCTGAATTGCCTTTGAAGTCCTTCCCTTTGCAAGTGCTTCCAGGTATTTTCCCAGTAAAACAAGCGTTATTATAACTGTGGATGCCTCAAAGTATACGTTCTGTAGTCCGGAGACATATGCATAATTCTGATAAAAGACTATATAAACACTATAAAAATAAGCCGCTGTTGTCCCAAGAACAACGAGCAGATCCATTGTCGCTTTTCCTGCCAGAACTGACCTGAATGCGTTCCTATAGAATCGGGCACCAATCAGAAGCTGTACAGGTGTCGCTGAAAGAAGCTGAAGTCTCCAGTCATGCAAAAACAAGGCTTTAAGTCTAAGTTCATACAAAGTCCTGCTCCAGCCTGTCTTTGTCCCTGGATCAAGAATATCATGACAAAAGCCCACCCCTTCGGAAAGCATGCATAGAAGCAGTGGTGTGCTGAATATTGCTGAAAGAATAAAAAGCCTGAGCAGTTTTTTTCTTTCCCTGTCACCTATTTTAACACCTGCACCGGTATTTGCTTCACCGTTCAACGCCACAGCAAACCCAAGCTTTTCAATTGATTTCTTTATGTCTTGAAGTGAAATATTTGCAGCATCATATTCAATAACTGCCTTTTCTGAAGCATAGTTTACAGAAGCCTTCAGAATGCCTTTTCTCTTTGAAAGAGCCGCTTCAATAGTTATTGAACATAATGTACACGTCATTCCGTATACTCTTAAAGTTATAGCTTCACCCATATAACACATCCTGTTCAAATTGTTGCTGAAGCAGATATATCTTCTGCCAGGTTTGCACTGCTTTTCTTCAATGGTATATCTGGTTGAGCGTTTTGCAGTATCTCCCATACCTTATGGGTAATCCATGAAAAACTGGCTGAATTTCTTATATCACCGATTCTCCTTGGCCTTGGCAGATCGATATCGATTACTTCCTTGATGTAGCCCGGGTTTGCCGACATTATAGCCACCCTGTCTGCCAAGCCTACAGCTTCTTCAATGCTATGGGTAACAAAAACGATTGTTTTTTTAGTTTCTTCCCAAATACGCAGAAGCTCATCCTGCATTGTTTCTCTTGTCTGTGCATCCACGGCAGCAAAGGGCTCATCCATTAAAAGCACCTCGGGATCATAGGCAAGAGCTCTTGCTATGGCAACTCTTTGTCTCATTCCTCCGGACAATTCATATGGATACCTATCCTCAAACCCTTCCAACCCAACAAGCTTGATAAACCTTGTGCTTATCTCCCTGCGTTCATTTTTTCCTGTTCCTTTAATCTCAAGTCCGAATTCAACATTGTGCCTTACCGTCCTCCATGGAAAAAGTGCGTATCCCTGAAGTACAATTCCACGATCCAATGCAGGTCCTGTTATAATCTTATTATCAATATATATTTCTCCGGAGCTGGGTTTGGACAATCCGGCAATAATGTCAAGTAAAGTTGATTTCCCGCAGCCACTGGGTCCCACAATAGTTAAAAATTCACCGGCTTTTATATTCAAATTTACATCCTTAATTGCAGTAAAATCATTTTTGCTGTCATTATTCCTCTTAATGTTGAAAACCCTATTTATATTTTTTATCACAATTTTATCTGTACCGGTGTTTGCAGGTTCTATATCTACTGCTTTTGACAACACATTCAACATATTTTGATCACTCCCTGACCTATTTTTAAATAAGGGCTGTACTTTTTATACAACCCCCATTTAAAATTTATTTTGTTATTTCACTTCAAATTTGTGTGTAAGCAAATCGGATATCTTGACTTGCCCGTCCTTGAGTTTGCCATTTACAACCAGATCATTCACCCATGGCTTGATTTGCTCTTCATCCATAACCGTGGAGGATGCATACCAATGACTTGCATTGCCATTGGAGCCTATAAAGTCAGCAGTTATCTTTGCAGCTTCATCTGTGTTGTTGTTTGCCCAGACCTGGGCCTCCTGCATGGCTTTTGCAAATTTCAGAACTATGTCGGGGTTTTTCTCTATAAAGTCATCAGTGAAATAGTAAAGGTATAATCCTGCTGCTTCACCCAGCCCGGCATCGGAAGAGTCGCCAATGAGGGTAAGTCCGGAATCCTCTGCAAGTTTATAGAACGGAGGATGCACACATGCAATATCAATATTCCCCTGTTCTAAGGCCTGAAGGGCAGCCTGATCAGTGTCGAAGTTAATAAAATTCAACCGGTCTCTGCCGATTCCATACTTGTCAAAAATCGTACTTGCCACGAAAGTTGTACAGTTTGGAGCCAATCCGTTATGATTAAGCTTCTGGCCTTTTTTATAATCCACAAGATCCTTCCAGGACTTGATTCCGGAATCAGCCTTAACAAACCACCTCATATGCCTGAATTTCGGATCAATCTCCGGACCGGGCTCTATGATTGCGCGTCCGACTGCTTTTATGGTTGCTCCTCCTGCTATATAGGTTGCAAGAGCATTGGGATGCGTTTCGGCAAAATCATTATTCCCGTTTAACACCGAGGGTAAAATTTCAGTACTCTTTAATTCACCTGTAAATACAAGTTTCAAACCCTGCTCCTTGAAAAAGCCCTTTGCATCGGCTACTAAAACCGGGGTTGAGGTGCAATTCTTTCTTGTATAAGTCTTAACCGGTATAAGGTTTTGTTCATCAGTTGCAGATTTTCCTGCACCGGTCTGAGTTGAAGCCTCCCCCGCTCCGGCTTGTTTGGAAACCAGCTCGGCGGGAGAACCGACTTTCGTTTTTCCTATATAGGCTCCAATGCCTATTGCAACGAGTATTACCAATGCGACTGCACCAATTGTGATAAATTTCTTTTTACTATTAATTGACATTACAACACCTCCTGATAATTTTACTATCTTAATTTTCCTGAAAGGAAGCTTCCTTCCAGACTAAAAAGTGATTTTCGAGCTTACTGAAGGATATATTTATAATAACAGCAAGAACCGTAATGAACAGTATGATGCCATACATCAAAGGCACCTGGTAGGATTGGCTGGAGGAAAGATAATACCAGCCCAGCCCCTGGCTTGAACCTGCCATTTCAGATGCTATGATCATAAAAAATGAAATCTGTGCGCTTATTTTTACTCCTGTAAATATTCCAGGGACCGAAGCAGGGAGAATGACCTTAAAAAACAGAACTTTTTTATTTGCCCCCATAGACCTTGCTGATTTGATCATGTTTGGTTCAATGCTTTTTGTACCGGCAATTGTATTAAAAAGCAAAGGCCATTGAGCTACCCAAAATATTAATGCGATCTTTTCCATGTTTCCAATTCCAAAAATAATCATAAATACCGGGAACAATGCAAACGGATTAAGCTTTTCAAGCATTCTCAAAAATGGAAGCAGTGCTTTTTCAAAGGTCTTAAAGAAGGTTCCCAGTAAGAAACCCATGGGAATTGAAATAGCTGAAGCTAATAAAAATCCCAAAGCTGCTCTGGCCAGGCTTACCTTCATATGCACAAAAAGCTCTCCCGACTCCGTTGACCGGACAAGTGCTGTAAAAACCTTTGTAGGCGCCGGAATTACCGATTTTGGAACCAGGCCATACACCGTGGCTGCTTCCCAGAATATAAAGAATAGTATTATCGCTATGCTGCCAAATAAAGTTTTTCTTATTTTTTTAATAGCTGTTTTCATGATGACACCCACGTCTTTCCAATAAAAAGTTAATTTCTTCAGATAGCTTTATCATGGGTCACCTCCTTCCAAATAATAATGTTTTCTTCAAGCCACTGGAAAATGTAATTAACACCCAGACCCAGTACTGCTATCAGAATAGCCGCCAGGTATATCCTCGGTATAAAACCCATGCTCTGTGCATTGTGTATAAGCCATCCCAGTCCCGAGTCGGCACCCAGTGTTTCAGCCCCTATCAGCATCATGAAGCTCATGGTCATACCGGTCCTCATTCCAGTCAATATTGAAGACAAGGCTCCAGGTATTATAATCTTATAGAATATAGTAAAGCTATTAGCTCCCATTGATCTGGCACTTTTTATAAGGATGGGCTCCACACTCTGCACACCTGTGATGGTTGTAAACATAATCGGCCAGAAGGCCGCCCATAAGATTACTGTATAGATACCCTTCTCGCCAATGCCGAATACGACTACAAAAACAGGGAAAAGGATGAAAGGCGGTATTTGTGAAAGAAATTTCAGCAGTGATTTTAAAAAGTTCTCAAGCCGGGGAAATGCCCCCCCAAGTATGAAACCGACCGGCAATGCAAGCAAGGACGCGATAGTAAAACCAATAGATATCCTTTTCAAGCTTACCGAGGCTTCAACGAACAACTGGATAAAGGTCAGTTTCCTGGCTTCAGCAACTATCACTGAAAAAGGGGGTACAAAATGAGGATTAGCCCAGCCGATTTTAGGTGCTATTTCCCAGAGTACAAAAAAAGCAATAATTATGTAAACGCTTAAAAACTTATTGTTAATACTATATAGAGTCTTTTTCATCTTATCTCCCATCTACGCGCATAGCGCATATACAAATAGTAATGAAAGACACGTAGTGGCTTTTGCTGCGTGAAATCCACTTTGACTTACCGCATGTATCTTTCCACGCTATCACCTCGACTAAACGGTATTGCTTTCAATTTACAGGGCTGCACTGTCATCAATATAGGTAAACGGATTCTGCCCGTACCATTCATCGCGGTAAGGAAGCCTTGAATTGCCGATAAAATTGCGGTTAAATATGGGGTTTTTCAGAACCCTTGCAATCCTTCTGACGATTTCATAAGCGCCCAGATATCCCATATAGATTGATGACTGGCCAAACAGCGGATAGATCGGGAAGCCTTGTTTAGCAGTATATCCGTTTGTACCGGTGTGACCGACATACAGATCAGGCTCAAGTCTTTTTAATAAATTTGCCTGTTCAAAAGGCTGACCTGTTGCAACATTAAATATAATGTTTTCACTATTTTCAACCAATTCCAGCAAGGGCTCAGCGAAGTGATCATAATGGTAACCCTTAAGTCCCACAACTTCCATACCCATACTTTGCAATAACTCCGCTGTGGAAAGTATCCTGATTTCTCCGCCACCCAGAAAAACCCGCTTTCCCTTAAGCTGTTCCTTAAATGGCTCCAAGGCTTCTCTCAACTCTTTTGCTTCAGCTTCTACAAGTCTTTTTGCATTCTCTTCCAGTCCGAAAAACTTTGCTATATCCAAAATCCATTGATCCGTATTTTTTATTCCTATGGGTATAGACCTTAAGACAAATGGAATACCGTACTTTTCTTTGATATGTTCAACAAAATAATCATCATGGGTTGCACAGATGCTTACATTTAAAGCCGCATCATCAACATAAGCAAAATCATCCGCAGAGGCATAGCAAGGATAAATCCTCACCTCCAGACCCAAAGCCTTAACCAGCCTTGTAAGCTCTTCTTCATCCTGGCGGCTCATGGAGGATACATTAAGAATATTGACAGTCCTGCTTTTGCGGTACTTCTCTTTTAATATCTCAAGTTCGTCTTCGTATATTTCTTTCCTGGTGTCTTCCGGCTTATCAAGAAGATTGCGGAGTATTCCATGATATACGGAGTCATATGCGCTTGCCATTATTTTTGTTTTAAAGCCTTCACAATGTATTGGTACTATTTTTGCACTTATCTGTTTTTGCAAATCATTCAGTATACTGTCAATGTCATCGCCTATGATTGCCGGAACACAGCTATTTACTACAATAATGGCCTCAGGCCTGAACTCGCTTTCTGCATAAAGCACCGCGCTTCTGAGCTTTTCTTCACCACCGCCGACAACATCATTATCATCCAGATTGGTATTAAGCCAGATAAGTCCTTTTGCATTGGGGTCTCTCAATTTTTGAAAATTCTTACTGATACCGGCCGTGGACAAACTGCTGCCGCCGCAGCCTATGGGTGCATGAACAACTATTACGGCATTTCTTATTGTATTTAGTATTGCCAGACTCAGATTCAACTGGCAGCCTTGTGTTTGTGCAAAAGTTCTTTTTACACCGTTCAAACAGCCCTTTTTTCCTATTCTGTTCAGCTCACAGCAGGAGCCTCCAAATGCATTACATGCCTTTAATCTGTCCTCTCTTACCGGCGGTGCTTTTTCTCTGATATAATCCATACTCTTCTCCCCCTATCTAGTTCCTACAAGTGTGGTGAAAATATCCTCTGTCAGCCTGATAGCACCATCATAGCCCGTATATGCCCTATCCATCACAACCCTGTTGGATATAGGATATGTAACACTTAAATGCGGTGCTTTCAATTCATCCGCCAAAGCTCTTTCAAAAGCACTGCCCAGTATGAAGGCAGGACTGAAGGTATTAAAATATTTGCTTCCGTTGGCACTTGGCCATGTATCCCGGAAGTGCCTTATAATACTTGATGTATCAGTATCAAAGACTATTCTGGGACTGAGCCCTGATTCAAGGTCGGCAAACCTTTTTCTTACATCCTCCTTTTGCTCCTCCGACAGGATATCAGTAATAACAACAAGTTCCGGCAGCCATCCAAGATCATCGCTTAAAAACCTTGTTAAAGCCTGCGCATAGGATGAATCTCCCACAATTACCGCATATCTTTGCAAATCCAGATCATTATAAACATCCGCAATTCTTTCAATATAGCTGAAGTACCTGGCTTTATGCCTTTGTATGACCTTATCGGCAAATGCCTTTTCAATGCCCAGCCTGTTCGAAATACTTCTGATAAACTGCTCGGTTCCATGAGGCCCTATAGGTAGCGGAACTGATATGTAAGGCACTCCATGTACCTCTTCAAAAAGCTTAGCCGGCTCAATTCCTGCCGTGTCGGATACGACAATATTCAAAACTGCGCTGCCGGCATTTTTCAAATTATCCAAAGTCTCGTTCTCTCCAAAGAAAGTATTTACCTGATATCCAAGTTCTTCTAACAAACGCTTCAGGTTTTCCAGATTTCCTTTCCAGAACACGTCCTGTATGGGAACTATCCCCCACAGGTTTAAAAGTTTTTCATTCTTTACATCCTTCTTAAGAGTGAACTCCTTGAATAAAGTACCAAGTACGATGTCATAACCTTTAAAGGAATTTCCGTGAAAACCTCCGGTATCTGCCGCCAGAAGCGCTACATCCCTGTCCTTGAATTTCTTTGCAACACCCTTCACATCATCACCGATCATTTCCACCATACATCCCGATACCAGGAAATAAAGATCACCGTCCATTATTTTCAAAGTATTCTCAACCTGTTCGCAGAGCCGGTCTTCTCCGCCGAAAACAATTTCCTGTTCATATACATTTGAGCTTGAGAGAGCCTGCCCTGCACAATATCCGCTTCCCAGGTAACCAGAAGCATAATTTAAAGCATTGGAGATATTTCCGCCGCAGCCTGCTGCCGCATGCAATATTGGAATCGTCCTCGGCAAATTCTCCAGTGTTCCTATTGCTCCACCAAGTGCGCATAAGTACCTTGGACGATCTATAAACTTACTCATAATCCGACCTCCTGCTTGATAATGTAAATTAAGATGCTTTCAAATATTAATTAAAATTTTCAGGGTTTAAAGGAAATTGACCATATTTCCTTGCCGAGTCCCTGAGTGCATGTATATTCTCTGGTGGTGTGGGTATCGGCAAACCACATCCCAACGCCAGGATATAGCCTTTTGGACTGTCGTAAGCCTTTCTCAGACACTCCCTGGCATTTTCTTCAACATCTGATGGTTTTCCGAGATACATTGTTTCCGTAGGTTTTATATTTCCCACCAGTACAACCCTACTACCCACTGCCTGCTTTGCTTCACCTAAGTCCACCTGATTGTCCAGGCTTAGTAAGCCTGCACCCGTATCAGCCATATCTTCCCATACTTTTTTTGTATTTCCGCATATGTGAAGTGATGGTGCCGGCTTTCCAAGTTCTTTAATATTATCCGTAAGTTCCTTCAAATATGGAAACGCAAACTCCTTAAATTGCTTCCTGCTTATAAGGCTTCCCGATGCACTGGGTTCCGCAATATTAATGTTAACGTCCAGCTTTGCAGCCTCCCTGACAAAAGCAATCGTACTGTCTACAGAAAGCCTTAACAGCCTGTGTGCAAATTCAGGATTTTTGTATAAATCTTTCAAAAACTTTTCAGCTCCCCTTAAATTGCCTGCTGTAGTAAAGGGTCCCGGCACACTTACAGATATTGGTATCTCCCGTCCTAATTTCTCCACAAGCCTCTCAGCGACTTGAAGAATAATGGAAAATCTTCCTCCTTTAATCGGGTCAGGAATACTCAGCCTGTTAATATCTTCAATTTCTTTTACCGCATAATCTGAAACAAAGGGTGCTCCATTATATGGGTATTCCTGCCGGCTGCCGATGGCTTCAGCAATTCCGCCAAGCCCGGGGCCAATTCCTGCACCTTCGGATTCATATGTTTTAAAGGCTGCGATTTGTGCTTCAACAGCTTTTTCAACTGACAAGTGCAATTCGGAAACTTTTGCTCCTATCAGCCTGGCCGCATGATCTCCTATAAATAAATTGCACGGTATTCTGTCATAGGGTTTTCCAGTTATAAAAGCTGCATTTCTTTCTTTTGCAGTCATTTGATCTTTCTTTATCAAAACGTTATTCACATGTAATCCCACCTTTAACAGTTATCTTAAACAAACGTAATCATATATGAATAGCCAGCTTTAATATACTCGGCCCATTACAGGATATAAAAAGGCCACAACCCATTTTTGAGTTATGGCCTCTAGTTATCTAGTCAGTCATATTAAACCAAAGCTATCCTACCAATCTCCTTACAAGCCTCACTGCATCAGCAGCATTAACCGAGTAGCCGTCTGCTCCTATTTTGTCAGCAAAGCTCTGCGATATAGGACCTCCGCCTATGATGACTTTAAATTCTTCCCTGATTTTCTCTTTGTTCAAAATTTTTATAACTTCCCACATTCCATCCATTGTGGTTGTCATCAAGGTTGATAAAGCTATAACCTTAGCGCCTGTTTCCCTGGCAGTCTCCACAAACTTTTGCGGAGGTACGTCTCTTCCCATGTCTATTACATCAAAACCAGAGGTTTCAAGCATGATCTTAACAAGATTTTTTCCGATATCATGAGTGTCCCCTTCAATAACTCCAATGACAATCTTACTCTTTTCGTCCTGCCCACTTGTCCTTATGTGGGGCTTCAGCACTTCAAGCCCGGCATACATGGCATCTGAGCACATTAAAAGCTCCGGTATGAAATATTCTTCCTCCTCAAAAAGTTTGCCTGCCCGTTCCATACCATTTGCCAATCCTTTGTCTATTGCAGCATAAGCATCAATTTCATCTGAAACCGCCTGCTTTGAAAGCTTCACCACTTCCTCTTCATCCATATCTACTACCGAATCAGATAACTTTTCAAATATCTCTTCAGTGTATAGAGCCATAATATTCCCCCTATCTATCAGAACAACCGGTTTATTTTACCGTTGAATCATGTTTCCTGAAACAATGGTGTGGAAAGATATCTTTCACCTGTATCCGGCAGGAGAACAACGATGGTCTTATTTTTGTTTTCAGGACGTTTGGCGATTTGTGTTGCGGCAAATGCAGCAGCACCGGAAGAAATTCCTACCAGAAGCCCCTCTGCGGACGCAAGCTTGCGTGATGTTTCATAGGCTTCTTCATTTTTTACTTTAAATATCTCGTCAATAACTTCTCTGTTGAAATTGTCAGGTACAAAGCCAGCTCCAATCCCCTGGATTTTATGCTGCCCTTTTGCTCCTCCTGATAATACAGGCGAATCAAATGGTTCCACTGCAATTATCTTTGCATCCGGCTTTCTCTGCTTTAATACTTCACCTACACCTGAAATCGTTCCGCCTGTGCCAACTCCGGCTACAAAAATATCCACCTGGCCGTCTGTATCCTTCCAAATCTCTTCCGCAGTTGTCACTTTATGTATTTCCGGATTTGCAGGATTTTTAAATTGCTGCGGAATATAAGAATTTGGTATTTGAGCTGACAGCTCTTCCGCCTTTCTGATTGCTCCGGGCATGCCTTCACTTCCTGGGGTCAGGACTAATTCAGCCCCCAGCGCGTTAAGCAAATTCCTTCTTTCTATGCTGAAAGTTTCGGGCAGGGTTATTATCAGCCTGTAACCCTTTGCAGCCGCCACAAATGCAAGCGCAATCCCCGTATTTCCACTTGTGGGTTCGATGATAACCGTATCTTTACTGATCAATCCCTTATCCTCGGCATCTTTAATCATGGCGTATCCGATTCTGTCCTTCACACTTGAAGCAGGATTGAAATATTCCAGTTTAGCTATAACCTTAGCTTCAAGACCGCTTAATTTATTATAATTTGCAAGTTCCAGCAATGGTGTGTTTCCAATAAGGTCTGTTAAATTTTTTGCTATTTTTGACATAATACTACCTCACTTTTTTAATTTATATTCTTATTACCTCATTCCCATACTCAATAACAGGTTATTTTATTATGCTTACAGTTCCGTCTCTTCTGGGAGCAGGATCAGGCTTTGGGCCGGCAGCATAGCCAAATGCGCCCGAACCTATGGGAACATAACCTTCAGGAACCCCTAGTTCCTTAAACAATTCTTTTCCTTCAACAGTAGTATAAAGATAATTTACCGCATGTATCCAGCAAGAGCCTATCCCTAAAGCTTCCGCAGCCAGGAATGCATTTCCAAGGGCTAGTGCTCCGTCAGCCTGAGGGGCGATGGCTTTTTCATCTACTGTCACAATAATATAAGTAGGTGCATTATGAAAAGGACTGAAGTTATCCGCTCTTGCTCTCTCTTCATATCTCGGGTTCCCTGATTTTTCAAAAGCATTCCTGGTCAAACTGTTTATCCGGGCAAGAAGCTCTTTGTTCTGTACTACTGTAAAATGCCATAGCTGCTGGTTCATGGCACTAGGCGCAAATTTAGCGGCTTTGATTATGATATCGAGCTCATTGTCCTTGATTTGTTCTGTTGTAAAACTCCTGGTGCTTCTTCTCTCAAAAATTATCCTTAAAGGGTCTATATCACACATATTAACTGCCTCCTCCTTGTTTTTTTTATTTTTAGTTTCCTTTGAGATTATTTCAGCATTTGATAACATTATCCGCCTCCGCCGGAACATTAACGGTAGTTTCATCGTTTATACCCATAGCAACAGCTCTTAATAAAAAAAGGCCCGATTTGCATTTAACACTAACAGGATGCAAATCCGGCCTCCAGTATTTCTGGTCGGTTAATATATTTTATTTTATACCAAACTATTCCTACTTGATTTCTTGTGTTTATTCTAATACTAAAGATTTGAATTGTCAATACATTTTATATATATTTCATATATGTTTAGTATGGTATTTGAATTCCACCCCCTAAAACCCCAGGCATCTGACAAAAACCTTGTCAAAACCCTTAAAATTTGCCAATTCCAGCACCTCAACCTGCTTAACTATTTTCTCCAACTGATCCCTGTACGTTTTATTCAACAGAAATGCTTGCCCGCCAGACTTTGAGGTATTGCCCATAAATTCTATTTTTCCGTCAAACTCCTTCGGCAGAAGACCTATATTGATCAGGCTCTTTGCTCTGAGATGATAGCCAAAAGAGCCGGCAATAAGCACTTTATCCACATCACCGGCTTTTACACCCTTGCTTTCCAGTAAAAATTCTATTCCAGCCCTTACTGCACCCTTTGCAAGCTGAACCTGTCTTACATCTTTTTGGGAAAGAAAAACCTTGTCAGTAATTTTGAAAATCCATTTTCCCTCTTGCTTTACCAGTCTTTCTTTTAAAGCGGACTGCAAATCACTTGCTTCTGGCTCAACAAATTTTCCGTTTTTATTAATTACCCCATGTGCTACAAGCTCTCCAACCACGTCCAGCAACCCGCTTCCGCAAATTCCCGATGCTTTTGTATTACCAATCACCTTTGTACTTATTCCCCCTGGTTCATCTATCTCAAAAAACTCAATTGCACCCTGACCTGCCCGCATCCCGTGAGTTATGTTCATTCCTTCAAAGGCGGGTCCCGCTGCTGTTGATGTAGCTGAGAGATTACCATCAAAAGCTATAACCATTTCCCCATTTGTGCCTATATCTACAAAAAGGGTAATTCCTTTCTTCTCATGGAGTTGCGATGCAAGAACCCCTGAAGTAATATCCGCTCCCACATATGCAGAAATAATCGGCGGCACATAGATAATTCCAATTGGTGAAATGCCAATTTTGTGCTCTCGGGCATTAAGATATACCGCTCCGTTAATTTCCGGCGTATATGGATACTTCCCCAGAGATTGCGGATTAGTATTTGTAACCAGATGAGCCATGCAGGTATTGCCACTGAAAACCACTTCATATATATTTTTATTGCTGATACCCTTGCTATCCACTATTTCCTTAATCAAACTGTTTATTTCCCTTACAACTTCAGAATACATGATATATAGCCCATCAGCCTCAGATGAGAACTTGATCCTCGACAGCACATCCTGTGCATGAACAGCTTGGGGATTTAATGCAGATGCAGTCCCTATTTCCGAGCCATCCTTCAGATTGACAACTGCTGCAACTAATGTTGTAGTGCCTATATCAACAACCGCTCCATAGCACTTTTCCCTTGTATCTCCATATTCCACACCCAATTCCTTATCTCCCGCAAATACTTTTGTATAATTCTCTGTGTTGAAGAACTCCTTTTTTATCAGAGGCTTTATGCTTATATCAAAGCTCTGCCCTTTACTTAATATTTTCAATGTACTGTTTCTTTGATTGCTGGTTGCTTCAACACTTATGTTGCCGTAAATTTTTGCTTCACAGGAAAGCACATAACCCTGCTCCTCTTCAGCTTTGGCAAGATGATGCTTACCCCCGGCAACGACATTGTTTAAAGACTCTTTATCCAATCTGACCTTGCATTTGCCACAAGTACCTACGCCGTTACATGGAGACTCAATAACAATTCCAGCCTTACGGGCTGCCTGGAGGATGGTAGCCCCCTCTTCAACAGTAACCGACTTACCCTGGGGGTAAAAATTCACTTTTGCCATTACTCTCTACTCTCCTTTACTGTACCCGTCAGGGCCTGGATATTTTCAATGGAAGAGGATGTACTCAAGCCGCAGGCCGGTGATATGATGTCTATCCCATCACTCAGCAAACGTTCTGTCTGCCTTGATACTTTTTCAGGTGTGCCGAACTCAAGAAGGAAAGTACTCAGGTTCCCCATAGTCGTAAGAAATGGAAACTCTTCCTTTAGCAGGTGGAGATTTACCAGTGCGTCGGTACTGATTGCCTCCGACTTGATTTGCGGAATAAGGTTCTTGACCGTATTCATGTTTCCGCATATATGTACAATAACCGGAGCTTTTAAAGAATGTATTCCATCAATCAATTTGTTCAAATACCTGACAGCATACTCTTCAAACATCCTGGGTCCTAAAATTTCACCTGTTGCAGTAGGATCTCCTATGGATATCAGGTCTGCGCCGTTATCTATCATCAGTTTTGCATATTCAATCAAAAAATTCGTTACATAATCAATTGCCTTATGCGCATTTTCTCTGTCTTTTCGGAGTTCTTTCAAAAACGGCATAGGTTCTACTATAGATGCAGTTGTACTGATTGGGCCTGTCAGGTTTCCTATAACAGGCACATCAGTATATTTTTTTGACAAATGATAGCCTGCTTGTATAACAGCTTCTATTCTGCCCTTCTTAAGTATCTTGTCAATAGCCTTATACTCGATTTTCGTTACTGAAGGAAATACTTCTTTTTCTATTTTTGGTTCACAAGCCAAGGTTCCAAAGTTTATTTCACTTCCCAGCACCTCTGCTTCAACGGTCATGCAAAATGGAATACCAAAATTTTCAAAGCCCGTGTACTCATGTACATCGTGGGACAGTTCAGCCATAAGCTTGTCATCATGGTGTGCTTCCGGAAGTGTATGGCCTGTCTTGTTCATTATCTCTACAATTGCAGCATTCATCATCCCACCTGGGCAAACTACAGGCGGCCGGTCTGCCTTTTCTTTGTTCAAAACTCTCAGGATTCTTTCTTTAGGGCTAAAGCTACTCATTTCCTTCTCCTTGTCTTGATTTAAGGTACAGATTGTTTTTATTTTTCAGCGATTGCCAGAAGGTATAAAAAAACTGAGTCACCATTTCCTGGTTAACTCAGCCTCCGTCTTTCGGTCAGCATAACTTATTTCATATAATTTTTATCAGTTTTATATGTTTTAATTATAGATATATAAATATAGAGTTGTCAATATAGTTAACTTGAATGAGAAAATAAATTCTTTATCTTATTTATCTTTATTCTACCTTCCTTAAGTCAAGTTATTTGCTTAAACTGCTGAAATAATTCTCTTAAGCAGGTTGCCAAGGAAGCTCCCTTCACCTGTTGGAGCTGGTACTTGTATCGGCATTGGCATATCTCCATGCCTCATTGTAAATGAGAATAACCAGCTTTCTAATGCCTTGGTCACATCTATTGAACCTTTGGTATGTATACCTCATTTTCACCAATATAATTATCAGCTACTCTCCATTTTATTTTGGAAGCAGCTATCCAGGTTCTTTTAATTTCATTAATATCATCAATTTCAAAGCTATCCCAATCTGCCCAATAAAAAATATCATTTATTTTTTCCAAAGACGCTTGGTAAATAATGCAATCATAATCACCATTACTTGGTTCCAGATTCATTTTATGAATACCTTCAAAAATCATTTCTATAACAGTCGGATTTTTATACTGCCTCTGAAAAATAATATTTAAAATTCGTTTCGAGTTAAATGGATTCATACGCAGATCCTTATCAACATATCCACCACTTATATATTTCAATTCTTTAATACATCCATCATGAAAGTACCCGTACACGCTCATTAATTTATCGATATCTTCCTGCGTTTCTATTACATTCCAACTCATATAATCATACCTCTATTATTTTGAATTTTTCCATCACTGCCATAATACCTTCTTGTAAGTATCTATTTTGTGTATGAATTAACAGACGAACACTATCTATCTTAGATTAAATTTACCTGCTATTAAGAAACCAAATTTGAAAGGAAAGTTTTTTCGCCCAAAAGCTTTGCTTTGTTAAAATGCATTTTACTTTAATTGGCCCTTTACCTTTTGCATTTTCTGACCAACTTTTTTATTTACCAACTTATTTTTAGGGTCTGATTTGTTTCAATTATTCATACTCCTTGACCACATCTGCCGAATCTTTAGTTCATAGACGTCAAAAGTTAAACGGATTATATTTAAGAATTGATATTATGAATGTGATAGTAGGTTAATCATCCTTCAAATATACTTAGCTGGTACTTCCATACGAATTTAAAGCAATGGATTGCACACAAAGAGCTTACTTGAAATAGTACGCTCACAACAAGTATTACTGCCGTCGCAGCGACTGCTGCTTAAAGTAATGTCCTGTCACTTTACCGGCTATAATCCTTGCTGTTCACCTACAAATCTCAGTAAGTTCTTTTATCATGCTTCCCATTGCTTTAAATTGTACTCGCGTACCAGCTTTTCACTCATTTAGTTCTAGCAGTAATCTTATAATAGTAAGTTCCATCGATTTTATCCTTACTACCTTCAAAGACAGCATCATCAGCGCTAAAACTTAAACAGTTGGGTTCTCCAGATTTTTTTTCAATAAAATACTGCAACTTATTAGGATTCTCCGGGTCATATGGTACTAGTTCCTCATCAGCAATCTGATTGTTATAAACAAATACCATTCCACTAATCAAGTCGGTCGCCCCTTTGTACTCAGCATCTAGTGCCTTACTAATTTCTTTGTTTGAGCTTCCCACTTGAAATATAACCACCTTATCCCATTTAAAATTAGTTACGTCTTTCATTTGAATTTGGCAGGAATTCTTTTCCCCACATTCATTGTCTATTGCTTTGATTAAATTTTCGGTCATATAAGATTCCTTTGTCTGACAGCCCACTAGCACCAGTATTAAGATTATTAGAAATATAGTATTTAGTTTCTTCAAATTGAAACCTCCAATCTTATTAATATTTATGCATTTTATCTCTCTAATCTTCTGCAAAGCCCCAATCATCTAACTTTTCTATTCTATTTAATGCTGCTTTATATTGTCTATCAGATAGCTTTGTTTGACTAATTTTATAACTCCCGTCTGATTGCTTAACTGCAACCCAAAAACCATTTTCATGGTAATATTTTAACGTGGCAATAGCAATATCATTATTACTATAACTTGAAATACTTTTGCCAATACTTATACCAATTATATTATTTGCTAAGTCAATTGATTCATCAGCCTCTAATAATGTCTTAAACACTTTTTTACTTAAGTCTCGTGAAGATAGACCATCAATCGCATTCGGGTTTTCTTCATGACAATAACCAACCTCTCTTGCTGTTTCTTCTCCACCAGGCACAGATTTTGTAATCATGGCCTGCCATAATACATGCCTATAAGCATTTACTTGAGAACCCTCATGGGATGCATTCTCTGTTAATCCCAAGTCATTTGTTGAAAATCTTATTGCAACATTCGTATAATTAATTTTACCTTTTCCAGGCTCAGCCTCTCCAATCTGATAAGCCTCTACTGGATGCCTTATTGCCCATAATATCGTTCTGACTTTTGCACTCAAATGCCCACTAGGGTCAATATAGTCAATCGGGTTATTCCCACAATAAGTATACAAATTCAAACTCAGCGGATCACTATCCTTACCCCAATAGCTATCCTCCGTAATAAACCTACCTATGGTGGGATCATAATACCTCGCCCTCAAATAGATAGTCCCGGTTTCCTTGTCAAAGTACTCACCGCAGTACCTGAACAGGTTTGTATCGTTAGCGTCAGGAGCTTTCTCATTCCCAAAAGCATCATAGTCATATACTTTTATGCTGCTTCCGGTTGTACTGGTAAGCTGCACTGTGTCTCCATGACCATTATACAGGAAATACCTTCTATTTGCACCTTCCCCGAAATATATGAGATTTATTCCACGTATATACTTCTCGGTTGCGTTTCCTGCACCGTCGGTTTCCAGCACCATCTGGTCACCGTCCCATATGTGGTTTGTGGTCACACCGTTTACTGTCTTTGAGGCCCTCAGCCCATCCCAATTGTAGGTATAGCTGTATTTACTGCTTCCTTCGGTTACTTTTACCAATTGGTTCAAACCATTGTATTCGTTTATAGTGTGGTGTTGCTGTTGCTTTCACCTGTATCTGCCGTTTGGTCTTCAAGGCTTAGTACCTGCCCTGTGGTTGTCTCCGGTAAAGCTGCATCCGCAGAAGCTGTTTCTGTAGAGTCTGTTCCCGCAGACGTTATTTCTTCTACTGTTCCGATTGCTGATATATCAACTTCCGTAGTTTGCCCCTGCATAGCCGGTGAAATTGTTTCTGTGTACTTGCAGATTGTATTTCCGTTGTTGTCATAGCTGTAATGGGTTGTTTCTGAGGACTGTCCAGCATTCTTTGTCTCTTCCGTAAGCCTGTTGTTGCCGTCATAGGCATAGGCTGTAGACGACACTCCGTCTACCGTCATGGTTTTCCGGTTGTTGCTGTCGTCATAGGTATAGGTTATTTCAGGCTCTCCTGTGGGTGCTTCATTCGTCAGCCTTCCCAGGCCGTCATATTGGTATGCTGTAACTTTTCCGGTATTATCGGTTTTTGATGCCTGGTTTCCGTCAAGGTGATAGGTGTAGGCATAGCCGGATATTTCTGTCATACCGTCCCTGTTTACCAGGGAGGTCAGCTTGTTGCTCAGATTGTAGTCATAGGTGGTAGCATTGCCGTTTGTATATGCCAATGACTTTCTGTTTCCGTTTTCATCATATGAATATACCGCTGCAAGCTCACTGTTTTCATATACCTGCTCCAGCCTGTTCATTTTGTCGTATACATAGCTTGTGTTTATGTTGGCTGCACCGTTTTTTGTCACCGTGAAGGTTTTTCTGTTGTTATTGGCATCATAGCCATACTCCTTGACCACATCTGCCGAAGTCTTTAGTTCATCGACGTCAAAAGTTAAACGGATTATATTTAAGAATTGATATTATGAATGTGATGGTAGGTTAATCATCCTTCAAATATACTTAGCTGGTACTTCCATACGAATTAAAGCAATGGATTGCACACAAAGAACTTACTTGAAATAGTACGGTTCACAACAAGTATTCCATGCCGTCGCAGCAACTCGACCATCCGGGTCTCGCATGCTGCTTAAAGTGACGTCCTGTCACTTTATCGGCTAAAATATTTGCTGTTCACCTACAAATCTCAGTAAGTTCTTTTATCATGCTTCCCATTGCTTTAAATTGTACTCGCGTACCAGCATAATTAAATCTTTGCCCTTAAGTTTCTTCTAGCAACTATTCGGATATTATTTCTTTGAGATTTGAATATTTCCACACCAAACTGTAAATTTTCATTTCAGGTTTATGCCAGTAATTAATAATCCAAGTAATCAGACTTTCAAAATATTCAGTATTTCCTATATTCTTCAAATAGCAAGTATTAAAATCGGTATCCCATTCCCAAGAGCCACCATGTAGCATTATTATAAATTCTCCAACATATGCAGCAGCTCCAACAAGAATTTCAAAATTCTCATCCAGCGTCTTATCCTTTGTATTTTGCAAAATAATTTCTACTTTTTTTAATGAGTCGTATATATTTACATAGCCTAAAATATATCTTGCAGCAAAATCCTCAGCCTTTTTATGTGTATTAATAATTAACTCTTCAGCCATTTCTATTGAAGGTTCAATATCTGGTGTACTCATTGCATCTAAGCACAATATTCCCTCACTAATTATTATGGATACTAAATCATTTATAACTTTTTCTAACGATATTTCGTCATTATAACTAAGCCAATAGTCAATACTATTTATCAAATGACTTCCCAAAACAGGCATTGAATTGATAGACGTCGTAAATTCAACACGTAAAGCATCCATAAGGTTACTTTTTTGAAAAGTTATATATTGCATAATACCAAACTTATTTCTAGAAAATACCCATCTTACAGCTCCCTGCTTACAATCAAATTTAAAATCATACTTTTTTAACTCTTGCCCTGCAATCTTTTTAATTATATCCGATACTGTCATACGTAATCCTCCAACTTTTTAATCTCAGGGTATTGGAATTGTAAAGTACTCTATTTTATGTATGAATTAACAGCCGAACACTATCTATGTTGAGATTAAATTTATATGCTATTAAGAAACCAAATTTGAAAGGAAAGTTTTTTCGCCCAAAAGCTTTGCTTTATCAAAATGCATCTTACTTTCTGCCAGATTCCCCTCTTTTTCAAAAATCTTTCCCAGAAAGTAATGGTTAATCGCCTTATAAATACTGTATTTCTGTTTATCTAGCAGCTCTTCAAATATACTTTTGCTTTTAATTAAGTCATAATTGTAAAAACTGAATATTCCCTCTATCTTTTTTATGGATTGATTAATTTCTCTATGTCTTTCAATTGTTATATATTTTTCAAACAACTCTTTCTTACCCTCATATATTTCTTTTGCAATGTCGATCCTTTCTAAAAAAATAAGAGCAGTTAGATAATTAAGATAATATTGAACTGTAAAAACTTCATTAATAAAATTACTGTCGATTTTGTCTAACAGTTCAATTGCCTCCTGCCATTTACCCATAAAAATCAAACCCGATACTTTATTAACTAAAAGTGCCCGTTTATACTCATCGGATTTAGCTCTATTTATGTCTTTATCTAATTCGTGCTAAAACATTTCCGGATTCCCATCTTTCATTAATTTTAAATTAACATAGTAAGATCTTAATCTCGGATAATAAAACCGGTAAAATATTGCTGTCAATATTATAATCGCTACAAATATCCTTAAAAAATTCATACAAATACCCTTTCATTTATTCAAGCATCGAAAAAC
The DNA here is from genome assembly GCF_002051585.1 of Ruminiclostridium hungatei. Lineage (GTDB taxonomy): Bacteria > Bacillota > Clostridia > Acetivibrionales > DSM-1351 > Ruminiclostridium > Ruminiclostridium hungatei. The sequence continues at coordinate 4,061 of NZ_MZGX01000012.1, read as the reverse complement.
AATATATCTTACATTTGCCACCTTTAATATCATTTGTTAAAGCAAATAAGCTATTCATATTTCCTGGTACAATTCCAACAAGGCTTTCATTATTTATGCAAAGTTCCCAAATCAATTTACCTTCTTTATTGAAGGCTTGTATATACGAGTCATTTTTACCTTTTGCCTTATCAATAGAGCAAGTGCATATACAGTTACCCCATCCAGCTATTGGAGGAAAATCTATAGCATTTCCCCTCATTTTTGCTTCCCACCTTAGAACTCCATTTTTATCAATGCTTATTAATCTAAAATAGTTAGCATAGCAATATAAGTTATTATTGTCATCTGCAAAGAACAAGTTGCTAGGAATGAAGCCTTCTGACGGAGTATATACCCACTTCACTTTATATTCCGAGTCAAAAGCTGTAATATTAGGTGGCAAATATAATGTTCCCTCTGAATCAAAATGAGGTGAATCATACAATTCTGCTTTTTCTAACTCTAATGTATTTACCCTATTTCCATTTTGGTCAAAAATATATAAAAATCCGCTGTTGCATAGTACGTAGATAAGTCCATCTTTTGAAATTATTGGATTACAACAGATTTCACCTTCAATATCGTCTCTATATACCCACTTTATATGCCCCTCTTTATCAAATGAATATAGAGCTGGCTCATCTGTGACGAAAAAAATCGTGCCATCCTTTGAAGTCTTAGGTGAAAATATGATTGATGCTTTTATTTCAACTTGCCACACAATTTTTCCACATGAATTTATAGCAAATAACCTATGGGGAACTTTATTCAAGTTCCCCATAGTCCCAATTATTATTGTCTCATCCTCTGTTAGAGAAATACCATTGCTAAACAATAAATATTCGTTCTTATCCAAATTTATTTCCCAGTTTTTCTCACCTGTGTTTGATATACTTATTAATGTACCATGTGTCTTGACTCCTGCAGCTCTATGTTCATGATTATACGATAACAGAACATTTCCACTCTTATCAGCTATTATTGGTGAAACTGAATGTGCATCATTAAATTCTTTAACCCAATTTAATTGTGGCTTAATTGACCCTTCACCTTTCGCATTTTCTGACCAACTTTTCTTATTGAATAACTGATTTTTGGGGTCTGATTTTTTTGTCTCAAAACTCTCTTTTTTATCACCTATATTCATTGTCTCACCTCAAAATCAAATTATGGTACTGGTACAGGTAAAGGCATTGGCATTGGCATTGGTATCGGGTAGAACATTGGGAATAGAATATCCTCACATATTCTTTTTGCCGCAGCAGTCGACAATTCTTTAGTCTTTCCATCTTCATCAACTGAATAAAAGTAGTAAGTTGCAACTCCCTTTTCTGGAAAGTTAATCCCCATATATAAAGTATAGTCATTTGAAAATATATTGTTTACAGAAAGTATTTTAATCCCACTGATATCACTATAAGTTGGGCCTAAAGCTAAGTCTCCTTTTTCTTTATATAGCTCTAACTGTTCTTTTGGATCTTTTCCATTTAGAGGCTTTATCTCCCATACATATTTTCCAAATTGAGATGTCTTGACTACATCTGCCTCATATTTTATTGTTTTTCCTTTATCGTTTATTGCTTTTATACTGTATTCTAGAGTTACTTCAGACTTTTTGGCCGCCACTTTGTCTCCAACAAATATTTGAGCTATTTCATGAAATCCAACATATGGATTACCTATATTCATCAACAAAATCTGTTTTGCAACAGAATCTCTATTAATTTTACCAGTTCTATACAAATTAAAATAATTTCTAAGCATTTTTACAGGCATATGTCCACTAGGGTCAATATAGTCAATCGGATTATTCTCACAATACGTATACAAGTTCAAACTGAGTGGGTCACTATCCTTACCCCAATAGCTATCCTCCGTAATAAACCTTCCTATGGTGGGGTCATAATACCTCGCCCTCAAATAGATAGTCCCGGTTTCCTTATCGAAATACTCTCCGCAGTACCTGAACAGGTTCGTATCCTCAGGGTCTATGTTCTTCTCTACACCAAATGCATCATACTCATACACTTTTATGCTGCTTCCTGTTGTACTGGTAAGCTGCGCTGTGTCTCCATGACCATTATACAGGAAATACCTTCTATTTGCACCTTCCCCGGCGTATATGAGATTTATTCCCCTTACATACTTATTGCTTACGTTTCCTGCGCCGTCGATTTCCAGCACCATCTGGTCACCGTCCCATATGTGGTTTGTGGTGACACCGTTTACTGTCTTTGAGGCTCTCAGTCCGTTGCCGTCATACGTGTATTCTGCTGTTATGTCCCCTGTAACGGTTTTTACCAGTTGGTTCAAGCCGTTGTATTCATTTATTGTAACGCTGTTATCATTATTTACTTCATTGCTGCTTTCGTCTGTGCCGGTATCTGCCGTTTGGGCTTCAAGACTCAGTGCCTGTCCTGTGGTTATCTCCGGGACTGTTTCCGGTAAAGGTGTTTCTGGAGAGGCAGTTTCTGGAAAGCCTGTTCCTATATAGTCTGTTCCTGCCGACGTTATCTCCTCTGCTGCTCCGGCTGCCGATATATAAGCTTCCGTGGTTTGCCCCTCCGTAGCCGGTGAGATTGTTTCGGTGTACTTGCAGATTGTATTTCCGTTGTTGTCATAGCTGTAATGGGTGGTCTCTGAGGACTGTCCCACAGTCTTTGTCTCTTCCGTAAGCCTGTTGTTTCCATCATAGACATAGGCTGTAGACGACACTCCGTCTGCCGTCATGGTTTTCCGGTTGTTGCTGTCGTCATAGGTATACGCTATAGCCGGCTCTCCTGCAGGAGCTTAACTTGTCAATCTTCCCAGGTCGTCATATTGGTATTCTGTGACCTTTCCGGTATTATCGGTTGCTGTTCAAACAATTTAACTCATTCCTCATTGGTTCGTTTAACTGAGCCCATATATTCCTATCTCCTTGGTCTCAGTTTAACATGCCGTCTGACCTCATGTGTAGGTGTGGATTGCTTTGACACTTACATTGCTTTGACGCTTACCTTACGGTTATAACCTTAGTCCTCAGATTGAGAAAAGAAAAAGCCATGATAGAGTAGATTGTTTGCTCTATCATGGCTAAGATAATTAATATTCTTATTCATTTACTTGAAAACTTTTATTTTATTATTGGAATACATATATTTTACCGTTTACTAAAGATTCACATACTTAACCGTAAACCCTTTGTCCAAAAGGAAAAGTGCCAGTTCCCGATTATTGTCTGGTCATCTTCCAACCCAAAGAGCAGTTCCTTGGATTTTATTTTACTATAGATATACCTGCACGCATTCTTTTTTGCCATGGTTCCCATTCACCGTTATATGAAGATTTCGATACTTCCAACATATAAACCCCATTATTATCAGTATTAATGTTATCCGTGTTGTAATCAATTATGAAAAAATTATACGACTCTTTATCGGTTTTCAAATCAAAAGAGAAGCGAATCATCAGGGAACTTTCGCCACCATCAATTGATTCATCAGAAGACCAACCGTCTTCCAACACCCAAGACTCAATATCCCCTTGAATGAAATTAAACAATAAATCTGTTCCTCTATCAAAATCATTGGATTCATCTAACGCCTTTTTTGAAAACAAAGATTTTAACGCCTTTTTATCCTTGCCCTTAAGCGCTGAAACTATTTGTTCCATTCGCATATCGGCTTTTTTTTCTTCGCTCACAGCTATTCCTCCTCCGCTATCGAATCCGATTTTATTGCACGAGCTTAACATCAGTAAGCTTATGAGTACAAATAGCATCAATACAATTTTTTTATTCACAGATTAAACCTCCCTTATTAAAATTTGAACGTTGCGGTAATTGTTTTGGAGTCAAACACCCATCTTTCATCCCTCTTTTTGCTATTTTTATCACCATATATTCTATAAAAGCTATCATACATGGTTTGGGTATTGAATGTTACTGTGTAAGATACCGTCAAATTATTGGCATTAACCCCCTTATAGTTTGGATTAAAGCCTGTTATCCACCATTGTTTGTCACCAGGACTATAATTAATTATAGTTGATGTCTTATT
>NZ_MZGX01000011.1 GCF_002051585.1 Ruminiclostridium hungatei | reverse complement strand
GTCACATCCCCATGCCCGTTGTACATATAATTCATTGTATCACTGCCTGCGGTTCTTGTCAGGAGATTTATTCCATATATGTTTCTGGCTGTTTCATTTCCGTTTGCATCAGTTTCAAGGATTACCTTGTCCGCTTCATACAGGTAGTTTGTCCTTTGCCCGTTTTCTGTCTTTGCTGTCCTGTAGCCCTCTCCGTTGTACGAATAGCTTATGGTCTTGCTGCCTGCTGTGGTTTTGGCAAGCTGGTTCCACACATCATACTGGTAATACGTAGCCTCGCTGCTTGTGCTGCTCCGCCCTGCAATACTCAGGCTGAAGCTTCCTGTCACCTCCGGGTCTGACGGCTTCACCGTTTCCTTCACTTTTGATATGGTGTTGCCGTTGCTGTCATAGCTGTATTTCTCTGTTACGGTTTCTCTTCCGCTCTGCTGTACCGTGGATACCAGCCTGTTTTGCTCGTTATATGTATAGCTTGTGGTTACCGAGCTTATGGCCGGGCTCGTTGTCACTACTGCTGCCAGCACTGTCTCCGTAAGCCTGTTTCCCGCCTTGTCAAAGGTATAGCTGGTTGTCCTGCCATTGGGTTCCGTTACTTTTTCCAGCCTGTTCAGGCTGTCATACTCGTAGTTTGTTGCTCCCTTTGTGTCTGTCTTGGAAATTTGGTTGTGGGCTCCATCATAGGTATAGCTGTATCTGTCTATGCTGCTGCCGTCGGCCTTTTTGTTCACCAGGGTCTTGTTCAGGCCGTCACCGTAATAGGTGTATTCTTCCTTTGCCCCGTCCCCATAGGTTACGTTCTTTCTGCTTCCGTTTGCGTAATATTCATAGGTGGTGGTTTTGCCCTCTGCAATTACTTTATACAGTCTGCCTGCCTTGTCATACACCTTTTCTGTCAGGTTGCCCTTGGGGTCCCTGGTGGTTTCAGAGCGCAGTCCGTCTCCCTTGTCACCGTCATAAGCAAATACAGTTGTCCCAAAGCCCGGAACCGTCTTGGTCAATACCCTTCCCAGCTCATCATAGGTTCTTGCGGTGGTTCCCGTGCTGTCGGTCATGGCTGTCTGGTTGCCGCTGCTGTCATAGGCATATGCTATGCCGGAACCTCCTATGGCTTTTGAAAGCAGCCTGCCGTGTATATCATAGGAATAGGTTGTCTGCCTGCCGTTCCTGTCGGTTGAGCTTTTTACGCTGCCGTCGGCATTGTAGGTATATTTTTCCGTCTTTGAGTTCAGATAGGTGTAAGCTCCCGGTAAACCCAGCCTTCCGCCCTGGTCTATCCTTTTTATTACCTTGTTGGCCCCATTGTACTCATAAATGGTTGTGTTTCCATTTCCATCTGTCTGTGTCAGTTTGTTGCCGTTGAGGTCATAGGTGTAGCTTGTGACCTGGGCTTTTGGATTTATTACTGCCGAAAGCCTGTTGAACTCATCATATTTATAGGTTGTGGTAATATTTCTCCCGTCGGTTCTGGCTATGATGTTTCCCACATCATCATAGGCCTGGCTGGTGGTATGTCCTTCTGGGTCTATTGTAGCTATGAGCCTGCTGCTCCTGTCATATATGAACCGGGTCATATTCCCAAGGGCGTCAACTGATTTTATTTGCTTGCTGTTCTTATCATACTCCAGCTTTTGTATGGTAGTATATGGATTCCTTTTTTCAATGAGCCTGTTCAAGGGGTCATATATATTTGTCGTTGTGTTCCCCAGCCAGTCGGTGCTTGTGGTCTGGTTGCCGTTTGCATCATAGCCGCAGGTGGTTGTTTGCTTTACCCCGTTTACCGTTATTTCTGAGGCCGTAAGCCTGTTCAAGGCATCAAAGGTATTAGTCCGTGTAACCCCGTTGCCGTCAGTTTCCCTGCATTTGTTGCCGTTTGCGTCATAGCCCGCAGAGGTTGTTATTGCCTGGGTATTGTCGGATTTTTTCTCTGTGGCTGACAGCTGTCTCCCCTGCTTGTCATAGGTATACAGGTTTACCTTTCCCAAGGAATCCTGTCGCAGCTTTAAATTCCCCGCAGCATCATACTGGAATATTACAGTGTTGGAGGGCATGGTGCTGTCACCCGGATATACAAGCCTTCTGACCTGACCGGGAGCATTATATTCAAATCTTGTGGTATTGCCGTTGGCATCTGTCTGGGTAAGCTGTCTTCCTGCCAGGTCATAGGCGGAGCTTCTCAATTGCCGCCCCTCTGCAGCCGGACTCTTCTTTACGCTGACTGTCAGTATATTGCCTGCGTCATCATAGGTATAGCAGGTTTCCACTCCCTTTGAATTTGTCTCGGAGGTTTTCCTTCCAAGACCGTCATATTCATATTTTGAAGTGAAATACAGGGCCCTTTCCTTTGAAACTGCATCCAGGGTCGAGGTCAGCAGATTGGCCAGATTGTATCTGTATTCAATTCCATATCCCGAAGCTATTTTCTCCTCCTGGGAGGAGCCCATTCCATAGTCATACCCTATGGCATCAAGCTCTTTTACCACATTGCCTGAATTGTCATATTTGCAGGTTTTGGTATAAAGTGTAGTCCACAGGCCTGAAACATTATCTATATATACATCCTTCTTTGCTGTCACCCGTGACATAAGGTCATATACATATTCACTCCTGTTCATATGGTATATGTCCTTTGAACTTATGTAATTTTGCGGCGTTACTTCGGCTATTTTTCTTCCGGCAAGATCATACTCATACAGCAATACTCCGTTTTGGGCATCGGTTGTCCTTGTGAGGAAGCCCCTCTGATTGTACTCATAGCTTGTAATATTTCCTTTTGCATCCTTTGAGGTCAGTGGTTTTCCTTCCCAGCTATAGGTTGTACTTTCGGTTATTTCAACCGAAGCCCCCGTTTCATCCGTTCCGGGCCGGCTTTGGGACAACTGCCTGTCCAAGGCGTCATATTCGTAGGTTGTAGTTACATCATCAGGGGTGGTGATTGTCTTTGTATTTCCGTTTTTGTCATAGGTATAGGTTGTGACCAGTTCCAAAGCTCCCGGACTGCCAAAGGTATTTCCATAAATATCTCCTGCTTCCGCCTGCTGCTTTTTAGAAGATATTTTCTGCATATGGTTATACTCAAACTCCGTAACCAGTTTGTGGGTGGAATCGGTATATACGCTTTGCCTTATCATGTTCCCGTCATCATCATAGGCATACTCTGTCTTGCGGCCTTCGGCATCCGAAGCAGCTTTTAATTTTCCATTTTTATAGTAGGTATAATTCTTTACAATATAGTTTTCGGGTATTGTCCACAGCGTCACCTTATCCTTGCCGTTTTTTTCGGTAATTCTGTTGCCGGCTTTGTCATAGACATATTTTGTGTATGTATAGAATGTATTTCCGTTTGCTATTTCAAAGGGAGACCACTGCTCCACCAATCTGTTCAGCCCGTCATATTTATAACAGGTACTGCTGCCGTTGGCTGAAATTTGCCTGTCTACAGTTCCGTTGGCATTATACAGGGTTTTTGTCCTTGTCCCGTCGGGATTTTGCTGTTCTACAAGCCTGTCGGCATAGTCATAGACACATACGGTTACGGCCTTGTCTGTGGAATTCAGGTATACGGTTTCGGTTTTCTGAATTTTCCCGTCCTCCAGATAAGAATAGCTGTATTCTGTCAGCAATACCTCTGCTGCCGTGGAATCATTTTTAAAATATACCTTTTCCAGCCTGTCCAATACATCATAGGTATAGCGGTATATTGCACCGTTGGGTTTCGTTTCTGTAAGGGTGTTTCCATATACGTCATAGGTGTATGCGGTTTTATTGTCCAGTACATCGGTTATGGTTTTAACCTTGCCGCTGTCATAATATTCGTACCTTGTCCCCACTGCAGCATCACTGTATGAGTCTGCGGCAGGATCGTCCTTTGAACTGTCATATTGATTCGGACTGATCTCCTGGAGCTTTCTTCCCAAAAGATCGTATACCACCCTCTGTGTTTCGTTTTTTGCACTTACAATTGTTGATTTTATAGCTGTTCCGTTTTTATCATAGGTGTACTCTGTTCTGTTGCCCTTTGGCGTGGTCTCAGCAAGCTTCCAGCCCAGCTTGTTGTATTCATAGCTTGTGAGCTTTCCTGTTTCAGGGTCGGAAACGGTTTTAACGTTGCCATAGGCATCATATGTATAGTCAGTCACGCTTCCCTCAGGATTGGTCTCACTTTTAAGAAGTGCTTTTGCATTGCAGCCCGACTCAGCCCCGGTGTAATACTGGTAGGAAGTTACTGCAAAGCCCGGACTGTCTGTTCCTTCGTATACATCAGTACCGTTTAAGGGCTGTACCTTTTTGACCAGCTTCAGCCTGCTGTCGTCATAAATATAGTAAGTGGCCTTCCCGCACTCATCCACCTCTTTTATCAGGTTGTTCTTTTCATCATACTCATTTATTCTTAAACTGCCATCGGGATTGGTAATCCTGGTAACATTACCCCTGGTGTCTATTTCATACTGGGTCTTGTTTCCGTTTCGGTCTGTTGTAGCTTTAACATCACCGTACTTGTTTTTGCCGTCATACAGGAAATATTCAGTATACGAAGCCTTTCCATCCGGTTCCTGTATTTGTGTGGTATAGAAGGCTTCATCAAACCAGTAGGTGGATACCCGGTTATTCATATCCGTTGCCGTTGTCTTTTTGTTTGACATGTCATAAGTGTATTTTACAGTGTCACCAAGTGAGTCTGTGGCCTCTGATACCTTGTCCTGGTTTTCACCTTCTGAATGGTTGTATATAATTTTTTCTACTGTTTTCTGATTATGGTCTTTTATTTCATTCAGAAACCCCCATGTATCATAGGAGTATCTCATTATACCTCCCAGGGGGTCGGTTACTGCAGTAAGTCTATTGTTGCTGTCATACTGATATTTTACTGTTCTGTTTTCCGAATCGGTTATGTTATCTATTAATCCGTTTGAGTTATAGGTTACTTTGTATTCCCGGCCTACTGTATCTGTTATCTTTGATATTTTTCCGGCTGAGTTTACAGTAATATCAACCGCATTGCCATCCCTATCCTCCATTTTTGAAAGATATCGGTCTGTATTGAAAGTATACCTGTATTGATCCTTTGTGGTCAGGGTATATGTACCGTCGCCATTTTTAACAAATGTGCTCCTTGATTCTTCAGGCTCGTAAACATTGTTATTAAGCCGGAACCTTTCTACACTTCCTGTGGGCAATGTAACATCAACAACATTTGTTCCTTCTGCCTTTCCTTCAAACCCAAATGTCCAACCACGTCCTAAAGGTGTACTTTTATCACTTCTTGAATTGTATGAACGGGATATATTTATCTGAAATCCCGGAGCCGGAACGCTCATGTCATTTACAGTAAACGAAAAGTTTCCTGATGCAGGACTTACGCCTGACTCACCATAGTGAAGCTGTTCCTTTATTTTGGCAAGCTGATCCATGGTGTACCAGGTATCAATGTTTCCTCCCTGCTGTCCTGCAGGCACAGTACTGTTGCCATTACCTTCCCCTGCATATGTATCTGCAGCCGGCTTTGTATTGGCCAGCGCCGCATATGCATCAGCTCTGCCGCCGGATGAAACCTTTCCTGTCAAATTAGTGCATGGAACTACATTATCCTTTATCCGCTTTGCTATCTGAGTTATTGTCAGATTTGGAAGATAGCTTTGTAAAAGTGCTGCAATACCTGTTACAAAAGGAACTGCGGCTGATGTACCAGTAAAGTAATCATATGTATTACCTGGCGTAGTACTTAATATATCTACCCCCGGAGCAGCCAATTGTACCTTATTACCATAACTGGCGTAAGGTGAGAGAACGCCTTTACTATCAATTGATGTTACTGAAACAACATTTGGAATGTCAAAGCAGGCAGGATAAACAGGTAAAACAGATACGTCGGCTCCTCTGTTGCCCGCAGCACAGATAAACAGGATTCCGCTGTTTGCCATGGCATCCTTCAGGGCAAAATTGTCATCGGTGCCCCCAAAGCTGCAGTTGATTATCTTAACTCCCATTTTCATCGCATATTCAATAGCAGCAATAGCATCACAGGTATATCCCCAATTTCCATTAATAAATTTTAACGGAAGTACTTTTACTTTGGGTGCGACACCAGTGATACCTGTATTGTCAGATGCGGCAGCAAGTATGCCTGCTATATGAGTACCATGTAAATCTTTTGAAGCATCGTCATATATGGACTTGTCATTATTTACAAAATCCCATCCGTTTACATCGTCTACATATCCATTATTATCGTCATCTATTCCGTTGTCAGGTATTTCATATGAATTGACAAAGATATTATCCTTCAGATCTTTATGATTTAAATCAACTCCTGTGTCCAATATCCCTATAGCGACTGATGAAGAACCTTGCGTCAGATTCCATGCATTAATTGCATTTATATCAACACTTGATCTTCCCATCTGTCCTTCAATCTCCTGCCCATTATTCTGAACACCCCATTGATTACTGAACATGGGATCGGCAGGTGCTGACATTATGTCAAGCTTATAATTGGGTTGGGCATAGAGTACATCGGGATCTTTCTTAAGTTCATCAACCACCTTGGCAATATCGTCTTTTTCATCTATTTCAAGCAAATCAATTTTATTTTTGGCATAGCTTTTCTTTGTGCTTATTTTATTTAGTTTAATTCTCTTTTTCAGATTTACCTTAACTTTATCTTCCTTGCCGCCGTCCTTATATTTAACTAAAATTTCTGTCTTCTCGTGGTGTACGCTGACAGCAGCAGTATTTCCCTTATCTTTTTCTGATGCGGCATAGCTTAGCGAAGGGAAATACGTTAGCAGGTTTGTTACCATGAAAGATACTATAAGTATTTTCGATAAAAAGATCCTGAATTTTCTCATGGTGTGGCACTCCTTAAGCAATTTAATAAATAAGTGTAAAATTCTGGATTATGAGATAATATGGTAATTATATTATGTTTGCAAATATATGTGATATTCTGCAAAATATTATCTTTTACAGCCCAGGTTTCATTTCGTTCACATTTCATATTTCAGTTCTCATTTCATATTTTAGTATACTCTTACGCAACGTTACTGTATGGTATAAGTGACAGTTGCATTTCCAGCATGCTTCGCCTTTAAGGTTATGCTGTTCACAATTCCTGACCACACCTGCCAGGATTGTTCAGAGCCTGCTTTGGTGAATACTATTGTCCCTGGTACCAGCTGTTTTATCGTAATATCTGTTCCGGATATGTCTCCCTCCAGGGCGTCAAGTTTTGCTGTGAAACCACAGAGGTCTGTTACTTCAAAGTCATTGGTATCATACTGTATTGTAAAGGTATATTTGTTTAAGTCCTGTATGTTGGATGCTGAGAGAACCAGATCAAATTCTTCTCCGGTATCAGAGTTGATTTCAAAGGTTTGCACAGAACTTAAGGTGTTTACTGTTGTTAATGTGCTCCAGTCACTATAACCGGTTATATTCTTTGATCTTACTCTGTAAGTATGGCCTGTACCGGGCATAAGTGATGTTTGCAGGTAGCTTGTCCCTGTGCCGTTGTTTATTGCTCTGCCATCTGCCTCTATCTCATATTCAGCAGCTCCGGCTACTTTGTCCCACGTTACCAGTATTGATGCCATGTTTGAGGAAGTTGCCACATTGGATGGTATTGCAGGTCCCTCCGGAAGTGTCGATACATTGAATACCGGGCTCCATTCCCCGGCTCCTGAGCTGTTTTGGGCCCTTACCCTGCATGTATGTGATGTTCCCGAAGTCAAGCCGGTTACATTAAATGACGTTGTTTGAATATTTGAAGTTACTACTCCATCTGCTTCAACATCATATGAGGTTGCTCCTTCTAGTTTGTTCCACATCAATACTACTGAGGTCTTTTTGGCTAATCCGGATACCCTTGGTACATTTCCCATCGAGAACTGCGTTGCTTGAATCAGCGGTGCACTCCAGTTACTTACTCCACTTCCGTTTACCGCCCTTACTTTTATGATGTGCTGTGTATTGGGGGTAAGACCCATAGCAGAATATGTTGTTGATTGTATTCCGGTTATTATTGATCCATCAAATTCTATGTCATAGGTGATGGCTGTTTCTACAGGATTCCACTCTATTGATATTGATGTCTGATCAGATGCTGCCGTTACGTTTTCCGGTGTGCGCAATGTAAATATCAGTATGGTCAAAAGTTCAGTCCACTCACTGTTTTCCGTTGCACTTCTCGCCCTTACTCTGTATGCATGGCTTGAATTTGGTTCCAGTCCGCTATGTATGACCGTTGTCTCTTGTCCATTGTCTGTTACAATGCCGTCTATTTCAAGGTCGTATCCTATTGCATCAGGTACGGCATCCCAGGATAGTTCTACTGATGTATCATTTGCATTTGCTTTAAACCTTACAGGTGTACCGAATGCATTGGTCAGTGTTGATGCTACTACTGCAGCACTCCATTCACTGTTTATCCCGCCTTTTTTTGCTCTCACTCTGTATAAGTGTTGAGTTCCGGGTGCCAGGTTATTTTGTGTATATGTGGTTCTTACACCGTTGTCATAGGTTACACCGTCCACTTCAACGTCATAGCCTGATGCTCCGGTTACTGTATCCCAGGATAATGTTATGTTGTTCAAGGTCGGTACTGCCGTGACGTTTACAGGTACCGGAACCGACTCCAGCTGCGTTGTGGCATTTGCATATCCGCTCCACTCACTTTTTCCTCCCGGATTGATACTTCTTACTCTGTATGCGTGATGTGTTCCAGGTGTCAAACTGTTATGGATGTAGTTTGTGTTAGGTCCGTTACTTACAAGTTCTCCGTCTACTTCGATATCATAGCCTGTAGCACCGGGGACATTGTTCCAGGTTACTGTAATTGAAGTGCTTAAGGGTATTGCATTGAGATTTACCGGAACATTAGGTGAACCCGGCAATGTAGATTTTGTTATGGAGCTGCTCCAGCTTCCGGGGCCTCCTTCATTCTTAGCTCTTACCCGATAGGTATGCGGTGTTCCCGGATTGAGGCCAGTATGTGTGTATGAAGTTGCAATATAGTTATTTAATATTGCTCCATCAACTTCAATATCATAACCTGATGCACCGCTTACAGCCTCCCAGGAAACAGTAACGGTTCTATCAGTTGCAGTTGCAATTAAATTAGCAGGCGAAGCAGGCGGTGCAATGAGGGTTGTACCACTAACCGGCGAGCTTACTGCTGTTTCAATATTCTCCGCATTCCTTGCCTTGGCACTAAAGGTATATGTACTGCTTGGATTCAATCCTTTAACAGTTACTTTTTTACCGGTTAATGTAACCCATACAGGTGTGGCAGTAAGGGTTCCCTCCTGAGTTACATACTGGGTCCCGTTATTTGCACTAATCTGGTACTGGGTTTCATCTGAGTTGTTGTCTGTTGATGTAATATCTAAAGTATATGAAGTTGCATTGTTGACAGATAAGTTTGGCACAGCTGCTTTAGTATATATATTCTGTGTACTGCTTGCAATGTGCCCTACAACATCTCTTGCCTCAACCTTAACCTGATACAGCTGGTTTGAAATCAAATTATTCAAAGAAGTATATGTCATTGCACTTCCCCATGGTGACACTTCAGTACCTACTGTATATCTGTATGGATTAGTATCCAGGCCTCCAATGGTGTCAATTGCCGGACCGGAGAGAGATACATCTATTTTGTCAACCGTTGAGGATGCATTAAATGTACAAGGTGCTGGCGCAGATTTATCCACTTTAAAGTTTACTGTCTGAGTAACTAGAGTAATAACTTTGCTGTCGGTTACTTCATATTTTATAGTATGATTACCTTCAGTTAATGTACTCATATTAATTCCATTAAAGCTTATGCTCTGGGGTGTTGTTGTATTTGAAACAGTTTTTACATCCTTATATACTCCTTCTGAATCTAGATAGTATTTACATATTAAAGTATCATTGTCGGAATCAGAAACAGATATCCTAGGAATGAAGTTTGTATCTAATTCAGAAAACACCTCATTTTGAATAGTTCCACTTATTTCTGGACTAGCATTATTAATTAGTAAGTATGGATCTGCTAAAGTTCCGCTTCCACCACTAATCACCAGACTTACTGGTAGTGATTTGCACAGTCGTATACATCCAGGAAATGAAAGATTAGAAGCAGTACCAATTTCACCTTCATAATATATTATATAAGCGTTAGCTCCATCATAAAGAGATGACGTCCAGTAGGAATTACTTATTTTTCTTAAGCTATTATTCCATACACCGCCCTCTAATTCACCTTTTGTTGGAACATCGATCCTTCCAGCAATAAACGGACTTGTCATACCTGATAAATTAAGAGACATTACCCTTCCATTGTTACCAGTTAGTTTTAAATATATTATACCTTCGTATTTTACATACTTACCGCCCTGTATAGTACTTATCCCAGAATTAATCGTTTCTGCCTTAACTACATCTCCAAATTTTAAAAATTTTCCATTTCCATTTGGTAAAATATTAATACCAGATATAACAACAGTTATAGATAGAATTATTGCTATAATAGACTTAAATTTTTTATGTACAGACATAACATACTCTCCTTTTATAGTAGAAAATATTCGATTACTAAATCTTACCATATATATAATAAAATTCAAATATATTATGTTTTATTTTAAATTTTAAAGGTATATTTTAGATATCATTGTATAAAGTAAATAAGCATAGCATTTCCATTCCGTTTCTCCTTTAAGGCTATACTTTTCTTGTTCATTATGATACATCAAGTAATTGTTGAACTTCAATCTTACTTTACCATTAAGTCAAAATGCACACTATTCCACCATATACCTGCCTGGAAAGTGCTGAACCTGCTTTTTGAGATTATATTGTTCAGGAGCGTCATTTCAAGATTTACCTTTTCTGCTGTCTCCCCTGATCATCAATATAATAATTCTCCTTCATAATCAATTCTGAAACCGGGGCGAAATTCAGGCCTTTGGCCTTCAGCTCAGAAATTATCCTGGGCAGGAGTTCTACCGTATATTGAGTATCGTTGTGAAAGAGAATAATCGCACCCGGCTTTGTTCTTTTTAGGATTCTGTCCAGAATGGCCTGCCTGCTCATCTCTTTCTTCCAGTCAAGGCTGTCAACATTCCATTGTATGGGATAGCACCCCAATTCATTGCAGGTTTCTATTACGGTGTTGTTGTAGTCACCATAGGGGGGCCTGAATAATGTAACTTTTGTACCTGATATTTCTCCCAGCTTCTGATTGCAGAGCTCGATTTCACTCCTGCACTTTTCTTTTCCTATGGTACTCATCCTTAAGTGGGAATATCCGTGGTTGGCCACATCATGGCCATCCTGGGCTATAAGTCTGACTGCGTCGGGAAATTTTTCTCCCCATTGTCCAACCATAAAAAAGCTGGCTCTCACATTTTCTTTTTTCAGTATCTCCAGAATGGCGGGAATATCTCCTGCCCCCCATGCACAATCAAAAGTTATGGATACCAGATTTTTATCAGTTTCAACACTGTATATGGGCAGCACCCTATTATTGCCGAACACGCTGACTGACTTCAGCATTTCAGTGAATCCGGCAAAATACAGCAGCGCACACAGGCCTATACCCACGATGGAAACACCAAAATACCTTGCAAACCTTTTCCGGTTTATAATAAATACCTTCATTGCATAACCCCTTAAATATTGATTTATATACTATTAATATTTAATATTTAATACAGTTATGTTATTTGCATTTATCCCAGTTTAAATTGCGCAGGCCGGGGCTTGCGGATTTTCACTATGGTACACTTATTGCCGGCTTGAAACTTATTGCTTATTCTATACACCACCGGTCAGAAGATAAGCTGTTGAGCGAAACAGAAATGCCTCGGGCCGCATCAGCACCTGTTGCAGCAGCGTATTCAATTTTCAGTATCATATACTGTTATATTAATTTTGTAATTTTAAAAATTGGTGTTATAATATGGAAATAATGAGAAACCATATGCTTTTTTAGAATATCTGTTTTACTTAACAACAGCTAAAGGAGATTAAATAAATGCCAGCTTATCCAATTGAAGTTGTAAACCTCGGAAGACCTGAAAAGATTATAACAGATAATATTATTAATGAATTAAATGCACTTCAACAGGATATAGTTTTTTCTAATCCGCCTGAACATCTGAAACATTGGGGAGTACCTTTTGAAAGGGAAAATTATACGACACAATATGTCTGGGAGAAGTTGAGAGAATACAAAATGAGCAGCAAGGGTTTTCACCCATATATTTTGGCAATTGTACATGGAAAGCTATCTTCAGAGAATCTATCCAATTTGTTTGCTTCAAGATCTGAAGAAGAGTCTTTTGCTGTTGTTACTACCGATGGTTGGGAAGAGCTTTATGCACCTCCTTCGTTGGAAGTTTATCTTATGTATTATTTTATCAGATACACTATTTCCTTTATTTGCCCGGAAATAAAAAATCATGTGGATACTCGAAACTGTTTTTTTGATAAAAAAATCCATAAGCCCGATATAAAACTTTCAATCAAGTCCGGCAGAATCTGTGACAGTTGTAAAAGTGCTTTAGAAAAGTGGATTGATGGACATACATATAATTCAATTTTAAAACTTATTCACCATTTAAATGATAGGGTTAATAACCACAATATCCATAGAGTCAAAAGACACAATGCTTTTGTCGGCTCTTCTTCCGAGGGGCTGAAAATCGCAGAGTACATACAAATCGGGCTTGAAGATACGGTGGACACAACCATATGGTCTCAAGACATTTTCGCACTTTCAAAAGGTAACTTGGAAAATCTGGCCAATGCCGTAAAAAAATTTGAATATGCAATACTTGTGTTAACTCCAGATGATTTGTCTTATAAAAGAGGGAGCATGGAAAAAGTACCAAGAGATAATGTTCTTTTTGAACTTGGTCTCTTTATGGGGGCTCTTGGTCGAGACAGAACATTCATGGTGTACTGTAAAGATGAACGGATTAATCTTCCCACCGATTTAGCCGGAATAACTGCCGCAACTTATAAAAGACGTGATGATGGCAATTTATCGGCAGCAATAGGTCCTGTCTGTACAAAATTAAAACAGGTTATGGGAGTATATTGATATATCTGCAATATTAATTTTTTATTTAAGCTCCCAAGCAGTATTCCTGGCTTATTATGTTTAAACCGGGTTAACCTGTAGTGCTAATTAAAAAATGTGGTGACAGTCAGAAAATACTATTCCACTTGCAGGTGATTCCTTACATCCTTCAGCAGCACCAGCAATGAAATCACCGCCAGAAGCTTAACCACTATAATTCCCATAAAAGACGGCTTCGCCCACTGCTGCACATTAAGCATAAACGGCAGCACAAGCAGTTCAGCAAAGGTACAGCCGGCAATCCAGTACCATCTGTTTTTTGAAGCTTTCATAAATCTCCGGCCCGCCGCTTTGTCACCGTTATATTCTTCCTCCAGCTGCTCCTGCAGAGTGAGCGTCTCCGGCGGAATGTCCATGCCGGCAGCAGACTCCTGATATAGTCCGAAAGACTTGCTATGTATTCCCCTGCATACGGAATAAAAAATAATCAGTTGCACAATTGAACAAAATGCCGGAAACCCCAGCAGCCATATATTTGAGGGAGAAAATTCACTGTTAAAAACATTGGAGGGATAGAAAATCGTAATCAGTGAAACAAAAAACATGATTACCGCCGGAGCCGCCCCCTTCCTGAATGGGGGACATTCCTTCCCCAATCCGTCCAAACCGGCCGCCACAAGTGCATAGCCTATAAAATCGGGCAGGATGTCAAAAAAGCCGATATTAATATTTATGAAAACAAGTACAAACCCCCATATGACTTGCGAATAATGTTTTCTCAAGCTGTCACCTGCCTTCTCTGATAAAATTTCTTACATCCCCTGCAGTCAGTTTATAGTATTGATCACAATGAACCATATTGCTCATTTCACATCTGCCCCCGGCGCTGTCCACACCGCTTAACCTGATAGGAATAAATACTCTTGAAAATTGGTATCCGGGCACCTTTGAAACATCCTTAAGGGCATATTCCACTTCTATGCTGTCATCTGTTGCCATATCTATGGGAAAGGTAAAATCACTTATAGACGTTCCGTTTATTCTTACATCAAACATTTCCTGTACTATATCCATAAACGGGCTTTCCACGGCAGTCAGCCTGATATTGTCAAGAGCCCTGGCAGTACTGTGCCCCCTGCTGTCGCTGGAGCTCATTCCATTTTCAAATTGCAGTGCATTGTTGCTTATTTGCTCTTCCCTGTACATACACAGCCGGCCAAAATCATATTCACGGGATATGTTGTCCTTGTCTGTCAGCATTAGCTTTGATATGTAAACCGGTTTTTCAGCAGCTTTGTCAACCAGCCTCTCTGCACCGTTTTTAAGAAATACGCTATTAAGCCTGATAACCAATTTGTTGATTTTATAGCTGCTGTTTCTTATTGCTTGCATTTCAAAAGTATTGGTATAGAATTTATCCGAATCTATTTCGGGAAAACTGGCCTCATACCAATTATTTTTATCGTAGGAATTTGTTATATAATAAAATTCAGCTTCGGTATTCTCATCTGTATGATATGCAAGGTAGGCTTTCAGAAAAACAGGGTCGTCAATTGAGTAGCTCAAAAATGCCCGGATATTGACCACCCAGGCAGAGACAATTAAAATTAAAACTGCAGCTATACTGATAATTTTTAATCTGAGTTTCATAAATCACCGGCTTTCATATATTATCAACCGTATTGGCAACCATATTATCGACCGTATTGCAACCATATCTGCAACCATATTGGCAGCTAAATCTTATAAGGAATTTATTCTCAAAGCTTTTACAAGCTGCTGCTCCGTCACCTGGCTGCTGTTTTTTAAGCCTGCTTGAATAATAAATCCTGCTGCCTCTCTGCGCTCCAACTCTGCTGCCTCTTGGAGCCAGGCGGCAGGCGCCCAGTTTTCAACCCTGTCATACACGTTTGCAGGCCAACCGTACGGCTCACCCGCCTTATTAAGCTTTCTCCTGTTGCCTGCCACAGTTATATAAAAGTGTTTTTGCAGCTCCACAACAGCATTATCCGCTTTGCTGCTCCCCTTTTTACCAGTACCCAGTTCATGTCTGATATCACTTGTGTTCAGCATTGTCCTGGTCTCAAACAATTCCCAGAGCTTTTTTTCCTCAAAACTTATCAAGCCTTGCTGCCATCTGTATTCCATTGATTCTGTGTGGTGACAGGCAGCGTAAAAATAGGGGTACAGCCTTGCTGAAATAAAGCCCTTATGTCCTCCCAATATACACCCGAAGGCCAGCTTTTTTTCTTCAGCGGCCCTGTCCTTCCAGCACCAGGGGTCAGTGTCAGGATCGCCTGTATGCCAGGCTTCTTTGGGCGTTTCACCCACCACAGAAGGAAAGTCCTGAAGGATATTCGACAAAGCCATGAACCCTAGCTGGTCCACTCTATTTACAAACTGCTCATAATTCAGTAGCTTTTCCATAATAATATTACCTCGTTTTACTGTTATTTGGCGTCAAAACTCCTACTGCTCAATTACTGGTCCACTTTTTGCATTGCCGGATTCTCAATCCGTTATCTCCGTGAACCGGATCATAGGAGAATTTGTCCAGCACCTGGCAGGGAAAGCTCTGGCACTGCCCGCAATGGGCCTTTCCCTTGCTCTCACAGCAGCTCTTCACCTCACACTGCCCCCAGGCGGGTTGTGTAATATTACTGCAGCCGGTGCAGTTGAACTGCTCTCTGAAAGTACATTCACTGCAAATAATTCCGCATCTTGATTCTATCATTTCAGCCTCCTGATTTATGCCAAACGGCAAAATAAAAGTAAGGAGCAGCTTTGGGACAGCCTATTATATGCCGTCTGCTGACTTATGCCTGCTGTCTGCTGCCTCTTCCACTGAAATAATATCACAGTGAACCGGACAACTATATGTCATGTTCGTAAATCGATAGAGTATTCTTTGCAGTTTCAATTATCTTTTCTCTGATTTCCAGAGGTGCCATAACCTCCACCTTGTCTCCGAAGGAAAGCAGCCACCTCAACATATATTCCCTGTCGGTAAATCCAATGGTGAGTTTCAGCTTTCCCTGAGGGTCTTCCGCAAAACAAGCGGGCCCGTATTCCTCCACCAGCAAAAATTTAACATCCTTTTCAAATATGGCAATTAATACGGTATTATCCTGAAAATAACTGTCCAGCTCTATTTCTTCAAGCCTGACTCCCCTGGGCTCATAAGGTGTGCCAGTAATTACAGGCTCCCAGAGCCTGTTAAGCTTGAAAAGTCTGTAAGCCTGCTTCTCGGTGCAATACCCGTATACATACCAGGAAGCCCATTTGTACGTAACCAGGTAAGGTTCGATAATACGGCTTTTTACGCCTTTTTTTGAATAGTAATCAAACTTCACCAGCTTGTGTTCAGCTATGGCTGTTTTAAAAAGGGTTATTTTCTCGGAAAGGCTGCTCCTATAATGGGATGCCAGGTCTATGGCCACCTTTTCCCCGGTGGTGCCCTTCTCTGCGGGAGACAGCTTGTCAATAAGTCTTGCGATATCCTTTGAGTCCGAAACACTTCCGATGCTTTTCAGTCCGGAAATTATATTCTGCAGCTCACTGACCGACATAACCCTTTTGTCCAGCTTGTAGCCCTCGGCCAAAGCTATGCCCCCATCACCGCCCTGATATGTTATAACCGGTATTCCTGCCTTGCAGATAGCCTCAACATCCCTCTGGATGGTTCTTCTGGATACCTCGAATCTTTCTGCCAGTTCAGGAGCGGTTACCTTCTCCCTCTGCTGCAGGACAGTTATTATACCCAGCAACCTATCTATTTTCATACTACAATAATATCCTTTTCTCCGCCTGTAATAAGCTGTCCTCCTTCAGGTGTCACTATATATGTATCCTCCACACCTACCATTCCAATACCTGCAATGCCCTTTTTGGGCTCCAGGGCAATTACCATATTTTCCTCAAGCGGACTGTCAAAACCATTTGCAATGGCAGGAAGCTCGTCAATATGCAGGCCGATGCCGTGTCCGAGAAATTTAACCTTCCTGTTTCCAAAACCCATGAAGTTGTGAAGAAAATCTGAATCCAGACTGGACATTACGGTTTCATATATCTGTGAGGGCTTGTTTCCCGGCTTCAGCAAGCCGGCTGTATGCCTCTGCACCTCAATGCACTTCCGGTGAGCCTTCACAACCCCGGCAGAGGGTGTACCTCCAAACATGTACACCTGTGTCCTGTCACTGTGATAGCCATTCATACCGAAGCCTATATCCACAAAAACCAGGTCACCCTTTTTCAGACAACTTTCCCTGCTGCCCAGTATGGGAACAGCCGCACTCATTCCCCTCATACCTCCGGGCCCGTCAAAGTTTGTGGGGTACAGGGAATTTTCTCCAAACCCTATCTGGCCCGCTATCATCTCTGTTTGATGCCGGTAAAAGCGTGAGACCCCATGAAACCCGTTTTTAAGCATTTGCTCATAGAGCTCTGCTGTGAAGTCCAATTCACTCATGCCCTCTCTTAAAATGGAGGGAGCAATCTCCTCCAACAGCTTCTTGTGCTGTTTTCCCGACTCCTTCATCCAGTGGAGCTCAAAGGGGCTTTTGACAGCTCTTACTTCGAATATAATATTATCCAGACTCAGCATTTCCTTAAAGGCAAAGTACTTCTTAAGCCTTTCAAGAGTACCCACTGTCAGCATTTCCGTTTCCACAAGCACCTTCCCCAGCTCACTGCCTGCAACCGCAGCCGCATCCTTATAGCTTTCCATTGGATATATACAGGAAAGAGGGGATTCCTCAACCGCCCTTTCAAAACTTCTTCTGGCAAAATAAAAGGCTGAACCGTTTCTTTTTACAAGAAGAAGTCCGTCCTGCATGGTACCGGTGAAGTAAAACTGGCTGACACGGCTCAAAATAATTGCAGTATCCCAATCAGGGTGCTTTTCAGTTATTGACCTGCAAAGTTTATTTATTCTTTCCAACAATTCCAGCTCTGTAACTTCTATTTGCATATTATTAACAAATCTCCCCGCAGCTTTAATTTATTCAATCTTCATATGCATATCCCGGTTTTGGCAGCAAAAGGGTGAGTTTCATACCAAGCCCCGGCAGCAGCGAACAGCCGGCTAACAGGCCGGCTTCCCTTAATATACCATAATATTATCACAAAATAGCAGATACAGGCAAAAACAATTTTAACCGGCTGAATTGCTAAAGCATCAGGAGTAATAAATATCTGAAAACTCTATATTGATTCGTTCAATTCGCCTTTGGCTTTCCACTTCTTCAATGGAGAATTGTTCCTCTCTTTTTTCAACAGTAGTAACCGGAAGCTCCACCAAAAATTCACTGCCCTTCCCGAATTCGCTTACCGCCCGGATGCTCCCGCCATGCATTTCAACAAAAGATTTGACCATGGACAGCCCGATACCGCTTCCATCTGTATTTTTAACCAGTGTCTGCTCAACCTGGACAAAACGTTCAAAAATTGATTGCTGCTTTTCCTTTGGAATACCAATCCCCGTATCCCTCACAGATATTAAAACCCTTTCGCCCCTGTCCTGAACCATAATAAATATGCTTCCGCCCTGGTCTGTGAATTTTATCGCATTTGAAATAAGATTCAGCATGATTCTTTCGATTTTGTCAACATCGCAGGCCAGTATTATCTCCTGGGTACTTTTTTCAAAATAAAGGTTTATCCCTTTATTCTCCGTAAACTCCTTTATTGAAAGTGTAATATCTTCAATTATTTTAACAATGTTATGATTACTGGAATTTTTTTTGAGAAAGCCCACATCTATTTTTGTGGTGTCTATTAAATTGTTTACCAGCCTCATAAGCCTGTAGCAATTCTGCTTCATGGTTTTAAGATGTTTGCTCAAGTTTATGGTGTTAGGAAGTTTCTCCCTGTCGAAATAAAACTTGCACAGTTGAATGGAGGCAAGTATTACATTTAAAGGAGTCCTGAAATCATGGGTAATATTGGCGAAAAACTGAGTCCTAAGCCTCTCAAGCTCAGCGGATTCCTTTAATAGACGCTCATCTTCTTCAACCAGCATTTTAAGTTTTTCGATGATTTTCGTCTTCAGGAAGTAGGATACCAGCAGCAGGCAGCAAAGTATGCCAAATGCTATAGTTATTGCGGTCAAAATAAAAAAGTTCTTTTTCAAGGTTTCCAAATCCTTGAAAACCTCCTTTTCAGGAGCCGTTAATGCCAAAAACCATCCTGACGGCGTGATTTTGGAGAAGGATACAAAATAGCTGACGCCTGAATTTTTGTAAAAGGTATAGCCGATGTTTTTAATGTTTATATCATTGTACAGGTTCTTAAATTCCGGATACTTTCCTTCGTTGGACTGTTCTGATTGCATGAGCAGTATATCAGGATGGGCGATTATCCTTCCCTTTCTGCTGACGACAAAGCTGAATCCCGTCTCACCCATGGTCAGCTTGCTTATCATATTATGTATATAAAGTGGGTCGATGGAAGCTGAAAGGGTTCCAACAATTTCTCCTGCATGATTTTTTATTGGAGCTGTACAGACAAGTATTTTCCTATTTTCTATAACGCCATCGAAAGGCTCCGAAATAACGGTTTCACCCTTAAGAGCCCTCTGAATCCAATCCCGGTCTGATAAGTCAAGTATCACGCCTGTGGTGCAATGCCCGTTTGCGGATAAATCCGTCACCTGAAACCGCAAGACACCTAATCTTTTAGCTTCCTCAATCAGGACGGGCTTTTGTACCTCCCATTCCATGGATTGGATATCTCCTCTGAAGCTTATTCCTTCAATAATGGTTTTAAATTCATTGAGATGCTGGTTCAGCAGATTTGCATTGTCCTCGGTACGGCTTACTGCAGAGTCTATTATACTTTTTTTAAGCACTTTGGAGGCGTTCTGATAGGATATGATTCCCAACACCCCGAATATAAGTAAAATCAGCAGAAAAATGATAGAAAAGAATTCAATTCCGGGAATGCGCCTCGATTTGATTTTCATTTTTTTAATCCCCTATCATAAAAAGCATCACTTTATATTCAGGATTAATTTTACTACTTATTTACATTAATTTCTATATATTCTAAATATTTTAGGACTTTCCCAAAAAAATTTAGGATATATGTATCACCACTCTCCCTGAATTTCTTCATTTTTATGGTCCAGATAAAATTTGGAGATATCAAAGTAATTTCCGCTGACTCCAAAGGTACAATCAACATTAACCCAGCTTTTTGCCTGAGAATCGTAGAATTGATTCCAGGCATGATCACCCCACGCAAGCCCGCTGTATCCAAGCCCCGTCACCAGCCTGACCTTTATGCCGTTAGCTCTGCACATTGAAATAAACAGGCTTGAATAATCGAAACAGATACCTTGCCTGGTTTCAAAGCATATAATGGTCCCTGATTGGGTATCCCTGGTTTCCTTTGCTATCTTTCTGGCCTTTTCGTAATCGTATTTTATGTTGCCGGTAATCCACCTGTACAGTTTTTTACTTTTATCATAGTCGCCCTCTGTATTTTTTGTGAGTTCGAGAGCCAGCTTATCTATTTCAGGAGTTGACTTGACAGCATCATCCAGAGTGACTCCGTTGAAATACTGAATCACCTTTATATTGTAATTTCCCAGGGCATCCTTGATATTTTCTGCTATCTTTGCCCTCTGTGTGCTTAATTCCTCCTGCTTGTTAAACTGGTCATTAATGATAACGGGTATTTTCTTGGCGATATCGGAATCCACCACAGGTTTTAAGGCGGTATCATACACTGTATTCAGCACTTTTGATTCATCTATATATTTTGACAGTCCCGGTACGGTAAAATAATATGAGAAAAAATAAAATATAAAGCTGAGACAGATGAGAGTAACCAAAGCCTTCGGTATGCTGCAAAAAAAGGAAACCAGCCTTTTGGAAAAGGTGCTCAAAGAGCTCATGGCCTTGTATATGCGATTTGCAGCTCCTTCGAATACATAATTGTATAAAGGGTATGTAGCCAGTCGTAATATCAGTACGACAACAATGAGTATTATAAATGCGGCACACAGATAAGTATAGATATTGTTCGCGTCCAGACTGGCTTTGACGGCAGCGGGAAGCCAATCGTATATGGTTTTGAAAACAAGGTTGCTCCTGTCGAACAGTATGCCCTTTGTCATAAAAAGTGCTATCAGCAGGGCTGCTATAAACTCCATATTATTAACAATGGAATAAAATCCGTTAATAATCCGGTCACGGCTAAAAGGAGTGAAAAACGACGCTGCAAGTATAAATATTACAGGTATTATCAATATTAAGCTGACCGGATTGAAATCAATATTATTCAAAAAATCTACCACCTTGATCAAATAAATGTCTCTATTGGTCAATATACGTTTCAGATGTTACAAACACTAGCAGGAATCCTGTGTTATCTGCAATTCCATGCTACACGTTATATGTATTATAGCACACAAATACCCGTATTTTTAATTTCCCTGACACAGGGAATATGCTTAATGATTTTTTTGAATCAAATTTTCAGGCTTATTGCATTTTATAGAATAAATACTAATGCCATCATGCATATTGTTTTTATACAATCCGCTTATATCAGGCTATTAACTTTCATTACATTTAAATATGCTTGTTTAAAAAGACGCACACGTATTTTTCTCTTGCAATTATTAATAAAAAATTGTATCTTGTAATAGTATATATTTAGTGTAATAAGTGCCGGCTTATGAGACAGGGCTTGTATTTTTGCCCATAACCAATGTCAAGCCGGCGGTAAGGTTAATGTTAATTCAAGTGGCTTCTTTCAGTGAGACTACCCTGCAGGCAGTCTTCGGCAATAAATGTTTCCGGAGGAGTTACTTCTAAATTTATTTATGAGGTGATTTATGAGTCATTTAAGTGAAATTTTTGGTTCCAATGTATTTAACGATTCGATAATGAGAGAACGACTTCCAAAGGCTACCTACAAGTCTATCAGAAAAACCATTGACGAAGGGCTTCCCCTTACTCTGGAGATTGCAGAGGTAGTTTCAAGCTGTATGAAGGATTGGGCCATTGAAAAAGGGGCTACCCACTATACTCATTGGTTTCAGCCCATGACAGGCATTACGGCTGAAAAGCACGATGCCTTTATCAATCCCACCGAGGATGGTAAGGTTATTCTGGAATTCTCAGGCAAGGAACTTATAAAGGGTGAAGCCGACGGTTCCTCCTTCCCCTCAGGCGGACTCAGAGTCACCTTCGAGGCGAGAGGTTATACCGCCTGGGACTGTACCTCTCCGGCCTTCATAAAAAATAACACCCTCTATATTCCTACTGCCTTCTGTTCCTACACCGGTGAAACCCTTGACAAGAAAACCCCCTTGCTAAGATCTATGGAATGCCTTTCCAAGAATGCGGTAAGAGTACTTCGCCTATTTGGCAACGAGAAGGTTTCCAAGGTTACCTCCACTGTGGGACCTGAACAGGAATATTTCCTTATTGATAAGAAGCTTTATGATAAGCGAAAGGACTTGATTTTCACAGGCCGTACCCTTTTTGGCGCAAAGGCGCCCAAAGGCCAGGAGATGGAAGATCACTACTATGGCAGCATCAAGGAACGTGTTTCCGCCTTTATGAAGGATCTGGATGATGAATTGTGGAAGCTGGGCATTTCAGCAAAGACAGAACACAATGAGGTCGCTCCTGCCCAGCATGAGCTTGCTCCCATATTCACCACCGCCAATATAGCTACAGACCACAACCAGCTCACCATGGAGCTGCTGAAATCGGTAGCTTTAAGACACGGACTTGTCTGCCTGCTTCACGAAAAACCATTTGCGGGAGTTAATGGCTCCGGAAAACATAACAACTGGTCCTTGTCTACAAATGACGGTCAGAATCTGCTTGATCCCGGCAAGACTCCTCACGAAAACGCACAGTTCCTCATATTCCTGTGTGCGGTAATAAAAGCCGTTGACGAATACGCGGATCTTTTAAGGCTGGCAGCCGGCAATCCGGGCAATGACCACAGGCTTGGAGCGAACGAAGCACCTCCGGCAATAATCTCAATTTTCCTGGGGGATGAACTTACAAAAATACTTGACCAGATAGCTGCCGGTGAAGATATCAGCGCCAATAAGGCCGGAAAGCTGACTGTAGGCGTGTCGACACTTCCTGCTCTTCCAAAGGATACTACAGACAGAAACAGAACCTCCCCCTTTGCTTTTACAGGCAACAAATTCGAATTCCGAATGGTAGGCTCCTCAGCCTCCATCGCCTCCTCGAACTTCTTCCTGAACACCATTGTTGCAGAGGTGCTGGAACAGTTTGCAGACAGAATTGAAAAGTCCGGGGATCTGGATACTGAAGTCAACAATATTATTAAAGAAGTTGTTAAGAAAAACGGACGTATTATATTCAACGGCAACGGTTATTCGGAGGATTGGGTAGCTGAAGCCGAAAAAAGAGGACTTCCCAATATCAAAAGCTATGTTGAAGCCATCAAATGCCTGATGGACGAGAAAAATCTCTCTGTAATGGAAAAGCACAAGGTTTTCAGCAGGGTGGAAATGCATTCAAGATATGAAATATCCCTTGAAAAATATATAAAGACCATTAATATTGAAGCCCTGACCATGCTGGAGATGTCAAGGAGGCAGATTCTTCCTGCGGCAATCAGCTTCGGCGCCCAGGTTGCAAACTCCATAAACCAGATCAAGAGCTGTGGTATTGATGCAGATATCAGTGCCAATGCAGAGCTTTTACAAGAGGTGGCCGCTCTTACCGCCCAGCTGAAAAAAGAAATCACCCTTCTGGACGAAAAGGTTGCCAAGGCCCAGGAGCCCGACCAGGATACCTTCTCCCAGGCTATGTACTACAGGACTGAAGTGTTTGTACAGATGGGCAGGTTAAGGGCAGCGGCAGATAAACTTGAATGCATAGTTGATGCAAAGCTGTGGCCGTTCCCCACCTACGCGGATATTTTATTCAATATATAGATTTTTATATATGAGATTTTTATATTAATTTAACCTGTAGTGCTAGTTAATAAAGTCTTTAAGAGACAAGTTCGCTCACGCGAGGACGACTTTAAAGAAATGCGCAGTATGATTAAAAGCTTTTTGCTGAAATTGTAGGCTTACAGCATGCTGATTTGGCAGTTAAATTGACAGGATGTCAATTTAAGCAGCACTCGAGACCTGGATGGTCGAGTTGCTGCGACGGCTAAAAAGCGTGCTGTAAGGTATACAATTTCGCCAAAAGCGTTATATACAAGCATTTATTTGAAGCTCGTCCGGGAGTGAGTAACATTTTCGGACTGTTACCACATTTTTAACTAGCACTAAAGGTTAATTTAACTAAAAGCTGTACCTGACGGACATTAATCCGCCAAAGTACAGTTTTTTCTTTATCCAAAAATAACCTATAAACTGCCCGAACTGTTGGTATACAGACTTTTGTACTTTTTCGGCAATAACTTTCTGATAACTTTTATTATTTGAGCCTTATTTTTATAAATAATCTGTTTAAAAATAATCTTATCGAATAGTTTATTTTTTACTTGCAGTATAAAACCTTCTTCCTCACATCCGGGCACTAATTTTATGTTTCCGGCAACCATAAGCACCTTGGGGTTTGTCAGCATTCTCACAACCAATTCTTTTTTTTGTTTCCTGCTGAATGCATTTTTGTATACATACACACGGTAAACAATCCTTCCGATATAGCCCATAAACCAGCTATAACTTGCTTGTCTGCATTCCTCGTCATTTAATCCCAGGGCTTGCATATACCCCTCTTTATATTCCTGGACCTTCAGCAGGATATCAAACAGCCGGGGATTAAATGTTTTTGTGATGCTGTTCAATGTCCCCCTGTAATAATAGAGAGGCTTGTTAATGTATACATATTTGGTGACACCTGCGTAATACTGCATATTGAATAAATAGTCCTCCAAGGCACATTCACCATAATCCAGGACATAAGAAACAATAATTTCTTTCTTATAGATTTTATTCCACATAAAGGAGGGCTGTCTTCCGGCAATTATATTACCTTTTATGATTAAATCCCTGAACTCTTCTCTGCCTAAAGTTAAATTGTCCTGGAACAAATAATTTGTTTTCATCCGTAAATCTGAAAAGCTGTAATAACCGCACTCACCGCAGTCTGCAGCATTTATTGAAACAGCGTTGTACAACTGCATACAGAAATCTTCGGCAACAAAATCATCGCTGTCAACAAAGCAAATATATTCCGACGCTGCATTTTCAATACCAATCCTGCGGGCAGTACTAATCCCTGAATTTTGCGTTGTAATTACCTTTATATTTTCATAATTCCTGCTGAAACTTTTGATTATACCGGGACTATTATCTGTGGACCCGTCATTGACCACGACTATTTCTATATTTTCAAGGGTCTGGCTTGTTAAAGAACTCAGGCATCTTTCCAAATACCTGCCTGTGTTATATACAGGAACTATCACTGATAAGTTATATTTATTCATATCCATGCCCGGAACCTTGCCTCCTTTAAATAAATCTTTTCAGCACGCGATCATAAGCCAGCGTCTTTACAAGTCCTTTAACATACCGGTATTCTTTTGTATGCCTGAAACACAAACATATCACTATGAATGGGATGACAGTACAAATTATTCCCGTACCGGAAACCGAAACCCAGGTAATACCGTTTTTGAACAACCAGGTGGACAGGGCTGAAGTAATACCTGTATTAACCCCTGTAATCAGTGCATAACAAACATATTTTGTAAAATAGGTTTTAGGGGAAGCCGCAAGTACGTATCTATACACTACAATAGGCCTATACCAGCAGGGAACAAGCAGGCTGCTGACAACACTCCCCATAAATACCCCTGCCAAACCTAAATACCTGACACTGACGATTGAAATGACAAGGTTTATTGCCGCCTGTATCAGCGATACAAACCTGTCCTGGAAATATACACCTGCCGCGGCTTTAATATTCGCCAGGGGTATACGCATACCGGTCACATAAAAATTGATAATTACCAGATTGACTATTCCCTGGCCGATTAATTTGTCTTCTCCAATCCACAAGGTGATAAAAGGATTCAATAAGTTATAAAAACATATACTTGCCCATCCGAAAAAGCAAAACGCCAGGAAATTATAACCATTAAAAATGTCCAGTCTTTTTTCCTCTGTTTCTGTAGCAATCAAATGTCCCCAACTTGCATTGGCCGCATTGAATAAATTCACCAGGAAGGAGTTTACGGTATTGATTATCAGGTAATAATTTGATACCAGTCCTACAACTGTGATATTAATAAATGAAGATATAATGATGTTGTCTGTCTGATTGATGCATAAATCCCCCATCTTATGGAGCAGGAGGGCTTTAACATTCTTCAGAATTGACGCTCTGTTTTCCTTTGACAGGTTTTGTACTTTCTTTTCCAGAAGATATGGATACCTCTTATTTATATATCCATTTACATAAAAGTTTTGCAATACACCGATGACCACCATACTTGCCAGGTAAGCAATGTAATTTTTAAAAACAAGCAGTATGGCCAATTGGATAAGCAAAGTAAGTATGTTGATAACCATCTGAATATTGGTAATCAGATACGATTTCTGATCTGCAAAAAGCAATGTGCGTTTATATGTAAACAAATAGGAGTAGGATGTATTAAATAGAAATATTAAATATATAAGATAGATATTTTGAATTCCCTCTCCGCCGGTTATGAATAACTTTATAAACGGCAGCAAAATCAGCCCCAGAACAGTAATGATACCTGCAATTATGCCGTATGCCTTCTTATAAAAATTCATTAATGACTTGATTTGTTCAATGTCATTTAATGCCAGAGGCTTGTACAGGCTGAAATTAATGGCCGCACCTATTCCCAATTCCGTAAACGAAAGCATTGTGAGAAGATTGGTAAATAATCCGTTGACCCCGAGATAATCAGTACCTAACACATGGATGAATACAGTCCGTGAAACAAAGCCTATCAACGCACCCAGTAATGTACTTATGGTAGACCATATAAAGTTTTTAGCGGTATTTTCCAGTCTCGACATATCATTCTCCCACCAGTTCCCTTATTTCATCAACGGCACCCCATGCTTGAGAGATATAAGCAGGCATGCATTGTTCCAAATGCTTTCTTATTTCGTCCTCATGCTCACTGAGCCATATAAAAGCCTTTATCAGGTCGTCCTCACGGCGTAAAGCCTGTACAGGCAATACATAGTTTTCATATGTGCCGAAAATATCCTTTGCTATTCCCCTGGATTTCACCGAATATCCCAGTACAAGTGTGGGAACACAAGTGGAGTAGGCCGCAATGGTTGCATGTGTCCGGGCGCCGATAAACATGCGGCAGCGTGAGATATAGCCTTTTAACTCCATACAGTTATGGTCCCCGACCAGCACAACCCTCCCGGTGGCACTAAATTCACGGTAAAGCCGCTTCAAAGGTTCCAGGTCATTGCTGCTCTTCCATACCACATGGGGAATCAGAGCCACCTGGTACGCGGTATGTTCAAGGATATACTGCACAAGCTTATGATAGTTATTGTATATCACACCCCGGCCATGTTCCAGCATCTGGACAAGAGGACTCATATTAATACCTATGGTTTCGTTCTCAATAAAACCTTCGGACAACTCCAGTTGAATGCTCCTCAACGTGAAAGCCGGGTCGGGATACAACTTTGTATTTCGGGTGATTCCGTGCTTCATAAGTGCAGCATATGTAATGGACTCCCTGGCCATAATCAAGGAAAAGCCTCTCATATCATCCTGTATAGCCTTGGCTTCAAGTACTTCTTCACTTAGGGAACAGCCCCAGAGTACCGTTTTTATCCCTCTGGCCCTGATGATGCGGTTATGCCTTATTAACCAATCCTGGTCCGAATAGCAGTAATTATCTCCGCCTATGGAGATTCCAACATCTATATTGTCTAATTGCTTTATCAGCCGGTCATAACGGTACTTACCTGAAAAAAAGCTTTTTTTCAGCAATATCCCTGTCAGTTTATTAACCACTTTACCCGGAATGCTTACCTGTCTCATATAGGGATATGCCATATAGCTCCCCAGCTTTGAAGTACCATATTTATATTCCGCCTCCATTTTCTGGGTGGTGATGACAATATGGTCGTTTTTTTTGCAAAGCATCTGAAGGCTTGAACGCGTAATCGCCTCACAGCCATGATTTTCAGAGTTCCCATTTGCATAAAATAAGATCTTCATTTTACCCTCCATGTTCCTCCAGGCCTTCAATGACATTTACCAATTTATCAATTTCCGAATAGGTGTTAATCTCCATTTGCTTTAAATTTTCAATAAGCCTTGCAGTTGTTTCTCTGGAGTCCATAAGCCCTTTTATCCCTCTGTATATACTCTCGCTGTCACAGTCCACAATTATTCCCGTTTCATTATTCACCACAAACTCTCTGGCCGTCAGGAAATCAGCAGTTACAATGGGCTTGTTGAAACACATGGCCTCTAAAAGTGTAATACAAAAGCCCTCTGTAAAAGAAGGCTGCACATAAAAATCACAGTCGTGAAAATATGGATACGGATTAATTTTATTGCCCAGCAAAATCAGTTCTTCTTCAATTCCATATTTTTTTATCAGCTTCTCAAGCTCCGGTCTTAAAGGTCCGTCCCCCACTAAATACCATTTGAATACATATCCGTCTTTCTTTAATTTATCGATAACATATGGCAGTAACATCTGACCTTTTAACAGATGCAGCCGTCCAACCGAAAGAAGCTTGATGCCATTATAGTTAAAAATATTTTCCTGCGGCACATAACAGCTCCGGATAACTTCCTTGCTTATTAAATTATACAGAATATCAGTCCTTGGATATAGCTCTGGAAACACCCCTATGAAGCTGTCCTTGGCGAACCTTGACACACAAAAAATCTTATCAAATTTTAAAAAATATTTTAAATAAACACGCAATTTTTTCCTGTCTTTTATTTTATATTCT
Organism: Ruminiclostridium hungatei; assembly: GCF_002051585.1. Classification (GTDB taxonomy): domain Bacteria; phylum Bacillota; class Clostridia; order Acetivibrionales; family DSM-1351; genus Ruminiclostridium; species Ruminiclostridium hungatei. The sequence continues at coordinate 119,492 of NZ_MZGX01000011.1, read as the reverse complement.
TCATGGACCCACATGATTTTCTTGCGGGCCTTTATATGGTTTACCGTCAGCAAGGTAGTATTGCGCATACCGCCGTCATAAACAATGGCAGTATCATATACTTCTTCTAAATCAACAGCATTCCTCAAAACAAATTCCCTTGCCATGAAGGGTTTGTTCATTATGCCTTGAAGCAGGCGCAGAATTATGTAACAGATAGAATTTTTTACATCCTTGAACCGCACAAGGGATTTGAGTGCTTTTGAAAAGAGGCCGTAGTCTTCAACAGGAGAATAAATTACATTTATTTTTCTTTTAATCTGATTTAATAAGCTCGTATCCTTGTGGGTGATGAGCAGAGTTATATCATACAGAGGCAGCAGGTTTACCAGCTTTATAAAGGAGGTTTCTATTCCGCCCACCTCCAGGTTCCTTATTACAAATATAATTTTCTTTTGCATCAGGCCAGACTCCTTGTCTATAATTAACGGCATGCCCCGGCTTCCGTAATTCTTTCATATAATTCTCTCATGTAGGTCTTTCATATAGCTCTTTCATAAAATCCTCTTATAGAGCCTCAATTCAAAGAAAATTTTCCGGTTGTAGGATAATTTTCTTACTTCAGCGGCTTTCAACGAGGTTCCGAAGCGATACCCGCCACTTTGCAGAGGTGGGGCGGGGGCCTATTTTATTACCTCGTTATATACGTCCGACACCCGCCGAGCCCACCTGTCCAGTTCATAGTGCTCTTCCACTATGGCTTTCTGAGCGTCCAGAAGTTCCTGCCTACTGCTGTACAGCGCCTTTTCTATTCCGGCCTTCAGAGCGCCTGTGTCTCCTGCCTTCACCCATACATCCCTTGTGAGCCTCAGGTTCTTTTGCGCAGGTATGTCGCTTGCAACCACCGGCACCTTGCAATATGCCGCCTCCACCAGTGCATAGCAAAAACCCTCCTGCCTGCTGGGGGAAATGAACAGGTCCGCAAAGCGGTAATACGAAGCAATATCGTTTCTGGGCTCTAATATTTTTACCCACGGGGGAATACTGCCAAATCTTTGCAGGATGTACTGCTCCAAATTTTCCTTATTTGCAGCAACCGGAATTAAAAGAACAATGCTCCTCTGTTCCCGGATCAGCTCCGCTACTGCTTCCAGTGCCAGATCCACACCTTTTACATACCAGTTGTACCCGAATATCAAAACTTTTTTTGCAGTACCCTCAATTCCGTATTGAGCATTTGCTAAAAGCTCATATTTATCCAGACGGGAAAAGTCAATTGCATTTTCGGCACAAAAAACCCTTTTGCCGCTGAAGCCGCTTTTCATGAGCTGGCCTGAAACAAATTCACTGCAGCCCATATAAAAAGTACCCCATTTTGATACTCTTCTCAAAAGCTCCTTTATAAAGGACTTCTTTACATATTCAACGTGCATATGTGTGATTTGCTTCTTCCTGCCCAGTGAGGCAAGGCACGCCAATGTTGCCGGAAGACTTATTTTCATATTTGTGAAATGCACATGAAAGATATTTATATCATGCTTTTTAGCAATCTTTCTAAGTAAAATATGGTTTTTAATAATACTGTCCGAGTAATAATAAATGTGGAAGCCCTTTTGACGGAGTTCCTTAATCCATCCATATTCTTTTACTTTTTGAGGGAACAGGTAAAATACATTTCCGTTATTTTGCCGCACCTTTTTATCCAATGCCTCCAGGGACGCTATGAAATTGCCCCCATAGGGTGCCGGGTAATCGGCTATTTGCAGTATATTCATCTTCACCGTTTGCTTAAGATAGCCTCTAAATAGTCTTAAGGCTTTTGAAAATGTTATATTTACAATTCTCATAAGAACCAGACTTCTATTTTTCAGCGAATCCATCTTCCATATTTTTAAATGCTCATATAAGACTTTACTTACATAAAAGTTGCACCGGAATCTTTTTTTCAAGGACAGGCCTCTTCCCGTCAAGCCTTCATCATTCTGAAAATAATGATATAGCGGTAAATCCACAAAGGCAAAGCTGCGGGCATTTGTAAAGGCTTTAATGGAAAAAACAAGGTCCTCACAGGTTTCCAGCTTCTCATCAAACCTCAGTCCCTGCAATACCTCCCTTTTGTAGAGCGTTCTCCAGACACTGTTCATTTGAATGCCCACCAGCATTTTATAATAAATATGCTCCTTAAAACCCGGCTTTTTAACAAAAAAATTGTCCGGAAAATCAGAGGGCCTGTCCTTTGAAATCCCGTGGGGCCATTCATAGCAGATATTGCACTGAACAATATCTGCATCCAGCTCAATAGACTTCTGCATAAGTATTTTTATATAATCCCTGTCAATCCAATCATCGGAATCAACAAAAACGATGTACCTGCCGCAGGCCTTTTCCAAGCCGCAGTTCCTGGCTGAAGCCACTCCCCCATTTTCCTTATGGATTACCCTGATTCTATGGTCAAGTGCTGCATACTCCCGGGCTATTTCTCCGCACCGGTCGGGAGATCCGTCATTTATCAATATGATTTCCATTTGGGATTCACTTTGTGAAATGATGGATTCTATACAGCGTTTCAGGTGCTTCTCAGCCTTATACATTGCAACAATAACACTTACCTTTACCTCAGCCACCGGAACGCCCCCTAATTTACTGCTTTTAAAGTAACCAGAACAACTTCGGGGGTATTCAGTACCCTTGGTTTTTTAAAATCCTTGGATAGTCCCCCGCTTACCACCAACTGTGAATTGCCGGCCCTGTAGTAGCCCTTTTTATATTTTTTGTTGTCAATATGCACTTGTGCCAGTATATAGTCGGAGATATACGGCAAATTCACCTGTCCGCCATGAAGATGCCCTGACAGCGTAAGGTCAAAGTTATATTTTGATACCATATCAAAAAAATTGGCACGATGGCAAAGTAAGATATTGAAGTATCCCTCATTTTCTTTTATACCTGACAATTCTTTTAAAGAGGCTTCTACAACCTGCGGGCGCATTGCATCATCAGAATAGACGACATCTTCAAAACCGGTAAGGGCAATGGCACTGTTTTGATAAACAAGCTTAATGCTCTTATTGTTCAGAATAGTAACGCCTTTACTCCCGACAAGTTCAATTATGCCTTTCTCATTATTTGACCATTTTTCATTATTGCCGCTTACAAAATACATAGGTACCAGGTCCTTATTTCTATCCAGCAATTTTTCAAGATTTTCAAAGGAAGTATCTTTTGCATTAATCATATCCCCAACCATAACCATTATATCCGGCTTTGTCTCCACTACCTTCTCGGTGATTTCCTCGTAATTATCAGAACTATGAAAATCAGTGAGCAGCATTATTTTATACCCATCAAAAGCCTTGGGCAACTTCTCTGAATAAACACTGATTTTGGAAACCTCCACACTGCAGTTGTCAATCCAAATCAGTGCCAGGATGCCTATAATTATGATACACAGTCCTAAAAATCCAAGTAATATTTTTTTTATTAAAACCATTTTATACAACCTCATCCCGGGCCTTGACGTGGGCAGCCCTTGATTTATAGATGATTTCAATAGCAATCGCCAACAACATACCAAAGCCCAAGCCCATAACCACTGAAACCATCAGATAGAACTTAAGAGATAAATTGCTCATAATATTAACAGAAGATAAATATGTAATATACTTACTCCCCTTATACCTGCGATAATCCGCCAGGGTGGAATCTGTTATGGAAATCAGCCTCTTCAGTTGCATATCTATTCTTTTTATCAGTGCTTCCGCCTTTCCGGTCATTATCTGTTTCTGGGCCAAGGGAACGTCGTCACTTTTAAAAATTTCCACAATTTTTTTACATTCCTCGGCATCAATCAGATTATCATATCTTGCAACACCTGAATCAATATACTGATCCATTATTTTGTCATAGGTGGTTTCCGAGGTCTTAAACTTGTCGGCATCTATAACATTATCCTTCAGATTGGGACTGGAATCCCCCATGTTGATCTGGGTCCTCACTGTATTATTCTTGGAATATTCCTTTAGTATATTAAGGGCAGTATTTGATTCTTCGAGTTTCTTACTGCCATTAAAGCTTAATTGTTCAATTTTATATTCATAATTCTTAATCAGCTTTTCCCTGTCATTAGTGAGTCTTCCCGAAAACACCAGTGAGAAAAGAGACTTGATTTCGAAATTCCTGAGATTATTGTATTCTCCCTGCAAGTCTACAAAATTCATGCCTGTTTTCGCGGACCTGAACTCTTTGCTCTCTGCATGCTTGTCAATCAGGTATGAAATAATGCCGTTTACTTTTCCCTCAAAGATTTCTGCCCTGTCCAAATAGTCATACTGTCCGGAAATGTCCTTATCGGAAAGATCGGGCAAATTTGATTGATTCAGGTATTTTTCAGCATAATACCTGTCATAGCTCTGCATTATGGCATCAAGCATATTTCTGGCATAAACACCGCTTTTATCGCTCCCCACCGTGTAGCTCACATAGTACTGAACAGGATAATAGGTATACTCTTCTCCCGCCTTAACCTTGGATTTCTTTATTTCATTTACCTGATCAGGTATGAGTGGTGTAATTACAACTGAACGCCTCACATCCTCTGTATTTATAGCAAGATTCAAGTCTCTGATGGCACTGGCTATAATGGAAGGAGTGATAATTTCATAAATATCAAATTTGTCACCTTTTGGATTCAAACCCTTTTCCGCATTGGCATCATTGTATTTGATAAGTATCTCCGCAGTATATGTCTGGTTTCTATTAACATAAAAATAAGCACAGCCAATACCTATGATAAGAATAATCACCACCAATAACTTCCATTTATAAACAGAACGAAATACATCCCAGATAGTAAGCTCCATAAAACTACCCCCAAATATCAATTAGTATAAAATTAAAATCCTGTTCCACTATGCATCAGACACCTGCAGCAATTCTTTTTCATTAGCTGCTCTGCTCCGTGAAGGCCGTCTGCTCTGCGGAGGCTTTCTGATTTCCATAAATACAAGCAGGACAAGCATGCCCAGGAAGGCTATAAGCCCGTAAAACAGGGCAGTCTTGATATATCCTGTGGTAAGCAGGTTTCTTATGCTGAAATCGGAAACCTTGCAGTTGATATAATTTTTGTTTTTGTAATTATAATAATCTTCAAGGGTGTCCTGAGAATTCTTGGCGTATTGTTCAAACTTTGCTTCTATTTTTCCTATCATTTCATCACAGATGCTTTTAAGCCTTCGTTGTTCTTCCGGAGTTATGGAGGTATCCGAATAGTCTTTTATAAGCTTGTTTCTGTTTTCTATTTCCTTCTTCAGGGTTTCTGCATTCACACCGGCATTCAGGGCTCTTTCGGTCAAGTAGTCCAGCCCTGTTTTTGTCTTATTCATATACAGATCGCTGTTCTTGTCAATTGAAGGAATGAAAAGTGAATAAACGATTGTGGAATCATAGGTTTGCATTCCCAGCTTGCTTACCTCATTCTCTTTTAAATACTTTGAGTATTCAACACTCAATTTTCCGATATCGTATTGAAGCTTATTGACCAGCTCCTGTTTATCTTTAGCAATTCTGGAGGTGTACACAAATGCTCTTAGTGCCGCTATATCTATTTCATTCAATCTCTTGTATTCATCTATTAGGTTTTCAAAACTCACATTTGTTTTTGTGGAGAGAAAAGACCCGTTCTCATACTTTTTAGCCGTGAGATAGTCTATGATGGATTTGGCCTTGCTGCTGAAAATATCCGGCACTTCAACATATTCATAATAATTCAAATCAAAATTGTTTTCAGAAAGCAAAATGCTTCTATCGGTATGGGTCTCTTTAAAGACCTCCTTATAGGTTTCAAACAAGGTATTGAGCAATTCTCTGGTGTGATTGGGAGAAAACTTTTTCTTCTGAGAATAGCTAAGCACATATTCATTTGGAAAATAGGTGAACTCTTTTCCTGTGGCCCTGGCAGCTTTTATCCTGTCATTAATGCGTGCCGGCACAATAGGATAGATGTTAATGCGGCTTCTCAAATATTCTACAGTAATATTCGGAAGGTCCAGCTTGCTCAGAGTCCTCTCCAATACTTTGTCAGAAGTGATTTCAAACATATTGAACCTGGTGCCGTCAGGATTAATCCCCTGCTCCGCTCCGGGATAGTTGATTGATATTGTCATGATACCATAGTTCATTTGAAGGATCGCCTTCAAAGAAACGCCCAGAAGCATTGCTATAAACACCATCAATACAATCCACTTTATATTTTTTCTGATTGTTTCCATATCAAACCATCCTTTACACCATCTTCATCATATTGAAAATTCATACCTGCCATCATCAGGATATTCCAAAAAGGCTTGTAATAAGCATACATTGTAAGTGTCATAGACAAGACAAGCATGCCGAACAAACTTACAGAAATCACCGGACTTTTTTTAAACTTACCCATGATTCCTACTGCAAACATACTGAAAAACAGCATCATTCCTATAAAGCCCTGGTCACACCATAGCTGCAGCCAATGGTTATGGGCGACTCCGTGCCCACTGAAGGCATTTGCAAAAAACACTGCGGTAGAGCCCAGTCCATATCCCAAAATCATTCCTTTTTCACTTTGCTTGATTGCATCAATTGTAATCGTCCATAGCTGCAGCCTCCCACTCCCCTGATCCTCTTCCAGACTGCTGATGCTCAGCCTTCCTTTAACATCCTCCGGCAGCATGGGCACAAAAAAATAGATGAAAACCATTGAAAGCAGTATAATCCCAAACAGTATTTTCACTTTATTAATGGCGCTTGTCCGCAGCGCAAAGAACACATATACCATAACAGCAGCAAGAACGGCAATAAGGCCGCCTCTTGAGCCGGTTCTGAAAACGACAAACACCATTGCCACCAACAACAATATATAAAAAATCCTGAATCTGTTTTTGAGGATAATTTTTTCTATACAAAACAAAACCGGCAGTATAAAATAACCGCATAACTGATTGGGGTCCTCACTTCCGCCTCCTATCCCCATTGTCACCCTGCCGCTGCCCTCTTCCAGGCTCACGCTTCCGATCAACATGATTGCCGTGGTTATTAAACCCACAATCACCCATGAATAAATCAGCAAATCACCTTCCCTTTTGTTGTATACTTTTAAGGTTATGAGGAAGAAAATTGCCGAGGTCTCAATGGTACCTCTCAATATGACAATTGCACCTTCACTTTTTAAAAGGAACAGGCTGCCAATGGAATATAAGAGATAGATGCCCAGCAAAAAATGAATGCTGTTGAATTTAATCCTGGTTTTCCCTATAAAAAGGTTGCAAATCAAAAAACCGCCCACAAGAATGGAAATATATTTAAGCAGGGAAGAACCACCCGGCAGAGGCACTATGGAAAAAGGCATGCATATGAAATACAAGGCGGCCAGCAATGCACCCAGGCTTATCTTCTGTTCTTTAAATTTGGTAATAGCCTTAAATTGCAGCTTCAATTCACTCCACCTTTTTATATAACTTCATATTTATATAACTTCATATTTATATAACTTCATATTTATATAACTTCATATTTATATAACTTCATATATTGACCGGTAACATAGTCCATATCAAACGCCTTTGCCTTTTCCATGTTATTTTGGGCCATCTGACACTGCAGTCCTTTATCCTCAATAAGCTTCAAAATTGCTCCGGACAAACCTTCGGCATCCCCGGAGGGCACCAAAAATCCGTTGACCCCATCCTCCACAATATCGGGAACTCCTCCCACTTCCGTCACCACTACCGGCAGCCCCACTGCCATAGCTTCAATAACAGAAAGGGGCAGACCTTCAAATAATGAACACAGTACAAAAATATCCGCCTTGCTCAACCACTTCCGTACCTCTGAAGAAATCCCTGCAAACTCAACCTTGTCACTGATTTTATACTTCTCCGCAAGAGACTGAAGGCTGCTTTTTTCTTCACCCTCTCCGACAAATACAAGTTTTGCATCTGACTTTTGCTTTAATACCAGGTTAAAGGCCTCTATAAGCAAGGCCTGATTCTTCCTTTTTGAAAGTGATGCAACATTTATAAGTGTACATGAAGCCTGCGTTTTCATTTGTTCTTTCGGAGAAAACTTTTCAATATCTATTCCATTATAGATAATGGGCACCTTTTCAGGGGCTAAGCCATATTCCTTTATAATGCCTTGCTGTATAATATGGGAAATAGCCACAGGTACGGTATTTAAATGCCGGTATGCCAGGCCTTGAAGTATCCTGTGGGCCTTCCCCAATTCCATTGAAGCCATATTGTGAACCGTATGTATACTTCTGCTTTTCCTATGGAACATAAACCATGGCAAAGCATAAATGGCCGCATGCAAATGGGTATGAACAACATCAGGCTTGATCTCCGACAGGGTTTTCCATAATTCCATAAAAGTCTTGATATCAAAGCCAAGTTTTTTATTTAAAAAAATCATCTCAATCTGATGCTCTCTCAATAACTTTTCATATGGATAATCCCGGCTTGGATAAAGACAGATTATTCTGACATCATGCCGGGGATTAACCCGTATTGCCAGGTCGGTAATCAGCTTTTCCGCACCTCCTGTGCCTAACAGTTGAATAATATGTACAATTTTTAGCCGCCCCAACTATATGCCTCCTTCCGAAAAACCTTCCCCTGTCTCACTGCAGATAGAAATCCTGAAGCCACCTGGCTTGTTCCCTGATGTCATACCCCGCATCAACTATGGCCTGTCTCATATTTCTCCTCACATAGCCGTTTTTACATTTCAAGATCATATCCGCCCAATGATTTGCCGGGCTGGAAAGCGGAATAAAGCTGCACAACCCCGTCACATCTGTCTCCCGGGTCACAGCATCAGAAAAAAAACATTGCAGGCCGGCAGCCTGTGCCTCTATTCCCACTACCGGCAAGCCCTCATAATGGGAGGGCAACAAAAAAACATCCATCCCCTGCATAAGTTCATTTATATCCGGCCGCTGCTCTAAAAAAACCACGGCAGCTTCCAGTCCCAGTGCATGTACTTTTTCTATGATTTCCTCTTTTCTTGAGCCTGCACCTATTAACACCAGCCTGGCGTCACTGTCTCTCAAATGAATCTCAAAAAATATATCTAAAATAAATGCATGATTTTTCTCATACTCAAACCGCCCGATGTGGCCTATTACAAACTTGTTCTCCAACTGCAACCCAGCTCTTACTCCTGCTCTTATCTCCTGGTTAAAGCTGAATTTCTCTGACTGTATTCCATTTCTAATAAGCCTGTAATCAGAGCGTCGCAGGATATTGCGGCCAAAGGCATATTTACCTGCTTCATTGGAACAGGCAAAATAATGCTGGGCACAAAACCTCAGGGGCAGCATGAGTATCCTCTCTGCAAATCCTTTTAGCGTTCGGTTCACAGATGTTGAATGTGAGTGGATTATGACTTTCTTCACACCATGCAGCTTTGCGATTATGCTGTAAATTACGCCGACGCTTGTAAGGTGTCCGTGCACCACTTCATATTCCTTGTGAGTCCTGAAAAACTGATCCAATGCTTTGACATACTTGAAAATATTTTTAAAAAACAATCTGGGAAGAATGTATATTTCCCCTCCCAATTGCCTTATCTCATCGTCAAAAACACCTGCCTCCTGATAATTGAGCAAAAAATCAAATTGTATCTTTGAATGGTCAATATTTCTGTAATAATTCATAATTACCATTTCTAATCCACCATAATGCATTTTCCCTGCAATTACCAGAATACGCTTAACAGCCACCTGACCCACCTCATACACATTTCTCCAAGGGAACCTTATCCTCCGTCTCCGCAGAATCCAGACGTTTGCAAAATTCTTGCGCCCTTCCTACTCCCTCTGCACTCTCTTTGTCAAATATAGCTTTCACTGTCAGCAAAATTATTTTAATATCCAGCCAGAAGGAATAATTGCTTATATAAAGCAAATCATACAGGGTCTTGTCCTCGGGTGTAGTCATATATCTTCCATATACCTGGGCCTGCCCGGTGATACCGGCCTTCACCACGAACCTTTTGTCATAATTCTCAATATACCCGCAGTACTGCTCTATAAATACCGCCCTCTCGGGTCGGGGACCGACAATGCTCATAGCTCCTGTCAAAACATTAAAAAGCTGTGGTAATTCGTCAAGCCTGAAGGTTCTCAATATCTTGCCGATTCTCGTAATCCTCTTATCATTCTCCGAGGCTAAAACAGGACCGGTTGAACCTTCGGCATTCTCCACCATGGTTCTGAATTTATACATCTTAAATGCCTTTCTATCCGTGGTAATTCTTTCCTGATAATAGAAAACAGGACCTTTGGAATCAATTTTTATCAGGAATGCAATGAGAAGGTACAGCGGAAGACCTGCTATTATACCAATTGAAGCTGTAATAATATCAAAAACCCTTTTTATGATTTTCTCATATTGGCTCAGCTCAAAAGATTTAATTCTGAGAACAGGCGTATCATCAAAGATTGTAATTTCTTTTTTCATCAGACTGGTATTTCGGAAATCAGGAATAATATAAATCTGTTTTTTTTCTTTAAATGCCTCTGATATTAATTGCTTGCTCAAATCCTCAGGAATGGAAGGGCAAATAAAGATACTTTGATATTGTTTGAATTCGTTTTTCAATAATGACTCAACGGCCTGCTTATCCTCAACATCAATCTGAATGTACCAGGCCTGATGCAGCTTGACATAGGCGTATTTGATTTTTCTGGCCAGGGCATTGTCAACTGCCTTTGATTCTATAACCAGAAGCTCCGCCTTACCTTCTGCATACTTAATGAATACGGAAACAATCACCTTATCAAGGCAAAGAAACACAAACATTGAGACAGCCATTATGATGAAAAACTGCTTATCCGGCAGTGTTAATAAAGGATTAAGGACAAAGCCGGCCACAATGGTTATGGCATTTACCAGCAGGGTAACCGCCAGTATGGATAATATGATTTCCTGTACGTTTCTTTTCTGTGTGGTATAGAATTCATATGTATATAGCATGATAAGGGTAACCGTTATGTAGATAGCGGGCAACTGCAGGGAAAAAAACATACCCGTCTGTCCGAAAAGCAGCATCGCTGCGAGAGCATAACTTATGATAACCGCTAAAATATCACTTAGCACAATTACAAAATCAACAAAAATATCATTATGCAATTTTATATCCATGTTCAGAACCCTTCCCAATATATGAATAATCAAGTTATCATGACTAAAGCCTGTAAAATTTCCCATCTCCAGCAGTCTGTAACCTCTTAAACCTATATTGCCCGGAGAAATTTAACCGCCGGCAATGTATTAATTCAGATGTTACAGGCCACAAGTGTGATTTGAACATTCTTATCTAATTATATACTTGGATTCTGAACATTTTCTGAACATTTTCTGAACATTATTTACTTTTTTTACATTTTCTATCATATACCGCGTTTTTACGGCATTCTTCATGTCAACGGCGGGCAGGTGGTGCTTAAGCCTTAGAATACGGAATTTCAAAGTAAACAGCCGTACCCGTCCCCTCCTTGGAATCTATATGAATGCATTCACCATATAAAAGCCTTAGCCGGCTGTTAATATTCCAGAGACCTATACCATCAGAACCTGAAGCCTTTTCAAAAACCTCTCTGATTTTGTCCTGCTGCATTCCCACCCCATTGTCTTTTATGCAAAAAAGCACGGTAGCCTGTTTCCTGCAAATAATCACATCTATCCTGCCGCCTTCCGGACGCGGCATGATTCCATAGCGTACCGCATTCTCAACAAGGGGCTGCAGGATGAGGGGGGGAATTTTCATATCTATATCCCTGTCTATCCGGTAGCAGATCTGCAATCTTTCTCCGAAACGTATTTTTTCAATGTTAATATAGGTTTTAAGGATCTCAATTTCCTTTTCAATGGGAACCAGGGCTTCCATATCTTTAAAATTAAAACTGCTTCTCAAATAATCGGCCAATTTAACAGTCAGTTCCCCTGCCTGTTCAGGTTGGTCAATACATAAAGCTGCAATGGAATTTAACGTATTATATAAAAAATGCGGTTTTATTTGAGAACGCAAAAAAGCGATTTCTGCCTTGTCAAGATGACTGGACATTTGTCCCATGGTCCAATAGGTTTCAAAAAAGCGTATGCTAAGAAAAAAGATTAACGTGACCATAAAGGCAACCATACTGAATTTTGAAAACAATATGTCTGACTTCAGGGAAAATGTGAACAGCAGGATGTCAGAAGCATAAAGATTCATAAATATAACGGAAAACAGCAAGGTCAGCATCTCAAATTCCTGTCTTTGTTCACCTTTAATATATTGCACAGCCACGCTTAACAAAAGTATCATGAGAACAAGTTGGTTAATTACCGAAAAAACAGCCTGAACCTGAGTGTAGAAGCGGATTGATGCAAACAGGTCCACTAATATGTTTGTTCCATATATGATACATATCATTTTTAAGCCGACGCTTGAAACTATTCCTTTTTTCAGTTGATAAAAAAACAATATGAGTGTGATAAATGCAGCAGAGGTACAAAGCTCTTTTATTCTATATGCCGAACTGAAGGACCAGTTTATAATTGTTAAAATAGTCCTCTCGTTCATCAAGACATTGTATAATGCAAAAAACAGACAAAACAAGGCAAAGGTTAAAAATACAAAATCCTTCCGGCCGGAAATGCGTGCCGTAATAAAAAGAATCAAATAAATTAAGGCAATGGTTAAAATGCTGATAAAAATTCCAAATTCAATCAGGTTGTCCTTTTGATGCCGGTGCAGAAGTTCCGGTGCTGTCCCCAGATAGATGGAGACAGAAATTCCAGCATTGATATACTCATAATTTGCAGCCTGCACAATAATTTCAAGATCGCCGCCGGTATGATCAAAAAAACCTATTTGAGGAATATTGCTGTATTGGCCATTTGTAGGCTTTTTGGACGGAACACCGTCTTGCAGGAGCTGGGCACCGTTCACGTATATCCTGCTTGAAAAACGAATGTTGTTTTTTTTGATACCAAGACTTCCGCTGTACCGGAAATCTTTAATAATCATACGGTATGTGGCACAGCCGTATATTGGAAAGGCAGTACCGTCAGCACCTTTTTTGCTCCATTGGTACGGAACCTCCATATATCCTGTAAGTAATGGGATATTTTCCGACTTTCCCTTAAAATCCTCAGGACTCAGCAATTGATTCCAATAGAATTCCCACTGGCCGTCCAGAGCGATGACCTTATTTCCCTCACCGCTCCAATTATCAAGCGACAGGACGCCTTTTTCCACTCTGTTGCCAGAGCCTTTCTTATCATCTGAATTCCACAGCATTGAGCTGCCCAGCAAAAAAAGTGATACCAGCAGCAAACATGCACAGACAATAATCCTATGTATTTTCCCCATTGAAATTCTCCCGTATTTCACCTTGTTCATCGTCCCGAATAAAGTGAAAATACTCATCAAAAGCAATCCCTAATTCTTCTCTGTATATTTTTTGTACCTTATTGTAGTGATTTCGCAAAGAAGTGTAGTCACCCATCTTTACGTATAATTTCATAAGCTTTCCGTGGATCTCATCCAGCAGGGCATTCTCCCGGATAATTAGCTGCAGGCATTTCTCCGCCCTGACATATAACCGTTTTGCTTCATAATATTCCGACATGCTGTTCAAAATCCTGATATAGTCTTTAGTATATCTTTCACGCTCTACTTCCGCCCAGAAATAATCCTCACCCTCAAAGTAATCTCCCCTGTACAAATTGAATAGCTTTTCGGCAAGCTGTATATTCTCTTCGTTAATATCAATCAATTCCAGAATTTCTTCCATTTCGGTGATGTCGCAATAAAATTTCTCCGTATCAAACAGGTAGCTGGAATTCCTGTAAATGACACATCCGTCAATACCTATATTCTTCAGTGTCCTGCGAATGGAATAAATACTTGTATGTAACAGCATGCTGGCTTTTTCAGGATCAGAATCAGGCCACAGGGCCTCTATTATTTTGTTTTTATGTACCAATTTGCCTTTGTAATGTACAAGATAGGCAAAAAGCTCAGCAGACTTTGCCGTTCTCCACAGCACCGCTTGCTTTTCCTGTTTGCTGTTAAGCACCTCCAAGCCTCCAAAGCACAAAATACGATATGCCTTTTCCCGTGTGCCGGCATCTCCGCCGGCATTATTTGCCGGTCCCAAGATACCTCTTGATGTCAAAATCCTCTCAACAGTTTTTCGGAACCGTTCTTTGGAAACGGGCTTTAAAAGGTAGTCCACTGCGTTTAATTCAAAAGCCTTTACTGCATATTCTTGAAATCCGGTCACAAAAATGATATTGATTTGGGGATTTATAGAGAATAGTTTTTCCGCCAGGCGGATTCCATTCATCCCCGGGATTTCCATATCAATAAACGCCAGGTCGATTACCTGCTGTTCACACTTTTTTATCGCTTCTTTATATCCTGTGAAGGTACCAACCAGCATAAGGTTTTCTTTATATGGTTTCAGCAAATGTTCCATCATCTTAAGAGCCAATATTTCATCGTCCACCAATATAGTTTTAAGCATCTTTCTATTCCTGCCTTTCCCTAAAGGGTTACCAATTTCAGTATTAATCGTCTATAGGGCAACAGGTTTATTATACTTTGCTTTTTTGGGTTTTACAAGAATTCCTGAATAAGAAACTTCTGCCAGGGCAAATAAAAATTCAGACCATAAGCCTGTTATAGTCTGAATTTCAAAATCAGATTCATTTAATTTACATGTGATTCAGATTGGTGAAATTAAAAAATTTATACTAATAGTTGCAGCCCATATCAAGAGCCTTCATTTCTTCAGGTATCATATGATGCTTCTTGGCAGGCAATACCTTTTTCAGCGCCAGCTCAAAGCTTTCCTTGGACACTATGCCCGTCTTCTCAAGGAGCTTGCCCAAAATGATTATGTTGGCATATGTAAGGTTTCCCATATCCGAAGCAAGCTGGGAGGCCGGAACTCCTGCAAAATCTATGTCCGTTCTCTTGGGTTTGGCGTCAACCAGTGAACTGTCCGATATGATCAGACCATTTGGCTCAACAAGCTTTTCAAATTTTTCAAGGGAAGGCCCGTTCATAACTACCAGGACATTTGCCGTGTCAAGAATTGGAGAACCCACAGGCTCCTCTGAAATTACAACCGCACAATTTGCAGTACCGCCTCTCATTTCAGGCCCGTAGGAAGGAAGCCATGACACATATTTGCCCTCCAGCATTCCGGCATATGCCAGCAGCCTTCCCGCCGATAAAATCCCCTGGCCTCCAAAGCCAGCAATAATCAATTCCAACTGCTTCATGCTAACCTCCAATCACGTGCTTTAAGCACGTCAGAAAAAAGTAATAAAAAGACACTTGTGGCTTTTTTCATGCGCGAAACCTGTTTTCGCGCCGGGAAGGGCAGAAATGAAACACTCAATGCTTTCTTCATGCTTTACACCTCCAAATCCTTCCCCTTAAAGTTACCTAACGGATAAAACGGCACCATATTCTGTTCAAGCCATTTCAAGGAGTCCACAGGATTTATGCCCCAGTTGGTGGGACAAGTGGAAAGTACCTCTACTATTGAAAAACCCTTTTGGGCTTTCTGAACCTGAAAGGCCTTCTTGATGGCAGCCTTGGTCTTATTTATGTTTTTAACGTCATGTACCGAGGTTCTTTCAACATAAACCGCTCCCTCCAGAGTTGAAAGCAGTTCACAGACCTTTACAGGGAAACCGTGTATTTCCGGCTTTCTGCCGTATGGAGACGTAGTGGTTACCTGATTCAGCAGGGTTGTAGGAGCCATTTGGCCCGAGGTCATACCATAGATGGCATTGTTGACAAATACCGTTGTTATTTTCTCACCTCTGGAAGCGGCGTGAACGATTTCCGCCGTGCCTATGGCTGCCAGGTCTCCGTCTCCCTGGTATGTAAATACAAAGTTGTCAGGATGCACCCTCTTTATTCCTGTGGCAACTGCCGGAGCTCTTCCGTGAGCAGCCTGAACGAAATCACAGTTGAAATATTCATAATTATTGTAGGCGCAGCCCACAGGTGATACACCTATTGTAGTTCCTTCTATCTCAAGTTCGTCAATAACTTCAGCTATGAGCCTGTGTATAATCCCATGTGTACATCCGGGACAATAGTGAAGGGACAAATCTTTTAAAGCATGAGGCTTTTTAAACACTGTTGCCATTTTCATTTTCCTTTCCGCTAATATTCAGCGACGTGATATTATAATAAAATTATTTTAAGATTTCCCTGATCTTGTTCAAAATCTCTTTCTGGCTTGGAACCATGCCGCCCATACGCCCGTAGAAATGCACCGGACATTTGCCGTTAACTGCAAGGCGTACATCTTCAACCATTTGTCCTGCGCTGAGCTCGACGCTCAGAAAAGCCTTGGGCGTTCCGGCATACTGTAGGAAAGCGGCGGCAGGGAAAGGCCAGAGTGATATGGGACGTATGAGCCCTACCTTTATGCCTTCCTTTTCGGCAGACTTTATAACATTTTTGATAATACGTGCAATCGTGCCGTAGGCAGTCACTATTATATCCGCATTTTCACAGTTGTAGGTCTCAACAAGGACTTCCTCCTGCTCTATCTGCCTGTATTTTGCCTGGAGCTTCATATTATGCCTTTCAAGAACTTCCGGCTGAATGTATATGGAGGTGATGTCATTGCTTTCCCTCTGCATTTTTGTGCCCGTTGTGGCCCACTTCTTATCATCGTGGTATATTTCTTCCTCATCTTTAAATTCCACGGCTTCCATCATCTGACCCAGCATACCGTCACCCATTATCATGGTAAGTATCCTGTATCTATCTGAAATATTAAAGGCCTTAACCGTTAATTCATAAAGCTCCTGAACACTGGAGGGAGCCAGCACTACCATTTTATAATCTCCGTGTCCCCCGCCCTTGACTGCCTGAAAATAGTCGCACTGTGCCGGAAGGATACCGCCCAGTCCCGGTCCGCAGCGTACAATATTCACGATAACGGCAGGAAGTTCTGCACCGGCAATATAGGAAATTCCTTCCTGCTTCAGGCTGATTCCCGGGCTTGAGGAAGAGGTAAGCACACGTGCGCCCGCTGCTGCTGCCCCGTATACCATATTTATGGCTGCAACCTCACTCTCCGCCTGAACAAATGTACCATTTATTTCCGGCATTTTTTTTGCCATATAATGTGCTATCTCTGTCTGCGGTGTGATAGGGTAGCCGAAATAATGCTTACAGCCCGCTCTTATGGCTGCCTCTGCAATTACTTCATTTCCCTTCATTAATAACTTTTCTGACATATTAAACTCCATTCCGCTGCCTTGCAGCAACAAATAGTTATAAAAGAACAATTTTGACATACAGGCTGTATTGCCGGTGCGTTATTTTTCAACCTCTATAACGCAATCAGGGCAAATGGTTGCACAGAAAGCGCAGCCAATGCATTTCTCCATTTCGTCCACGCCTGCAGGATGAAATCCCTTCTGGTTCAATTTGTCGGATTTCATTATGACAATTTTCTTAGGACATACTGTTACACAAAGCTTGCAGCCTTTGCATCTTTCCTCATGGAATATTGCTTTTGCCATTTTTAAAACCTCACTTGTATTTTTTATTTTAGCCAATTACCACTACAAATTTAAAATCCCGGGCCGGATTGAGTTCAATCAGCAGTAGCACTGAAGGCCGGGGATTCAGACAGACAATTGACTATACGATTATTTAGTAATTTAGAGAACTAAAACTATTGTTTATTATAAAACTCTTTGAAGCTATTTGCAAGTTAACCCTTTCCATTTATTATGCTGTTTTAGTGTTTTTTTGCAGGATTAATCCGGAGGGGCTGCAATAAATCTATTCCAATATACCCCGGTATTTACTCTCCTTGTAACCTGCCAGCTCCATAATCACCTGCGACAGTGTCTTACCCTGGATTTTCAGGTCATCCGGGCACACATCCGCCTTTATTCTTCCATTTTTGAGAACAAGGGCCCTGTCAATAAAATTTTCAATCTCATCAATATGATGTGTACTGATGAGAATAGTTTCATCTTCCCTTATACTTGCTGCCATCAGCTTTATAAAATCCTTCCGGGCAATAATATCCTCTCCCAGAAAGGGCTCGTCCATTATTATGTATTCGGCCATTTTTGAAAAGCCGGCACATATTTCCAGCTTGGCTTTCTGACCATATGAAAAGGTTTTTATTCTGTCGTTGGGCTCCAATTCAAAAAAACTGATAAGTTTCCTGTAGCGCTCCCAACTGAATTTTTTAAAATAGCTGCAAAGAAATTCACCGTACCGGTATGGTGTCATAAAAGGAAAATAGCTTCCCTCATGGGTTATAAATGCCATACGGTCATATATATCCCTCGGATTCCTGCCATCCACAAGCACCTGCCCCGACGTCAATTCCAGCAAGCCTATTGTAATCTTTAAAAAGGTACTTTTACCCGAACCGTTTTCTCCAAGAATACCAACAACCTCTCCGGAATTAATTACCGCACTTTCGTCCATAAGTCCAAGTGCCTTTGTTCCATAATATTTTTTTACATTTTTATATTCTATCATTTCATCTCCCACCTACGCGCATAGCGCGTACACAAATAGTAATGAAAGACACGTGGTGGCTTTCGCTGCGTGAAAGTCACTTTGACTTGCCACATGTATCTTTCACGCTAGCACCTCTTTAGCAGCTCTTCAGGTTGAAAACTTGACATTGCAGAAACGTCTGGCATCAAATGTGTCAAAGCCTCCGGAATCAGGGCCGTTTTGCTGCCTGTATATGAGATCCTGCACCGCATCGGATATGACTTCTCCCTTGTAAAGCAGCCTGCTGTCCCACCGGGACCTGTCATAGGCAAAAATGAAATAATTCTCAGGTCTCAATCCGCTGACAAACACTGAGTCCTTTGCTGCATACCCGCAAAAAATCAAAAGTTTGTTATTAACTACCGAAACATTCTCCAGATAGGTATATGTCTCTCCATCCACTTCAAGACCTTGGATAAAATATTCCAGAGTCAGTTTTTTATCAAGCTTTATTCCTACAATAATATCCTTTTCTTCCTTAAAGCAAAGGTTGAGGTTGTTTTCGTTGACAAAGAACTGCACGTTGTCACTTATTTCACTTCTGCCGAAATTCCGTACCTCAAGCTGGTCTATAAGTTCCCCCGTCTCCGGCTCATAAGCCCTGAAGGTAAGAACATCCTCTATAAGCAGGACCAGGACCAGTTTTCCCTGTACGCATTTCAGGGCGACAACCTCGGTATTTTTGTTGTCCTGCCTGAAGCCTGCAAGCTCGGTCACCCGTCCGGATTCTTTCTTGTTATCCCAGTCAGGCCAAAC
This sequence comes from Ruminiclostridium hungatei, assembly GCF_002051585.1. Lineage (GTDB taxonomy): Bacteria > Bacillota > Clostridia > Acetivibrionales > DSM-1351 > Ruminiclostridium > Ruminiclostridium hungatei. Next base: position 100,163 of record NZ_MZGX01000011.1, on the reverse strand, counting down.
ACTCCACTCGTCAATCCTGTATATTCCATTTGATCCCCTGGAGGATTTTTTTGCAGGAATGGTAAAATATAAATTTCCCGCAGCTTCAACTATGGAATCCATCTGGTTGCCTTTTCTGACAGGTATATTGGAATCGGAGCCGCCGGAGGCAATGACTTCTTCTCCGTCTTCTGTCTTCCGGTAGGTCTTCGTAAATTCAAACTCCATTTTATCCGACTTTGCACTGAGTCCGCTTTTAAATTTAATTCTTGTAAATTCACCAATCTTATCTATGTTTACATATAAGTCAATCTTGTCGGAAAGGGTTTTCCGGTCTGTATACTCTCCTGTACTCTCAGGCTGCGGCCATGTCTCCCCGCTGTACACCCGGTCACCCACGGTTTTTGAGGGTGTCTCGGCAACTTTAAGGTTTGCATCTGCTGAAACCTCTCCCGACACATTATAAACATAATCCGGGAAATCATAAAATGCCCAGTTTCCGGAAGACCATTGCGATCTTTCCATATCCGACTCACTATCATAGAAGCTGAAGTTTTTATCCACCTTGCCGTCTCTGATGCTGAAACGCAGCCCGTGATATTTATCCCGGACCACACCGCTCACGGTTATATCCCTGAGAAAGGCACTGTTCCCCTGAATATCCTTGAGGTATAAGGTTTGATTGTCTCTCTTTCCTATGATTATTCCCATAAGCAGGGCAATGACTGCCAAAGCTGCTGCCGCAGCAATTAGTGCCGTATGCCTTCCAGTTTTCATATAATACCCCCTCAGTCCAATATGGTGCTCCTCTTAGTCCAAATAAGGCATTGCCTTATATAATATACTGTGAATACCGAAAGAATGAGGCTGTAAATATAAAGCCTGCCCCCTCCTCCCGGGTTTTCGGCCCTGAGCCTGCCGGCCAGGATGAATACCATCAATATTACCTGTATTGCAGGTGCTGTGATGTATAAGAATTTTTTAGACAAAAAACAATACACAGAATAAAGTACCCCCGTCACAACGGCCAGATACATGAAAGCGGTGCATATGAAGCTCCCCACTCCCAGCGGATACAGGATTCTAAGAAAACCGGAGCGTACAAAGGCCAGAAACAGGCCGTTTACAGGTTCTTCAAATCTGATAAGACCACTTGTTTCAGTTACGGCAAAGGTTGTTGAAAACAGCAGATACCCCAGAAAAATGCTTATTAACTGGGAGGCCAGCAGCAGCAGCATGCCAGTCAGGCCTGACAACAGCTTTGAAACAAATATGCTGCCCCTGGAGCCGGGTATGGTCATAAGAGTATATATGCTCTTACTTCCTGAATAGTTTGACAGTACACTGTAAACGCAGACGGACAGAATCAGTACCAGGCATATAATAAAAACTATTGCCGTACCCGAAATATCTATCAGTTTTTCAAAGGGTATATATCTTCCAGGAGGATAATTTCTGTTTGAAATACACAGAAGCAGGTTCTGTCCTGCTATAAGCGCAAAGCATACAAGTAGTACCGCCCTCAATGTAAATGTGACTTCGAAATTAAAAAGTTTATAAAGCTTCTTCATAAAACCCCCGCTCTGTACTATCACCATAATACACAGATAAATCCCACCCGAACACAAACGCAGGTCAGGCTATTCTCTAGTCGCTGTCCCATTTATCTGTCAGCATCTGTATCACTTTTTTAAAGGATAGATTAACTTCCTTGGCAGCCGAAACAAATTCATTCACCATAGCTTCAGTAAGCTCGGCTTCTATTTTTGAATATATGGGAGCATCCACATAAACCATGCTGCCCACATTTGTATTTGTGACTATGAAGCCCTCATCCTCCATCAATTTATAGGCTTTTTGAGCCGTATTGGGATTAATGTTCAAAACTGCGGCCAGTTCGCGTCTTGAGGGCAGCTCTGTGCCGGTCTGAGCCTGTCTTAACAGTATTTTTCTTTTAACAAACCCGGCTATTTGAATATAAACAGGATCCTTATTATTCAGTATGAGACTCGAAAAATCCAGCACTGGCCAGCCACCTCCGCACAAGTGTATTATATCACTAATACACAAGGGTGTAAATATCGCAGCCGGTAAAATTTACAAATCCACGTCCGTCAGCAAAGTGTCCGTGGATTGTATGTATGGCTTTAGCTATATGTTTTGCGCTGCTGAGTCTAGCCCCTGTTCCAGGGAAGATGGATCAGCTTTCTCATTGCAAGCACTTCAGAACCGCATAAGCCGCTGCTGTCAAGCCTTCCCACAACTTCTTCCATGCCTGCGGTTATTCCAATGGGTATTCCAAGCTTTTCCGAAACTGCCGAGATGGTTTCATTACCTTCCAGCAGTATTTCAGGTGAGGTTTCCTCCAGCAGGTTGCTGTTATTTATCAATTTGGTAACCTTAATATTTGCACTATCCTCAATAAGTGCAAGCATCTCCATAATTTTTTCAGGGGTATCGGTCATACCCCTTCTGGTATTAATGACAAAAAACATTTCGTAATCATCGTTCAATATTTCTTCCTTAAATCTGGATACCGCCCTGGCGCCCAGATCGTCGCCGCCAACATCCAGCACAACCTTATATTCCTTATTCTGAAACAGAGAATAAATCTCCGGCGGAATGGCAGGTACATCTACATTTGTGTTTGCATATAACGGCAAAACAACCCTTATATTGTTTCTTTCCAGCTCTTCTCTGGCATCTGCTGTGCGGAAATACGGATTGACAATGTCAAAATCCACTATTGAGGTCTTAAGACCCGACTCGGCCAGCTTCAAGGCGGAATTAACCGCCACTTCGGTCTTTCCGCTTCCGAAGTGGCCGGTGAAAATATTTATACGTTTTTCAAACATCTTTATCTCCGTTTCCGATTTGCCTGTATAACGTCAAATCACCTGCTTACTTTTATCCCACTCTATAATATCCTTTATTACTTCTCCGGCAATTATCAAGCCCATTACCGACGGCACAAAGGGAAGGCTTCCCGGTATCTGATGCTTGACCGTGCATTTTCTTGTGGAGCCCTTTGGACAAATGCAGCCCGCACTGCAGCTAGAACTTTCAGTTTCAACAGGCTTCCTGGGCTCCTCCTTGGAGTAGACCACTTTGAGCTTCTTGATTCCTCTCAGCCTCAGTTCTTTTCTGACCACCTTTGCCAGAGGGTCCACGGAGGTTTTATATATATCCGACACCTCAAATCTGGTGGGGTCCAGCTTATTGCCTGCCCCCATGGCACTTATAACAGGTATTCCCAGCTTATCCGCCCTTACAACAAGATCGATCTTTGCAGTAACGGTATCTATGGCGTCTACAATGTAATCACAGGTTGTGTCCAATATCTCCTCCGCAACCTCCGGCATATAAAATTTTTGAATTATCTCCACCTGGCATTGAGGATTTATTTCCAGAATCCTGTCCCTCATTGCTTCAACCTTGGGTTTACCTACTGTCTTCCGAGTGGCATGTAGCTGCCTGTTCAAATTTGTCAGGCATACACAGTCATCATCAATCAGTACGATTTTACCAAGTCCGCACCTTACCAGGGCTTCAACGGTATATGAACCCACACCGCCCACTCCGAAAACTGCAACCTTGCTGTTTTGCAGTTTTTCCAACCCTGCTTTTCCTATGATCAATTCATTTCTTGAAAACTCATTCAGCATATAAAAACTCCATTTGTATATTGTTGATTTTAGTTATCTTCCTGTCAGGTAAAGCCTGCTTATAAATTCCTTATTCCCACTGTGGCGCGGCAAACCTCCACCAATCTCCTGCCGGATATTGCCGTCCGCTTTACGGCGTTTTCATCATCCTTTGCAGGCCGCATGGCACAAACACCGTGGTGCCCGCAGTCGTCGTCAATATATCCGTCTCCCACTATAATCATACCATTTACCAGCATCATATCGTGCATTGCCTTTAGAGCGGTCTCCTGGCCTCCAAATCTGGAAGTCCCCACACTGACTCCGACCCCCGCTTTGTTGTAAAGCCATTTATTTGCCCTTATCCTTCTGGTTTTATCAAACATGGCCTTGAGTTGTGCGGAAACACTGCCGAAATATACCGGACTGCCGACTACAATGCCGTCGGCTTTCTTCATTATTTCAAAAGCCTCTTCAAGGCGGCTGCCCTTATAGCAGATGCCGGTGCACGGATTGGAGCAAGCGGTGCAATACCCGTTCTTCTGCTCATTCATTATCTTTCCTATGTCCAGCAAGATGGTGTCGGCTCCCTGCCTGGAGCATTCCTCAAGCACCCTGCCCACCAGAAAGCTTGTATTTCCGTCCTGATTCGCACTGCCATTAAGGCCCACGATATACATTCAACATCACTCCAAAACAAAAAATATGCGTACTCATAAAAGAATACACCAATTGCGTGATGAAAACAAGTTGCCTCCGGTGTGCCGGTATAAATACGCAGGAGATAAAAACAAGACCTTCCGCCGGATGCCTGAAAGGACCTGCTATTCTATCACCCGCTTTGCCGTCACATTATACAGCAGTATGTTTTCCATGGATTTTTCCACTCCGTCCCTGGCACGTTTATTCTGCCTGAGCTGGCAGGTATTATTGTCCTGCCACTTTATAAAGTCATAGCTGTATATGGAAAATTTATCATTTACCTCCCCATGAGCAGAGAGCTCATTGCTGTTAAATAACAGACTGCCGTCTTTGCAGTCAAAAATTATCACGGTGTTTCTCTGGTTGCCTGATATATTCTGAGGACAGGACAGATATGAGCAAGCATTATACTTGCCGTCTGAGGACAGATAAAAATTCCCGAACAGTCCGATTTCCTGATAAATTTTTTCCAGCTTTGAGTTTTCCAGATCATAGGAATACAGCGCAGAATGAAAATAATCATATTCGGCCTTTCCCTCAAACAGGTAATAAATTTTTCCCATTTTTTCATTGAACAGCATATTTTTTATTACAAAGCCTTTTCCGTGCTTTTCCCTTAATTTGAACATATTTCTGATTTCTTTCAGCTTAACAGGTTCAATATCGCACCTTATGAGCTTTTCCTTGAGCTTGTATGTCAGGTTCAAGGTGACAAGTCCATAATTGTCTTCCGCCATAAAGGCATGCAAATCCACCTGGTTCTTATTTCCCAGTATAGCTATCTCTTCTTTTTTTACATAGATACTGCTGTTCATGCTTTTGACAGACCCCGATTCCCATCGGGCCTTTTTTTCAGTCCCCGTCTCCCGGTCTTCCCTTGCGGCAGGATAAGGATTCTTGCTGCTTTGAGCGGGGGGCTTGCTGTATAATATGGTCCCGCTTATTAAAACAGATATAAAAATAACATACAGTATAGATAAATATAGTCTCTTCATAAATGTCTCCATCTCAAAATATCTATATTGTATTTTATACAAATATGTTAAATGTATTTACATTAAAAATACCAGATAGTAAAATTTTTATGGTCTTTACCTTATTACCGCATCTATAACCAGCAGGAAAACGCCCGACAGTACAAGTGTGAAGCCATTAAGGCCCAGCAGTATCCCTGCTCCTTCCTTCCCCGGCTCATCCTCCTCCATATTCTGTTCAACTATGTCTGATACAGTCACTCTGCTCTGATTTTTTGCAATAATTATTAATATACCTGCAAGAACAGCAACCAACCCAATGAGGAAATAGGTTTCCTTCAGATTAAAATTAATTCTTTGAGAAATCAAATATGCCACAAGGCAAAAAACTGCAGCAATAGCCACACTGTAAACCAGAGTCAGCAAATACTTAAGCCTCCATTTGCTCATTTGACACCTACCTTCTTTCTATGCATTACAATTTAAAAAGTCTTTTTGCATTGCCGCTGAAAATAAGTTCCTTCTGATGATGGTCCAGTTTAAAATTCATTATCCTGTTCAAATCATGTATAGGGCTTCCCCATGGGAAATCCGAACCGAATATAATCCTGTCCGCGCCTACTTCGTTAATTATTGAAACCACCTGGCCGTCATCAAGCCAGCTTGGTTCATTTACATTCATTATATCGGGATAGCCGGTAATTACAATTGAAGTGTCCAAAAATACATTGGAATATTTTTTTGATACTTCCAGGCACCGGTCAATCTGGCCATCTGCCATGTGGGCAAGTATTACAGGCAGTTCAGGGTACTTTTCAATAACGGGTACTATACATTCAAAATCAGAATATTCATTCAATCTGGCATTTGAAACACGTCCGCAGTGTATCAGCACTGGAAAGCTCCTTTGGCTGCATGTCCTGAAGAGTTCATCCAGCCGCCGGTCTCTGACATCAAAGCCCTGTGCCATGGGATGGAGCTTAATGCCCCGGGCTCCTGCATTTATGTAGTTTTCTAGATGCTCAGTCAATACTCCTTCCATTTCCGGATGAAAGCTTACCAGAGGAATCAGCTTGCCTCCGGAATCCCCACCTGCCTTCAGAGTCCACAGATTGTTTTGATGGACTATTTTGGGCGGAGCGAAATTAACCATCACAGTCCTGTCAATGCCGCCTTCCTTCATGTTATTTAAAACATTGCTTATGGTTCCATTACCCGGATTGGCAAACTCTATATCATAGATTTTGTTAAAGGAAGCTATAATTCTTTCTGCAATGTCATCACTGGCAAAAGTGTGAACATGACTGTCTATTACCTCTATATCATTAACCATTTTAACCTCGAAGCCGTATATAAACCGCTTGCAATTTTCTATAATTTAATTTTAATATAACTCAACTTAAATTGAAAATCAATATTTATAAGTACATTGTATACACATTTTTTTGATCCGCCGTCAAGGCATATTATCAGAAATTATTGTAATAATAATTTTGAAACAAATTAATCAGGAGGTAATAAAATGAAAGCATCTGTAGATCAGGACGGCTGCATCAGTTGTGAATTGTGCGTATCAATTTGCCCGTCGGTATTCAGCATGAATGATGATAACAAAGCTGAGGCCATTGAGGACGATATCCCGGAAGAAACGGAACAAGATGCCGAGGACGCCAGGGACGGCTGTCCTGTAAGCGTAATAAACCTGGAAGAATAAGCCCGCTAAATAGCGATTACCGATGAAAGGCAAGCCGCAGGATTGCTTTTCATCGGTAATCATATATCGGTACTCCGGTTGAGTACCGCCAAAAAATCCTTATTGTTCCGTAACCACAGGAATCCATATTTCAACCAGATACTCCTCAGAATCAACATCATTTGAGAAGTATTTTTCTATGGTTGGCAAAGCAGACTGCTTATAGATGCTTTGAGGCAGGAATTCCCCGTAAATCCGTGCCCAGGTGTTGCCCAGCGTCGGATTGACAGGTCCGATGGATTCAAATACCAGCCACGTGGATTTCGGAACTGTAACTGTCTTCAAATCACTTACATTTTCGTAAGCAGTCTCAATACCCACCATATAGTCATTGAACCCCTGGTCGTTAAACCCGAAACACATGCCGTATGTATTGCCGTCCACTCCCACTTCCGCAAGTCTTTCAATTGTACCGTCTTTTTTGCAGGTATTCCAGAACTCCGGTATTACATTGTCCTCCAGTGATGAGGATACTATTTTTCCGGCAACCTTAAAGCTTTCTCTTTCTACAACACGATAATTCATCTCTGCATCTCCCCTGATTTTTAATGTAAAGGACAAGCGCGGAAAGGATTTGAGCTTGATATTCTGCTGCCGTGCATTTGCAGGCGGAATTCCATGCATTTTTTTGAAGGCTACACAGAAGGCATCAGAAGACTCATATCCATATTTGACAGCAAGATCAATCACCTTGCAGTCGGTGGACTGGAGCTCAAAGGCAGCCATTGTAAGCTTTCTTCTGCGGATATATTCCGAAAGAGTAATTCCCGTCAGCAAGGAGAAGGTTCTCAGAAATGCTCCTACGGGACACAGCACGATTCTGCCTATCTCATCATTGACTATTTCATCCTCCAGATGCTCTTCGATATATGCGATAACTGAATTAAGCCTTTCAATCCATTCCATTCGGCTTCTCCTTTCACTACAATTATAGTTCCTCTCATAAAAATCATCCCGTTATTTATGGAGCAAAAAATATAGGGGAGCTGTTTGCTATTGTCTTATTGTGCTATTGAGGCCTTTCGCCACCGTTGAGCCATTCCACAAACTGGCTTTCGGTAATGATGCTGATGCCCAGTTCCTTGGCTTTTTTGTTTTTGGAAGAGCCCGACAGGTTGTCGTTATTTATGAGATAATTGGTTTTGTTAGTCACAGAGCCGGTTACCTTTCCCCCATTTGCTTCAATAACCTCCTTCAGCTCATCACGGTTTTTAAACTGCTCCACTGAACCTGTAATTACAAATGCCATATTTTCAAAGCTGCTCCCCGTTTCAGAGACCTCTATTTTTTCAAATTCCAGTTCCTTGAGCAGGTCTTCAACAATCAGCTTCTTTTTAGGGTCTGCAAAGAACTTGACATATGCCTCTGCCATGACCTCCCCGATTCCGCCGATTTCCACAAGCTCATCAAATACCGCATTTTGAACGGCCTCCCAGTCATATTTAAAGTATCTGCAAATCAGCTTTGCATTTGACAAGCCTACATTTGGTATTCCAAGACTGTAGAGAAGCCTTATCACAGTTGATTTTCTGGCTTTATTAACGGATGCTGTCAGCTTGTTGAAGGATTTTTCGCCAAAGCCCTCCATTTCAACAATTTCCTGCTTGAACCTGTCAATATGGAATATATCGGCCAGTTCTTTTATAAGTCCCTTTGAAATCAACTTTTCTATGGTAGCCTCAGACAGCCCCTCAATATTCATGGCATCCCTGCTTACAAAATGAGTGAAGGACTTTATTTGCTTGGCCAGACATTCATCATTCAGGCAATATAAAAACTTGACTCCGTTTTCCTGCCGTAATTCCGTTTGAGCTTCACAGACAGGACAGTGCTTTGGAATACCTGCCGCCCCGCTTCTGGTGAAATTTTCAGAAATCTGAGGTATTATCATATTTGCCTTATAGACACCTATGGTATCTCCTATGCCAAGTTCCAGGCCTTCCATGATGCTGATATTGTGTATGCTGGCCCTGCTGACGGTTGTACCCTCCAGCTCCACAGGGTCAAATATTGCAATAGGGTTAATAAGGCCTGTCCTGGATGCACTCCATTCTATATCAAGAAGTTTTGTTTCCTTGATTTCATCACGCCATTTGAAGGCTATTGAGTCACGGGGAAATTTGGAGGTAGAGCCCAGAGATTCTCCATATGCTATGTTGTCAAAAGTCAGAACCAAACCGTCGGATGGAAAGTCATTTCCCTCTACCCGGTCATAAAACCACTGCACCGACGCCTCTATGTTTTCTGAATCCACCTCTTTGTACTCCACTATTTCAAAACCCTGCTGCTGTATCCATTCAAGCTGTGCAATCCTGGAATTGTTATATTCCGCATAATCCGCCCTTACCAGAGAAAACGCAAAAAAATGTACATTCCGCTCTGCGGTGATCCTGTTGTTTAACTGGCGCACAGAACCGCTGCACAGATTTCTGGGATTCTTATACCTGGCATCCACATCATCAATTTCACTGTTTATCTTCATAAAATCCGAATAGCGTATTATTGCTTCGCCACGCAATACCAGGGTGTCCTTGTAGGCAATATTTACCGGCAGATTTTTGAAAACCCTGGCATTATTTGTGATAACCTCGCCAATTTCGCCGCTGCCCCTGGTTACAGCCTTCACAAGGTTTCCTCCCTCATAGGTCAGAACTATGGTCAAACCATCCAGCTTCCAGGACAAGACACCCTTCCGATTCCCAAGCCATTCTTTCAGAGCGGGCACCTCTTTGGTTTTGTCAAGGGAAAGCATAGTTGTTTCATGCCTCTCCTTCGGAAGGTTTGAAAGCACTTCATAGCCCACATGTATGGTAGGACTGTTTGATAAGACAACTCCTGCTTCCTTTTCCAGCTCAACAAGCTCGTCATACAGCCTGTCATATTCGATGTTGGGCATGATTTCACGGTCCTCCATGTAATATGCCTTTGCAGCCTGGTTTAATATTTCAATTTTCTCCTTCATTATCTGAAGCTTGCTATCCATTTAATATCTCCTTTAGATGTATGATAATTGAGTAGTTATCTCACAGTTAATGCCTGTATGAATTTTACCAATAGATTTGCAGGGAGGCAGGGTGTCTGGGCTTTAAATATGGCCTCAGTACTTTTTTGAATACCTTCCGGATTTATTTTTTCTGCCTCTGAGCAGGATGACATAGACTGCGAAAAGAGAGATCCCCAGCCAAAGCACACCCCATACTACCGCAGGCGTATGAGTCAGTCTGGAAATAAGAACTGCGTCCGTGACCGGCATCCGGTCCAGCCTTATAAATCCAAATGCCTGGTTAACCTGCAGAAGCACGGTATCCACAAAGGTATCATATATGGCGTAGGTAACACTTCCTATCCCTATAATCTCAATAACCCAGTCATGGAGCCTGTCATTCTGTATCATATATATAATCAGCGCTGCAATGGCAAACACGACCGAGTAAAGCATGGTGAAGGATAATATACCCGAAAACCTGAAGGTGACCCCAAGAAAAATAATCGCAATGACACCTATTATGTATTTCTTAAACCTGGTGTTTTTCAAAAGCAATATGCAGCAGGCAAAGAGCACACTTCCCAGATAGCCTCCATTTGCAATGAGAAATGACGAAAGCCAGTCCTTGGGAAGTGAAGTAACATGACCGCTTTCATTGAAGTATATACTTAGTCCGGTAACCTTGCTTCCGGTTATTGCCGCCATAAATGCATGTCCCAGTTCATGAAGAAAAACTGTAAACAATTTGATGGGTTTTATGAAAATTGTATTCCATAAGGCCATCAGAACAACAAAGATAATAAAAATTCTCCAGGGCTGCTTCATTTGATTTCTCCATTCAGGATTTTATGTACTGCCCACTTCCGGACGAGCTTCAAATAACTGCTTGTATATGGCACTTTTGGCGAAAGCCGTCCTTGCGTGACTTGCAAACTTAATCTGTCAAACACTTTATTAACCAGTGGTCTGCAACATCTAAAACCTATATTGCCCGGCAATGTACGGATTCAGATGTTGCAGACCACCCTCACAACCAGTTGATTCCTAATAAAATTATAACCTGCAACCAAATAAAAGAAAAGTTATTCTATTCCAATTTTTTATTTCCTGCGGCTTTCCCTTATACCGCAGTTGTGCCGGCATCGAGCCCAGCCTGTCCCAATACCTGCACAACCGGACACCTGCAGAATTACAAGCTGGACTCCGTCTGCCGGAGCTTTAACTACATGAGGTACTTTTCCATTTCCTGCATGCCTATTCCCTCATGTAAAGCCATATTCAACCCGTTTGCCACAACCTTTGAAACCCTGCTGATAATATCGTCTATTTCCTTGGGGGTAACAATAAGCTGCCCTACAAACGGATTCAAGGCCTGTTTTATCAATTCATATTTTTCCTCCCTGTCTATGTTCTTAAGAGTACTGTAAAAGCTGGAATCAGAGGGAGACTCCTGCATCAGACTGTCTATTATCAGGTCCATGGCATCATTGGTAAGTGTGGCGGCATCCACCACTGTAGGAACTCCGATGGCCACCACAGGCATACCCAGAGTGGCTTTGCTCAGTTCCATCCTCTTGTTGCCAACCCCTCCTCCGGGAGCTATACCGGTGTCGGCAATCTGTATAGTGGTGCTGACACGTTCCATATTCCTTGCTGCCAATGCATCTATGGCTATAAGCGCATCAGGTTTTATCCTGTCCACCACACCCTTTACTATCTCACCGGTCTCGATTCCCGTAATTCCCATAACACCCGGGGAAATGGCACAAACCGGTTTCACACCCTCATCCACATGCTCAGGGACAAATTCCAGAAGATGCCTGGTCACCATCAGGTTTGATATGACCTTCGGACCCAGGGCATCGGGTGTGACATTCCAGTTGCCCAGCCCCACAACCAGGGTCATTGCATCGGGTTTCAGGTTGAGTATGGCCTTTATTTCTCTGGACATGGCATCTATGGTCTTCTGGTTGACTTCGGGGTTATTGTCCTTCAATTGAGGGATTTCAAGAGTGACATAGTTTCCCATTGGTTTTCCGATGGCCTGTTCGCCGGTTGGAGAGGTAATTCTGACTCTTGTTATTTTGACATCCTCATCACCTGCATTTTCAACCTCCACTCCCGGAGGGGATTTATGCTCCTCAGCCTGTTCTTTTGCCTGACTGCTGTTCATAAATATTTCATGTGCCTCAATTACAAGGTCAGTACGCCTGTTTGACAAATTTACCATAACTCGGCTCCTTTCTATAGCTGACAGAAAAATTGGTATACCGGTATTATTTCAAAAAAGCTTTGATTTTAGTATCAGAATTAAAGCTTATTTTATGAACTTTTGTATAGTAAAATCCACGTTCATGCTAAGATACAATACTAATATTGAAAAATTTAGAATTTTATAGTATTGTTTTGCATAAGTAACACTTTAGAATGAAAAAAAGTTGCTAAGTACCGATGTGGCAAATATAACAAATGGTTTTATGATAAATAGTGGTACTGGTCGTAGAATTGAGGCTACTAATAAAGAAAAAATCAAAGAGTTCATTAATATGTTGGATGAAAGAACCTACAGGAAAGCACTTAGAACTGGTTATTTATATACTTACGATTTTTATTTCGGAGATAAAATGCTTCTAGCAATAGTTGGTTGTGGAAACAATGTACATATTTATAATCAAGAAAGAACTATAGATGCATATTATGACGTGAGCAAAGAGATATCACTTGCTTGGATTGAAAAATGGTTTAATTCGATTAGGTCAAAAAAATATTGGAGTGTATTTTATGAAAAAAAAATTATTATGGATTATCATTCCCTTAATCTTGATAGTATCTATTTCTGTGCTATTATTTATTCAGATTAAGTACCCAAAAAAGACCTTTAGTGAACTTCTTGGAACGAATGAGTCAAATATAACAAAGGTATTAATGGTAAATAGTTTTACCGGTCATAGAATTGAGACTACTAACAAAGAAAAAATTAAAGAGCTCGTCAATTTATTGAATAATAGAACCTATAGAAAAGATTTCAAGCAGACAAATAGAACTGGTTATTTATATGCTTACGATTTTTATTCTGAGGATAAAATGCTTTTCAGAATAGTTGGTGGCGGAGATTATGTATATATTTTTAATAAAGAAAGAACTATAGATGCATTTTATGACGTGAGCAAAGAAATATCAATTTCGTCGATTGAACATTGGTTTAATTCAATCCCCTCAAAAAAATGAACATCTAATTTATAATAAGATATCAAAAAAAGACAAAGCCTACAGAGTCTGCTTTGTCTTTTTTGATACTATTTAATAAATATACTAATCGATCCTAAAGTTTATTGAAGAAAGGGTAGAATATTCTCTGCCATAGGCTATATAAACCGACCCTCCTGTTGAAGTCATTTGGGAGTTATCATATGTATCTATATACTGATGTCCGGATGAGCTTCCATTACGTATAAACTCTATATAACCAACTCCAGTAACCGAATGATTGTTAAAAAATGTTTGACCAGTCATAGAAATAATTGATGGTCCATAGCTCAAGTCAGATTTCACAGTATCCCCTGATGCATATCTATTTGTATTTGATGCAGCCCCATTATACCCTTTATAGCGTGCAACAGCTATAAGTCCATATCCTATATTATTTAAATCTGTGCTACCTTGACCGGATTCATCAAGTATTGTCTGCATGTTATTACGTAATAAAAGTATAGTATTATCAGTATCTACAGCACCTGTCGATTTATTTTTTAAAAGATTTGTTTTGCCTCTTGAATAATGCCAATAATGAAATATATTATATCCAGAAGTAGGGGCACATCCCGAAGGACCATCCCACAAAGAAGAAGTATACTGCTTTTGATTGGTAACACCATTATAATATTTTGAATTAATACTGCTATAAGGGTTATTGAACTCAAACGAAAGACTGTCTGTTACCCCGTCAGTATCAGTACCTATGTCATAAAGTGTAATACTCGATGCCAATACCTCAATTTCATCCCAAGTCTGATGGCTTTCGCTGTTTACACTCTTTTCAGGTGCCAATACTGGTGTATTCTCTGATGCTGGAATACTCTCTAACTTATTCTCAGAAATCAAATCCGCTGAACCGTCAGTATAATCAACCTTCGCTCCAAATTTTCCCGGTGCAAGCCAAACTACTTTTTTTGTCCTGACTTTTTTGAAAGAATTCAACGAATCTATTGAAGCAATTGAATCCATGCCAATTTTGCTATCTGCGATATTCAAATCCTCCATAGCTTCTTCGTCAAATTCTGTGTTGTTAACAGTGTAAGAATAGCTTAATATCGGAAAATCATTCTTGTTATTAGCTATTTCAACATAGCCTGCTGGCTGCTCACCAATCTTCAAATTAACAATATAGCTATGTAATTCATTTGAAGCATCAAAAACCTCTATAGGCTGTAGTGCAGTAACATTCCTGCCCTTCCAAGAAGATTGTTCATTTAGAGCTTGGTCAAACTTAACCTGATACAATGCTGCCGCCACCGCCTCAGTTTTAGATACCTCTGAGCTGTATTCCAAGCTGCTGTTTGCATTAACTGCCGGTGATGCAGATACAGGTACTAGCAAAGACAAGCTGATAAATAAGCATACACTTAACTTCTTTAGTGACATAATATACCTCCGTCATTAATTAGATTTTAGTCTAGTTGCTTTTGGGACTTTTACAGTATAGTATATGATTTTTGAATAACATGTAATATTCTGTAAACAATAAGCAAATTCAGCACTCCTGACAATTAAAACTCAAAAACATTTTTTAAAACTGTATATTTTTCTATTTTCCACACTATTCAAAGTCTGACTTTTATTTAAAAAAGTGATTACTATGTACCTCATCCGACCTAAAATTATATATATAACTTTTGTTCTTAAAATTCTGTTAATAGGTTATTTGCTCTGAATTACCCAATTTTTGCCCCTGCCCAACCTTCTTCTCCCTCTTCTTTCGCGTCAGTTTGCTATCCACCTTAAATCCAATTGCTGTCTTGGCGGTCGGTGGCACATTATTCTCAAACATCCTCCCTACATGATACATTAGTCTCGAAATTTCAAGTGCAACATTAGGCTCTCTGAACTTATTCATATTATACAGAAAGAATTGGGCATACTCATTTGCTCGGCAAAATAGAAAAATAAGGGTTAATGCTTGCATTTTCAAAAAGTTCATGGTAAAATATCATCTGTTATGGGCAAGAAGCGGTAATTTTACCGATTAAATATTTTTGTTTTTTTTGCTCACGTATTATGCGAATATAGGCTCGCAGGAGGTGAATAATTTGCCAAATATCAAATCTGCAATAAAGAGAGTGAAAGTTACTGAGACCAAGACTTTGAAGAACACTATCAGAAAATCTGCTCTTAAGACTACTGTTAAGAAATGTAAGGAAGCTATTGCCAATGGTGAGGGTGCTGCTGAAGCATACAAAGCAACAACCAAGGCTCTGGATAAAGCTGCAGCTAAAAATCTGCTTCACAAAAATACCGCTGCGAGAAGAAAGTCAAGGTTAGCTAAGGCTATTAACGCGGCAAAATAATTTTTTCATAAAAGCAAAAACTCAGGTAAAAGCACCTGAGTTTTTTTGTATTGTATGTAAATTTTGGGCTGCTTTGGCTGCCTGCTAGACAAATTCCACAAAAACCCTGTTAGCCAGGTCCAATCCCAGGCTTGTAAGCCTGATTCCATGGCTGTCTGTCTCAATAAGCTGCTGGTTTTTGAGTTTTTCAACCTTGGAAGCATAGGTTTTAAACATATCCTGATTGAACCTGTCTTCAAAAATATCCCTGTTAACTCCGTCAATCAGCCTTAATCCAAGAAACATGTATTCGGACATCTTCTCACAGAAATCCCTTACAAACCGTTCCTCAACAGGCTTTTCACCTCTCATCAGATAATCTGTATAGCCTTCGATGGAAGCCTGGTTTTCAAACCTGATGTCCTGAAGGAAGGAATGTGCCCCGGCACCCAAGCCCAGATACTCCAGACAGTTCCAGTAAATGAGGTTATGCCGGCACTCACGGCCTTCCCTGGCAAAATTTGAAAGCTCATAATGCCTGAAGCCCTGTTGTCTCAGGTAGTCAATTGCATAATGGTACATTTCCCTGTCAGCTTCATCCTCCATCTCAATAAGCTTGCCTGCTTCTTGCATATCACCGAATTTTGTACCTTCTTCAATCTTCAGGTCATAAGCTGAAATATGTGTTACGTCAAGGCCGGCCAATATGTTCAAGGTCTCCTTCCAATCTTCCATTGTCTGTCCGGGTATTCCGAATATTACATCTGCATTGATATTATCAAAGCCCGCGTTTTTAGCCATTTTTATGCTGGAGATAAAATCTTCGGAGGAATGCTGCCTTCCCAGAAATCCCAAAAGCTTTTCCTGATAAGCCTGCAAACCTATACTTAACCGATTTATTCCATATTGCCTGTATGCCCTGAGCTTTTCTTCCGTAATAGTGCCCGGGTTGCTTTCGATGCTGATTTCGCACTGCTCTGAAACATTGTACTTTTCCCTGACCGCATCCAGAATTTCTCCGATAAAACGGTGCTCCACACAGGATGGAGTTCCCCCGCCGATAAAAATGGTGCCGATATTGTTGTATACCATTTCCTTCCGGTACAGGTCAATTTCTCTCTGCATGCAGGCGAAGTACTCTTCAGCCAGGCCAAGCTTCCCCACGTAGGAGTTAAAATCGCAATAATTACATTTTGAGCCGCAAAAAGGAACATGAATATAAAGACCGGTTTTATTCATAAGTGACATACCTTCATCTCCTTTTGGTAATAATTTGATACACCTCTTATTTTATACTACCATATCATGATATGGTATTCCAACTTCTGCTATACCACTTTTTCACAATATTCAGCTCAAACCCCTCAGGACCATATAAAGACCCTTGCCAAAAAGCTTTTTCAACCGGCGTCCCTGCTGAAAAATAGGTTTTATTTATATATGGCATTATGGTATACTATTGGCCGGCAGCATCTAAAACTTATATCAGCCGTAGGAAATTTCCGGATTTGGATGTTGCCGGCCAATAAATAATATTCTTGAAACTGGTGATGAAAATGAAAACTAATGATGCATCCAGGGCCTTTTACAAAATGGCCTTCTCTCTCGTTGTTCCAATGGCACTTCAGAACCTGATAAATGTAGGAATATCTTCAATTGACGTCCTGTTGCTGGGCAAAGTCAGTGAAACCGTTTTGTCTGCCGCCTCACTGGCCGGACAGGTTCAATTCATAATGGTGCTGATTTTTTTCGGGCTGACCTCCGGAGCGGCTGTTTTAACTGCGCAGTATTGGGGCAAAGGCGATAAGGAAAGTATTATAAAAATAATGGGCATATGTATGAGATTCTCCCTGGTAATATCTTTTGTATTTACCTCGGCAGTACTGATTTTTCCGTTTCAGATCATGAGCATTTTTACTGATGAGAGCGATGTTATTGCAGAAGGGGTAAAGTATTTAAGAATTATATCCCTGTCCTATATTTTTATGGCCGTAACCATGATTTATCTGAATGTAATGAGAAGTGTAGAGAGGGTTTTGGTTTCAACCGTTGTATACCTTATCTCGCTTATTTCCAATGTGGCAATTGCTGCTGTTCTTATATTCGGCCTGTTCGGCCTTCCCAAGATGGGCATACAGGGTGCCGCCATTGCGACACTGGCGTCAAGAGGCTTTGAATTGGCAACTGTTATTGTATATGCCCGCAGGTATAACGATGTACTGCATTTCAGGCTTTCCAGCCTTTTTATAAGGGACAGGCTGCTATTCAAGGATTTTCTCAGGTACTCCATTCCAGTTACCCTGAATGAACTCATGTGGGGAGCCGGGGTCTCAATGAACGCTGTTGTTATCGGCCATCTGGGCAAGGCTGTGGTCTCCGCAAATTCTGTAGCTCAGATTTCCAGACAGCTTGCAACAGTCATAGCCTTCGGCCTTGCCAATGCAACAGCCATCACCGTGGGGAAGGCTATAGGAGAGAATAAGCTGGAAACTGCAAAGGATTACTCCCTCCGTTTTATAAAGCTCAGCATACTGGCGGGAATGGCCGGAGCTGCCGTTATTCTTGCTGCCAGGCCTGTAGCAATGTCGGTATTGAATCTGAAACCGGTTACCCGGGAATACCTGTCGGTCATGATGCTTGTCATGTCCTATTTCGTTGTGGCCCAGGCCCTCAATACCACTCTTGTGGTTGGAGTTTTCAGGGCAGGCGGAGATACCCGCTTCGGCCTTTTTCTTGATGTTGCGACAATGTGGGGCGGGTCAATTCTTATTGGAGCTTTGGCAGCCTTCATTTTTAAATGGAGCGTTCCGGTAGTGTATATCATACTGATGAGCGACGAGCTGATCAAAATACCCATTACCCTTGCACGGTACAAAGGCCGCAAATGGTTGAACAATGTTACCCGGTAACCCTCGGTCTGTCCCGTATCATTGACTTTTACGCATCATGAATACCCTTTTTTCTGCTGAGGGTTTCCAGTGCCGGAAGCATCATACGCACAAATACCAGAATACTCCGAATTTGTCAATTACATTTGCACAGCAGGTGTTCCACGGTAGCGGCCCCAGTGGCAGCAATACATTTCCGCCCTCGGCCAATATATTGTATGCCCTTTTGACCGCCTCCTCATTTCCAAGGCTGACACCAAAATTCATTGTAGGGTAATCGGCAGAAGAATGCCCTTTCATAAGCTCGCTTCCCACCTGGCTGCCTGCTTCGCTGACCGCCATCAGCAGCTCTCCGTCCAGGTAAAGTTCCACATGCATGAAGGTTCCGTCGGAATTCCTCACATTATATCCCAGTTCGGTTCCAAAAGCACTCTGATAAAACGGTACCGCTTCCTCACTGCCTTTAATATAAGCCTGCAAGGATATTTTCATAATGCACCTCCGCGGAATTTTTAACATATTTATATATCGGATTTTCTAAGCCCTTGGATAATACATGATTATTCCCACACCTACCAGAGCGATTGCACCGCCGATCAGATCAATCTTATCCGGAAGGACCTTGTCTACCTGCCAGCCCCACAGTATTGAAAGCACAATAAATATTCCTCCATAGGTTGCATATACCCGTCCAAAAGAGGCGCTGCCGGGCTGCAAAGCAGGCACAACTCCGTACAAGATAAGAATAACCGCGCCGGCAATCCCATACAGGATGCCTTTCCCCTCCCTTAACCACAGCCAGACCAGATACCCGCCGCCTATTTCAAAAATACCGGCCAATATAAAGTAAAACAAAGATTTTACGATTTCCATAAAAAATTCTTTTCCTCCCAAACCGCCTGCACCAGCAGCCCCTTTCCACCGGAAAACAGGTTCTCCCCTTCCGGCATGCAGGCTGAACTTAACTCATAGCAACACAACTAACTATAAGTATAAATTGGTATGAATTTAAGTCAAGGAAATTTGAAGGACAGCGGCTATTGACGCTTACTTCTCCGCAAAACTCATCAGCTCCTCGTTGAACCGGTCCTTCTCATCATAAAAGGTAGCGTGACCGCTGTATTTGAAAGGTACCAGTTTTGCATTTTTGATACCCTGCTTTTGTATCTCGCCAAGCGTAAAGGGCACAACCTTGTCATGTATACCGTGAATTATCAAAGTAGGAACCTGGATTTTAGACAGGTCGCTGAACAGCACCTCATTCAACCAGGTATTTGCAATGGCAGCCGTTGACCAGCCGGCAGCCTGCAGTCCAAGCTGAAAAAACCAGTTTGACAGCTCAGGCGTAATATATTGGAAGAAAAATATATCTGCAAAATCCCGAAGCATTTTTGGACGGTCATTATAGGTTCCTCGAATTATTTGCAGCACTGCTTCCTTGTCTATTCCATATGGAAAATTAGGCCGTTTGATAAGACTTGGAGCGGCAGCATCGAACAGTGCCAGCTTTGATGCCCCGAAGCCGTTGTGCCTGGCCATATACCTTATTGCAATGGCTCCGCCCGTTGAATGTCCTCCAAGTGTAAAATTGTTCAGCTTGATTGCCTCAACCACATCCCGCACATCGTCAGCCAGCCTGTTATAATCATAGCCCTCCCAAGGTTTGTCGGAATATCCAAAACCTCTGGTATCTATTCCAACACACCTGTATCCCATTTTAGGAAGCTGGTCAAACTGGTATTCGAACAATTTCGTACTTCCCGGCCAGCCGTGTAAAAACAGAATGGTCTTATTCCCGGACGGATTAAGATCTTCCACATACACCTTTACATTTTTCTCCACATTAACAAAATATCCCATGAATACCTCCATGTAAAAATTAAAATCTACAATAAAGTATTCAATTTATCAAATTATTGTGATAGCAGGTATTACAAATGTTCCGCATTAAGCTGGCCGGTTTCACTTCCTGCTTCCCGGCCCTCGGTGAACATTATGCCGGAAAATATTGCAGTCAGTGGTGCCACAGCTACCAAGCCGAAATTTCCCACCAGCGTGTGAAATATTTCAGCGGAAACGTACTTCAGGTTGAGTATGTTTACTATGGGCGTACCCTGGGCCATAAACACCATCAGAAGGCCTATAAAACCGCCTGAGTACGCCAGCAGCAATGTGGTGGACATTGTACCCATTACAACCTTTCCTATGTTAAAGCCCGATTTGATTGCCTCTCCGGCAGACATACGAGGATTCTTTTCCACAAGCTCATGGACAGCGGCGGCAATATCCACCGCAACATCCATAAGGGCTCCGGCAGAAGCAATAAAAGTTGCCGAAATAAAAATGCTGGTGAGATTCAAATGTCCATAGCCTGAATAAAGCAGGCTTTCAGAAAAAGGCATTATGGCCCCGTGAATTTTAAAAAGCTGTCCGAACAATACCGCCAGTACACAGCTCAGAACAGTGCCCGACAATGAGCCGGCTATGGCCGCCAGGGATTTTCTGTTGCAGCCTCCCACCAATAATATTATAAAAACCGTAAGGAAGGCCACAATGAACATTGAAATCAATATGGGATTCCAGCCCTTAAGGAGAGCGGGCACCAGCACCTTCCAGATAACTATCACCGACAGGATGAAGGACAGTATGGCCTTGGCGCCTGTCCAGCCTGCAAATACCAGCATCAACAACACAAAGCCGGCAAAGAGAATAAGCTCAAGATTAATTCTGTAATGGTCAATCAGTGTAATATATTTAACGGAGTTCCCTTCATAATCTATGACTGCCAGCGCCTTATCGCCGGATACAAATATCTTGTCCATTTCCAGCTTGCCGATCAGATTGTTCGTCCCTTCCGACTCCAAGCCCTTAAAACGTCCATCCAGTATCTTTACGCGGCATTTCTGTTCACCCTGCTTGATAATTCCTGTATCATAAAGGTTTGAGTTGTTTGTATCCATTATCCTTACAACTGCCCTGACACTGTTATTATATGCGGCCTGTTGGAAGCCGGTGGGTAAGCTGCAAAGTACTATTATCAGCAATACTACGGCTATGGCGGCTATTCTGTCCGGCTTAAAAAATTTTTTCAGCATCCTTAAATGTTCCTTCCCATAATTTATTGACATACGGTTTAATTATCCGGCAGCACAAGGTTAAGTATTTCCCGCAATACCCGGATATGGCTCTAACCGCTGTGTCAGACGGAAATACCTGACACAGCGGTTTGCCCTTCAAAGGTCTCTTCCATTTTTAAGCTGTAATAATTATTATCTTACCTTTGTGATTGCTGAAAGCTTTTTGTTTATATCCGTATCGTCATATGCTCCGTAGAATAGCTGGTAGCCTGCGCCGATTGCATATACAGGCACTGCCAGACCTGAATGTGAATATGTAGAGAAGTTTATTCCCGCCTTGTTATCCAGTATATGATTGCAGGTTACGGTCAAGGGCTCATAGGTTCCATAAAGTAAATAGTCTGTTTCTGTACTTGTCACCTTGGAAGCACTCATTGATTTTCTCAAGGCATCCCTGAGCCTGACCATTTCATAATCCGTAAGCACCAGTTCAGGATTCTTCCCGGCATCAGCATCGGTTGCGGAAATCAAACCGTAGCTGCTCTTTATGTGAGGAAGCAAATCCTCAAGCTTTGCAGAAGCCGGCTTGGTTTTTTCCTTGTATTCCGCTACAAGCTTGTCAAATTCCACATAGGACCTGCTTTGTTTCTCCAGCTTTTCAAAGAAGGTGGAGTATTCCGTTCCTGCGAAACCAATGCTCATTCCTCCTGTCTCGTGGTCGCCGGTGACTATTATCAAGGTTTCGGAGGGATGCTGGTAATATACCTTCAATGCCTCCTTTACGGCGTCATTCAAAGCAATGGTATCATGGATAGCTGCCGCTGCATCGTTGGCATGGCAGGCCCAGTCTATTTTGCCGCCTTCAACCATCATAAAATAGCCCTTTGGGTTATCCAATACTTCAATGCCTTTTCTTACAAAATCGGCAAGGCTCAACTGCCCGGTTTTGCGGTCAAGCTCATACGGCATGGAATAGCTGTCGTTTGCGGCAGTTATGGCTGTGGGGTCAAGTGCAAGCACCTTTCCTGAACCGTTATTAAGTCCGAGAATATCATTTTTGGTGGTTGCAACCTTGTAACCGCTTTTCCTGGCTTGTTCAAGAATATTTACGGCATTTGCCACATTGGCCTTTTTTCCGTCGGGATCAAGAAAATAGCCGCCTCCGAAATAGTCAAAGTTGCTCTTTACCAATTGGGCAGCTATATTGTAGTAATTTCCTCTGGAGGCCTCATTTGCATAAAAAACGGCAGGAGTAGCGTGGTCCAAGGTAACAGTTGTTACGATTCCCACCTTATAGCCTGCCTTCTTGAGCTTTTTGGATATTGGTTCATAGCTTGTCTTTTTCGCCGGGTCCATATTGATAATTCCGCCATAGGTCTTGTACCCCGACGCCATTGCAGTTCCTGTGGAAGCCGAATCAGGTATGAAGGATTCCGCATCATAGGTATCTGCGCTGCCTACTCCCGGAAATTTTGTGAAATCAAGAGTCTTTATTGCAGGAGTACCGGTACTTTCCCTGTTTCCCAGGTACATCTGGGCCGCATTGATTTGAGGAGTACTCATTCCGTCGCCGATAAACAGGAAAACATATTTTGGCGCGGTTCCCGAATAAGTATTGTTTGTAGAGTACGGTGAAGGGGATGCGGAAACCGGGCCTCCCAATAATGCGGCAGAAATAAATGCAAACAACATCAGTAATGACAGTGCAGCGATTAATCTTTTTTTCATTAAAACACCTCCAAATTTTTTTGGTACAGTGTCATAATAATTAAATAGTTTTAAAAACATATTTGATTTTTGTTAAATCTTTATTGATTAACCTGAATTTTACAAAATTCAAACAAACACCGACTTCAGTTCTTTTGCAGCAGCTTCTATATCTTTTTGTGAAATAATTGCAGAGACAACGGCTATTCCATTTATGCCCGTATCCTTCAATTGGGCTGCATTGCTGAGATTTATACCGCCAATTGCCACGATTGGCACCGTTACAGCCTGCCGCACAGCCAGCAGCCGCTCCCTTGTAATTACGCCGGCATCGGTTTTTGTATTCGTGGAATACACCGCCCCCACACCTATGTAGTCAGCCCCGTCGCTCTGAGCCTGTAAAGCACTTTCCACGGAGTTTGCAGAAACTCCTAATATTTTTCCCTCTCCTATAATTTTTCTCACCGCCCGTGCAGGCAAGTCGTCCTGTCCCACATGTACCCCGGCGGCATCAATGGCTACGGCTATATCAACCCTGTCATTTATAACAAGAGGAATATTATATTTGTCAGTCACCGCTTTAACCTTAAGGGCATTTTCATAAAACTCCAGTGAAGACGCAGTCTTTTCCCTGAGCTGGACAAGGGTGCATCCGCCTTTAATGGCATTTTCAACAGCCTCTTCCAGTGTTCCGGTGCTCATCAGCTCCCGGTCGGTAACCAGATATAAGGTATAGTCAATGTCAATTTTATTTTTCATGTATCCTGGCCCTCTCCAATAATATTTTTTCATCCAGCCGGCTTATGGCATCTATGATGGCCACATGAAAGCTGCCTGTGCCCTTGCCGCCTGCCGCTTCATATGCAAGCTCTCCAGCCAGGCCCATTGAGGCTATACCTGCAACCGCCGCCGTATAGGCATCTTCACCTGCACCGCAGTAAGCGCCTATGAGGGCTGTTGTCATACAGCCTGTTCCCGTTACCCCCGACAGCATTTTATGACCGTTGCTCACAGCGGCAATCCTGTTTCCGTCGGTTATAATATCGGTTGCACCTGTAATTGCCGTAACGCAGCGCAGTTTTTTTGACACGGAAACCGCTATGGCCAAGGCATCTCCTGCTGCAATATCCTCCTCCGAGGCGTCCACTCCTTTTGTATTTGAGCCCAGCCCTGCTATGTGGGATATTTCAGACATGTTTCCTCTGAGCACGCCCACCTTTATTTCAGTAAGGATTGTCTTTGTGGCCTCATTTCTGAGAGCCGAAGCACCGGCCCCCACAGGATCGAATATTACAGGTATGCCCAGCAGGTTGGCTTTTTTACCTGACGCCAGCATTGACTCAAGGGTTCTCCTGTTCAAGGTGCCTATGTTCAGCACCAGTGCCGAGGATATTGCAGTAATGTCGGCAGCTTCACCCAGGTCGTCCGCCATTATGGGAGAAGCACCTACAGCCAGGATTATATTTGCACAGTCATTGACCGTAACATAATTCGTTATGTTATGTACAAGAGGTTTTTTATTTCGAAGGACTGTCAGCAGTTCAGCCGCTGTTTTTATTATGTCTCTCATATTTTTTCCCTTCCTATTTAAGTATTCTTTTCAAGCTTTCTTTTCAAGCTTTCTCTTCAGAGTATTCTTCATACGGCTGTTCCGGCCTGTTTTTCCGAACAGAACTCCACTGCTTCTCCCGCAAGTATTTTGTTGGTGGTCCTCATGGCGCACATTTTTCCGCACATGGAACAGGAATTCTTATCGGCGGGAGGAGCACTTTCAAAATATGCCCTGGCTTTTTCTCCATCGATGGCATAGGAGAACATTTCCTCCCAGTCTATTCTGCGCCTGGCATCACTCATTTTGTTGTCAATCTCCCGTGCGTGGGGAATACCCTTTGCAATATCGGCGGCATGGGCGGCTATTTTCGAAGCCACAATGCCCTCCTTTACATCCTGCAGGTCGGGCAGGCGCAAATGTTCGGCCGGAGTTACATAGCACAGGAAATCCGCCCCGTTTGCAGCCGCTATTGCGCCGCCGATTGCAGAAGTTATGTGGTCATAGCCAGGCGCGATATCTGTTACCAGAGGCCCCAGCACATAGAAAGGTGCTCCGTGGCACAGCCTCTTCTGTATGGCCATATTTGCGGCAATCTCATTCATTGCCATGTGGCCGGGGCCTTCCACCATTACCTGCACGTCCTTTTCCCAGGCACGCTTTGTAAGGTTTCCAAGTTCTATCAGTTCACCGAGCTGTCCCGCATCCGAGCTGTCATGTATACTTCCGGGCCTCAAGGCATCCCCAAGGCTGATTGTTACATCATATTCCCGCAGGATTTCCAGAAATTCATCATAGAACTCGTAAAAGGGGTTCTCATTTCCTGTCATCTCCATCCAGGCAAACAGCAGGGAACCTCCGCGGGACACAATGTTGGTGAGCCTTTTAGAGCGTTTGAAGCACTCAACCGCCCTCTTGTTAATACCGGCATGTATGGTCATGAAATCCACTCCTTCTTTCGCATGAGCTTCCACAACCCTCAAGAAATCCCTGGCCTTTATTTCCATCAAATCCTTCTCCAGATAACCTATGGCGTCATACATAGGCACTGTTCCTATCATTGCAGGTGAACGCTCCACCAGTTGCTTCCTGAAGGTATTTGTCTTTCCGTAATTGCTTAAATCCATTATGGCCTCTACACCGAATTTTATGGACATATCAACCTTGTCCATCTCTTTTGTGTAGTCGGCACAGTCTCCGGAAATACCCAGATTGACATTGATCTTGGTTCTGAGCCCTTCTCCGATGCCCTCAGGGCTCAAGGCCTTGTGGTGAATGTTGGCTGGAATGGCAACCCTTCCGCAGGCTACCAGCGCTCTTAGCTTTTCTTCCTCCATAAACTCCTTTTCAGCCACTACAGTCATTTCCTTGGTGATGATTCCTTTTCTTGCAGCTTCCATCTGGGTTTTATATGACATGTCGCTCTCCTCTCCAGCAGGCTGGAATGAGCCGGTCAGTCCGGCTTCCCAACTGCAGTCACAATATTGGTAATTTTATGTTCAGCAATTGACCCGGCCTTTAAACATATGGAACCAGGCCTTCCTTATACAGCTTGTAAAAGTGGTTTGTGGGTCCGTGCCCCTTTCCTATCTCAAGGGAGTGCTCTATTGCCATGGTTACGTACTCCTTGGCCTTTTCAACCGCAAGACGGCAATCCATTCCCAGAGCCAGGTTTGAAGCAATAGCTGAAGACAGGGTACAGCCTGTACCGTGTGTGTTCCGGGTAGGTATTCTTCTGGTGGTGAAGCTGTGATAAGCATTTCCGTCGAAAAGTACATCTTCGGCAGCACCCTCTCTGTGGCCTCCCTTTATCAATACTTTCTGCGCCCCCATTTTATGTATGATTTCTGCGGCTTTCTTCAAGTCCTCCTCTGACGAAATTTTCATTCCGGCCAGGGCTTCCGCCTCCGGTATGTTGGGAGTAAGAATATACGCAAGAGGAATGAGCTCCTTAATAAAGAACTCAAGGGCATTTTCCTTCATCAGCGCGTGTCCTCCCTTTGCAAGCATCACAGGGTCTATTACCACGTTTTCCGGCATATATGCCCTGAGCCTTCCGCTCACAGCCCTCATGCATTCTTTTCCCGACAGCATCCCGATTTTAACCGCATCTACCTCAATATCTTCAAATACCGCCTCCATCTGCTTCTCAATAATATCAGGCCGTATGTCCTGAATATCTATTACCCGGCAGGTATTTTCAGCGACAACGGAAACCACCACACTCATTCCGTAAACCCCGTGAGCCGAAAAGGTTTTCAGGTCCGCCTGAATGCCTGCACCGCCGCTGCAATCGGAGCCGGCAATGGTCAATACCTTTTTCATTATAAGTCCTCCCTTCAAAACAGCTTCCGTCCAGGCTCCCCCGGACAATAAAAAATGCTTCCCCGTCACAGGCAAGCATAATAAATAATCATATACATCACTTTGCTTCCCTACAACGGTGTTAACCGACAGGTTCCAAGGGTCAGGTTCTACCTTCTCAACCATATTGAATTGATAAACTAATATGGTCCCCCCACAAAAATATTAAGTTGTTTGTGCAGTGTGACCAGCAACCGCCGCACTGTGTCTCTTCCCTGCAATAAAAAAACGCCTACCGCAGTGGTAAACGCTGTAATCAAAAATCAAACCGCTTCTTGATCCGTGCTTCCCTTCGACGGTGTTAACCGACAGGTTCTAAGGGTCAGGTTCTACCTTCTCAACCTATGGTATATTCCAAAGGTCCCCCCGCAACTGTTTATTGAATTTTAACATATTCCTGATTATATGTAAAGGAATTTGCCCAAGCCTGGGAATTGACAGCAGCTATTATTATATATCACGCACAAAAAAAATGATAGGAACGAGCCTATCATTTTTCATTTATCACTTGATTACACTGCATTATGAACAAATGAAGCTATACTGCTTAAGGGTATATCCGTTACTGATCCAACATTATATACAGGGGTTCCGCCTCCGCCGCCATAGCCTCCGCCATAATTCTGGTTGAAGTTGCAGCCGTATCCGCTGTTGCATCCGCCGTATCCATGGCTGTTCATATTATCACCCATGTCACCGTTCCCGCAGGAATTTCCCAATGAACATCCCGGTGCAGGACCAATTCTGGTAATCAGTCTGACAAAGCACTCGTTAACCCCTAATATTACCCCGGTAAATCCACAGCCGGACTGTCCTCCACTCTTTGTGAAAATAGTTACAGTTTCACCTATATATTTTGACAGCAGGTGGCAAAAATTATCGTTACAACCAAAGTTACCGTCTCCCATATTATTAAGCTCCTTTCTTTATTGTACTACTACTACTTAATAATAATTTATGTTAACCCTTATGAAAGTGTTACAGGGAAACGAAAATTTTTAGCCGCTACCTGCCCGAAAGCACTCCATCATGCCAGTGCGCCCTGCAAAGGCTGATATACCTGTCATTTCCGCCAACCTCCACCTGTTCGCCCTCTTTTACTATTTTATCGCCCTGGTATCTGGCATTCATTATGGCTTTCCTGCCGCACCAGCAAATGGTCTTAACCTCTTCAATGGTGTCGGCCCAGGCAAGCAGATACTGGCTCCCCTCAAACAGCTCACCCCTGAAATCCGCTCTCAGCCCGTAGCATATAACAGGTATCCCGTCCCGGTCCACAAGCCTGGTCAGGTGATACACCTGCTGCTTTGTGAGAAATTGAGCTTCATCTATGATTACGCAGCTTATCTCCGAAGGTTTATTTATATAATCCTGCACCAGTTCATAAATATTGCTGTCGCTATGTACAAGCAGGCATTCCTCTGTCAGACCGGCCCTGGATTTGATAATGCAGCCGCTTTCCCGGTTATCAATGGAGGGCTTTAGCAGCAGGACCTTCTGACCCCTCTCCTCATAGTTATACTTGACCATAAGTGCATTGGCAGTTTTTGAACTGTTCATGGCACCATATCTGAAATACAATTTAGCCATAGCTACCCCCAAATTTTTTAGTGGTCTGTAACACCTAAAAGTCACATATTGCCGACGGTTAAATTCCCGCAGAATTTCGTTGTCGTTCTTGCCAATACATACAATACATACAGTATTGCCTTCGGCCTCCGCCTTATTCTGCAGAAATTTTCCTCGCCGGCAATATCCGTTTCAGATGTTACAGACCACTAGTAGATTTACCATAATAGTATACCCTATTTCAGACGCTGTTAAAATTGTCAAATGGCAAATTTCTTGAAGTTCCCGGCCAACTCAAGGCCGGTATTCTCTCCGGTGTCGTGGAATATGATTTTTCCGGGCTTTTCAACAAGCAAGACCTCCACGGTTGATGTAATGGATTCGGTTATTTCCACCTCCATAAGTCCCTTTTTAGGAGCTTTCAGCATTCCGCCGCCGCCCACTGCCACCTTAAGACAGAGAACACTCTTCCGGTCCTCTACTTCAATATTCAGAATCTTCTCATGAATTTTTAAACATTTTAACCTGGCTCCGGTGTATGTTGCAAATCTGAAAAAACTGCCTCCAACCTTCAGGAAGGCTATGAGACCGTCAAATTCCCGGCCCAGCCATGGAATGGACGCAATTGAAAACATAAGGGATGTATCCCTGGTCTTAAAGCTGTTGCACTGCAGCCATATCCAGGAATGTGGAAAGGACTTGCCCCAATCCTTTTCAACATAGCCGCTGCCCTCGTTAAAAGCAATATGCTTCCCGTTATAATTTATAAAGCCCTTAAGACGGCTGTGGATATTGATAATCCCATGGTGGCATTCCATAAAGGGTACAAAGGAATAGGGGCCCATTATGCCGGGATTCAACAGGCTCTTGGGAAACGGCACTATATCTGTAAAATCTATTTCACCATAAATGGACGTATTCTGTGAATTTAACTCCAGCCTCATTCCCGCTCTGCTGAAATAATTGTCCATAATGCTTATTTCAAGTTCCCTTTCAGAGTATGAAAACTCTTTCCTGGGAAAATTGAAATATTCTGTGAAGCCTGTCTTTGCATCAATAAACTGGATGAATGAGTGCCCCCTGTTTTTTGAAACGGCTACTCCGGGTATAACGGCAATAATATTCTCCGAGGCCTTGTCAATTATTTTATAATACCAGCCCTCAAAATAATTGTTATGCCTGTATTTGCCCTGAAATATCTCAGGGTTGAAAATCCTTTTTATCAGGTACATATGGTCCTCCGCGCACATAGCTGCTATGTGGGAGTTTCCCCAATAAAATGTGACGTTATTCCTGATAAAGGCTATTTATATCTCACCGCCACAATATTAAAGGGTGGTTCAACCCTTGGTCAAACCACCCCTGTATCCTGTTTTAAATGCTTAACCCCTGCAATTTCTGCACAGGCCATAGAACTGTACTCTATGATCCTTTACCAGAAAACCGTTTTTCTTGAGAATCTGCTCTTCAAGTGAATCCAGCAGGTCCTCCTCCACCTCCGAAACCGAACCGCAGGAGCTGCAGATCAAATGGTGATGCCTGTGGTCCTCATTTGGCTTCACCAGCTCATATCTGCTGAAACCGTCATCAAAATCCAATTTGTGCACCAGCCCCAGCTTATCCAGAAGTATCATGGTTCTATAAACTGTAGCCAGCCCTATTTCAGGATGTTTTACCTTTACCATGTTAAATAGTTCTTCTGTGCTCACATGCTGGCCCGTACATTGAATCAAAGCTTCCAGAATAGCGGACCTCTGACCTGTAAATTTATAGCCGCATTCCTTTAATTTTTCCTTCAAAAAGCCACTATCACCAGTAATCAACAAAAAAACTCCTCTCAGGTTTTTTGCAGGTTTTCCACAAAGAGCATCCCTTACAGTCTTCGCACCCCTTCTTTTCAAAATATATTTTACCACATCTCAGAGATTTTGTATTTTCTTTTTTCATGTCATTTTCCTGCATTTCAGCTTGAAATGCATACCTGCACCCAGTCCACTTGACAAGCATGCTTTGTGTCCAAGGTCCGTCAATTCATATGCCGGGTCCTGTGACATCTGAACAATTTTTTATGTGTATTGCCGCTACCTGGGTTCTATTGATGCTGGATTTTGTATTTTGCCCGGCGACATGGAAAATCCCCCCGGGTAATCCAGCAGGGCGGCCGTCACCCTTACCGCTTCAGCCCTGGATATTGTATTCCGCGGTCTGAAGGTTCCATCGGGATAGCCGGAAAGAATATTGTTCATGGACAGCATTATGATTGACTTATTGGACCAGGAATTGGTTTCAGGACTTACATCGCTGTAGACCTTCTGTGCAAAATTAACGGTGTCAGGGCTGAATAGAATCTTGTCACAGATTACGGCAAATTCTTCCCTGGTTATATTCTTATCAGGATGGAACATATTATTTTCATAGCCGGCAAATATGCCATATTGTCTTGCAATTGCTATCTGCTTTTGAGCCCAATGCCCCGCAGTATCAGCAAAGGGTTTGGAGCCGGTTTCATTTTGCAGTCCCAGGATTTTTACAAAAATCGCCGCAGCCTGGGATCTGGTCAGCTTTCCTTCCGGGGCAAACCTCTTGTCCGGAAAGCCTGAAATGATGCCTTCCTGCGTAAGCTTGAGAATATAGCTCTGAGCCCAATTATTTTCAATATCTGAAAAGGGTCTTCCAAACAGCCATAAGCCGTAATTCTTCCAAAAGCGCTGGGGTTCCTGCCCAAGTGCCCAGCTTCCCGCGCCGGCCAGCTTGTATTTGGATACCAGCAGGAGCTTTTTCTCTATGGATGCCTCATTTTCATACCAGATGTCATAAGTTCCTGCAGAAAGCCGGCTGCTGCCCCAGATATAAGCATTGTCGGTGTCTTTCACCACCAGTGTCCCGCGAGCGCACTGGGCCGTATTATCGTACCCGGCGGAAAACTGTAAGGAGGCTGCCAGCCTTTCCACATCTGCTATGGTAATACCGTAACCTCCGGTTGCCGCCCCCTGTTTCCAGTACCTGCCGTAAAAGGGTATGCCTATTATTATTTTTGCGGGCGGTACGTATTTAAGAGCATAGGTTATGGACTCCTCAACAAAAGACAGGCTTGCAACGGCTCCGGGAGAGCCTCCTGTGTAATGCTCGTCATAGGCCATGATAAATATGGAATCACTGCTTTCACCCAGCGTCTTATAATCATAAGAGCCCTGCCAGCCGGTATTGATGCCCCAGGGATTTGCAGCCACACATACCCAAAGGCTTTTGTTTCCTGGAAGTGCCGCTCTCAGCAAACGGACAAAATCAGTAAAGCTATTCCTGTCAGCCTCCGTAAGGTTCTGGATATCAATATTCACACCGTCGCATTCCAGCTCCTTCACCTTTGCCGCTAATTCAACTGCAAAGGCAGCCCTGTTTGTCACTGCTGCCCGCCCAAGAGTCCGGTCCCAGTTGTTGCTCAAATATGGAATTACCTTGATGCCCTTCGCGTGCATGCTGTTCACAAAAAGTGCATCTGCTTTTGAGGTAACCCGCAGGGTACCGCTGCTGTTGATCTCAAAATAGTCGGGGCACACGGTTGTAAGATTAGCACCGGTTGCAGCCACACTGTTGATATAGGTTGCGGTATTTCCTCCGTATAAATAGCTTAAGCTTTCATATGCACAGGCCTTGTTCTCAAAAAAAAGCTGGGAAAAAAGTCCGGCCATAAGCAGGACAATAAAGGCAAATCTTTTTTCAGGGCGCATTTCAGCAGACCTCCCGGATGTATTTGCCTATTATTTTCTGCAATGCTGTCCCGGATATTCACAATTCGGCCATATAATTTTTTCCCGGCAAAGGAGGAAAGCTTTCACAACAATAAAAATACCGCAGAGCCAGGGAAAGCTATATTCTCCCCAAACGCTGCGGTACTGCCCGCTTATTAAATTAACCTGCTGTTCTGCTCCACGGGCTTGGCTTGTATTTTACAGTTGGAAACAACCATGACTCATGACTATTTGCCGCAGCAGACCTTGTATTTCTTTCCGCTGCCGCAGGGACACGGATCATTTCTTCCAACTCTTGAATTGTTTGTAACAGGCTTTTTAGGCTCGTCGTCACCATGACTTGCATTAACAGGCTCCGCCACCTTTTCGCGCTGCGGCGCATGCTCCCTGTCTATTCTTGATCTCACAAGCAGTCTTATGGAATCCTCCTGAATGGTTTTAATCATTTCCTCAAACATCTGGAAGCCCTCAAACTTGTATTCTATTACCGGATCTCTCTGTCCGTATGCTCTGAGTCCTATTCCATGCTTAAGCTGATCCATGGCATCAATGTGATCCATCCATTTTTCATCAACCACTCTGAGCAGAACAACTCTTTCCAGTTCTCTCATCAGCTCAATGCCGATGTCGTTTTCCTTATATTCATAGATTTTATTTACAATTTCCATGAGCTTTTCTTTCAGGTCTTCCTTGTCAAAGTTTGACCTCTCTTCATCAGATACGGCCAGAGCACCCTGTGGCAGGAACACACTTTCAAGATAATTTGTCATTGTATCCCAGTCCCACATATCTGCATATTGATTTTCAGCACAGTAGGTTTCAATAACATTATCAATAAGGCTTTCAAACATTTTGATGAAGTAGTCTCTCAAATTGTCGCCGTTAAGCACAGTTCTTCTCTGTGCATAAATAACCTCTCTCTGCTTGTTCATAACGTCGTCATACTGCAAGACTCTCTTACGTACATCAAAGTTTCTGCCTTCAACCTTCTTCTGGGCATTTTCAATGGCATTTGAGAGCATTTTATGCTCGATGGGCTGGTCATCCTCCAGGCCAAGGGCATTAACTATGCTGGTAAGCCTTTCTGAACCGAACAGTCTCATGAGGTCATCTTCCAGAGAAATGTAGAATCTTGATGAGCCGGGGTCGCCCTGACGGCCGGAACGTCCTCTCAACTGATTGTCAATACGTCTGGATTCATGCCTTTCAGTACCTATAATATGGAGACCTCCGGCCTCAACAACCTTCTCCCTTTCGGTATTTGTTATCTGCTTGTATTTATCATTGAGTTCCTTAAAACGGCTTCTGGCTTCAAGGATAAGCTGGTCATCGGTATCGTTGAAGCTTGTTGACGCACTTATGAGCTCTTCAGAATAGCCCAGTTTTCTCATTTCCTGCTTTGACATGAATTCAGAGTTACCGCCCAGAACTATGTCGGTTCCTCTGCCGGCCATGTTTGTGGCTATTGTAACAGCTCCCAGCTTTCCTGCCTGTGCAATGATCTCAGCTTCCTTGTCATGGTATTTGGCATTCAGCACCTGGTGAGGTATACCTCTTCTTTTGAGCATGGCACTTAAAAACTCGGACTTTTCTATGGAAATAGTACCTATAAGTGCAGGCTGGCCTCTCTTGTGACCTTCTGCAATATCTTCAATTACCGCATTAAACTTGCCCACTTCATTTTTATATACCACATCCGGGTTGTCCTTACGGATCATTTCCTTATTCGTCGGGATAACAATAACATCCAGCTTATATATGGTGTTGAATTCATTTTCCTCGGTTAACGCAGTACCTGTCATACCGGCAAGCTTTGAGTACATCCTGAAGTAATTCTGGAAAGTTATTGTGGCAAGGGTCTTGCTTTCTCTTTCCACCTTTACGCCTTCCTTTGCTTCAATAGCCTGATGGAGACCATCACTGTACCGTCTTCCATACATCATTCTTCCGGTGAATTCATCTACGATTATTACTTCCCCATCCTTGACCACATAGTCTTTTTCATTTTTCATAAGTCCATGTGCTCTTATGGCCTGGTTTACGTGATGTGAAACAGTCATGTTTTCAGGGTCTGACAGGTTCTCCAGTCCGAAGTACTGTTCGGCCTTTTTTATGCCGTTTGCAGTGAGTACGGCAGTATGTGCCTTTTCATCAACTATATAGTCTTCGTCGTATACTGTATCACTGTCAACCTTGTCATCCATCTGCTTGATTATTTTTGCCTTCAGCTTCAGGGCAAAGGTATTGGCCTTTTTATACAAATCAGTGGATTTATCTCCCATACCGGAGATAATCAGAGGAGTTCTGGCTTCATCTATGAGAATGGAGTCAACTTCATCCACAATGGCGTAATGCAGGTCCCTCTGAACCATATCCTCCTTGTATATGACCATGTTATCCCTGAGATAATCGAAGCCCAGTTCATTGTTTGTGCCATAGGTAATGTCACAGCCATAGGCTTCGCGTCTTTGTTCATTTTCCATATCGTGAACAATAAGCCCCACCGTAAGGCCAAGGAAGGTGTAAATCTTCCCCATCTGCTCACTGTCACGCCTTGCCAGGTAGTCGTTTACAGTAACCACGTGTACGCCTTTTCCTGACAACGCGTTAAGATAAACCGGCAAGGTTGCAACCAGGGTTTTACCTTCACCGGTTTTCATTTCAGATATCCTGCCCTGGTGAAGCACAATACCTCCAATTAACTGAACCCTGAAATGCCTCATGCCCAGGACTCTCACCGATGCCTCACGAACCACGGCAAAAGCTTCGGGCAGGATGTCGTCCAGAGTCTCCCCATTTGCCAGCCTCTCCTTGAATTCTGCTGTTTTTGCCTTGAGCTGGCTGTCGGTGAGCTT
Source organism: Ruminiclostridium hungatei (assembly GCF_002051585.1). Taxonomy (GTDB): domain Bacteria; phylum Bacillota; class Clostridia; order Acetivibrionales; family DSM-1351; genus Ruminiclostridium; species Ruminiclostridium hungatei. Next base: position 64,824 of record NZ_MZGX01000011.1, on the reverse strand, counting down.
TTGTATATCCGGCTCCAGAGCCTCAATCTTATCAGCCAGGGGATAAATCCTCTTTAACTCTCTATCACTATATGAACCGATTATTTTTTCCAAAAAACTCTTCATTTTTTCCTCCTTAAGTAATTAACTTATAATGGGCCTGTGCTGCCCATATTAAAATAAATAGCGGAAATATATTTTTTCCATGGTTTGCCTAAACCCCACAAAATAGTACAATGCTAAAGGTTTTTGGGCATATTTCTTAAAAGTGACAAAAATTTCTGCCAAGCGCATATGGAAAGTCTTCAAATGTAATGGTAAAAACTGTTGCAGCAAAACCTGATAATCCTGTCAAAGGAAACAGTCAGATCCGGCAGGCAGCCGGCGGAGACGAGTCAGTCAGGCTCAGAAAATAGCGCCTGAAATAGGATGATTTCTTTATGCTAAAGCATATTGAAAAAACAATAATAAGGACCAGACCCTCTGTCAAAGGGGTTGCGGCCGTAAAATCAGAATACTTGCTCCTGATGGTGTTCTTTAAATCTATTGCATTTTGTGAAACAGCCTTGAAAAAGGCGGCAGGTGTTCCTTTTTTTCTTTCTACGCCGTTGCCGGCAGTCTGATCGACAGGGTGGATATCCTGCATTATATCAAGCCGTGCAAAGTTTACAAGGTAGTAGTCGATTAAGTCCGCAGATAAATAAGCCCCGCCTTCGGAGGCCAGTGCAGATAAAATTATTATGCTCAGAAATAATTTTTTAAACATCTACCTTACCTGTCTTTCCTATTTTGCCTTATTCTTTTCCTGCAGTCTGTCAAGCACCAGGTTATATCCGTCAGCCCCATATACAAGACATCTGTTTACCCTGCTGATTGTGGCGGTACTGGCACCGGTTTCGTCGCAGATATCGGTGTAGGTCTTTTTGTCACGGAGCATTTTTGCAACTTCAAGTCTTTGTGCCAGAGCCTTGATTTCCGCAATGGTGCAAAGATCTTCAAAAAAATTGTAGCATTCTTCCCTATTATTTAAAAGTAATATAGCATCGAACAAACTATCTGTATGTTCATCTCTAAGCTTGGAATTCATATATGACAAACTCCTAACGATTATCTATAATTTTTTCTATATTTATATCTCTAGTGAATACAATAACAGCTTTTTTTTAAACAGTCAAGGTTGGCAATTACCGTGTAACATTTTCCAGGGAATGCTGCTGCAAATCTTAATTCTATCCTGGGGTAAAAATGAATACAAATATAACGTAAGTCTAATGATCCGCTGCTTGCAGTGAAATGGAGGAAACAATGAACGGTTTGGTTATAATTACAAACAAACAAAAATTATTAATATGCGTGGTTGCTCTTATTTTTATAGTTCTGTCGGCTTTCCTGATTACGCGGCTGGATTTTCCAAAAGCCGCCCATACAGGCAGTGCAAAAATCAGCAAGGTAATGTCTCCCGAGAATGAAAACCAGCATTTGAAGGATATCCTATCAAGCATTTTGCCTGCTGATGATGAAATCCTTTATGAAAACAGCGGCAGGGATTTAATAAGGAAAAAATCAGATGTCCGGCTTACGGAACCCCCATCCTCGGAAATCATAACCAAAGGTAAAAAGCTGTCCTACCTTTTCGTATTTTCCGACGAGGAGTATTTAAGACCAATATATACAAACCTGTGGAAGCAATCCTTTTATCAGGGCTGGCTATACCTGCCGCGAAAAGTGATTTCCGCCCGGCACAGCCTCTTTACCTATTCCGGCGGCGCAGGAAAGGTCTTTGATATTGAGGGCCAGCTTGGGTTTTACCCCAATGTCTCTATTGATAACCAGAATTATTTTAATTTCCTGATTTATAATTTTGACCTGGAAAATATAAGTCAACTGGGAAATGATATTGCCATTTCCGGCAAACCGGCAAAAAAAGGTGTCCAGATAATTTCCATAAAAATAGAAGATGTGGCCGCGCTCATAAATGAAAACCGGAACATAACCGCTCACCTGTGTACTCCTGCAGGTTATGAAATAGATTATCAGAATATCCCCTTTTCAAAGGGCTCCAATAGGATTGAAGATTTCGGGCCGGTGCAGGAGTCCTACACAGAGAGCTCTTATAATGGAACAGATTTATCTTCGCTGGAAATAAGCCAGCAAAATCTGATTTTAAAAAAGGAGCTGGCATTTTTTGTCTCCGACTCCACTAAACCCATATATTTTCAACCTAACGGAACATATCAGACTGCCAACAGTCCCACTGAAACTGCGGATATTGAGGAAGCCCTCAATGGTTTCAAGCCAATAAAGTTCTCTTTCCTTTATAATAATAAAAAATATGCCAGCCCTGTGTATCACCCGGGCTGGAAGGATCACTATGAGCGTGACTGGTGCTATATCCCCCGCAAGATGTACCTGAACATGAAAAGAGCCTATGTACTGCCTCCCAATAAAGAGGTGGCAGCCGACCTGCTGGGAGAATTGGGGTTCTTTGAGAAATTTTCCGGTGTTCCGGAAAATCAGGCGAGTATTGCTGTCAAGAATTTTTCTGTCAGCAAGGCAGGAATTTTTGAAGACAATATCCTGCTGGTAGGTACTCCTGCCCGGACAGGTATGCAAATAGTCGGAATAGACAAAAAAAATCTTGCCGGCTTGAAGGAGTATACCGTCAGGCTTGTTACATCCGACGCATGTGAAATAGACAGCGATATTCTGAGTGATTGACAAAAGCGCATAGTCAGAAATACCCTGTAAAGCAAACAGAATTTTAACTGTCTGCTTTTACAGGGTACAACTTATTTATCGAATGTTGTACTAGTTCAAGCTTTTTATAGGCTTTCTCCTATCCAAAATTGCTGTAAATACATATGCAAATACCGCACTGGCTCCACCCTGGACAAGATTTCCCGGTACTTCGGAAATAATTGCGGCTATGGCCAGAGAATTGTCTATCATCCTGTAGAAAGTCAGTTCAAGTATAAAATACCCCGCCACAATAATAAGCGCGCCTGCAACCACTGCCACAACCCTTCTTGCATACGCAGGCCTCTGTCCTTCCCTTCTGCCTGCAACAGCTCCTACCACATAGCCCTCGATGCCCTTGACTATAAAGGTGATAGGTGCAAATATAAATGCACCGTATGCAATGTCAGCCAAAGCCGAGCCGATTGCACCGGCTACAAGACCCGACCTTTTACCCAGCAATATGGCTGCTATCATAATGGCTGCATCCCCAATATTGAAGTATCCGGGAGGAACAGGACTTGGAATGTGCAAAAACGGCAGATAGGTTATTATAAAGACCAAAGCAATCATCAAGGCTGTAAGTACAATTTTTCTTACGGATATTTTCATTTATCAGCAACCTCTATTCCTGTGATTTGAATATTCTATTCCTCTTCTATTCTTATATTATTTGCAATATCCATAACTGAATTCATGGCTTTAAGACCAACCAGCTTTTCCTTGATTTCCTTTTCCATAAGGACAGGCGTAAGAAAAGCAACCTCAACACCTTGAACCTTTGAACCCAGGTCAATAAATTCAACCTCCCCGAATATTGCCTTTATATCGCTTCTTGCATCAGCGGCCTTGTCTGTTGCCACTCTGACAAGAAATTTAGCCGGACTTTCCTCAATGGCTATGACATTATTTTCATTATTTCTCACCCATACATTTTTAGTGCCATAGTCGGGATGCTTTGCTATATCTATAATATCTGCAACAACAGCACTTGCCGTTGGAAGCTTTCCCGCTCCTCTTCCATAGAACATGGCATCTCCTATGGCATCTCCTTTGACAACGATGGCATTGAATACGTCTTCTACATTTGAAAGAGGATGCTCCTTTGAGATAATGGCCGGGCTCACACGGGCAAATATTTTGTCTCCAAGCTTTCTGCTTATGGCTATCAGCTTTATAACTCCGTTCATTGCTTCGGCATATTTCATATCTGCCGTAGTAACCTTTGTGATGCCTTCGGTATAGATATTTGAGGAATCAACATATTCATTGTAAGCTATGGAGGAAAGTATAGCCAGCTTTCTGCAGGTATCGTGCCCCTCTACGTCAGCAGTGGGATTCTGCTCCGCATACCCGTTCTGCTGCGCTTCCTTCAATGCAGCCTCAAAGCTCTTCCCTTCCTTCTTCATCTGGGTGAATATATAATTGGTGGTTCCGTTTAAAATACCAGTAATCCCTTTTATTTCATTTGCTGCAAGGCACTGATTCAAGGGGCGGATAATAGGAATGCCGCCGCCGACACTTGCTTCAAAAAGGTAGCTTACACCCTTCTCACTGGCCAATTGCAAAAGTTCAGGCCCCTGTGATGCCACCAGCTCCTTGTTTGAGGTTACAACACTCTTCCCCGCCTCAAGGGCCCTTCTGGTAAATTGAGCAGCAATGGTAGCACCGCCAATGGTTTCAACAACTATATCCACTTCTTTATCATTAAACACATCATCTGCATTTTTAGTAAGGACATCCTTATCCGGACTGTCGGGAAAATCACGTATGTCCAGTATCCATTTAACTCTTATTTCAGTCCCTGCCCTCTGGGCTATACTCTCACTGTTTTTCCTTATGACCTCGGCAACCCCCGAGCCAACCACTCCATATCCTAGAATTGCTACGTTTACCATTTAAACCTCCAAATCCCCATATGTGAACAGCCATAAATCCTGACTAAAAAATTGCACATTGGACTAAATATATATTTTCTGATTTTTGCACTACCTTGCAAGTATTTCACATCTTCTTACTCCCTCAATCTTGCTTATCTCACCCATCATATTCTGGATATCCTCCTTCATTTCAAAGGTCTCAATCGATATGGTAACATCAGCAAGACCATTGATGGGTATATTCTGGTTTATGGTCAGAATATTCGCATTAGCGGCTGCGATTTTATTTATAATACTGGATAGTATCCCAGAAAAATCTTCTACAACAAAAAAGAGAGTTATTACCTTTCCTCTGGATGTTTCATAAAAGGGGAAAACGTAGTCCTTATATTTGTAGAAAGCACTTCTGCTTATTCCGACTTCCTTAACAGCATCATTGACAGTTTTTATCCTGCCGGTACTCAGGATTTTTTTTACTTCTATGACTTTACCAAAAACCTCCGGCAAGATAACAGAATCAACTAGAAAAAAAACCGATTCCCGCTTCATTAAGTCCTCCTGTCCACCCAATGCGTACAATTGTATTTCCTTGGTGTAATATTAGCACAATTTTTCAATTATTGCAACACATATTGCATCACAAAAAGGAGCATTAATCCTATACGGATTAATGCTCCTATAATATTTGCCTGCTTTCGGAAATCCTATATATTAAGGGCTTCCTTTACCTTTTCAATCATATGGGTCGGTTCGCAGATTTCCTTGTGCAGAACCGGTTTCTTATCAAGCTCCTTCAGAGGTGCCGGTATAGTGAGTCCGGACTTCTCAGACAGTACGGAAAGCAATTCAAACTCAGTCTTTCCGTTAACCGCGCCCTCCCCTGCAATGGCCTTAACAACGCTTTCATTGAATTTGAACGGGCTGGCGGTGGAAACAATCACTGCCTTTGTAACATCACTGGTGGATATGACATACTTGTCATAAACATCTACCGCAACAGCAGTATGCGTATCCAGGACATAACCCGTCTCCGAGTATACGCTTTCTATTGTCTTTAAAGTATCTGAATCATTTGAGTAACCTGCCCAGAATACATTTTGAATCTTCTTTTTTGTCTCCTGGTCCACCGCATAGGTTCCTTCATTTTTCAACTTGTTCATCCAACCGGCCACCTGCTCGGAGTTACCCTCCGTAACCAGATACAACAATCTTTCAAGATTGCTGGAAATCAGTATGTCCATGGAAGGTGACAGGGTCTTTTTAAATTCTCTGTTTTTATCGTAAACACCTGTATTTACAAAGTCAGTAAGCACATTATTGTCATTTGAAGCACAAACAAGCCTGTTAACGGGCAGCCCCATCTGCATGGCATAGTATGCGGCAAGTATATTTCCGAAATTACCTGTGGGTACAACAAAATTTACTTTTTCTCCCACTTCTATCTCTTTGTTTTTCAGCATATCTGCATAGGCGGAAAAATAATAAACTATCTGAGGAACAAGCCTGCCCCAGTTTATAGAATTTGCCGAGGAGAACTTATAGCCGTTGTCCTGCAGAAGAGCCGCAACATCTTCATCGCTGAATATCCTTTTTACACCGTTCTGGGCATCGTCAAAATTTCCGTTTACGGCTATGGAATATACATTGCTCCCTTCCTGGGTAACCATCTGCATTTTCTGCACCTGGCTTACACCCTCACTGGGATAGAATACGATGATTTTTGTTCCTTCTACATCCCTAAAGCCTTCAAGGGCTGCCTTGCCCGTATCTCCGGAAGTTGCCACCAATATGACTATTTCTTCCTTCTCTCCGGTTTTTTTCAGAGCCTTCACAAGAAAATGCGGGAGTATTTGAAGGGCCATATCCTTAAAAGCACTGGTAGGTCCGTGCCAAAGCTCCAATACATTCACCGAGTCGTAGAGCTTATGCAAAGGCGCAATAGCCTCCGTTCCAAACTTCTGAGCCGTATATGCCTGATTTACGCAATCCGTCAATTCGCTGATAGTATAATCATCCAGATATCCTTCAAGAATCTTCAAGGCTCTTTCCTGATAAGTCATCTCACTCATTTTCTGAATGTGTTCATTGTCAAAATGAACTGTCTTTTCAGGTACAAAAAGACCTCCGTCAGCCGCAAGACCTCTCTTTATCGCTTCAGCAGCGCTGACATTTGAACAATTCCCTCTGGTGCTTCTATATAACATTTTTACCTCCTGCAAGGTGAACCCGGTATCAGCGGTTCAAACTTCTATAAATAAATGAATAAATTAATAATTCCCTGTTTCATTAAACCTTATGATATAATAAATGCTCAAAAAATGCAAATCCAATGCTGAATTTCTGCAAAAATTCTTACATTTTAAACTGGGACATAAGGTAATGAAGTCTTTGTACACTGTTCTGAGTATTTTCAGCCTGCTTTGTAACCAATTCAGTCATATTGGCTATATCAGAAGTCTTTTGTGCAATGTTCTCCGTTCCTTCCGCACCCTCACCGGCAGCCCTTGTAACATCTCCGATTGCCTTGCTTATATCCTGTATTGACGCCAGAAGCTCTTGTGAGGTTGCGCTGAAATCCGTTACCAGTTCGTTTATCATGGAAGCATCCTTGCTGTATTGTTCACCTGTTGCGACCATCCTTGTGTAGTCGTTTGAAACCTGGCTTTCGAGAAATTCCAGAACCTGGCCGGAATTTTCCTTAAGGTTTTCCACCGCTTCAATCACGGTTTTTGTAACCTCCTGAATCCTCACTACCGTGTGCTTTGAGTCATCCGCAAGCTTTCTTATTTCATCGGCAACCACGGCAAAACCCTTTCCGGCTTCTCCGGCTCTTGCAGCTTCTATGGCAGCATTTAACGCCAGAAGATTTGTCTGGGAGGTAATGTCCAGAATTCCGTCTGTCAATGTACTTATTTCCGCAACTGCATTTGATTTCTCTATCGCTTCTCTCAGTCTGTCGTTAACAGCCACTCCAATTTCCTGAGCTGCAGCCTGTGAGTTTCTGGCGGTAGCCTTCAGTTCCTCTGCTCTTTCACTTATTTCTGCGGCAGTTTTTGCACCCTCCTGAGCCTTTGCGGCAATTTCACCCACGGCGTTTTCTATTTCGCAGGTGGAAGCAGTCATCTCCTGGGAGGAGGCGGCAGTTTCCTCCATACCTGCAGAAAGTTCCTCTGTGGTGGCCGAAACGTCTTCAACATTGGAATTAAGTCTGTCAATATTCCCTGCAATCTCATTTACATCCGACTGGACAGTTTTTGTAACCTCCAGAACCGAATTGAAGGACAGGCGGATATTATCTGTAAAGATATTGAAGGCCTTTGCCATATCACCAATTTCATCCCTGGATTTTGTTTTAAAATTAATGGTTAAATCCTTATTCTTTCCTGCAGACTCTATGGCATCTCTGAATTTTTTAACGGGTCTTGTTACGGAATGTGCGACAAAGAAGGCCAGAAGCGCCACAACAAGGATGGTTATGACTGAAATAAGATAGTAATTGTTTCTCAGGTCCAATATGTCCTTAAAGACTATGTCACTATTCACCTCCAGTGCAAATATCCAATTTGTACTGGGTATTCTGGTGTATTCAATCATCTTTCCTGCACCGTTAAAAGTATAATTCATATGTCCGGTTGTTCCGCCTTTGATTTTGTCAGCCAGCTCCTTATACTCGACATTTTCTTTAAAATCCGTATTTATCAGTTCCTTTTCAGGATGCGCCAGTATTATTCCGTTGGCATCAATGAGAAAACCATGACCTATGCCGCCCAGTTCCAGATTGGTTACCATACCTGTCAGGGTATCCAGAAGGATATCCTCTGAAACAACTCCATAGAACTTTCCTTCCTTATTCAATAATGGGTAGCCTATGGACACGGCATACTTATTCGTTACCTTGTCAAGATAGGGATCTGAAAAATAGAGCCCCTTTTCAGGATGTGCCTTCACTCCCTGATACCAGCCCCGGGTTCTGGGATCATAGCCATCATCCGGCACCCAGCCTGACCCGTCAATGAAGGTTCCGTCTTCAAGACCTACATATATATCCGATATGTTTTTTGCATTCGTTTCCGCCTTCAAGGCCTGAAGATGCTCAGCGGTAATATCTTCTTTGGTCTCGGCATTGTTCAATACCAGCCCTATTGTTTCCACAACCTTTGCATTCTCATTAATCCAGCCGTTTAACTGGTTGGCAACTCCCGAGGAAGTTGCGGTGAGCTTATCCTTTATATCCTGTTCCGCCTGATTCTTTATAAACGAATAACCAAGCAACGCCACTGGTATAAACGATATGATTGCTACTACCACAAAAAAAGATATAAGTTTTGCTTTAAGTTTCATAAGTAAACCCCCATTTAGTACGCATATTTTATCGTCATTGACAAAATGCGAGCTTTTTCTACATGTCTTTTTAAATTAAATATACTATGTGAGTCATTTTATTGTCAATCAAAATCATTGGCAGTCAGGTTATTTTAGTCCCTTTCATCCATTTTTCAAGGTCAATTACCTCCACCCCCAGTTTTTCTTATGCATGTTAATAAGAAGCTTCTGAACGGCAATTTTACCCTGCTGGTACAAAAACTGCATGTTTTCGGGACTGATATCGAAGTCCAGAAAGGATATGCTTCCGGTGTTAATGTGAGCAATATTGTCTATGTTGTATGAGTTTTTAGGTACTCCGGTATCATGCGAAGAAGAAAGCAGCTTCTTCAGTATACTTTCGGCCTGCTGCAGCTCTTTGGGCTCCTTTCCTTCGAGTTTCAGGCCTATAATATTGGACTGTGCACTGTCTATAAGCCATACCGGAAAATTGTCAAGCACACCTCCATCAATTATAAAGTGCTGTTTCATATAATAGTTCTCTTTTTTCATAAGCACGCAGGGCCGGAATACAAACGGTACGGAAGTGCTCATTCTCACTGCTCTTGCCACCTCGAACTTGTCAGGGTCTATATTGTACAGGGCAATATCGTCAGGCAGAACTATCACTTTTCCGGTATTGGCGTCTACCGCTGTCATTCTGACCTTATAGCCTCTTGGATTTACCTTGTCGGGAATTCCTCCCCTGAAATCACTGAAGGTGTATACGCCCTTATTTGCCAGCAACTGCCTGATCCACCTTTCCAGCAGCTCGCCATCCAGGAAGGCATTCTCCTGGCTGAAGGCAATGAGGTTGCTCAGGAAATTCCCGCGGATACCCTTGAAATCTTCCTTATATCTTTTCATATTTTGCAGTTCCGGATAGTCCTGCATATACAGCAAGGCTTCTATGTCGCTGTCGCTGACAGTATTTCTTTCCTCCATAAGCTTCCTTATTCTTAATCCGATTGAAGAATTAAGACAATCACCCCCTCTTATCTTTAATATGCTGAAATCAAATTCTCTGAGAATCCTTATAAGCTCTCTTGAAGTATAACCTGCTCCAATCAGTGCTCCAATCATGGCCCCGGCCGATACTCCCGCTATATTGCCAAAATACCTGTATCTTTTTTCCAATTCCTCATAGGCTCCCACAAAGGCTATACCCTTGATGCCCCCACCGCTGAGTACAAGATTTAAAGCATTATTAACATCCATTTGAAATTTCCCCAATTTAAATCTTTCTAAAGTATATATATTACTATTTTGCAATAAATAGTATATTTAACAGCCCGGTTAACTCAAATGGAAAATTATATTTTGCATAAAAGTTGAAAAAAGTGTTTCAAATATTACCGGCTCATGGTAGAATTCTTATGATGAAACTCTTTTTTTCTGCTTAATCTACCATTTCTTATAAGCAGTTACCGAAATATTCAAAATATTACATATAATTTATGAGGTGCTAAATGGATATATTTTTACTTATTGGAGTTGTTATGGGGTTCCTGGCAGTGGTTGTGGGAATGATTGTAAAGGGTGCTGATGTTACCGTTCTTTTGAATCCGGCTGCGGCCATAATTATCATAGTTGGAACCATTGCAGCCGTTATGAATTCCTTTCCAAAAAGGGAATTTCTCAAAGTCCCGAAGATTTTAGGCGTTTTATTCAGAGATAAGAAAAAGGAAAACCCTGCGATAATGATTGAAAAGATTGCCGAGCTTTCTCAGACTGCAAGAAAAGATGGTCTGCTGTCTCTTGAATCTGTAATTCAGAATATTGACAACAAGTTTTTGAAAAAAGGTCTCGGAATGGTTATAGACGGAATAGAACAGGAATATATTACCGAGGTGTTAAACAGTGAGATAGACAGCATGGAGGACCGGCACAGGGCAGGAGCAAGCATATTTTCAACGGCAGGAGGAGCAGCGCCTACGCTGGGAGTTCTGGGAGCCGTTATCGGTCTTATAGGTGCTCTTGGAAACCTGAACGACACCGAGAAACTTGGTCACATGATTGCGGCAGCCTTTGTTGCCACACTTTACGGTATATTCTTCGGCTATGTAATTTGCCATCCTTTTTCTTCAAGATTGAAGCGTAAATCCCATGAAGAAATAAATACCATGCGCATAATGCTGGAAGGCATACTGTCCATTCAAGCCGGTGAAAATCCCAAAAGCATCATTTTGAAGCTGTCAGGCATGCTTGAACCCAAAGAAAGGGCAAAACTGGAGCAGAACACTGAAAATGCTGGAAAGGCAGGATAAAATATGTCCAAAAAGAAGGTACATCATGAGGAGCACGTTGATGAAACCTGGCTTATACCTTATGCAGATATGCTCACTCTGCTGCTTGCTCTTTTTATAGTAATGTTTGCAATGAGCCAGTTGGATAATGCTAAATTTCAAAAAGTCAGTGAACAGTTCAATATTATTTTTTCAGGGGGATCAGGGGTTCTTGAAAAAGAAGGCACGTCCTTAATCCCCATGGAGGATCTTCCCTCGCTGAATAAGCAGGAAGACGACATAATGGAGCAGATAAAAGAGGATATCGAAAAGGAAATCAAGGGCAACGGCTATTCCGACAAGGTCAGTGTTACCTTAAACGACGAGGGCCTGGGAATTTCCATTCAGGATGTGGTGCTGTTCAATTCGGGCAAGGCGGATGTGCTGCCGGGGGTTCACGCCATGCTGCTGCATGTGTCAGATATTGTGAAAGGCCTGGATAATGATATAAAGGTTGTGGGGCATACCGACGATATTCCCATCAATACTCCTCAATTCAGGTCAAATTGGGATTTAAGCGCCATAAGAGCGATAAATGTTATGAATTTCTTTATTGACAATGGAGGCTTGAATCCTGAGAGGTTTTCCATACAGGGATTTGGCCAATACTCACCGAAGTATGACAACTCAACTGTGGAGGGAAAAGCAAAAAATCGGAGAGTGGAGATTGTAGTTATACGTAAATACCCTTTGGAGCAGGACGAGAAATAAAATAAAAAGGAGCCGTTGTTTTGGTCGCTCCTTTTTTTATTTTTATCTGTATTTTATTATTTACTGCTATTGAATGGAACTCAATCTGCTTTTTGCATATTTTACATAGGATGACTGCGGATACTGGTTTATAAGCTTTTCATATGCCTCGGAGGCTTTTTGCTTGTCGCCTTGCTCGACATAACTTTTACCAAGTATATAAAGGGCTTTATCTCCGAAAGACCACTTGTCACCCAATTTAAAGACCTTTTCCAGCTTTTCTATTGCTTCCTGGTACTTTTCGCTGTTATACAGCGTGTTTCCCTGGGTAGTGAGCAAAGATGCGGCCTTAGGGTCAACGTCCTTTTTAAGTGAGTCATATTTTTTTTTCAGATCTGCATTTAATTCTTCAACAGGGATAGTACTCAGTTTGTCGGAGGCTTCTATATATTTTTTCTGACTGTTGAGGGAAGTTACCTGGGACAGGTCTCCCGACAGCTTATATTGCTTCAATTGCAGGTTTGCAGCATCAAGCTGCTTCTGAAGCTCCAGGTTCTCGGCCAGAGCCCTGTCATAATCTTCATTTGTTGCGGCATTTGCAGCCGGCTCATTATCAATGGGAGCCTCCCCTGAATCTTTAGCTGCCATAGCAAAGAACAGGACTGCCGCCACCAGGCAGACAATTCCAAACAGGTTAAAAGCAAGTGCAACCGAAGGCTTTTTAAGCTGTTCTCCAAGCTTTTTAAAAAGTATATATTCCTCCTGTACTTCCGCTCCCCTGTGTTGTTCCTCCCTCTTACCAGCTTCTTTTTTGACCTTGGAGGGTTTTTGAGGCTTTACGGCACTTTTGGCAGGTCTTGAGCTCTTCTTCAGGTGTCCGCCCTCTCCTGAGGTTATAAAATTCAGGTAATCCGCAGCTTTTAATACGGTATTTTCCCCCTGAACCACCTTTCCAAACAATTCCTGCGCCTTATCCAACTGATTGGTATAGGCATAACACAGGCCCAGCAAATTTACGGCCTCATAAAAATCCGGGTTTACAGCTATGACTCTCTTAAGTTCAATCATTGCAATATCTTCGCTGCCGGTCTTAAGGTATTCAATAGCCTTGTTGTACGCTTTTACAGAATCAATTACTTTTTCGGATACCTGGTTTTCCTGAGAAAATCTATCTATATCTATAGGTGTAAAACTTTTGATTTCCTGATTAATATCCATGAACATTAACATCGGCTCCCTTCAAATATAAACTTTTATTTGAAAATTTCTCTTATCTGGCCAATCATATACAGCGATCCAAAAGCGCATACCACACTATTTGGGCCGGCATTATCCAAGGCCATTTTCAAGCCATTTTTTAGATTAATTCCATCTTTAACGTATCTTGAATAGCTATTAAGTTTTTCTGCCAGTTCACCGGAAGACAGCGCTCTTGGACTATCAGGTGTTACAGTGATTATAAGACTGGCCTTTGAAGCCATAAGCCCCATAATGCCATCATAGTCCTTGTCCCCTAAAAATCCGACAATAAATATCTTTTCCTGATGAAGAAAATATTTATCAAGGGCTGCATTCAGTGATTGCGCACCTTCCAGATTATGTGCCCCGTCTATTAAAATCATCGGTCGGGTATTTATTATTTCCAGCCTTCCCGGCCAAACAGCTCTTGCTATGCCATTTCTGATATTATTATTCTCAATTTTGTAGCCTTTATTTATGAGCATTTCGCAGGTGTCGATGGCCACTGCGGCGTTATAAAGCTGGTGTTCACCCAGCAGTCCCATCTGAAGGCTGTGATAGTCCTTGTAATCGAACATCTGACCTTCCAGCCCGGATTCTTTAATACTCAGGGTTCCAAGCTCCACCCAATGCAGCTCTGCTTCCAGCTCACCGCAAACCTCTTCAAAAACCTTCCGAACTTCAGGAGGCTGCGGATAAACCACAACAGTTCCGTGTTTTTTGATGATTCCCGCTTTCTGATAGGCTATCTCGGCCAACGTATTTCCCAGTATGTCTGTATGATCCAGGCTTATGGTGGTAATGACGGCAACCTCCGGGGTATCTATGGCATTGGTGGAGTCATATCTTCCGCCCAGCCCCACCTCCAGAACAACCATATCACACTTCTGCCTGCAATAATATTCAAATGCCACAGCAGTAATTATCTCAAATTCAGTAGGATGATCCCTGCCCAGTTCCAGCATCAAGTCTATCTTTTCTTTCACAAAGGAAATTATTTCCGACAATTCCTCCGGCTCTATTTCCCTGTCATTAACCTTTATTCTTTCTGTAAATCTCTGTATATAAGGTGAAGTAAATATTCCTGTCCTATAGCCGGAATCCATTAATATGTGACTTATAAATGCAGTTGTTGAGCCTTTTCCATTGGTTCCGGCCACATGAATGAACTTAAGCTTTTTTTGAGGATTTCCCATAAGATCCAACAGCATTGTTATACTTTCCAAACCCAGCTTACTTCCAAATTTTAGTGTGCCATGAATATATTCCATGGCTTCCTGGTAATTCATTTTTTACGGCTTCCTCCAATTGTTAAAAAGAGTGAAATTTCCTAAGCTTCATGTACAAATAAACAATATCAGTTTTTGCCAATACAGTCAATTCCCTATTCCAAAAGCCGGTTAATTTCACTTTTGGTAAGATATGCAGTATTTATGCCCATACTTCCAAGAGCCGCATTATCAAATATGACCATCCTCGAAAGCTTGAGCCTCTCCTCTTCGTCAAGGTCAGCAAACGCAGACAGGTTGCTTTCAGAATCATCAGTTGAAAGATAGTACCTCAGTCCTTCTGAAGGCAGCAATTCTTTAAATTCCTGCTGGCACCAGATTTCACCCGGTATCAGTGCATATGTCTCAAAACCTTCTACCTTCTTTCCCTCCAGAGATATTGACAGCACTCTTCTTCTCTCACTTTCAACAGTCTTTTTGTTCAAATATTCGATTCCCAACTGCTTAAGCCCTTCCATAAATTTTTCAGAAAGCTTTTTTTTATCAGAGGCATCCATATTCAAAAGTGAACTGTTCAATTCTATAAATAGTGAAGCATCAGCTTTAAGGGCAGAAATTATTCTGTAGCTCACCTCCGGGTTCTCCATTCTTTTTCCCGAATAGGACAGGGAAAAGCTTGATATCTCTTCATTGTATTTGTTTTCTGCATTTGAAAGCTTTAGCTTAATCTGCTTATCCATGGTAAGTCCCTTCTTCTTGAAAGTTTATGTTGCTTCGACTGATTTTATTATATACTTCCGGTTAATAATTGTGAATAGCACGTGTGAAATACGGGAAATAGCCGGAAATGCCCGCTAACCATGACCTTTTGAAGGCTGCAACCGGCATATATGAAAACAGCGGTACATAAGAATTCCTTCTCATATACCGCCAACTGGTTTAACTGTTTTTTAACTGTTTTTTATGGACTATTTCCCCAATCTTGCCTCAAGCTCTTTCTTTTGCTCCTCATACCCGGGTTTTCCCAGCAGTGCAAACATATTCTTCTTGTAAGCTTCAACTCCCGGCTGGTCGAAAGGATTGACTGCCAGCAGATATCCGCTGATTCCGCAGGCCTTTTCAAAGAAGTAAACAAGATTGCCGAAATAGTATTCATTCAGTTCGGGAACATCGATGACGAAATTAGGCACCCCGCCGTCAGTATGCGCAAGCATGGTTCCTTCCAAGGCTTTATTGTTGACAAAGTCCATCTCCTTGCCGGCCAGGAAATTCAAGCCGTCTATATTGTCCTTGTCTTCCTTTATGGTAATGCTCTTCTTTGCTTTTCCCACATGTATTACTGTTTCAAACAGGTTCCTGAGCCCATCCTGTACATATTGCCCCATGGAGTGCAGGTCTGTGGTAAAATCCACACCCGCAGGGAAAATTCCTTTTTGATCTTTTCCTTCGCTTTCACCGTAAAGCTGCTTCCACCATTCTGTAAAGAAGTGCAGTGACGGTTCATAGTTTACCATAATCTCTATGGTCTTGTTCTTATTGTACAGGGCATTTCTTGCAGCGGCATATCTGTAGCAGTCGTTGTTTTTAAAATCAACCTCTTTGTAAAGTTTGCAGGCATCGGCGGCACCTTGCATAATCCTGTCTATATCCGCACCGCACACTGCTATAGGTAAAAGGCCCACTGCCGTCAATACGGAAAATCTTCCGCCTACGTCATCAGGTATTACAAAAGATTCATAGCCTTCCTCGTCAGCAAGCTTCTTTAGAGCTCCCCTGGCCTTGTCGGTGGTGGCATAAATTCTTTTCTGCGCTTCCTGCCTGCCATATTTATTTTCCATATACTCCTTGAAAATTCTGAAAGCCACTGCAGGTTCAGTGGTAGTTCCCGACTTGGAAATAACATTTACCGATATTTCCTTTCCTTCGATGAGTTCCAGCAAATCACTTACGTAAGTGGAGCTTATATTGTTTCCCACAAAATAGATTTCCGGGGTTTTACGCTTGTTTTTGGGAAGCATGTTATAAAATGAATGGGATAACATTTCTATTGCAGCACGGGCTCCAAGATACGAACCCCCTATGCCTATAACTATAAGAACCTCCGAATCCGCTTTGATTTTTTCCGCTGACTTTTTAATTCTTGCAAATTCTTCCTTGTCATAATCAAGGGGAAGATCCACCCAGCCTAAAAAGTCATTTCCTGGTCCGGTTTTGCCGTGCAGCATTTCATGTGCCTGCTTTACATATCCTTCAAAATAATTGATTTCATAATCGCTCAAAAAATTCGAGGCCTTTGAGCTGTCAAAAGTGATTCTTTCCATTTAAATTGCCCTCCGTATTTACTATTTACCTTCCATTATTTTTGTAAAAACTCGTGTTTATCCCTAAGTATACCAAATGAAACCAGCAATTTAAAGTTATATTCCAATTTTATTACATTTTTAAAAGTGCTTTACTAATCCTTTTTTATCATTCAGGCCCAGTATTCGAAATATTTACTAGGTGTCAAATTTCTCTTTTGTTGCAAAATATACTCAGGAATCTTTAAAGCATTTTTATAGGTTCCTGAAGCAGAAGGCTTAATTATTTTTTACCAAAAAGGAGAATTATTATGTCAAGACCAAAAACACCACTTGTTGAAGATAGCAGAGCAGCATTAACAAAATTCAAAATGGAATGTGCTGCTGAGATTGGAAGAACTCAGTTTACAAAAGAAAACAACGACCATTACAAGGGAGACCTGACCTCCAAGCAGAACGGCTCCGAGGGCGGACCCATAGGCGGACAAATGGTCAAGAAAATGGTTGAAGCCTATGAAAACGGTATGAAGGGCAAATAGGCACATATGCTGTTGCTAAAGCCATTCTCCATTACAAAAGCAGAAATTAAAAAACAGTTGGGATAAATCTCAACTGTTTTTTAATGAAGCCGATGCCATTCTGCCCATGCTGGCTATCAGCATCCTGTTGAACCTGTCATATGATTTGTCGGACAGAAGCTTTCTCAAGAAGATAGAAGGCTTGGCCAGGAATCCGGCTATATACCGTGTTTTCGGATTATTTGACCTGATTGCCTTTTCAATAACTCCTGCTATGAGTTCCGGATTCATTGTTTTTCTTGCATACCTTGCCATTATGCCTGAACCCGTATCAGAATTTGCCTGACTGAAAAAAGCCGCATGTCTTCTGGCCATTTCTCCATATGCGGAATTTCCGGAAGTTTTCAGCAAGTTATCCCCTGCAATACCGGCCCATTCGGTTTTGATTCCACCGGGCTCTATGACAATAACATCGATTCCAAAATCCTTAAGTTCCATACGAAGGCAGTCACTTAAGCCTTCAACCGCATATTTTGCAGAATGATACCATGCTCCAAGCGGCTCATAAATTTTACCGCCGATTGATGATATATTTATAATTTTACCGTATTTTTTCTTCCGCATATCCGGCAATACCAATTGAATCATTCTGGACATGCCGAACACATTTACCTCAAACTGGCGTCTTGCCTCATCAACCGGTACATCTTCAAGTGCGCCGTAAGAACCGTAACCGGCATTGTTTACAAGAATATCGATACCACCGCTTTCGGAAGCAACTTTATTTACTGCCGCTACCATGGACCCATCCTTTGTTACATCCAATTCCACAATATTTATTCCCTGCTCCTTCAGGTCAGCCATTTTTTCAACTCTCCTGGCTCCGGCATAAACACAGTACCCGGACTTATTCAAATATATTGCCGTAGATCTGCCGATTCCCGAAGATGCTCCTGTTATAAATACTACCTTTCCTGTCAAAGAAATCCCTCCTCTTGTCTGGAATATTAATTCCAAACTTATTATATATCCAAAACAGATAATTGTCAAATATTTTTAGAATATTTATTCCATATAAAAATTAAAATTCTAAGTTATAATAAATATTTAAAGCATTTAATCACTATTTAAAATTTTTATTAGAATTTTAATTCCATTATAATATTAATAGAACAAATTACTTTTGACTTGTATAAAATGTATCAAATGAAAACTGGAATATTTCCTCCATTGTTGACATTGAATCCTATAGAATATACAATTTAATAGAAAATTAAAGGGAATCGCTTCCTTAAAACGAGGTGTCAAAATTGGGAAAACGTGAAGATATATTAACGGCAACACTAGAGCTGATTACTGAGGAAGGCCTGCAGTCAGTCACTTTTGCCAAGATTTTTAAACGTGCAAACGTGGGTTCAGGTACACTGTATAATTATTTTCAAAACAAGGAGGAATTGGTCAACGCCTTATATAAAGAGATAATCCGGCATATGTCCGATTTCTGTATCCAGAATTACGACCCCGCCGCGCCACTCTATGAGAGATTTAAATTTTTTCTGAAAAAAATAGCGGACTTTTCAATAGCTTACCCAAAAGAGCACTGGCTTGTAGATAATTTTTCACATTCGCCGTATATTTCAGAGGAATTGAGAAATATTGAGGACCCTACCATGAAGGAATTTTTCGCGGTAATTCTTGAGGGCCAGAAACAGGGTCTTATCAGAGAAATGGATATCATGCTGTGCTGCTCCATAGCAGGCGGAATTGTCACCTCTGTCATCAAAGGTTACCTGAACGGAAAGTATCTGCTTACGGAGGTTGAAATCCAGCAAACTATTGAGGCTTGCTGGAAAGCAGTAAAAGTTTAGACCTTATCCAGATTGCTTCAATTATTTCTGTAATTAACTTGAAATTACAGATGAATATATAGCGATACAAAATAAAAATCCTCCGGCCAAATCTTTACTTCCATGACCGGAGGATTACATTTTTTAAAGTTTTTACTTGACCAGTCTGCAGCTTACCTCAGCGTATGGCCTGCACTGTTCATGTAATCTATGAGACTGTTTGCAAAAGCGTTTATTTCATCACTTGACAAGGTCTTTTCAGCAGAACCGATTATAAATCTGAAAGTCATACTCTTTTTGCCTTCTGGAAGACCCTTTCCGTTATATAGGGTCACGAAGCTGAAGCTGTTGAGTAATTCCGATTTAAATCCGGCAATATCTTCCCCAACCTTATCAAAGGTAATGGCATTATCCACCAGGAAGCTGTAGTCAAGCACCACTTCGGGAAATTTTGAGGGATCCTTATACTTAATGACCTCCGGAGCCATGGCCTGAAGTACCTCACTGTTTATTTCCAGCACGGCAACATTCAGCTTCTTACCTATATTCTTCTTAATCATAGGATGAACAACACTTATATAACCCATGAGCTTTTCACCGGCAGAAACATCCACCGATTTCATGGGGTGCACCCAATTGTACCTGCATGTACAAACAGGAAAATCAACCCTGGAATTCTTAAGTGCTTTTGCAATAAAGGCGATTATTCCTTTCAGGTCGTAGAACAGCTCGTCTTCGCTCTTGATTTTGCTGGCTGCCAATATGCATATATTTTTGTGCTGCTCACACTTTTCCGTTGTGGCTGCGGCTTCAAATACGCTTCCTATTTCAAACAGTGAAAAATCCTCATAGGACTTTTCATTTCTTTCAGCAAAGGCAAGCATTCCCGGAACCATGCTGTCCCTTAAGGTATCGGCATCCTGTGCCTGCGGATTCAGTACCTTTACCCGTCCGTGGGTCTCAATTCCCATCCTGCCGTTAAAGCTGTTGTCATACCAGATATAGCTGTTTACTTCGCTTGCACCGAATCTTTCTGAAAGCAGTTCTTTGACCTTGTGGTCCAAAAGCCTTTCCTCGTTATATTCCAGAGGCTTTAAGGCCACCTCCAGGGTTTGAGGCTGTATGTTGTCATAGCCGAAAATTCTTGTGATTTCTTCTATGATGTCAATCTTCATGGTGATGTCCTTGGTGGCTCTGAAAGTAGGTACCTTTATTTTAAAGGTATCACCTTCCACTTCAACCTTGAATTCCAAAGAACGTAAAATTTCCACCATCTTTTCCTTTGTCAGGGTGTTGCCGATATACCTGTCGATATAAGGTTTCGTTATGGTAATATCAATTGGCTCCAGCTTTTTGCAGTATACGTCGGTTAAAGCAGAAGCAAGCGCTACATCGGGCTGTATATCCTTTAAGAGCTTGACAAATCTCTTTATTGCCGTAACTGTCATATTGGGGTCAAGCATCTTTTCATAGCGGGCGCTGGCTTCTGTACGCAAACCGATTTTAGTTGAACTCTTTCTTGTGGAGGAACCCTCAAAATTAGCAGACTCCAATAATATGGAAGTTGTGTCCTCAAGTACCTCCGAATTTTCTCCTCCCATGATACCGGCTATGGCCACTGGCTTTTGCTTATTGCATATGAGAAGCACCTCTTCCGGCAGCTTTCTTTCCGTTCCGTCAAGTGTCCTGAATACAGTGGGCTCCTTTGTGGCCCTGACTACAATACCGTCTTCAACCTGTCTGCTGTCAAAAGCGTGCATAGGCTGCCCCATTTCAAGCATAAGGTAGTTAGTCAGGTCAACCAGCGGAGAAATCGGCCTCATTCCGCAGTAGAAAAGTCGTACCTTCATGTTCATTGCGGTCTGAAGCTTCTTGACACCGTCTATTTTCAGCCCGGAATACCTGAGACATTTTTCAGCATCCTCCACCGTGATGTCGAGCTCCGGCTTGGTCTTTGCCGCCTCCAGCCCATCCAACTGCATGGGCTTAAGCTCCCTGCCGTATATGGCTGCTATCTCACGTGCTATTCCATAATGTCCCCACAAATCAGGCCTGTTTGTCAAGGATTTATTGTCTATTTCAATAATTACATCATCTATATCAAGGATTGATTTGATATCCGTTCCAGGAGCGTAATCACCCTCAAGTACCAGCAGGCCGCTGTGGTCGTCGCTTATGCCCAGTTCCTTTGCAGAACACAGCATACCAAAGCTCTCTACCCCAACAAGCTTAACCTTCCCAAGCTTGGGCATATTTTTTACCGCCCCCCCGATTTTAGCCAGGGGCACCAGGATACCCTCTGCAACATTGGGTGCGCCGCAGACTATTTGGAGAATACCGTCCCCGGAATCCACCTGGGCGATTTTCAATTTTTTTGATTCCGGGTGAGGTACAACGCTCAGAACCCTGGCAACTACCACATCCTGTACCTCCCGGCCCACAAACTCCACTTCTTCCACCTCGGCAGTGGACATGGTAAACCTGTACCACAGCTCTTTTATATCTATCCCGCTTAAATCCACGTAATCCTTAAGCCAATTTAATGATAATTTCAACTCGTTTCCCTCCTACCTTACAGAAAATTGTTCCATGGCTCTTAAATCACCTGAATTAAGAACACGGATATCGCTTATTCCATATTTCATCATAGCAAGTCTGGTCAAGCCCAGTCCAAAGGCAAAGCCCGTATACTCCTCGGGGTCTATGCCTCCATAGCGCAATACGTTGGGATGCACCATACCGCAGGGAAGAAGTTCTATCCAGCCTGAATGCTTGCAGGTGGGGCATCCCTTTCCTCCGCAGATCATGCAGTTCAAATCCAGTTCAAAGCCCGGTTCCACAAAGGGGAAAAATCCTGGTCTGAGTCTTATTTTCACATCCCTGTTGAACACTTCGGACAGCAAAAGCTTCATAACATATATAAGGTTTGCAATGGAAACATTCTTATCAATCATCATTCCTTCCAACTGGAAGAAGGTGTTCTCATGAGATGCGTCGGTGCTCTCGTTGCGGAAGCACCTTCCCGGAGCGATTACCTTCAGAGGTGCGCCATACTTTTGCATGGCTCTTACCTGGCAGGGTGAAGTATGGGTTCTCAGCAAGGAACCGTTTTCAAGCCAGTAGGTATCCTGCATGTCCCTGGCCGGATGGTGCTTGGGTATATTTAAAGCCTCAAAATTGTAAAATTCCTCTTCAGCTTCAGGACCGTCAACAATATTGAAGCCCATTCCTGTGAAAATCCTCTCGATTTCCTTTTGAACAATGGTAACAGGATGAAGTGAGCCAAGCTTGAACTGGGTTCCCGGCAATGAAATATCAAAGCTGGAACCGCTGCTTAAGGATTTCTTTACGTCATTGGCACTGAGTTCACTGAATTTTGCTTCTAAAAATCCTGTCAATTCATTCTTTAACTCATTGGCCTCCTGTCCAAACTGCTTTCTTTCTTCAATGGCCATGTTCTTAAGGTCCTTAAGCATTTCAGTCAATTCGCCCTTCTTGCCCAGAAGCCTTACTCTTAGTTCTTCTACCTCGCCACTGCTTGCCGCCTGCTTGATTTTATCAAGAGCAGCGGCTCTTAACATACTGATTTTTTCAATCACGCGTATAATCTCCTTTCAAAATCCTATGGATATATCAAAAGTGTGAAAATTTACCAAAGTCAATAGTAATTGACTTTATGCCTGCACTGTTCACAGGTGACACGCCACCCTTGTTCCGGCTCCGGACTGTGGGGCTTCCTGCCTCTTGAGTACTGCAAGCGCTGCTTTTAAGACATAGATAAAGCCTCCATCCCCAAAGGGACGAAGGCATTCTTCGCGGTACCACCCAGTTTTTTTGAAGACAGCCGCCGTAAGCCCTGACAGCCAAAAGATAACTCAATCTTCAAACTCATTGCAATTTTAACGGTATTTACCGGCAGTTCCTACTGTAATCCGTCTTAAAGCCATAATACATGCAAGCGGAAATCAAAGTCAACCTTAATTGACTTTAGCACTGGTTCAGAACGCAGCTCCGGAGGGAACTTGGGCTGGTATTCCGTTAAAAGCACTTACAGCCAAGCCATATAACCGCCTGAATTTGTCAACACGGTACCGGCTTCTTGGTGCCTTCTCTCTGTAACGTCATGTCCTGCTTACTTTTCTCCATCATAGCTTTTATATATATTTTCTTAAAATATCTTCTTGCTATTATAACAATATAGGTAAAAATATTCAAGGGTGAGTTTTCACCTCTACTTGACGGTAATTTTTACAGAATATACAATAACAATAGTTGTTAATTTATTATTTTCTCAGAAAGGTATATATGAGCTATCGGAGATTAACCCTGATAATTGCCGGACAATTGGCGCTTTTATTTCCAGTTGTGTTTATGGCACTCAGATTGTTCCAAGGAAATACCGACTATCTTATTGCTTTTATGTTTTTTACAATTATTTTTTTATATACAGTCAGTTTTGTTATAAAGGAAATTAAAAATGTAAGAATTGATAAAAAATCAGGCATTCAAAGTGATATAATGATTTTTCATAATCAAAAATTACTATATAAATCACATAAGGACAATATGCCGCCCATTAGGCTTGCAACCTTTAGTTATTGTGACAAAGAAGAATACATAAGTCTTAGTGGAGATTACTCAAACATAAAGCTTATAAAAGGAAACCACTATAAAGTCAAATATTATAAAAATAGTGGTCTCCTGACCGACATAACACTTTATAAAGGGAGAAAAATAGGAAAAGCCATATCGAAAGTTTCAGGTGACCGAAAAGTATTGGGTGGGCCAAAAACCATTTTTTCATTGCTGGTTAACCTTTTACTATACGGGTTACCTGTATTTATTTTATTTTGGGGTGCTTATGAATTTTTCAAATTCCTTCAAAATGCACTCCTGATGAGCAAAAAAGATATTTTACTGATACAGCCTGATTTCCTTAAATCTACTTTCATTATTTTCGGCTTTGCGGCAATAATGCTGGTATTTCTGGAAAAAGTGGAACCAATAAGTTTTGGGAAATTAAATGACATCTATAAGAAAATTGGATTTCATAGAAGCTTGTCTATCTTATTAATATCATTTTTTATTGTTTTGTCAATTATGTTTAACACATATGTAAAAATTTCAGAAAACGGAATTGTAATGCATAGTATATACAGTAATAAGGTATACCCTCTAAAATCTGTTGACTGTATAAAGACATATCCTTATTCTTCAACCTACAGAAGAAAAGTCACTCTGAAATTGCAATACACTTTGTTTTTGGAGGATGGTCAGGCAATTGAACTGAATAAATCAAGAATCTTCTGGGATAAAGTCAGTCGGCTAAATGCAGCATTTTCCAGTCAAGGCGTTCCAATACGAAAAGGTTGCTTAGCCTATCCAGACAGTGTTGATTTATTTTTAAGTGAAGACCTGGATGTTGAGCGCGATATGGATAAACTGAAAGAAGTACTTATAATTGAAGAAATACCATTACATTAAGTGTTAATGGAGGAATTTAATAAAATCATTTATAGGAGGAATTTCACATGGACAATAACAGCTTTATGGAATTGAAAAATAAAATTGCAGCGCTGCCCGTATTGCAGGAACGTATGAAAAGTCTTTCCGGAAGATTGTATCAGGCCCAGGATGATGTCAAAAGCCTGCTTCGCAGGTATCAGTCCGAGGCATTGGATGTTGACGGGCTTCAGGAGGATAAGCTGTCCAATACTCTGCTTAAGCTCATAGGAATGCATGAGGGAAAGGTTCACAAGGAGACTCGTGAAATGCTTTCTGCAAAGCTGGAATATGACAAGGCTGTGGAAAGAGTAAAGCTATTAACCGATGACAGGGCTGAACTTGCCGGCAAAATCAGTGAATTAGCCGAGAGTAAAAAAAATTTTGATGCTGAATTTGAAAGACGTGAGAGCTTGCTTCGAAGCAGAATAAGCGGTGAGGCATTTATTTCCTATACCCAGTTGGAAAACAGGCAGCTTAATCTGTCCAGACAGTTGGCCGAAACAGAAGAAGCCATTCATGCTGCAGACCGTGTGATTGCCGCCGCTTCCAGCGCCCTGGGACATCTGGACAGTGCCGAAGGCTGGGCTACATACGATCTCTGGTCGCGCGGCGGCATACTCAACCACATGGCTAAATATGAGCATATCGATGACGCCCAGGCACAGTTGAATCATTTAAGTTCTCTGATAAAGGACTTTGAAAACGAACTGGAGGACGTGAACATGCAGCAGGTCTGCCAGAACGTGGGAATAGATTCCACTACAAGGGCTGTAGACTTCTGGTTTGACAACATATTTACCGACTTGAATGTCAGGGATAAAATCCGCGAGGATATATCCCAGGTTAACCTGCTCATCAGCCAGGTTGAAGGTATCATCAACAAGCTGGAGTCCAATAAGGCGGAGCTGGTAAAAGGTTTGAACGAAGCTCAAAGAGATAAGGATAATCTGGTAATGGGCTTCGAAATATCTTAAATATAAGGAATTCAATACTGTGTCAACTAGTTTTTGAATTTATTTCAAGCAGACTTAAGGAGGTTTTTTAATGGATAGATCTTCAATGTCAATGTCTCTGCTCTTGCTGGACGGTCTGGGAACCACGCTTTTTATTGCTCTTGCTTCACTATTAATATGTATCCTTCCCGGTTCACTGCTTTATTGGGGAAGGAAAAGCGGAATTAAACCCCTATACATATTGTGTACGGCCTATGTGGAATTTTTTGAAGGCATTCCAATAATCGCACAGCTTTTCTTCCTGTATTACGGCCTTCCAATACTCTCACCTGCGCTGTCGCTTACAGCGCCTTTGACCGCCATCATTGTCCTGTCTCTTAACGGTGCCGGAAATATTGCCACCTTCAGCAAGATGTTTTCACAGGTTGAAGGCAGCAGCCCTACCTTCAACAGCAAGGTTAAGACCCTTGTACTCTCGGCTGTCAAGGTATTCGGAGAGCTTGTCAAATACTCTTCCCTGCTGGCAGTAATCGGAATAACCGAACTGATAAGAGCGGCGAATATGTCCATGCAGGCTAAAATGGACATTTCCTTTATGGTAGGGGCTGTTATAATTTACGGTATAATAAACCTGACAGTTAAAATTCTTATTAAAGTGCTTCAAAGGCGATTTTCAGGTACAAAAAGGGACAGCTAGGCTGTCCCTTTTATTTTCTTAAAATCTCAGATTGTTTATACTGTATCACTCATATTTCACATCAGCCTACAGCATTACCACTACAACATTATGCTCTGTTCCCGCCTCGTAAACGGGTATCTTTTCAACTTCCTTCCCATCCACTGTAATACTGGAAACTCCACAGCCAACCTTGTTGGGGTTATGTACCTCAATATTATAGGTAACACCCCTGAATACCCTCCTAGCTTTAAAACCCTGCCATTGGGAAGGTATACAGGGATCCACCTCAAGGCTGTCATAACTTGCTCGGATTCCGAGAATATGTTGTGAGGAGGACACCATATTCCACGCAGCAGTACCTGACAACCATGAATTTCTGCCCACTCCGAATTGAGGATGCTCTTTACCCAATATGTTCTGGCAGTAAACATAAGGTTCAACTTCATATAGTTCGGCATCCTCGTTTCGTTTTCCGGGCAGAATCTGAGAGTAATATTCAAAGGCCCTGTCTCCATGACCCAGCATTATTTCAGATATCATCACCCACGGATTTGTGTGCAGAAAAATTCCACCGTTTTCTTTTGTCCCGGGCGGGTATGTTGTAACACCGCCCTTTGTTTCATCGTATTCGGTATAAGCCGGATACATTGTAACAATACCAAATTTGGAATTTAAATATTTATAAACGGACTCCATGCATTTCTCTGCTTTTTCAACATCGGCAACCTTTCCGAGTACAGCCCAGGACTGGGAATTTATAAATATCTTCCCGTATTGGTTCTGCTCACTTCCGATTGGCTGTCCAAAATCGTCAAAGGCCCGTTTGTACCATTGTCCATCCCAACTGCTCTCGTTGATGGCAATCTTCATTTCTTCAAACATTGCTTTATATTTTTTGCACAGTTCATGCTTTCCAAGATACTCATACAGTTCTATCATCTCTGAAGCCGCTCTGCAGTATAGCATGGAGGTGAATACACTTTCGGCTATACCTTTTCCGATATCCAGATTCAATGTATCGTTCCAGTCTGCACGTCCTGCCAGGGCTATTTTGTTTGGCCCCCTGTTATTATGAGTAAATGCCAGTGCCATGTCCAGATGCTCCATAACGGAAGCCGAGCTGGACTTATCATTGTACAGTACAGACTGCTCCAGAAACCCGAAGTCGCCGGACTCCTTGACATAGGCGTTAACCGCAAGAATCAGCCACAGATGGTCGTCCGAATACCAGTCAAACAATTTGACCGGCGCATCACCGACTCCGCCTTCCCCGGTCAGAGGGAAGAACAGGTGATATGCCCTTCCGTCGGTATACTGGCACTGAAGCAGCTTTATTATCAGTTGTCTGGCCTCATCAGGAATTGTGTGCATTACACCAAGGGTATCCTGGGCACTGTCACGGATTCCCATTCCTCTGCCCAGCCCCAGTTGATACAGTGAAACAAAACGTGACCAGTTGAAAGTGGTCTTGCACTGGTACTGGTTCCATATGTTTACAAAAAGATTCATATCTTCATCCGGGGTCTCTACACTAAGTTTACCCGTATAGCTGTCCCAGTATGCCTTAAGCCTGTCCAGAGCCGCCCGTGCGTTCTCAGGTGAAAGGTAGTCCTTTATGTCTTCTCTTATGTTTTTCCTATCTTCAGCAAAGCCCAGGATAAAAACTATCTCCTTTTCTTCCTTTGCCTTAAGGTCCAGTTCTATGCAAAACGCGCCAACCCCGTTCATCCTGTAGGATACGGAATTGCTGCAGGCTCCCTGCTCAACCGCCAGAGGGTTGCTTTCAGAGCGGTATTTCCCTATGAAAGCCTCCAGATTGGTATCATAACTGCTGACCTTTTCGGCGGTTGCAAAAAAGGCGGCATTGTCGCTTATGTAATGGGGATAATAGGTGATGATTCCATCCTCATATCTGCCCTGATTTATCTGCTGAACCCAGTCGACATTCTGCTGATCCATAACGGCCTGCCAGAAGCAGAACTCGGAATAGGCAAATACCTGAAGCTTTTGACTCACAGTCCTTGTATTATTCACCTTTAAATGCCATATTTCAAAATCCTTATCGTCAGGCACAAAATAGGTGACTTCACCGGTGACTCCCTGGTATTCACCTGATAGTACCGTATATCCCATACCATGCCTGCAATTGTAATCATCCAGCTTTTTCTGGACCGGCTGGTAACCCGGATTCCAATATTCTCCGTTTTCTCTGTTTCTTATGTAAATATACCTTCCAGGTCTGTCGGCAGGTATATTGTTATATCTATACCGTGTAACCCTCCTGTTTTGAGGATCTTTATGGAAACTATAACCTCCTCCGGTGTTGGATACTATGCCCCCATATGCACCGCTGCCTATGTAGTTTATCCATGGAGTAGGCGTATCTGGTCTGGTTATAACATATTCCTTGTTTTTCTTATCAAAATATCCGTACCGCATGCAAACCTCCTGAGGGGTTGGGAGCGTTCCCATTTTTAATATTCATGTACCAAACAAAGCTTAATCATAAGCACCCTTCTTGGGTGCCTGCAGGGAAATCACCCCACATCCGACTGCAACCTCTTAACCAACGGTCTGCAGGAAGTGCCCTGGTATATTTCCGTTTCAAATGTAAGTACTTTTGGCTCAGTGCTCTTATCATTTATATTGTCAATTATCAATTTAACCGCCGCCTCCGCAATCTTTTCCATGGGCTGTTTCATGGAAGTGAGCCGCATACTGGACGGAATAAACCGCAGCACCTGATAGATATTGTCAAAACCTACCACTGACAGTTCCTGCGGAACTCCCACACCCAATTCAACAGCCTTTTGGACAGCTTCATAGCCCTGCAGGTCATTGAAGGTAAACAAGGCAGTAGGCGGCTCCTTAAGGGAAACCAGCTTTTCAACTCCTGCTGCTCCGCTGTTGTCACCGGCATTGGTAAACACCACATAGTCCTTGTTATAGTTTATGCCGGCGGAATTAAGTGCTTCTATATAGCCGTTCATCCTGTCGGAAGCGGCTCTGTGATTTAAATTTCCGGTAATATGTGCAATTTTTTCATGTCCCATATTTATCAGGTAATCCACTGCCCTTTTCGCACCGGAAAAATTATCTATTATTATATTATTTATATTCAAATCATTAAAATGATTCTCTATCAAAACCAGAGGAAAGTTAATGTTTTCTATCTTCTGCACAAGTTCTCTGTCTCTGGTGTCACTTCCGAACAAAATCACACCGTCTGCCGCTCCTCCGGTAAAGTACTGCACATATCTTGCCTTTGCATTGAAATCGTCGTTCGAACTGCAAAATACCATGTTGTAACTATAGCCGGAAGCATATTTTTCCAATAAATTGGCCAGTTCCAGATAAACAGACGTATTGAATTCGTTATAAATGACGCCTATCACTCCGGCCTTCCTTGATACAAGGCTGCGGGCCGCCTGGTTGGGAATATAATTCATTCCTTCAATAGTTTCAAGTACTTTCTTTCGGGTGTCTTCCCTGACGCCAGGCTGATTGTTTATAACTCTTGATACAGTGGTCTTTGAAACACCCGCTGTTTTTGCTATATCGAATATATTAATCAAATTGGCCTCCTGATAGGGAACGCTCCCATTTAAAACTATTATATATTAACTCTTGTTTTTAAACAAGTTATTTGTAAAAAAATCTGGAAATTTTTATAAATCCTAGTTGGAATAACCTGCAGTGCTTGTTAATGAAGTTTTTTAGCAGGCAAATCTGCAAGTCCCGGGAGGACGAGTATTGAAAAACAAATCACAATTTGTTCTGCCTTACAAATTCGTAAATCATTATGGAGGCGGCTACTGATGCATTCAGGGACTCAGCTCTTCCCGGCATGGGAATCCTCACCAGCTTGTCCGACAGTGCAGCAGTTTCCTCGCTTATCCCGTTTGCTTCATTTCCTATTATTATGGCGCTCCTTAAGGTCAGGTCTTCATGATAATAATTGTTTTCTCCCTTGAGATGGGAGGCTATGATTTTGTAGCCCTTTTTTCTCAACGTTCCAAGTGCATTTATGATATCCACGTCCTCAATAATGGGGAGATGGAACACAGAACCCATTGTGGAGCGGAGCACCTTGGGAGAGTATGCCTCCACGCAGCCTTTTGTCATCAGCACTGCCGAAATTCCTGCCGCATCAGCAGTTCTTATAATGGTGCCGACATTGCCCGGGTCCTGAAGACTGTCCAGGACAACTACCGCTTTGCCGTTATCCAGCGCAGCTTCCATGTCTGCCGGCTGCTTTCTCAAGACAGCGAGCACACCCTGGGGAGATTGAGTATCGGATATCTCTTTAAAGAGCTTTTCGGGTACGCAAAAAATCTGGTCACATACCTTTGAGAGTCTGGATATAAGCAGACTCCCACCGTTAAGGCTCTCAAGCCTGTCCGAAATCACGGCTTTGACTATGTTTTGCCCGTTGTCCAAGGCATCTCCCACAAACCTGATGCCTTCAACAAAATAAAGCTGCTGGGCATCTCTGTACTTCTTCTGATGCAAAGCCTTTATGTCCTTAATCGTATTATTCTGACCGCTTGTTATAAAATTCAATGTCAAATCCTCCGGACTAATGTTTTTACTTAAACTCCTGTTTCCAACCCGCTTTCAAAGAGTTTAACACCGCTCTCACCTCTTTGCAGTCTGCTTCAAGAAAATTCTCACGTTCGCTGATGTATCCCAGATAATGTGCATCAGAAGAAAAAAGCGTCTTCATATTTCTTATGGAAGGATGCTTTCCGGTTAACCGGCAGACCTGGTTTTTTTGACTCAGCTCCACGCAGGTTATGCTTATATCCTCAGGCATAACGCCGAAGCTTTCCAGCAGCGAATTTGACTGTCTGTCAATATGAGCCGGGATTACAGCCCCTTCCAACCTGTCTTGCACCACATCATATACTTCATTTATCGTCATTGCAGCAGGGCATAAAAGCAGCCGCTCTTCAACACCTGTTATATTGTCATCATCATCCAGAATCAACTGCTCTCCAAAGATTCCTTCATTATTTCGTATATGCGGCAGGTGCGAATATACCCATTCCTGCATCTCCTCCGCTTTCCCGGCATCGGGGAACAGGCACAGCAAATGTATTTCCTCCGCTGTCTCAACCTCCATACCCGGAATTACCAGCAGCGGCCTGTCTTTTGCACAAGAAATACATGCCCTGACATTTTTGCAGGAATTATGGTCGGTGACTGCGATAACATCCAATCCCTTTAAAATACTCATATTTACAATATTATTGGGTGTCATATCCTTGTCTGCACATGGAGATAATGCAGTGTGGATGTGTAAATCGTAAGCCAGCTTCAATAGCCACCACCTCCGGGCGGATGTTTAAAACAGTCTCAGAGCAGCTCTGACTGTATGATTTTTCTGCTTATCTCAAAAGAGTTAAGGGCAGTACCTGCAATAATTATCCCGTTCTCATTTGCTCTTTTCAGAGTCAATTGCTCAACTTTGATGCCTTCGGGAATTATTACACAGGCAACTTCGGTCATCAGTGCCACCGCAGGCACATTTACATTTGTAAGCACCGTTATCCATGCATCGCCCTTTTGTGCATGCGACATGACCCAGCTCAGCAGGTCACATATATACAGATTATCAACCTGGGTTTCCAAAGCGGATATATTGTCCGTCAGCAGCTCTCCTGAAATTATTTTGATCAAATCCCCAACATTCATATATATTTAACCTTTCAATCATATCCTTTTTTTAACCGTCTTCCTCCTGTCCGTCACTGTCCATAACCGGCGGGACCTTGCCTCCAAGCTCCACCATCTCCTCCGCCAGATCCCTTATTCTTTGTCTGAGCTTGAAAATACAGTCCGTCTCATTGGCTATTTCTCTTACAATGTCCTCAGCCAGTGCCCTGCAGTTTGGTGCTCCGCAGGCACCGCAGTCAAGTCCGGGCAGGCCGTCATATATGCTTTCCAGCTTTTCAAGCTTTTCCATGGCCTTCAATATATCCTGATCAAGCTTCATAACCGGCTTATATTCTACATTTGATGTCCAGACCAGCTCTTCAAAGCTTTTGGGCGGCATTTTTTCAATACTGCTGACAGGCGCCTCCAGAATATGCTTTTTCAGTGTGGTTTTTGCCACAAAAACATTGGCTACCGTAAGCGGCCCTCCCAGACAGCCGCCCACACAGCAAAGTGCTTCAACAAAATCCACGTCGGAAAGCCTGTCGCCTTCTATTTCGTCCAGAATTTTAATCACATTGTGAATCCCATCAACTGCAAGTATCTTCTCAGTGGGCAGTGCCCCGCTTTCCCCTCCCGCATTGGCCCAGTCCAGCCCCTCAAGTCCCGCCGCCGAATACCTGGCAGTGTTATCCGGGCTTCCCAGCTCCGCAAGCACCTTGACAAATATATCCTTCATGGATATGACGCCGTCCACATAGGAGGTCTGCTTTTCATAAGGAGATTTCACACTTGTAACCTTTGCAGGGCATGGAGAAATAAAAAATACTCCTATTTCCTCCTTTGGAATATTGCTGTTCTTCCCAAGCTGGGCCTTGACTATTTTGGCGGCCACCTCCATAGGAGATTCCAGCTTTACTATGTTCTCAATCAGTCCCGGAAATCTGACCTGTATCAATCTCACAACACCGGGGCAGGCCGAGGATATCATGGGCTTTTTGACAGAAGGGTCCAGAATCATATGCCTTGTTGCCTCGCTTACTATTTCCGCAGCCCGTGCAACCTCAAAAACCTGGTCAAACCCGATACCCTTCAAGGCATTTAAAATATTGTCCCTGGAATATTTCTTGTCAAACTGCCCGTAAAAGGAGGGTGCCGGGATTGCAACCCTGTAGCGGTAATTTTTGATTACGTCAAGTTCATCACTTATGGCTGTTTTTGCATGATATGGACAAACACGTATACATTCGCCGCAGTCTATGCATCTCTCCCTGATGATTCCCGCCTTGCCCTTTCTGACCCGGATTGCCTCTGTGGGACACCTTTTAATGCAATTTGTGCAGCCTCTGCATTTATTCTTATCGAGATTAACAGAATGAAAATACTCGTTCATAATAACCTCCACGCTCCAAATGTAAGGTAATTCATTTCCAAGGTCAACCAGATTTATTGCCGCTCGGTGGAACTGCTTGATTCACAAGGCCTATGCAAAATTGACTGTTATGGTTACAGTGGTTCCAACTCCCACCTGAGTCTTTATTTGCAGCCTGTCGGCATATTTTTTCATATTGGGAAGCCCCATACCTGCACCGAAGCCCATTTCTCTTATATTATCCGGGGCGGTGGACCAGCCTTCGGTCATGGCCAGTTCCAGATCAGGTATTCCCGGACCGTTGTCGGCTATATTTATTACCACCCTGCCGGCGGTTATCTCCACATCAGCCACACCTCCGCCGGCATGGATCACCGCGTTTATTTCCGCTTCGTACATGGCTATGGCTGCCTTTTTAATTTTTTCTGCGGGAATACCTATCTGAGACAGGATTTTTTTCACATTGCTGGAGGCCTCTCCTGCGGCTATAAAATCATTGGAGGGAATGGGGTAGCTTAACCTTACAGTGCTCATGCCCTACCTCCCGGTGCCCAACCCGCCCTTAAGGCCGGCCTCGTACAGGATGCCGCAGGCGGGAAACATTGTGAGGCTTGTTGCCATTATGACAATGTTCTTTTCACGGGCCAGTTCAACCATATTTTCAAGGGGCTGCTTCCCCCTCACAAAAATTACCGCCTTGATATCCATCATTTCGGCCGTCCTGATAACCTGCAAATTAATCAATCCTGTGAGCATAACAACATTTTCAGTTACATAAGCCATTACATCGCTCATCAAATCCGAGCCGCAGGCAGAGGTAACCTCATAATCCAGAAGGTTGCTGCCTGTCAAAACCCGTGCATTTAACAATTTGGAAATATCAAGGAGTTTCATTGACCTCACCTCTCATAAGTTATTAAATCGACTCATTCTCAAAAAAAGCAGCTTCCGCCCACAAATTCCTTTACTATTGAATTATTGGGAACATCTTTGCCATCAACAGGCAGAAAATAGCTTAAAAATTCTATGAGCCTTTTGACTTCCGAGTACCTCTCATTTTCCGGCCCCAACTGCAGCAAAAGCGGTTCTGCAAGTGTTTTCAGCAGGCAGAGCTCATATACCAGCGACGAGTTAAACATAATATCGGCATTTTCCTGATAGGGAAATATGTTTTTCTCTTCTCCTCTTCTTACAGAAGGCCACCTGTTAATTGTATTAATTGCGGAACAGCCTCTGAACTGGTTGTCCCGGACAATCCTCCTGATGATTCTCGTATCGGTGGAGGGTATCCTGTTGTGGTCATCTATATTCATTGAAGTCAGCGCACTTACATAAATCTTGTATTTATCTTCAGGTGAAATGGAAGCAGTGAGCTTGTCATTGAGTCCATGTATTCCTTCTATTACAAGTATGGTGTTTTTATTCATCTTCATCCTTTGTCCTGAGGCTTCTCTTGAGCCGGTCTCAAAATTGTACACCGGTACTTCCACCTCAAAGCCCTCCAGCAATGCCGCCAGATGCTTGTTGAACAGCTCCACGTCTATGGCTTCAAGGGCTTCATAGTCGTATTCACCGTCTTCATCCCTGGGTGTTTCCTCCCTGTTCACAAAATAATTATCCAGGGATATGGTTTTGGGAGCATACCCGTTTACTCTAAGCTGGATGCCAAGTCTGTTGGCAAAAGTGGTTTTCCCTGAGGAAGACGGCCCTGAAATGAGCACTATGCGTTTTTCTTCCTCGTGGTTCGTGATCTTGTCTGCGATTTCAGCTATCTTCTTTTCGTGGAGGGCCTCACTTACCCTTATAAGATCACCTATTTCTCCGGCTTTTACAATATCGTTCAAGGCACCTACATTCTCAACGCCCAGAATACGCACCCATTTCTTGTATTCGATAAATACCTTGAACAGTTTTTTCTGTTCTTCAAAGGTGGGAAGTTCATCAGGCTTGCCCTTTACCGGAAATTGAATCACAACTCCCGGCTGATGGTATCTGAGACTGAAGCATTTAATATAACCCGTATCGGGAACCATATAGCCATAATAATAGTCCTCATAGCCCCCGCAGTTGTACACCGTTACATAGGGCTTCTGCCTGTGCTCCAGAACTTCATACTTGTCAAGCCTTCCCGTCTTTTTATAAAGTTCCCTGGCAGCTTCTGTGGAAACTGTCTTTTTTTCAAATGGCAGCGCACAGGCTACAATCTCGTTCATTTTTTTCTGGACTGCCTCAACATCAATTTCGGTGAGTTCCTCATCCCCCCTGATTTCGCAGTATACACCGTTGCTCATGGGATGGCTGATAACGGCATTTCTCTCCGGAAAAAGCTCATTGACGGCTTTAATGAAGATAAAATACAGGCTTCTCCTGTATATCCTCATGCCGTCCTCATCGGTAAGATCAATAAATCTGAGCCTGACATCCTCAGTAAGTTCATAGCTGAGCTCCCTGATATCATTGTTTACCCGGGCAGCTACTATGTTTGATTTATATGAAGACTGAAATCGTTTTGCCAGTTCAAGCAGTGTGGTCTTTTTTTCTATCTCATATTCTTCATTATTAAATGTAATACGAATTTTGTCCATTAATGTCCCTCCGGTTATTACTTTTATATTATGGAATTATCCAAGCTGTTATAAATATTTTATATTATTAATAGCATATATTCTATATACATAAAAAATATCCTTTTATTAATGATTTTTGTCTTTTGTCTGCAAGCAATTACTATTTGACACCATATTGGCTATAATATAAAATGAAATCTGATTGTTAAAGCAGATTTGGTAGCGGCTGTCTTAAAGCAGTGCTGCCACGCTTATGCCTATTATAATTTTTTATAACCTTAATTATGGAATTACGGGAGGAACGTGCCCGGAGTTATTGGACTATATAAGTTCCGGGTCACACAAGATCAAATGTCAGATATTAAAAGTGAAATAAAGAAAGAAGTTGCCCGCAGAAAAACCTTTGCCATCATATCCCACCCTGACGCCGGTAAAACCACCCTGACGGAAAAATTGCTCCTTTACGGGGGTGCCATAAGGCTTGCAGGTTCTGTTAAGGCAAGAAAGGCAAA
Source organism: Ruminiclostridium hungatei (assembly GCF_002051585.1). Classification (GTDB taxonomy): domain Bacteria; phylum Bacillota; class Clostridia; order Acetivibrionales; family DSM-1351; genus Ruminiclostridium; species Ruminiclostridium hungatei. The sequence goes on along the minus strand of NZ_MZGX01000011.1, from coordinate 28,513 downwards.
TAAGTATGCCGTGTCAGACTGGATGGAAATCGAGAAACAGAGAGGTATCTCCGTAACCTCCAGTGTAATGCAGTTCGATTACAGCGGCTTTTGCATAAACATTCTGGATACCCCGGGCCACCAGGACTTCAGTGAGGATACATACAGGACCCTGGTTGCCGCGGACAGCGCCGTCATGCTCATTGACGGAGCCAAGGGTGTTGAAGCCCAGACCATCAAGCTTTTTCATGTTTGTAAGCTGAGGGGCATTCCTATTTTTACCTTTGTAAACAAGATGGACCGTGCCAGCAAGGACCCTTTCGAGCTTATGGAGGAAATAGAAAGAGTGCTGGGCATACGCTCCTATCCAATGAACTGGCCCATAGGAACAGAAGGCGACTTTAAAGGCGTATATAACAGGAAGCTTAAGCAGATAGAGCTGTTCGACGGCGGCGAGCATGGTCAGTCCCAGGTTTCTTCCACAGTTGGAAAGGCTGATGACCCTGTTTTTGCCGACCTGCTGGGAAGCCACTATCATGACAAGCTGTGCGAAGACATAGAATTGCTGGACATGGCGGGTGACGAATTTGACAAAAAGAAAATCCGAAGCGGTGAGCTCACCCCCTTGTTTTTCGGAAGTGCCATGACCAATTTCGGAGTGCAGCCGTTCCTGGAGGAATTCCTTGAGCTGGCTCCCTCACCTGGCATTGTGGATACCGCAGAAGGCGAAGTCGATCCTGAAAGCGATAAATTTTCAGGTTTTATATTTAAAATCCAGGCCAATATGAATCCTACCCACAGAGACAGACTGGCCTTCCTGAGAATATGTTCCGGCAAGTTTTCAAAAGGCATGTCGGTAAAGCATATGAATACGGGAAAGGAAATCCGTTTGTCACAGCCCCAGCAATTTATGGCACAGGAGCGCACCATTGTGGATGAGGCCTATGCCGGAGATATTATAGGCTTATTTGACCCCGGCATATTCAATCTTGGGGATACTCTTTTTGAAGGTAACGGCAATGTAAGGTTTGAGGGCATTCCCATTTTCCCCGCCGAGTATTTTGCTAGGGTAACACCTGCCGACACCATGAAGAGAAAGCAGTTTATAAAAGGCATAGACCAGCTTTCAGAGGAAGGAGCCATACAGGTCTTCAAACAGATTGACATCGGTATCGAGGCTTTGATTATCGGAGTTGTAGGCGCCCTGCAGTTTGAAGTGCTGGAATACAGGCTGAAAAATGAATACGGTGTGCAGCTCCGCCTGCAGAACCTTCCTTACAGGCACGCACGCTGGATAGAGAACGAGGGGCTGGACCCCAGAAAGCTCAATCTGCCAAGCACCGCGGTAATTGTGGAGGATAAGCTGGGGAGAAATTCCATACTGTTTGAAAACGAATGGTCCATCAGAATGGCCGAGGAAAGGAATAAGGAACTGAGGCTGGTAGATATAGCAACACAGGATTTTAAAGTGAAAAAAATATAACCAATTTGCTTGACAAAAAGTGCAAACCTATTTATAATAGGTTTTGCGCTTGACGTTGGGATGTAGCCAAGCCGGTAAGGCACCAGACTTTGACTCTGGCATTTCGTTGGTTCGAGTCCAGCCATCCCAGCCATTTGACCCATTAGCTCAGTTGGCAGAGCACTTGACTTTTAATCAAGGTGTCCGCAGTTCGAATCTGCGATGGGTCACCAAAAAAGACCCTGTATACATTGTATGCAGGGTCTTTTTTTATCCGATATTATTGGATTAAACTCATTGTGCCGGTTAAAAATGTGGTAAACAGGCTAAAGCCGTTGGATGCTTCCCTCTCCGAACGAGCTTCAAATAGGAGATATTAAAGCTTTTTTGCCCTCAATATATACGACAGCGGTATACCTGAATTGTTCAGGTGGGCCAGGCTTTCTGAAACGTCGTGCTGAAATTCTCTCAGGCTTGAGATAATCAGGTTATTGCAGGTTAGGGAATTCACCAGATTGGAAAAGGTGTGGGAATAGCTGTAGAAGGTTTTTGAACTGTACTCCTTCCCGCTCATATAAAATTTTCCGTTGCTTTCTTCCCAGGGCTCCTGCCTGAAATATGAATTTACAAGCTTGCCCGGAGCATTTTCATCATAGTTGTCTTCGCTCTGGAAAGCCAGCATATTGGTAACAGGATGCATATCACTTATTATAAGTATACCGCCCTTTTTAAGACAAAGTGAAACCTTGCTGAAAAGGCGGTTCAAATCCTGAAACCAGGTTATTGCACCAATAGTAAAAAATATCAGGTCAAAGCAGTCTTCATACCTTTCATCCATATCCAGTATATTGGCTGAAACAAATGAACAGCGGGTATTTGTCCTTAAGGCAATATCGTTTGCCCATGCCACCATATTTTCGGCTATATCAAAGCCTATTCCCTTCTCCGGCCCCAGCTTCATAGCGGCCAGCAATTCCCTGCCGTTGTTGCAGCAAAACTGTCCTATGGTCTTGTTTTTCAAGTCAAACGTCTGTAATTCCTCCCACATTTCACTTTCCAAAAAGGGGAATTCTTCCTCCCCCAACCTTTTAATAATATCCTCGCACCAGCCCGGAGTCCGGTGCTCAAAGGCCTCTTCCCAGGCCTCCTTGTTTGATTTTATATAATCCATGTAATCTCCCTCCAGCAGTCATATTTCCCTTTTAAAGTTAAAAAAGGCATAAGCAATAAAGCTTATACCTTTTAATGGGGTGAATAGTGGAATTCGAATCCACGGCCTCCAGAGCCACAATCTGGCGCTCTAACCAACTGAGCTATACCCACCATATATCATGTCCCGCAAGACACATTTGATATTTTACGGTACAAAAGAGCTTTTGTCAATAGCTTTTAAAATTTATTTTCATATCCTGTCCAGTCCTTTCAAGTGGTTGCCGTGCAATAGTTGTGCCGTTTTAATATTTTCCAGAATTAACAAATTTCTTGCTAAATATTTCTTAAAATAGTATAATATAATTGCTAAGGCTTATAATTTCTTATTCTCATTTGTACAATCCTTTTTCGCCCCGTATGTTTAAGTTCTTATATGCTCAGCAATAAAAATTTTTGGAGGTAGTCCAATGCAAGACAAAACTCTTACTTGTAAAGATTGCGGCGCAACTTTCACATTTACGGTTGGCGAGCAACAGTTTTATGCGGAAAAAGGATTCACAAACGAGCCTGCCAGATGTCCTGATTGCAGAAAAGCAAAAAAAGCATCACAAAAGAGCTACAACGGCGATTACGCTAAAAGATAAGTTTGTACTTCAATCGCATTACAACAATTAAACCCCTGGTTTTGTCCAGGGGCTTTTGTTTTTTATCTGATTCCGAATTTGTATATGGTAGTATGACGGTATTTATCTCCCGCCTTCAGGACAGGTGACGGAAAATGCTTGTGTTTCATTGCATTGGGGAAATACTGTGTTTCCAGGCACAACCCGCTTCTTTTGCAATATACGGTGTCGCCTTTTCCTATGATATCCTCTTCCTTGCTGAGATGATTTCCAGAGTAAAACTGCACTCCGGGCTTGGTAGTGAATACCTGCATAAGGCGCCCGCTCTGAGGATGATACAGCTCCGCAGCCACCCCCTTCAGATTTCCCTTTGTATTCAACACCCAGTTGTGGTCGTAGCCGCTGCCGTTGACTATCTGGATATCTTCACTGCTGATGCCTTCGGCAAAATACTTGAGGGTGGTAAAATCCATCACCGTTCCCTTGACACTTCTTATTTCCCCTGTGGGAATGCACTCATCATCCACAGGAGTGAAGCTGTCCGCATTTATATATAGCTGATGCTTCAGCGCATCTCCCGAGCTATGGCCCCCAAGATTGAAATAGGCGTGGTTTGTAAGATTTATAACAGTATCCTTGTCGGTAACCGCAGAATAGTCGATTACCAGTTCGTTATCTCCGGTCAGAGAATACTCCACCCTGACATCAAGGTTTCCCGGATAATTTTCTTCTCCGTCCGGACTGGTGTGGGTGAGCACAAGCTTTTCACAACCGTTTCCAGCAATGGTCTCAGCCTTCCATACTACATTGTGAAAACCGGTTATTCCTCCGTGCAAATGATTTTCTCCATCATTTTTCACAAGCTCATATACTTTGCCGTTAAGCTCAAAGCTTGCATCTTCTATTCTGTTTGCATGCCTTCCTATTACGGCTCCCAGGTAAGCGGGATTCTCCAGATATTTGTCAAGACTGTCGTAGCCAAGTGTTACATCGTCCATATTGCCGCTTTTGTCCGGCACGGAAACAGCTACTATTATTCCTCCGAAATTTGTAATATCCACCGACACATTTTTTAAATTTGTCAGGGTGAAAAGGTCTGCTTGTGTGCCGTCTGGCAAAGTACCGAAAAATTTTCTAGTAATGCTCACTATCTTGTTCCTCCCCAATGTATGAATATTTAAATAAAATATTTGAACCAGTGGTCTGTAGCTTAACTTCCAAAATTTATTTTATTTATATCATAATTCAATATTTGCCACATGTAAAGTACGCTGTTCCTATACGGCTTTCATTACACTGAACTGCGAATTGTACAGCTTGTAATAATGACCCTTTGCGGCAAGCAGCTCCTCATGGGTTCCTCTTTCCACAATTGACCCTTTGTCGATATACATGATGCAGTCGGCATTTTTAATTGTTGACAGCCTGTGGGCAATTATAAAGGATGTCCTGCCTTTCAAAAGCCTTTGCAGGCCGTTCTGCAATGCCAGCTCCGTTCTGGTGTCTATGCTGGAGGTAGCTTCGTCCAATATAAGTATGCGGGGGTCTGCAAGCAGTGCCCTGGCAAAGGATATCAACTGCCTTTCCCCGATGGACAGGCGGGTGCCTCTTTCATTTATTTCAGTGTCATAGCCATCCTTCAGATTGATAATAAAATCATGGGCGCATACTGTTTTAGCAGCCTGTATGGCTTCCTCGTCGGTTGCCTCCGGCCTGGCATACTTGATATTGCTCATTACTGTTCCCGAGAAAAGGAAGGTGTCCTGAAGCATCACACCCATCTGCCGTCTGATGGAATTCAAGGTTACATCCTTCAGGTTTATTCCATCAATTAATACTTCTCCCTCCTGAACATCATAAAATCTGCTCAGCAGGTTTATTACAGTGCTCTTTCCCGCTCCTGTGGGGCCTACCAGTGCTACTGTGCTTCCGGGCCCAAACTCAAAACTGATATTATCAAGTATTTTATTTCCTTCTTCCACATCATAGGCAAAGCCCACATTTTTAAACTCAACCCGTCCCTTTACCTGGGGCATTTGGGCTGCACCAGGCTTGTTGGCTATTGCCGGCTTTTCGTCTATGGTCTCAAATATCCTTTCCAGGTAGGCCATGGCATTAATCATGGCATTATAGAAATTACCCATGTTGGTTATGGGCAGCCAGAATCTCCATATATAACTCACAAACGCTATGAGTACACCCACCGATATGTCCTGAATCCACATTATTCCTGCAAAATACAGCAGTACCACACCCCCTGTTGAGATGGTGTCAATTATGGGCCAGAGGATGAAATTGGATTTGATAAATTTCATCCATGCTTTTCTGTAGGCTGTGCTCAGCTCGTGAAATATTCCCTCATTCTGCTTTTCACGTGCAAAGGACTGAGTGACCTTCACTCCGCATATGCTTTCGTGTATATAAGCGTTGAGATTGGACTGTTTCATGCTGAGAGCCTGGGTATTTCTCCTCTGTATGTTCTTTATGAACATTATTGTTATGATAAGCGGCGGGAGCCCCAGCAAGCTTATCAAAGTAAGCTTGACATTTATAAAGAGCATGAATGCCACAATACACACCAGTGTGAACATGTCCGTGATAAAGTTTATAAAACCGTTTGACAGCAAATCGCTGAGGGAATTGACATAATTTATCACCCTCACCAGGATTTTGCCGTGTGGCCTGCTGTCATAGTATGAAAAGGGAAGCTCCTGCAGCTTGTAAAAGATATCCTCCCTTAGCTTTTTCACAATATTATTGCCTATTGTAGACATGAGCCTGACCCTGAATTTGAAGCAGACGGCATTAATTACAAGAGTTGCCGCAAATATGCCCGCTAAAACCACAAGCCCGGTTACATCCCCGTCAGGTATCCTGTTGTCAATGGCATCCTGTACCAGCACAGGCCCCAGCAGGTTTGCCACGCTGGCGACCAGCATCAGCATTACGGTTACTGCCATTGTGAGCTTATAGGGCTTCAAGTAGCCCAGAAGCCTTATAAGGTCTTTAAGCCTGAACACGGATACCAATTCTTCATCTATATCATATTTATTTCTTGCCATCAGCCCACCTCCTGTACTGTACCGGCATCAAAATCTCCGAACTGTGTCAGATAAACATTATAATAATAGCCCTTCTGTTTTAAAAGTTCCTCATGTGTGCCCTGCTCTATAATATGTCCTCCGTTTAACACAAGTATATTGTCGGCATTCTTCACCGACGCAATCCTGTGGGCGATTATAAAGGTTGTCTTATTATTATAGAAGGATCTCAAAGTCTTATGTATTTCGAACTCGGTTTCCATATCCACACTGGAGGTGGTATCATCCAGTATAAGTATTGAGGGATCTTTAAGGATAGCCCTTGCAAGTGCTATTCTCTGGCGCTGCCCCCCGGACAGTCCCACACCTCTTTCACCGATGATGGTATCATAGCCTTCGGGCAGGTTTGATATAAAACTGTCGGCGTCGGCTATTCCGGCAGCCCATTTGACTGATTCATAGGGTGCATCCGGCACACCGTAAGCAATATTTCCTTCGATTGTGTCCGAAAACAGGAATACATCCTGCATGGCCACAGCTATCTTCTCCCTGAGGTTTCTAAGGTCTATGTCCTTTATATTGACGCCGTCGATAAGAATTTCCCCCTGGCAGCAGTCATAGAATCTGCATATCAGATTTACAAGAGTGGATTTTCCTGAACCGGTAGGTCCTATGATGGCTATTGTCTGCCCGGGATTTACCTTGAGATTTATGCTCCTGAGAACTTCTTCTGACTCATAGCCGAAGCTTACGTTCTTAAACTCAACAACTCCCTTTATATCATTTTCTGCCGGTTTCTCAGCATTGCTGATTGAGGTTCCGGTGTCAAAGAACTCTCTGATTTTGTCGGCGGAGGCATTGAAGCGCTGAACGTCATTTATGAGCCAACCGCTCATTTTCATGGGATTGCCGAGAGCCCATATTATTGAGTTGAAGGTTACCAGCTCTCCCAGGGTTATCTGCCTGTTAATTGCCAGGATACCCCCGATAATGATTATTGTAAGGGAAAGGGTTCCCGCAAGCGAATCAATAATCGGAAGGTACTTGGACCATACATTTGCAGAATCCATATTTTTCTGCCTGTAGGCTTCATTTTCCCTGTCAAACTTTCCTATCTCTATTTTCTCTGTTGCAAAGGCCCTTATAACCCTGTTCCCGCTGATATTTTCCTGAACCACCGAATTCAGCCTTGAAAACTGCTGTCTGATAGCTGAAAAGGTGGGCCTTACCTCACTTGCAAGCTTTATGGCTGCCCATGCAAGAAACGGTATTACCAGCAGCATTATAAGCGTGAACTGCCAGTTTATTGTGAAAAGCAGTATAACTGCAAACAGAAATATTACTGAATTCTCAAAGGACATATATATGACCCAGGCTATAAAATGACGGACCGTCTCCATATCGCCGGTCATTTTAGCCATGATATCCCCGGTCCTTGTGGTATCAAAAAACTTGAAATCCAGTTCCTGAAGTTTTTTGTACATGCTCTCCCTGATTGTCATAAATGCACCCTGGGATACCTTCTCAAAACTTATTTGATAAGTAAACCTTATTATTGCTTTTGCTATTATGGCACCCATTATCAATACAGACAGCTTCACAAGCAGCCCTGTCTGCCCCTGCCTTATTACCTTGTCAACTATTACACCTGATACGTACGGCGACACCATGCTCAGAGCCGATGCAACCAGGGCCATAATCAGACTGACGCATATTCTGAGCTTGTATTTCCGGACATAACCCCAAACCCACTTGATATTCTGCATAAAAAGTATCCTTCCTTATTGACTGTACTTAGTACTATTATAATGAGTAAGTCTTTTTATAAAATAGATATTCTTTACCTGGTGATGTATATTTTTATCCTTTGTTGCACTCTACTTTTGTTAATGTTTCATGATTGGAATCAATGCGACTTTATGGTAACATAGAATTGTTACCGTATACCGGGTTTATATTTGCTGTTTTCTGCCCTTGTACCCTGCTTAACTGTACACAGGCGGAATTGGAATTATTTTAAATTGATAAGTTATAGGAGTGATTTCTTTTGTGTATGCCAGAGGTGAGAGCCGAATGCTTTAATCCAACCTTGCTGTACGCGTTTAACCATGTGCTCGACAGTGAAAGCAGTTTAAAATATCACTCTCATGATTTCACAGAGATAAAGGTTATACTGTCCGGTAATTTTACTTATACAATTGACGATGTGGATTATGAAGTAGGCAAGGGCAGTATTATCATTATGAGGCCGGGAGTGAAGCATCTTAAGAAAATTCCTGCCGGAGTGCAGATTGAAGAGTTCAATTATGCCCTTGGAGACTTTCAGATTAAGAACCTCCCCCCCAATTTTATGATTGAGACTGATGCCGAGCACATTTATACCATGCCTCTTTTTCAGCCCGATATTTTTAAATGTATAAATGAAACCCTGTCGGAGCAGGAAAAAAACGAGCCCTATTGTGATCTGGTGATTAAGGCCAGTATTCTTAAGCTGACCTCCCTGCTGTACAGGGGAATGAATGCCAACAGGGATAAATCCGATAAAGCCCGGCTGAATATAACAACCTCGGAGAAAACCAATATTGTAAATACAATACTCCAATATTTAAGCCAGAACTATATGAAACCCATATCCCTGTACAGACTTGCCCACAATATGTACCTGAGCCCCGTTTACATCTCCAAGATATTCAAGGAGGAAACCGGAGAATCCCCCATCAACCACCTTATAAGGATAAGACTTACAAAGGCCAATGAGCTTTTGAACTCAGGAAATATCCCCATTAAGACCGTTGCCAGAAACGTGGGCTATGAAGATGCCTACTATTTCAGCAAATTATACAAGAAATATTACGGCATACCGCCTTCGGCGGAGAAAAGGATAAATTCCAGGGTCATCAGTTAACTCGTCGTGCCAGTTAATAAAGTCATTAAGAGGCAAGTTTGCAATTCACGTGAGGACGACTTTAAAGAAATGCGCAGTATGATTAAAAGCTTTTGCTGAAATTGTAGGCTTTGCGCATGCTGCTTTGGCAGTTAAATTGACAGGACGTCAATTTAGGCAGCACCCGAGGCCTGGATGGCCGAGTTGCTGCGGCGGCTAAAAAGGCATGCTAGAGAGTATTACAATTTTGCCAAAAGCGTTATATACAAGCATTTATTTCAAGCTTGTCCGGGAGTGAATAGCATTCTCTTCCTGTTATCACATTTTTAATTAGCACAACTGGTTAAGTTAACGGTCTTAAATACCTGGATTCATACATTGCCGGCGATTAAATCCTATCCAAGGGCAACGTCCAGTATCATCATTATTGCAAAACCGATAATACAGCCGGCCGTCGCCAGATGGGTACTTTCATGGGAGCCGCTCTGAGCTTCGGGTATGAGTTCCTCCACCACTACAAATATCATGGCGCCTGCGGCAAATGCCAGGGCGTATGGCAGCACCGGCTTTACAAACATTACCAGGGCCGCTCCCAGCACTCCTGCAATGGGCTCGACGATGCCTGAGGCCTGCCCGTAAAAGAAGCTTTTGCTGCGGGAAAGTCCTTCACGTCTCAGGGGTATGGATACCGCCGCCCCCTCAGGAAAGTTCTGCAGCCCGATACCTATGGCAATGGCCAACGCAGACATCAAGGACCCGTCGGTTATTCCGTTTGCAATTGCTCCAAAGGCCACACCGACTGCAAGGCCCTCCGGTATGTTATGCAATGTTATGGAAAAAACCAGGAGAATGCTCCGCTTCAGATGTGTAGGTATGCCCTCGCTCTCTCCCTCTTTGGAATTCAAGTGCATATGCGGTATTATCCTGTCTGCCAGGTATAAAAATGCCGCTCCTCCTATAAAACCTATGGCAGCCACAAGCCAGGCAGGAATTGCCGAATCCTCCGCCATTTCTATTGCAGGAGCCAGCAGCGACCAGAAGCTTGCGGCAATCATTATCCCAGCCGCAAAACCCAGCATGGTATTTAATACCCTTCTGTTTATTTCCTTGAAAAAGAACACCATTGCCGCTCCCAGCGCAGTCATGGCCCAGGTCATCAGAGTTGCCAGCAATGCCAGAAAAATATGATTTTGACTACTTAACCATTCCATCACAAATATACCGCCCTTCATCTTCTATTATATTTGAATGCCTCACATTAAATTTCTTTTCATTTATTCCCCCATTTTACCATGAATAAACAGTTTTTTTGCTTTTTGAATATATATTTTCAGATTCTTTGCTGCCAATTTGTACAAATTCCGTTTGTTAGTTTTATGTCAACCTAATAATGGGATATTCCTGTGGCTGTACGGGTTACCTCCATTTTTCCAGGACTCCAAAGCCTTTGTTTATGCGGGTTGCCATAAATTGGGGGGTTGTTTCGCTGGAACAACGGTGTTAACATAATGCCCATACCCCGGCAGGTGATGAAATTACGCTGAATAACCCATTGAACAGAGGCATCGTTCAAAAAACGCTGATTATGTGCATGAAGAACACACGTAAATTAATCAGGACTAAGGAGGTAATACCATGAATAACAAAAAAACAACATTAATATCAACTCTTGCAGCATCTGCAATAATAGTATCAATTTTCGCCTTCAACAGCAATGCTGTGGAATGGGGATCAAAGACAGCATATGCGCCTGGTGTCACAGCAACAGCAACAGCTTCAGATACTGCTGCCGCAAAGAACAGCACCGTACAGAAGACAGTTTCAAACACTGTGGCAGAAGCAGCAGCCAACCCAACAGCAGTTGAAGAAGTAAAGGCTGCCGCTGCAGATGCCGTACCACAGATAAAAAGCATATGTTCCACCGGTGCAAAGCCCTCAATTAAGGTTTCATCCGGCAAGAACAGCACAAATGCCACTACCGTAACAAGTGTCACTAATCAGCAGCCAAATGCCAATTCCATCAAAACCGGATTGGATCAGATATTAAAAGCATATGCCGGAGGATTAACAAAGAAGGTGCAGAATTCCAACTGCAACAGTACTTCCAACAAGGCTTCCACCACTGCCGCCAAGCCTTCTGCCAAACCGGCAGCAACAAAACCTGCAGGAAGCACGCAGCCTACACCTGCTGCAAACGGGGATTACAGCGCATTTCAAAAGAAGGTAGTTGAACTGGTTAACAAGGAAAGGGCAAAAGCAGGTCTGAAAGCCCTGAAAATAAATTCCGAGCTGGGCAAGGTTGCTACTCTGAAGTCACAGGATATGGCCAAGAACAACTATTTCGATCATAATTCACCAACTTACGGCTCACCCTTCGATATGATGAAAAGGTTTGGAATAACCTACAGAACTGCCGGAGAAAATATCGCAATGGGACAGACCTCGCCGGAACAGGTTATGAACGGCTGGATGAATTCACCCGGACACAGGGCAAACATCCTTAAGGCTTCCTTTACACAAATCGGTGTAGGCGTTGCCAAGAATTCCGCAGGAAGATTGTACTGGACACAGCAGTTTATAGGATAAAAAGCATATATATTTCAGCGTTAAGGGAGCATGGCAAACTACTTTTAAAAGGTAGCTTGCCATGCTCCTTTCCTTTTATCCTTTACCCGTTTTTTCTTCCTTCACTTGACAATACTTCCTATAAAATATATCATTCTCTTAAATGTACAAAAATTCTCCATAAGGAAAATGGTGGCTCTATGAAAAAGAACGCAGCTATAGCCTCGTTATGTGTGATGGTGCTTGTATTTGTTATCGGAATTATACTGATATTATCTTCTGCAGCTATAGGACAAGGTTTTGGAGATGCTGCCATGAGAAGTAATGGCGGCTTTATTGATACTAATAAATATGAAAGAATAATCGAATCCAACACATCAAATTTCAGGACAGTTGGACTGGTATTATCGGCCTTTGGGGGAATGGGAATTCTTCTCAGCGGTCATTCTCTATATAAGGAACTCTGATTTTCAGTAATATAGGATGAGAAAAGTCCGGTTACCCAGTAAACAGGTCAAGGCTTCATAACCGGCCTTGACCTACTTTTGACCTATTCCACAGGTATCAGCGGAGTTTGTTCTCCTTGAGCAAATCTCTTATTTCTGTCAGCATTGCAAGTTCCGCAGAAGGTGCTACGGGCTTATCTTCCGCTTTTTCCTTTCTTCTCAGGACATTTATAAGCTTTACCATGGAAAACACCACAAAAGAAATTATGATGAAATTGATAATCTGCTGGATAAATGCTCCGAAATATATTGCGACCTCAGGGGCGTCCCCCGACTTTTCAGCCAGAGTCCATCGGAAATCTTCAAAATTAATCCCTCCTATTACAAAGCCTATTGCCGGCATTATAACCTGATTTACCAGAGACGTTACAATTGCAGTAAATGCAGAACCGATTATGATACCTACCGCCAGGTCAATGACATTGCCTCTTGAAATGAATTCCTTAAATTCAGATATAAACTTTTTCATATGACACTCCTTTATTTTGTTTACCTTGCTATGTATTATATATGTTATTATATTATTTATCCTCATAATCTTCCAATATTATTTAACTTGTTGTGCTGGTTAATCTAACAGATAAATTTGTATGCCACGGGGATGGCTTTAAAGAAATGCGTAAATTTACTATTAATATTCCTTTGATATTTGAAGGGGATATTTTATTGCAGGAAAAAAGTCAAATACGTCTTAAATGCCGCCGTACATACAAAAACGCCCTGAGCAACTTGAATTTCAAGCCGTTCAGGGCGTTTCCGCTTTTGGTTTGGACAGGGTTATGTTTATTCATATATATGCGAATTTTAAAGAGGGCCTGTAAAATTCACAGTGATTTATCCCAGAATCTTTTTCAGGTCGGCATCAGGAGTTGATACCGGACTGATGTTGAAGTTTTCAACAAGTATATTAAGCACATTTGGAGAGATAAAAGCCGGGAGTGTAGGTCCAAGGTAGATGTTCTTAATTCCCAGTGAAAGCAGTGTCAAAAGGATACATACCGCTTTTTGCTCATACCAGGAAAGCACCAGTGACAACGGCAATTGGTTGATATCACATTCAAAGGCTCCTGCAAGTGCTGACGCAACCTGGATGGCGCTGTATGCATCGTTGCACTGGCCCATGTCCATTATTCTTGGAAGTCCGCCGATTTCTCCTATATCCAGGTCATTGAAACGGAACTTGCCGCATGCAAGTGTCAGAATAACAGTATCCTTCGGAGTCTTTTGAACAAATTCGGTATAATAGTTTCTGCCCACCTTGGCACCGTCGCAGCCTCCAACCAGGAAGAAATGTTTGATTGCTCCGGCTTTTACAGCGTCTATCACCTTGTCGGCAACCGAAAGAACAGTTCCTCTGGCAAAGCCTGTAGTCAAGGTGTCACCGCCATTTATACCTGTCATTCTCCTGTCTTCTGCATATCCACCCAGTTCCAGGGCTTTGCTTATAGCCGGTGTAAAATCTTTATTATCATCAATATGAACCATTTCTGGATATGCTACAACCTCAGTGGTGAATACTCTGTCATGATAGCTTGGCTTTGTAGGCATGAGACAGTTGGTTGTGAATAACACTGCTCCCGGAATGCCGTCAAATTCCTTTTGCTGATTCTGCCATGCAGTTCCGAAGTTTCCCTTCAAGTGAGCATAAGCCTTAAGCTTGGGGTAAGCGTGTGCCGGCAGCATTTCACCGTGAGTGTATATGTTTATGCCCTTATCCTTGGTTTGTTCCAGCAATAAATGAAGATCATAGAGATCATGACCTGAAATAACGATGAAGGGACCTTTTTCGATTGTCAAAGGCACTTTGGTTGGAACCGGGGTACCGTAGGTCTCAGTATTTGCTTGGTCCAGCAAGGCCATACACTTAAGGTTTACCTTACCTGTTTCCAATACCAGAGGAAGCAGCGCATCTGCGTTCAAATCCTCCCCGATAGCTCTCAATGCGGTGTAAAAGAAACCGTTTACTTCTTCATCATTATAGCCAAGCACCTGGGCGTGATAGGCATAAGCTGCCATACCCCTGATACCGAAAAGTATAAGTGACTTTAATGAACGGATATCTTCATTGTCATTCCAGAGCCTGTTCATATCATAGTTTGCTGAAAAAGCGGAGCCAAATTGAGCCTTTTCCTTTTCAATATTCTCAATCTGTCTTTTAATTGAAGCATTATCAAAGCTCACATTTGTAATTGTTGTAAATAAGCCTTCGATAATAACCCTGTGAGTCTGAGCTGTGGGCTGTGCCTTTTGAGCAGCATTTGCGAGGGCTATCAACGCACCGGTCAGTTCATCCTGATAATTTGATGTATCCGCCTTTTTGCCACAGACTCCTGCGGCACCGGTGCAACCCTTTCCACCTGCAGTTTGCTCACATTGAAAACAAAACATTTCTGACATATAAATTGCCTCCTTATATTTAAGCTGTTTTTTTAACTTGTTAAGTTTTTAATTGACTTTATGAACATATTGTACTAAACTAAGGGCATTAAATCTGTTGCATTTGCAACAAGGAGAGAACTTTATGAGAAAATATTTTCCACTGCTAAAGACAGTTACTATTTTTGAAAGTATAGATGAGGATCAGTTGGATAATATGCTTGGATGCCTGGGTGCCAAAACACAGACCTACAGCAGGAATGACATAATCTTTCTGGCTGACAGCAGGATAACCTCAGTGGGTATAATCCTTTCGGGCTCGGCGCAGATAGTAAAGGAAGACGTTACGGGCAACAGGACCATAATGTCCAAACTATCGGAGGGAGATATGTTCGGGGAAGCCTTCGCCTGCGCAAATGTGGACAGGATACCCGTCACAGTTTTAACCACCACCGGCTGCGAGATACTCTTCATCCAGTTCAGCAGAATAGTTACAACCTGCAGTTCTTCCTGCGGGTTTCATACAGCCTTGATAAAAAACATGCTTCAGCTCATTGCACAAAAAAATATTTTGCTTAACAACAGGATGGATATACTGGCCAAAAGGACCACCCGTGAAAAGCTCATGGCCTATTTTTCCATGCAGATAAAAAAATGCGGCAGGAACAAGTTCAAAATCCCCTTTTCCAGGGACGAGCTGGCTGACTTTCTTTGCGTAAACAGAAGCGCGCTGTCCCGAGAGCTATGCAACATGCGGGATGAAAATCTGTTGACCTTCAATAAAAATGAATTTGAAATACACAGGTGGGCTCTTATTGACTGACGCCTTCAACCCTCCGCCTCTTTAAATCTTTCAACCTTGAATCTTTCCAGCCGGTAGGCCTGACTTTTTCTTATGCCTGCCTTCTTGAGAGCCACCGAAACCTGCTCCTCACTGGAATCTATACCCTCAAGCATGGGCAGCAGCAGCCCCCTCTTTCTTCCTGCAGTCACTATTACTCCATATTCTTGGGGGTCCAAGGCCTGGAAGCTGCATTCCTCCGGAGCATCCAGCAAGTCCACGGAAATATCCGCCTGGTATAATTCCTCCTCCTTCAGAGGAGAAAACCTGGGGTCATTAAAGGCGGCAGAAATGGAATTGCTAAGCAGCTCTTCTCCTACAGAAGCAGTTACAGCCTCGATTGTACCAATGCACCCCCTCAACTGTCCGGATATTTTAAGTGATACAAAAACCCCCTTCTTTTCCCTAAGAAGCTCCTTGTCCTTTATATCCTTTACAGTAAGCGGTCTTCCTGTTTTGAACCAGGTTTCCAGATTCCTTCTGACCAATCTTGTATATGGGGGGCCTTCCTGCAATTTCTTTACATGTGCTTCCTTTCCAAGATTTTTTATTTCTTCATAAATGGAATAGCCCTCCGATATATTGAATCCTGCCACACCGTAGCCAACTCCGAACGGACCCTCATAACTGAGGATTTCCGCCTTTGCACTGGTTTTGTCAAGTGCCCCTGCCAGTATATATACAGACCTGAGTCCGCATTCTCCGGCTTGAGCAACCATATTGCCGTCAAGCTGGAACAAGCCCTTAAAATCACCTTTACCCAAAATTTCCATAAGCCTGGTATCAAATTTGCTTCCAAACGGGCTAAAGGGATATGGGCCATTCTTCAAAAGCCTGTGGGAAAGATCACCTGACGCAATCATTACGGCCTCTGTACCTGTCTTTTTACAGGCTTCTTCAACAGCCATACCAAAGCAATACAGTTCTACCGGCGACAGCATACCATATGTGATGTGTACAATTTCATATTTATCCGGATTTTTTATGAAATACAGCGGGACAGCCGTTCCATGATCCAGTTCAAGTGTCACGCCGTATGTCTTTGCATTTTCCCTGTTCAGTGCCACTGTGGGGATTTCCGACTTAGCAGCCTGCTTGAGGATTTCCCGTGTCAGCCTGGTGTTGATTTTCATGTTGAAACTGACCTGTGCCGCCCCAAATTTGCTCAAGTCACCCCGGAGGTTTTCCATATCTGTAAGCGCAACCGCATCATTGAATACAGTGCCGTGAGGCGTGACAATTACGAGGGTGTCCGCATCCAGCTTTTCAATTTCCTCACCTACCATATTGCAGCCGTCAATGGTTTTCTGAAGCTGCTTTTCCTGACCTTTGCCCACCTCCGGAACTATCAGGGGTGGGTGTGGCATTAAATAGTATCCTTTCATATGAGCTCCTTATATAATTTTAAGCTTATTTTGAGCTAAAAAGCTGATATTTATATAACCATTATAACTGATGAGTTATTTTTAAAGGGGACATATGCTTAATTCGCCTCTACCTGAGAAGTTTTATCAACTGGTTGGTGTTCTTAAGTCCCAGTTTTTTCAATATACTTGTCTTCTGATTTGATATGGTCTTGTTTGCAGACTTTATTTCAATGTTTTTTCCTATTATCATATCCAGCACGCTTTGCTCCGCTATAGACAGATCCTGAAGGATTAATTTCCTGATAAGCAATTGATGGGGCGTTGTTCCGTTTGCAATATATCTCACTGTGTCACATAATATGGAAAACTGGCTTTTATACAGATAATCGGCTGCAAATGCCTTCTTGACCGCATATTCCACTGAAAACTCCGTTTCCAGGGAGGTAAGTATAATAACCTGTGCACCTGTCTGAAGCCTGATCTCCTTTGACAATTCAACACCGTCAAAATCTGAAATCGAAAGGTTCAGATCCATAATTACTATCTGTGGCAAATGCTTGCAGGAGAGCTTTATGGCATCCTTGGGATTTGTGGCTATGCCTGCGCACTGAAAATCAGGCTCCTTTGAAAGCTCCTGCTTTATTAAAAATGCAAAGTCCCAATCATCCTCTACAATTAATATTTTTATAATATCATTCATTTTGTACCAAACTCCTTTCTCTTTATCCTTTTTAAAGGAAAAAATAAGGTGAATTTAGTTATGCCCTTCTGGCTGTAAGCAGTTATGGAACCATCATGGGCCTGCATTACGCTTTTGCAGTATGAAAGCCCTATTCCGAAATTTGTATTGTTCTTCTTTGTTGTATAAAACGGCATAAAGAGCTGGTTCATCTGATCTCTGGCTATTCCTGCACCGTCATCCGTTACCTCTATAAAGTAGCCGTCTTTTTTACGGAAGGCGGAGACTGCTATATTCCCTCCGCAGGAAATAGCTTCTGCAGAATTTCTCAATATGTTGCAGATTACCTCAACAATATCCCGGGCATCACATTCTATAAAGACATCCTCCCTTAGCTCCACGGAAATATTCGCAGTTCCGGCACATATTTGCCTCAAAGTCTCCATGGCTTCCGAAATAAGTCCGGACGCACTTCGTACATCTTTTCCCGCGTATTTGGGCGCAAGGCATTTGTTGGTCCTTTCCGTGAAACCCACCAGTTGTCCTGTTGCACGTTCAATAATATCAAGCTCCTCCAGCCTGGTGTCGCCCAATTTCTTCCTTATGCTGTCAACGGACCAGCTTATTTTGGTTGCCTGGTTTTTTACCATATGATTTATGTACTGCGTACCGGGACCCATAATCTGCATTTGAGAATTCCAGTCGTACTTGACCAGAGATACCTTAAGTCCCATAAACCCCTCCTTATATGCCATATAGGCATAAAACAGCAGCAGGCCCAGTATAAGATACACATTTCCCTTCCACAGTTTTTTAAGTCCTTCAAAATCAAGGGCATGAATAATAAAAACAGCAAACAGCCAAAAAAAATACGGCAGCGAGAAAGCTTTCAAAATTATTCTTTTGCGGCGCTTGACTGCCATATCCTCCTCACGTACTATGCCCCCGAGCATTGCAATAAAGCCCCATACTGCATAGCCTATGTTGTATGCTGACATGACATACCAGAAACTTTTGCTGTGAAGCTGATAATATTTGAAGTTTGTCGGATGGTATATGAATAGGATAACGATGATTATAAGAATTGTTCCCGCCTGCACTAATGGAACAGTTGCTTTTTTACGCCTGTCATAATTTGCAAAGAGCAGGGACATGGTTATGATGCATAAGGGGGAAAGCAGATACAGCACCGAAATGAGGCAGCTATCCACAGTCACATAAAAGTCATAGCTTATTGCAGGGTAACTCTCCAGCAGAAGTGGTACGATATTTTCCAGTAAAAATTCCTTAAAGGTACCCACCGAGGTAACAAGAAAGCAGAAGGCCATCCACCTGTTGGTCCTGTTGCCGCCTCCGGAATACAGGAGGAAACCGGCAATAGCCCATAATCCCAAAGTCAAAATCATAAAATATACCTGTTGTTTGTATTTAATATCAGAAACATTTTACCATAACTGACATACGATTCAATAATACAAAAGTAATATTTCCCTATACTTTTGTATTATTTGATAAAAATTGTCGGGAATTAAAAACAGCCCGGGACAAAGGGCACGGCCTTTTATCCCGGCTGTGCAAACCGGCCGGATAAAATTACAAAGCCAGCTTGTATATTTCATATACATCATCTGCCGTGAGCTTTTGGAAATTTCCCACATGTGTACGGCCTACCGTGCATTTGTCCGCCATTTCCCTCAATCGGTCACTTCCGATATTTGCATGGGACAGTCGTATGGGCAGACCCATTCTCACATACCAGGCCTCCAGCCTTTCAATCATTTCAAAAACAATCTGCTCCTTGTTATCAAAACTGAAATCCACATTAAATACCCTCTGGGCAAATTGTATGAACTTATCCACATTCTGCTTGTATACGTATTTCATCCATGCAGGAAACACTATGGACAAACCCGCACCGTGAGCAATATCATAAACCCCGCTTATTTCATGTTCAATGTCATGGCTGCCCCAGTCACCTATTCTGCCGGTGTTCAGCAGATTGTTGTGCGCCACGGCCCCCGCCCACATTATTTCGGCTCTTATATCATAGTTCTCAGGATATTTCAGTGCCAAAGGCGCATTATTCAATATGGTTCTTATATTTGCCTCCAGCAATCTGTCCGTAAAGTCAACATTGGAAACCTGCGTGAAATACCTTTCCATCAGGTGCGCAAGGATATCACTTGCTCCGCAGGCAGTCTGGTATGGCGGCAGGGTATAGCTTGTCTCAGGATTCAGAATGGCGAACTTGGGAATTATCGCTTCTGTGCCGATTGCCCGCTTGAACCAGCCTTCCTCATTGGTTATTACAGATGCAGTGGAAGATTCGGAGCCTGCGGCAGGAATGGTCAGCACAACTCCTACCGGAAGAACCTTTGTCAGTTCACCCAGTTTTGAATTGTCCATATACAAATCCCATATATCACCGCTGTAACAGGCACCTGCTGCAATGGCCTTTGCAGAGTCTATTACGCTTCCCCCACCAACTGCCAGGACAAAATCAATATTGTTCTCCCTGCACAGCCTTATGCCCTCCCGGACAAGGCTCAATCTCGGGTTGGGAACAACTCCCCCCAATTCCATGAAGAACAGCCCTTCCTCCTCAATTGCCTTTACGACCTTGTCATATACTCCATTTGCTTTGACAGACCCTCCGCCGTAGTGAAGCAGTACTCTCTTCCCAAACTTTGCAATCTGCGCACCGGCCTGCAGCTCGGTATCCTTACCGAATATAATTCTGGCGGGGTTATAAAATTCAAAATTAATCATAGTCTTCTCCTTTATAATGTATTTCTTGCGTTTATACAGTAACAGAATCCAAAATATAAAACCTTATTTTATTTTACCACAATAAAAAGTTTACAAACAAATAATAGATTCCTTATTAACCTGTGTTAAAATATAATATATTTGCTAGAAAATTGACGAAAAATGGAGGGTATCCTATGTACATTGAAAATTTAGAAGCCTTTAAAAGTTACGCAAACATGCTCCAATTAAGTCCTGCAGAAAGTTTGATGATATTTGTGGGGGATAAATCCGAACCAACCCTGGAAGAACTTATGAATTACCTGAACAACAAAAACATAAGTTTTTTTGGCGGTATATATTCCGGCCTGCTGGTTGGGGACAGGAATGAAAGAACAGGCTATGTCGTCAAAAAAGTCGAGCCTGTGTATTCCACCCTGGTCCTGCCTTTTATGATGAGGCTGAAGCTGGATGTTTCAGAATACGAAGGTGCTACGGCTATTGTTGTGGCAGACGGACTGTCCAGCAGGATAAAAGACCTTACCGACACAGTTTATGGCAAACTGGGAAATAAGGTAACTTATGTCGGCGGCGGAGCAGGTTTTTACGATATGTCCCACAGGCCCTGTATTTTCAATAATAATGGCATTTACAAGGATGCGCTTCAGCTCTGCATTGTAAAATCCAAAGCCAGGGTTGCTGTTGAACACGGCTGGAAGAAGCTGCGAGGGCCTTTTAATGTAACCGGCTCCAACGATAATATTATTACTGAACTGGACAATGAAAAGGCTTTTGACATATATAAAAATGTTATTGAGGAAGAAGAAAATATCCTGCTCTCCCAGGAGGGCTTTTTTACCTTTGCAAAAGACCATCCCTTCGGTATAGATACCGGTTTTGACAGGGTCATAGTAAGAGATCCCATTGCAGTCAACAAAAATGGTGAAATTGTTTGTGTTGCCACCATACCACAGGGCTGCCAGGTACATATATTAAAGGGGGACTCCCAGCTTCTTCTGGACTCCTCCATAAGAATTGCCGGCATTTGTGCCGCCGATGCCCCGGAGGAATACACGCCTCTTCTGTTTGACTGTATTTCAAGAGCCATGTTTCTGGAAAACAAGTTTACAACAGAGTTAAAAAACATACAGGAAAAAATGAGATATGAAGTTGAAGGGGCCCTTTCAATAGGTGAAATCTCTTCCAAGGCCAACGGAGAAATTGTAATACATAATAAATCCACCGTACTTGCCCTGCTGCATGAATAAAAAACATAAGGGAGGGACAGGAAGCTATCTTCCGCCCTCTCCTTTTCTACATGTCTGAAACCTTCAGCAGGAACTTTTCTATATTGCCTGTCTCCTCAGCCTGATTGGCTCCAAGCCTTCCCATCCGGTCACAGAAGCCCAGCAAAGCCACTTCTTTTATATCTGTCCTGCTTTTCATTTTCTTTACATCGGCAAAGGGCAGGTTGTTTATAACAAATAAAATCTGCATGTGCCATCTCACCAGTTCTGCAACCTTTTCAATAAAAATCTCATGGTCTGTAAATTCCTTCAGAAACTTTACCGTAAGTTCAGCTCCCGCTATATCATGGTCATAGGAGGTAATCCTGCCCTTACGGATTTTTGTGGTAGCGGGTTTTCCTATATCGTGGAGCAGTGCAGCCCACATAAAGGCTCCGGGGTCACTGCTCTGTACCTTGACCTTTGCCGCCTGATCAACCACAAGCATTGTATGGTTCCACACATTACCCTCGGGATGATGTTTGGGAGACTGGTCTGTCTTTTTTAATTCCTTTAACATAACAAGGGGATAACTCCCGAATAATTCTGAACGGGACAATTCTTCAATATAAAGGGAGGGCTTATCATCCTCCAGTAAATGTGACTGAATATCAATAAATATCTTGCTGGCTCTGTCCATTTTTTCTCACACCTTGAACTTGTTTAACTGATAGTTTTCCTTTATATTGCCCTATTATTCCTCAATATTCTCATAATTGCAGCAAAAGGAGTATTCCACAACAACTTTATTGTGTCTTTTTTTCATGCGGCAGGGTCAGCCTATTGCTCCGTCAGTTCTCCGAACAAGCCAAGGAATTCCTCCTCGACGCTTGCAAAAGTTCTCTGTGAAAAATCCTGCCCCTCGGAAATATATGGCCTGGTCTCAAATAATTGGACATCCATCAGTTCATTGAATTCATAATACAGGAGGGAATCATCCACAGAATATATCTGCAAAAGCTCGGCTTCTGATATGTCTCCCAGCCCGAACCTTTCGTATATTACCTTTTGAAGCCTGTCTTCAATCTCAAAGTATTCCGGCAGATTTCTTTTTACAGGCCTTGTCAAATCAGAGATATAGCTTTCGCTTGCGTCGTGCAGCAGGCAGCCCAACTGTACTCTTTTTGAATATCCTCTGCTGAGGGCCTCCCTGCAGCAGCCTATGGAATGCTGGGCCACTGAATAGAAATGCCTGAAATGCCCGTTGGCCCTTGTCATCATCGACAGTGCATGAGCAATATCTTCAATCTTTATATCCTCCTTAATCGGTTCCAGAGGATAAAATCTGGTTTTGGTAAAGGTTAATATGTAGTCTGACATATCTTTTCCTCTCAGCTAACTAAACATTTTATTACAGTATAGCATAAACAAAAGCTAAACCCCAAATATGCCCCGGTTTGTTTGCAATCATACAAAACCTGTCCGGCGGCGTATATTAACATATGCATGATAAATAATGCCGTGCAGAAGCTGGTCATGCAGACCTCTTTTCATGATATTTTTAAGGAGAGCAAACAATGTACAGTTACGAACAAGCTGCAATGGAAGAGTTGGGACGCTGGCAGTGTGAGATGCTGAAGCAGCCGTCACTGGCCAGCCGCCTCAGTAAAGGAGTTCAGAACAAGGTAAATGGACTTATTCCGGAAAGAGCACACAGGGTTGTTACAGAGACAATAAAAAATATGGTGAGGGCGGTTTTATTCGGCTCTGAATTAACCTCTGCATTGCCCTTGGCAGGCGCCTCTCTGGAAGTAAGGGAACAGCTTGTCCGGGATAAAATCGGTTTCTATAGGAAAACAGCGGCAGCCAGCGGGGCCTGGACCGGTTCAGGAGGCATATTCCTGGGAATTGCTGACTTCCCTATTCTTCTGAGCCTTAAGCTTAAATTTCTTTTTGATGCCGCCTCTATATACGGATTTGATATAACAGACTACAAAGAGCGCCTGTACCTTTTATATGTCTTCCAGCTTGCCTTTTCAAGCCAGCAGAAGACCCGGGAAATATACCTCCAGGTACTGGATTGGAAAAGCTTCTCCGAAACTCTGCCGCAGGATATGAACTCCTTTGACTGGAGAAGTTTTCAACAGGAGTACAGGGATTATATCGATCTTGCCAAGATGCTGCAGCTTGTTCCTGTTATTGGTGCGGCAGTTGGCGCGGTGGCAAACTACCGCTTGATGGATAAACTGGGGGATACCGCTGTGAACGCATACAGACTGAGACTTTTTGACAGCCTGTAGAAATATCCGTAAAACCAAACTGCTTTCAAAGCCGGCTTGCAAGCCTAATCTGCCTGGCTGACGAAGGCTTTGAACCGTAATGGACTTTGTTTGATAAAATAAATAAGAAAAACCGTCATCTCTGTTATTATATGAGATGACGGTCATCATAAACTTTTGATTATTTACCCTGTCTACTTGACGGGGAGCACACCACTGATACGCTTGTGCCTTTTTTTATTTCAGTTATAAATATAAGTCCCTAGGGTACATATGTATAGGCCTTATCGTCAGTAGGACTCAATTTGACACCCTTGCGCTCAAACAACTGACTCAGGGTTACAAATTCATAGCCCTGATTTTTCAAGGTAGGTATTATTATATCCAGCGCTTCAGGTGTAGGATGGGGCAGCGGCTGTACATCGTGCATCAGGAATATGGCTCCGTCTCTGGCTCCGCTTATTATGGCATTTGCACGTTCCTGGGCACTGGTTGACTGAACCCAGTCATTGCAGGTAACACCGTTTACAAAAGTCAGGTCGATTGCACTTAACATGGTGCTGCTGATTGAAAGATTGGGGGCACGGAAGAATTTCGGAGTTGTGCCCGAATATTTCAATATTGCGGCATTCGTGTCGCTGACAGACTTTTTGATTTCTGCAGCCTGCATGCCGGACATGCTTGAATAACCCCAGGAATGATTTCCTATTTCACAGCCCATGTTTATGATTCTTCTTACTACAGGAGCAGTAGAATCATTAAGCTTCTGACCTATCATCATAAATGTGGCCGGAACCTTGTATTTATCAAGCTTATCCAATACCAGCGGTGTCAATGTAACATCCGGCCCGTCGTCAAAGGTCAGTGCCACAATTTTATTGTTTGATACAACCGGCAGTTTGCTGATGGTTCCCAATAAGAATTTCTGCAGGTTTGCCAGGTCAATGGCATCAACCGATGAGTCGGCATTTGTTTCTGCGGCTTCTTTATTTATAGATGTGGTCTTACCCAATATATAGGACTTCAGCAATGCAAAATCGATGGCATCAACACTGCCGTCACTATTCACATCTCCGCACTGTACTGCCGCAGCCGCAGCACTTTCAGCATTTATAACCGGACTCTGAACAAATATACACGATGCTATAAGTGCCATAATCAGAAGCACTCTTGTCAAATTCTTTAAATTACGCATTTCTCTACCTCCATAAATAACTTTTGTCTGTGATTTTTACTCGTGGCTTCAATCCGCTAACTTATCAAAAATAGCATAGGCATAATACTTTCAAGCCTGAAGCTGAGCTTAAGAAAGTAATATGCATACATATCAATCCCCCTTTACACATAAAATCAGGTAGTAATCCTTTTGATGTCAAGCTGAAAGCCCCTCTTAAAAATCCCGAAAACCTTATTATCATAAGCGCATATCATTTTGGTAAAATATACGATTTTTGAACAGCAAAAAACAGCTATAGCCGGACAGCCATCAGGACAGACATATCCGGAGAGTGTTCTATGCCTTGTGAACCAAATATTTGAACCAATAGTATGCTTGAGTGTGATGTGACGAGTTAGTGCAACAGGTAATTCAGTCATTTTACAGGTAAGAGTACTGATTTTATATATAGAGTTAATTACTATCGGCTAAAAAGCCGATGGTTTGGGTTTGAGGCTAAAGCCTCCTGAAGTACAGACTCTTAAAACTCAAACCGTTGAAACCTTCAAAACAAAATGCTTTAAAGCACATCTTCGCCTGTAAGGCGGAGGTTTCAACCGCAATTGACTTTATGACCACTATCTTTTTAATTGATTACTACTATATTTAATTTATGAGAATATCTTATCATGTAATATTGTGGATTTTCAACATATTTTTACCAATATTTTTATAAAACTGATTTAAAAAGCGCATAAAAAAAGCAGCAAAGCTGAAGAATCCCTTCGCTGCGGCCTTCACGGTCCATATGCCGGATGATGAAACAACTTATTTAATCTTATTTATCAGCCTCAAGTATTGCAAATATTTTTTCAGCCCAATCTCTTTTTTTATTAATTGCTGTTATAAGCGCAATAGGAAATAGTTCATCGGTAATTGCTATAGAAGCCTTTTTTTCAATCAATGCCATTTTTGAAGGCTCACCCTTTTGGGCCACCCTCTTCTCTGCCTTGAAAACGCATAAGCTTTTTTCGTCAATTATTTCCTTCAGATATGCGGCTATTTGCATTGTAAGAGCCGATTTCCTTACCAGCATGTATGCGGATATTTCGCCGGTAGGGGACCACTGGATGCTGCCCAGTTCTTTCATTTTTATATTTAACAAGAGAATTTTTTTCTTATCCATTGCAGTTCCTCCCTTATATGTCAAACTCTCTGCCCAAAAGCTGCAGCCTGTCCGCTGTCTGAACTGCAAACCTTTCACCTCTCCGCCGGCTTAAAACAATTCCGGCAGCCACCATGCCATGAGCCGGAATATTTTTTAGTCACAGTCCGTGAAGCTTTATAAATTTTTTAATAGTAAGGGAGGGAGTGGAGCGTTGATGGAGAGTATTAGCTGACAGATATTTCTGAGGAAAAACAATGGGGTCTATATTTTCAGATGCTGCTGTTTTTGCCGGAACAAAGGACTTTCTGCTTTCCCAATTGCTGTATGGCAGCAGCAGTAAATTTTTATATATAGCTTCAAGGATGCTGTGAAAGTGGAATGTATAATTTATGTTTGTAGTCGGATTCAGGAAATTACAAAAAGCCGTTTTTCTCTCAAATAAATATGTTTCCAATGTGAATGTTGACATATGGCCCCTCCTCTTACTAAAATTTAATCAATTGTTATGGAATCACCATAACTAGATTATATTTTATTTTTTGGATTAATGCCACGGAATCCCATAATGTTTAGGAATTTATGTTTCCCATGCCATACAGCCTATCAAAGGGTATAATCTATCCAAGTCTGTTTTCTTAATCAGAATCCTTGTCCTTGCCGTGGTGAGGTTCACCAAGCCAGTTTAATATTTTATCCGGCTGATATAACATGTAAAACTCCTTCAGCTCCGCTTTTATTTCAGGGGGTAGCTGATTCTTCCTTATACCTTGTATCGCACCCTCCAGAGCATATAGACGATGGATGCAGGCTGAAGAATCTATTAACCGTATTTTCAGCCATGCCTGCTTACTGCCGCATTCCTTCAACTGTTCACAAGTGGTAATCCCGACTTGATTGAGCTGCTTTTCAACCGCTTCCCCAATATTGGGCAGTTCAGATAATACCCCCACCCTGTTCACCTCCTGCACCTCTTAAAACTCTGCCTGAGCAGCATATTGCTTATATTGCCTGCAAGCCAAGCCTTGACCAGGCACATAATAGTCCGTTTGCCTATGGCTGCAATCCAGCCCTGTCATAGGCATCCAGCACAGGTATCAGACAGTGAGTAATGCCCTGTATCCCTGACACCGTCAAAGTCATCAGTATGGTGTCCCTAATTTCTTCTCTGGTAGCGCCTTCCTTCTTTGCCATTGGTGTATGGGCCACTGCCGCCGCGGTGTCTCCTTGAGCCGCTTTAATTCCCACAAAAACAAGCTGTCTCGTTTTTGCATCCAGTCCTCCCGTGTTTGAAATCGCCGAAATGAGATTGTTGAATGCCTCTGCTACCTGAGGTGCTTCCTGCTTCAGTGTGTCAAATGGATTTTTCATGATGTTCCTTCCTTCCCGCTATTATCAATTTATAATAATTATTACATAATTCCTTTGAATAACGCTGTAATACACTTTCTCCAGGAGCAAACAAATCACTGTTTTCCAAGTAATAATGAATGAGTCCCATCCACATATTAAAGAGCATGCTAAGGGGTACGTCTGTTCTTATAGATTGCCTGTCATGGTCCATGACCTGACTGAAATGCTGGGAAACGGCTGACTGCATATTAATCCATACCTCCCTTGCACTGACCGGAAGCATGCGGTTTTCTATGACAAGCCTTGAATAAAAAGACTCATATTCCGTAATCCCCTGCAGATGAGCAATCAAGAAGTCCTGCAAATTTGCACAGGATTCAGCTAATTCATGAGTACGTCCGGCAATACTTCTGCAATAAAACTCAACCACTCCTGCAATCAAGCTTTCCTGGGTTTCAAAGTGCAAAAACACTGTTCCATGAGAAACTCCGGCAGCTTGTGCAATATCGGACATTCGTGTGTTCAGGATTCCTTGCCTTGAAAACAATTCATATGCTGTTTCAAGTATAAGTTCTTTCGTTTTTTCTTTTTTTATTTGCCGCATTGTCTTTCTCATATAATGACCTCTGACTCACTGACTTTATAGTCAGTATATTTGAATAATACTGTTTTGTCAATAGCTTTAAAGTTGATAACTCAATCAATGAAAATATCAGCAACTTATGGTATTATTTTCATAACAGAAAAATTTAGGGGTGTATAAAATAATGAAAAGATTTATTTTTGGCCTGATCATTTTCCTTTTTGGTGCAGTAATTTTCGTGTTCAATTACATAGATGCTGTTTTGAATCCATGTAATTTCAATGGAATAGGTGGCCTTAAGGGAGCTTTTCTCGGCAGGGGAACTTTAGACATAACGGTTATTTCAGTAGTTGTCTTGCTGGTTGGTCTTGGTATTTGCGGCTTTGAAGCATTCAGAAAGAGAGACTGCGAGAAATTTTCTGTAAAAGCCTTCTGTGATAGAATAAAACACAGGAGGCTTTTAAATTATGGGAAGACCGAGAAAAACACCTGGGATGAGTGAAGGAAAGCAGAATATCATAAGACAAC
>NZ_MZGX01000010.1 GCF_002051585.1 Ruminiclostridium hungatei | reverse complement strand
TCACCCTGCCGTGTATGTCATTTTTGTAGCTTGTGGTTTTTCCGTTACGGTCTGTTTTTGTGGCGGCCGTTCCATTTGCATTGTAGGTGTAGGTCTCTGTTTTTGCCGGGTCATAGACGGTTGTTCCTTCTATGGTTTTTTTGCCTCCCGGATATATTTTTCTGGTTTCTTTGTTGGCGGCGTTGTATTCGTAGGCGGTTGTATTTCCCCTGCCGTCGGTCTGGGTGAGCAGGTTTCCGCAAGCATCGTATGTGTAGCCGGTTTTTTCTCCTTTTGCGTTTGTCACCTGCAGGAGTCTGCCAAACTGGTCGTAGCTGTAGGTGGTTTTGTTTCCGTTGCCGTCGGTTTTTTCCGTCAGGTTTCCTGCGCCGTCATAGCTCTGTCTTGTTATGTTCCCTTCGGGGTCGGTGGTGGCTGTGAGACGGTTGTTTCTGTCGTAGGTATATTTTGTTTCGTTTCCGTTTGCGTCTGTTGCTTTTGTCTGCCTGTGGCTTTTGTCATATTCCAGGGTTTGTATTATATTGTAGGCATCCCGTTTTTCTATGCTTCTGTTTAAGGCATCATATTTTGTTGCGGTTTTTCCTGTGAGGACCCCGTCTATGTAGCTGGTCTGTTCCAGCAGGTTGTTGTTTTTGTCATATTTGTTTTGTGTTTTGTAGGTTACGGTTTTGTTGTTTATGCCGGTTATGTTTGTTTTTTGTTCTATGAGCCTGTTTTTCTCATCATATCTGTTTTCTTTTTCTGTTCCGTTTCCGTCGGTTTCTTTTGTCTTGTTTCCGTTTAGGTCATATGCCGCAAAAGTGGTTATTTTGTCCCTGCCCTTGCTGTCCTGCTGTGTCTGGGAGAGCATCCGTCCTTCGTTGTCATAGGTATAGAGGTTTTGTACCCCCATGCTGTCTTCTTTTTTTCTTATGTTTCCCATTTGGTCGTACTGGTAGGTTTCTGTGTATCCGGGTATGGTTTCATCTGAGGGATATTGTATTTTTTTGAGCTTGTTCAGGCTGTTGTACTGGTATTTGGTAGCATTTCCGTTGCCGTCGGTTTTTTCCGTTATGTTTCCTGCCAGGTCATATTGTTTTGTGCCTGTGACCAGTTCCGCATCGCTTTGTGTTTTTCTTACTGCTGTTGTTACCAGGTTTCCTGCATCGTCATAGTAGTAGCTGGTTATTACTCCTCTGGCATCTGTCTCGGATATTTTTCTTCCCGCCCCGTCATAGGTGTTCTTTTTTGTGTTTTTGAGGCCGTCGGCTTTTGCCGCAGGGTCCAGCTCTGTTTCCAGCAGGCCTGCCTGGTTGTAGGTTTTTTCCATGCCGTAGCCGCTGTATATTTTTTCTTCCAGGGTGGTTCCCACGCCGTAGCTGTAGCCTTCTCCGTCCAGCTCCTTGATGGGGTTTCCGTTTTTGTCATATTTGTATGCCGCTGATACGAGGGTGGTGAAGTTTTCTTCGTCCTTGACCTTGTATACCTGTATTTTCGCCTTCAGCCTTCCCATTTTGTCATATACGTATTCTGTTCTGTTCATTTGGGTATATGGAACGGCCGGTACGTAATTTTCCGGTGATACTTCGGCGGTTTTTCTGCCTGCCAGGTCATAGTAGCAGGCTGTTATGTGGTCTATGGTTATGGAGCCGGCGCTGGTTGTTTCTATGGTGGTTTTTTTGCTTTGCTGCATTAAACCCCTGTCGTCATAGTGGTATGTGGTGGTTATGCCTTTTGCATCGGTTGTGGCTATTATGTTGCCCTGGCTGTCGTAGGCGGTTTTTGTACTTGCTATGACAGGGAGCCCGTGCTCGTCTATTTCCAGCTTCCGGGTTTCGGTCTGCCTGCCTAGCAGGTCATAGGTGTAGCTGGTGATAACGCCGTCGGGTGTTTTTTCTTCTATGAGGTTTCCGTTTTTGTCATATTTGCAGGTGGTTGTCAGGGCTTCCTGCTCCTGGTTTTCTTCCTTGTTTCCTAAGAGGTCTCCCTTTTTTATGTATTTTGTTCTGGAGGTCACCTTTCCTATATGGTTGTAGGTGTATTCGGTGGTGTTGAAGGTGTCCTTTGCGGTGAATATGTTTTCCCTCACCAGGTTTCCTTCGGGGTCGTACTGGTTTTCTGTCCTTCTGCCGCTGCTGTCGGTGACTGTTGTCAGGCTGCCGTTTTTGTCATAGGCATAGCTTTTTGTTATGAGCCTGTCGGAGGAAGGTATGCCGTACAGTTCTGTTTTGTCCTTCCCGGTTTGTTCCGATACTTTTCTTCCGGCTTTGTCATAGGCTATTCTGGTATAGCTGTAGAGCCCTTCTTCCATAGGTATCCATTTTTCGGACGGGTTGTTTCTTCCGTCATATTTATACCAGGTGGTGTTTCCCATGGCATCGGTGGTTGAGGCTATTGTACCGTTGGGGTTGTATATGGTTGTGAGCCGTCCTCCGTCGGGATTTTTTTGTTCCACCTGACGGTTTGCATAGTCGTAGGTGTATTCTGTGATTGCGGCTTCGCTGGTGGTTGTTCCTGTTATTGCAGGTGCTGCGGTGTTTAAGTACCGGGTGTGGGTTTTTTGTGTTTTTCCGTCGGTCTGTATGGTGTAGGCATAGCTTTCCAGCTTAAGGGAGGTCTGGTCCGAGCCGCCCTTGAAGGACACCGTGGTGAGCCTGTTCATTACATCGTAGGTGTAGCTTTTGGTGTTTTTTTCTTTTCCCGTGCTGTCGGTGAGTTTTTCGCTCAAGGTGTTTCCATAGATGTCATAGGTATATTCCACCGAGCTGTCCATCGGGTCTGTGACTTTTTTCACCCTGCCTGCCGGATTGTATTCATACCTTGTGCCGGCGGTTACGTCTGCGTAGGTTTGGGTGGGTGTACCGGAGTTGAGCCCGTCTTTTTCTTCTTCATACTGGTTGGGGGCTATGTCCTGTATTTTTCTGCCCAGGAGGTCATATACCGTCCTTGAGGTTTCACCCTTGTCCAGTTCTGTTTTTACTACTCTGCCGTAGGCATCATAGGTGTAGGTGACGGTATAGCCCGAGGGTGATGTTTTTTGGGTCAGCCAGCCCAGGGCATTGTATTCGTTTTTTGTTGTGTTGCCTTCCGGGTCGGTCACTGCCGTCTGGTTTCCGTCAGCGTCATATTCATATTTTGTAACTCCCCCGGCGGGATCTGCAGTTTGCTTCAGCAGGCCTTTTGCCTTGTAGCCCAGGGCCTGTGCCTCCTCATTTGTATAGTAGGCATATTTTGTTACGGAGTATTTCGACTGGTCTGCATTGGGATCGTAGGTGTCGGTGCCGTTTAAGGGCTGCACTTTTTTGAGCAGGCGGCCTGTGTCATCATATATGTAATATGTGGCTCTGCCTGTTTCATCTTTTTCTGCCGTTGTGTTGTTCTGGGCATCATAGGTGTATTCCCTGGTGCTTTTGTCCGGGTTTAATATTTTTGTTATGTTTCCTCTTTCATCCCTTGCATATTCTGTAACGTTTCCGTTCCTGTCCTTTATTTTCTTTTCTTCACCATATTTGTTGTAGTTGTTTGTGTCCAGGTAGTATTCAACTGTGGTGGATTTTCCTTCCGGGTCTATGGATTCTGTTATGTAGTAGGCCGTGTCATATTTCTTGGTGACGGTTATTGCTGAGGGAGTACTGGAATCCTTGATTGTGGTGGTTCTGTTGCCCGGGTCATAGGTGTAGTTAAAGGTGTTTCCGTTCTGGTCGGTGCTTTTTGTCACCTTGTGCTGGTTTGTGCCTGCGGCATGGTCATAGGTTACCTGTTCCAGGGTGTTTTTCAAAGCATCCCTGACTTTGGTCAGGTAATTTGAGGCGTCATATTCATAGGAATATATTGCAGGAGAGTCAGCCCCCTCCAGGGTTATTGCCGAGACTGTGGTAAGCAGCTTTGCAGAGCTGTATTCATATTTTACATATCTTTTTCCTTTGATATCGGAGATTTTTGTTATTAAGTTGTTGGTGTCATAGGTGATGCCGAACTGTCTTCCCACCGTATCGGTCACTGACAGCACCTTGCCCGGAACAGCGGCATCCAGTGATATTTTAAGGGAATTTTTGTTCCTGTCCCTCATTTCGGTAAGATAGCCCTCGGGATTTGCTGCTGTGGTATTGAATATGTAGGTGTACTGGTCCTTGGTTGTCAGAGTGGTGGTTCCGTCCTGGTTTTTTACCAGTGTGCTTCTGGAATCATTTGCGGCATAGGTCCCGTTTCTGTTGTCAATGAATACCTGGGCCGAGCCGTTGGGAAGCTTTGCAACCAGTACGCTGTTGGAGGCATAATTGGCATCCTTTTTAAGGCTGCCTTCAAAGCCGAAGGTCCAGCCCCTGCCCATTGTGCTTGTGGCCCTGTCATCCTTGGAGTTGTAGGTCCTGCTCATATTGACGGTGAAGCCGGGGGACACCTCACTCATATCGATATCTGTTTTTGAATAGTTTCCCGTTGCGGCATTTACCCCTGTTTCTCCATAGTGTATCTGTTCCAGAAGCTCGGGGGCGATTGTGGCGGCGCACACTGCCACAACGCTCTCATCCGCCGGAAGCCTGGTATCTGCTGCGGGCTTTTTCACAATATCTGTTGAGGAGCTCTGGTTATTTGTCAGGGCCGCATTGGCGTCCACCCTGCCGTAGGCCACCTTTCCGGTTGTTTCCTCACTCTTTGCGGCAGTGCTCTTTATCCTGGTTGCAAGCTGGGCCGCAGTCATGTCCGGCATAAGGCTCTGAAGCAGTGCGGCAACCGCCGACACATATGGGGCTGCAAAGGAAGTGCCGCTTTTATATTCGTACTTATCCTGTGGCTGTGTGGTCAATATATCTATTCCCGGGGCTGCAACATCCACATTTATGCCGTAATTGGAAAGTGCCGCCATCTGTCCCTTGTTGTTTTGAGCTCCAACCGTCAATATATTTGACAGTTCAAAGCCCGCAGGGTATACGGGGGACTTGGAAAGATCCCGGCCCTCGTTGCCTGCGGCGCATACAAACAGCATGCCCGACTCCGCCATGGCCTCCTTCAGCGCAGGGTTACTGCTGCTTCCTGAGAAGCTGCAGTTGACTATTTTTACACCCATACGGGAGGCGTATTCAATGGCCTCTATTGCATCGGAGGTATAGCCTGTGGTGCCGTTTATGAATTTCAAGGGCAGAAGTGCCGCCTTTGGAGCCGCACCTACAATCCCGGTTCCGTTTTCCCCGGCTGCAATAACACCTGCCACCTGTGTTCCATGCATATCCGACGTGGTATCGTCAAACACGGAATTGTCCCCGTTTGCAAAATCCCAGCCGTTGATATCGTCAATATATCCGTTCCCGTCATCATCAATGCCGTTATCTTTAATCTCATTGGAATTTACATAAATATTGTCCTTCAAATCCTCATGGCTTGTATCTATTCCAGTATCCAGGACGCCTACCAGCACAGCGGAGCCCTTTGTGAGGCCCCAGGCTGCCAGAGCTGAAATATCCTGTCCTGCTTTTCCAGTTGAAAACTCCACCTTCTGCCCGTTGTTAAAAAGCCCCCACTGCTGAGGGAACAGCTCGTCCCGGGGAACTGCGGCGCTTTTGGCCGCAGTTGCGCTCAGCTTGTAGTTGGGCTGGGCGAACAACACATTGGAATCCTTCTTAAGCTCCTTTATGACGGCATTCAGGTCATCGCCCTCATTAATTTCCAGCAGCTCTATTCTGGACTTTTTGCTTCTGGCCTTGGAATCCAGCTTCCCTATTTTCAGCTTGCTTTTAACCTTTGACCGGCTGTTATCGGCCTTGCTGTCGTCCTTGAACTTGACCAGCAGCTCTGTCTTTTCCTTGGGAGCCTCTTTTTTATTGTCCTGGCCTGCTGCGAGGATGCTCAAGGGAGAGAGGATATTTGTGAAAATGTATATGAAAACCAGAAGCGCCGAAAGCCTGTTCTTAATATTCTTCATAGTTGACCTCCAAAAAGTGTGATTGTATTTTACTTGTGGTTCATTTGCGGTTCATTTGCGGTTCATCTGCCGTTCAGTTGCGGCTTTTGCAGCATTGAGACGTTTATATGGTACAGGTGAGCCGGCTCAACGGCACGAAAAGTACCGTTTGACATCATTTGGCTGCCGTTTGCAGTCATTGCTCAAGCCCTGCTATTCCTGCCTGGTGAACACCGTATAGGTTATGGTGGTGCCGCCGGTTTCCCTGGCCTTGAACTTGATGCCGTTAATGACACCGGTCCAGGCCTCCCCGGGGGTAACAGCCCTGTCCACCACAAACACAATCCTGCCCTGTGAAAATTCCTTTATGGTGATGCCCGTGCCCTCTATTTTTCCGGTTGTCAGTTCAGCAGCTCCGGTCAGGGTGCTGAGGTCCGCCACCTGAACCACGCCAGGATTATATGTGACCACCATTTCATAGCTGCCAAAATCCACCACATCTGTGGCAGTCAACCCCAGGTCAAGGGTACTGCCCTTCTTGCACTCAGCCTTTATGGCGTTGTTGATGACATCTCCGCTCCAGGCGCTTATTCCCCGTATGTTACGGGTTCTCAGCCTGTACCTGTACTCCTCGCCCTTGACCTGCCTTCTGTGGGTATAGGTGCAATCTTCAATATTGTTTATTTCTTCAACCTTAACCTCATTATTGCTCTCATCCAATCTGAATACATATATGTCATATCCGGCAGCTCCCTGTTCCTCTTTCCAAGTCAATGTGGCACCTGTCTGCGTTGACTTTACAACAATATTCTTTGGAGACTGTGGTTCTGAAGGAAGCGTTCTGATGGTATTTTCAGGGCTCCACTCCCCTTCCACCAAATCATTTCTCGCCCTGACTCTGTACGTATGCAGGCTGTATGGTGTCAGTCCTTCATGTATATAGCCTGTCTCAGTGTCATTTTCAAGTACTATTCCATCCAGTTCTATATCATAGCCTGTGACTGCCGGGTCATCCATGCCTGTCCAACTGATAATGATTTTAGTATCAGATACGGATGCACTGACATTGTCAGGTATTTCAGGCCTATGCGGCAAGGTGAAGCAGCTTTTTACTTCTCTCCAACTGCTGTAGCCATTTGAGCTTTTTGCCCTTATGCTGTATTTATATTCGGTGCAGGGCGTCAGACCGGTTATTGTGACGCTGGTTCCGGTTAGTACATCAATACGGGTGCCGGAGCTTTCAAGCTCAACGACAGCTCCCGCCCCGGCGGCCTCTCCTCCCGTCACACCGGCATATATCAGTTGGTAGCTGTCGGCACTCTCTACCTTATCCCATGAAAATTTTATATAAGTATCATTTTTTTCAATCTTTACATTCCCAGGAGTGTCCAGCAGGTATGTCATCACCTGTATTTCCCTGCTGTAAGGGCCTTCGCCGGCACTGTTCCTTGCTCTCACCACATACCTGTATGCGGTGTTTGGTCTCAGCCCCCGAAATTCACAGGTGGTAAGGCTTCCGTTGTCTACTGCGGTTCCCATTGTTCCATTTTCCAATACAGGCAGAATATCATAGTCCTCTGCATCATCGACAGCATCCCATGACAATGCTATGGTAGTGTTTGATGCAACAGCCGTAATATTTTGCGGCATATCTGTTATCAAGCCGTCAGTTGTAAATATTCTTTCAATGGGGCTCCAGTTGCTTGTCCCCGAGAATCCAACGGCTCTTATCCTGAAGGTATGAAGAGTATCGGGTTTTAGTCCTTGCATTGTATATGCCGTACCACTTACCGTCTTTATGGAGCCGTCAGCCTCAATTTCATAATTTAAAGCATTGGCCACCTTACCCCATGAAACTGCTATGGAGGTTCCAATGGCAGCGGCGGTGATATTTCCGGGTATCTCAGGCAGTGCCTTCTTGGTTGAGACTTTTATGGGCAGGCTCCATTCACTGATATTTTCTCCGTCCCGGGACCGCACTCTGTACGTATGCCTTGTATTTTGCTGAAGTTTTGAGTGGGTGAAGGATAAAGCACTTGAGGATGTAGTTATACCGTCAGCCTCAATTTCATATTTTTCCGCTCCCTTTATCGGATTCCAGGCAATAGTTATGCTCTCTGCACTGCTGTCTGTTTTTGAAATTACCGGTGCAGACAAATTTTCCACCGGGGTTGTAAATTGTACACTTTTGCTTTCGTCCAGTTCCAAAGAGTTAATATCATAGGCTGTTACCGACAGGGTATATTTTACTCCTGGAGACAGCTTCCCAATATTTATGGCCGTATTTGTGGTACTTTTTCTTATCCAGTCCGGGCTTACAGATATTTCACCTGCTTCGGACAGATACTTGTTGTTTATTTTTACTCTATACAGCTTACTTTCAGCATTTTCATCATTTATATTTATACCGGCACTATTTTTTGTGACATCTGATACAGACATGCTGATTTTACGGATTTTATTGAAGGAAAGCCTAACAGGTTCAGAAACCCTCCCCTTACTATCCCTTATCCATATACTCAAATTATGTACTCCCTCAGAAAGAGCCCTTATATCAATTTTTGCATCCACGGGCTGAGCAGTGCCCTTGCTTTCCAAACCTGGATACAATACCTGCTCAGAATCATCGTCCATGGAATATACTATATCTAAAATATCTCCGCTGCTGCTGTTTTCCACTATTCCCTTTACAGGTAAAGACATCTGGCAGGTCAGATTGTCCATAGACGGATCCAGTTTAAAACTCATAAGGTTCTCATAAAACTCAATATTTGAATATCTTACCTGGCATGTTTTATCACCGGCAGTAGGAGCAAAAAACCACCGGATATATGCCGCACCTGCAGGGGGCTTGATGATCGTGGTTGTTGTAAAAACAGAGGTTTCACCGCTTATTCTTTCTTTATTGCTATTGTAAAAAATATATATGGATCTGGTCCCTACATTTGTTTCTCCCTGCTGTGAAAAATTCATTGTGTATTCTTTTCCTACTGTAACCGGAATATAATCTGATGCCGCTGAAGAAATCGCTCCGGTTATTGGCACATTCAGTAATATGCTGTCTGCAGTGAGGCTAACATTTGCGTAGCTCTGATTTTCATAGAAGGATGCATTCCATAAATACCCGGCCCTTACCTTGCTGATATCATAGTAGTTGGTCCGGCAATAGGCAGCCTCTCCAAAGGAAAACTTCAAATTGCCGGAATCAATTACTATGCCGAACCCCATAATGTTTATTGCAAATAGCAGAATAAATATAAATACTTTTTTTGCAAGGCTTTTGCTCATAATTTTCTCCTCTTTATCTTTGATTTTTTTAACAGACGCACTTTGGTACAAATCTAAACCCTGATAGTTCCACTGAGCACTCCCAATCAATCACACTTCAGAATTTAATGCTTTTCTGGCTCTGGGCATATACCACATATCATGCTGAACGGATAAAGCGCTAACGCCGAAAATCTCATGCCTGCTTACTGCAATGAGACCGGTTCCATCTTCGCAACCGCTTATTAATGAATAATTGATTCATTTTCAATTTTTATTAACTGGTTTTATCTTTTGAAATGTATTTATTTGAACTGCTTAAAAATATTATCATATTAAGCATAATATTGTAAAATTAAGAATTATTTGATTTAGTGGAGATAACCATAATTTACTTATTCTTTCAAAGCTAGACATTAAAATTTACTTTTTTTAATTTTTTGTAAAATCAGTTCCCTGTTAACACTTAATAATAGGTGTATGCTCCTATTATTAAGTGCAAATTTGTCACCAAAAAAGGGCAGCCGCATATGAATACGGCCGCCCTTTCCCTTTATATCAGTTTTTTATTATTGAGATATCTGAGATTGAACGTTTTTCACTTTTTGCTGGGCTGTGGATATTTCCTGCTGGTTTGCATTTTGAACCATATACCAGCCCTTCTGAGCCATTATATCAAAAACCTGTTTTTGAG
This sequence comes from Ruminiclostridium hungatei, assembly GCF_002051585.1. Lineage (GTDB taxonomy): Bacteria > Bacillota > Clostridia > Acetivibrionales > DSM-1351 > Ruminiclostridium > Ruminiclostridium hungatei. Next base: position 146,182 of record NZ_MZGX01000010.1, on the reverse strand, counting down.
CATCAAAGGTTTTTGTAAGAATACTTTCAGCATCGTTTCTTAACATTGGACACACACTTTCCAAAATAAGGTTGGTCAAGGATGATGCTGCAAGTTTATGCTCTCCCAGAACCGAAGCCATAATTTCCTTATCCGTTAAATTAGCCATGTTCACCCTCCTGTTTTATTATACTTATTGTGCCGCCGTATTAATGTGCTTTATCAGCAACTGCAGGCTGTTCTTTTCGTCGCTTGCCAGCTTGGTGCACAGGTTTTTGATCTGGCTGTCGGTTGCAAGCTGGGCGCAGCCCTGCAAATACTTTATGTTGTCTTCGCACATGCTGATATTGTCCTGAATCAACATTAATTCCTTACTTGTGAGTGGCATATTAGTCCTCCTTTAATGATATTTAATTCAAAAAAGAGCTTTTGAACCATACTTATTTTTCACATTTTTTACTCTCATATTCCTATAAATTATTAGAAAAACTACAATAAAAAATATGCTCCTCCCGTATAAACGGACCTTCATGTTTTCCGTCCATTTTGGGAAGAGCATATTTTTCTTTAACCGATTGCCGTTCAATTTATATATTTTGTATATTTTATCCGGAGTATGCCGCCGGTCATTGTTCGGAATTCAATTTACCTCAGCACCTGCTGGCCGCTTGCCGCATACAGCTTATACCACTCCCAATGCTGTAGCCTGACCTCCTCAAGCGCACGGATAGCCATATCAAGACGCTCCAGCTTGCCGCTGCCGCTTATGGGCATCACTTTTGCAGGATGATAGAGCAGCCATGCATATATTATAGTCTCCACTGCCTCCCCATTCTGCCTTGCAATCTCCGAAAATACCTTTAAGGCTTTTACACATTCCGGGGCGTCGGATGAAAACAGCCTGCCTCCCGCAAGAGGCGACCATATCATGGGATGGATTTTATTCTTTACCATAATATCCATCATGCCCGAGTTGAAATGTTCAAAACAAACCGGGTTCCACTCAAGCTGGTTTGTTACAAGAGTTCCGTCCATTGCAGTGTTCAGTGCATCAAACTTGAATGGATCAAAATTTGACACTCCCGCCTCCCTGATTAAACCCTGCTTTTTTAAGTCCTTCAAGGCTCTGGCAGTTTCCCAGGCATCAAAGCAGGGGTCCTCCCTGTGAATAAGATATAGGTCTATATACCCGCATTGCAGACGTTGTATACTGCTTTTGCAGGATTCCACAATCCTGTCATAGGAGGTATTGTAATATCCGAATTCTCCGTATCCTTCTTTTTGCTTGAAAATACCGGTTTTTGTAACCAACTGTATTTTCCCGCGAAGCTCCGGTGCGGTTTTAAAGGCAAGTCCCATCTGGCGCTCGCACTCTGTATCGCTGTATATTTCCGCCGTGTCAAAGGTGGTTACTCCCCTGCCGATGCAAGCCTCCATAAACGCAGCCAGTTCATTTAAACTGAAATTCCAGTCGGTAAGCCGCCAGAAGCCCTGCACCAGTCTTGAAAATTCCAATGTATTGCCCACTTTAATAGTTTCCATTTCAGTAACCTCCACAAATCTGCTATTTTGAATTTTTTTTCATATCCAGAGCAACAGCGGTACATATTATAATTCCTTTTACAATGAGCTGCCAATTTGGATTTATACCTATAAACGCAAGCCCATAGCTTATTATGGTAAAAATAATCACACCAAGAACAACCCCTGAAACCTTGCCCACTCCACCGCTTAGAGACACTCCTCCCACCACACAGGCTGAAATAGCGTCAAATTCATACGAAAAGCCATAGGCGCTGTTGGCTCCGCCTGTACGCGCAACCTCCAATATACCCGCCATACCTACCAGGATGCTTTCAATTACAAATACCGCAATTATAATTGCATGCACCTTTACACCGGAAACCCTTGCGGCATTTTCGTTTCCGCCCACCGCATATATATGCTTTCCAAATACCGTTTTGTTAAGAATAAACCACGAAATAACCGTCACCACAGCCGCTATGACAATGAGAAGGCTTATCTGCCCAAACAGCTTGTAACTGCTCAGGATAGTAAGTTCTCCCCTTATTCCGCCTATGGGCTGTGCATTATTGGGCTCTTTTGCATAATAAAGGCAGTTAATGCCGTATACTATTGTAGACATTCCAAAGGTAGCAATAAAAGGAGCCATTTTAAGCTTTGCTATCATAATTCCGTTTACCGCACCGATTACTGCCACAACCCCAATTGCAATAAGAATAGGGAAAATAATAGGGATATTGGGCAGCCCCGGATAAAATTTACTGGCATAGTCCGCAGCCTGGCTCATTGATGCCACAATAACAGCCGCCAAACCCACCTGACGTCCTCCTGAGAGGTCTGTTCCTCCAAGCAGCAAAGGAAACAGAAGGCCAAGTGCCACAATGAGCTTTACCGAGGACTGTGTCATAATATCCTTTGCAACACGCCATTGCAAAAATGCCGGCTCCATAATAATAATACCTATTATCATGACGAGCAGTGCCAATATCAGAGCTTTGTCCATTAAAAACTTCTTAACCTCAACTGTTTTAATCTCTCCACCTTTTATATTCATTTGCCCGCCTCCATTGCTGTATTATCTATGGTAAACCTTGTAGCAAGACGCATAATCTCCACTTGCGAGGCCTGCTCACTATTTAAAATCCCTGTTATACGCCCATTGCACATAACCAATATCCTGTCAGACATTCCCAGCAGCTCCGGCATTTCCGAGGATACCATTATAATACTGTTTCCTTTTTTTACTAGCTCTCTCATGATTTTATATATCTCGTATTTTGCACCTACATCCACGCCTCTTGTGGGTTCATCCAGAATAAGTATGTTTGAATCGGTAAGAAGCCATCTCCCCACCAGCACCTTCTGCTGGTTTCCTCCCGAAAGATTTTGAATTTCAGTCGACATACGGGGAGTTTTTACATTCATGCTTTTACATACTGCAACGGCACTTTCTGTGCTCTTTTTTTTATTGATAACCCCCGGAAACCAGCCGGTAAACTTTTTATATGACGCAATCAGCGTGTTATCATGCACGGACAGCATTGGAACAATACCTGTGGTGCGGCGCTCCTCCGTCAGCAGGGCAAATCCGTTTTCGATTGCCTGAAGCGGTGACTTGTTGCCGATAAGCCTGCCTTCCTTATAAAAAACTCCTGATGCAATAGGCCTCAGCCCAAAAAGGCTTTCAACCATTTCTGTTCTTTGGGCCCCTACCAAGCCTCCAATCCCAAGTATTTCCCCTTTTTTCAATTCAAAGCTGACATTTTTAAAGGATTTGGCATCAGTGCTTGTAATGTTTTCCACCCTCAATTTGACATCCGAAGACGGAGGCTGCTCGCTTATGGGAAAGCGTTCCTCCATACTCCTCCCTACCATTTGCTCTATGACATGCTCAATGGTTATTTTGCTTATTTCCCAGGTTCCGATATATCTGCCGTCTCTCATAACTGTTACTTCATCTGCAATTTCAAACATTTCCTCCAGCTTATGAGAAATGTAAATAACGGATCTGCCCTCATCCCTCAACTGCCGTATAAGCCTGAAAAGATGCTTTGTTTCTGCAATTGTAAGCGAGGAGGTCGGTTCGTCCATAATAATAATTTTCGCATTGTATGATATTGCTTTTGCAATGTCAATTGCCTGCAGTTGTGAAACCGAAAGATCTTTTGCCATTGCTTTTGGATTGATATCAAACTCAAGCTCTTTCAAAAGCTCCTGGGTTTTTTGCTCCATTAATTTTTCATTTACAATCAATCCTTTTTTTATATAACGGCCAACCCATATATTGTCGGTTACAGTTCTGTTGGGAATTGGATTAAGCTCCTGATGTATCATGGAAATTCCATTCTTAAGGGCACTTTGAGTGTCTGATATCAAGACTGCCCTGCCGTCAATCTCAATGGAGCCTCCATCCGGTTTGTAAATACCGAACAGGCACTTCATCAAGGTGGACTTTCCCGCCCCGTTTTCCCCTATCAGGGCATGGACGCTTCCCGGCTTTATGTGCAGCTTCACATCATCCAAAGCTTTTACTCCCGGAAAAGTCTTTGTTATATTGTCCATTTTCAGACGATATTCCTGCAAATGGCTCACCTCCATATTTATACCCATGCCCATGCATCCAGCCCAAAACCTTATTAAAGCTTTGGCATGACTGGGTCCTCCTTTGCATTTTTTTGACCTTATGAGCTGCCCTATGGCGGATTCCAAATGAGTACCTTATATACTGAAACCGCAAGGTAATATCCGTTTCTCCGGTTTCCGCCATGCCGCAGCCTGTGCTCCGGTGCCTGCCCGTATGCTTCTGAGTTTACACCGGCACAATGCCATATCCAATTTTTATTTACCCTCAATCTCGGTCATCATTTTCAAGGTTTCCTCAAGATTGGTCTTGTCTACGATTTTATACGGAACCCAAATATAGTTGTCTTCCACCGTACAATCTACGCCAACTGTATCTTTCGTAACCACACCCTTGTCGTTTACTGTCTTCAGTACATTCAGAACCGCCTTGGACTGAGACATACGGTCGTTAAGCACTGTTCCAAGCAAGGCATCGTTCTTCATGCTCTGGAGAGCTTCTACAGTTGCATCTATCCCTACAATCGGAATAAATTTGTTTGCATCGCCCTTATTGTACCCGTTGTCCAAAGCCGCCTGCACAGCTCCCATTGCCATACCGTCGCTGTTGCACAGAACTCCTTCGATTTTATCCACACCGAAAGCGGTAATCCAGGTATTCATTTTATCCAGCGCCTGTGCCTTATCCCAATTAGCAGTATCTTTTGCAAGAATCTCATATTCAATGCCCTGAGCTTTTAAGGTTTCTTCATATGCCTCCGTTCGGAGCACAACATCCTGCTGACCCAATTCTCCCTGAAGTATAACAAGCTGCAGCTTTCCGTCACCGTTTTTGTCGGCAATTTCCTTATTGCTGTTCCAGTAGTTTATCAGAGCCTGGGCGCACATTTGTCCTGATTCCTTTGCATTGGCTCCCACATACCATACCTTGTCATAGGCCTTCATTGTTTCAGGCATGGGCTCCATGTTGAAAAAAATCACCGGCACATTCTCGGTCTTGCACTTCTTCATCATCTCATCGGTGCTTTTTCTGTCGGGTGCGCATATTGCAATGCTCTGTGCGCCCTTTGTCAGAGCTGTCTCCAGCTTGTTATTTGCCTTGGAGGGATCATCCTCGCCATCCTGCATGTCAAGCTTGAAGCCTCCCATTTTGTCGGCCTCGCTTTGCATGATTATTCTGAAGCCTGACTGGAAGGCATCATCAAACCTTCTCCATATAACCGTTGCCTTCAAGTTCTCCGCCTTGGAGCTTACCGAAGCTGAAGAACTATTGGAGGAAACCGCCCCGCCGCCGTTTGAGGAAGAACAACCTGCAAATACAGCAGCAATCAATGCAACAAGTAAGCTTACAGCAAGACACTTTTTTACGCTTTTCATAATAGAATTCTCCTTTCAAAAATAGAAAATTAAGAAGCTATCCGATTAAATTGATTTTCTTAAACGCAATAAATATTAAGCGGCCTTTAAGATGTTAAAGATATTAAGTACATGTCTTTCTCAATGAGAATTAATAATATAGGAAATAAATTGGCTTTGGCAGATTATTGCTTGTACAAATCCAGCAATGCAAACGCACGCATTTTTTCTTCAATTATTTTTTGCGCCGCTTCATTTGCAGGATTGAAGAGATTTGCAGTAGTATACTTTAAATCTCCCTTTTGAGTGTCCACATATTGATGTCCCATAGCCAGAACTATATCTGTGCATATATTTACCTTGTTGATTCCATTTCTTATAGACTCCTGCACCTGCCACATGGGTGTCCCGGAGCCCCCGTGAAGCACAAGAGGTATTTTTGTAAGCTCATATATCTTCTTGAGGCGTTCTATATTAAGCTTTGGTTCAAACTTGTACTGTCCGTGCTGGGTACCTATGCTCACCGCCAGGCAGTCGATGCCGGTAGCTTCCACAAATCTCCTGGCCTCCTCCGGGTCAGTCTGCGCAGCCTCGTGGCCCTTTACAGCTATGGCGCCCTCTTCCCCCACAAGCCGGCCAAGTTCTGCTTCAACCGTTACATTTGCGGGATGTGCACGCTCCACCACCTGGAGTGTGCCGTATATGTTCTCTTCCAGAGGTTTTGCGGAAAGATCAATCATTACTGAGGAAAAGCCTGCCTGAATAGCCGCGTTACAAGCCTCATAGGTAACAGCATGGTCAAGATGCAGTGCAACAGGCACGGAAGCATTCCTGGATGCTATTTCTACTGTGGACACAACATCCTCAAAACCCCCCATCATATCTATTTCCGTCTGTCCGCACTGTAAAATCACCGGCATGCCCAGCTTAGATCCTGCTAGTATTGCAGCTCTGGCAGTCTCAACCGACCAGAATTCGAAAGCTCCGTACGCAATACCTTTTTTTCTGCCAAGCTCAAGAATTTCTTTCATTGGAACGAATCTCATAGTCTATATCCCTCTTTCTTTTTAATGTATATTTTAAAGTGACTTTGCCTTTGGAAGTACCAAATAATAACTTCAGATTTCCTGAACAGTTCAATTATCTGCTCCTTCCTTAATATTGAATATCCTGCTTTTCAAAAAAAGCCAAGGCACTTTTAAAATCTGGTATTCCTGCAGTAGCCCCCACTGCTCCCACATTGAGAGATGCCACCGTATTGCCGAAAGCAGCACTTTTGAAGATGTCCCAGCCCTGGGATATGCCGCACAGGAAAGCGGCCACAAAGGAATCTCCTGCTCCCGTTGTATCCTTCACCGGCATTCCTTCAATTGTGCTGATATACTTTCCTTTTACAAAATCAGTTGCATAGCAGCCTTTTTTACCCAGCTTTATGACCAGAGCTTTCATATTAAACTCTTTCAGCCTCTCAGCTATTTTTTCAGGTAATTCCTCTCCAGTCAGTATTTTTGCCTCATCATAACTGGGAAGAAAGTAGTCGGTTTCATATAAAGCACACTTCATTTGTTCATAATAATTCACTTGCCCAGTGCTGTTCATTGCAGTATTCATTGCAGTGTCCATTGCAGTTATTTTCCCAAGGGAACGCGACTTGCGGAACAGTTTTTCAATACCGTCCCTGTCCATCCTCTCCATTATCATGGCACTCCCGAAATAGACCAAATCCGCTTTCTTTATTTTTTCTTCGGGTACATCTTCTGCGGATAAGCTGTCAAAGATTTTGTTGGAAGTTAAAAAATGGCGCTCGTTCAATGTGTCAATCAGAATATAACTTGCGGCTGTAGGATACTCCAAATCCTCAATTACCGATGATATGTCCACACCCTCCTTTGCGACACATGCCTTCACAAATGCTCCGTTGGAATCCCGTCCCACCCGGCCGCATAAAGACACCTCCATGCCAAGTTTTGCCAAGCCAACCGAGACATTCAGGGCATCTCCGCCTGTAGTCGGAACAGCATTACTGATTTTCCAGCTATCCAGCTTAAGAATATTGTCAGGAACAGGATATAGAGGAATGTCACACACCATCATTCCTACACATAATATTTTCATCAAGGTCACCTTTTCTTTGTCGGTTTGTACGTACATAACAACATTACGATATTAGTTATACCACTTGCCTTTAAGCTTGTCAATCATTATTTTTATGCAATTTGTATATTTTTATATAATATCAATAGTATATGTTGTTGATTTAGTATAAATATTATTCCCCATAGCTTGTATTATCTTTTTTTTAATGTATAATAAAGATACGTTAGTACGTACAATAATATCAAGCAATACAGTAAAAGAAAGGTGGTGCCATTCATGCCTTTAAACAAGCATGAATTAAACCGGGAGGTTCCAATTCCCCTTTACTATCAGCTAAAAAGCTTTTTGCTGGAAGAAATCAAGAATGGTAATTATAAAATAGGAGCACCAATTCCCACTGAATACGAAATTCAGGAGTTGTTTAAAATCAGCCGTTCCACAGTAAGACAGGCAATATCGGAGCTTGTCCAGGAGGGCTGGCTGTCCCGTCAGACAAGCAAGGGTACTTTTGTTACTCATCCAAAGGAAAACGCAGCACATATAAGATCTTTCGAGCCCTTTTACCAGCAGGTAGCCCGGACCGGAATGGAAGCACGCACCGAATTGGTTGACTTGAAGGTTATTGAAGCCGGAGAGGTTATCTCCTCATATCTGGATCTGGATCCAAAAAACAAGGTTATCTCAATGTTCAGGAGAAGATTTTCAAATGATATGCCTATGGTGACAATGCAGAATTTTTTGCCTTACTCTCTGTGCAGCTTTATTCTAAGCCATGACTTTGAGAAGGAATCCCTGTACGAGGTGCTTTCCCAGCAGCCGGAATCAAGAACCTATGTAACCAAGACAATTGTATCGGCCTCCAAATCAACGGCAGAGGATGTGTCTTTGCTGGGAATCAAACTGGGCGTTCCCATACTCAGCTTTAATACCATAACCAGGACAGAGAGCGGAAACATTATTGACTACGCCTTTTCCCGCTATAGAGGCGACGTGAACAAATTTGAAATTGATGTATATCCGGAAAAAGACAAACCACAGCCAGGCATGGAATCGCCGGGGCATTCCTCCGCAAAATCAGGCGGGGCAAATTCCGGCAAAAGAAAAATGACACGCTAGTACAGCCTTCGGTAAATCCCGGCACATAATTTGGGTATATTTTTTTGAACTACATCGTTGTCGTCGATTGGAATAAAGCAATTATTCCGCACTCCTCCGCCTTGTATTTCCCCAAAAATATACCCAAATTTATGCACCTTATTTATCGAATGTTGTACTAGTACCAAATTTTACGTTCACAAACTGAAATTGCACCTGACACAAAACTTATTTATGTGTCAGGTGCAATTCAACTTATGATTTTTTTCTTTTTCCGGGCAATAAAAAGGAGCCGCCCGCTCCATGTACAGTAAAGTACATTAGTCTTGACATGCTCCCTTTTGAAACGGATACTCCGATTTTAAACAACCTTGATTTTTACAAAGCTCTTCTTGCCTTTTTGCAGCATCATTTCACCCTCAGCCAGATCAGCTTTTCCCACAGTGTAATCAAAGCTTGCCACCTTGTTTTCATTAATGGCCACACCGCCCTGCTGAACAGCTCTTCTTGCCTCACTCTTTGAGGGAGTGAGCTCTGAGAGCACCAGCAAATCGGTAATCTTGATTCCCGCCTCCAGGTCGGCGGCCTTTACTTCAATGAATGGAATATTGTCCGAGCTGCCTTTTCCTCCAAATATGGCTTCGGCGGCTTCCTTTGCCTTATTGGCCTCCTCTTCCCCATGAACTATTTTGGTAACTTCAAAGGCCAGTATGGCCTTTGCCTGATTTATTCCTGCATCTGTAAGAGAGCCCAGTCTTCTGACTTCCTCCATGGGAAGGAAGGTAAGAAGTGCAAGACATTTTTCCACATCATTGTCACTTACATTTCTCCAGTACTGGTAAAACTCGTAGGGCGTTGTCTTTTCAGGGTCAAGCCATACGGCTCCGCTTTCCGTCTTGCCCATTTTCTTGCCTTCACTTGTGGTCAGAAGTGTGAAGGTCATGCCATACACGCTTTTCCCGTCGGATTTCCTGCACAGTTCAAGACCCCCTAAAATATTGGACCACTGGTCATCCCCGCCCAACTCCATCTGGCAGTCGTATTTTCTGTTCAGCACCAGAAAGTCATAGCTCTGCATGAGCATGTAGTTAAACTCCAGGAAGGTCAAGCCTTTTTCCATCCTGCTCTTGAAGCACTCCGCAGTCAGCATTCTGTTGACCGAAAAATGAACCCCCACATCTCTTAAAAATTCCACATAGTTCAGACCCAGCAGCCAGTCACCGTTATCAACCATGATAGCCCTGTCGTTTGAAAAATCAATGAACTTGGAAATCTGCGTTTTAAAGCTTTCAACATTATGGCTGACTATTTCTCTGGTCATCATCTTTCTCATGTCGTTCTTGCCGCTGGGGTCTCCCACCATTGCGGTTCCCCCGCCGATGAGGACAATAGGTCTGTGACCTGCCTGCTGCATGTGCGCCATTACCATCAACTGAAGAAAATGTCCCACATGCAGACTGTCGGCAGTGGGGTCAAAACCTATATAAAAGGTCACACTTTTCTCAGCGAGAAGCTTCTTAACCTCTTCCTCATGTGTTACCTGCGCTATAAAACCTCTTTCCTGCAATAAATCAAATACATTACTCATTGCCTTCCACTCTCCTTGTAGCTGTATTTATCAAATTGCCCGCAGTTTCAGATATTCTGGAAATAATATCATAAATCTCCGGAGCAATAAAAAAACTCCCGCCTGTATAAGGACGAAGAGCTCGTGGTACCACCTTAATTCGCATTTATAATTTAAAATCAGTCAAATAACAGAACAACAGACGACATATTGCATATGTCCTGCCGTACCAAATTATAAACACCTTTGAAGCTGTAACGGGCACACCCGGCATAAGCGGCTCCTAATCCGTAATTCGCCTGTCCATGCTCTCAACCTTCACACCAGCCAGATTGCTCTCTGAATCAACATGAACTGCTACTGCGGAACGCTTAAAAACGTCCCTGATTAATCCCTGCTTTATTGTATTTATTTTTTTATTCTGTCTTAAGCCTTACTGTTTTATAACTCTCAACTTACTGTATAATTCGTTTACACATAATTCTACCACAATAAATTAAATTAATGCAATAATATTATTGCAACCTGCATTGAAGCCCCATAAAAAAGAGTAAAAATAATGAGCATTATAACAAGCATACGCCATTTACAATGCCCCATAGTAAAGAATACCAGTTTATTATATCACTATAGTATTAATTTCATAAAACCTGAAATTATGAGCATAATCAACCGAATAAATTATCAGCAACCGAATTATATGGCTATTTATAGAAATATCTCTAATTTTCTTCAAATATCTATGAATTACGTAAAACAGACCCTCAAACCGGTATTCCGGGCACCAGGTAAAAATGTATTTTTTTTGTCATTCTTTTAATAATATATGTATCATCAAAATAGAAAGAGGTTATGGACATTGCTGGTTGTTTTTATAAGGACATTAATTCTTTACATCGTTGTTATTATTGCCATGAGAATAATGGGCAAAAGACAGATAGGGCAATTGCAGCCTTTTGAGCTGGCCGTAGCCATAATGATTTCCGAATTGGCTTCGGTGCCCATGCAAAATACAGGTATTCCGCTGGTGAACGGCATCATTCCCATACTCACCATGCTGACTGCCCAGATACTCATTTCCTTCATATCCTTAAAAAGCTATAAGGCCAGGAATATTATCTGCGGAAGACCCAGCATCCTGATTTCCTCGGGAAAAATCAACGAACAGGTTTTCCGGAATGAGCTGTATACTCTGACTGATTTTATGGAACAGCTCAGAAGCAAGGATATTTATGACATAGCAGATGTGGAATTTGCCATTCTGGAAACCAACGGTCAGTTAAGCGTTGTGCCTAAAGCAGCTAAAAGAAATGTAACTCCGGAGGATCTGAACCTGTCGGTGAAGTATGAGGCTCCTGCAATCGATCTGATAATTGACGGGGAGCTGGTTTCCTCCAATTTGAAAAAAACCGGGCTGAATAAAGGAACACTGGAAATCGAGCTGAAAAAAATCGGCATCAGGAGCATAGAGGAAGTATTCTTTGCAAGTATTGATTCAGACGGGAAGCTTTTCTGCCAGGCCAAGGAAAAATACAGAACCTAAAGGAGCATACCATCCCATGAACTCAAATACCAAAATAATCATTCTTGTTTCCGTACTCCTGATAACAGTAGTTCTCTCAGGCTCATTAACCCTGTATTATCTGGATAAATCGGCAGGAGTGCTGGAGTTGTCAATTGTTTCTGCGGGTAAATCCGTCACGGACAAGCAATGGACTTCCGCAGAAAAGCAACTGGAGGAATTCAGCAGAAACTGGAAAAATACAAAGTATTTCTGGGCTATGCTTGTAGATCACTTTGAAATTGATAACATAGAGGATTCCTATAATAAGACCAAAATGTATGTTGAAAGCGAGGATTATTCCTCATCCCTGGCAGAACTTGAAACTCTCAGGCATTATATCCGCCACATACCTGAAAAGGAAGGTTTTACCTTTGAAAATATATTCTAGTGGTCCGCAACATTTAAAACGTATATTGCCCGCGTGGAAATTTTTTGCAGGGTAAGGCGGAGGACGAAGGCAATACTGTATGTATTGGCAAGAACAGCAACGAAATTCTGCGCAGAATTTAACCGTCGGCAATATGTGACTTTTAGGTGTTACAGACCACTAGTACAGCATTCGATAAATAGGGTGCATAAATTTGGAGGAGATTTTAAGATGCTAATTAAAGCCTCTCTCAATGAGGAAGACAATAAAAATGGCGTAAAACAGCCCTCCGGACAGGAGCGGCAAAGGGTTAAGCTGCTTTTTCAGCTTTATCCAGATATATGTTACCAAAGCAGAACCCAGAGCCAGCAAGGCACTTACTACAGTTATGATGTCAAGCCTCCAGCCTGTTGCCAGTATTCCGATGGACACAGGTATACAGCTCTGGAACACCATTGCTCCGGTTATATTTCCAAGGGACAGGGTGTCCTTGCTCTTGCTGATCCATATGACGCTGTTGAACTTCTCAGGCAGCTCGGTGGCAACAGGAGTGATGATTATTGATAATGCCAGGGTTGAAATTCCAAGCCCTTTTGATACCACCTCAATATTTCCTACAAAGAGTTCAGCACCAATAATTATAACTGCCAATGCCACTAAAACCTGAAGCAGTATTACAAACAGATTTGTCTTTGTGTTAAAAGCCCTGGAAAAGGTCAGGTCGTCAATTTCTCCGTCACTGCACTTATCACTGTCCACCGTCTTAAAAACGTAATATGCATAACAGCCTAACAGCACCACAGCCAGCATATTCTTGACCACACCCAGATTGACCGTTGATACCAGAACCATACTTGTATAGACTACTACAAAGAAAGATATATCCCTGCTCAGAATATCCAGATTCACATTTAAAATCAAGCCCGTTTTGCGCCTCTTGGCAAATACGACCACACTTAACCCCGTAATAAAGAAGGCCAGCGTTGAGAGCATAAAAGGCGCTCCGACTATGGCACCTATACCTATATCCGTGGATTCCGGCTTTCCCTTTGAAAACAGCAGCGCTATTATGGGAATCAGTGTTTCAGGCAGGCAGGTCCCAACTGCCGAAAGAATACTCCCAACCACTCCGTCTCCCAGCTTGAGTCTTTTCCCCAGCCATTCTATCCCATTTGTAAACAGTTCACAGCCCATAAGTATTATTCCAAGACTTAACAATAAAATAAGCACGTTTTGAAGCATCAGTTTCTCTCTCTTCATATATTTTTCACAGACAACCTGCATGATTTATACATATGACATCAATATGCGATTTAATACAAAAGAAAAAATCACCCTATACTTCAATTATAAGGTGATGGCTTGATTCCCAGCTTATTCACTTTTATTCATCCAAAGCCGGATAGGCTTATACAATCATATTCATAACCGTTTATTATGGTTTTATCATGGTTTATTATGCTTGACTATCAGCATGTCACAGAGGAAGTAGGAAGGTCCCCCCCAGCGTTCCGAAGGTATACCCTGTAGAGCTGTTGCAGGTATCAAAACAAGCGGTAACCCACACCTCCTTGGGACGGTTGTTTTCCAGCTTCAGTTCCAGGTCTATTACACCGTCATTCAACTGCATCCAGCCATTGCCCACATACAGGCGGAAGGGCACACTTGCCGTGGGCTGGCTTGGCGTAAGGTTGCGCTGCTCATTGGTCTTATATAGTGTATTATTCATTTGTACCAGCACTGTGGTTCCGCTTACAAAAGCTTGAAACGTCACTACTGGTGACATCTGAAATACGACAGCAGGCAGATTCCCTATTATACCTCCGCTGGCAGAATTGGATTCGATTATTTTTACCTTTTGTTCCATATTGCTTGTCCTCCTTTTAAATTCATAAAATACGAGCCCCAAAACCGGCTTTCCTTACGTAAATCATCAGTTTTCGCCAACTTATCCAAATAACCTTTTTACAAATAGCGCTCCAATCATACAAGTATCTTTAATAATCAACAGCAATCAAGTAAAATTTTTACAATATTATTATATGTTACAAATGTCATTAAAACAATACATTTTTTTGAGATATTACTATAAAAACATCAAATTTTAAAAAAGTGCCCCCACATCGGCAGAACCTTTAAAAATCAGGAGATAAATGCTGAATAATGAGGATAAAAGGCGGGATGCTTCAGAATCCACTGCCTCATTTCCTCCAGCATGGCCCTGTATTCGGGCACCCTGTATTCAAAATCCCTGCGGGTGTTGATAAGACTTTTATCCAGGCGTTCATTGAAATACCTTTCCACCTGGATATCCTCCCTGTTGAAGGTATTCTTGAAAAGCAGCAGCAGTTCATATTTATTTATACTTTTGTTTGAGACCAGGTGGTAAATTCCCGTCAAGTCCGCCAAGATCAACTTTTCTACGGCTTTTGCCAGTTCTATGGTGGTGATGCCGGTCCAGAAGGCATTTACATAGCCGTCTATTTTCCCGCTGGCTTTCATAAACCAGTTAAACAAACCTATTCCGTCATAATTCATATCCGGGCCTATTATGGAGGTTCTGACTGTCAGGCTTCGGCCCTGGCAAACCTCTCCCAGGGCCTTTGTCCGGTCATAATATGTATCCCCGTCTTTAAAGGAATCCTCGGTATACGGGCCTGTTTTTCCCGAGAAAACACAGTCTGTGCTTAAATGAATGATTTTTGCTGGCGTCCCCTTGAACCTGTCTTCCAGAAAATGCGGCAGGTAGGAGTTCAGGAGAATCGCCCTGTCTATATGATCTGAAGCATACTGGTTTAAGACCCCTATACAGTTTATAACCACATCAAAGTCCTCCCGGGCCAGCAGTGCTGCAAAGCCGGAAAAGTCCGTCACATCCAGTACGATGGTTCTTTCATTGAGCTTCTTCCTATGTGCAAGATTAAATACATCATAAGCTCCCGTTTCTTCAAGGAAGGTTGTCATAGCATGCCCCGCCATTCCCCCGGAGCCAAGAATCAATATTTTTTTCCTGCCCATACGCTATTCCATCTCCCTCCATACTGTCCTCCTGATATAATCGGTATAGCTCAGGATGATTTCCGCAACCTTGTCGGAAACATTGGACACATTGTAATCCTGAACAGGCGGAATATTTTTGGCTCTGTCCGCACGTTCCTTTGCAATGCCGGTGGCCATTTCAACGGCCTGAATCACCCTGTCCTTTTTCAGTCCCGACATGATAAGTACGCCTTCATCCATTCCCTCGGGCCGTTCATGGGCATTTCTGATGGTAATGGCCGGAAAGCAGAGAAGCGCCGCTTCCTCCATAAGGGTGCCGCTGTCGGATATGACACAAAAGGCATTTGTCTGCAGCCTGATATAGTCAAAAAAGCCCATGGGCTTAATCCATTCTATCCGGGAGTCAAAAGCAGCCTTATCCATAAGCACCACTTTCTTCATAGTCCTGGGATGGGTTGAAACTATCATCCTCTTCCGGTATTTACCTGCAACGGCATTGAGAGTTTCTATAAAAGTCCTGAAATTCTTTTGGGAGTCAATATTTTCTTCTCTGTGGGAGCTGACAACAAAATATTCATCAGGCTGCAGCTTCAGCTTTTCCAGTATCTCTGATTTACCTATATCCTCCCTGTAATAATCGAAAACCTCCTTCATGGAGGAGCCGGTTTTTATAATGGTTTCCCCCTTTATGCCTTCCTGCAGCAGGTATCTCCTGGCATGCTCCGAGATGGGCATATTTATGTCGCTGAGATGGTCCACCACTTTCCGGTTTATTTCTTCGGGTACTCTCTGGTCAAAACAGCGGTTCCCTGCTTCCATATGAAATATGGGTATTTTCTTCCTTTTTGCGGCAATTACAGACAGACAACTGTTGGTATCTCCATATATAAGCACGGCATCCGGCTTTTCAAGCTCCAGTACCTCATCTGTTTTGACCAGTACATTTGCTATTGTTTCAACAGGTGTCTTGCCCGCGCAGTTCAGATAATACCTGGGCATGCCTATTCTCATTTCCCGGAAGAATATCTCATTGAGTTCAAAGTCAAAATTCTGTCCTGTGTGTACGAGAACATGCCTGGTATACCGGTCAAGCTTGTGGATTACCCTGCTCAATTTGATGATTTCCGGTCTGGTCCCCACTATGGTCATTACCTTCAACATGGCTGAGCTCCTTTGACTTTTTTTTCAGTTCTCTCTGCACATAGTCCAGACTCCGGAGCAGCTTCTTCAATTCGCCGGCGTCCAGCCTTCTGGTATTGTGGGAGTTGTAGTCGCTTAAGGCCGATATGGCACTTTTGCCGCAACTGATATATTTGTCGTAATTCAAGTCCCTGTTGTCCGCCGGGATCCTGTAGTAATCTCCCAGGTCTTCCGCTATGGCCATCTCTTCACGGGTTAAAAGCGTTTCGTACAGCTTTTCTCCATGCCTTGTACCAATAACCTTGATTTCATTGCCCGCTCCGAAGATTTCCTTCAAGGCAGCAGCCAAGTCCAGTATTGTTGCTGCCGGTGCCTTTTGTACGAATATATCCCCTGGCTTCCCGTTATTAAAGGCGTAAAGCACCAAATCGATGGCGTTTTCAAGTGACATCATGAACCTTGTCATATCAGGATCGGTAACGGTTACAGGCAGGCCTTCGGCTATCTGCTGGATAAACAGCGGAATTACCGAACCTCTGGAAGCCATGACATTTCCGTACCTGGTACCGCAAAAAACCGTCTCCTCCCCGCTCAGGTTTCTGGAGGCCGCCACCATAACCTTTTCCAGCAGTGCCTTGGACATCCCCATGGCATTAATGGGATAGACGGCTTTATCGGTGCTCAGGACAATGACCTTTTTTACCTTGTTTTCAACAGCCGCCTTCAGAAGATTTTCCGTGCCCAGGATATTTGTCCTGACCGCCTCCATGGGGTAAAACTCACAGGAAGGCACCTGTTTCAGCGCCGCCGCGTGAAAAACAAAGTCCGCACCCTTGAGAGCACCGTATAATGAACGGTAATCCCTCACATCTCCAATATAAAATTTTATTTTATCGTTGTTGAGCTCTCTCCGCATATCATCCTGCTTCTTTTCATCACGGCTGTATATTCTGATTTCCTTTATACCGGTGTTTATAAATCTATTGAGGACGGCATTTCCGAAGGACCCTGTTCCGCCTGTGATAAGCAATGTTTTGTCAGTAAACATAAAATCTCCTATCCCGCTGCCATACAGCGATACAAACGGGCATAAAAAGCTTACAGGGCATAGCAAACCGTTTCATGCAAGCCATTTGAATAATGTCTTATATAAAGCCTGTAGGAAGTCTCCAGCGAATGCAGCAGCAGCGGCAGCTCCCATAGGTCGGCTGCTTTATGATAAATGGATATGGCCAGCTTGGGACGGTGCTTTTCTATGGTGTTTTTCATTCCGTAGAGGGCCTCCTCTTCCGCACCTTCAATATCAAGTTTTATATATGTGGGAATATGCTCGCCCACCACATCGTCCAATTTTGCCAGCATTACCTTATCCCTGCCGGTATCGCATATGGAGGAGGAACTGCTTCCGTTGCCGTTAAAGCTGCTTTCGCCGTTTATTGAGTAAAGCCCCATATTGTAAAGGCTGATGCGTTCAGGAGAAAGGCTTGTGACTCGGGGGGCAAACTTCTCGTAATTCTGCCGGTCAGGTTCAAAGCCGTATATATGGCTGAAGCTGTTTTCGGTAATGCTGATAAAATCAGCTATTGTCTCTCCGTTGTAGACTCCTCCGTCCACAAAGCATTCACACCGGTCAAGGGTAAATAAATCCGTGGGGAAATACTGCTTCGGGCTTAGGATGCCGTCCAGGCAGGAAAAATCCATGGTGGCCCTGTGCTTCAATATATTTGTGAACACAGTCCTTGAAAAATCATCTGACAGAAGTCCATAAACCCTTTCAATTTTTTCACGGTCATTTTCAAGGAGGGCTGCATTATAAAAATCCCTTTCCACCATCATCACAGGATAATATTGAACATTCCCGCAGCCGCGGCTTAAAAGCCTGTGATATACCTCCATGGGGTTGGGCAGGCATATGAGAATGATAAATCCGTCCTCCTGGCTGAGAATGTCCGGGTGCTCCACCTTTATTCCATCCACATAAGTACCCTGCTTGGCCCTGTCATCATCAACAAAGCATTGAACCCCGCACCCTTTTTCCTTTAAAATACCGCATGTAACGCAGCCTATGCCGCCTGCACCGTACAAGGCGATTTTTCTGCCTTTCAGGGAAGAAATGAATTCCGTACGGTTTATGTCCTTTTGTTCAAGGTTAATGCCGCAAACCTGTTTCATCATATACAATATCCCTTCATGTCTTTATATAAAAAGCTTATTATACTTGTCTTCCAGGGCAAGCAGGTCATCTTTGTATGGGCCTCCCTGTTCAAGTCCCAGCCGGATATAACGTGTTCCCTCCTCCATAAAGCATCGGACACATTCCTTCAGGCCGGCCTGAGTGACAGTGTATTTCAAATGTGGAGGAATACCCTTCAGGCTCATATATCCGGTTATTTTAGAGTAGAAATATGAAGCGATAGTGTAGCTTTTCAACTGTTCCCTGTGAGCAGCGCCCTTCCAGTCAACGGCAGGAAAATAACTCTCCTCGCTGAAATTCTTAATGATATAGTCATAAACCATCAGGGAAGTATTGAGCCTTGCTTCTATATTGTGGGAGCAGTTGTTCTGATGCAGCCTGTAGTTTATAAGGGCTTCATTGATAAAGCCGTATTTCATTCCGTTTTTGACAAAGTAAAGAGAATTGATGGTATCACTTGAATGGTCATTATTCCTGTAAACACTCCAGGTTATGCCTGTGCTTCTGAAAAAATCCAGTCTGTACAAGCCATTCATTGGCATGATTCCCGAAGCGTTTGAAAATATCTTAAGAACCAGTTCCTCAAGACTGGGGAGGGTATACCTCCAATATGCCGTGACCTTGTTGCTCTCATCAATTATTTTGAAATTGCAGTATACATAATCATTATTGGTTTTTTCCAGATTGTCCACAAAGCTTTCTATGGCGTTTTCCTCTGCATAGTCATCCGATGCTATCCATTGAAAATACTTGCCCTTGGCTTGCTCTATCACTTCCCGGATAGCAGCCGAGGGGCCTCCGCTGTTTATATCATGGAAGATGCAGCGTATATTTTCATTGTTCCTTTCCAGTTCTCTTAATACTTCCACGGAACCATCCGCGGAGCAGTCGTCCACAATGATTATCTCCAGTTTCCCGTAGGACTGCCTAAGGTATGAAGCAACGCAGTTTTCCAGGTACTTTATACAATTGTAATTAATGATTCCTACCGTAACCAGCGGTTTACACAAAGGGCTTTCCTCCCCCTCCTTATTTTCACAACCGGGCATGCTTAATACTGCAAACAATAACTTTTTTGCATTTATTAATAAGTTATGGCTCATGAAGAAATTTTGTTACAGTAATTTGAAGTTTCATTAACAGACAAGGTCGCAAGTCCCGGGAGGACGACTTTAAAGAAATGCGCAGCATGATTAAAAGCTTTTATTTGAAGCCCGTACGGGAGCGAGCAATACCTTCTGACTGTTTACCACCTTTTTAATTAGCACTGCAGGTTAAATTATCTGCGTAACATTTCAACTGCATTTTACATATGTTAGTGTAGGGAAACAGTTTTGCTCCCGTCTTAAACAGGTAAAATAAATAGTTAACATAAGTTTTCAGGAGGTTTGGGTTATGGACAATAATTTCATACAATTAAATTATCTTCCTGTGGGAAAGAAAGGGAGGGTAAAAATGCTCACTTCCCAGGGGGCCATCCGCAGAAGAATGCTGGATTTAGGCTTAATAGCAGACACTGAGGTGGTCGCACTTCAAAAAAGTCCCTTGGGTGATCCTGTTGCATATCATATCCGCGGTGCGGTGATAGCTCTCCGCTCTGAGGAATCGTCCAAAATACTGGTTGAAATCACCTGAACAGGTTTCAGCCATACTTTCCAAGGGCTTTGGCCCGTAGTTAAATTCTTTTTAATTTTGTAAAACTAATTGAACAAGGAGGTTTTTTCATGGATTTAACAAGCCGCTCCACAGGCACAGGCGTGCTGGTAAATGATTTTACCGGCCACAGCTTATTTTCTGAGGATAAAGTGATTGCTCTGGCCGGCAATCCCAATGTAGGCAAGAGTACCGTGTTCAACAGCCTGACCGGCCTTAACCAGCATACGGGCAACTGGCCGGGAAAAACAGTCTCCAATGCTCAGGGAAAATACAAGCATAAGGATAAGAACTTTATAATGGTTGACATTCCCGGTACATATTCCTTAATGGCAAATTCCTGTGAAGAGGAAATAGCAAGAGATTTTATTTGCTTTGGCGCTCCTGCTGCAACAGTTGTGGTAGCAGATGCCACCTGTCTTGAAAGAAACCTGAATCTGGTGCTACAGACCCTTGAGATTACACACAGGGCTGTAGTCTGTGTAAATCTCATAGATGAAGCTGCCCGAAAGAAAATAAGCATTGATTTTGACAAGCTTTCAATTCTCCTGGGTGTCCCTGTCATACCCACAAATGCCCGGAGTTGTAAAGGCCTTGAAAAATTAATGGATGCGGTATATGACGTGGCAAACGGAGATATACCGGCTGCCCCTGTGCAAATTACCTATGACCCGGTAATTGAAGAGTCCATAGCTATGCTTCAGCCAATAATATGTAAACTTGCAGCCGGGAAAATAAATAACCGCTGGGCTGCACTTAAGCTTTTGGACGGAGATGCGGCTATGCTGGCGCTACTGGACAAACATCTGGGCTTTAACCTTATGGATAACCTGGAGCTGCGGGAGCTTTTATTACTGGCAAAAGAACATTTGGCTGAAAATGGTATAAAGGCTGACTGTTTAAGAGATAAAATCGTATCCAGTATCGTAACTGCTGCTGAGGAAATCACAAAGGAAACAGTTACCTGCACAAATATGCAGTATAACAGTACTGATAGAAGGCTTGACAGTATTCTTATCTCCAGGGTCTTTGGAATACCAATTATGCTGTGCCTGCTGGCAGTAATCTTCTGGCTTACCATAGCGGGGGCGAATGTGCCTTCCGGCCTGCTTTCAGACCTTTTTTCCCTTATTGAAGGAAAGCTTACCTCCTTCTTTATATGGGCAGGTGCTCCACAATGGCTTCATGGAATAGTGATTCTTGGAATTTACCGCACACTGGCCTGGGTGATATCCGTTATGCTTCCTCCAATGGCTATATTTTTCCCATTGTTTACTCTTTTAGAGGACTTGGGGTATCTTCCCAGGGTTGCCTTTAATCTGGATAATTTTTTTAAGAAGGCCTGCGCTCATGGAAAGCAGGCGTTAACCATGTGCATGGGCTTCGGCTGCAATGCTGCCGGTGTAATAGGCTGCAGGATTATCGACTCTCCCAGGGAACGGTTAATAGCAATCCTTACAAATGTATTTGTACCCTGTAACGGACGTTTTCCAACCCTTATTGCAATCGGCACCATTTTTATCGGCGGAACAGCGGGCGGTGCTTTTAATTCTATCGCCTCCACCCTCGCCCTTACAGCAATAGTCTTGCTTGGAATCCTCATGACACTGTTGGTCTCAAAACTTATCTCCAAAACAATATTAAAAGGCCTTCCGTCTTCCTTCACTCTTGAGCTGCCACCCTACAGGAAACCCCAGGTGGGTCGCATTATAATACGCTCCATACTGGACAGGACGCTGTTTGTTTTGGGCCGTGCAGTGCTGATAGCAGCACCGGCAGGTCTTGTTATCTGGATACTGGCTAATATTACTGTCGGAGATATGAGTCTCCTCACACATGCGGCAAACTTTCTTGATCCCTTTGCAAGGCTTCTGGGCTTGGATGGATATATACTGATGGCTTTCGTGCTTGGCTTGCCGGCCAATGAAATTGTCATCCCCATCCTTATTATGAGCTATATGGCCTCCGGGTCCTTAATGGAGCTGGATCAGCTTTCCGACCTGAGACAACTCCTTGTCGCCCAGGGCTGGACCTGGCTCACAGGCATTTGCGTGATGCTGTTTTCCCTTATGCATTTCCCCTGCGGAACAACTTTGTGGACAATAAAAAAGGAAACTCAAAGTCTCGGCTGGACTCTTGCCGCTTTTGCCATCCCCACCGCAGCAGGAATCCTGGTATGTTTTGTGGTTGCCAGTACTGCACGTCTTTTGGGCTTGGTTTAGATTATCCAGGTTGCCTTTATTCCGGTATATTTATTTAAATCATCACCTTGAAGAAAGCCGGGAGTATTGAATACAAATACTTCCCGCTTTCTTCAAGGTGTATTTTTGCCCTTTGCAGGAGCGGAAATATTCAGAAAAACTAATTGTTTGTACTACGCCAAAAGAACACTTGCATATGTTAATAATAAAATTATTAAGACAGTTCATCATTTACTGAAATACCAAGGAGACAAAGATTTATATGAAAAGCATCCTTAAGATTATATCTTATTTATTATTTATATTATTAGCTTTTTTATTTATCTATTATGGGAATAGATACGTATGTCATAACCATTATCAGAGAGGAATAACTTATGAAAGAGAGGAGGAATTGAATTATCTTGTCTTTGCAGAAGTAATATCCATTGATGAAATTACCGAGGAAACTGAAGATGCCTCGAATATTTTAAATAAATGTATATATTTTAAAGCTGAAACATTCGGAGATAAAACTCAAAGCAACAACAATACTTTAATAAATGCAAAACAAATAATCAACAGCACTGATAAAAATATTGTACAGGTTTCTCCCGGTGACAAGGTAGTACTATTACCCATGGATGACGAATTTCTTTTTCAGTATTATTACCGCTTTGATAAGATAGTTATATTAGGAATCATTTTTGCAGGATTTATAATATTGCTGGGTGGAATAAAGGGAATTAAAACAATCATTTCACTTGCTGCAACATGCCTGTCCATCTTTTTTGTGTTTATCCCTTCAATAGGCAGAGGCTACAATATTTACTTTTCATCCTGTATCATCTGTCTGTATATTATTGTTACAACCTTTGCAATTATATACGGCTATAACAGGAAAAGTGCTGCTGCAGCATTCAGTTGTCTTACAGGAGCCGCCATCTCAGTAACAGTTACATTTCTAATGGACAAATGGATGCTGCTGACAGGTTATATCAATGACGAAACCTATATGCTGGGCAATATATTTGGTATTGATAATCTTGATGTAAAAGCTATTATATTTTCCATGATAACCATAGGTGCACTGGGTGCAATTATGGATGTATCCATGTCCATAGCCTCCTCTTTATATGAAATTAAACTGAATAATATCAGTACTACACCGGGGGCTCTTTTAAAATCCGGCTTTTCCATTGGCAAGGATATGATGGGGACAATGACAAATACACTGATACTTGCCTATATCGGCAGTTCACTGATAGTTGTACTGATTTATGCCGGTTCTGATTATTCTTTATTAAGCCTTTTAAACAAAGAGGAATTAATATTCGAGTTTTTGCAATCGCTTATTGGCAGTTTGAGTCTTTTACTTACAATTCCAATTACCACTGTCATATGTTCAGTTTCTTTCAGAGATAAAAACCCCAAAGGCCGTGAGCTTAAGGAATAACGCCGGTATCAAACCTTTTGGCCAAATTTTAATAGTCTTGAACTGTTCAATAATACTAAAAAGGCTCCAATATTATGAAAGAATGCGCCCGCCAAGGGCGTTATTATTCCTAGCCCTGCAAATAGCAGCATTATGGCACTGATAGCTGAAGCGATAACTATATTCTGATAAATAATTCTTTTTGTTTTCCTTGATAAGCCGATTACAAAAGATATTTTCTCAAGTTCATTTCCCATAAGCGCTATATCCGCACTTTGAACAGCTATATCCGAGCCCATTGCTCCCATTGCCACACCAACATCAGCCTCGGATAAGGCAAGTGCATCATTAATTCCATCACCTACTACCATAGTTATGGAATTTTGTTGCTTTTCATTCTTGACTATCTCAAGTTTGTCAGCCGGTAAACGGTTTGAGAATACCTCCTCCAGACAAAGCTCAGCTTTTATTGCATCTGCTGCTTCTTTACGGTCTCCTGTGACAAGAACGATTCGTTCTATTCCCTGTTTCCGCACTGCTTGTATTGCTTCTTTAGCATCTAAACGCAAATAGTCTGCCAATAAGATATACCCTAAAACTATATTTTCACGAGCAACCCATACTACCGGCCCATAATGAATCGGCTCAACCGGAAGAATTAAACCAATATTTTGAAACCAGCTTCTATTGCCTAAATAAATCTTTCCCCTGCTGCTTTCTGCGGTAACACCAAGACCGGCACTTTCCTTTATAGTGTCAACCTTTTCAAAGGTCAACTTTTGTGCTGCTCTGACAATCGCTCTTGAAACCGGATGATTGGAAGCCCATGCTGCTGATGCTGCGCAGCCTAAAAGCTCCTCATTGCTTATTTCCCCCGCGGGAATAATATCAATCAAATCCAGGTGACCAACCGTGAGCGTCCCTGTTTTGTCAAATATTACGGTTTTAACATCACCAAGTACTTCGAGAAACTTTGAATTCTTCAATAAAATACCATTCCGTGATGCTACGGCCAGTGATGCTATCATTGCTGTAGAACTAACCAGAATTTGAGCACAGGGACATGCAACAACAAATATGGCAATTACTCTGTTCATATCCTGTGTCAGAAACAGAACTCCAAATGCAATAATTACAATCAAAGGCAGATAATATGCCGAGTAACGCTCAATTATACGCATTGTGGCTGTTTTGGATTGTTCTGTTTGTTTTAATAATTCCACAATCTTACTCAAAGAGGTTTCATTAACTTTTTTTGTAACCTTTACTTTGAGAGTACCATGAATATTTATTGTGCCTGCAAAAACCTTTCCTCCGACGCAAACATCTTCCGGAACAGTTTCGCCTGTCAGAGAACTTTGATCTATTGAAGAATGTCCTTCAACAACTTCACCGTCTGCCGGTATCATCTCTCCCGGCCTTATTCTGATTATATTTTCAGGCAGAAGTTCCTCTGACTTTACAATATGCTCTCCCTCCTGAGTTATAAGGCATGCTTCGGTAGCCTGCAAGGTTTTTAATCCTTCAATTGCCGATTTAGCCCCCAGAATACTTCTTTCTTCAAGAAAATGTACCACTGACATTATAAGAGAAATCAATATTGCAATCTGATAATCACCTTTTGCTATTGAGGCAAGTAACGCCAGACTTACCAGTTGTTCCATAACATATTGCGGCTCTTTGCAAATAAAGCCTTTAAGTGCATTTACAAAAATATTAAAGCTGGCTATAAATGCTCCGGTAAACATAATTATTCCGGTGATACTTTCAAATTCAGGAAAGAGACGGCTATGAACAATACCAGCCAGCCATATTATGCCTGCAACCAGCATGGTTCCAATCTGTAAGGACAATTTTTTTTGTTCCTGATATGTCAATACGGATTCAGTGAGCTGCTCAACCTGTTGTGCTGTTGTTCTGATTGTATTCTTCATTATATAATCCTTCTCTCAGTTAATAATGCTGCTCAGGCATATTTGAATAATAACACCCTCGTACTTCAGAATATTCTTGCCAAAAGCCTCATCAATAATTTTCTTTTACTATGGCAGAATGATATTCTCCCCTTGCTCCCCTTTGGGCACCAAAACCGTATCTGCAACCTTTTCCATTATTTTTTCAACCTTTTCACGGTATAAGCGCTCATGAACGATTAAAGGATTCCTTCTGTATTCATCTAACACTCCATAAAATTGAGAAACATCAGAATTTGCCTGGGCAACTCTCTCAAGCTTATAGGACTTAGCACCCTGAATCATTGAATCACGTTCAGCCACAGCTTCAGGTATGACTTTTTCCCTGTATCTCTTTGCTTCCTGTATCAGCGTTTCATTTTTGACATTTGTACTTGTTACCAGGTCAAAAGCATCCTTTACCTCTCCCGGAGGGTGGAGGCCCGTTATTTCAAGTGCAACCAGTTGAACTCCCATTCCTATTCTGTCCGCCTGTTTCTGGGTATCTTCAAGTACCTCACCTGCAAGCTCCTTTTTCTGATCTGTAAGAATTCTGTCAACACTCATTGAAGATATCTTACGGGTCAACGAGCTGGTCGCAAGTTCCTTCAAATTATCTACAGGCTGTTCGACGTCGAGGGTATATCTGACAGGATCTGTAATCTTATATTTCAGCACAGCCTCCAGAAGCACTATATTATTGTCCCCGGTCAAGGCATATCCAGTCTTTGTAATGTCCCTTATGTTTCCGTATGTATACAGACCGTCTACTTTCACCTCTTGAACCTTTTGTACCGGTATGCGGACCACCTTATCAATCAGGAATGGCAGACTAAAGTGAATACCGGGCTGTAAAACCTGTTCAGCAGGAATATCTCCTACCAGTCTGCCAAAGCGCAGAACAATTGCCACCTCTCCTGATTGAACAAATGTTACACCAGACAGGAGAACACCAAATATAACAATAATTGCTATTATTTTTATGTATATTGATGCAGTTTTAAGACTTTGCTCAATTATAGAATCATTCTTCTCTTTCATGGCCACCTCATTTTTTATCGCTCAATACGTCAAAAGGAGCACTGTCGTTTCTGAAAATAACTGTAGACTTATCACCTAAAAGCTTTTCTGTGGATTCCAGTTTGCGCAGGAAGGAATAAAATTCCGGATCCTCTTTCTGAGCATCTGCATAAACTTTTGCAGCTTCAAGCTCAGCTTCTCCCTTTATTTTTGCCGCTTCGTTCATCCCCTCTGATTTCAGCTTTGCAGTCTGCACATCGGCTTCATTTCTGATTATACTTGCATCCCTTTCTCCTTCAGCTTTTATTTGTTCAACATATTTGAGCCTTTCAGCGCGCATTTGTTCAAATACATATTTCATATTGGCTTCAGGTAAACCCAGTTTTTTCATTCCCACCTGGGTAACTTTTATACCATACCTGCTTAATGCCTGTTCAGATATATCGGATAAAATTTCAGATTCTATCTGGTCAAGTTTCAGTTCATCCTTATTTGTAGATACCAGTGCAGACAGATTATACTTACCAAGCACCCCGTTCTTTGAATTTGTCACAAGGCTGTCCAGATTCGCTTCAGCGGCTTCTCTGCTGGATGTACTCTGAAGAAACTTAAGCGCATCCTCAACACTCCATACCACATATGTTTGCAGAATGATATTTTTTTTATCATTGGTCAGAGTTTCAATAAAACTGGTATCATAATAATGCTGCCTTTTATCAAAAGTATAAACTTTTTCGAAGGGCCATGGAAGTTTAAAGTGGAGCCCAGCATCCCGGACAACCTCCTTTGGCGCACCAAATCTTGTAACTACTGCTATGTTTCCTTCATATAAAATAAATGCAAACGCATAAACTAAAATGCAGAGTAAAGTTATACCCCCAACAGTCCAGCGAACCCATAATCTTTCAGCTTTATTTTTCTCCTGCTTCATTTGTCCCCACTCCTTCTCCTTCCTGCAATCCGGATAATCCATATTCTTCGTTGACCCTACTGTCACCCTGTACGGTATTGTCTTTTGCCCTCATATCAAGCCATAAGTTACCTTTTTGCAGATTCAGATTTTTGTCAAGCAAATACATCTTTTTACCTGACAAGGTCTTTTCTAAAATTTCAAGCCATTTCCATTCCTTGTATGCGCTGTTATTTATCCCATAGGCTTTATAGACATAGGAATATTTCAGAGCCTCGCTGCCAGCCTGGCCTTTACGCATGACAGACTCAACCTGTGATAGCTTGACCACCTCTTCCTTAGCCTTTTGGGCCTTAGGGATTGCCGACCCGGCATAAGATTTTGCATTCGTAATAATTGTCTGCTTTTGAACGTCAGCACTTACGATTTCCTGATATTGACGTGCAATTTCGGTAGGAGGATGTATACTGGTTAATGCAACACTGGTTACTTCAATTCCAAGCTTCTGACTTTTACTTGTCTCCTGAAGCTTTTGCTCCACCATTTTGGAAAAGGATGACCGGTTTAAGCTTAAAAGCTTGTCCAAATCGGTAATTACAGTCTCATTCAAAAGTATCCGATAAGCCTCGGCCTTAAGTTTCTCTTCCGGGTTATCGTATTGAAGCGTATATTCATACAGGTCTCCAATTTTAAAAAATACCTGCATGTTTATTGAAACCAGTTCCTTTCCGCCCCCGAGCAGAAGCTTATATTCTTCACCGTTATGGTCGGCCGTCCATAAGTAATCACTGCGTTTGTCCGTTTCATACCCAACCGTAAAACTATTGATTTTATAGGCTGGGTAGACTTTTACCGTCTGAACCGGCCATGGCAGCTTGAGGTGTATCCCCGGAAGTAAAGGCTGCTCCCTTTCAAGCTTACCTAGGCTGAAAAGAAGGCCTTTCTGATTGGGATTTATTTGTACAAAAGAAGTCATTAACCATAAAAAGCCTCCAACTATCAGGGTTATTATCAGCAGATTGCGTCTTATAAAGCGTATGGTCCAGGTTGACCTGAAAGAAATACCCGTTCTGCCCTCCATAGAAGCCAAAAGTTGACTAACCGGATTCCCTCCACTGATTAAGGCCGGTAGAATATAAAATTTCAATTCAATGCTATGTCTGTTTCTTCCGTCAATAAGGTGCCTAATGGATTGAAACACAGCTTCAAGAAATACAACAATAAGAAACACACTTATAATATAGCTGATATAGTGTTCTGCCTGTCCAAATCCAAAATACCTGATGATGATAGTTAATCCGCATGTAAAAGACATCCATTGAGATGCATTTATGAAGTGTGTCAGCATTTTGTACTCCACACGGATATCTTCATTCTGCCTGAACAAATTTGAGCTTACTAAAAGTAAAAAAGATAAGAAAATGCTGAATATTCCTATAAGAATGGGAGGTTTTTCAATGTAATTTACACTTTTTAGACAGATAAATATAAGTACCTCTATAAAAATAGCCAAAAGTGCTATAAATAATAGTCCCAGCGGAAATCCGAGGTCACAGAATTTTTTAAATTCCATGACAGGATCAAGCTCTTTATCAGGCGCTTTTTCTTTTGCAATGGAATTATTTCCGGCAACCTGTTCAGCCTCAATATCATTTTGTTCCAGATGATCCGCTTGGAGAATTTCTTCATTCTTTTTTCCCAAATTGGTCTCAATAATATCGTTGGCCTTTTTTTTAATCAGCAGCTCATAATTTCTATACCGTACCACAAAAGAAATAAGAATAGCTGTGAATATCTGAAAAATCCCGAACTGAGCTATGCTCAGCAAAGAATATTTTGCACCCTGCCAGATAAAAAACATTGCCAGAAATACAAATCCAATCCCGTAGTAAAATAGTATTTTTGTAAACTTATCTATTTTCTCATTATTTTCAACAAGCAAGAAAATCCCTCCTATCACTACCAATTAGAATACCACTATTATCCAACTCCTTGCATTAACTATCATTTTACTATAGCTATATCTGCAATTCAATAATACGTATTAATTCAGAAATGTAAAAATATTTTTAAAATACATATAAAAACAAACACAGCATGCTGGAATTTCGCAATCTACCCAACATTCGCTCAATTCACCATCCACATGAAAAAACGCATGCAGGATGCGCTGCATGCGTTTTTTGGTGGTCGTTACTAGGCTCGAACTAGTGACCCCTACCATGTCAAGGTAGTACTCTGACCAACTGAGCTAAACGACCAAAAGATTATTACTTTTTTACGTACAAGAAATATAATATATGCTTACCGCCCTATTTGTCAAGACAAAATGCAATAGTTATGATTATTTGGTCATGACTTTTTTCCGTCTTTGAACCAGCAGAGGAAGAAAACTGCGCAGGAGAGTATCATAAGGCCGGATATTCCAAAAACCAGCAGCATATTATCCAGCACTGCTATCCTTATGTTTACTCTGACATTGCTTAAGCCACCCACAACCACCGCCCCTGCCACAGCACTTATAAACCCTGCTGCTCCGGCCAACGCGGCATTAAAGCCTACAAAAACCGTCCTGCCCTCCTGAGGTGCATATTTGAACTGAATATTAAAAAGTGACAGGTTGACCCCAGCCCAGCCAATTCCCGAGAGAACCTGAATAAACGGAAGAATGAAAAAATAAGTATCCTTATTTATAAATACCCAGGCCACATGAACTATTCCCAGCACCGCAATTGACACAATGGTGGTAAACTCCCAGCTCTTCTTCTCGGATATCCTGCCCCACACTCTGGCGGAATAGGACTGAGCGCAGGACAGTATGATACCTATAATCATTATATAGGTATAGGACAGTCTTAAGCCATTTACCATATAAACGGAAAAAAACGGAAGAGCAAACTGAACGCTCAGATTCCAGACAATGTTTAAAATGACAACCTTGCGGAACTGCCTGTCTTTAAGAGGAATGGATATAAGACTTTTAATATCCAGCTTCCTGTCCAGGGGTTTGACCTCAGGCTCCCTGATTCTGCTCAGGGTTGCCACATTCAGTATTGTAATCAGCAAGGCAATGGAAAATACCACCACAAAACCCGCATAGTCCTGGTTATGGGATTTAAACAAATCCAGAACCCTGCCCATTACCAGCGACACTACAGCAGCAGAAGCCAGTATGCACATATCCCTTACGCCAAAATAACGTCCCCGCATGCGTTCGGGTACAAGACTTATAATCCAGCTCGCAGCAGCAGGGGTTAAAAAGCCTGATGCACAGTATGCCACAAAATACATGCTGCCCAGTATAATCAGCCTGGCAGGCTTGCTGTCGGTCATGAACGGAACGAACATCATCATTCCCAAAAGTACTCTGTAAAACAGGCACAGGGCAACAATCAGCTTCCTCCTGCCCGCTATCCTCTCAAATAAAAGAGGACTGAACATCTGTATTATATTTGCCAGCAGCGGAAGCGCCACAATTATACCGTTAAACTGGTCACTTGCCCCCAGGTAACTGGAATAGCCCACCAAAAAAGCCCCGCTGGTCAAGGTGAATATTGCATTTGCAAGGCAGCCTTCTATTACAAACTTCCGCCTGCTGAGTTCATAGTTTTCATCGGTAATTGCTCCGCCGGCCAATCCCAGCTTGTTAAAAACCTCTCTGGCGCTCACTTGGTTTATCCCCCGTTTAATATCAGATATATGCTGTGACAAAATTGTGAATAAAAAAATATTGCGGGTAAATAAAATGCCTTACTTGCCGGTCCGTTCCTTTTTATATTCCATATCCATGTATAGCTGTGTTATGAGTCTTTGCAGGATAATACCTGCTATAGTACTGAAAAAGGATGCCAGATATGCAGAACCCAGAGTGCTTCCTGAAATCAGCAGTACAATAGGTAATTCGAACATCAGATAAAATCCCATGAAGACACTTACAATCTGCATTTTGCGGCGCTTTGTAAGCTCACTGCTGGCAGTGAAGGCATCGGCAACATTCAGCTTCAAATCAAGAATATAGCAGAAACCGAATATAAATATGATATATGCAATTATCCCTGGTATGACAAAAAATATCAAGCCCATGAGCACCAGCAATCCGAACAATATGTTATAAACAACCAATCTTCCGAAATTCCTGAATGCACCCTTAAAGCTTGCGGCAATACCTGAGGTCTTGCCTTTCAGCTCTGATATATACGAATACATGTATACAGACAGAAACAAATTTGTTATCAGGCGGATTACCAGGTTTGCAACAATAACCATGAGCAGCGTAAACAGTATTTTTTCAGCGGAATTGGCATTTTGCACGGTGGCAGAAGGCATGGCAATTGCCGACTGCAGAAAATCCAAATCCTCTGAAGATATTTGATTAAGTATTTTATATTGAATATAGCTTCCTGCCATCTGGAAAAGCAGCACAAGCAGAAAAATCAATCGCGCAAGTCCTTCGCTTTTCAGCTTGTGAAACCGGATGCAGGCAGGAAGATACTCAAAAAAACGTTTGACTCCTGAAGTATCATTCATAAAAAGTTTTCCTCCCGGAAATTATGTAACATGCCTAAAATACTGATATAGAAAAAAGTCCACATAAAGCAGAATCATAAAGCAAATATATTAGCTAAGTATACAATAAAGCAGTAAAAATTCAAGCTTATAAATGCCCTAAAACCCTATGGAATTTTAGTTAAATTAAATAAGGAAGCCACCGTTGGGACTTATTACCTGTCCGGTTATAAAATCGGCCTTGCCAGACGCAAGAAAATACACCGTCTCGGCTATGTCCCTGCTCTTGCCTATGACCCCCAGCGGGGTCTGATCCTTTAAATCCTCCAAATCCGCCTGGGACAAGCCGGAATTCATAGCTGTAGCTATTACTCCCGGCGCAACACAATTGACCTGTATATTTGACGGACCAAGCTCCTTGGCAAGAGATTTCGTCATACCTATTACAGCAGCCTTTGTGGAAGAATAAAGCACCTCGCAGGATGCCCCGGTAATCCCCCAAATGGAAGATATGTTTATTATCTTTCCCGCCTGCTTTCTTATCATGGCAGGCAGCACTCCGCGGGTACACAGAAACATGCTCTTCACATTTACCTGGAAATACCTGTCCCATTCCTCAGCGGAAATATCCGTAAACAACTGTTGCTTTGCAATGCCTGCATTGTTGACCAGTATGTCTATATCTCCCAGCTTCTCATTAACCAGTTGCAGCATTTTTTGAACCTGCTCCTCATTGGATACATCAGCCTGCACCAGCATTGCCCTGCAACCGGCTGTCTGCAGTTCACTGTACAGCCCTGCCGCAGCTTCTTCACTGGAATTGTAATTTATTGCAACCTTGCAGCCCCTGTCGGCAAAAAGCCGGGCAGTGTCTTGCCCGATGCCTCTTGATGCCCCGGTGACCAGAACAGTTCGACCCATATTACCTCCAAAAAGTTTATGCTTCCATTTACCGGCCTGTAATAGTATTTAAAAATGCCGTTTTGTCCTCCGGACTCTTGAACTGTCCGAAATAGTCGGCAACTTCCACTCCGAAGTCAACAAAGGATATCCCCTGTGAGGTTATAACATCTCCGTCTCTGACCACTCTCGTGTTAACAAAGTTTTCCCTTGGGAAGGGGTCCTCTTCCTTAAACTGCTGCCTTCTCATTTCGTTCCACTCCACTATTGATGTGGTATATTTGACCTTGTCCAGTATTCCGGCCTTGGCAAAATAGCGCGGGCCTGCACAAATAGCTGCCAGCAGCTTTCCGCCATGATAAAAATCTCTTATAAGGGTAAGGATTTCCTCCTTTACAACAGGATTCCAGCCGCCCGGTATTATAAACCCTGCAAAATCAGCGGCCCTTGCTTCGGCTATAGTGATAGCGGGAAGGAACTGCAGACCGCCCTTGCTTTTCACAGGCTTCATATCATATGCACATGGGACAATTTCCATGGACAGTTCGTGTCCAAGCAAATGGGTTGCATAGGTTATTTCAAAGTCAGCCATGTCATCGTACATAAACACCAATATTTTACTCATAATTCCATCTCCGTTCTTTATTAATTCATTAATTCAACTTTATAAATTCAACTAATCTATATTAATGCAATTAAACTATCTTGTCTGTACCTCAAGAAACTCCAGATAATACAGGGCCTCCTCCCTGGTTTTGCCGCACATTTCTGCGGATGGTCCAAGGCTTAAGCATACCCTGGGTCTCTCAGGCTTTCCGAATAGCCTGCATTTATAATTATCATCCAATTGTATGCATTTCACACCTGCCGGCTTGCCATGGGGCATACCGGGAATAGCTGATGAAATCGAGGGCGAAATGCAGCATGCCCCGCAGCCTTCTCTGCATTCCACCGGGGAGCCACCTCCTTAGTTTTATATCCTCACCACTGGCTATAGGGCTTGCTCACCAGATGGGAGTTCCCATACCTGTTATCAAAGGTAACCTCCTCACCCAGCCAATGGGGTTTTTCAAAAGACTGGTCCTCGCTTTTCAATTCTATTTCTGCTACTACCAGGCCCTTATTAACACCCAGAAACTCGTCTATTACCCATTCATTTCCGGCATAGACCACAAAGTGCCTTATTTTTTCGATCAGCGGCTTTATACATAAATTTTCAAGCATTATATCCGCCTCCTCCACCGGAATCTCATACTCAAACTCATCCCTGGTATAGGAGTGCCTTTTTCCCTTTATGGTTATAACTCCCTTATCGTCATATGTTCTTATCCGAACCGTTCTCCCTGTTGTAACAGACAGATAGCCCTGTTTGAACACAAATGCACGGGCATCCTTTTTGTAATCCTCACTGCTCACTAGAAATTTTCTTTCAATCTCCGTTGCCATCCAACTCCTCCATGTCCACGCCGGTTGGGGTAAAACCGTATCCGGCACCTTAAAAAGCATTCTTATCTTTTAATGGTCTTTTATCAAATAATATTATATCCCAGTGTCCGGCGTTTTCCAATATGCTAATAAATAAACTGCAAAAAAAGAAAAGTCCGGTCAATACCGGACTTTTCTTTATCCTAATAAATTTTTAACTATTTGGTTAACCAATTTACCGTCGGCTTTGCCTCTGGTTTCAGGCATCACAGCCTGCATTACCTTTCCGATATCCTTAGCAGAAGCGGCTCCAGTTGAAGCAATTGCATTTTTAACAATAATTTCAATCTCAGATTCACTTAACTGCTGTGGTAAATATTTTTTCAAAACTTCAATTTCAGCCTTTAGATTATCTATAAGATCGTCCCTGCCGCTTTTTTCAAAGTCGGGCAAGGTGTCCATTCTTTTCTTAACTTCCTTAGCAATAATCTCAACTATACCATCATCGTCAAGGGTGACCTTTGTATCCTTTTCAACCTGAAGCACTGCCGACCTGGCCATCTGAACAGCCGTCTTTCTAACTGCATCGCCATCCTTCATGGCATCTTTTAAATCCTGTAGAAGCAAATCTTTTAGTGACATAATAAATATCTCCTATTAGCCATAAGCTACTACTGTCACAATATTATTTGAATTTTCTTTTTCTTGCGGCTTCAGATTTCTTTTTTCTCTTAACACTTGGCTTTTCGTAATGTTCTCTCTTTCTTACCTCAGCTAAAACACCTGATTTAGCACAAGATCTCTTAAACCTTTTGAGAGCACTATCCAAAGACTCATTCTCTTTAACTCTTACTTCAGACACACAACTTCCCTCCCTCCGATGGTAACAATTGTGCCGGGAATAAGCCGTAGTATTTATTTAATACTATAGGGAATCAAGCTAAATACAGCACACAGTATATTATATATTAATTTTCAAAAAAGTGTCAACATTTATTTATAAAAGAAGGACAAGTTACAATATTTTGCTGCCCATGGACTTTCCGCCAACCAAATGATAGTGAAGATGGAACACAGTCTGTCCCACATCCGTCCCGCAGTTGTTTATAAGCCTGTACCCGCTGTCCGCTATGCCCATCAGCCGTGCTATTTCATTGGCCGCAAGATGTATATCCATCATTATACCAACATTTCCGGCAGTTAATTCATTGTGTGAAGCAATGTGCTCCTTCGGCACTATAAGCACGTGAACCGGCGCCTCCGGACTGATGTCGTGAAAAGCATAAACCTTTTCGGTCTCATATACCTTTTTTGAGGGAATCTCCCCGTTGATGATCTTGCAAAAAATGCAGTCGCTCATAAAAACCTCCATCTCATCTGCATACCGGAAATAAACATACCGGACATGCATGACGTATCAAATCAAAATACCCTTCAATGTTTCAACCTTATATCTGCAATTATACCACATTCCATCCAGCCCTGGCAGTTTCAGCCTGATATTGCAGCCAAAACCGCCTCCGCAGCAAGACGTTGCCGGATTACTTTATTTGTGAGTCTATGACGGCAAGAGAAGCCTTCAGGGCATCATTTATTTTAGAGGCATCCTTTCCTCCCGCCTGAGCCATGTCAGGGCGTCCTCCGCCTCCTCCTCCGGCTGTTTTCGCAACTTCCTTTATAATATTTCCGGAATGTACACCCTTTGCCAGAACATCCTTTGTAGCCGTAACAATAAAGCTGACCTTGCCGCCGTAATTTGACGCCAGTACTACAACTCCGGACTCCAGCCTGGTTTTAAGCATGTCTCCGGTATTTCTCAAGCCATCTATGTCCAAAGTGTCGAAACGGGCTGTAACCACCTTCACTCCCTTAATTTCAGCCGCTTTGGAAATAACCTCGTCAGCTTCTCCGCTGACAAGCCTGTTTCTTAACTGTTCAATCTCCCTCTCGGCATTTTTAAGCTCCTGGCCCAAGGTTTCAACTTTTTTCAGGCTGTCCTGGGGAGATGCCTTCAGAGCCTGTGAGACCTCGTTCAACAGCTTTTCCCTGTCGGCATAATATCTTATGGCAGCTTCTCCGGTAAGAGCTTCCAGCCTTCTTACACCGGCTGCTACGCCGCTCTCTCCCAACACCTTGACCAGGCCTGCCTGTG
This sequence comes from Ruminiclostridium hungatei, assembly GCF_002051585.1. GTDB lineage: Bacteria > Bacillota > Clostridia > Acetivibrionales > DSM-1351 > Ruminiclostridium > Ruminiclostridium hungatei. The sequence goes on along the minus strand of NZ_MZGX01000010.1, from coordinate 109,586 downwards.
CAGTGTTGCTCAAGTGAGTACCCCCGCAGAATTCTACGCTGTAGTCCTCAACCTTTACAACTCTTACGGTGCTCCCGTACTTTTCTCCGAAAAGAGCCATTGCGCCAAGTTTCTTTGCTTCGTCTATGGGCATTTCCCTTACGTCCACCTCCATACTTTCAAGTATGGCAGCATTGGTCATATCCTCAACTTTTTTCAGTTCCCCGGGAGTCATAGCCGAAAAGTGGCTGAAGTCAAATCTCAGCTTGTTTGGCTCAACCAGAGAACCGGCCTGATGAACATGATCCCCAAGCACTGTTCTCAGTGCCTTGTGCAGGAGATGTGTGGTTGTATGGTTTCTGGATATGGCCATTCTTCTTTTCAGGTCTATCTGAAGTACACCCTGATTGCCCGTCTCTATAAGTCCGCTTTCAACTGCACCGGTGTGCAGGTATTTTCCGTCGGCGGTCCTGGTGCAATCATTTATCACTACCTTTGCGTTCCGGGTGGTGAACATACCTGTATCTCCCACCTGTCCGCCGCTTTCAGCATAGAAGGGAGTCACATCGGTTATGATGGTAACCTCATCCCCCTCCTGAGCGGTTTCAACAATCTCTCCATCCCTGACTATATAAAGCAGCCTGGCATTGGCAGAAGTTTCTTCATAGCCTGTAAAGACAGTCTTAAGGCTTTTATCCAGCTTGTCAAACACGCTGTCGGCCCAGGCGGAAGTATCCTTGCTGTTATGGGCATCCCTGGCCTTTTTCTTTTGGGCATCCATTTCCTTTTTAAAGCCCTCTTCGTCTATGCCCAGTCCGTTTTCCTCAGCTATTTCTCTTGTCAGGTCAAGAGGGAAGCCATAGGTGTCATGGAGCTTGAACACCATTTCACCCGGCAGTACAGTCTGCTGCTTTTCCTTGACTTCGGTTATGAATTCATTGAGAATTACTATACCCTGGTCAACGGTGGCCTCAAAGCGCTCTTCCTCTATTCTGATAACCTTTTTAATGTACTCCGCCTTTTCGGAAAGCTCAGGATAAGCTTCCTTGGACTCACTGATTACAACCATGGCAACTTCATAAAGGAAGGGCTTGTTTATCCCGAGCAGCCTGCCGTGCCGCGCAGCCCTTCTGAGCAGTCTTCTCAATACGTAGCCCCTGCCCTCGTTTGAAGGCAGCACACCATCACAGGCCATCATGGTAGTGCTTCTGATATGGTCTGTGATAACCCGTATGGAAATGTCGGTCTTCTCTGATTTTTTATACTGGACCCCTGCTATTTTACAGATGTAATTCAAAATATTGAGGACAGTATCTACCTCAAAGAGATTATCCACTCCCTGGGAAATACAGGCAAGTCTCTCCAAGCCCATGCCTGTGTCTATATTTGGATGTGACAGCCTTGTGTAATTGCCGTTTTCATCCCTGTTAAACTGCGTAAATACATTATTCCAGAACTCTACATATCGGTCGCATTCACAGCCCACCTTGCAATCCGGGCTGCCACAGCCCTTTTCAGGGCCTCTGTCAAAGTAAATCTCCGAGCAGGGGCCGCAGGGACCTGTGCCATGTTCCCAGAAATTGTCCTTCTTTCCCATTCTCACAATTCTCTCAGGAGACAGACCTATATCCTTATTCCATATTTCAAAAGCCTCGTCGTCATCTTCATATATTGTTACCCACAGCTTGTCAACCGGCATTTTCAAGTCCTGAGTGCAGAATTCCCAGGCCCACGGAATAGCTTCTTTTTTAAAGTAGTCGCCGAAGGAGAAATTACCCAGCATTTCAAAGTAAGTACCATGGCGGGCTGTTTTTCCCACATTTTCTATATCCGGAGTCCTGATACACTTCTGACAGGTAGTAACCCTCTTTCCGGGAGGCTCCTCCTGCCCGGTAAAATACGGCTTCAGCGGAGCCATTCCCGAGTTGATAAGTAAAAGGCTGGGGTCATTTTTAGGCACAAGCGGAGCACTTGCCATCCGTATGTGGCCCTTTCCTTCAAAAAAGCTGAGATAACGTTCTCTTAGCTCATTCAATCCCAATTTTTGCATTTAATCCTCCATCCGCATGTCATACACGCTTTTCTATCGATAGTTTATACCTGGAAAGCTCATAAATAATACAGACAATAAAAAAACTCCCATCCTTTAAAGCTCCGCTGCCATTTTGCTAAAGCTGCTGCAGCGAGCCTATATAAGGGACGAGAGATATTCTCACGCGGTACCACCCTAATTCCCCTGGAACAGGGGCTCTTGGTTCATACGTTAACGCCGTTGTACGTCCTGCCTTTTTACCGGCGGGAAGCTCAGGAACTGCTTCACCCGATACCGTACAGGAGCTTTCACCAGCCGCTCCCTCTCTCTGGTACAAATAAAGGGCTACTTCTTTCCTTCAAAGCCGTTCACCTTAAAAAATTATATACAATCCTGTAATATCATGTCAAGAATAATTGTAGCCTTCATTCCTTGAAATTATGCAGCCGAATGAATTCAACCATCTGCAGCGGATCTTCAAAAAGCACCTGCGAACCGCCGGCTTCCAGCTCCTCCCTTTCACGAAATCCCCACAGTGCGCCGGCGGCATACATTCCGGCTCTCACAGCCGCAACCATATCTCCCCCCGAATCTCCCAGATATATGGCTTCGGAGGGCTCAACACCCATAACCGCAGCAGCTTCCGCCAAGGCTGCCGGGTCAGGCTTCCTGGGTATCCCCTCCCGTTCCCCGAAAACCACCTGAAAATAGCCGGAGCCAAGAACCTTTTCAACTATTTCAGCGGTGGGCTCATGTGGCTTATTTGAACATACGGCCATTTTTATACCCAATTTTTCAAGCATTGCCAGCATTTCGGGAATGCGGGCATATGGCCTGGTCTTATTTACATAGTTCTTATTGTAAATCTCCCTGTAATCAGCCAGAATACTGTCTATCTCCTCTTCGGCCGTTCCTGCCGGTGCCGCTCTTTTTATAAGTTGTCTTACACCGTTGCCCACAAATTTCTTGTATGCAATTGCCGGATGACTGCCAAAGCCATGCTTTGCCAATGCTGCGTTGGCACTGTCCGCCAAATCCTCAAGGGAATCTATCAGCGTGCCGTCCAGATCAAAAATTGCTGCCTTGAATATCATAATGCCTCCTGCGCTTTACGTTTAAAAACATTATAACAGTTTATGGGCAGGATTTGATACATAATTTCAGGCTGGTCAGATTGTTTTTTTATTTCCGAATATATAAACGCCATTATGAACATGCTATTTTTAATTGATTCATTTGTCATATTTATGTATAATTACTTACAAATAATTGCTATTTTTTGATTTTTAGGTTTTAAACTTTTTAAGACTGTAAATCAGATGAAACAACACAATAAGCAGCGGGACAGTTATTGCCCGCCAGGGCGGGTCCAGGCCCTGCTATGGAAGTGTTAATCAAATCACAGGCAGCAGATATGCCCCGATTTCCCGGTTGAACTTACATGTCCTACTGTTTTGCCGGCCGGGAGGATTGGAATCCGGTTTCACCGCAATTATCTGCCGCCGGAAATGGAGATAAATATGAATGTGATCGAAGGCGGAGTTACGGCTCCAAAAGGCTTTACCGCCGCTGGTGTTGCCTGCGGCATAAAAAAGAACAACAAAAAGGATCTTGCCATAGTGTGCTCGGAAGATAACGCAGTAGCATCAGGTGTATTTACCACGAATGTTGTCAAAGGACACTCCCTGCAGGTATCAATGGAACACATAAAAAACGGCATAGCCAGGGCCATCGTTATTAACAGCGGCAATGCCAATGCATGTGTTGGAGAAACCGGCCACAGAGATGCCAAGGAAATCACCGCCCTTACCGCAGAACTGCTGCACTGTGAGCCGGAGGACATACTGGTCAACTCAACCGGTGTCATCGGTACAAAGCTGAACATGCCCTCCGTACGGTCAGGAATCCGGTCGGCTGTGAATGTTTTAAGCAGGGAAGGCAGTACGGATGCTGAAGAGGCGATTATGACCACCGACCTGCTGAAAAAGGAAATTGCCGTTGAAATTGAAATACAGGGCGAGACGGTGCGTATCGGAGGGATGGCAAAGGGTTCAGGCATGATTCATCCCAACATGGCAACCATGATAGGCATTATAACCACAGATGCAAACATCTCCAGAAGCCTGCTGGACAAAGCTCTGAAAACCTGTGTAAAGTCCACCTTCAACAGGATTTCGGTTGACGGTGACACCAGTGTCTGTGATTCGGTATTTGTACTGGCAAACGGTTTTGCCGATAACGATGCCATTGTAAAGGATGATTATGAATACTCAAAATTTGTTGACGCTCTGATGTTTGTATGTACCTATCTTGCAAAACTAATGGCAAAAGACGGCGAAGGTGCTACAAAGCTGATTGAAATCATTGTTGACGGAGCCAACGACGAACAGGATGCCTATAAGGTAGTGAGTTCCATTGCCAAATCTCCGTTGGTCAAAACCACTATTTTCGGAGAAGACGCGAACTGGGGCAGGATAATAACTGCTGCCGGATACTCCGGTGCTGTTTTTGACCCAAATCTCACGGATATAGCAATCGGAAACATCCTGGTGTGCAGGAACGGAGCGGCTGTGGATTTTGACGAAGCCGCTGCCAAGCAGTTGTTGAAGCAAAAGGAAATAACAATAAAGGTCAACCTTAAGAAGGGCAAGGTTTCCGACCGCATGTGGACCTGTGATCTTTCATATGATTACGTAAAAATAAACGGAAGCTACAGGAGCTAACTTTAAACTGCATTATACTACAAAAACCAACAAAAATGTTTGCTGAAAAATACTTATACTGGTATAATATATATAATTAACAGAATTTGACTAGGGGGTATTGCTGATGTCAACACAATTGGTCTTGTTTAAAGTTAACAATGAAGTATTTGCCATAAGTATCAACCACGTTAATATCATTGAAAAGATTAGCGATATATACAAAGTACCTGATACACCTGTTTATATTGAAGGTTTGATTAACTTGAGAGGCAAGGTTCACACCGTTTTCAACCTGCGGAAAAAGTTTGGCTACCAGCCCATTGATTTTGACGATAATACCCGTATTATTATATTAAACCACGAATCCATGGTAGGCTTGCTGGTGGATGAAGTATTTGAAATATTCAGCACTGAGGACTCCGGCATTAAACCGGCTCCGGATCTCATCTCCGGTCTGTCGGGAAAATTTTTCAGCGGAGTTGTAGAGAAGGACGGCAAGATTGTTCTTATACTGGACCTGGACAAGCTGTTTGAGAAATAAGGCACATATATTTTTAAAAATTGTTGGCTCAGCAAGGATTATTTTATCGCAGTCTGCGGTAAAGTTCCCCTTGCTGAGCCATTTAATTTAACAGATAAGTTTGCATGCCACGGGAGGACGACTTTAGAGAAATGCGTAGTATGACTAAAAGCTCGCCCGGAAGTGGCATGCATCCCAAGCAGCTTTCTGCCTTTAATGCTCACACCCGCTACATTTTAAAGATACTTACCGACTTCTCCAGTTGAGTTGCCAGGTTACTGAAAAGATTTGAATCCCGGTGCAGATTGTTAACCGAGGCAATCTGTTCATCCATATACAGCCCCACCTGATTTGAGCCGTCTGCTATCTCAGCGGCTGTCATATTTATATGATTTACCAGTTGTACAAGATTATCCTTTTGAGAGTCCATTTCCTGCAGGTAGTCATTAATATGTCTCATTTGAGCGTTGATATTTTCTATATATCCCGCTATTTCTGCAAAGCTGTGCTTTGTACCGGTTACCGATTTATTCTGGGAATCAGTGCCTTCACTGACCTCTCTGAAGGAGTCCGTGAGCAGCAGGGTATTCTTCACAATACTGTCCAGCATATTCCTTATGGAGCCTGCCTGTATATTGGTTTGCTCGGACAACCCCTTTATTTCCTGTGCCACCACCGAAAAACCCTTCCCCGCCTCTCCTGCCCTGGAGGCCTCTATAGTTGCGTTGAGCGACAGCAGATGGGTTTGTTTTGCGATGTTCTGTATGGTAGCCGTAATGGTGTTTATCTGCTTCATCTGACCCTGCAACTGCACAATCACCTCTTCCATCAGTGTTGTGTTTTTAAGGTTTCTCTCAGAGGTAGCGTCAAGAATATCTATTTGAGTTTTTCCATTCTCAGTTGATTTGTTCAATAGGCCCAGATAACTGTATATATTGTGGGACAGCTCCCTGGAAGTGGCTATCTGGCCTGCCAGGCTTTCTATCCCTTTTGCGGCACAATTGGTGTCGTCGGCCTGCTTTTTTATATTTTCATTTATTCTGGCAACAGCTATTCCGGTATTCTCAGACTGTTCAATGGAGCTGGAGGCAGCTTCCACCATCACTCCGGACATGCCGCCTATTTCCCCGGAAGCCGAGCCTATATCCCTGATGAGCCTTTTAAGATTTTCCGCCATATTATAGAAATTGTCCCTGAGACTGTTTATTTCCTCAATACCGGTTTTGCTGCCGTTAAGCTCAATATCCAGACAGCCCTCCTGAATTTTCTTCATTTGCCTGGTCAATTCCACAACCGGCCTTGAAATATGCTTGGAATAAAGAATTGCCACAAGCAGGGTAATAAACAGAGTAGCCAGCATTACAATGAGAATCACTGCAATATACTGCCTTACAGGGGACATGACAGCGGAATATTCCGTCTGTGCGCAAACGCTCCAGTAAGTGAGCCCGGATTCATTGGCATACATTACCTTCCTGACATTTTCATCATCATAGGTGACCGGCCTGGCTGCAGTTTTATCCGACAAGTACCTGTTCAGACCTTCATCCTCAATTATTGTGTTCAGCTTTTCCCTGTCCTGATGAAATATGATTTTTTTAGCTTCATCAAGTATTATTATCTCATTTTCCGTATCTTCCTTTGAAATGAAATCAAAGAAGCCGTTGTAATCCACAAGGGCCGTTATGCTGCCGGCAAAGGCAGCCAGGCTTCTGACCGGCTTTGAGACGGGTATTACCAGCTTTTTCAGCTCCTGGGAATACACAGGGTCACCTACTGTTACGCCATCTTTATTCAGTTTTTTCAGCTCTTCAAAAAGCTTTGGATCATAAAAGCTTTTGTCCTTGAACAGCTTGTAATCCCTTGCACCGGCGGCAATTATCCTGCCGCTGCCGTCACACAGGTACATAGCGCTTACCAGCCTGCTTGAACCTTCCACGGCATTTTTCATTGAAAGCTGGACATTGCTGTATACTTCATTATCCAGCCCTCTGGCATTATTCACCATTTCCAGCGCAACCAGAAAATCAGGCTGGGAGGAAACTCCTTTTATTATGCTGTCAATGCTGTTTATCTTTACATCAATGTTATTTCTTATGTTTATAGAATTGGTTTTGAGAGTATTCAGCGAAAGATCTGTCAATTTTCCTATGGTTGTTATGTAGGTAGAAGCGCCGATGGCAATTATCGGAACCAGGGCTGTTAAAATCAGCACAAGCATTAGCTGTGTCCTGAGAGAATTTTTTTTCACAGTTATTTTTTTGATAGTTTTGGCAATGTCCATATAATCTTCCCCGAAATTGTTTTATAAAAAATCGTGGTACTTACCACGAAAAGCGCTTGTAAGTACCACGATCCAATCAGAAGTTTATTACTTTACTTTTTCCTTTACCGCATCATAGCTGTCCAGAGGTACATATCCCACTTCCTTGGATAAGGTTGCCGCATTTTCAATGTAATAGTGTACAAATGCTTTTACCTGAGGCTGATCCATTTTTGCCTTGTTGATGTATATGAACAGCGGCCTTGAAAGAGGACTGTAGCTCTTATCCTTTATGGACTCTGGAGTAGGCTCTACAGGACCCTTACCGTCGTCTATTTTTAGAACCTTCAGCTTATCGGTATTTTCCTCGTAGTATGCAAATCCGAAATAGCCCATTGCATTCTTGTCACCTGCAATACCCTGAACAAGTACATTGTCATCTTCGCTGGGCGTGTAATCCGTTCTGGATTCCTTGGCTACCTTATTTATTTTTTCAGTAAAGAATTCAAATGTACCTGAATCCGTACCCGGTCCATACAACTTGAGGGGCTCGGCCGGCCATGCAGGGTTTACATCCTTCCAGGTCTTCACGGTGCTGTCCTTTGCCCAGATTTTATTGAGTTCCGCAGTCGTTATTGTATTCACCCAGGTGTTATCTTTATTTACAACTACCGATATGCCGTCATAAGCTATTTCCAGCTCGACAAAATCAATTCCGTTTGCTTTGGCCTTGTCGATTTCTTCCTGCTTTATGGGTCTTGATGCATCGCAGATATCAATCTCACCTGCAGAAAATTTCTTCATTCCCCCGCCTGTTCCTGACATTGCAACCGAGACTTCAACATCCGGCTGCTCATTTTTAAATTCCTCGGCTACAGCCATGGTTATAGGATAAACAGTACTGGACCCGTCAATTACTATTTTTCCCCCAAGCTTCTCACTTGAAGCGGAAGAACCTTGAGCGGAAGAACTTGGAGCTGCAGAATCGGAAGCGCTGCCAGAACTGTCTCCACATGCTGCAAGGGTTGCTGTAAGGGCAACACCCAGTGCTAATGCTGTTATTCTTTTCAATATTACGGATTTACTCATCTTGAAACCTCCCATTAGTAATCAATTTTTAGTATCTCTAAGTAAACAGCTTTATATTATTCTGTAGGAAACTATTTTCTGCTTACCACAATTTAATTATATTAGCGGTTTTTAAAGAGAATATTTGTTTTAGGTTAACAATTGTTAATTGCATATTAAGAAAGCTTAACAATAGGGAGCGCGTCACCCCGGTCTGCATCCCCTGTAACGGACAAGGGCACTGCACCGGCTTTTTCAAGCGCTGTGCAGTGCCTTATATATAAGTCAACTTCAGCATATGTTTTCTTTTGGTAGTGATTATTAACAAGTTGTTAATACTGTACAAGCTGCATATAATTCTGGCGAGGCCTGCTGCAAATAATCCTGTCATTTGTATTTAAGCTATGGGCACACAGCAGCAAAGTCAATGTCATATTCTAAGAGGGAATGTTTTTAAATCTATTGCAAAAGTTGATTATATAGCACCCTGTTGAATCCCCTATTCTACGGATCTTTGATACTTGTTTCTCAATACTATGGTAATTGCGTTGGTAGTCAGAAGTATGGCCAGCAGCACAATTATTCCGGCAGCAGCCAGGTCTTTGAAGTCCTCCTTGGGAAGACCCATCCAGTAGTATATTTGAAGCGGCAGTGCGGTAAAAACCGAGAAGACGCTGTCCGGCAGCTTTGATACATAGGTTGCGGCCCCTACCATAAGCAGCGGTGCACTTTCACCCAGTGCCCTCGATACCGACAGGATAACTCCGGTGAATATTCCGGGCAGTGCAGCAGGTATTACTATTTTTCTTATTGTCTGCCATTTTGTAGCACCCAGGGCGTAGGAGCCGTGCCTCAGATACTGGGGAACCGCCTTAATCGCCTCCTGAGAGGAAACTATGACTATGGGAAGCACCACCAGCGACATGGTAAGAGCTCCCGACAATATACTTTTCCCCAGACCCATGACCCTTACAAATACCGCCAGTCCAAGCAGGCCATACACAATGGAAGGAGTTCCCGACAGGTTGGAAATGTTAATCTTGATGAATTTCGTAAGCCGGTTGTTCTTGGCATATTCCTCCAGGTACACTGCCGTTCCCAGTCCCACAGGCACTGCAAAGGCAATGGTCAGCAGAATAATATTTACACTCCCCACGATACCCGGCAGGATTCCCGCCTTATTTGGAAATCTGGAAGGGAAATTTGTAAAGAAGGTCTTGGTCAAAAACGGAATTCCCCTTCTGATTATATCAATAAGAAGAATGGCCAAAATCACGATTCCAATTAAGGTTACGCAGAATATTATTCCATGAAATATTGAATTTTTAAGCTTTCTATACTTGACATAATTCATTTGACGCCTCCAAAGCTAAACTCTTATTATCTGTTGCTTTCATCTATATTAAAGAATGATTTTTCCGTTTAATATTCCTTTCTGTACTTATCCACCATATGATGCGAAAAAACATTAAGACCGAGAGTAATAAGAAAGAGCAGCAAACCCACGGCGAAAAGCGAATAATAGCCCACAGTTCCATGGGGATTGTCTCCCTGGCTTGCCTGCACTATAAATGAGGTCATGGTCTGAACACTCTGCAGGGGGTTGAAGGTAAGATTCGGCCTGGCTCCTGCGGCTATGGTAACAATCATGGTTTCACCTATTGCCCTGGATATGGCCAGCACAAAGGATGCAGATATTCCTGAAATGGCTGCGGGAACCACTACCTTCAAAGAGGTTTCCATCTTTGTAGAGCCCAGAGCCAACGCCCCCTGTCTCAAGCTGTCGGGCACCGCCCTCAACGCATCCTCACTCAGGGAAGAAACCAGCGGTATGGTCATGACGCCCACCGCTATGCTTGCACTTAATGCATTAAAAATTTCCGTCTGCGGTATTATGTTTTTCAGAAAAGGTGTAATTGCGGTCAGTGCAAAATAACCGAAAACTATGGAGGGAATTCCTGCCAGAACCTCAAGAATTGGTTTTATAACCTTCCTGACTTTTCTGTTTGCATACTCACTTAAATAAATTGCGGTAAACAGTCCAATGGGTATTGATATCAGCCCGGAAACAAACGTAATAAGTACCGTTCCGCTTACAAGAGGAAGCACACCAAACTGGGGATCATTGAAAAGAGGGGTCCAGACCCTTCCCAGCAAAAAATCCTTTATAGGAACCTCGGCAAAAAAGCCTATGGAATCTCTGAGTAATGAAATAATAATTCCCAGGGTTGTTAAAATAGTAATGCTTGCAAATAGAAAAAGAATGTTTCTTGCCACTGTATTTGAAAGCTTCATTCTTCTGATTCTATTACCGGCAGCCTTTCTGTCCTGTGCTGCGTTTGCGCTCTGAGTCATTGTTGAGCCCTCCTTCACAACTTCATGATAGCACTATTATAAAAATGCAAAAAGTAAACTGCTGTTAAGCCCATGTTAATAAAATGTTAAGTAAATTGGCTGTCAGGGTTATTTTTCTCCAAAAAGCCTTGATTTATTGCTTGCTGATATTTGGGACATCACTGCAGGGTAACTTAACCCGTTGTGCTAGTTAATTTAACAGATAAGTTTGCATGACATGCGAGGACGACTTTAAAGAAATGCGTAGTATGATTAAAAGCTTTTTGCTGAAATTGTAGGCTTACAGCTTGCTGCTTTGGCAGTTAAATTGACAGGATGTCAATTTAAGAGGCATTCGAGACCTGGGTGGTCGAGTTGCCGCGACGGCTAAAAAAGCATGCTGTAAGGTATACAATTTCGTTAAAAGCGTTATATACAAGCATTTATTTAAAGCTCGTCCGGGAATGGCATGCATCTATGCAGCTTTTGCCTGTTTATCACATTTTTAACTAGCACAACGAGTTAATTTAACATGAATTTAAACTGCAGCTTTGTACATAATATAAGGTAATTTACAGTTGCCCCAAAATATTATTAACATCAAGTTAACATAGAATTAAACCTGCATTAAAAAAGTGTTGTTATGATAAAGCTACCTACTAAATATTTGGGATAGAGGATTACTGATATGACTAATGATTATAGAATAACAACCAATAATTTAAATCTGTTTTACGGAGACCTTCAAGCCCTGAAAAATGTCTCCATAAATATATCCAGCAATCAGGTAACTGCATTTATAGGTCCTTCCGGCTGCGGAAAGTCGACCTTTTTAAAGACCCTTAACAGGATGAACGACCTCATAGCAAATGTTAAAATAACCGGAGATGTGTATTTCGACGGTTTGAATGTTTACAAAGAGTATGATATAGTTGAGTTGAGAAAAAATGTTGGAATGGTATTCCAAAAACCAAATCCATTTCCTATGTCAATATACGATAACATTGCTTACGGTCCCCGTATTCATGGTATAAAATCCAAGTCCAGGTTGGATGATATTGTTGAAAAGAGTTTAAGGAACAGTGCCCTGTGGGATGAAGTCAAGGACAGACTCAAGCAGAATGCCCTGGGCTTATCCGGAGGACAGCAGCAGCGCTTATGTATTGCCAGAGTACTGGCTGTGGAGCCCGAGGTTGTATTAATGGATGAACCCACCTCTGCACTTGATCCCATATCAACCCTTAAAATAGAGGACCTGATAGAGGACTTAAAGAAAAACTATACTATAATTATTGTTACCCACAATATGCAGCAGGCAGCCAGAATCTCGGACAGCACCGCATTTTTCCTGCATGGTGAGATAGTTGAATCAGGAACCACAAATCACCTTTTCAGCAACCCTCAGGATAAGAGAACCGAAGATTATATTACGGGAAGATTCGGTTAAGCGGCATTGTTATTTATCATTACAGTAACATACGTGTTGGCGCGTAGATAGGAGATATATATGGTTAGACACTCATTTGACAAAGAACTGGAACAATTGCACGATTTGATGGTTAAAATGGCCGGACTGGTTGAAGAATCCATAGAGAATTCCATTCTGGCTTTAAAGAGGCAGGATATAGACCTGGCCAGAAAAGTATATGAAAGTGATGACGAAGTTGACGAGCTTGAAGGCAGGATTGAGAAAATATGTATAAACCTTATTGCAAGGCAGCAGCCGCTTGCAAAGGACCTGAGAACCATAAGCACCGCTTTGAAAATAATTACCGACATGGAGCGCATAGCTGATCATGCCGCCGATATTGCCGAGCTTACCATAAGAATGGCAGATATGAAATATATCAAGCCCCTGGTGGACATTCCCCTTATGGCTGAGCTGGCAAAAAAAATGGTCATAAGGTCCATTGATTCCTATATAAAGCAGGATATAGACCTGGCCAGGGATGTTTGCAGCTCCGATGATGAGGTTGACGATCTCTTCTCAAAAATTGTACTTGAACTTATCAACATCATGAAGAACAACCCTGAAACGGTTGAGCAGGCAACAGACTTTATGTTTATAGTAAAATATCTGGAACGGATAGGTGATCATGCAACCAATATTGCCGAATGGGTTGTATTCAATGTTACCGGTTCACACGGTCATCTTGCCAGAAAAACAGAGTAAGAGATGCAAGGTTGAAAGAAAACCACTTTCAACCCTTTGAATTTATGTCCTCAGAGCGGACAGGGGGGATAAAAAATGTCTAAACAATCAATTTTTGTCGTTGAAGATGAAATGCATATCCAGCAACTGATTAAATATAATCTTGAAGCCAACGGCTTCAAGGTTACTGTGTTCGATAACGGTGAAGATTTGATAGAGCATGCTCTGGAGAGCGTTCCCTCACTTTTCATTCTGGATATCATGCTGCCTGGAATTGATGGTCTGGAGGTTTGCAGGCAGCTCAGGCAGAATACCGTCACCAAAAACATACCTATAATAATGCTCACTGCCAAAAGTGAAGAGTTTGACAAGGTCCTGGGCCTTGAGCTGGGTGCTGACGACTATATAACCAAACCCTTCAGCGTCAGGGAACTGCTGGCCAGGATAAAGGCACTTTTCCGCCGCATTAACACCGTTGCCGAACCCAAGGTTGACGTTATCACCCACGCCGACATTTCCATAGACTGTACAAGAAGAGAAGTCTATAAGGGCGACCGTCTTATTGAAATGCCGCTTAAGGAATTTGAACTGCTGAAAATGCTGGTTTTGAACAAGGGCAAGGTTTTGTCCAGAGAGCATCTGCTTGATAAAATCTGGGGCTTTGACTACTATGGCGAAACCAGGACTGTTGATGTTCATATCAGATATCTGCGGCAAAAGATAGAAGATAACGATGATAATCCTACATTTATTGAAACCATCAGAGGTATTGGCTACAGGTTTACCGATAAAACCTCCCCTGCCAGTGCCAAATAATTTACATATGCTCTCCACAGGAGGTGCCGATGCTTTTTGAAATCAAAAATTGTTAAGTATACTATTTTTCTGGTTATAATAGCCATAACCATTACCGGAATTTTTACATCTGCTCTTGCAAGGTATTTTTATAAATATGAGGTTCAGAACAGCATTGAAAACACTGCTGTTCTTTTAACGCATCAAATTGACACTGAAATATCACAAAACAAACTTACCGACTTTGACAAACTGGCAAAGGAATACGCAAAGCTCCTGAATGAAAAGCCTTCTGCAATCGAAAGCTTTTCATTTTTTACCAGGATAACAATTATAGATTATAGCGGCAAGGTACTGGGGGAATCAGATTCTGATGCAAACGGCATGCAGAACCATCTGAACAGGAAGGAAGTCAAGGAAGCCATACAGGGTAAAATGGGCACGGATGAGCGTTTCAGCGAAACCCTGAAGGTTACCTATCTTTATGTCGCTTTCCCCATAGAAGCCCACAATATCATAGTAAGGGTATCCATACCGCTCTACCAGATCAACTCCATAAATAAAGCCTTCTTCTTTTATACTATTATCGGCATCCTTGCCGGCCTGCTGCTGACGATACTGATTTCAGTCCAGTTGTCCAAGGTAATAACCGATCCCATCCGGCAGTTAATCAATACTTCCAAGGAAATTGCGGGAGGAAATTATAAGAAAAGAGTGAATATCACTTCAAAAGACGAAATCGGGCAGTTGGCATATACCTTTAATGAAATGGCCGATAAACTGGATGAAACCCTTCTGGGAATGATGGACAAAAATGTGCGGGTGGACACGGTAATAAACAGTATGAGAGATGGGATTATCGCCGTCGACACCGACTACAAGATCCTCATTATCAACACCATTGCCTGCGACATTTTCGGCGTCAGGCACGGCCCCGGGATTATGGGCAAAAACCTTATACAGATTGCCAGAAATTCCAAGGTCAATTCTTTGCTGATTGATACCATTAAAAACAACACCCCCTTAACGGATGAGATAATCATGTTCTCCCCAGCCACCAACACGGACAAGATTTACAAGGTATATACCAATCCCATAAAGAACACTGATACCGTCAGGAGTGTAAATTCAGGAGGAGTGATTACCCTTCATGACGTAACCTCAGTCAAGAAGCTGGAACAGATAAGAACAGAATTCGTTTCAAATGTAACCCATGAGCTGAAAACCCCCCTCACCTCCATAAGAGGCTTTGTAGAGACACTTAAGAACGGAGCTATAGAAGATACCGCAGTAGCTGCAAAGTTCCTGGATATTATAGATATTGAGGCCGAACGGCTCTACATGCTGATTAACGATATCCTGCAGCTTTCCGAAATTGAAGGCATGAGAAAAGACGACAACATCATGGAGACTAATTTAAATACCATAATTGGTGAAGTTGTATTGATACTTGAGGCAGCGGCACAAAAAAAGGGAGTAAGGCTGATTGTGGAAGTGGACCAAACCATAAACCTGCTGGTCAACAAAAACAGGATCAAACAGATGCTTATAAATCTGGTGGACAATGCCATAAAATATAATGTGGAAAACGGAGCAGTATATATAAGAGCAGGCCGTTCCAGCGGCAAGACCTATATTTCAATTAAAGATACAGGGATAGGAATTTCCGAAAAACATCATTCCAGAATTTTTGAAAGGTTTTACCGGGTCGACAAGGGCCGTTCAAGGAATATGGGTGGTACAGGGCTGGGCTTATCAATCGTCAAGCATATTGTAAACCTGTACAGCGGTGATATACGAGTTGTCAGCCAGCAGGGCCAGGGCACTGAGTTTTTAATACAGCTTCCTCTTTAATGCCCTTTGGTACAAAAACAAGTGTGGCAAAGCCACTTTATTTACGTAAGCCGCCCTGGTTTCAGACATTTTAATGCCCTTAAAAATTTATACTTTTCCGGACAATAAAAAAATGACTTCATATTCTGAAGCCATTTTTTATTTTGTTTGGTATTATTAGTATTATTGATATTATCAGGAATCAGACTCCTTAGACCAGGACAACCTTGACTTCATGAGTCTTTCCGTCGCCGAACACCGGAACAATATTGCCTTCTACTTCCTTTCCGTCCACTATAAGCTGACTGACACCCTTTGATACATGCCGCGGGTTGCTGACAGTCACTTCATAAGTGGCCTTTCTGAACTTCCTGCTCACCTTGTAGCCCTCCCATTCCTGTGGAATGCACGGGTCAATCATAAGTCCGTTATAATCAGGCTTTATTCCCAGAATATTCTGCGAAATTACAACGAAATTCCAGGCAGCAGTTCCTGTCAGCCAGGAATTCTTGGCTTCTCCATGCCTTTTTGCATCCTTTCCGGCAATCATCTGGGAGTATACATAAGGTTCTGTCTTATGAATATCACTTATTTCCTCAGTGTAGGCCGGAGCAATCTTGGAGTATATCTCAAAGGCCCTGTCTCCTCTTCCAAGAACGGTTTCTCCTGCTGCCACCCATGGATTGTTGTGGCAGAATATGCCTGCGTTTTCCTTATAGCCCGCAGGATATGTTGAGATTTCACCCATGTTGATATAGTATTTTGTAAAGGCAGGATTGTTGAGAACCATGCCGTGATCGCTGTCCAGATATTTTTTAGCCGAGTCCAGAGCCTTTTCCACATGCCCGGTCTCCAGACCGATGCCTGCCATTGTACAGAAGCCCTGTGACTCTATGAATATCTTACCTTCCTCATTTTCCTTGCTGCCTATTTTTTGTCCAAAATCATCATAGGCACGGATGAACCATTCTCCATCCCAGCCATTCTCAAGCACGGTCTCTGTCATTTTGTCTATGTGTGTCTGAGCCTTCTGAGCTTCCTCCTCCAACCCGTTTAAGATGCACAGCTTGACATATTCAGGGCCATAGAATACAAACATTCCTGCTATGAATACAGACTCTGCCACCTTTCCGTCCTTGCTTGTGGTTGTCTGGAAGGATTCTCCGGGTACGTTGGAGAAACAGTTCAGATTGAGACAGTCATTCCAGTCAGCCCTTCCAATCAGAGGGAGCCCGTGAGGACCGAGGTTATTGACAACATGATAGAAGGAGCGTCTCAAGTGATCAAAAAGCGACGCAGCCTTTGAGTCATCATTGTCATACGGCACCATTTCCTTCAGGATGTCCATATCTCCTGTTTCCTTTATGTAAGCCGCTACTGAGGCTATAAGCCACAACGGATCATCGTTAAAGTTACCGCCTATTTCATTATTCCCCTTCTTGGTCAGAGGCTGGTACTGGTGATACGCACCACCTGTTTCCAACTGGGTGGCAGCTATGTCCAGTATTCTCTCTCTTGCTCTGTCAGGTATCTGATGCACAAAGCCGAGAATATCCTGGTTTGAGTCTCTAAAGCCCATTCCCCTGCCTATGCCGGTTTCAAAATATGAAGCGCTTCTGGACATATTAAAGGTTACCATACACTGATACTGGTTCCAGATATTTACCATCCTGGTCAGCTTCTCATCCTTGTGCTCCAGTCTGTACTGTGTAAACAACTGGTTCCAGTAATCCTGCATCTCAAGAAACGCAGCCTGCACTCCCGCAGGGTTGCCCTTTTCCTCAATCATTGCATGTGCCTTTTTCTTATTGATAACACCTTTGCTTTCCCACTTGTCGTCCTCATCATTTTCCACATAGCCCAGTATGAAATCGTACTCTTTTTCCTCACCAGGCTTTAGTTCAACGGTAATACAGTGTGAGGCCATGGGGCCCCAGCCGTCGGCCACCGTATTCTGCGGTTCACCGCTTACAGGCACCTGAGGTGCTTCAAAGCCGTTATATAATCCTACAAAGGAATCTCTGTCAGTGTCAAAGCCGGTTAAACTCGCGTTTACTGAATAAAAGGAATAGTGGTTTCTTCTTTCCTTATACTCAGTCTTGTGGTAAATTACAGACTTTTCAATCTCAACTTCCCCGGTGCTAAAGTTTCTCTGGTAATTGGTCATGTCATCGTATGCATTCCACAAACAGAATTCCACACAGGAAAACAGCTTTACGGCTTTATCCGCCTGGGTTGTATTTTTAACTCTTACTCTATGTATTTCACCATTAAAGTTCAGCGGCACGAAGAATAAAACTTCAGTGCTGATTCCATCCTTGCTTCCGGTGATTTTTGTATATCCCAAACCATGTCTGCATTCATAGCTGTCCAGGTCGGCTTTCACCGGAGACCAGCCTGGGGACCATAAGCTGCCATTGTCGTTGATATAAAAATATCTTCCCCCCATGTCGATAGGCACATTATTATACCTGTACCTGGTGATTCTCCGTAAACGCGCGTCCTTATAAAAACAATAACCACCTGCAGTGTTTGAAATCAAAGAAAAAAAATCTTGAGTTCCCAGGTAATTAATCCATGGATAAGGTGTTTTGGGAGTAGTGATAACGTATTCCCGGTTTTGATCGTCAAAAAATCCGTACTTCATATTTTTTTGCTCCTCTCAAATAATAAATAAAGATATAAAAACAGTACTCTTTCGAGTACTCTTATTTCCTCAAACAAGTGTCACGCATAACCATTTTAGCGTCATAGCTAAAGCTGGTAAAACCTTTTTTATTTCTTTTTATGTATGAAATAAGCTCGGTTACCGCCCTGTCAACAATGTCATAAACAGGTGTGGATACCGTAGAAAGTGCAGGCTTGACCAAGGATGACAGTGGAATGTTGTCAAAACCTATAATGGAAATATCCTCAGGAATTTTTATATTGCTTTCTCTGAACAAATCCATGGCAGTGATTGCCATATCATCGTTGGATGAGAATATTGCACTTGGCAGCTTTCTCCTCTGAATAAGCTTATTTACTTCGTCTGCAGTTTTAGACTTAATGAAGTCTCCGTGGAGAACAAATTCTTCATTTACGTTCAAGCCGTGTTTTTTCATAGTGTCAAAAAAAGCATTGTACCTTTGCCTTCCCGAGTAGGTGGAAAGCCGTCCCGCCAGAAGGCCTATATCCTTGTGTCCCAGGCCAATAAGGTGTTCAACCGCTGAAACCGCTCCGTCATAGTCATTTGAACCTATTACAATTAAATTGTCATTGTCGGACTTGTTCCTTTTGATTTCATCGGCGTCATAATCAATCAAAGCCACAGGGAAGCCTCTTTTAGATACATTTATCAGAACCTCCGCATCACGTTCGGTTCCTATGACAATTCCCCCGTCTATACGCTTTTGAAGAAAGACCTCACTAACCTTATTGTAGTCATTCTCGCAATAGACAATATTTACAAGTACATAATATCCCCTTGCATTTGCGCACTCAACAACCGCATCAACAAATTGTGTGAAATAGTTGTTGTTGTATAATCTGTTTGGATTAAAAGCATCGGCGATACTGACTATGAACAAGCCTATAGTATCATTTTTCTTTCCTGCAAGCACTCGTGCCGAGGTATTTGGCTGATAGTTGTATTTTGTTATAACATCAAGAACCTTTTTCTTCGTATCCTCCGGTACATTGGAATAGTTATTGATAACCCTTGATACCGTACTGCGGGACACTCCTGCAATTTTTGCTATTTCCTCACTTTTCATATCCACTTCACCTTATTTAAACTATTTACAGATTTTAACTAAAACAGGGCCAGCGCTATACTAAAAGCGCTAGCCCTATTTTACATCTAATTGGTAATTAAAGTCAAGTTGGATTAACTACAACCAATTTCTCTATTATTTATTAGCTGAGAAAGTATCAACCTGCTTCTGCATTTCAGCAAGAACATCGTCCAAGCCGGCAGCCTTAAGCTTATCAATAAACTTAGGAAGTACTGTTGCAGGATCTGATTTACCAGTTTCAAGACCTGGCATAAACTGC
The DNA here is from genome assembly GCF_002051585.1 of Ruminiclostridium hungatei. GTDB lineage: Bacteria > Bacillota > Clostridia > Acetivibrionales > DSM-1351 > Ruminiclostridium > Ruminiclostridium hungatei. The sequence continues at coordinate 89,870 of NZ_MZGX01000010.1, read as the reverse complement.
TTCTTAATACCGGTCAACGCTGCAACCTTAGTCTTTACAGGCTCAGAGTTGAAAGTGAAACCAAGTATTGGTGAAGCTGTTGCTGATTCATTGTAAGCTTTGAACTGATCCCACTTAGCAGTTGCTGAATCAAATTTCTCTGAATCATAGATGTAAGTGTTGAACTGGTTACCAAACATCCAAGGAGTTCCTGGGTTGTAACCGTCTTTACCTGCCTGAGTCACCTCAATCTTGGTATCTGCAACCTTAGTATAGTGAGTTCCTTCTATACCATAGTTGATCAGGTTACAAAGTTCTGGATCAGTATTGAATAATTCAAGGAACATCAAAGATCTTTCAGGATTCTTTGATGACTTGGATATAGCCTGCATAGCACCAGTCATTTCACGAGTAGTTGCCATTGGCTTAGTAATGTCAACCTGTACCCAGTTTATTCCTGATGATACACTTTCTTCACCATCTTTACCAGGCTTCAATGAAGCTACTGCTGAGAATACCTTACCAGCTTTTCTGTTTGCCTGCCAGTCGGTTATTGTATCAGCATCTTTTCTGATATAGCCGGCTTTGAACCAGTTGTGTAAAGTTGTAAACAATGTCTTTGCTTCAGGAGAATCAAAGTCATTTATAACCTTGGTATCTCTTCCGTCGCCATAGATAGCTCCGGGAACATTATCATCAACCATCTTTTCAAAATCAAGAATTCTGTAAGCAGATTCTCCAACAACAGTCTGGAAAGGTTCTACGCCAGGTTCTTTTTCTTTGATTATCTTAAGAGCAGGTTCGATATCTTCAAACTTCTTTATAGTTGAAATATCGATACCATTCTTGTCTGCAAGGTCCTTGTTTATAAGGAAGCCCCAGTTGTGAGCCATTTCCTTGTTAGTTGGGATAGCAAAGAGCTTTCCATCGATAGAAGCACCCTTGATAACCTTGTCACCCAACAGAGCCTTAGTCTGTGGAGCGTACTGATCCAACATAGGAGTGAGATCTACAAATGCGCCCTTTGGAGCATTCTGCAGGTAGTTAAGTGCCCAGTTTGAAGTAAAGGTTATATCGAATTCTTCACCAGAAGCAACCTTTGCACCCATCTTCTGCTCAAAGTCATCTCCCCAGGTAAATATGCTCAGTTTTAATGTAGCGTTAATTTTAGGCTTCAAATAGTCATTAACCTTCGCTAAAACTGCATCCATGTCCTTAGGCTGACCATTACCGATAACATACCACTTCAATTCAACAGGATCAAGTACTACTGATGAATCTGCAGCAACTGATGAACCTGAAGCAGTGGAAGTTGAAGGTGATGTTGAATTTGATGCACCATCATCATTTCCGCAACCAACCACAAAAGTGACTGCCAAACACAGAACCAAAATCAAACCAATAAGTCTTTTTGCCTTTTGCATGTGTTAACCTCCTTAAAATTATAAATATTATTTATGCTTTGTCCATATTTGGAACTTAATAAAAATAAGCCCAATATGGTATTAGCCTTTTACTGCACCAACTGTAAGACCTTTTACAAAGTATTTCTGGAAGAACGGATAGGCCAGTATTATAGGACCGATTGCCAGTACGCACATGGCCATACGCGCTGTTTCCGAAGGCAGCTTTGCCAATATTTCCGCTGTACCCTGAGTCATGTTTGAAGCTGTTGCCAAATACTGTATGGCAGTAAGTGTCTTGTACAAAATGTATTGGAGATTATAAAGCTTGGCATTTTCAATAAGCATTAATGGCAGATACCAGTCATTCCAGAAGCCCAGTGTCTGAAATAGTGCTATTGTCGCCAAACCGGGTTTTGCCAGTGGTATTACTATCTGAATGAAAGTTCTGAATTCTCCGGCTCCGTCAATCTTTGCCGATTCTATAATAGAATCAGGTACATTTGTCTGGAAGAAGGTCCTCATAATCATTACATACCATGCATTTACCAGCGAAGGAATAATATATGCCAGCAGGGTATCATTGATGTGGAGGAAGTTTGTATATACCATATACCAGGGAACCAGACCGCCATTAAATATCATGGTGAAAAACACTATAAAGGAAAAAGTATTTCTGTACTTAAAGTCCTTTCTTGATATTACATAGGCAAACATTGCTATTATTGAAACACTTAGGATAGTACCCACTATGGTAATCATTATGGATAAGCCGTAAGCCCTTACTATGGCATCTCCGCTTTTTACAACCCACTTGTAAGCCTCAAGACTGAACACCTTGGGTATAAAATTGTAACCTGAGGTAACTACTGTCTTTTCATCAGTGAAGGAAACCCCGATTACCAGCAGCAGCGGTATGATACAGGCCAGTGAATACAATGTAAAAATTACATGAAATAGTCCGTTCCAAAAAGGTGAAACCGTATTTAATGTATTTGAGTTCTCATTATGTTTCATCTCTTCCTACCTCCTAAAAGAGTGCTTTATCCGGGTCTATCTTCCTGACAATCAGGTTAGAGGACAAAACCAGGATAAATCCGCACAGTGATTGATATAAACCGGCTGCCGATGCCATTCCCACATCATTGAGGTTACGCAGGGCATTATACACATAAGTGTCTATAACTCCAATTGTCTCGAACAAGGTACCAACATTTCTGGTAACACTGAAGAACAGACCGAAATCCGAATAGAAGACACGTCCCACTGCAAGCAGGGTCAATATTACCATCAAAGGTGTCAGCAACGGTATTGTAATCTTTCTTATCTGATAGAACCTTGAAGCTCCGTCAACAGTTGCAGCTTCGTAATACTCCTGATCGATACCTGCTATTGCGGCCACATAAACAACACAGTTGTAGCCTGTAAACTTCCACGTATTTACAAGGGTCAATATAATCGGCCATTTGCCCGGGTCACCGTACCAGGTAGGCAGTGCGTCGGCACTCACACCCAGCATCGGAAGCAGGCTCTTGTTTACAAAACCCTGTTCTTCACTTAATAATGCAAACACAAGATAGCTGACTACTATCCATGACATGAAATACGGAAGAAACATGCTTGCCTGATAAAATTTCGATGTATATTTTCCTTTGATCTCATTGAGGATGATTGCAAAGAAAACTGAAATTACCAAGCCTATAACAATAAATGCAAGATTGTACAAAAGTGTATTTCTTGTTATTGTGAAGGCGTCCGGCGTAGCTGTGAAGAATTCAAAATTTTCAAGACCCACCCATTTACTTTTAAAGAAGTTCTCAAAAAAGTTCCTTCCGAAATACTTGAAATTCTTAAAAGCGATTAACACTCCTGCCATCGGTAAATAGTTGTTCACTAATATTACAGCCAATGCAGGGAGCATCATCAAAAACAGTACTTTATTCTTTTTCAGTTCGTACAAAAACCCGTGTTTATGCACTGACTTTAAGGCTTTGCCCCTTTTAGTAGTCAAACTCGATTCCATGAGTAAATGCCACCCTTCATAATGTATTATATATATAAATGTCACCAACAGGCATTCATAGTCCAAAAATCACCTTTTAACCTGTTTTGTATATTTACATTTTAATTAATTGGACAGCTATACAAAATAGAACAACTTGTTTAAATGTGCAAATTCTTGTCTACAACTTAGTGCAAAATTATACAACAAAATATTTACACATATTTGAAAATGCTTCCATATATAATGGGTTTCCCGTCTGCTACCCTTGCATCAGACCACTTCTGCACAGTTATCACTGATAAGTTCAACCTCGGCCCTGTATAAATCTCTGTATACGCTGTTTACGTTTATAAGGGATTTATGGCTGCCCTGTCCGGCTATGCCGCCCTTGTCCATGACATATATGACATCGGCTTCAATTATTGTAGAAAGCCTGTGTGCTATGACAACTACCGTACATTCCCCCGATATTTCATTTATTGCCCTGCTGATAAAAAATTGTGATTCGTTGTCGAGAGACGAAGTCGCCTCATCAAAGAGTATTATTTTTGATTCTTTCATAAGAGCCCTGGCTATGGCAATTCTCTGCCTCTGTCCCCCTGACAGGTTTATACCGTTTTCCCCCAACAGGGAATCATATTTGTGGGGCAGGCTTTCAATAAATTCATGTATATAGGCTCTTTTGCATGCGGTTTCCATCTGCTGCTGCGTTGCATGGGGGTTTGCCAGCAGCAGGTTGTCCCGGATGGACATTGTGAAAAGATATGGCTCCTGACGTACAACTGAAATATTTTTGCGCAAATCCTCCTCCTTGATTTCCTTTATATCAATGCCGTCCACAAGTATCCTGCCCGCGCAGGGCTGGTAGAACCTGAGCATCAGATTGAACAGGGTGGTTTTCCCGCTTCCGCTGCTGCCCACGACAGCAGTTCTCCCCCTTGCGGGAATATCCATCGTTACCTTGTCCAGAACCTTTTGCCCCTGGGTATATCCAAATGAGACATTTTCAAATCTTATATTTCCTTTTATATCTTTCAGACTTTTATTTCCAAAGCTGTCTGGCGGATATTCCAGTCCGTCCTGCAACAGAAAAATTCTTTCAAGGGAATTCATGACCTGCTGCAGGCTGAGCCCCACCCTGCTTATATTGGACAGAGCCCCGGTGAGCTGGCCGGAATATGCGTAAAAAGCTATGAAGAGCCGGATATGCAATGCGCCGGTTATGACGAATACTCCTCCAGCTATTGTTATTGCCGCCTGGGCAAGGGTATTTACAGAATTCAGCATAAGTTGAGCCATGGCACCTAGTAGCTGTATTGAAATCAGCTTTTCCTTAAGACTGACAGCAAGCCTTGTAAAGGAAGCCAGCCTTTCTCCTTTTATACCAAGGCTTTTTACCTCCCTGATACCCCAGATAGCTCCTCCGGTATTACTGTAGTATTTATCATTCAACTCCGACAACTGTTTGTTGCAGGCTCTGATTTTTTTACCTGTTTTTTGGGCTATAAGATAAGAGACCGGAAATGAAACAGCTACTATTAATGCCAATCTGCCGCTTATGACAAGAACAGCAAAGCCAATGGCCATAAGGCGCAACACATCCACAGCGGCATTCAGCAGAGTACCGGTAAGGGTATTTGCAACCTCTGCCGCATCTCCGTGGAGCCTGGACATCAGTTCCCCGCTGTCGGTATTGTCATAGGCATTCACAGGGAGGTCCAGCAGCGCCTTATACATGTCTTTCTTCAGGTCAAATATTATATTCTGGTTAAGAGAGGCAAACATATGTGACTGGAAATATGCCAGTATACAGGTAAGCATTCCTGCTATGAGACTGTAAAAGATATTGTACAGTGCCCCTTCCAGGTTCTTCTCAAAAAGACTGTCAAGTATCCTGCCCCAGAGCACCGGTCCTGCAAGGCCCGTACCTATACCGCCCAGAATCATTATAAATGCGAGGATGAAGCTTTTTTTATGCGGTCGTAAATATTTAAAGGCTCTCCTTAGCAGCAGAAAATCTTTTTTTTGTTTTAAATCCTTCAGCTTCAGCATTTTAACCTCACACCCTGTCTTTAGCGGACACCTTGATAATCAATATGAATATTTTTACATGATTCAGTCATAACTCAGTCATAGACTATCACATTTGACTTAACAGCTTAATATAAACAGGCTGTCTTATTGTTGACCGGGAATTGACCTGTATGATTTTACGGATATATGTGAGGCTTTCAGCCTTGCAGGATTTTCAGTGCTGCGTCTCTGTATTTCAATGCATTATTGTATGCCATGGAATCAAGGTTCTGCTGAAGAACCTTTAAGGCCTCGTCAAAACACTTTATTGCCTGGGAAGCATCTGCCCGTGAATTATTTATCTTTGCAAGCTCCAGGTATGCAAGACCCATATCGCTCTTCACTTCACCATGATAAAGGGGATAATCCCGGCTGGTACATATTTCAAGTGCTTTTGAATAATATTCTATTGCCTTGCTTAAATCTGCTTCCTTCCCCCTGCCCACTCCAATATTCCTGTAGTTTGTCGCCTGTCCCTTTAATATCAGGGCATAATCCAGAGGATCATTTTCTGGAGTAATGACCTTCAAGGCCTGAGTATATGCTTCAAAAGCCCTGGTATAATATTCTTCATGACCCGCCCTTGCAAAATCTGAATATGCCCCGGCCTGGGCTATCTGAGCCTTGGCATGGTACAAGGGGTAGCCCTCAAGGGTACATACTCGGAGCACTTCATTAAAGGCATCCATAGTTTTTGACAGGTATTCCTCATCGTTATTTTTTTCTGAATACTTGTAATAAACCGTTCCCAGATTGAATTTTGCCATGGCAAAATCCAGGGGATACGCTTCCGGAGTAAAGATATTCAAAGCCAGCTCATATTCCTTTGCAGCCTTTTGTAAATTTTCCTCCTGGTTCTTCAGGTCGGCCAAAAACAGATAAATGTTTCCAAGATTGTTGTGTGCAAGTCCGAACCTGACGGGATACGAATCATAGGTGAATATGGCAAGGGCCTTTTCAAAAGCCGCTATACCTTCCGGCGCGTTCTGGCCGTCATTCTTTACGATGCATAAATAATAGCACGCATTCCCGATATTATTATAAGTACCTGCATACTGATGCGGATAGTTTTCCGGTGTAATTACCGAAAGTGCAGCCTTAAAATTTTCTATTGCCTTAAGAAGATTTTTTTCCGGCTCCCTTATCTCCCATAAATTCATATATGCCGTTCCCAATGCCAGCTTGACGAAAGCATAGTCAGTGGGATATTTATCAAGGGTGGATATCTTCAGTGCCTCTCCCAGTGCCGCAATGGACAGGTTCAGGTTCTTCTCCTTGTCTGTTAAGTTGGCCAGTCCATTGTAGGAATTTGCCAGACAGCGCTGTATGTCGGCATAAAATAATGGAAAACGCGTGATGGTTATTACTTCCAACGACTTGTTGAAGGCGCTTAAGGATTTGTACAGATTATCCCGGGTATCTGAAATATCGCTCAAATCACCATAGGCTTTCCCCATCTCAGCATTGGCAAGAGCCAGATCAAATACATACCCCTTGCTTTTTCCAACCATGTCGTTATATATGCCGATTGCCTTAAGAAGATTTTTTTCAGGTTCCTCCATCTCAGCCAGCCGGGTATGGCACAGACCCAGATTATTTAATGCCCTGATGTAGGAATATGAATCTTTATCGTATTCCAGCGCCTCCAACGCCTGGTTAAGCTCTTCTATCGCTCTATGTAAATTATCCGAATCCTGCTTGCGGGAAAGGCTGTAAAAAACATCGGCCCTGCCGGTTTTTATTTTTGCGTAATCCAGGGGATTCCGCTTTTTATCCACGTACTCCAATGCCTGTACATATGCCTTGTCTGCTGCTATAAGCTGCTCATCGCTGTACCTTATGCCATTCATTCTGACATACGCATTTCCCATAGTGTACTGGACATTTGAGTACAAGCCGGTATTTTTCTTGGGTGAGCATACCTTTAATGCATTGTTGGAGGCTTCCAGTGACTTGGCAATATTTTTTTCAGCGTTTCTTACCATTGACAATTCGCAGTAAGCCTTTGACAGGCATAATTGTGCGTTTCCGTAGATTTCAGCGTATTTTTCCCCGGAACATACCTTTAAGGCTTCATCCGCACACCCGACAGCTTTCAGCAGATTTTCCTCCTTGTTTACTAGCATGGACAAAGCCATATATGCTCTGCACAGCCCGATTTTTATCTCACCGTATTCCACAGGGTTCTTTGTACTGGAAACGCTTTTCAGCAGTTCTTCATACTCATAAAGTGACCCGGTAATGTTATTTCCCTGCAGTAGCTTCTGGGCCTTATCTATCCTGTCCCTGACCTTGCCGGGGCTTAATATTTTACTGACTCCCACTATATTGTCACTTCCGATTAAAACAATGCTGTCATCGGTGAGAAGCCGGATACCCACTTCGTTTTTGGCCCAGATTTCAATTTTTTTATCTCCGGCATTCCAATATGTCTGCATTTCCATGCAGTTATCTATCAAATCCAGCGGAGCATACATTTTGCCCTGGAGGATAAAGGTCTCACCGGTAAGCGGCAAGTTCCCTCCGTCAAGCTGTACGGTTTTACTGTTGGGCCTGACAGCTATTTGTTTCCTATCTTTTACACAGGCGGCCCACCCGGCTTTGGAATCCCAAGTCACCTCAAAGCCCAAAAGCTTTAAGGTCTCCTTTACAGGAATAAATACCCTGTCCTCCACAATAATAGGAACTGTCTCCATAGCTACGGCCCTGCCGTTCAGCTCCACCCGCGCCTCCCCTGAGGCTGCAATACAAATGCCTGACATCAATATAAAGACAAGTATTAAAACTATGGTTACTCTCAATCTGTAAATATACATATGGGGTTCCTCCTGTTTTCCGTAGTTATTTATTTAAAGTATTCCTGCCGGCTTGGCCTGTCCTTTCCCCCACCTCGCCTGTGACCTGCCTTGTCCGATTTTTCCTTTTATGTTTTGCCTTTTATGCCTGCTTTTAGCGGTCTCCTTCAATGGCCCCCAGCCTCAGATATAACCTGCCCAGCTTATTATTCACCGCAGCAGCCCTTGCGGTATATTTTTCAGCGGAATATATCCTAAGACTTTCCTTATAAGCTTCAATGGCGCTATGGAGGTAATCAGATACCTGGTGAATTTCAAAAAGATATGAATATATATCCCCGAGAGTTTGCTGAATCTTTGCATAATCCAGGGGGCAGCTTTCGATATCTCTGACCTTCAGAGCCTTTTCAAAGTATTCTTTTGATAACAGCAGATTATTTTCTCCGTCATATAAAAAAGAGAGCTCGATATACACCTCTCCCAGCCTCAGCATTAAATCGGACCAGGATTCCGGGTTTTCAACGGCGCTGTATGCCTCAAGCCGGCTTTTATATGCATTCAAGGCTACTGATAGATGCTCTTCTGCTGCTTCCTTATCTCCCAGGGCGTTGCAGGTTTTCCCCAGGTTCTCTTCTACAGTGGCTGCGGCAAATTCATCCTTCACCGCACCCATGCCCTCCATTGCCGCACAGAACATGTCTTTGGCAAGCTCCAGATACTCCTTTTGGTCTGTGAGTTCGTACAAACGGCTGTAGCAAAGGCCGATATTGTTGTATATGCGCCGGTATTCGTAGTTCCCATTCTCATTAAATATGCCGGCCGCTCTGAAATATAAATCAATAGCATCATCTATGCCGGCTCCGGACTCGCTAAATCCGGCAAGCGCACTTAAAGCATTCCCCATGCCGCACAGAACATAGGCATATGTATCCGGGCATTGCTCCCGGGATATATTATCAAGCACTTCCCTGTACTTTTGAAGCGCCTCCCCGGGATTTCCGCCGCTGAGCAGGCTGTCGGCATGCCGCAGCATGTCCCTGACCGTATCCATACCATATGCCTCATAAATATTTAAGATAAGACTGTCTGAGAGTATTATCACATTTCCGCTTCCGTTTATTTCAACCCTGCGGCTTTCCTTCTCCGGCACAAGCAGTATATTTTTTTCCTTGTCCCATTTTATTTTAAGGCCGAATTCCTGTATGATAAATGTACTGCAGATATATGCCCTGTCTTCCAGGATGGCTAAGGGCGATTCCAGCCTGACTTCATAGTCTTTGTCAATTATGGCGGTACTGCTGCCCTTCAGGAATTCAACCTGCCTGTTGTCATTTTTTACAGTAACGGCACTTTTCTGCTGATCCCACAGAACCTGCCAGCCAAGTGACTCATAAAACTTCCTTACAGGAATATAGGCAATGCCGTTGACGACTTTTGGGGTTATCTTTTCTTTTAAGATTTTTTCCGCTTCAATTTTATTATTCTGTCCTTGCACGGCACCTGTGCTCATTAGCAGAAAACATGTCAAAATAAAAGAGATGCCAGACAGACTTTTTTTCTTGTACCACATGGTTTGCTCTCCGTAACTGACCGACTGGCGGTCTGTAACATCTGAATCCTTGCATTGCCGGGCAATATAAGCTTCAGATGCCACAGACCACTAGCGTACATTTATGACGTTATTGTCACCTATGGTGAAAATTCCGTTTCCGTTTATTGTTATACTTGCTTTATTATCCTTTTCTCCGTTATCTTTTTTATCTTGGCCGGACTTCTGTTCTGAGGATCTCTTCTGAGCCTCCGGACCATTGTTTTTCGGCGCTGCCTCCCCGCTTCCGGAAGAAGTCGCCTGTGCCGGCCCGCCGTTTACGCTCTTTGCACTTCCGGCACCATTCTCTTTCTGGGTCTCCTGTTGTCCATTTTTTGCAGGCTTGTCCGGAGCTGGAGCACCTGGAGTGATCTCAGCCTTTTTTTCATATCCGCTGTCCGGTGAATCCACCCCGGGCCTATCCACCGCGTTTCCTGCCTGTACCTGACTGTTTGCAGGCAGTATATACGACTTGTAGGAGTTCATTAAGGAAAACAGAAAAGTACCTGCCATGACAAGCAAAACCAGACAGGCTAACCTGAGAGCGGTCCTCTTTTTATGCACAAAGGAAGCTAAAAGCAAATCATGGTTTGTCATAAGCTGATTTTCATATGAATTGTCGGGTATATTGCCGGGAAGTATATCAGCAGATACAATGACAGGAGTACCCACAGGCGTAATGTTCTCTGAGCCGGGAGACGGGCAGCCGTCCCGGGCCATCTTTTCCTCTTTGAGTTTGTTGTTGAAGTATATTACGCTGTTATAATGAGCCAGTTCAAAAACTGCCGTCATAAAATTTACAAAATCCTGTTTTATGTAACAACCTTCAATATTCTTATATTGTACACTCTGCTTGTTTTCATTTTTACAAAGCTTTTCAAGTATTTCCTTCATCAGTTGACTGCGCATATTTATTTCTGTGGGGAATATTGATATATCACTGTCCAGAATGCCGCACAGATGATGGATAATCTGGTTATTATACTTGTAATATGCATTTACGGGTTTCTTGCAATTATTCACAATCTTGCTGAACTGATCGTTTGATTCAGGGTTAAACCCGGGCTTTGAACTCCAGTTGCCCATTTCCAGCAGGAAATTATTATACTGTATATTCCTTCCGCTGAGATTTTGAAACTCCACTATAAACCTTACCAAATCCCCATACAACAGCCTGGCCTCTTCCATTATATACACACCCTTCATTTTCTTTAGTCTATCAATAAGCAATTACAGGTCAACATGCAGTCACTCCTCAAAGCTTCACTGAAAGCACCGTCTATGATAGATTTGTTCCTGTAGAAAAATTTGCAGCTTCTTACTTAATAATACTTTTATTCCATTATATAGTGTATCAAAAAGGCAGCTAAAAATAAACATCAGCTCTTTAAAAGAAAAGCTATAGGAGGTGGTTATATAAAATTTAAAAATACGGTAAGAATTGTGGTAATAGACAGCGGTATAGACACTGAAATCTCTGATTTGGGCAAATATGTGGCAGTATCCACCGGTTTCAGGCTGAATGAGGAGGGCTATATTACCGAATATCCTCAAATGGAAGTCAGATATCAGCACGGAACAATAATATCACTTATTATCCGTCATATATGCAGCAGTATAGAGCTGATCAGCCTGAACATCCTCAATGAGAATGCTGCAACAGACGGGCGGATATTGCTCTATGCCATGAGCAGGGCTTTGGACTATCAACCGGACATTGTACACATGAGTCTCGGAACTGCCAGATGGAAGTATAAAAGGTATATAAGAAGAATCGCCCGGGAAGCAGACAGGAGGAATATAGCTTTAGTGGCCGCAGCCAGCAATCAGGGGCCTGAATCCTATCCCGCTTGTGTCAAAGGAGTATTCGGAGTCAAGGGCGGAAACTTCAGTGAAAATCTGCATTATAGTTATAAATCAGGCTTCTTTTACGCTCCGCTCAATGCGGCAGGTGTTCCCGGCTATGGCGGAGAGGATTTGAGCAGGGCAAGCGGAACAAGCATTTCCGCGGCATTCATTACGGGACATCTGGCAAATATCAGGCTGAATACAGGTCCTATAAACAACAGGAATTTAAAAAAAATACTTTTGGAAAATCAATCATAATGAGGAGTGGTAAACTTGAATAATGATCCCACAATATTGATGGGCAAGCTTTCTCCCGCCTGGAACGACGGTACTGCAAAATCAATTACCTTCTGCGTCACGGAAGACTGCAACCTTGCCTGTAAATACTGCTACATGACGGGCAAAAACGATAAGATAAAAATGTCCTTTGAAACAGCCAGAAAAGCCGTGGACTACATATTGACAAATCCAGCGGAATTTCCCGAGCCCTCGGTGGTATTCGACTTTATCGGCGGAGAGCCCTTTATGGAAATTGAGCTCATTGACAGGATATGCGATTATATCAAGAGGCAAATGTACCTGCTGGAGCATCCATGGTTCAACAGCTATAGATTCAGCTTCTCCACCAATGGACTCCTATATCATACGGACAAAGTCCAGGAATATATTCTCAAAAATAAAAACCATCTGTCAATCGGCATGAGTGTTGACGGAAATAAAATGAAGCACGATCTTCAAAGGATACGTCCAAACGGCGGCGGTTCCTATGACGACGTGGTAAAAAATGTGCCGCTCTGGCTTGAGCAGTTCCCGGGCAGCAGCACAAAGGCTACCTTTTCCCATGACGACCTTCCGTATTTAAAGGATAGTATTATAAGCCTCTGGGAGCTGGGTATAAAAATAGTTGCTGCAAATGTGGTTTTTGAGGATGTCTGGGAAGAAGGCGACGACTCTGTTTTTGAAGAGCAGCTAAAAGGGCTGGCGGACTACATTATTGAAAACAAGCTATGGAAGGACTACTCCGTACGCTTCTTTGACCCCAATATCGGCCATCCCCTGACAGAGGAAGACAAGCAAAGGAATTATTGCGGAGCCGGAAGGATGCTGGCTATCGACTGCAAGGGAAATTTTTTCCCGTGTATACGCTTTTACGATTTCAGCCTGAACAACCGTAAGGGACCCGTTATCGGAGACATACACAAAGGCATTGATTCCGACAGGATAAGACCCTTTCTCGGCCTGACTCTAAAAGCTCAAAGCAGGGCTGAATGCGTGGACTGCGAAGTTGCCAGCGGATGCGGCTGGTGCCAGGGCTGCAATTATGACCTGGCTGAAACGGCAACTATCTATCAGAGAGCCACCTATCTCTGCAAAATACATAAAGCCACTGTAAGGAGCTGTGAATATTTTTGGAACAGCTTTGAGCGGGCAACCGGCTTAATTTCCGAGAGAACGATAATAGGCCGGACACGGGAAAACCGAAATTCTGAAATCCCGGCAAAATATATGCAGTTTATCACCTCAGATAATATAACTCCCCATTGCTCATATAGAAACACAAAAGGCACAGGCAACCTCATGTCACAAGCCACCTATGAAAAAGGCATGGAGTTCTGCCTCAAGAACGGCTTTATACCGGTATTGCTGGGAAGACCCCCATTTATGAAGGATGAGCTGCCGGATAACTGCCTGAGCATAGAGGATGCCCAATCCGGAGCAAACACTTCCATAGCCGTTCATGACAATACCGCTGCAGCCTCCTCCGGGACATCAGCCATATCCATACTTATAGTTAACAGGGAGAATCTTGAACGCCTCTATGATTTTGCAGCAAGCCTTTATTTTCAATACAGAAGAGTAAATCTTGTTCTTGAGGATATTGAGCATTGGAGTGATAAGGAGACGGAAAGCTACAGCCGCCAGTTGGATAAGCTCCTTCCTTTCATTGCAGGCACTTATAAAAAGGGTGATCCATTTGAATTAAGCGTTTTATCAGATATATGGGAGCTCAATACAATGAGAAACTGTGAGGCCGGGCAAAGCTCCTTTGCACTGGCTCCTAACGGCAGGATATACCTGTGCCCTGCATTTTATTTTGAGGATGAAGACAATTATGCAGGTACACCCGAGCAGGGTATCCACATGAAAAACCCCCAGCTTATGGAGCTTTGCAACGCCCCCATATGCTCCGCCTGTGACGTATACAGTTGCAGAAGGTGCAAGCAGCTCAATATTAAACTGACCGGTGAAATAAACACTCCTTCAAGAATTCAGTGCCTGGTAAGCCACATTGAAAGAAATAAGTCCATGGAGCTTCAAAAACTCTTGATGGAAAATTCACAGGCGAAATTTGATAACCTGCTTAAGGCAATAGATTATATCGACCCTCTGGATAAGATATTAAGGAAAGGAAGTGCGGCAAATGCATAGTGAGAAAGTAGGCATGGTTACCCAGGAGGAAAAAAACAGGGTTATGAGCCTCCACGAAAGGATATTAGGACTGGAAGAGCTTCTGGTTTCTTACGGCAGGCAGGCAAATATCCAGGAAGAAAAGGATGAACTCTATGAAAGGCTTGTAACGGATATAGGTGCCACAAAATTGAAGCTGCAAAACTGGTGGGATGACATGTACTGCAAATACCACTGGAAGAGCCTGGAAGGCTGCAACTGGCACATTGATTTCCAGACAAATGAAATTTTTCTGGATAAAAACACTCCGTAGCCGCCAATCACTTCACCAGCTATATGCCGGCATATAGCACCCTTTTTCAGCCGTATATACCTATAACTTGAGATTTAAATAATTTTTTAACAGGAGGTGATACCATGAAATACTTGTTTTCAGCTAAAAAAATTACTAACCCCCAGAAGGATGTAATAGCACACTGTCCTTCAGATTGTACGGCAGTTTGCTCCGTAAGCTGCAGCAGAGGCTGTACAGGCAGTTGTTCGGCTACCTGCACAGGCCGTTGTTACGGTTCCTACATTTAAGGAAGCCTCTCAACATTATTATTGGTTAAGAATACTTATAACGGGTAAATATTTGTCGGCATATTTTATAAAAGCGTCAGAAGCCGGATTGTTATAATCCGGCTTCTGACGCTTTCCATATACTGCACCTTTCCGCTGCCTGCCTTATTTTACCTCAAGGGTCTCCCGATACTCCGAAGGTGTCATGCCGGAATGCTTTTTGAAAAGCTTCGTAGTTATACCCCAGTCTCCGGAGCCTTTTGGATCATTTGGTTCAACAACGTATTTCAGAAACCAAGGTGCTGCTGCGGTAAATACATCCTCTTTTTTGCAAAGGAGGCATTCCATGCAGGAGTCCAGAAGTCATATTTATTTATTACTCCGGCTTTAAACATCTTTTCAATAAGTTCGAAGGTTGGGAGATAAACCTCCTGGAATTTTACAACCCCATCCTGAATAGGATTTGTGGGATTATATCCATCAACTATATGGAATATATCTCTTACGGATCTGGAGGCATAGACTTT
Organism: Ruminiclostridium hungatei; assembly: GCF_002051585.1. Lineage (GTDB taxonomy): Bacteria > Bacillota > Clostridia > Acetivibrionales > DSM-1351 > Ruminiclostridium > Ruminiclostridium hungatei. Next base: position 74,682 of record NZ_MZGX01000010.1, on the reverse strand, counting down.
CTTACCGTCTATCCTGGCATCCTTGAAAGCATTGATTATATCGTCCCGGGTTTTAAACTTATCTGCCAGTGAAGCAGGATTATCAGTTCCAAACAGTTGTTTAACCATGCTTCTTCTGTAAGCTATGCCTGAAGGATTGAACTGGGTGAGAGCTCCCAATACCTGCTGTTTGTCATTTAGAACCAGCGGCCAGGCTTGTTCAGGAACCTTCTTCCTTATCAAAGTTGTAGGGGGCCTGTGAAAGGTCATCCAGTATACCCATATCAAACAGTGTACCCCTGAAATTAAGTTCACCCCTGATTACGTCGGGCAGAGCAGTTTTTGCTGCTACGGCAGTCTTGATCTTTTTTAACATAATCAGCACTTGCTACCGGCACTGATTCAACCTTTACCTTTGGATACCTGGTGTTGAAATTGGCCAGTGTTTCCTTGAGCTGATCCTGATTTCCCCAGTTCCACATTACAACCGTTCCTTCTGCATCTTCCAGTTTAACAGGCTCAGCAGATGTTGTTGCCTGTACTGTTGACCTTCCTGCTGCTTCAGTCCTTTCAGCCGTTGAATCTGTCGCTGGACTTCCTGTGGCTGCACTGTCCTTGTCACCGCAGGCTGCCATGCTTAATGCCATTATGCCTGCAAGTACAGTGCCCGCCACCTTTGCAATTTTATTCTATAAAATGGTGCTTTGTTTCTAAATAGATAATGTTGCTTTATCTTTGAATATATTGACAATGTGCCTACCACAAAATTGAACACAAAAAAGACACATTTTCTGGGAAAATGTGTCTTTTTCAAAATAAATCCGCTTTCATTTTTTTAGCCTTGAATTAGCAATTATTTACCAATTATTATGCAATAATATCTAATTAAATATCAAAATTAAACAACAGCATATTTAACCTTTTTCTAACTTAGTGCCAGGGTCTCCCGATACTCCGAGGGCGTCATGCCTGAATGCTTTTTAAAAAGCTTGGAAAAATAGTGGGGATCGGGGATTCCGACTATTTCCGCCACCTCGTAGGTTTTATACTTGACATCCTTCAACAGTTCCTTGGACTTTTCGATTCTTACGTCGTTAAGATAGTCCACAAAGCTTTTGCCCAGCTCCCTCTTAAACATCCTGCTTATATAAAAGGTACTGACATAAATATTATCGGCCACCTCATTGAGGGTAACCTGTTCATTATAGTGTTCCTGTATATAATCTATGGCCTTTCTTAAAATAAGCTTTATGCTCTTGTTGTTAAAGCAGTTTACCTTTCCTGCTATTCTGACTGCCACATCCTCCAGCAGGGAATTGAGCTCCTCGGCACTTTCACTTTTTTCTATGAGCTTCAGCAGACTGGCGATATCCTTCCCTTCTTCATGCTTTTTATCCACCTCAATGGCAGAAACGGAAATCCTGATGTTGTTTATGGAGGACAGGGTGGTGTAGTAAAAATTCTTCATGTAATTTATATTTATGTTATTGGCAGTAACATATCTGGCTATGTTTTGAGTAGTGACCCTCACCAGGTCTTCATTCCCTGACTTTATACTTTCCAGAAGCTGCTTCTGATACTTGTCCAGAGTTGAATAGTCCTCATATCTGAAAAATGAATTTAAGTCGCTGTACTGAATAATCGAATTTGCACCCATGTAGCTTTTATATTCCAGAGAACCCAGGCACTCCTTAAGTTTATCCGGAAGCTCCAGGGCTGAAATCCCGCTGGAGCTCACAGCTATTGTAACCGTAAAGCCAAAGCCGTTATTTATTACCTCCTGCAAATAACCGCATTTTTCACTTACCTCTTCGATATCCAGAGGGATCTTGTCCGGCTTTTGAATGATAAAGCCCACCCTGCTGCTGTTTAGCATGATGCTCAGAACCTCATACTTTTCGGCAAATATCTCTTCAAAGGAATTGACTATGCCAAACTGGTACAGGTGCTTGTCGTATTGAGAGCTGTTGGATTTTTCATCGTAATCATTTTCCATCAGAACCAGCACAAAATTTTGAATGTCTATGTTGAACAGCTTCATTTTTTCGGTTATTTCATATTCATTGGTATTAAGGCCGTATATGATATCATATAAAAGTTTTTCCCTGAGTATTGGTATGCTCTGCTCAAACAGCAGCTTGAACCTGTCTTTTTCCATGTGCCTGATTTGCTGATCGTTAAGTTCGTTTACCGCTCTTGTGAGCACCGCGGTCAGCTCCTCAATCTTGGACGGTTTCAGCAGGAAATCAAAGGCGCCGAATTTGATGGCCTCCTGTACATAGTCAAAATCCCTGTAGCCTGTGAGAATTATAATTTTAGTATAGGGAACTATGGCCTTTACCTGTTTTATCATACTCAGACCATCCAGACCGGGCATACGGATATCTGTAATAATTATTTCAGGCAGGAACTTTTTTATCAGCTCTATTCCTTCAATACCGTCACAAGCGTCCGCACATACTTCACAATCCAGTTGTTTCCAATTAACGATGTTTTTAATTCCTTTACGTATAATGGACTCATCATCAATTATTAGTACTTTGTACATAAAAGCCCTCCTTGTTATAAATTTGTGCCGGTAAAGTTACAGATACCTTTGTGTATATATTCAATTTGCTTTCAATCTTGATTCCGTATTTTTCTCCGTAAAAGAGCTTGATTCTTCTGTTAACATTGTCTATGCCTATGCTTTTGTTCTTTTTGCTGCTCAAGGATTTGAAATAGGTGTCATTGTCCATATCAAGTCCCTTGTTGAGCTTTATCAGATCGTCGGCAGAAATGCCGTTTCCGTTGTCTATGACTTCTATCACCATCAGCTCGCCTTTTATTCTTGCGGTGAGTGAAATGATGCCTTTTCCCCTGCTGCTTTCCACCCCATGGTATACTGCATTTTCAATCAAAGGCTGTATAAGAAGCCTGGGAATTTTCAGGTAAAGCACCTTTGGGTCGACTTCCTTTATAAGGGTCAGACGGTCTTCAAATCTTCTCTTTAAAAGAGCAATATACTTGTCTATATAAATAAATTCCTCTTCTATGGTTATCAGCCTGTCATCCCGGCCGATACTGGCCTCCATCAAGGTTGACAGGTCTGAAACCGTCTCGCTGATTTCTGGGACATTGTTCAACTGGGCCATCCAGTTTATTGATTCCAGGGTATTAAAGAGAAAATGCGGATTTATCTGTGACTGCAGGGCCTTGATTTCGGCCTCCTTCCGGGTTATCTGCTCCCTGTATATCCAGGTGACCAGATGATCGATTTCTTTGGTCATATTGTTGAAGGTCTTGTGCAGGAAGCCCAGCTCATCACGTCTTTCAATCTCTATATAGCTGTCGGATATATTGTCGATATTCATGCCCTTCATGGCTTTAACCAATTGATTTATAGGCTTTATCATATCAAAGGACATGAATATGCTCACTATGGACAATATCAGTATGGACACCACACACAACATGATTATTCTGTTTCTAAGTTCTCCCACATCATAATACAACTGATTCAAGGGAATATACGTCACAATCCTCCAGTTTGGCTCAGAGAGTGTGGTATAGGCCACAAAAATATTATTTTTCTTGTCTACGAAGGAATCCTTGTCATAAGGGATTTTCTTTATAACCTGCTCATATTTATCCATGGCAGCTTTGTTTTTATAGAGTATGACTTCATTATCCGAGGAAAGAATCGTGGTATTCTGCATAACCTCGGATTCAAGCCCCTGCAGCACCGAATCCAGAAACTCCATGTTTATCTGAACCACCAGCAGCCCTATTTCCTTATATGTATCCTTGTGATATATCATTCTTATCAAATATGCGTTCTGAACCATGCCATTCCTGGAATTGAAAAACCAGACCGCTTTTCCGTTGGAAGCTGCCACTGATTCCCTGATTTGGGTATAGTTCTGTTTAACTACCGATTTAATATTTGATCCGTCTGTATCGTTGTTGTTATCAAAGGTAAAAAACCTTTTACTGTTTGAAACAATACATATGGACTCTATCTCGTTTCTGGTTATGGCCGCCTTGAGAAATACATTGTTAAGCTGGCTTGCCACCTCATAGTTGTTCAGTTTGTTGATATTGTTGTTATAATCATTTATAAGTGCCTGGTATATATTTTCATTGCTCCTTAAATCCTGTGAAATAATATTCAGGTTTCTTACAGTATCCTGAAGCCTCAGTTCAATCAAGCTCAATATATCCTTTGAATAGGAGATGGACTTATTTGTTATGATCTCCTCAGAACTCTTAAAGCTGAAAAAGCCAATAAAAATAAGTGGCAATAATATTTGTATATATAATACCAGCAGCAGCTTTTTCTTTATGGAAATATTCCGGTAGAACTGCAGGGCACTCATTAACTTGGAAAACATACCTGAAGTAATTTTATTCCACATTTTAACCTCTATGGTGTTCTAACACGCAATTAGTTTTGTTGTATTCTTATAACCACCTCGCTCCATATTTCCTCGGCCGACTTCTTGCCTTCCAGGAAATACGGGAACTGCTGAATCACTACGTCATTCCAGGCACTTCTGTCAATAATGTGGTCGGGAATGGAAGTTTTATTCTCTTCACGGGTTTTCTCATACAAGTCTATGCTCTTCTGAGCCAGTGAGCTATACGGTCTTTCCTGTTGAATTTTAAGATTACTCATCAGAGCAGTCTTCTCGTAAAAAAAGGTGGCTGTCTCTTTTGAGGTCAGATATTTCAGGAAAAGTATTGTGGCATCTTCTCCAGGAGATTCATCCCAGGCGCTCCTGCTGATGTAAAAGGTCCCTCCGCCCAGTCCGGTGGGCACTTTGGGACTGCTGTTGTTCATAGAAGGAAAAGGTATCATTTCAACACTTTGATCGTACTTGTCAAAATAGGGTATGAACCATGAGCCCTGAACAATCATGGCCGCCTGCTTTGTAAAGAAAAGCTGGTTCCTCTCATTGCTGTTGAGTGCAAGAGCGTCCTTTGGGAACGCATGCATGTCATACAGCTCTTTCATATATTTCATTGCATCTATATAAATCTGGTTTATCTTGCCGTCACTTATGCTTTGTTCAACACCCTTTTTGCCGCCAAGGCTGGCAACCATATTCTGATAAATGTATGAGCCCTCTGCCGAGGAGTTATAGGCTATGGGAATAATTCCGTATGACCGGAAGGCAGTAATGGCGGTTTTCAGCTCTTCATAATTTTGTGGCTTTTCGACCTTATATTTTTCAAAGAGGTCCTTGTTTATAAAGAGACCCTCAAAAACCATTTCAAAGGGTATACCATAAATTTTGTTGCCGTAAGTGGTATACGTAAAACTGGAAAGGTTGAAGCTGTCCATCCAGGCCCGGTCCTGCTTCAGTATGTCTGTAAGGTCTGCAACCTTATTCGCCTTGACCAGATAGGTAATGTCCGAACCCGGCCAAAGCCCGAAGACATCAGGCTCGGTTCCCGATGCAAACCTGGTTTTCAGTGTAGGTAAATATTCGTCTCCAAAAATTGATTGGTTTGATACCTTTATTGTGCTGTTTTCATTTTCAAATCTGGCAATGATTTCCTTCAAGGTTCCGGCCATACTGTCAACCCCACCCCAGGTCGTCATTAATTCAATTGTGGTTCTCTGCTCGGGCAAGGCGGCACTGTCAGGACCCTCGGGGTCCTTTGGCCTGTTCCCTGCACACGCGACCACGGAAAAACACAATACGGATAGAATTGCAATACTCAAAAACCGTTTTGAGTATTTCATTAATTTCACCCCACTCTGCACTGTTTGAATACAGTTCTATTTTTGGAAAAGACAATAAAGAAATTTCGTATACTGTTATTATAATTATTAATCAGTACAATTTGCAATAAAAAATATTAAAATAACTGGAAATTGTAAAATATGGATATAGTATGAATTGGAAACCGGTGCAAATAAATAGCTGCTGGAATACTTTGCTTCCGGCAGCTATTTTATGGTTATATTAAATAATGGACAGTGTTATTTCTTTCTGGTCATTCAAATCCACTCCCACCAGGGAGCCTTCCTTGATGGTTCCCTTCAGGAATTCCTCCGACAACCTGTCTTCTATATAGTTCTGAATTGCTCTCCTTAAAGGTCTTGCTCCAAATTTCACATCATAGCCCTTTTCAAGAATAAATTCCTTGGCCTTTTCAGAAACATTGACTCTGATATCCTTATCCCTGGCCTCGGCATAAACCTCCTCAAGCATTAGTTCCACTATTTGCTTGAGTTCTTCCTGATTGAGCTCGGTAAATACGATTACATCGTCAATCCTGTTTAAAAATTCAGGCCTGAAGGTCTCCTTTATAACATCCTTTACCTTGCTTTCCAGAGAGGCATAGGCATTGTTGGCAAAACCGATGCCGCTGGATTTGAAGTTGGTTCCGGCGTTGGAGGTCATTATGATTATGGTATTTTCAAAGCTTACAGTTCTTCCGTGACTGTCCGTAAGTCTTCCGTCCTCGAGTATCTGCAGCAGCATATTGAAAACATCCGGGTGAGCCTTTTCTATCTCATCCAACAGGATGACGGAATAAGGCTTTCTTCTTACCTTCTCGGTAAGCTGTCCTGCGTCGTCATAGCCTACATAACCCGGAGGTGAGCCTATCAGCTTGGATACAGTATGCTTTTCCATATATTCGGACATATCCAGCCTTATAAGTGCTTCTTCGCTCTCAAACAGTTCCATTGCCAAAGCTCTCACAAGCTCGGTCTTACCCACACCGGTGGGGCCAACGAAAATAAATGAAGCAGGTTTTTTCTTCTTCTTGAAACCTGACCTGCTGCGCCGTATTGCCTTAGATACTCCTTCAACGGCTTTGCTCTGCCCGATTACCCGCTTGTGCAGGCGGGTTTCAAGATTTACAAGCTTTTCTGATTCGGCTTCGCTAAGCCTTTGAATAGGAATCTTGGTCCAGGCCTCAATAACGCTGGCAATATCCTCCGCAGTCAATTCCACATCTTTGCTGGTATCTTCAATATCCTTTATCATACTTATCAGCTTGCATTCATAAACTTTCAAATCAGCAGCCTTCTGGTAATCCTCGATTGAATCTGCCGAAACGGCAGTTTCCTTTTCCTCCTGCACTCTTTTGAGTTCATCCTTGTAGGATTGAAGTTCCACCAGTTTGACATTTCTCAGATTTGCCCTGGAACCTGCCTCATCAATTACATCTATGGCCTTGTCCGGCAGCAGTCTGTCTGTAATATATCTCTCGGAGTAGTTTACGGCTGCCTTGACAATATCGTCGCTTATTTTGACCCTGTGGTACTCCTCATAGTAATGCTTGATGCCCATTAAAATTTCAATGGATTCCTCTATTGACGGTTCATCAACTATAACCGGCTGAAATCTCCTTTCAAGGGCCGAATCCTTTTCAATGTGCTTTCTGTACTCATTGAGGGTGGTTGCCCCAATCACCTGGATTTCCCCTCTTGAAAGAGCAGGCTTCAGTATGTTTGCGGCATTCATGGCACCCTCAGCCTCACCTGCCCCCATAATGTTGTGGAGCTCATCTATTACAAGAATAATATTTCCAAATGACTTGGCCTCTTCGATTATGCCCTTCATCCTGCTTTCAAACTGACCTCTGAACTGTGTGCCCGCAACAACGCTTGTCATGTCCAGCAGGTAGACCTCTGAGTTAAATAATTTCTGCGGTACGTTCTTTTCTGCAATTCTTACCGCCAGACCTTCTGCTATGGCAGTTTTTCCCACACCGGGCTCTCCGATGAGTACAGGATTGTTTTTTGTCCTTCTGTTCAGTATCTGTATAACTCTTTCTATTTCCCTGTTTCTTCCTATAACCCTGTCTATTGCGCCTTCTCTTGCCTTGTCTATAAGATTTGAGCCATACATGTCAAGGTACTTTTTCTTCTTGTTGACTTTTTTGTCCTGCACCTTGGTTTTTGTGGAATTCTTTGCGTCCTTGTCATCTCCGTTGTCCTTATCCTGACTGCTTACAGCAGGAACCTCGGCTTCATGGCCACCGTCGGCAGCCTTTGGAAATGCCTTGTTCAGTATCCCGAAAAAAGGATTTGTCTGATTCACATTTCCAGGATCTCCCTGCAATGCTTCCAACAGTTCATTTCCCTCCATATCTTCCAGCATATCCCCAACCTGCTTGCTTATATTGTCAAGCTCATCCTCGGTCATCCCCGTCTGGGACAACAGTTGATCAATGGGCTGTAAATTCTGCTTTCTGGCACAACTGACACAAAGACCCTCCTGTACCTGTCTTCCATCAACTACTTTCGTTACAAAAACTACTGCTATATTTTTATTACAAATTGAACATTTTATCATTTTCAACCTCCATTAATAGTTAAACAAACCCAAGTTGCTGCCTGCGGTCAGCACTTTGTTCCTAAAACTACCGCATATTATTGGTTATCATAGCCAACCCAATGTATCTGAAAACATCCCTATTAAGTATATTAAATATACCATACATACCATATATACAAACAATATTTTAAAGTTTCTCTTGCAGGTAGCTTTATATATACATATATACTATATTATTTCCATAAATGTCTATAATTTTTTTATTTTGAGCCATATTTACGGACTATATGGTTTTTAATAGTATAACATAACTGTATTCTTAGGTCTAACTGCCTTACAGCCATTTTTGCTACTATTGAGTTATATTGGCTATTAAGGGCAAAGCAAATTTATCAGGCATGCCTATAATCATTGTAGCGTGTTTGTACGCTTGTTATCCAGTTATTTTTTAATTAAAGTTGTAAACAATCTGTTACAAACCCTACAATTCATATAGATTATCTTTAGCCGCTTGAAAAGCCGCTTAAAACAAAAAAACGATAAATTAAACCATGTCTAATTCACCGTTTCTCTATTTAAGTATAATCAAATCCAGCTTTATCATCCTTATGTCGGTAATATTTCCGGCCGTTTGCGCCGTTTGCCTTCCGCCTTGCTTACACTGCACAGGCTGTCAGGCAAACAATTTAAATATTGTTGTAATAAACGCACCCATCAGAGCTGTTATAGGAATGGTAATTATCCACGCCCATACAATGTTTCTGGCCAGCGCCCATTTTACGGCAGACAACCTTTTTGAAGCACCAACACCCATTATGGAGGTAGATATGACATGGGTGGTACTTACGGGAGCACCGAAATGAGTCATGGTTTCAATGACGATGGCAGCGCCTGTTTCAGCGGCAAAACCGCCTATGGGCTGAAGCCTTATCATATTGACTCCCATGGTTTTAATGATCTTCCATCCGCCTATGGACGTTCCCAGAGCCATTGATATGGCACATGCTATCATTACCCAGGGTTGAACATCCGTATGTCCTCCGTTCAATCCGACTCCCACCAGAGCAAGTGTTATGATACCCATTGATTTCTGTGCATCATTATTGCCGTGGGAGTATGCCATAAATGCAGCAGATAGAATCTGCAGCTTTGAAAACCATTTGTTAATAAATGTTGGCGTAAGATTACGAAGCAATCTGTACAGCAGGGTCATAAACAGAAAACCCATACCAAAACCAATCACAGGTGAAGTGATCAGCGGAATTATTACCTTGTCCAGAACTCCCTGCCACTTAACTATGCTCAAGCCGCCGGAATAAGCAATGGAGGAACCCACAAGCGCTCCTATGAGTGCATGGGAGGAACTGCTGGGTATTCCGAAATACCAGGTAATCAAATCCCATATAATTGCAGCTATCAAAGTTGCAATTATAACGTATTGCACCTTTATCATTTCTCCATCAACCAATCCGGTGGAAATAGTCTTGGCAACCTTGCTGCTCGTAAGTGCACCCACAAAATTTAAAATGGCCGACATTATGATGGCCTGTCTTGGAGACAGTACCCTGGTGGAAACAGATGTAGCGATAGAATTTGCAGTATCGTGGAAGCCGTTTATAAAGTCAAATCCTAGTGCCAGTAAAACAACTACTACCAACGAAACACTAAGCATTTTTCATTACAACCCCTTCTATTATATTTGCCACATCCTCACAAGCATCAATAGTGTTTTCCAGCAACTCAAATATTGCCTTCCATTTTATTACTTCCACAGCATCTGTCTCAGAAGTGAACAGGCTGGCCATGGCATCCCTGAATATGGTATCCGCTTCGTCCTCAACATTGTTTACTTCAATAATTTTGTTCTGAAGCTGTTTGCTCTTCTTCATATTCTTAACTTCGATCATTACATTTCTCAACTCATCTGTAGCCCTGACAACAAGCTTTGTAAGGGTAAGAGCCTCAGGCCTTACTTCCTTGACATTGAACATACTGAAACGGTGAGCAGTACTCTCAATGTCATCAGTTATGTTGTCCAGCTCTTTTGCAATGGTAAAAATATCTTCCCTGTCAATAGGAGTTATAAAGGATTTGTTAAGTTCATTGAGTATTTTGTGCACATTGTTGTCACATGCATGTTCAGCCTCTTCAATACTCATGATTTTCTCATTGACGTTGACATAATTGTTTGTCAAATCATCTAAAAGATTTGCAGCCTTACAAATTATCTCACAAGTCTCAATAAAATAGTCAAAAAACATTTCCTCTTTCGATGTAATTCTAAACATTATGAAGTACCCTCTTTCGACAAAATATAACACTTAACCGTTTCCATTATATAGTATTGTTAAGTAATTTACAACAAAGTTAACATAGAATTAACAAACCTCAGCGGCAATATTTCTGTACAAAATCAATATAATTTATGACATATAAATAGAGTTCCTACAAAATCAGATTTTATAGGAACTCTACAAATTATTTTTTACTTATATGGTTTTTTGTTCATAATTACTTTTACTCTGGTCTAAAATCTTTTTCAGATAATTTCCCGTATAGGAGCCCTCAACCCCGGCTACTTCCTCGGGAGTGCCCCGGGCAATAATGGTTCCTCCCCTGTTTCCTCCCTCTGGCCCAAGATCCAGTATATAATCCGAGGTCTTGATCACATCCAGGTTGTGTTCTATGACAACTATGGAGTTTCCCGCATCCACCAGTCTCTGCAAAATATCAATGAGTCTGTGGACATCAGCTATGTGCAGGCCGGTGGTGGGCTCGTCCAGTATATACAACGTACTCCCCGTACTTTTTTTGGACAGCTCGGTGGCCAGCTTGACTCTCTGTGCCTCACCTCCTGAAAGGGTTGTGGAAGGCTGTCCCACTTTTACATAGCCCAAGCCCACATCATAGAGAGTCTGAAGCTTTCTTTGAATCTTTGGAATATTTTTGAAAAACTCAAGTGCATCTTCAACAGTCATATTAAGTACATCGGATATGCTCTTTCCCTTGTATTTGACCTCAAGGGTCTCGCGGTTATACCTCTTTCCCTTGCATACCTCACACGGAACATAGATATCAGGCAGGAAATGCATTTCGATTTTTATGATTCCATCCCCGCTGCAGGCCTCACACCGTCCACCCTTTATATTGAAACTGAATCTTCCGTTTTTATAACCCTTCATTTTTGCTTCGGTAGTGGAAGCAAACACCTCCCTGATAAGGTCAAACACCCCTGTATACGTTGCCGGATTTGACCGTGGTGTCCTTCCTATAGGAGACTGGTCTATATTTATAACCTTGTCCAGGTTTTCAATTCCTTTTATGGCATCATGACTTCCCGGTTTGGTTCTGGCCCTGTTCAGCTTGCCGGCCAGACTGTTGTACAAAATCTCATTTATCAGAGAGCTCTTTCCTGAACCTGATACTCCGGTAATGGAGGTTAATACGCCAAGGGGTATTTTTGCATCTATATTTTTCAGGTTGTTTTCCCTTGCTCCCACTATTTCAAGCCATTTACCGTTGGGTTTCCTGCGCCTGGCAGGTATTTCAATGGACTTCTTGCCGCTGAGGTACTGGCCTGTCAGCGACTCCTCGCACTTGAGTATTTTATCCAGAGGGCCCTCTGCCACAACATTTCCCCCGTGGATACCCGCACCAGGCCCCATATCAATTATGTGATCGGCAGCATGCATGGTATCCTCATCATGCTCTACGACAATCAAGGTATTCCCCAGATTTCTCAGGCGGTTCAGTGTAGTCAGCAGCCTTGCGTTATCTCTCTGATGCAGGCCTATGCTGGGTTCGTCAAGTATATACAAAACTCCCATCAGGCCTGAGCCAATCTGTGTGGCAAGCCTGATTCTCTGAGCTTCACCGCCTGACAAGGTTCCTGCTCCTCTGGAAAGAGTGAGGTAATCCAACCCCACATCCACCAGAAAGCCTATTCTGGCATTTATCTCTTTTAAAATCTGATTGGCAATCATCTTCTGCCTGTCCGTCAACTGCACGTTGAGAAAGAAGTCCTTGGTCTCAGCCACCGACATGGTTGAAAGCTGGTGGATATTTTTATCTCCCACAGTAACTGCGAGGCTCTCCGGTTTCAGCCTTGCACCCTGACAGTCCGGACACGGGGTATTGCTCATAAACTGTTCATAATACTGCTTCATACCCTCTGACTGGGTTTCCTTGTAACGGCGCTCCACAACATTTACTACGCCTTCAAATGCAGCCAGATATGAGCCGCTGCCATATTCTCTCTCGTATTCCACCTTGATTTTTTCACCTTTGGTTCCCAACAGTATTATGTCCAATATTTCAGCCGGCAGCTTATGGACAGGTGTGCTCAGCTTGAACTTGTAATGCTTGGCAAGAGCGTTGAATATCATCCTGGTGTAAGCATCCTCGCTTTCCACATTCCAGCCTGATACGGTTATAGCCCCCTCTTCCAGCGACAGGGACCTGTCGGGTATTATCAGGTCGGGGTCAACCTTGAGCAGATTTCCCAGACCTGTACATGTGGGGCAGGCTCCAAAGGGATTGTTGAAGGAAAACATTCTGGGGGTGAGTTCTTCTATGCTGATGCCGCAATCACTGCAGGCAAAATTCTGGCTGAAAAGGAATTCCTCCTTTCCGACAACATCTATGATTGCGGTGCCCCCGCTTAACTGGAGCACTGTTTCAAGGGAATCGGACAGTCTTTTTTGGATGTCCTCCCTTATAATGAGCCTGTCCACAACAATCTCAATATTGTGTTTCTTGTTTTTGTCCATGACAATCTCTTCATTTATGTCATACACCTGGCCGTCCACTCTGATTCTCACAAAGCCGCCTTTTTTTGCGTCTTCTATAAGCTTATGATACTCACCCTTGCGGCCTCTGACCACCGGAGCCAGGAGCTGTATCCTGGTCCCCTCTTCAAAGGAAAGGATCTGATCCACCATCTGGTCCACAGTCTGCTGGGCTATCTCTTTTCCGCACTTGGGGCAGTGAGGAATGCCTATTCGGGCATAAAGCAGCCTGAGATAATCATGTATCTCGGTAACCGTTCCCACTGTGGAACGCGGATTTCGGCTGGTAGTCTTCTGGTCTATGGATATGGCAGGAGAAAGTCCGTCAATATAATCCACATCCGGCTTTTCCATCTGCCCTAAAAACTGTCTTGCATATGAGGACAGGGATTCCACGTAACGTCTCTGGCCTTCTGCATATATGGTATCAAAAGCCAGCGAGGATTTGCCGGAGCCGCTGAGGCCTGTGATAACAACAAACTTGTCCCTTGGTATTTCAATGTCAACATTCTTGAGGTTGTGCTCCCTTGCACCCTTTATAAAAATATTATCCCTGATCATTTTCTGCTCCATTTCTGCTGTGCTGTCAAAAAAGTATTCCCTTTCCGACTTTGACATCTATAAATATAAAATAAATATAAAATATTGAACTGTTATAAAGAAAAACTCTTATATATTTAGTGCATTTATATTATATCAAATAAACAAAATAATGCAAACGTTTGTTCGGTAATTTCTAGAATTTGCATGCAGGATTTTTTAAAAGAATCCGTCCGTGTCCCGGAGTGAACAGCCTCCTTGCAACATCGGACATTGCTATTCATTTAACCTTCTGTTATAATAGCAACGGATATCAAATCCGATTTCAATTGAATATTGAAAGATATAAGCAATACTGACCAATACACGGGTTGTGCTCCGGCTTTTGGTTGAGCTTTGTCTTTACGGGGGAGCTGATAATGGATTCGGCTGAGATAAGTATGTTTACTTAAAACCCCAAGGGATGCTTCTCATTCCATGGAATGCAATATTCCATATACCTGATCTGGGTAATGCCAGCGTAGGAAAGTACAATGTCATGCTGCATTTTTCCAAACAGGCATGGCATTTTTTATTGTCCGGAAAAGCAGGTTTCCTGCAAGAATGCATTAAAAAAACGTTACTGTACGTATGTTATTATGATAAGGAGGATTTTCCATGAAAAAAATGTCTACCAGAATGATGGTGGAGGCCGGAATTATGATTGCCCTGGCCCAGGTTCTCAGTTATTTTAAGGTCTATGAATCTCCCTATGGAGGGTCTGTGACTGCCGGAAGCATGATACCGGTGATAATATTCGCAATCAGATGGGGCACACGGCCGGGTATGCTTGCGGGTCTGGTTTTCGGGATTTTGCAGTTTCTCCTGGGGCCCAAGTATTCATACCATCCCCTAAGTATTCTGCTTGACTACCTCATGCCTTTTGCCAGCATAGGTCTTTCCGGTCTGTTCAGAAAAAATGCTGCATTGAACCTGCTCAGCACCTTTACCGCCATGTTTGCAAGATTCGTTTTTCATTTTCTCTCCGGAGTTATAGTATGGGCCTATACAACACCGGAAGGTCAGAATGTATACTTGTATTCCCTGGTATATAATGCAAGCTACATGCTGCCTGAGCTTATAAGCACACTTGTCCTGCTGGGTCTGCTGTACATTCCCTTGAAGAGATTTTTAAAAGAAAGCTATCTGCCGGCAGGCTGATTATAAAAAGGGGAAGGCCGCTTGGGCGGCCCTCCCCTTTTTACTGAATTCCATTTATTATATATGTCCGGAGCATAAATTTCATCAAACCTGAAATTCTGTTCTGTCCGGGTGCAGCAGCAGCTCTGTATTACAATATGATGCAGATCAGGCCTCCGCTGCCCTCATTTATAATTTTCTGCAAGGTTTCCTGAAGCTTGAGCTGCGCATCCTCCGGCATTCTGAAAAGCTTATTCTGCAGTCCTTCATTTACAAGCTCGTGCAGTGACTTGCCGAATATGTTTGACTCCCACAGTCTTGCAGTATCATTTTCAAACTCCCTGAGCAAATATGTCACCAGCTCTTCCGACTGTTTTTCAGTCCCTACCAGCGGTGCTATTTCAGTTTCGATATCAGCCCTTATCATATGTATGGACGGGGCACTGGCTCTCAGCCTGACTCCGAACTTGTTGCCCTGCTTGATGATTTCAGGCTCCTCAAGGGTAAGCTCCTCGAGCTGTGGAGACACCATTCCGTAACCCTTTACCTTGACTTCATGCAAGGCATATTCAACCCTGTCATACTCGCGTTTTACTCTTGCCAGATCCTTTATGAGACGGATCAGCTTGTGCTCTCCCTCTATTTCCATTCCTGATTCCTCGCTGAGAATCCTGTACAGCAGTCCGTCCGTGGTGGACAAATCCACAAGCACCGAACCTTCACCCAGGCTGACCTTGTCTATTACAGCTCTTTTAATAAAGTCATAGTTTTCAAAACCGGGCATGGCCGACTTTATATCCCTTATCCTGCCTGCCGACCGGAAAGTCTCCCTTATGGAATCAAGTACGTTGGACTTGAGCCAGTGAGAATCCTCCAGAGCTTCCACCCACCTGGGTATATTTACACCGATTTCGAATATGGGAAATTCATGCAGGATTTTTTCCATTACCGAATCAATATCATCGATTCTCATCTGGAGGCAGTCCATGGTAAGAGCCGTCACACCGTACTTCTGCTCCATTTCCTCCCGCAGCCTGAGAGTTTCCGGATCTCGCGGCCTTATGGTATTAATTATTACTACAAACGGCTTATTAATGGCCTTAAGCTCGGCAATTACCCTTCTTTCGGCATCTATGTAATCTTCTCTGGGAATATCGGCTATACTTCCGTCTGTGGTCACAACTATACCAATGGTAGAATGCTCGTTGATTACCTTTCTGGTTCCGATTTCGGCTGCTTCTTCAAAAGGAATCTGGTATTCATACCACGGAGTGGATACCATTCTGGGTGCATTGTTTTCAAGGTGGCCCATGGCACCTCTTACCATATACCCTACACAATCGATCATTCTGACTTTTAGCTGTACATTGTCATCAATAACTACTTCTACTGCCTCATTGGGGATGAATTTAGGTTCAGTGGTCATTATGGTTCTTCCCGACGCACTTTGTGGAAGTTCATCTATTGCCCTTTCCTTCTGGTAAGTGTTCTCTATATTGGGAATAATCAGCAAATCCATAAATCTCTTTATGAAGGTTGATTTACCCGTTCTTACAGGTCCCACTATTCCTATATAAATATCCCCTTGAGTTCTTTCAGCAATTTGCTGGTATATATTGAATTTTTCCACGCTTAGAACCCTCCCCTATATTGCTACACGCCCAAATAGGACTATGTACGTTGTCACTTTCAATATTAAATATATGTCCGAAAAAAGTTATTATTACAAAAAAATTATAATAAAATTGACTTTTCTCAGGTGAAGTTCAAGGGAGGATATCACACAGCCTGCGTATTTACATAAAAAAGAACTGCATACGGCAGAAAACCATATGCAGCCCGCTTCTCTTATTCTATTGGGTAGTCCGGCCAGTCCTGGCATAAGCCTGGCCGGACACTCCGCCTTAAATATTTATTACATTTCCGTTTTCTTATCCCTGGTCATAAGGTCGCCCACCGCAGTCCTTGGGTCTTTTCCCTCGAACAGGACACTGTATGCCTCATTGGTTATGGGCATGGATACTCCCAGTCTTTTTGCAAGCTCGTAGGCCGGCTTGGTAGTGGCTACACCCTCTACAACCATATTAACCTCGTCAAGGGCTTCCTGTACAGACTTTCCCTGACCTATCAGGATTCCGGCCCTCCTGTTCCTGCTATGCATGCTGGTACAGGTAACTATAAGGTCTCCAACTCCCGTAAGTCCTGAGAATGTCTCGGAATTTCCGCCCATGGCAACTCCCAGTCTGGAAATCTCTGCAATACCTCTGGTCATCAAGGCAGCCTTGGTATTGTCACCATAGCCCAGGCCATCGGAAATGCCCGCGCACAAGGCTATTATGTTTTTCAAAGCTCCCCCCAGCTCTACTCCTATGACATCTGTATTTGTGTAAACTCTGAAGTTGGGAGTCATAAACAAATCCTGCAGGAAGCTTGCAACCTCAACCTTTTCAGAAGCGGCCACCACGGTAGTAGGTATGTCCCTGCCTATTTCTTCGGCATGGCTGGGGCCTGACAAAACTGCAACACTGTTGTCCGGCAGTTCTTCCTGCATTATTTCGGAAAGCAGCTTGCAACTGCCGTCCTCTATTCCTTTGGAACAGGTTACCACAACAGTATCCCTGGTGATAAGCCCTGCCAGGGTTTTGCAATTCTGTCTGGTCGTCTGGGAAGGAACCGCCAGAACTACAACCTCCGCATCCTTTACCGCAAATTCTATCTCATTTGTGAATTCCACACTATCAGGGATTTTCACACCCGGTAATCTGGTCACATGCTCTTTGTTCGCCTTCAACATACCTATTTCATCCTTCATGGGAGACCAAAGTCTTACATTATTGCCGTTCTTAGACAGCAAAACCGCCATCGCTGTACCCATGCTTCCAGCGCCGACAACTGCAACATTTCTATTCATATTCCCCTCCTGTTATAATTAAATTGTATGTTACCAATAGAAATTAACCGTTGGCTTTTTTCTTTTGACCCAGCTTAGCTTCCGAACCACTAAGCAATCTTTTGATATTTCCACTATGCCTTGCCACAGCAAGAATTGCCAATACTGCGGAAAAGACAATAAAAACGGGGCCGTTTCCCTTGATAGCCGCACCCACCGGAAATGCCGCCGAAGCAATTATGGAACCCAGGGATACATACCTTGTAACAGCTACTATGACTGCAAATATGCCCAGCAGTATAAGCCCCAGCTTCCAGTCCATCATCATTACCACAGCAAAAGAGGTAAGTATTCCTTTTCCTCCTCTGAAGCCGAAATAAACAGGCCAGTTATGTCCTGCTATTGCCGCCATGCCTGCAGCCATACCACCAATGCCGGCAAGATCAAGGGTTACAGTTTCGGGTATCGTACTCACTACTAGCTGTCCTATAAGGTAGGATACTACCCCCTTTAAGATGTCTCCCGCTATTACCATCAGCGCTGCAGCCTTTCCCAGCGTTCTCAGCGTATTGGTCATGCCCGCGTTGCCGCTTCCATGCTTTCGTATATCCGTGCCATAAAGCTTTCCTACTATAATGGAAGTATTCAAGCTTCCCAGAAGATATCCTATAACTGCAACAGCAATAAGCCTGATTATTAAAATACCCATACAAAACCTCCACTAACCAAATTTTGCTGAATCCGACATCCACAGCCCGTTTGGTTTAATCCTTGTCCCTCTGCCTGTGAATGAACCTGATAGGAGTACCTTCAAACCCGAAATTTTTTCTCAGTTGATTTTCAAGATACCGCTCATATGAATAATGGAACAGCTCCAGATCATTTACAAAGACAACAAAGGAAGGCGGTTTGACTCCGGCCTGTGTCATATAGTATATTTTCAGTCTCTTGCCCTTGTCAGACGGAGGCTGAACCATGGCAATAGCTTCATTGACCAGGTCATTGAGCATTCCGGTGGAAATCCTGAAGGCAGCCTGATCGGCTACAAACTTGATCAGCTCATAAATCTTGTGCACTCTCTGGCCTGTCTTTGCAGATATAAACAATACAGGTGCGTAAGTCATGAAACCCAGCTTCTCATGCACCTGTTTCCTGTATTCCTCCAGTGTGCCGGTCTCCTTTTCAATCAAATCCCATTTGTTTATCACTATAATCGAGGCTTTTCCCTGCTGATGTGCATAGCCTGCAATCTTTGTGTCCTGCTCCGTGACGCCGTCTTCGGCATCTATCATTATCAGGCATACATCAGCTCTTTCTATAGCCGTCCAGGATCTTATGGTACTGTACTTTTCTATGCTTTCGTTTATCTTTGCTCTCTTCCTGATACCGGCAGTGTCAATAAAAGTGTATTTCTGCCCGTTATTTTCCACATGGGTATCAATGGCATCCCTGGTGGTTCCGGGGATATTGCTTACAATTACCCTTTCCTCACCCAGTATGGTATTTATTAATGAAGATTTGCCCGCATTTGGCTTGCCCACAACGGCAACCTTTATGACCTCCTCATCGGACTCACTGTCAGCATCTTGGGGAAAATGCTCAAAAACAGCATCCAGCAGGTCTCCCATGCCCAGTCCATGCACCGAGGATATGACTACCATATCTCCCATGCCAAGATTATAAAATTCATATACCTCCGGCGGAGGATCTCCCACCCTGTCCACCTTGTTTACGGTGAGTATAACCGGCTTTTTGGATTTTCTTAGCATTGTGGCCACTTCCTTGTCTGTAGCCGTCATGCCGTCCCTGGCATCCACCATAAATACAATAACATCTGCCGTTTCTATGGCGATTTCCGCCTGGCGCTTCATTTGCTGCATTATTATATCTTCCGAATAGGGTTCAATTCCCCCGGTATCTATCAATGTAAATTTTTTGCTTCTCCACTCAACTTCTGTATATATTCTGTCTCTGGTGACTCCAGGTGTATCTTCTACAATAGATATCCTGCTCCCTGCCAGATAGTTGAAAAATGTCGATTTACCCACATTGGGCCTACCAACAACTGCTACTATGGGTTTTCCCAAAATTACACCTCCGTGTTTTTAAAACAGCTTAGCTTTCTTTCTATTATTATTAGCCTCATTTACCAATCAATGCATTTACAAAATTCTCTCCGCCGCTGTCAACTATCCGGATTTTCACCCCAAGTTCACCTTCAAGCTGTCGGACAGTATAGTCGTCCAGCAGCACTTCCTCGCCCGCCCTCAGCATGCTTCTGCTGATGAGGAGTTCCTGGCCCAGCAGCCTGCCTGTGAGCTGTGCCGCAATATCCTGCCCGGTGAGAAGGCCGGACACAGTAACATGAGGCCCGAAAAAATTGTTTTCAATATCATAGACTTCAACTTCCAAACCGTGAAATTTGGATTTTATTTCTTCTACCAATTGTAATATAATTTTTTTAACAAGTCTACCCGTGGCAATACTTATATGCCTTTTTTCAGATAAGGTACCGCCCTTTATATGCCTCAGGGTGTCCATAACTTCCTTTTTCAACACGGCTACCATCCCAACTCCGTTTTCAATCTGGGGAAAGCCTTCGTAATCCTTGAACCTGGGTAATTCAACCTGTGCATTGATGTAGAACTCATCCGAGAGGTATACAAGCCTGGTGCCCTTTTCCTTCAACAGCCTGGCCTGCCACCTATGTACCTGCTCTATGACCTTGAAGCTGCTATCCTTATCAAAGGGAACCAAATCAAACAAATTCTCCCTGTGCCTGCTTATACCCACCGGCACGATTGAAATGCTGCCAATTCCGGGAGCCTGGGCGGAGAGGTCCGCTATGGTTCTGTCCAGCTCCTCACTGTCATTGATGTTCCTGCAAAGGACTATCTGGCAGTTTACTTCTATGCCGTTGTCTGTCAGCATTCTTATCTTGTCCAGCACATCCCCTGCGAACCTGTTTCCAAGCATAAACCTTCGCAGGTCCGGATTGGTAGTGTGCACAGAGACATTTATGGGTGACATCCTGTAGTGTATGATGCGCTTCAGCTCATCCTTCTTTATATTCGTCAATGTGACATAATTCCCGGTAAGAAAAGACAGGCGGGAATCGTCATCTTTAAAATAAACCGTTTCACGCATACCCTTGGGAAGCTGGTCTATAAAACAAAAAATACATTTGTTGGTGCAGCTTTTAGCTCCATCAATAAGAGAATCCTCAAATTCAAGGCCCAACTCTTCATTTTCGTCCTTATCTATTTCAATCTCCCATATCTCTCCATGGGACTTCTCAATTTCCAGAAGCAGCTCTTCCGATGCCTGGTAGTACCTGTAGTCAAAGACATCCTTTATACTTTTATTATTAATAGCCATCAGAAAATCTCCGGCTTCAACACCGGCTTCCTCTGCTATGCTTCCGGGCTGCACCATACAAATTTTAATCCTGTTTTTGCTCAAGTAAAGCACCTTCCCACCTGTTTTGTCGGTATAAACAGTTTCCTCCCGGAACAAGCCGTTTATACGCATGATTCAGTTGATTCCTGTACATTTATGCTTTTTTAAATGCTTTTGTCAGTATTGTTTTGCCCGCGGTCAGCACAGCCGTGCCGACCGGTGGTTGTACGGACAAATCAAAGAGCAGCAAGAATACTCCTGCTGCTCTTTAGGAACAATTAAATATTAATTCCGCATGTTCCTGAATGACATATTATTATTTAGCTTCTACTTTAACTACCTGTTTGCCATCATAATATCCACATTCACCACATACCCTGTGAGGCAGCTTGAAAACATGACACTGTGGGCAGTTTACCAGAGTTGGTGATGCCAGCTTCCACTGGGATCTTCTCTTACCGGTTCTTGCCTTGGACCATCTACGCTTTGGATTTGCCATCAATAACACCTCCCTACTATAATGCAACCATCAAGAAATAATCAAACAATAAATCTTGTCCCTTGAAAACCGTACTTTATTATCTAACTATCTCCAGTAGAAACCTACTTGAAATAATCTTTAAGTATTTCCATTCTTGGGTCTACTATTTCGCGTTCATCACAATTACAATTTTTCAAGTTCAAATCGGTACCACACACCCTGCATAAGCCTTTGCAGTCATCACTACATATGGTTTTCATGGGCAGAGCAAGAATTATGTTGTCAATAAGCGGCTTATCAATGTCCACAACATTACCTTCAAATGTATATGCATCCACATCATCGGATTTGGAAACCTCGACAAAGTTCTCTTCCACCTGGATATCAGAAACAGTATCCACTTGCTTCAGGCATCTCAGGCAATTTGCATTAAATTCAAAATGAAGATCACCACTTAGCTTTAACAGGCCACCCAAATTAACGATGCGCCCCGCGAACTTAAATGAAGGCTTGAATTCTACAGAAGTATCATACTCTCGTAATTCCGGCAGATCGCCAAGAAAATCCACGTCTAGCCCGGCACCTTCAGTTTTAACAATATCAGACACATTTACTCTCATTAGTAACCTCTTAAAAACCGACAACTGATATTATACTAACTAATACCTCTTTTGTCAATAATTCAATTTCGGTTATTTGCATTGATTTTTCCAGTCATCCTGTTACTGGTACAACATTCGGTAAATCCTGGCACATAATTTGGGTATATTTTTTGAACTACATCGTTGTCGAAAAGAACAACCTTGTTGTTCTTGATTGAAATAAAGCAATTATTCCGCACTCCTCCGCTTTGTATTTCCAAAAAATCTTCTCCAAATTTATGCACCCTGTTTACCGGATGCTGTACTAGTATTGCCTGATATCTATTTTACTATATTAATTCCGTAAAAATTAATGCTGCCCTATAAAAGTAAGAGCCATACAGCCTCAATTATGCTTTATATGGCTCCAGGCAACGAATTATCACAATAATAATGTAGGAACTACTTTAAGAGCCTCAGAGTCTCCCGTGCAATGGCCAGCTCCTCGTTTGTTGGGATAACCAGCGTTCTCACTGCAGCATCGGGAGTACTGACATCTATTTCCTGGCCTCTGATCTTGTTTTTGTCCGCATCTATCTTGATTCCCAGGAAGTCCATATTCTTAAGCACCTGAGACCTTATGACAGAGTTATTTTCACCGATACCTGCGGTAAATACGATTGCATCCACACCATTCATAACCGCTATATATTCACCTATAAACTTCTTTACACCATAAGCAAATATCTCAAGAGCCAGTTCCGCCCTTTTGTTTCCTTCATCGGCGGCGGCATGCAGGTCTCTGAAATCGCTGCTCACTCCTGAAACTCCAAGTACACCGGACTTTTTATTCAGCAGATTGCTTACTCCCTTAACGGTAAGATCTTCTTTTTCCATGAGGAAGGTCACAACCTCAGGGTCAATGGTACCGCTTCTGGTTCCCATTGCAAGCCCCTGCAAAGGTGTGAAGCCCATGGAGGTGTCTATGGACTTGCCCTTGTCAACAGCACAAATGCTTGAGCCGTTGCCCAGATGGCAGGTTATTATCTTTAATTCACTCAGCGGCTTTCCAAGCAATTCTGCCGCTCTTTCAGAAACGTACTTATGTGAGGTTCCATGGAAACCATATTTTCTTATGCCGTATTTCTGATACAGCTCGTAGGGTATTGCGTAGAGATACGCATAATCCGGCATGGAGCTGTGGAAGGTTGTATCGAACACTCCAACCATGGGAATTCCGGGCATTATCTGCTGACAGGCTTCAATACCGATAATATTCGGAGGGTTGTGCAGCGGTGCTATGTCAATACATTCTCTTACAGCCTCCATTACATTTTCATTTATTATGGCGGAGCTGTTGAACTTTTCTCCTCCATGCACTATCCTGTGACCCACGGCGGATATTTCCGACATACTCTTTATCACACCTATCTTATCGTCGGTGAGAGCACTGATAACAGCTTCAATAGCATCCTTATGGTTTTTCAGAACCTTGCTGATTACAACTGCTTCCTCGTCCCCTTTTGATTGCTTGATAAATGAGTTTTCAATACCTATCCTGTCACAAAGTCCCTTTGCAAGTACAGCTTCATTTGTCATATCTATCAACTGATATTTCAATGAAGAACTTCCTGCATTAATAACTAAAACCTTCATTTATATTTCATCTCCCCAATGTTTATTTACTGGCTTTTATTTTAAAAATATCCCTTTTACAATAAGTTCAGCCGGCTTTCGGCCGGCTTGCCTGTTTCTCCGCCGGCACTCTTATAATAGGAGCGTCAGCGTCATATCACATATTTTGAGCCTGTACGCAGGTAATTGCCACAACTCCCACTATATCCTCGGCGCTGCAGCCTCTGGAAAGGTCGTTTACCGGTCTTGCCAGCCCCTGGATTATAGGTCCGTAGGCGTCTGCCTTTGCAAGTCTCTGTGTGAGCTTGTATGAAATGTTTCCGCAATTCAGGTCAGGGAAAATCAATACATTTGCTTTTCCTGCCACAGAACTGCCGGGAGCCTTTGACTGTCCCACTGAAGCAACTATGGCCGCATCCGCCTGAAGTTCTCCGTCCAACTGAAGCTCAGGAGCTTTTTGTTTTGCAAGCCTGGTAGCTTCCACCACCTTTTCCGTCAACTCACTTTTTGCACTGCCGTAAGTTGAATAGGAGAGCATTGCCACAACCGGCTCAGCCTGAACCAGGCTCTTGAAAGATTTTGAAGATGCGATGGCAATTTCGGAAAGCTCTTCAGCGTTGGGATTTTCAACAAGTCCGCTGTCCCCGTATACAAACACGCCTTTTTCTCCGTATTCGCAGTCAGGCACTACCATTATGAAGAAGGCAGATACAAGCTTTGCTCCTGGCGCGGTTTTCAATATCTGGAGCGCAGGTCTTAAGGTGTTTCCGGTAGAGTTTATGGCGCCGGCTACCATTCCGTCGGCAGCGCCCATTTTCACCATCATTATGCCGAAATACAATACATTTTCACTCAACAGTTTTTTCGCCTGTTCCACTGTCATACCCTTTGATTTTCTGAGCTCATACAGGGTATTTACATATTCGTCAAATTTATCAAAATCTGCAGGATCAACAATTTGCGCCTTGGATATATCCAGGTCTCCGGCCAGCTTCTCTATTTCCCCCCTGTTTCCAACGAGAATAACATTGGCTATCCCCTGTTCCTGAATCATGGCAGCAGCTTTTATGGTCCTGATGTCAGTACTTTCAGGAAGTACGATGGTTTTGATTTCACTTTTTGCCCTGCTGACTATCTGCTCTAAAAAATTCATATTAATGGTCCCCTTTCTGATCAAACAATATAACTTAAATTAAAAATTCAGCTAAAAAACACGCTTATATTTACATAATTATTTTCAACTTTTCTATATATAAAGTATTTCAATAATTAATGCATTTTATTTTATCACCTGGTCATATCACCTGAAACCAAGTATATTCACCACTTTTATTATATACAACTTGTTCATTGTATACAAGATTAAAATTTATACTAATTTATCTGAATCAAATATGCACATTTGCTACATTTAAATATTTCAAAATACTTACAGCAAATAAAGAATGTTTTGAAAGCAATAACCATTTCACAAAACAGTCATTATGATATAAACTATATTATATAAACCTGCAAGCTATATGCTATGTAGACAAATATTTATCAGACCTCAAGGCTGTGGCTGGATATAACCGGTAATTGCCTTATGAAAGGATTGGAAAAAGGACTAATGGAAAAAAAAACTCTTTTGTATGCCACCTCGTTTTTTTGCGGAATGTCTGTAATGGCTGTTGAACTTAGTATTTCAAGATTGTTGGCACCCACCTTCGGAACCTCTCAGATTATCTGGACAGTCATAATCGGGCTTATTATGATTTCCTTAAGCATCGGAAACATTCTGGGCGGAAGATGGGCGGATAAAAACAACAACCTCAACAAGCTCTATATGATAATCTGGGGTGCTGCCATTTGGATCGGCATAATTCCCTTTATCGGAAAATACGTTATACTGGCAGTTACAGGCTTACTGGCTTTATTCTTCTCGAATGACTTACTGGTGACAGGTACGGCAATATCCTGCCTTGTGCTTTTTTCAGTTCCACTGATAGGTCTCGGAATGGTTTCACCCTATCTGGTAAAGCTGGGAGTGACCGACCTGGAAAATGCCGGCAGGACCACAGGCAAAATTTATGCCATGAATACCATTGGAAGTATCATAGGAACATTTTTACCCACCTTTGTGACAATCCCTTACATTGGCACCAACAAAACCTTTTTGCTCTTTTCACTGATACTGAATCTGATATGCGTAAGCTATTTCATAATTAAGAAGACAAAGCCCGCCAGGTTCATAGTCAGTTCTATCCTGCTGCTGGTTGTGCTTTTTCTTCCCATTTCCAATTCCTATGCCTTCTGGAAGGACTGCCTGGTGGAGGATGAATCCTTATATAACTACCTTCAGGTTTCTGAGGACGACAGGGCGGTTTACCTCTCAACAAATGTGGCCTTTGGAGTCCAGTCGGTTTACAGGAAGGATAATAAGCTGTCGGGGCTCTATTACGACTACGCTCTTATGGCACCCCAATTCATCAAGGATTTCAGTGCGGAAAAAAATCTTGACCTGCTGATTCTTGGCAACGGTACAGGTACATATGCCAAGCAGTCTAAAATATACTACGGCAATGTAAGGACCGACGCTGTGGAAATTGACTCAAAAATTGTGGAGCTGTCCAGAAAATATTTCGGAGCCTCCCAGGACGAGGCAAATGTATATACCACTGACGGGAGAACCTTTTTGTCGGATGAGAACTGCAGTCAATATGACGTAATCATGGTGGACGCCTATCATGATATAACCATTCCCTTCCACATGACTACAAGGGAGTTTTTCACCAAGGTATCGGAGCATCTGAAACCCGGAGGAGTAATAATATTAAATATAAATATGAAGTCCAAAGGTGACAATCCCATAAACCGGTATTTGAGTCAGACTGTAAAAAGTGTAATGAACAGGGTTTTCACCTGTGATATAGACGGCACCACAAATCTATTGCTTTTTGCCTCCAATGACGAGGATATGCTGAACAATTTTAACGCAAATACTGAAAAATTTGCCGGAGATAATCCCTTGCGGGGAGTTTCAAATTACGTGGGAAAGAACTTGAGAGAGGTCACCGAGTCAAAGCTCGTATTTACCGATGACCTGGCTCCTGTGGAGGTTCTGGGCCAAAGCCTGCTTAACGATATTGTGAAGGACGAACTGGAGGGCTTTAAGGATATGATAAATTTTAAGGAAAAAGGCCTTCAGGGAATTTTTGATCTGCTGAAATGAGAACAATCAGTACAATATAATGTTGTACTGGCGTTTTGCCTTGTACTATTAAATATCTGAAAACCTTGACACATGTCAAATTTAAATAATATAATAGAGAACAAACGAAATTTATTAGCAATGACGATAATAAGTACGTCTTTAAGTTCTTAAAGTCAATTGCAGCGCAATTGACCTGCAGAGAGCCGGAGGTGGTGGGAATCCGGTATGAACACTGATGGAAACAGGTATCCGAGCTTCAGGCCGAAGAAACATTTCAATTCATTTTGATTCATTGACATATATTTTTATTTATTAAGCAAAATATATGATGGATATTCTGAAATGAAGTAAGCCTGACGGTTAAACTCCCGTTACAGAGAAAAGTGGGCTTTGCCAAGCACGGTGGTACCGCGGAAGTTAACCTTTCGTCCTGCATATGGACGGAGGGTTTTTTATTTTTATAATACAATCTATATTTTGGAAGGGAGCTGGCCAATATGCAAACCAGAACAAGATTTGCCCCAAGTCCGACGGGCTATATGCACATCGGAAACCTAAGGACTGCACTGTATGAATATTTAATAGCGAAAAAGGAAAATGGTAAATTCATTTTAAGAATAGAAGATACAGACCAGGAACGCTTTGTAGAAGGTGCCGTTGATATTATTTACAATACCTTGAAGCTGGCAGGCCTTGTGCATGATGAAGGCCCGGATATCGGAGGCGATTACGGCCCCTATGTCCAGAGCGAAAGAAAGGGCATGTACCTGGAATATGCAAAAAAACTGGTTGAGCTGGGTGGGGCATATTACTGCTTCTGCTCAAAGGAGAGGCTTTCCGCCCTTAAAGAGGAACATGATGCTGCCGGTCACGGCCACAGATATGACCGCCACTGTCTCAACCTGACCAAGGAAGAAATACAACGGAAGCTTGCAGGAAACGAGCCGTATATCATACGGCAAAAAATGCCCGATACCGGCACCACAAGCTTTGAAGATGCCGTTTATGGAACCATTACGGTTGACAACAGCGAGCTGGATGACCAGATACTCATAAAAACCGACGGACTTCCCACCTATAACTTTGCCAATGTCATAGATGACCATCAGATGAATATTTCTCATGTAGTAAGAGGAAATGAATACCTGGCCTCAACCCCCAAATACAACCTTTTGTACCAGGCTTATGGCTGGGATATTCCCACCTATGTGCACGTTCCTCTGATATTGAAGTCTTCCGGACAAAAGCTCAGCAAGAGGGCGGGAGATCCTTCCTTTGAAGATTTGGTAGCCATGGGCTATCTTGTAGAGGCTATAGTAAACTATGTCGTGCTGCTTGGCTGGAGCCCCGGAGACACAAGAGAAATCTACTCCCTTAAAGAGCTGGAGCAGGTATTTGATATAGAGGGTATAAGCAAGTCCCCGGCAATTTTTGATATAAACAAGCTCACCTGGATGAACGGTGAATATATCAGAAAAATGCCTGTGGAGGACTTTCACAGGCTTGCACTTCCCTACTATGAAAAAGCGATTACAAATAAGAATATTGACACCCTGAAGCTCAGCAAGCTGTTGCAGTTAAGGACCGAGGTACTGACTACCATTCCGGAAACCATCGATTTTATTGACAGTCTCCCGGACTATGATATTCAGATGTATGTCCACAAGAAGAGTAAAACCACACTGGAAAACTCTCTTGAAAGCCTTAATTCTGCATTGCCGGTGTTGGAGGCCATTGAGGACTGGAACTTTGATGTGCTTCACGAGAAGCTTTTCGCTCACATTGAAGCCCTTGGCATCAAGAACAGCCTTATGCTCTGGCCTATAAGAACCGCCATCTCCGGAAAGGCCGTCACTCCTGGCGGAGCTGTGGAAATAGCCGACATCCTGGGGAAAACCGAGACTCTTGAAAGAATAAGGAATGGTATTGAAAAATTAAAAGGCAGTATGGGCTGACAGGGCTTATAACGCCTGCAATACCCATAGCTGTGTAATAAATAATATCAAATAAATTAACCGAGTTTAATGGAGGTATTACCATGCCTGATGAAAATATCAACAGTTCAGAAAATGAAATAGAGAATTCCGCTCCCTCGAACTTTATCTATGACTTTATAGATGAGGACCTGGCAGAGGGAAGAGTTCCCGGTAACACTGTTATTACAAGGTTCCCGCCCGAACCCAACGGCTATCTGCATATAGGCCATGCCAAGGCTATTTGCATCGATTTCGGAACAGCGCTTAAATACGGTGGAAAGTGCAATCTCCGTTTTGATGATACAAATCCCAGCAAGGAAGACGTCGAATATGTGGAGTCCATACAGGAGGATGTAAAATGGCTTGGCTTCAACTGGGACAATATGTACTATGCATCCGAATATTTCGGCATTATGTATGACTGTGCCATAAAGCTTATACAAGAGGGAAAGGCCTTTGTGTGCGATCTGACACCCGAGCAGATAAGAGAACACAGGGGAACGCTTACCGAGCCCGGTAAGAACAGCCCTTACAGAGACAGGTCAATTGAAGAAAATCTGGATTTGTTCCAAAAGATGAAGAACGGTGAATTTGCCGACGGCTCCAAGGTTTTAAGAGCAAAAATTGATATGGCCTCCCCCAATATCAATATGAGGGATCCGGTCATATACAGAATTTTAAGAGCCCACCATCACAGAACAGGTGACCAGTGGTGCATCTATCCCATGTATGATTATGCACACCCTATCGAGGATATTGTGGAGAACATAACTCATTCCCTGTGCTCTCTGGAATTTGAAGATCACAGGCCCCTGTACGACTGGGTGAAAGAAAATGTGGGGCTGCCTGCAAAGCCCCGTCAGATAGAGTTTGCACGGCTGAATCTGGCATACACCCAGATGAGCAAGCGAAAGCTTCTGCAACTGGTAAACGAGAAATATGTCAGCGGTTGGGACGATCCCAGAATGCCCACTATTTCCGGTCTGAGAAGGCGAGGCTATACGCCCGGCTCCATCAGAACCTTCTGTGAAAAAATAGGCGTGGCAAAGAATAACAGCATGGTTGACTTTGCTCTGCTGGAGCACTGCATAAGGGATGACCTCAACTTCAGTGCCTCAAGGGTCATGGCCGTGCTCAGGCCTCTTAAGGTTGTTATTGAGAACTATCCTGAGGGTCAGGTAGAGTGGTTTGATGTTGAAAACAACCCTGAAAATCCTGAGATGGGGACAAGAAAACTTCCTTTTTCAAGAGAAATATATATTGAACAGGACGACTTTATGGAGAATCCTCCAAATAAGTTTTTCCGCCTGGCACCCGGCAAGGAGGTACGTCTGAAGAATACCTACTTTATAACCTGCCAGAGTGCTGTAAAGGATGAAGCGACGGGAGAAATCCTTGAATTGAGATGCACCTATGATCCTGAGTCAAAGGGAGGAAATTCCCCGGACGGCAGAAAAATTAAAGGAACCCTCCACTGGGTTTCCGCATCTCATGCCGTAAGGGCCCAGGTTCGTCTGTACGACCATTTGTTTATGAAAATCGATCCGGAGGATGTTGAGGCTGGAGCGGACTTCAGGTCAAATATCAATCCCGGCTCCCTGGAAATTCTTGAAAGCTGCATGGTAGAGCCTGATCTTATAAGGGCTGTACCCGGTGAAAGATTCCAGTTCCTGAGAATGGGCTATTATTGTGTGGATAGCGAATCAACTGAACAAAAGCTGGTCTTCAACCGTACTGTGGGTCTTAGAGATACCTGGGCAAAGGTTGCTTCAAAGGGTTAATTTAAAGTCATAATGGGCGCAGGCTGCGTACAGTTGCCTTCCTCAGGAGGGTAACCGGCCTGTGCCGGAATGGAGATAATTATGAAATATGTTGTTGTATTGGGTGACGGTATGGCAGACTATCCCATGCAGGAATTAGACGGCAAAACACCTCTGCAGTATGCAAAAAAGCCAAACATTGACATGCTGGCAAAGAAAGGCACTGTAGGCCTGGTTAAGACAATTCCGGAGGGAATCCCTCCGGGAAGTGATGCCGCCAACCTTTCAGTTATGGGCTACAGCCCCGAAATATACTATACCGGTCGTTCTCCTCTGGAGGCTGTCAGTATGGGCATCCAGCTCCTTCCCACAGATGTGGCCCTCCGCTGTAATCTGGTTTATCTCTCTGAGGACGAGCCGGTCTATGCACATAAGACCATGATTGACTACAGTTCGGATGAAATTTCTACCGAAGAGGCAAAAGTGCTCATAGAGGCTGTTAACGAAGTACTTAAAAGTGACAGTATGATTTTTTATCCCGGAATAAGCTACAGGCACTGCATGGTTTGGAGCAATGGCAGGACAGGTCTGGGCTGCACTCCCCCCCACGATATACTGGAGAAAAAAGTGACAGAGTATCTTCCAAAGGAGGAGTCAGGAGTTCTGCTGGAAATGATGGAAAAAAGCTATGGCATTTTAAAGGATCACCCGGTTAACCAGTCCAGAAAAGCGAGAGGACTGCGTCCAGCCAATTCCATCTGGCTGTGGGGTGAAGGCAAAAAGCCGGCTTTGACCTCCTTCAGCGAGAAATACGATAAATCGGGAACAATGATTTCCGCCGTGGATCTGCTTAAGGGCATAGGCCTTTGTGCAGGCCTTGCATCAGTTGATGTGGAAGGCGCTACCGGCAACATTCACACCAACTTCCTGGGCAAGGCGAATGCCGCAATTGAAGAGCTTGACAAGGGTAAGGACTTTGTTTACGTGCATGTTGAGGCTCCTGATGAATGCGGCCACAGGTACGAAATTGAAAACAAGGTAAAATCCATTGAACTGCTTGACCAAAAAATCGTCGCTCCCCTTTTGGAGGGCCTGAAAAAGCACAAGGCTTACAGGGTTCTGGTGCTTCCCGACCATCCAACTCCCTTGAGTTTACGGACACATACCTCCGAGCCGGTTCCCTTTATAATTTATGACAGTACCAAGGAACTGCAGTCGGCGGCAGAATGCTATGATGAAGCCGAGGCAAAAAAGACGGGTGTTTTTGTTGAAGAAGGCCACAAGCTGATGGATTTGTTCATAACCGGAAAACTATAGACAATACTCAATTAACTGTTGATTCATACTTCAGGGACCGCACCCATGGCTGCAGTCCCTGAAGCTTTTTATACGTGAACCCTACCTGTCCAGGAGTATTGCGTTCAAGCCGTTAATGAAAGCAAGGGCGCTGGCTTTTATTACATCGGTATCCATTGCTCTGGCAGTAAAGATTTTATTATTGAAGCCTATCCGTATGGCTACCCTGCCAAGAGCTTCCTTCCCTCTGGACATGCTGCTTATCTTGTATTCCTTCAGATCCACCTCAAGGCCGGTCACATCCTTTATGGCTGTGTAGAGGGCATCAATGGGTCCGTCTCCCACAGCACTGTATTTGAATATATCGCCGCCTTTTTTCAGCTTGATGGTTGCTGTGGGGAAAATATCATTGCTGACCACCTGGAAGGACACCAGCTCATATAAATCCACCTTCATATCCCCGCCTGTTTCTTTTTCAGGCTTGCTGCCGTTGTGCTTTTCCACCAGGTAATAGACATCGTGGTCGTAAATTTCCTTCTTTGCATCAGCCAGCTCAAGGAATTTTGCGAATAATGCCCCAAATTCAGCTTCATCAGAAAAGCTGCAGCCCAGCTTTTCTGCCGCATTTCTAAAGGCATGGCGGCCCGACCTGGCTGTCAGGATTATGTCCATGCTCTCCACACCCACATCTTCCGGTGCTATGACCTCATAAACCTCTCTGGACTTAAGCAAGCCGTCCTGATGAATACCTGAGGAGTGTGCAAAAGCATTATCCCCCGTTATGGCTTTATTCACCTGTATATCCAGTCCTGTGAGATTGCTTACAAGCCTTGAGGTCTTAAAAATCTCTTTTGTAATTATGTCCGTATGGGCATCGTAATAGGCTGAGCGCAGCTTCATTGCCATGACGACCTCTTCCAGAGCCGCATTTCCCGCCCTTTCCCCCAGCCCGTTGACAGTACATTCAATCTTGTCCGCACCATTTTTTATTGCAGCCAGGGTGTTTGCAGTTGCAAGCCCCGTATCGTTATGGCAGTGAACGCTTAAAATCAAACTGTCACTCATATTTTTGAGCCTGTAATTTATTTTTCTTACCAGTTCGCCGAATTCTTCAGGTACGGCATAGCCAACAGTATCAGGAATATTTATCATAGTTGCCCCTGCCTTAACAACAGCCTCTATGGTCTTCCACAAATATTCAAAATCCGAGCGTGAGGCGTCCTCAGTAGAATACTGGATATGGGGCAGCAAGGTTTTTGCGTACTTGACCGCCTCCACTCCCATTTCCAGGACCTGGTCCCCGGTTTTATTGAACTTCTTGTCCACATGCACTGCCGAGGTTCCCAGCACTATGTGTATTAACGGGTTCTGTGCATATTTGACGCTTTGATAAACCGCGTCAATATCTCCTTTTACAGCTCTGGCAAGGGCGGTAATGGTGGTGCCGCCGCTTCCCACCTGTGAAGCTATTTCCTTTATGGCATTAAAGTCTCCCTGTGAGGAAGCAGCAAAGCCCGCTTCAATTATATCCACATTCAATGCCTTAAGCTGATGTGCCAGTTCAAGTTTTTCGTATAGATTCAGCTTTGCTCCGGGAACCTGTTCCCCATCCCGCAAGGTGGTATCAAGTACTAATATTTTTCTGCTCATATAAAACCTCCATAAATCAAAATTTTGCTGCTGCCCAGACCCGGAATCCGGACTGCGTGTGTTTATGTTATTGACCGGAAGTGCACTTTTCCGAAGCAAAACAAAAGAAAAACAAAATAAAAAAGCCTCTGTCTCTGTTCTAGAGACGAGGCTGACTCGCGGTACCACTCTACTTAATTCCTAAGAATTCACTTTTTCAACGGCTAGCACCGTCTATCCCTGTAACGGAGGAACTCCGGCTTACCTTACCAAATCGGGCAGCAGTTCATGGATGAGTTCAAAACCCTGGAACTATCGGCTCACACCAACCGCCGACTCTCTGAAAGTTTTCAGGCATCTACTATTCCCAGTCATTACCTTTAACATTTTATTAAATATTAAACCATAATTATAAGGTTGTCAACAGTTAAATTATTTTTGTTACATTAGACAGGGTATTTCCAAATTCACCCCAATCTATAAATCTTTTCGTTTCACTCCAACCATCGATAACCATAACAAAAACTTTATCTGCCGAGGCCTCTCTGTTGCTTCCAAATATCCTGTACCCCACAACAGATACGGTATGCCCTTTGTAATCCCCTCCGGCTATATTTAAAAGTACGGGATTCATATCATCAACATTAGCTATGATTGTCTTTATTTTATTTAAATACACGTTTTGTGAACTGCTTTTTGTGTAGCCGAAGCTGTTCCAGGTATCCCTGACCATTGTCTTGATTTCAAAGGGAGTATACACGAACAAATCCCTCAGCAAGCCTGATTTATTCGGGTCATAACCGTGCCTGACCCCGATTTCCCTCACTATCCCGTATATTACAGACACATCATCGGGTATTTTCTCTAAACCCTGTTCCGAATAATATTTCATTATTCGGGTGATGGCAGCCAGAGTGCAGTTATTGTCATCCGGCCCCAGACTGGACTGTTTGAAATTTGGAACGCCGTGTATGAACTTACTTTTTTTCAGTTCCCAGCCTGTTCCATATTTGAAGGCAATATATTTCTCCAAATCTTCTATACCGCCGTAGCCATTGAAGTTTTTGTTCTGCCCGTTCTGCTTGACAGTATCCGTATTCCGCATATCCGGCTTCAACCTCCGACAGAAATTAATAACAGCCCCTATTCAGTATATGCAGATACTGTCAGGAGGGTTCAACAATAACAACTTAAATTTTTGAATAAAAAACGCAATTCTACAAATTATAATAAAAGAGTCCCTGGGAATTTATTTTTTGCTGGCCAGATACTCATTAATATCAATAAAGGAGACTTTTTTAGCATGTTTAAAGGAAAAAAGCACAAGACAACTTCAAAGCCCGGTGCTCAGAACAAGGAAGAGCAGGCTGCAATACAAAACCCCGACAATCCTGAGCTCAGCACAAAATACAAGGGTAAGCAGGGTAAATAGCCGCCGTAAAGTCACTAATGGCTTTGGACAAAAATCAGATCGTCGGTGGCTTTTCCTCTTATATACAATACGTTACGGGAGGTATTTTTCATGTACCACTCATCCTCCCATTTTTCATTTCCATATGTAGTTTCACCTTTTTTCATTACAATATCAAAATTTATAAATGAGCCGTCATCTGTTTCAGGGGGTATCACCCAGTCAAAGGAATAGGTCTGTCCGCCGTCACAGGTGAGAACAACGGTATCAGTACATTTTTTACGGTTAACCTGGTAGTTTGCCTTAAATGCGGCCCAGTCAGGCTTCCCCCCAAGCTCTATTTTTCCCTTTATCCTGTAGCCTGCTTTTATATGCGTTCTGGGATATGCAATCAGGCCATAATAATTTACCGGCAATTTCAAAGTTCCAATATTTGTGTCAGGTCGTCTCTCATACAAGTCGATTTTCCCGTCATGATTCCGGTCCGTGCCCCTGGAGGTGTCAAAATAATAATCCCGCCACGCGGCATCCAGCATCATGGTTATAAAAAAGCCTCCTGCACTTACGGGTTCAATGGAATATGGTCCCCTCAGCCTGTAAAAGGATTTTCCCGAGGTATCAAAGGCTTGCATATGTAAATAATATGTTCCATCTCCCGTGACAGGAGGCAGGCTGTACACCTTTGACTCAAGACCGACCCAGCCCGCGGTCGGTTTGACCTTGCTGCGGGTGAGGGCATAGCTTGTTTTGGGCCACCTTGGAGACCCTGCAAGTACCAGATCGTTTTCTCCGTTGTCCTCAGCGGTTATGGTTATATTCAATGGACCGTTTCCGGTGTACGAAAACGGGCTTGCATCAATTGACGGCGGTGAATCGGCCGTGTCGATTTCCACCTGGTACGGAAGGCTCCAGGCTCCCTCCATATCCCTGACCTGAAGCTTTACATCATAAATGCCTCCATATGGCAATTGGACAGGCAGCCTTCCGTCAAGCCAGCTCTGAGAGCCCTGCTGCCTGTATTGCCACCTGTATTGGACAATCCCCCTGTTTGACAGGCTCATATGGTCAATATCATAAGAAGTATCTTCAACTGACACCTTGCATAATTCTCCGGCTTTGGACAGGCTCACCTGAAATCCGGCCACCGGCCTTCTGTGGACATATACGGTAATTGGCGCCGAATCCCCGCTCCACTTGCTGAATGCTCCGAATAAGTGCCGCCATTCACGGTCATTTTTGGGATTGTCCTGAATCCGTCCCACTATATCATATTTGCCCACTTTGTCCAGAGCCGTATCAATTGAGCTTAAATACCTTCCAACGCGGGAATTCAAGCCCTGGCTGTTTTCAAACACCTCAGGCTCATGAGCTGCTATTTTCCACTCCTGTTCACATACCGGATCGGATTCGTAATCCTTTCCCAGCAGGCTTGTGGACAGATAGGCTTCACCGATTATCATATATACCGTCTGGCCGGTTCCCTTGCTGAAAGGCTTATATCTGTTAATAATCTGGTTTTCAAGCTGTTTCAGGCTGCCTGTATTTTGTCCTCCTCCATTAACTGAATTATTTGTTATATCTCTCAGTGTGGCATTTTGTGAGGGCAGGCTGATGCCGGCGCCTGTCAGCTTGTAGTCCAGATTGACCTTTGAGGTCAGGTTATATGTGGTAAACCTGCTATTGACCAGCTCATTTATAAAGCTCCGGGACAGGCTGCCAAAACCATAATATGTACCGTAGGCGGAGGATATGGTATTCCCCTCCCCTTTCATGGCGGCTATAAATATTTTGTCTGCGCCGGAGCGTCCCGCCAGGTTTGCAGCCTCCAGGACCTTCTCAGTGTTGACTCCCCTATAGGAATCCACTGCCAAAAACCTGCTGCAGGCACCGTCAATAATGCTGCTGTTCACATCATAGCCCCTGTCTGCAAGAATACCTCCTATTTCCTTCAAACCTTCTGAAAGCATATCCAGCTCTGAGCCTCCATAATCAGTGGCGGCTATTATATCCACCTTATTCTGGACATGTATACCGTTTATAAAGACTATATCCTCCAGGGCAGTTTTTAAACTGCCCGTATCATAGTACATACCGGCATACGGCTGCTTATTTAAGACAGCCTGCAGTGAAAAATCCTGTTTTTGCGCAGTGTAGTCCACTGCACCGGAAGAATCGGAAAGCAAAAGGTCCAGCGCTGCTTCAGGTGCCGCTACATAGGATGTGAAATCATATTTGCTCATATACCCTTCATATGAGGCTTTTGTAAGTGAACCAAAGCCGTAATAATCTCCAAAATCGTCACCATATCCCGGCAGCCCGCTTTCAGCGGTCAGATATATAATATATTTCCGGCTGTCAGCCCTCAGTCCCAGTGTATCTATTCCGCTGAAATCAACAGCTTTAACCTCTCCGATATATTCTTTGTCATAGCAATTGTCCAAATGCCAGCCGGCATCCACAGAATTGATTTTTATGTTTGTTATGCAGCTCTGGAAGCCGTCCCGTCCGCCATTAATGAAATCTATAAAGGTAAGCTCACTGTCCAGCCTGTAGGTGACAAGGGTGGCCGCCTTATTATGGGGGTCGAATATCTCCAGGTCATAATATCTTTCCACCTTGTTTACCACCAGTCCCCAGTTGGAGGTATTCATGTAGCTTATATCGGTCTTTTGCTCCGATATGGTACAAGAATAATTTTCAGACTTGCTAAAGGCGGGCAAAGCTTCGCCCTGACTGATATCACAGGTTTCGTAAGGAATTTTCAATGTAACTGTTTTATCAGGATATGAATAAACTTGAGAACCGTATGAACTTCTTTCATAGGTAATCTGCTGGTTAAAAGTGATATTGACATTTCTGCTGTAAGCTTCTCTGGGAGCATAAACCTTTCTGGTTCCTATCTTCATCTCATTATTTAAAACGCAGGTCTGAAGGTCAACCCCTTTTTCAAGGGCATTTGCCCTCGTAGTATTGAGCTGATTATTCAGAGCAGTAAGTTTTTCCTTTCGGTAATCAGTTGCAATTACCACATCAACCTTTTTACCTTTGGGAAGTGCATTGGCCAGCAAATTGTCCAGGGCAGCATCCAATTCAGCAGGCAAATATACCTTATTGCGGGAGCTTGCCGCGAAAACCTCCGCAAGGCTCATATCCTGCTTATCTGCCGGACTTAAGTAATCAGGATAATTAACCGGCATCTTTGTATTTATGACCTCAGAGGGAGCTGCTATATATACGGTTGCCTCCTTGCAGAACTTTCCCACGTTGTCCTTGCGCATGCTGCCAAAGGGATAATACTGTCCAAAGGGGTACTGAAAGGAAATATCCCTTTTTGAATCGGTGAGCAGCAGCAAATACTTTTTTCCTTCCTCCCTGACAGCATCATCCAGCTTTGAAAAGTCCAGGGCTTCCACCTTTTCAACATAGGTACTGTCGCTGGTGGCTTTAACAGACCATTGGGCGGGGCAGGTAACGTCCATTGAGTAAAAATCAATGGGCTCAAAGTTATCAGGATAATTATAGTAGTAGGAACTGGAATAGGTTTGTGTGTAGATATGAGAATTTTGTGTGATAAAATCATAATTTACAACCGTACCGCTTATGTTATCAGGATTGTACATCTGTATGGGTATATAACCCTGCGCCCAGTATTCGTATACGCTGCCGTCATACCTGCGCCAGCAAAGCTCCCTGTAAAGTCCTCCACCTGCCCCATAGCTGCCATAGCCCCTGGTCCAGGAAAAAGCTTCTCCCTTGGGGAATTCAGGAGTATGATATATGTCCTGCTCAAATTTTACAGAGCTGTCATATTCAATGGGGATTCTGTTTTTAAGTGTCGTACTTCCGTATTTGTAGTCATAAGTATTTATATATGCATATCTCACAAGGTTCTGTTTCTTACGGGTTACAGTCCGGCTCACAATTTCCTTTTTACCGGTCAAAAATGAAGCCTTCAGGTCTACCCCTCTTTCCCGCGCCCGCTGCTCAAGCTGATTTATTTTGGCTATGATTCCGTCAAGCCTCGTTCCCTGATAATCAGTAGCAATTACCAGGTCAACAGAATTGTTTTCAGCTTCCGCCAGGACAAGCGGAATATTTGGTGCTACATTGGCAAAATCGAAACTGCTGGACGCAGCATTTATGTAAATAGAGGATAATATTATGTTCAGTATCGTGAATAAGGATAGATAGCCGCAGTATTTATGCTTCATTTTTTGTCACCAACTTTTTATTATATGGGATTTATAATCTCCGGGTTTTATAAGCTCCATAATTGCTTCCCCGGGAGCGATATATTCTTCAATATATAATTGCACCCCGTAATTGCCAACCTCGTAGGTGTATAAATCTGCCGCAGGAGCAATGTCACTATCCACCACCAAATGCATCCAGGTATCCGGGTCTTTTGGATTATAGAAGCTTATAAATCCCTGCAAATCAAATACCTCTTTCAGAATTTGAGTTATTGGCCTCTCTTCCGGAACGGGAATTACCAAACCTTTTAAACCGTATATTCCGTCTGTGTCCACATATTTTCCATCAAAATCTCCGTCATTGTCCGCATCGTATACTACGCTCCAGCAGCGCTTGCCAATTGTATCTCCATCAGGTGATACACTGACACAATATAATCGGCCAATCCCGTAATTTTGTGATTTTCCGGTTTCCCTGTCACGTATATTTGCTGCCGTTGCAGTAAAGCCTGCAACAGGCGGCAAATCTCCAGCCACGGTAATCAACTGTACGGCAGTACTGTGATATTTCCCTCCGGCTGTATTTTCAATATACAGCGTCACCCTGTATACCCCTGCTTCCCTGGTCTGAAAATCAAGTCGTCTTTGTCCCTTTAACAGTGCGGCCTGATTGGTTACTGCTCCTATGGTTGTAACAGTACCGTCTTCCAGTCTGACTCCGGCAGCGTCCTCCGCCAGATCGCTCCAGGCTATTGCAGTCCCGGACAGATTGCATACCGGTTCCAGCTTCCAGGTAGTTTTTGACCAATCAATGGGATAATGTTCCGGTGTGAAACTTTGCGAAGCATCCAGTGTAATTTTTCTGTTTTCCTTTATTTTTCCTGAAACAATGATTTTTGCTTGTGGGAATGGTTCTGAAATCTGAACCGACCTGGTGTCATATCCGGAATTGTTTTCATTATCAGTTACCGTAAGGTTTACGTTATAGATACCAGGTGCTGCATACCAGGTTGAACCGTGATCCGAGTTGCCTGTAAATTGTTCAACTGCTCCCGGAAGCCCCCACTTGTATTCTGTAATATATCCGTCCGGGTCATGACTGAGATACCCGTCAAAATTAACATCATTACCGGCATATTCCTGAACCGGCAGGTTTATAACCGCCGCAGGAGGCCGGGAAATCTGCACAGGCCTTGCTTTGTACCAGAAGTATACATACGCCTTCTGTTTGTGGGAAGTAAGAGTAACAGTCTGAGATAAGTCCGGGGTCATTTTTGATTTATCCGGAATTTCTGTTGAAAAAGTGTGATAGGAGCCTTGACCGGCAAATCCTGAAAGTACCGGAAGCACTATGGTTTTTGCAGTTCCCAAGGCTACTCCGGGTATTGTTTGCGCTGAATCAGGAATTTCAGTATTGGTGTCAATATCAATGCATTTAATAAATACGTCTCCTGAATTGGGTGGCAAAGCAATTACATGAACTGTATGTATGGCCGACACAGCCAGGAGACTTCCGTCTTCGCTGTCTGCTGCCGTATTCCTGCCCCTTATCTGAAAGGTATAATCACCAACAGTATCAAGCTTTACGGTGGTTTCGTATTTCATTTGAACAGTTATATCGCTGTTGGGATTATTTTGTACCCCTATGTGCTTTCCGTTTACATACCCTGCAATATGATGAACTCCTGTCCCAAAGCCCTTGAAGGTTACCTCGGTTCCCTGTGCCACAGTGGAGCCGTCAATAGGCAGCGTCATATTTACAACCGGAGTTGGAAGTACTGGTTCGGGTTCCAGTTGATAACTCAGGTCAAAATAGTCACTTTTTGTATTGATTTTGAAAGCATCGGA
The DNA here is from genome assembly GCF_002051585.1 of Ruminiclostridium hungatei. GTDB lineage: Bacteria > Bacillota > Clostridia > Acetivibrionales > DSM-1351 > Ruminiclostridium > Ruminiclostridium hungatei. The sequence continues at coordinate 33,623 of NZ_MZGX01000010.1, read as the reverse complement.
AAACTCTGAAAAGTTACTGTCTATCTCAGCTTTGGTGTTTGCATATGTATTGAGGGGCGTATACGTTCCGTTAAAATAACTGTATTTTCTTATCCGTGCCTCAGCATAAACGGTGCAGCCAGCTTTTATGATTGCATCATATTTTGATTTATTGCTCACAAGGTCACGAATGGACAATCCGCCGGATATACCTGTAAATTCCCTGGTCCAGCCCGTAGTCAGCGGAAAGGTGTATGTCCTGCCTCCGCCGTCCGTATCAATTTGTGAAAGTGGAACGTATACTTCCACACCTCCGCTTGGATTTCTGAAGGTAAAGTTCCATCCCACGCAGAAGGCCTGGATGGGAGAGTTTGAAGCAACGGAGTCCACGAGCATGGTTAGTGCTTGGTGCTCTTGGTGTTGCATTATCATATTTGATTTCCAAAACACCCGTTCCACTACCTCCACCAATATCAGCATAAACAGTCTGGCTTATGCTAAACAATACTGCTATAATGAATATTAAGATTAGTGTTTTTCCCAATAATTGCTTAATTATCATTTTGAAATCCTTATACCTGAAATTGAATTCATACTTGTAACTTTTAAGCCTTCATCTTCAGGCAAAAAGTGTATTTCAAAGTCTTGTTCATACCATACTCCAAGCTCTAAATGTTTACCTGTTGCTTCTACGCAATCAGCATTAAGTACTTTTGTACTTGTTGAATTTAAATATTTACATTTCATAGTACCTCTCAGCACCGGGTTTCCAAAGTCAGCAAATACAAGCATACCAGTACTCGTTGTAAAATCCCCCTCTGAAACAAGTGTGTTGTTTTTTACATAATCCAAGTTACGCTTCAGGTAATTATTAATAACATTCTTCTCCCAAAGTGACCTTAGATTAGCTTCTAATTCAGCTAACTTTCTATAGTCCGCATTAGCCCACACATTGCCGTATTTCGTTCCCACCCTCACCAGCTCTTTTTCAAATTCTTCAGGTGTCATTTTATATTTAGCTCCCCAGTTTTTTAAATAATCTGTACTCTGCAAATATTTATGGCTCTCATATACAGACGGCCTATACAGTCCCTTCGTATTACTCAGCAGTGTCGCAGGTACATTTTTCACGCTATCCTTCCATGCTGCAAACCGTACCGCCTCTTCCCGGGCTGCTTTTTCCTCCTGTGCCTCAGCCAGCTTGCCCGCCCGGAATTTATCAGGATTTGTTTTATAATCATAAACATTTACTATAACTGCGGCTGTTTCCGCCCTTGTGATATTGCTGTCCGGCTTAAAATACCTCTTATTATCTGACAGTGTACCCAGCATTAAATATTCCTTGTAGGCTGTGCTGCTGTAGCCCGGCTCTGTGTCCACATCGGCATAGGGTGTTTGCATGGCGGTGTCGGCCTGAAGCTTTAACGCCCTGCACAGCATTTCAACCGCCTGCTGTCTGGTAACCGCCTTATTTGGTTCAAAGCTTGTCCCTCTATCTATTATGCCCGCTGTTACTGCTGCTGTTATCCATTCTGCGGCCCAATGGCCGGAAGTGTCCTCCAGGTCATAGCCCTTTAGTTTTTCAAGTCCTGTGGCTTTGCAGACGAAGGTTACAAATTCCGCCCGTGTTACGTTTTTATCAGGGCCGAATTTGTTATTGCCAGTTCCCGAGGTTATCTTTAATTTCACTAATTTCTCAACATATGCAGAATACCAGGAGGTAGCTTTTACGTCTGTAAATCTAGCACCGGAATCAGCGCTGATAGCCTGAAAATTTGCGAGAACTGAAATTGAGACTATAAGCACTGAAATTATTGCTGCTTTTGCTGTTTTTGATACAAAGTTCATAGCTTTCTCCCTGCTTTCTTACATTATGTTAAATTATTAAGGCACATTTTTTGAAGGATTTTAAGATTTGTTGCCCGAAACACCCATTTCCCGGCAACCCCGGTTAATTGAAAATAGAGCGGTACAAGGCCGGCAGCACACGCACAAGCAGAATGCTCAGTCAATAGTGCAAACTTGCCGGGCTTTATAAGAAAATATGTCACTTTACAAAATTCAGGGTTCAAAAAAGATAAGAAATTAATATTTAAAACAAGGTTGTAAAATAAAAAGCCGACACTAACATAAAAATGTAAATATCATAAGCATTAACTTATGTTACATAATATACCATATATGACCAAAATGTCAATACATCAAATTAAATTAACCTGTTGTACTTGTGGTAAACAGGCAGGAAACTGCCTGGATGCTGCCCACTCCCGGACGAGCATAAGCCTCCTTGGCCGCTCCTGCGGTTCCGGAGGCTTATGCAATAATCCCGTACTCAGTTCTTTTTCCAGTTATCATAATTGTACTCGATGACTATAAGCCCGTTCTTTATTTCTTCCCTGCCCAGGCCAATACCTTCAAGCCCGGTATTGTCTCCTCCGTCATATACTATTACTCTGTTCACCATCTGCTCAATTATATTTTTGTTTATCCCCTGAGTTTTTATCCTGTTAATAAGGCTTTCGGCCATATGGAGCTTATCAAGCTGCTTTTTTTCCTCCTCCAGCAGCCGTTCCTTTTCCTTTTTAAGCAAGGCGATTTTTTCCTCAATACCCCTATTCATTCTGATAAACAACTGCTCTGAAATTTTTGCCTCCAGACGGTCAAGATACAATATATCCTGCTGCTTTTGCTTTGCAGCCACCTGCTGGTCAAGCCTCTGTGCCATCTCGGCCCTCCTCTGCCGTTCCTCCTCCTCATTGCAGTATTTCAGATTGAAACTTTCTATCAGTTCCCTGTTTGACAGCATTTCAAGCAGTTCATCGGATATTACGTCCAGAATTGCCTGTTCAGTTACATAGTGGCTTGAACAGCATTCGCTGCCGTTCTTTGAATAGGTACTGCATATGTAGCCCACCGGTCTGTCTCTGCGTACTCTCACATACATGGCCTTACCGCATTTCCCGCAATAAAGCATGTTGCTCAGCAGATGGGATATATTGCGGTTATAGCCCTGGCTGGAGCGCTTTTTGGCGCGTATTTTCTGGACTTCTTCGAAATCTTCATTTTTAACAATAGGCTCATGGGTATTAGTAGTAATAATCCATTTGTCAAAGGGCAGCCTTCTGGTTTTTTTATTTTTAAAGCTGATTTTTTCACTGACCCCCTGAACGGTATCACCTATATATACCCGGTTGCACAGAATCCTTTGGACAGCCACCTGATTCCAGGGTGTAATAGGTATGTCTGAATTTTTGGAGGAGGGCGACGGATAGCCTTTCTTGTTCAGGATATCCGCAATGGCGGCATATCCATAGCCCTGCTTGTATAGTCCGAAAATTTCACGGACCACCGGTGCGGTCCTGGCATCCACCACAAGCTTGTTTTTCTCATTTATGGATTTTACATATCCGTAAGGAGCATTTCCTATGTATTCTCCCTGTTCTATTTTAAACCGGAGGTTCGCTCTGATTTTTTTTGAAATATCCCGGATATACCTTTCGTTATACCAGGTGTCTATGCCCACAGTTTCGTTATCCTTCAGGCTGTCATACCGTCCGTCGGTAGTTATGACCCTCACTCCGTATTCCTCCAGGAAATCAAGAAAGAGCAGCGTTTTTGCATTGTTCCTTCCCAGCCTTGACAGATCCTTCAATAATATCAAATTGACATTGCAGGACAACACGTCCTTCTTCAGCTCTTCCAGGGCATTCCGTTCAAAACCCGAGCCTGAAACATTATCATCCACATAGGTCTTATAAACTGTTCCAAGGTTGTTTCTTCTGACAAAATCAATCAGGAGTTTTTTTTGAGTTTCAATTGTTTCGATATTTTCTTCATTTTCATCCCTGCTCTGCCGTACGTATATTCCAATGTGATAATTGATATCAGGCTTGTTGAATCCAAGCATTATCCGGCTACCCCCTTACCGCCCTCCAAATTATTTTTGACAGGTCTTTGCAATAATCGTGAAGGCTGGAGAACTTCTATTCTAATTATATTCAGCACCCGCTGATATTAAAATTTGTCCAAACAAAATTGGAATCCATCGACTATGGACCGTAAGAGACTTTGGCAAAACGGCAGTTAAAAAAGGGGATGTAAAAAGCCATACCCTGCTTTTTACAAGGTATGGCCTTATATCATTTTGTTCCCGGACTCCCATGTTCCTTTGCATACTGGCCCGGCGGAATTCCTTCTATCCTGTGGAAAGTCCTTATAAAGTTTGCATAATTATTAAATCCCGCAAGAGCCCCTGCTTCGGTGACACTTTTGCCCGCTCCAAGCAATTCCCTTGCACAGGCAACTCTTCTGGCTACAATATAGGACCTTATAGTCAGGCCTGTATGCTTTTTAAACAACCTGCTTATATGTGTTCCATCCAGATAGAATCTTTCACTGATATTATCAAGAGTTATTTCATTGGGTATATTCTGCTCTATATAATTCATTACATTTCTTATCAGTTCGGGCATGATGTTGTTAACCACATGGTTTGAATCCATATAAGCCTGATTGGCCAGTATCAATATTTGTTCGGCACATGCCCGTATCATTATGTCATCGCCGAAATTTTTCTTTTTCTCGGCAAGTATCAGCCTGCCGGCCAATTTTACAAAACGGGCGGAATCCTCCTCCGATAGCCGTATAACATTGTTTTCACCCTGATTTCTCATATTAAAGCAGGCTGCCAGGTTGGTATTCTCACTGGACAACTGGCTCATGTATGCTTCCGATATATATATGGAAATCCGTTCATACGGGTGCTGCTCCATACATACCGCCCTATGCATCTCCTTCTTGTTTATCAGCACCATGTCGCCTTTTCTCAGATCATAACAGTGGTCCTCAATATAGTAGCGGATATTCCCCTGCAGAAACAGATATATTTCATAGCCGTTATGGCGGTGGTATGGCGCTGTAATGGTATATACAGAGGTTATATGCGTCCCATGTATTTCCTTGTCCAGCAGATGAAGTATAGTATCGCTCCTGTCTGTCATTCTCAGTCTCCTGCCCGGCCTTATTCCACTGAAATATCCAGTGAATTCATAACCTTGTTGTAATCATAGCCTCTGTCGGAGGACACGGGGGCTTCAAATATTTCAAAATACACAACTGCATTTTGCTGCAATTCCAGTGCTACAGCCACCGTGCCTGCTGAGCCCTTCAGCCTTTGTGTCGTTACCAGCGGCTGTGCGGACTCCCTCAGCAGTTTAAGCTGAGCGGTACCGGGATTGGCCGGTTCACCCAGGTCATGCCACACCTTCAGCGGATTGCAGTGCTTTTCATCCACAATTTTTTGTACCAGACAATATTCCTCATCTCCCGCGGGCAATTCACAGGTAATATTAAGAATTTCTCCGGTATTATCATAGTTGAGATTCCATGCAACTCCGCAGTACTTATCCTGTTTTTGCACTACTACCAGTTCCCTTTCCCTGCAAACACACTTCCCCTGCAATTCCCTGAAAAATTTAAAGGTCCAGAAGGTGGGCTTTGGAACCAGCCCATTTGCCACAAGGCCGAAGCCCCCATGGAAAGGTGTATACGGCACTCCCCGTTCTTCAAAAACATCACCGAAGGTCCAGTATGAATAGGACTCGTTGTCTTCCCCCAGCTTTGACAGAAGGTATGCTATATATGCGGCATTGCGGTTGGTGTCATGCAGAGGGCTGTCCGGTATATATGCAGTATTGAACTCCGTTATGTGTATGTGCATGCCCTGGAATTCGGGAAAGCTGTCTACAATCTTTCGGGTGGTATTAAGTTCTTTCAGTCCCGCATCAGGGTCTCCCAGGCGTGCATACTCGTAATGGCCTTCCCTCTCCGGCGGATGGATGGTATAGTGGTGCCGCGTTACAAAGTCCAGCGGCGCCTGGCTGCTCTTTACAAACTCCAAAAATTCAGTCATCCACACCTCGTCGTCAACTCCGCATATGGCAGGACCTCCAACCTTGAAATTTTTATTTACTGCTTTAATTGCATTTGCCGTATATTCATACAGCTTGAAATATTCCTTCATGTCGGCATCCTTCCAGAAGCCTTTGAGATTTGGTTCATTCCAGACCTCAATGGGCCAGCCGGTCACCTCTGCTTCACCATACCTTTTTATGAGATGCCTGAGCGTTTCCTGCACAAGGGCCGCCCATCTTTCATAGCTGACCGGAGGCGTTACGTTCCCTTTCCAATAAAACACCGTCTGATCCCCGCTTGCAAGCTTTTCGGGCATAAAGCCCAGTTCCAGGAAGGGCCGTATGTTCAGAGACAGATAATCATCCATAACCCTGTCCAGATAAGTAAATTTGTATTCGGAAACAATATTTCCCTCCGCATCCTTATACTCCTGATATATGGCCATGTCATCACAAAACAGCCCATGGCCTCTTATATGAGAAAAACCGATTTCCTCCTGGACCATTTTGAGCTGCTCCTGGTATTCCTTGTGCAATGCAAGCCCCATTCTTCCGGTTCCCACACAATAGGTGGCATTGTTGTGAAAGGCCACTTCCTTACCTGACTCAATGTGAAAAAGCTTATCCATTATCCTTCCTCCTCAAAAACTATTTTTTCCCTTGCATCATTCAGTGCTATTTTTGTTGAACAATTTTCAAAGACTATATTTTCTCCATGGCGTATATAGTATGCTGAAGCCGGCAAAATTCCAAAGCAATTTGATTCAGGATACTGGCTGCCCAGTTCTGCGGGTGAGCCTGGTATTTCATGGGCTCCTCCCGGAAATACCGCATTGACATTTTGAAAATAAATATTTCTGATAGGGTATACAATGCCCTCCTTTTTATACCCTCCCAGATAGGTTCCATAATTTCTTCTCACCTGGTTTACTTCTATATCCTTAAAGTATACATTTTTAATGGAACCAATCCGCTTTTCTCCCCAGTGCGGAGTTCGTCCCTTGTCTCCAATCAGTATGAAAAAAGCACTTTCAACATTATTTATTATAAGCCTCTCAAACAAAAGGTTGTCTATTATCCCGCCATCAACGCTCTGTATGCTTATTCCGCAGGTACGGGTATCCTTTACTATGCAGTCTTGCACCGTGCAGTTTGTAAACCCGCCGTAACTGTATGTTCCGAACTTGATTCCATTTGCCATTGTGCTGATAACCATGCAATTGCGAACCAGTACATTGTCGCAGCCGCTTTCATTCCCGCTTTTAAAGCAAATGGTATCATCATCTGATTTCAAACTGCAGTTTTCTATCAGCACATCCAGGCAATCACAAATGTCTATACCGTCACGGTTTGGATACCAGCAGGAATATTCATTGATATCACGTATATACAGTCTGTCGCATTCCACCACGGGAATTGTCCACATGCCCGCATCTGTGACATATAAGTCACAGATTACCGCATTATCACAGCCAACCAGCAAAACCGCACAAGGCCTGCTGCTTTCAGACCCGTAAGGCCCTTGGAAATCTCCGCTGCCATCTATGGTTCCTCCTCCCATAATCCTTATATTGTTCTTCCCATCGGCATAAATAAGAGATTTCTGGGGGCCTTGCACCAGCATATTCCAGTTTGGGTTATCTCTGCTGATTCTTGCAGGATAGGCATCTCTGTCTAAAACTCCTTTTAATACCGCATCACCTTCAATATACAAAGTAACATTTTCTCTCAATTCAATGGAACAGGACAGATATGTACCCTCCTGCAAATAAACCACACCTCCTCCGGCTTCTCCGCATTCATCTATCAGAGTCTGAAGTTCTCCTGTCACGTTTGTCTTTCCGTCTGCAATTACCCCTCTGTCTTTTGCACTCCAGATTTTCCCGCCCATTGCCGCATCAAAAACCGACTGGATGGGATTTCTGTATATACAAACCAGCCTGCTGCATATTGTTCCCCCTGCACTTCCCATGGAAAACGAGGCCAGTGAGCGGGCGGCATGCATAAGCTTTGCATTCAGGAGCTGCCTCTCTCCGTCAATATAAAGGCTGTAAGTATTTGCTTTAATATCCACGGAAATATATACATAGTACCAGTCATCACTGTTATAATGACACAATTTGTATTTTCTGCTCCCGTCATAGCCGTAGAAAAAAGCGCCCTCGGTATTTACTTCCAGCAGCTTTTCACCAGTCTCCGAGTATAAGGTGGCAATGTTTACTCCCCTTGTGGGATTGTCCAATTTTACAAGAACCGAAACTACTATTTTTCCTGACAGAGCATCAAAATGCCAGTTTCTTGCATTGCCTTCCCCCTGAATGTAAAAAGTTTCATTGTCATATACGGTATACCGGATGTCTGAAAGCTGCGCCACATCCATCCGGCTGCTGCAATCAGCCCTGCGTTTCTTATGATCCATATGCATCCTTACTCCCCCTTTTATAATACATATTATCACATTTTAGTGCAATTTTTATTGCAGCAAATGCTGAATATATTGCTCGAAACGATATCCGTCACGTTGTGTATATGCTGCCCCTAAATATAAAAACACTGGAACAGCTCTTTGTAATAAGGCTATTCCAGTGTTTCCTTGCATAATCCAGTACCGCATTGCCGCCGTCAGGTTTTTACAGCCTGCCCAGCGAGTTTCTCAGCTCCTTTGCGGCAGCCACCAGGTTTTTAAGGCTTTCCACCGTTTCAGGCTCGCCTCTGGTTTTCAAACCGCAGTCGGGATTTACCCACAATTTCTCAGCCTTAATCTTTTCAAGCATTAAACCCAATGCCTCAACAATTTCTTTCCTGTGGGGTATTCGCGGCGAATGAATGTCGTACACTCCCGGACCCACTTCTGTCTTAAAGCCGGCCTTGTTCAGGGCGTCAATGATTGAAAGGTTTGAGCGGGAGGCCTCAAAGGAAATCACATCCGCATCCATGGCATCAATATATCCGACTATATCCTCAAACTCGCTGTAGCACATGTGCGTGTGAATCTGGGTTTGGGCACTTACTCCGGAATGTGTCAGTCTGAAGGCCGGAATGGCCCAGTCCAGGTAATCCTGCTCCCAGTCGGCTCTTCTTAAGGGCAGCTTTTCTTTTAATGCGGCCTCATCTATCTGTATTATTCCTATGCCTGCCGCTTCCAGCTCCATTACTTCTTCCCTTATGGCCAGAGCCAACTGCAGGGCCATTTCCCTGTTTGACACATCCTCTCTTGGAAAGGACCAGTTAAGTATTGTCACCGGACCGGTCAGCATGCCCTTGACCGGCTTGGAGGTCAGGCTCCGGGCATATTTGCTGTACTCTACGGTAATCGGCTTCCTTCTCTTTATGTCATTCCATATGACAGGGGGCTTTACGCAGCGGGTACCATAGGACTGCACCCAACCCTTTTCGGTAAACAGACAACCCTCCAGATTTTCACCGAAGTGTTCCACCATGTCGTTTCGCTCAAATTCCCCATGCACCAGGACATCCAGCCCTATTTCTTCCTGAAGGGCAATGCACTCTGATATTTTTTGCCTTATGAATGCCTTGTACTCTTCAGTGGATATTTCCTTTTTTCGATAGCTGGCCCTGCAGGCTTTCACAGGGGCGGTCTGCGGGAAAGAGCCTATTGTGGTTGTGGGGAGCACAGGCAGCTTCAGTTTCTCTTTCTGAAGCTTCTCCCGTACTTCAAAAGCGGGATTTCTTATGAAATCCTCCTCTTTTAGCTCCGATATTTTTGCTTTTATACTTTCGTTTGAAAATTCCTGTTTGGATTTCAGCAACAAATTGTTGCGCAGATATATTTCATTTGAAGAATATGCGGAGCCGGAGAATAATTCCCTTAATTCCCTCAATTCCTCAAGTTTTTCCTGTGCAAAGGCCAGGTGCTGCTTGTATTTGCCGTCCATGGAGCTTTCACTGTCAAGGGTATAGGGAACATGCAGGAGAGAGCAGGAGGTGGAAATAACTATTCTGTCCCTTTCGGCTTTCTCCTCCAACTGTCTGAGAAGCAGCAGAGTCTTTTCATAATTGTTCCGCCAGATGTTCTTGCCGTTCACCACACCTGCAAAAAGCAGGGTGGCTTTTGGAAACCCGTTAACCTGCACAAGCTCCAGATTTTTTTTACCTTCTGTAAAGTCCAGGCCTATGCCGTCAAACCCAAGTTTAATTACCTCACTGCAGATATCCCGTATATCTCCGAAATAGGTTTGAAGCTTTATTTTAACAGTTCTTCCGGCTCCAAGCAGTCGTGTGTATATTGCCGTAAACAGGCTGATATCCTCCTGGTCAAGGTCGGTTACAAGAGAAGGTTCATCCAACTGAAGCCATTTGCACTTCAAGCTGCCCAACTCCTGAATTATTTGAGCATATGCATCCGCAATGTCCTGTATAAAGGCCTCTCTGCCGGCATTACCCCTTATATCGGCCAGCTTCAGAAAGGTAAAGGGCCCGATTATTACAGGAACTGTTTCAATTCCCAGGGATAATGCCTCATTATATTGTTCCAAAGGCTTTCTTCCGTTTAATCTGATTTTTGTATTTTCGTCAAGAACAGGAACCATGTAATGATAGTTTGTATTGAACCATTTTCGCATGGATAATGCTTTTGCATCGCCCTTTTTTCCCTGATATCCTCTGGCCATGGCAAAATATGTTTCCAGGCCGTTCAGTTCCAGCTTCTGATAGGTTTCAGGTATTACGTTCAACAGATATGCGGTATCAAGTACCCCATCATAAAAAGAGAAATCATTTGACGGTATAAAATCTATACCTGTTTGCTGCAGCAGTTGCCACTGCTCTTTTCTTAAATTCCTTGAATTGCTTTCCAGTGTTTCGGCAGAGAGCTTGCCTTTTAAAAAGTCCTCTGTCCAGAATTTCAACTCTCTTTGGCCACCAACTCTGGGATAGCCCACAATTGCATTTTTACACATAGTTATTCCCTCCATTTTTTCAGGAGAAAACAGGTCAATAATAAATTATCTCCTATCTTCCTTCCCCAAGATATTTTCTTGCCGATAAACGGCTTTTGACCAGGCAGGTCTCCTGACTTCTCTTCTTCCTCTGCTTCCTGCCTTCCCGATATGGTATCAGTGGCGAGATTTTGTCTCACGGAAGCTTCGTCCAAGTTACAGTAGTGGGTGCTGCTCCGGAATTTCACCGGATTCCCTATTATCTTTGGGTTTATGAGCTTTCACATACCCAAAGCACCTGAGCAAATAAATTATGTATTGCTATTAATCCCTTGCTTTCTTTAACACCACCTCCTTAAATTCCCCTGTGGAATCCGACATGCATAAATTAATATTTCCATTTAAATTATTTAGCAGTATATCAATAAAAAAAGCATTTGTCAAAGCTAAAATCAAGCACCGGTCAGGCAGGTTTCTTTTTCCTTGAAAGCAGCTTCCTGGCTCCAATTGCCATATAGGTAACTGCAGGCATAAATACCTCGAAAGTAAAGGAATAGTACTTGTATATATTATTGGCCCAATCAAACATTTCAGATGTATTCTTATAAATGATTATTGACAGGATTAACATGGCCAGGCCCAGCGGCGCCACTATTTTCCGGTAATTTGAATAGCCCAGCAGATGTGCGGCGCCAATGGCTGTACCATACAGGCACACGCTTATCTTTATAAAGCCTGCAAAAAGGAAAACCATTGCAACGGTAATTTCTATCCTCTCCAGAAAATCACCAATATTTATCAACCTTACTGAAGCATAGGTAGGAAAGAACAAAATATCTATGTTTGGAAATCCCAGGGAAAGAAGAGTCCGGACTGAAACCAGCAGAATAAATGTCCCGCTGATTATCAAATTCCAAAAGTACACCTTGTATACCTTTTCTTTTTTAGTGAGCTGGTTGAAAAAAGTTAAAAAAATTACTGTTTCAGAAAACGGAAATGCAAAAACTGAAAAAGCACTGTCCATCACCGGAGCAAATCCATTATATAAAACCGGCTTAAGGTTTTCAAAATCAAGTATGGGCGCAAACAACATGGTCACTGCCAAAATAACCAGTACCATAACGGGAAGCATAATGGACGTCCATCTGCTGATAACCTCTATCCCCGCCTTCACTGCCCATATGCATAAAACTATCATAAACAAGCCTATAATATTCTGCGGCGTTTCGGGCAGTGAAACACTGACAATAAATTCTGTAAAATTCCTGATTACAAGTGCACCAAGATGAAATACGTACCAGATAAACACAAAGGACATGAGCTTTCCAATAATATTGCCATACACGGCGTCAAAAATCCCATATATGTTTTTATCCGGATAAAGCCTTTGAAGCCTGCAATAGAGAAGCAATACGGGGACTGACATCAGCATGGACAGCAATATTGACAGCCAGACATCATTCTTTGCCGTACCTCCCGCACCCAGCACAAGAGTACTGCCCAATGTAAACATAATCATTATGGCCAAAGCCTGTCTTTCGGTGATCAACTCCTTACCCATGCTTTCCTCCCTTCCCTGTTTTATAAAATCACTTCAATTGCAAATGCCAGATAGTGGCTACCACCTTCTTCAAGGGCTGGGAAGGGCTTGGAATTACTACTTCAAGGCTAATCAGTATTGAAGCGGTATACACCAGTATAATCAGCGATATAAACGCTCCTGCAGCAAGTCGCTTTTTTTCTTTGATTATTGGGACAAGATCCCTTACAATATAATAAATTATAATACCTGTTAATTCCAATAAAAAAATCATTACCTAGTCTCCCATCATAATCGACTTGGAAAGCAGCCCTGAATGGTTGACTTTTACATCAACGTCCACTTTAACCGGAACATCCTTGAAAATATCAGCCCATTGAGGTTGGATTTTTTTCCATAAATCAGGGATATCTTCTTTTACACTCTTTCCAAAGCCGAAAATGTCAATATCATATTCAAGCTGTACAGCTCTAATAACCCTCTCCACCTCTTTTTTCAGCATTTTCTCAGCTTCGTTTGCAACTTTTTCAAATTCAAGATTATTTTTGTACTTCGCATTATTATCAACTTCACCCAGGTTGGTCTTTGTCCTGATAGTCAGTTCAAAATGCAGTTTACCATTGGAGTATACCGGCTTTATTTCAGTTTTGCTTTTCTCTATCTCAAGGGTAATGTCTGAAATGTTCTTGCCCTGCTTTTCTTGCAGGACCAATAGCCCGCCGTAAACCTTATTTATTATGAAGAGATAGTATTTTGTATCTTCTTCATTGAACATGTAAGCAAGTTTATCCTTTTTGAAAACTGCCGTTCCCGACAATTGGGAGGTTTCAATCCCAGAATTTTTCTTTAACCCTATAACCGGCACCACTGCTGAAACACCCTCATCTCCCAGGGCATTAATAAATTGGTATACCTCCGTCTTGACAGACTTGGACAAAGCTTTTTCCACATCAAGCATCTCATTTACTTCAAATGCTCTGACTTCAGTGGTTATGCTCTGGGAATTAAGTATTTGGGCCGCAGTATCCTCTTTTGAGATCAGAATATCAATGGATAATCTTGGTTCGGCATCTCTGGCCAAAAAATCCAGAATCTGCAATATGCCTTCCCTGGCAACTTTCTGGCTTATTACAATTGTTTCAACATGGCCCCAGTACAGCTTCTGGGAATTGAATTTTATTGTATTTCGTACTGCGTCAAAAAAGGAATCTCCATAGCTCTCCAGCTTTTTTGAATGAATAACCACATCTTTTCCGCCGCTCTTCAGGTCAATGATTTCTACCGTAAGCTTGTATTTGCCGTCCTGAGTCTTATCAACGGCAGCTCCCGAGACAATGGACATCTGATTTATTTCTCTGTAGTTCCAGCAGCCGGTGGTAAAAAGGGCAGGTATTGAACATATTAAAATGGTACAAAGCACTCTTTTTATCATTTTCCTTTTCTTCCCATCGCGTGACGAAGCTTATTGCCCGCAGATATCAATTTTGGTCTTGAATCCATGTACCACAGTGGAGCCCTTATGATAACATCCTTCAAGTCACCGGGGTTCATTGAGGTTAAATACAACAGGTACGGCACTCCAAAGGAGCGCAGCTCGCACAGGTGCAGCAGGACACCGGTGATGCCGAAAATCAGCCCGTAAAAACCCATATATGAAGCTAATATCAGTAACATAACCCTCATTATTATTGCCGCTCCCAGTATTTTAGGAATCATAAGGCTGGTGATGCCGGAAATGGCAACCACAATGACAATAGGCGCACTTACAAGCTTTGCTTCCACAGATGCCTGCCCCAGCACCAGAGCGCCGACAATGCTCAGTGCCTGTCCAATATTTGTAGGCATGCGGGTACCGGTTTCTCTCAGTATCTCAAAAATAAACAAAAGCACCATTGTCTCCACTATGGTGGGAAAGGGCACTCCCTGTCTGGCCGCAGATATGCTGATCAGCAAGGGTGTAGGTATCATTTCCTGATGAAAGGTCATCAGCGCAACATAGATTGCAGGAACTGTCACTGTAAGTATGAAGCCTATTATTCTGAGAATCCTGCTTATAGATGAAAAGTAGAAATTTATATAATAGTCTTCACTTGCCTGAAAGTACTCCAGAAATAAAAATGGCACTGTCAGGACAACCGGTGTTCCGTCCACCAGTACCGCTATTCTCCCTTCCAGCAGCTTTCCCGCGACAACGTCAGGTCTCTCAGTACTCCCTACTGTCTTGAAGGGGGAATATGCCTCATCATCAATGAATTCTTCAATATAACCTGAAGCTATAACCCCGTCTATATTGATTCTCTTTATTCTTCTCTCCAGCTCCCTTAGTATTTCTTTGTTGACCAGACTGTCCATGTAACAGATGCATACCTTTGTACGGGTCTTTTCACCTATTGTCAGCAGCCTGGATTTCAGGTCAGGGGTTTCAAGCCTTCTTCTAATCAGGGACAAATTGACCATCAACCCTTCTGTGAAACCCTCTCTCGGGCCTCTTATGGTTTTTTCCCCCTCTGGCTCTTCCACAGCTCTGCCCTTAACCTCCAGGGTACTGATAATCAATGCCTGTGGTGCCCCCTCCAGCAGGAGTACCGTGTCTCCCATCAGGATTGAGTGCATCAGCGTGCTGACTTCAGAGCTCTTCTTAACCTGACTGGAGGTAATCACTTTATTCTCCATCTGCAGCAGGGTGTCGCTTAAGCTTTTCAGGCTGGAGTTCTGTGTTATCGGCCGTATTATGTTTTCGTTGACAGTAGAGATATCAATCATTTCCTCCATAAAAAGTACACAGCATTTTATGTGCCTGTTGTGCTGGTTTTCTATGTTCCTTATAGCAAAGGTGTCCTCATCGCAAAAAATATTTTTAAACAGCTCTATGTTTTCTCCCAGGGAAGTGCCTATAATGCCTGCATCAGCTTGTTCGGGAGAGGTCGGCCCATTTCTTCCTGCAATACTCTTTCTTCTGTTCCAAAAAGTCAATATAATCACCATACCTATGATATTTTAATTATTGTATGCAACTGCACGGGTATTATTCTGCAAATAATAATGAAGCCACCTTGCCTTGTCTTCTGTCGTTAAAATCAGCCGGATTCCGTGTACAAAAAATAAAGCCCTGTTCATTATGAACAGGAGCCTTAATTTTGCAGTTTAAACTATGAGCCTGCAGTTTCACCTGCCTGACTTTTTTACATACTTGCCCTATTTGAATACAACAATGACCTCAAAGGTTTCATTTGGCCCGATTGACTCGCTTTCTGCACACAACATCTTGTTTTTGTCAGCGTTGAAGCTTACAAACCTACCATTATGTGCCCTGATGGCAACCCTGTTCAAACCCAGGCAAATGAAATCGAATAACTCCGATTCACTTATATTCTCCTTGCCGGATTTTATTCCCAATTGACCATTTTCCCGAACAGTGACCATATCCCTGGTGTGAGTTTGAATGTATGCATTATTTATTGCCAAAGGCACACTGAATATTATTTCGGGTACCGTATCATCACAACAATCTACCGATGTCAAATTCCCATGGCACTCAAAAGACAGATACTCTCCGTTACAGGGTTTTACCGCAACCCTGGCGCCCATAAACGACATAAAACCACCCCTCTTTGCATATTATAACAAAATTTGTAACTTTCTGTTTAATTATAACAAATATGTTATTTACTATCAATTAATTTAATTAAGTTTTAGTACAAAGTCTTATATTATTTGTTTTTATTTTCCTTGAGAGGTATTGTTATATAAACAGTGGTTCCCGCGCCCTCTTCCGATTCAAGAGTAATGGCTCCCATGAATTTGCTTTTTATTGCTATGCCTGCAAAATACAGTCCCAGTCCTGAACCATCCTTGCCTTTTGTAGTAATCATTTCATTGAAAATCTTGCTCTTAACCTCGGCAGGCATGCCCTTTCCGTTATCCCGTACCGTAAAAAGCACCGCGTCTCCCTTCCTTGCAGCCTTGAGAATGATAATTCCTCCGTTGGTATAGGAATGGGTTGCATTGATTATGATATTGCCAAGAATCTGCGTAAGCACCGATATATCACCTTCAATTTGGGTTTCCCGCTCAAGGTCCACGCTGCAGTCTAATTTACAGTTTGATTTTTTCAGCTCAAAATCCAGAAGTATGGTTACTTTACTCAGCACGTCATCAACAGTGAAGCTTTTGTTAAGATTTCCGTTCATACTGGTGGTTTGTTCCTTTACCGCCGAGATAATATCCGAGATATAGACAAGATAGTTTTTTATGGAGTCCTCCCATTTCTTCATATCTTTGATAATATCCGCACATTCCCTATGTTTTTCTCCCAGGTTGAGGCCGGACAGAAGGGTTTCCATTTTTGAAGTCTGGTTTTTAAGCGCCAGTACTCCGCCTGAAGCCGACATAAGCGGCGATTTTATATTGTGAGATATGCCGCCGATAAGATTTTGCAGGGATATAAGCCGGGCCTGCTCCATCATCTGTTTTGAGTTTTCCTCCATAAGCCTTAACACCTGCCTGTGCTCGGTCATATCCCTGAAGAAAATCAGTATGGCCATAAACTGCTTGTGTGCATGGATATGTATTATTTCAATCTCAAAAAACCTCTGTTCATTTTTAAGTGTAAGTTCATATTCAATTTTTGCGTTTTCATGAGAATGTTCGGACAGGTACACATATTCAGTCAATTTTCCTGCCAGTTGATACAGCCCGGCATCATTCAGAGCCGTGAAAAAGTTGTTTTCCTCAATATCCATCAGTTGCCCGAAACGCTCTCTGAAGTTTTTGCTTACTTCAAGCACATTGCTTTTATAGTCTATTACCACAAAGGAATCGCTGATAAAATCCACTACACTCCTGATAGCTATGGGGAGCATATCAAGGAATTTGTATCTTCTAATTGCAAAGGTCAGGCAGATTGCTGTAAAACAGTAGCTCAAGGTATAGATGCTGTCAGGAATGGCAATAGGAAGCCGTGAAAAATACGTGGCGTATACCAGGTAGTCAACTGCTATGGGCGTTACGATTCCCAAAACCACAAGCAAAATTTGCCTGGTAAGGCAGTTGGTATATTTTAAACTGAAGAACAGCAGGTAAACCACGGCAAAGGTTGCATAAATCAGTTGCCAGGTGCAGTGAACGTAATAGTAGCTGCCGAATACGAAAGAATAGCCGTTGGGAGAATAACTTTTTATAAACAGATGGTGAAAGCTGTTTGTAAAAAGCATAAGGGTACTTATGGACGGAGGTGCAAAAATCAATATGTAAATCAGTATGCTGTTTATTTTTTCTTTCACCAGCAGTATGGACAGCGCCACTAGTGTGGCCGGAAGAAAAAATACACATACCGAGCCTGCCAGGTATATGGGGTAAAATATCTGGCCTGTGGCAGCACTTATAATAACATTTAGCAGCCGCAGTACGGTCCAGATGAATAATATCAGCACATTCAAGGCGCACATTCGATGCAGCAGCCTCGAATGCCTGATATTCTTTATTTGTATGAAGAGGGTAAAATGTATTACCGATGAAAAAAAGTAAATTAATATTTTAATTGTTGTCTCAAGCATAAAAACCTCTGCTTTTAAAGCCTCTGTCAAAGCTCTATAAAAATATTATTTTTTGGTCAGATTGGGAGAATCTCCGAAATTGGCATTGTAACAAAGTAAATAATCTGTTGTGACTCTGAAAAGGTCAGCCAGCTTCTTAATATTTTCCCCAGTGGGCTCAGTTTGGTTGGTTTCCCAGTTGGCCACGGCGGTACGGCCCACACCGAGGATTTTACCCAGATCCTCCTGACTGATATTGTGTATTTTCCTGAGCCTTTTAAGGCGTATTCCGAAGCTTCCCTCTCTTCGGGAGTGTTCTATGGACTTTCGGGCAGATTCTATCATAATCAGCAATTCTTCAAAATTAGCTGATTTTTCAAAATACATCTGGATGTCCATGGTCTTCAGTATTTCCATTCCCGGAGCCTCTTCAGCCCTGCCTGTGAGCAGCATTATGTATATCTCATCATCTGTCTTTCTTATTTTTTCGGTTATCTGTCTTCCGTTCATGGCATCAATGAAAAAGTCAAGTATCAAGAGGTCATAACTGTTATCCCTGATGGCCTCCATACCTTCCTTGGAAGTTGCAAAGCCGTCTACAATGTACTCAGGCGGCAGGTTTGCCTTAATTGAATCAATAATCCCCTGTTCATCATCAATAATAATAATCTTGAATTGCTCTCCCATACTCTTCCTCCATTTGTATTATTACAGCTTCACAAAGTCAATTACGGTTTAAATTATTGGATTTCAGCCGCTGATAATTGACTTGACTAATTGTATTTATATTAATAATAATACAATTTTTTGCAATAGGCAATCAATTTTCATTATATCTGACATATATTATCAGCCACAGCTTTATTCTTTGTATTATATTACTGTCTCAAATTTCGACATGAGCCCTCATCATAACTGGAAAATTTTATAAAAGTATATATTGACACGTCATTTTTAATGACATATAATAACAGCAGAAAATGATATCATTTATGACAAAATATTTTAAAAATACCGAAAGGAGTGTAAAAATATGGTACAAATAGCAAAACCATCACCATCAGACTGTAATGTGAAAATTGTAATTTATGTTGACACTGCAAAGGCAAGAACAGGTTCCACACAGGGAATCTACATGGTAGACAACAGGGCTCCGAGAAGCACCAACGAGGGAAGTGCCGCACTAAATACATACTGCAACACCAACGACTATATCTCTTGGAGGATTTTGCCCATCGATCCGGACACCCACGACACAGTAGTTATTACAAGCTTTGACCAATCCCTGGCCTGGGGCTACGGGGGAAATCCCACCCAATCCGGCACCGCCGGAGATGTTTGGGTAGGAAGAGCAGAAAATTCCGGAAATTATGCCACTCCCATCAATTTATTAATCTCGGAAAGCGGAAGAAATCCCGTACAGTTAAAAATCAGTCCAAGTCTTAATATATGCGGTTAAAAATAATACAGGCTTAATAAGCAAATTTTTATGAAGGAGGCTCAAACAATGACTATAAATGAATTACAGGCTCAGGTCAGAGCCCAGACCAAAATAATAATTACAGTTGATACCGCCAGAGTCATAAGCGGAGATACCAGAAATATATACATGATAGACAACAGGGTAGAGTTTGGCAGTACAAACGAGGGAACACTTGAACTATCCACCAAATGCTTTACAGGAGACTATATCTCATGGCTGGCAGTTCCACTGGACCCGGATACCCAGGATACTGTTTCCATTGCAGGATTCCAGGTTTCCAGCGGCAATGTTTTCGGCGGAGAAGGCTCCCCCCAGCCCCAGTCTGATGACGACACCTACTGGATGGGCCGCGCAATCAACCAGGGCAGCCAGACCTACCAGGTTAAAATAATAATAAACGGAACCCATGTGGTTACCTGGGATCCCTTTATTACTTCATGCTGATACATATTATTGATTCCGGCTCTAACATATTATTGTCACAAACCTTACCTATCATTATTACCCGTTTATACACAACAGTTCTTGCAGCATATATGGATACAAACCAGGCAGAAGCTCAAGCTTCTGCCTGGTTTGTATCCCTTTATTTTATCACGGCAAGACGGGGGTACTTTGGTGTCCTTCTATCCTTGACTTCTATCCTTTAGCCGACAGCATTATTATCTTGCAGATCAGTTCCTTTACATCAATTTTTCCCTTATAAATACTGATTACTTTCCTGGGGCTTACTTTCGGCATACCCTGGACCTCTTTTCAATACCTGCATCCCATAATGGGCCGGAGGAGTTCTATCTAATTATATTCACAAAATCCGGAATTTAAAATTTGTCCTTACAAATTTGCCTATTAAGTATATAAATAAACTAATTGTAAGATGAGATAAAATGTAATAATATGTGTATGTAGCCTATTTTATTACATTTATGTAAAATGCGATAAAATAGTGCATTATATTGCTAAATATTTGAAAAGGAGGCGATTTTATGAGGAAGAAAACCACATTTAGGGTTTTCTTGGCATTGACATTGGCAGTATTTATACCTGCAATGTCATTCATCAGTGCAGCGGCGGCAGCCGCACCACCTGACGGAATCAAGTATGAATTTGAAAACGGCGTTCAAAACAATGCTGAAATTCACACGGACTACGTGGGAAAAACCGATGACGGGCTGACTTTCGATCTTACAGGAGCCACTTGCAGCTTTATAGGGCAAAAGGGCACCAGTACTTCTGTAAATGTGAATGTGAGCCAGACCGGTCTTTACGAACTTATCGTACGTTATGCACAGCCATTTGACAAGACCAAAAAGGTGCAGTACCTCAATGTTAACGACTCAAACCAGGGAGAGGTGAGTTTTCCTTACACTCTTAGCTGGAAGGAAATGTCGGCAGGCATTGTGAAGCTCAATCAGGGTACAAATAATATCCAATTTGAAAGCTACTGGGGCTATACCTTTTTTGATTACCTGATTGTCAAGCCTGCCGATGAAAGCATAGCCGGCTTGAACGTGGAAAAAAAGCTGGTCAATCCCAACGCTACCAAGGAGGCCAAGGCACTCATGAGCTATCTTGTGGATGTTTACGGAAAACACATTCTTTCAGGACAGCAGGAGTTGTGTGGCTCCCACAACTATGAAGGCTCGGAAGCCGAATTTACCTACATAAAGGAAAAAACCGGCAAAATGCCTGCAGTCAGAGGCTTTGACTTTATGAATTACAGGGGGAACGGCCTGCTCTGGGATGATCTCTGTGCCGAGAGAGTCATCGACTGGTACAAGGTAAAGGGCGGTATTCCCACAGTCTGCTGGCATTGGTTCTCACCGGGGAATATAGGCAAAAAAGCCGATAACAGTTTCTATACCGACAGTACAACCTTCAGCATATCCAAAGCCCTGACTTCCGGAACGGCAGAAAATACCGCGCTGCTGGACGATATAAAGGTTATGGCCGGCAAATTCAAACAGCTTCAGGATGCAGGAGTCCCAGTCCTTTTCAGACCTCTTCACGAAGCAGAAGGTGGCTGGTTCTGGTGGGGTGCCCAGGGTCCTGAAAATTGTGTCAAACTCTACAGGCTCCTCTATGACAAATTTACAAACGAATATAAACTTAACAATCTTATCTGGGTCTGGACCTCCTATACCTACGATACATCTCCCAAATGGTATCCGGGTGACGACGTGGTTGATATCCTGGGCTATGACAAGTACAATGCCAAGGATGGTCTGCCCAACGGAAGTGCTATTTCCTCCACCTTCTATAATATGGTCAAGCTGGCAAACGGGAAAAAACTGGTTACAATGAGCGAAAACGATACTATACCGAGAGTTTCCGGACTTATTGACGAAAGGGCCGCCTGGCTGTATTTCTGTCCCTGGTATGGCTGGCATCTTACAGGAGAACAGAACAATCCTGTGAGTTGGCTGGCAGAAATGTACAAAAGCGAGTACTGCATAACCCTTGATGAGCTCCCGGACCTTGAAACCTATCCTATAAATGTTGAACCGGAAATTTTATATGGCGATTTAAATGGAGATAAGTCGATAGATTCAATTGACCTGGCCCTGATGAAGAAATGCGTGCTTGAAAACAATCAGTCCATTAAAGCTGCAGACCTTGATGGAAGCGGCTCAGTAGATGCAATTGATTATTCCCTTATAAAAAAATATTTACTTGGCCAGATAACTGAATTTCCTGCCGGGAAATAGCAAATTCCCCGGATGAGAGCATATTTTCATATGCTCCAACCTCACTCTTTTGCCCATAGGGACCGAAAGCCTTATTTACAGGCTGATAGCCCATTAAAATCAACTTGCCAAAAAGAAAGGAAGAAATAGCATGAAGGTGTTAAATTATTTAAAGAAGGCCGGCTGTACCGTTATAAGTGCGGTTATTCTTACAGTTATGGCTGTTCCTGCCGGCAGTGCGAACGTCAGTGCAGCAGGAATAGATTATAATTACGCAAAGGCACTTCAGTATTCTCAATATTTCTATGATGCAAATATGTGCGGCACAGGCGTTAATGAAAACGGACAATACAAATGGAGAGACGACTGTCACACATATGACGCAAAACTCCCCCTTGACCCGACTAATACGAATATGTCCCAGAGTTTTATAACAAAAAACAAAAGCGTGCTTGACCCCGACGGTGACGGTGCTGTTGATGTTTCAGGCGGTTTCCACGATGCAGGCGACCATGTAAAATTCGGTATGCCGGAAGCATACTCCGGCTCTACTCTTGGCTGGGGCTTTTATGAATTCAGGCAGCAATACGAAACTACCGGGCAGGCTGAACATGCAAAAACCCTTCTCAGGTATTTCAATGACTATTTTATGAGATGCACCTTCCTTGACAGTACAGGAAAGGCAATTGCCTTCTGCTACCAGGTGGGGGACGGTGATGTGGACCATGCTTACTGGAATGCACCGGAAAATGATGACATGTTCAGAAGAGGCTGGTTTGCCACGGATGAAATGCCTTCAACAGACTGTGTTGCTGCTGCCGCAGCCTCACTGGCGGTAAATTACATGAACTTTAAGGATGAAGACCCTCAATATGCTGCAAAATGCCTTAAATATGCAAAGGCTCTGTTTGAATTTGCGGAAAGATGCCCCACAAAATCCTGCAATGCAGACGGACCAAAGGGCTACTATACATCCTCCAAATGGCAGGATGACTATTGCTGGGCGGGTTCATGGCTTTATCTGGCAACAAAGGAAGACCACTATTTAGGTGAAGTTCTCAAGTATTTTGATTATTATGCTCCCTCCACTTGGACACACTGCTGGAATGATGTGTGGGCGGGCACAGCATGCCTGATTGCAGAAATTGATGATTTGTACGATAAAAACGGACAAGTTCTGGAAGATCGCTACAAGGCCGCTACAAACAAGAGTCCCTATGAGGAAATCAATTTCTGGAGTCAGATCGCCAAAACGGTAGACGGCTGGATGTCAGGAAAAAATGTAACCATTACGCCGGGGGGCTATGCTTTCCTCAACCAGTGGGGTTCTGCAAGATACAATACGGCAACTCAGCTTCTGGCCCTTGTATATGACAAGCACCACGGAGATACTCCATCGAAATACAGCCAATGGGCAAAATCCCAGATGCAGTACCTCATGGGCAACAATCCAATAAACCGCTGCTACATAGTAGGCTACAGTGATATTTCTGCTAAATTCCCACATCACAGGGCAGCTTCCGGCCTGTCGAGATGTGAAGACCCCGCACCGCATAAACACGTGCTCTATGGGGCGCTGGTGGGCGGCCCGGGTTCAAAGGATGAGCATAAGGATGTCACTTCCGATTATATTTATAATGAAGTAACAATAGACTATAATGCCGCATTCGTTGGCGCATGTGCAGGTCTGTACCGTTTCTTCGGCGATTCCTCCATGCAGGTGACACCTGATTTCCCGCCGGTAGAACAGGGCGGTGGTGACGAAGGCGGAAACTCCTATTGGGTAGATGCCTTTGGTGTGGATATAAAACAGTCTGACGGACCAAAAGCCACAGAAGTAACCTTCTATGTTAATTCCGATGCTCCGAAAACCTCAAAAAATCTTTCAGTAAGGTACTATTTCGACGCAACCGGAATGTCCTCTCTGGAACCCAATAATATTGAGATGAGAGAACTATACGACCAGACATCTGCAGAGACCAATTATAATGCGGTACTCTCAGGGCCTATTAAATATAACAGTACAAAACTTGGAACAAATAAGATCTACTACGTTGAAATAACCTGGGATGGCTTTGCAATAGCCAATTCCAATAAGAAGTACCAGTTTGCGTTGGGCACCTACGCCTGGCAGAACTCCTGGAATCCTACCGACGACTGGAGTTATCAGGGATTAAAAATCGAAACCAGCAACTGGACTGGAGTTCCCGTCAAAACCGATAATATCTGCGTGTACGACAATGGTGTGCTGGTAGGCGGTATTGAACCCGACGGAACCAAGCCTGAAACTCCTTCACAGATTATGAAGGGTGATGTAAACGGTGACAAGGAAGTAAATGCATTGGATTTGATGCTCTTAAAGAGCCATCTTCTGGGAAATCAGCTCCTGACAGGTGACGGTCTGAAGGCGGCAGACGTAGATTCAAGCGATTCGGTAGACGCTCTGGATTTAATCAAGCTTAAAGGTTTCCTGCTGGGGCAATTCCAGTTCTAGTCCAATGAAATACCGGTTGTAAACCTATATTTGTAATGCAAACATCCCCCTGACTGGAAGGTCAGGGGGATGTTTTGTTTTTGTAGGGTAAAACTATTCTTTTGTAGCTGAC
This sequence comes from Ruminiclostridium hungatei, assembly GCF_002051585.1. Classification (GTDB taxonomy): domain Bacteria; phylum Bacillota; class Clostridia; order Acetivibrionales; family DSM-1351; genus Ruminiclostridium; species Ruminiclostridium hungatei. Next base: position 8,984 of record NZ_MZGX01000010.1, on the reverse strand, counting down.
TACTCTGATTTGTTTGCGGCAAAATTAAACCTCCTGGCAAAATTAACCATCTTATATTAACCAAGAGGTTTACACACCCTTTGAAGTGAGTCTAATGAGAAACTCAACTTTATTCGTGCTTGTTAACTCATTTTTATTTAGTGTTCCCTTCTTTATCTGACTCTAATAAACTTAAATAAACATATATATTATTTAATTGAGTATTCAAGTATTGCTGTCTATCAAAATCATAACTTTCCCACTTTTTATATGCATCTTTCAAGTCAATTAATCCGGTATATAATTCTTGTAATTCATCGTACCTTTTTTCATTTTTCTTTCTAAGTTCTTTATTATCTTCTAATAAATTATTCATGTTATCTAATATCTCAGTATTTTCTTTTGATTGTAACTTAAAAAGAATATCATCAACCTTTTCAGAATCTATGTCCTGGATTATTTTATAATAGTCCAACATAAATGCCGAATCAAATTCTTTATATTTACTTTCACATGCGCTTTGTGTAAAAATTATTAGAATTAGAATAAAAATACAATATATTGTTTTTTTACTTTTACTATGCATAAAATTACCCTTTCTATCTTTAATTAAACATTTTCTTAATTGTGAGTTAAATTTCTTAACTGTTGCATCATGATTTTTATTTTCATTAATAACAATATTTATATATTCAAGAATTAATTTTTTATATATCCTACTTTGCTTATCATCTCCATACTTATATTCTCTTTTTTCAACCACCTTTCTGTACTCATCAACTTTAGTAATAAATTTTTTTGTAATTGTACTTCCTTGTTCTGCATCAATTAAATATTTGTACTCACTTTGATTCACGAAATTTGATATCATTTCTGCTTTATTTGCATTTCTGGCATGCTGGAATGGATCAATTATATTTAAAAATTCCATTCCACCTGGTTCTCCCCCATCAATTAACAAACCAGATAAACCTTGTGATGTATAATCAATTATTATTTGTGACCTTTTGTCGGCTATATCTGGTCCAGAATTTGATGGATTGTTTTTATCGAGAAACATACCTCCAATAAATGCAAAAGTTTGCCAAACAGAATTACTAGTATTTGCATTATATGACTTATTATAGTACTCAGTACCAAAAGAAAAAGAATTAAAGGAGATATCCCATGGATTACTTTTATTTATTTTCTGCATGAGGATTTTATCCAAACCATTCCTAGCTTGTTGCTGTGCATTAAATAGCAATTGTTCATTAAATGTTATATCATTTGTCTGTTTAACATTCATTGCTCTATAGACTTGTTCTTTTGCCATTCCTTTATTATCACTATAATAATTCTCAACAGCTAATATATAATTTGCTTTTGCCTCACCTAATTTTTCTTTAGCATAGTCATATGCATATTTCCCATTATCGACAACATAATCTGCACGAGTGGCTTCTGCTTTGTCATGCTGTTCATTTCTTAAACTAATATAGAAATCATACAATTCTTTATCATTGTTCTTATATTCATTAGCTTTTTTATTATAAGTATCCCAGTTTTTCCCGTAAATTTCAAGTAATCCAAGCGTAGCTTGATCCTTAATTAGTTCATCAGTTTTTTCAAAATGCCCCGTAGGATCACTATACATCACAGGCTCATTATGGCAATACGTATACAAATTCAAGCTCAGCGGGTCACCCGCATTGCCCGTATATGTATCCTCCTGCATGAACCGTGCTGTCTTTGCGTCATACATTCTGGCGTTCAGGTAGTAGAGGTCTGTTGTGCTGTCATATACATAGCCTGCATATATGGAAAATCTCTTATTCTTTTTTTTAATCCTATTTATGTTTCAATCTAAGGTCAAACTGTCCACCTTACTTTTTATACGTTAACCTAGGCATAGAGAAAACAAGGTCACACAGCCTGATATGCTCCTTGTCTACTTGGCAGGGAGCATATCAGGCTGTGTGACCTACAAAGTATTTATTATTCTTCAAGCCTATAAATCAATGCAGCTTTATCATTACCATCCTCAAAGAAGTACATCCTCTTACATTTTGGGCATCTCCAAACATCAACTTTAGGGTCCGGTAAATCTAATGTATCAATCTGTCCAATATTGATAATATCATCCCACTCTTTATCAGTAAACACTCTTAATTGAATATCATTCGGTGCAAGAGTATTCGATAAGACTTCTCCACACTTACATGTCATTCGTGCCATAATAACACACCTCTCTTTTCCTTAAGGATAAGTAATTATTCCATCATTTGTCCAAATCTGCACATTCCCAGGTATTTGCTTGTTTGTGTATTTTCCTGCAGCCCTACTCAATACTTCTTGTGCTTGTTGGGATGTTAATCCAGCCTGCCTACCATCTATTATCACTGTATCAGCCCCTTGTTGGAATCCCTCATAAATTCTTTTTGCTCCCGTACCTGTATTAGGATTGGCAAGTGTTTTCAACTCAGTCGCAACCCCATTTACTTTTAAATCATATGTCTTAACACCTTGAACATTCGAGCGCGGGACAACTTCAACAGTATTCCCTTTTGCAACTAAATCATCTATCATTGTTACCTCATGTAACTCAAGTCCACTAGTTGACCCAACTAACTTTCCAGTTTTAGGAATTCCCTTAAATAATGATCCTAAATATTTTATTGCGCCTGAAGCCATTTTTATTTCTGTCTGAAGCATGGAAGTCACTACCACAAACCCGTCTATATCCTCTTGTGTCATATAAAAAGTATATACAGGTTCATAATAGTCATCTATTGGGTCATGTAATAACGGTTTAGGCAAGTTTTCTGTCTTGTATATTCCAGATGTTGTTGGCCAGCTTTTTTCCGTATGATTATTCATCCCACTACTTGTATTATTAGCACTGCCTGTATTACTCCCTGATGTATTATTCCCACTTGCAGGGGTATTTGTGGGCTTATAAGTATTTGTTACACTTTTGGATACTGCTGAGGTATTCCTGTATTCAGTAGTACCGTCTATTTTTCCAGTCTTTGTATTTACGGTTGTATTTATTTCAACCCCCTTGTCAGTTGCGTTGAATTTTCTGTCAAAAGTTTCATTTTCAATAATTGCACTTCCGTTTACCAATTTAATTTCGTTATATCCAAAGGTTCTGGACACCCCGCCGATAGTTACCGTAACAGAACTGTTTTGAGAATTCCATTTTGCTTCTCCTCCTGCTGCTTTAGCCAACTCTGTAATTTTTGCATCCGCATGCCCCGTCGGGTCCACATACATCACAGGCTCATTATGGCAATACGTATACAAATTCAAGCTCAGCGGGTCACCTGCACTGCCCAGATAGGTATCCTCCTGCAGGAACCGGGCTGTCTTTGCATCATACATTCTGGCGTTAAGGTAGTAGAGGTCTGTTGTGCTGTCATATACATAGCCTGCATATATGGAAAATCTCTTATTCTTTTTTTTAATCCTATTTATGTTTCAATCTAAGGTCAAACTGTCCACCTTACTTTTTATACGTTAACCTAGGCATAGAGAAAACAAGGTCACACAGCCTGATATGCTCCTTGTCTACTTTGATATTAAGTCCGCAAGAACGCATCGTTCTCTGGTGTTTTATATTTTTTAAGCCATTTTATAGCATTACCACAAGCTATGAGAACATCATGGTGGTTAAAACATAATAAATATTCTGTGGCTCTATTAGTTAAATAAAACTCAAACCCGTAGGTTTCACTCAAGACTGAAACTACATTATCACCATTGTTGAAAGCAAATGCAGCTTTTTCGTCCGAAGTATTAAAAAACATTATAGTTTCAGTATCACCAATTAACTCACCTATCCACAGCCATGCATCCTTATTATTTATACTTATATAGTCTATAAGGTTCTCCCAAAAAGGAATTACTTTGTTTCCTCCTGCAAATTTGTCTATCGCCTGACTTACTATATTATCAATATCAGAAACTTGAACCTCCTGGATATTAACATTTAATGAGCCAGCTGCAGATTTAATTTGCCCCTTAATATTCCACACAGATATTACCTCCATATTATTAGTATTCTACCTATTGACAGGTACATCATCAACAAGTATATGTCCACGAACTGCACCGCCACTTCCCCTTTTTCCACCAGTCTGATACCCTATATGGGGAACATCAGGACCATTTGTAGTATGCCCTGTATCAATATTGACTTCAGCTCCGTTAGATGCACGCCACTCTACAGGATATGATTTACCATTTGCGTCTTTAGCCCATTTCGTTACTGTAAAATCTTCCTTTGGTACTCCTGTCTTTTTGAAAGCATCATCTAATGCGTCCTGATAGGTTTTGCCTGTACCTCGAAGGTCTTCATCAACTCCAGGTTTGAGTTCGTAACCAGTTTTACTCCCCCCCTGAGCACTCTCACCACTATTAGCCTGCAAAATAACATAGTTTTTTACACCATTTACAACGGATGAACCTATAACAGACACACCATGAGAGACTACAGCTATTCCCCCAACCAAAGCTCCAATTCCACCTGTAACTCCAATATATCCACCACCTGCAATTACTTCTGCTGTTCCTGCGGTTCCTATTACTACATTACCGACTACCTTACCTGTATAATATAATTGCTCATTTGTCCTGTAATAATACTTATCCATATCGCCGGATACACCATATGTTATTGTTTCAATTACACCTGCTGAAAATCCCTGTATCACATTCCCTGCTGTTTGAATAGCACTATTCCCCGTCCCCTTATTTGTCGTACTGCTTGCATTACTGGTTGATGTATTATTCCCACTTGCAGGGGTATTTGTGGGCTTATAAGTATTTGTTACACTTTTGGATACTGCTGAGGTATTCCTGTATTCAGTAGTACCGTCTATTTTTCCAGTCTTTGTATTTACTGTTGTATTTATTTCAACCCCCTTGTCAGTTGCGTTGAATTTTATGTCAAAAGTTTCATTTTCAATAATTGCGCTTCCGTTTACCAATTTAATTTCGTTATATCCAAAGGTTCTGGACACCCCGCCGATAGTTACCGTAACAGAACTGTTTTGAGAATTCCATTTTGCTTCTCCTCCTGCTGCTTTAGCCAACTCTGTAATTTTTGCATCCGCATGCCCCGTAGGATCACTATACATCACAGGCTCATTGTGGCAATACGTATACAAATTCAAGCTCAGCGGGTCACTGGCAGTTCCTAAATATGTATCCTCCTGCAGAAATCTTGCTGTCTTTGCATCATACATTCTGGCGTTCAGGTAGTAGAGGTCTGTTGTGCTGTCGTATACATAGCCTGCATAGCGGTAAGGATTGTCAACTGCCTTGCTGATTTCTGTGCCTGACGCATTGTAGTAGTGTGTTTCCAATGCGTTTCCAAAGGCATCATAGTAATAGCTGGCCGCCAAGGTTCCATCTGCTCCCAGCAGGGCTGTTACGTCCCCATGGCCGTTGTACATGTAGCTGTAGCTTTCCTCTTTTGTGTTCCCGTTCTCCCTGGTGGTCACTGTCCTTTGTATGAGGTTTGTTCCATATATGTTCCTGGCGGTTTCTTTTCCGTTTTCGTCTGTCTCCAGGATTACCTTGTCCCCTTCGTACAGGCTCCTGGTGGTTTTTCCGTTTTCTGTCTTTTCCGTCCTGTAGCCTTCCCCGTTATATGTATACGTGCTTGTGCCTTCTCCTGTGGTGGCTTTTACCATCTGGTTCCACACGTCATATTCGTAGCTGGCGGTGCCTGCCACTATGGGCTTTGCATTTTTTGTGGCTCCGTCCTTCTGGCCTTCTATGTACATGCCGAATTTGGCCTTGGGAGGGTTTGACGGGTCTATTTCACGGGTTTGCTCCATACTTTTTCTGGTCAGGTTGCCGTTGTTGTCATAGGTGTAGGCGGTGGTTTTTTTGGTGCCGTCACCTTTTTCTTCCGTTGCTGCTACAAGGCGGTTCTGCTCATCATTTTTGTAGGTGGTCAGGGTTATGGCTGTGCCTGTTGCGGTTTTTGCCTGTACTTGCTCTGTTTCTCTGTTGCCGGAGGCATCATAGGTGTAGCCTGTGGTTTTACGGCTTCCTGTTTCCTGCTCCGGCTCGGTTACTTCCAGGAGCCTGTTCAGGCTGTCATAGCGGTAGGCTGTGGTGCCTTTTTCTTTTGTTGCCTACTCGTACAATAAAGAGAAGGCAACATCAGCCTAGGCTATGTGACCTTGAAAATTACAGTTCAAGTTCTTCGAGATTTATATTCCCTTCAATAGGTGGTATCCAACTATTATCCATCATATGTTTTTCAAAGTCATTTGGTATTTTTATATGATATTTTTCTATGTAGTATATTAAATCAGCTGGCCATGCCCAAACTCCATCAGTAAGAATGTGTGGACTTCCTATAATACCGCCCTTTTCATCCAGTACATCTTTTACAATCCCAGGACACGCTATGAATACAACACCTTTCTTTAAGTACTTAACAAACTTGTCTTCATTTGTACTTGCATTTTTATTTATTAAAACTTTTAAGCTAATTCCATTTTCATCTCCGTGACGTAATTCTTTAAAAAACCCATACTTTTTTAGCTTCATCTTCAGTCCTCCTTTTTAAGGTTTTCCTGGGGTAAAGGTATTCCATCTACCAGTATTGACTTGTCCTGTTCTACCAATTGTCAAGGAACCATTCGGCTGTATCCATACTGTATTTGACGGAGCTATTACCTCAGTACCCAATTTGTTTGATAGATTTTGTGCTATTCCATTAGGGAGAGACCCTGTTTCACATGATATTAATCTTATGGGTCCACCAGTATACCCATTGCTTTTTAAGTATGTTGCCATTGAGCGTTGGTCAATTTGTACCCATTGACCTTTGTTAAGTACATAGAAGCTATTCGCATCACCATGAACAACAACATCTGTATATCCTTGCATCGGCTTTATTCTATTAGCAGCAGCCTCAAAGTTAGCATCTTCTCCTACCATTTCAATTGACATTGGTACAGCAGCCTTACTCGTTCTTTCAATATTCATTTTCTCATAGCTATTTTGCAAGTCAGAAATTTCATTAGTAGTAAACTTTCCGCTCTTTTCCAATGATTTTAGAGCCGCCGCAAACATCATAATACTTGGGTCAGTATTTTCTATTATGTGTAAGTAACTATCAGCAGCTATATCTCCTTGAGAGTACGCACTTAAATATATATTTGCAACTGCTAGTTTATAATCAGATGAATTTTTATCTATTAAATTCTTCTTCACTGCATAGTCCAGGGCTTCCATATATATTTTTACCGTATTACTATACGGAATCCAGAACATATTTGTATCTTTCCTATAATTGTAATACTGGACTGCATCACTATAATACTGATTTGCGAATTTTTCTTTTTCAATTGTCTCCGTATTTGTAGCACTATTTGCATTGCTTCCTGATGTATTCCTTCCAGCATCAGTTGTACTTTTGTTTGCAGTTACATTTGCAGTTGTTGTGTTATTACATGCAGCTTTTGCTTTTGCCGTTAAACCCAGTGCATATGCAATATCCTCATTGTTTGCGTTTGGTGTATATAGATAATCCTCTTTTGCTTCTGCCTGTTGCCTTAACGCATTTGCCGCATTTGCCGCATCTTTTTTATCTTTATCCGTTTTCGCATCTGCATATGCCAATCCATACAAATATAACTTTTCCTGCACTGTTACAGAATATTTTTCATCCCCTTCCTTGTAATGCCCAGTCGGGTCTATATATATTACCGGATTATTGGCACAATACGTATACAAATTCAAGCTCAGCGGGTCACTGGCAGTTCCTAAATATGTATCCTCCTGCAGAAATCTTGCTGTCTTTGCATCATACATTCTGGCGTTAAGGTAGTAGAGGTCTGTTGTGCTGTCATATACATATCCTGCATAGCGGTAAGGATTGTCAACTGCCTTGCTGATTTCTGTGCCTGACGCATTGTAGTAGTGTGTTTCCAATGCGTTTCCAAAGGCATCATAGTAATAGCTGGCGGCTAATGTGCCATCTGCTCCCAGCAGGGCTGTTACGTCCCCATGGCCGTTGTACATGTAGCTGTAGGTTTCCTCTTTTGTGTTCCCGTTTTCCCTGGTGGTCACTGTCCTTTGTATTAGGTTTGTTCCATATATGTTCCTGGCAGTTTGTTTTCCGTTTTCGTCTGTCTCCAGGATTACCTTGTCCCCTTCGTACAGGCTCCTGGTGGTTTTTCCGTTTTCCGTCTTTTCCGTCCTGTAGCCTTCCCCGTTATATGTATATGTGCTTGTGCCTTCTCCTGTGGTGGCTTTTACCATCTGGTTCCACATGTCATATTCATAGCTGGCTGTGCCTGCCACTATGGGCTTTGCATTTTTTGTGGCTCCGTCCTTCTGGCCTTCTATGTACATGCCGAATTTGGCCTTGGGAGGGTTGGACGGGTCTATTTCACGGGTTTGCTCCATACTTTTTCTGGTCAGGTTGCCGTTGTTGTCATAGGTGTAGGCGGTGGTTTTTTTGGTGCCGTCACCCTTTTCTTCCGTTGCTGCTACAAGGTGGTTCTGCTCGTCGTTTTTGTAGGTGGTCAGGGTTATGGCTGTGCCTGTTGCGGTTTTTGCCTGTACCTGCTCTGTTTCTCTGTTGCCGGAGGCATCATAGGTGTAGCCTGTGGTTTTACGGCTTCCTGTTTCCTGCTCCGGCTCGGTTACTTCCAGGAGCCTGTTCAGGCTGTCATAGCGGTAGGCTGTGGTGCCTTTTTCTTTTCCCTGTATTGTTTCTGTTTTTGTGGTCTGATTTCCTGCTCCGTCATAGGTATATTTGTATTCTTCCAGGATTGCTCCGTCTTTTTTTATGTTGGTGAGCTTTTTCAGGCGGTTGTTTTTGTCATATTCATATTTTTCTTCGGTTGCCCCGTCGGGATATTTTACGCTTTGCCTGTTCCCGTTTGCTTCGTAGGTGTACCCGGTTATTTTCCCTTCTGATATTAAGTATGCCAGCCGTCCTGCCCCATCATATATTTTTGTTGTTTCGTTGCCTTTTGCATCTGTGGTTT
>NZ_MZGX01000009.1 GCF_002051585.1 Ruminiclostridium hungatei | reverse complement strand
AATATGAAGGATGGGACTACCTTGTCGAGCTATACCTATTCATACTACCTTGACGGGAACCAGGCATCGAAAACCGATAATACGGGAAAAGTTACAGCATACAAATATGACGGCCTGGGAAGATTGACAAGCGAAGCACCCACGGGAGAGCCGGCCATATCATATACATATGATGACAGCGGCAACCGAAAAACCATGACGGCAGCCGGAAAGTCCGTAACTACTTATGCCTATGACCTGAGTAACAGGCTGCAGACCGAGACAAAAGACGAGAATTCTGTATTGAAGACTACCAAATACACCTATGACAACAACGGAAATACCATCTACAAGTCCACTGAAACAATTTCACCGTCTGTGCAGGGGCAATCCACAGGAGTTGATTTGTCAACACCCGGAGCAGCAAAGGACAACACCGATATAACCATCAATGAGTATGACGGCTTCAACCAGTTGATAAAAACTTCTACAGGTGACATAACAGCAGAATATGCTTATGACGGAAACGGGCTGAGAACATCAAAAAATATAAACGGCACAGTCACAAACCACATATGGGACGGCAGCCAAATAATTCTTGAAACAAACGGAGCGGGAGAGGTTACCAACAAGTATGTGCGGGGGATAAACTTAATTTATTCCGAGGATGGAACAGGTGCAAATGGAAGATTTTTCCTGTATAATGGTCATGGAGATGTTGTTCAGCTTACGGATGCAAGTGGAAGCAGTGTCAAGTCATATGACTATGACGCTTTTGGAAACGAGAAAAAACCAGACGCAAATGATACTAATGTATTCAGATACTGCGGAGAGTATTTTGATAAGGAAACAGGGACTATTTATCTGAGGGCAAGGTATTACGACCCGATGATTGGGAGATTTGTTACAGAGGATAGTTATTGGGGCAAGGATAGTGACCTGCTGTCGTTAAATTTGTATACATATTGTTATAGTGACCCAATTAATAGGTTTGACCCAAGTGGACATGTTACGTTCAAGATTGGTAATCCTACTGCGCCAGTACAGGATTTTGATGAGGACTTTAAATATGACCCAAATGTAAAAGCTACTTGGAAAGACCATTTGTCATGGGCTAAGTGGGAAGTGATGCTAGCTGGAGCACAGATAATTAAAAACATGCCTGATGCGGTTAGCGCATATCAGCATTATAAAGATGCAACAGGAACTACTATGAATATTGACTATGAAAAGGCTTATAAGCAAGATTCTGTCATTAAGGCGAGTATTGATAGTTTGTTTTCCATAGCAATGAAGCAGGCGGTATCAGAAAAGATAAGAGGAGAATATAAATGAACCTTATAAAACGTAAATCAAGTAGATATATATTATTAATTGTTGCTTTTTTAATTATTGGAGTTGTAGGGTATACTTTATACAGTATGGTAGCTGATACCAATAGCACAATAGGTAAAACTGAAAATGGATATAGAGTAGATAAAGACCCTATTACTAGTCGTTTTCCTAATGTTGGCCAATTCGATAAGTGCTATTGGAAAGCTGATACTATAGGAAAAAGTGGTGTTGGTCCTTCCTCATACTGGATGAAAGGGTTTGTGGTACTAAAAAGAGAGGATTTTGAAGCATTTAAGACACAATATAAGTGGTTGGATGTAGAGAGTGGATGGAAGCCTTCACTGGATACAAGTATATTGAATATACAGTCCTTTAAATGGTCATTTAGCACGGAATTTGATAATTACATCAAATCAGCGAGCTATGTAGGAAAGTTTTATTTAGATTTAGAAAATGGGATTGTATTTTTTGATGTGCAGAAGTAAACACTAATAGTGAAAATAGCCTTGATAGAGCATATCAAAAATACTCTGTCAGGGCTTTTTCTTTACCACTGTGTTAGGAGTTCGAGAAAAAAGGCTTTGAATGCAACTGCCACCACTTATACTATGTGGACAGCAAGTATTTTAGAAGGTAAAGTAATGGATGTTACTTTAAGCAGCACACGAGACCAGGATGGTCGAGTCGCTGCAACGGCGATAATACTTATTGTGAACCATATTATTTCAAGTAAGCTCTTTGTGTAACCCATTGATTTAAATTGGTATGGGAATAGCAGCTTAATTATTTATACTTGGATAAAAACGGCAGCCTGCTGAAAATGAACTACGACGTACTGGGAAGGCTATTGGCCAAATCGGTCGAAAATTCTGAAAATCCGGCAGTTAACAGCTCATATTCCTATACTTATACCCTGACAGGGAATGTAAATACAATGAATGGCGGAGGAACAGGTACAGCATATTATTATGATGACCTGGGACGGTTGGTAAAGGAAGTTCTGTCAAATGGAGTTACGAAGGAGTACACCTATGATGCGGCAAATAACCGTAAATCACTGGCAGTAAAGCAAAACGGAGCGGTAAAAACAAATACCGCTTATACATATGACAATATGAACAGATTGGAAAAGGTGTTTGAAAACGGGCTTCTCACCGCAACCTATGCATATGACGCTAATGGCAACAGGCAGTCGCTGACCTATTCAAACGGGAATAAGACCACATACCGGTACAATGCTGCAAACAAGCTGGAAGCCATTACAAATATGAAGGATACTATGTGGTATTTCGATACTGATAATTATATTGCAAAGTTTAAATGGTAATATTTAAGACATCAGTGGTGTGGTATTGTTAAAGGCTAACTTTTAAATTCCACACTACTGCAAGTAAGAATTTAATTAAGGAGAGAATTATGAATATTAAGAAGTTATTAGTACTTACAACCGTTATAGTATTTTCCCTGAGTTTGTCAGCATGTAGTTTTTTTCAAGCCGGACGATTTGCAAGGGATGATAAAAAAATTGCGGATACACGTTTTCAGAAAATCATAGAAGCATTGGAGAATAAGGATAAAGAAAGTTTAAAGAAAATGTTTTCACCTAATGCATTAAAAGAGGCGAATGATATGGATGGTGGTATTGATTACATAATAAACTTGTATGAAGGTAAAATTATATCAAAGAATGTGGCACGTGAAGGTTCTGGTTTGAATGAAGATGACGAAAGGACCAGCGAATTGAAATGTAAGTATACAGTTACAACAGATAAAGATAAATACATAGTGTTTTTTATCGATAAGTTAGTTGATGCTAAAAATCCTGATAATATAGGACTTTACATGCTTCAGATAATTAAGGAGTCAGATGAAGAAAAAGAGTTTGATTGGGGTTTCATACATAAATGTGCAGGCATTTACCGCCCCGATAATGTAGAAAGCAAAATAACAAAATAAAGTGAGTAATCGCTGGAGGTCATTGCAGACAAGTATATTTGATGCGCTGGTACACCGGTACAATTTAAATCAATGGGAAGCACTATAAAAGAGCTTACACAATTTGTAAGCTCTTTTATAGTGCAGTGTGTCAGGCAAAGCTGGAGAACACTTGACATTGATTTAAATTCGTATGGGAGTACCAGCTTAATTGAGGCCACTCGCTTTTTTTAATATTTCTCAAGTACCGGCTGCAATTGTTCTCTCTTCATAGCCTCAATAACCGAGGGCACTGTAAGCTCAAATTTTGATATCAGTGAAAGGGGTTTAGCCAGGGGATCATCCTGCCCAAAGGGAATGAAATAGACATTTTTAGCAGAGAGCAGCACCCCTATATTTTTGGCGCTTATTCCAAGGCCGTCATTTGTGGCGATTCCCAGCAGGACAGGCTTGTTGTTTCTGAACATCTCCTTTGCCATCATCAGGACAGGGGTATCCGTGGCGCCGTCTGCCAGCTTGGACAGACTGCAGCCTGTACAGGGAGAAATAACAAGCATATCTAAAGGTGATTCCTGCTTATTGTAAAGTTCTGCATCCGACATTGTTTTGATTGCATCTTTTCCGCAGGTGTTTTTCATTTTCTTCAGAAAATCTTCAGCACAACCATAACGGGAATCCGTTACGGCAACCTGATAAGAGACGACGGGGACAACTTCTGCTCCCTCGTTCACCAACGCCTCCAATTGAGGGAAGACCTGATGAAATACACAGTATGCTCCGGTAAATCCATAGCCTATCTTAATTCCTTTCAACTGCATAAAATCCCTCCTAGACTTAACTTTGCGTATTACTATGTTTATGGGCGAACGAAACAATATATGCTTAATATGTCATAAGCCATGTTCTCAAATTAATACAATTTATCATAGCTTCAAATATACACGGTTTTCAATGCGGCAATGTGTGGCAATGTATGAAAAAGTATACATGCTGCGGGCTTTGATAAAATGGTGTTTTATGCTAAAATTGTTAAGTGAATATATATTAAATTTGTTTTGACAAAAGATTCGGCTTTAGGATATCCAAACTTTGTGGGCGGTGATGTCTTGCATATAGACGGTACATATAAGAAGTTGCTTGAATATAAAAAATTGCTCTGGTTGGTTTTCGTACTGTTTTTTTCAATAGTGCTTTTCAAGTTCATATATCTTTTTGAACATTATTTTGAAAGAGCAGTAAGCCCGGTGGCTTATCTGTCCTGGCACACCATGTTTGAGTTCATAAGCATACTGGTTTCTTTTTGTGTATTCATCCTGCCTTATTATTCATACAATCAGAATCATCGGTTAAGAGGCCTGGTGGCCGCTCATGTGTTTCTTGTAATGGGGAGCATTGATATATTTCACACTCTCAGCTTCAAGGGGATGGCTGACTTTCTTGTGAAAAACGATACGGCAAACCGGGCCACCACCTTCTGGATTATAGCCAGGCTGGTCGGAGCCATAGGGATAACTGCCATGAGCTTTATCAAGATAAATAAGAGGTGCCGGATTGATAAAAGAATCATCCTGGGTATTTCTATTGTATTCATTTTGGGAACGCTGGTGCTTGCAACCTACTTTCCCGGGTTTCTCCCTGAAATGTATGAGGAGGGTAAAGGAGTTACCTTTATAAAGAGGATACTTGAATATGTAGTAATGCTGTTTCTGGCCTTTTCGGGCATCAGGTTCCTGCAGCAGTACATAAAGCACAGGGACGACACCAACCTTGTGTTCGCGATTGCAATTACTGCAAGCATATTCAGTGAGCTGGCCTTTTTAAGATATTATTCGGTTTACGATATATATAACTATTTGGGCCATGTATATAAATTCATATCTTATTTTCTGGTATTCAGAGTTGCTTTTGTAAATAATATTCAAAAACCCTATATGGCTCTTTATGAAGCCAAAAGTAAAATAAAGGCTGATGCCAGGAATCTGAACAAGCTGGTGGAGGAACGCACCAAGGACCTGGCCAAAATAAACCGGAAGCTGCTGGAGGATTTGGAATATGCCCGTGACATACAAAAGGCCATTCTGCCCGATAAATTGCCGGACAATGACAAAGTGACCTTCATAGCCCACTACTATCCTGCGGAAAGGGTCAGCGGAGACTTCTACAACATTTTCAGGCTGGATGAGAAAAATATCGGAATGTATATAGGAGATGTTTCGGGACATGGAGTTCCTGCAGCGATGCTCACTGTTTTTTTGAATCAAAGCATAAAAACCACACGTGAGGTTGAGGGAAACCGTACTGAAATCATCAATCCCGCCCAGGTACTGGAGAACCTTTATGAATTATACAACAAGGTTCATTTCAAGGATGATACCTATATCCTGGTTTTTTATGCAATTTACAATATGGAAACCAGGGAGCTTGTATATTCGTCGGCGGGCATGAATGCGCAGCCGATTATTGTCAAAAGCCATAGTCAGGTGGTGGAGGTGGAAATAAAGGGCTTGCCGATTTGCAACCTGGCTGAGATATGCCCTGCGGATTACATAGACAAAAAAATACGGCTGGAAGACGGAGACAAGGTATTTTTCTATACCGACGGACTTGTTGAATTGAACAGCAAGCAGACCGGTAAAAATTTTGACGTGGAGCAATTGAAAAAACTCCTTATAGAGCACAGCGGTAATGGAAACCATGAGCTCTACAGGGAGTTGAACGACAAAATCAAATATTTTACAGATAACGGCGGACTAAAGGATGATGTAACCTTCTTTATGCTCCAGGTCAGTTGAAAAAGAAGCAGATTAAGCGGTCACACTCACAGCAGCCCCAGGTTCTCAAATATTGCGGTGCTCACGTCAACCTTATTGAGGGTATAGAGATGAACACCCTGGACACCGTAGCTCAATAGCTGGCTGATCTGTCTGGCAGCATATTCTATGCCGGCCTTTTTAAAATCCTCGGGACTATCTTCATATTTAACAAATATCTCACTGAGGTCTTGAGGAATATTGGCTCCTGACAATTCAACTATGGTCTTGATCTGATTTATGGAAGTAATGGGCATAATACCTGCCGACACAGGTACGGATATTCCGGTGCTGCGTATTTTTTCAAAAAACCTGTAAAACCTTGTGTTGTCAAAAAACAGTTGGGTTATTAAAAAGTCCGTGCCTGCTTCAACTTTTGCTTTCAGATAATGCAGATCCGCTTCCTGACTGCCTGATTCCGGATGGATTTCCGGATAGCAGGCCCCTCCCACACACATATGGGGATTTGCCCTCAGAAGTGATACCAAATGGGAAGCATACTTGTAAGGTCTGCTGAGATACACACTGTCAGGCATATCCTTGGGACGGTCACCACGAAGTGCCAATATGTTGTTTATATTATTTTTTCCGAACTCCTCAGTCAATTTTGACAAAAGCTCTTCATCAAGAGAAACACAGGTCAAATGGGCCAAGGCATCCATATTGCACCTGTTCTGAACATAGGACGCTATATCCAGGGTCCTTTTCCGGGTGCCGCCGCCTGCACCATATGTAATGCTGATAAAATCAAGGTTTAATTGCTTGAACTGATCCAAGGCCTCATAAATTGCCGGAATATCAACATCATTTTTAGGAGGGAATACCTCCAGAGAAAATACGGTTTTTTTCTGGTCATATATGTTTTTAATCACTTTTTACATCCTTTTATACAGAATTAGCATGCTATCCTATAAAATTATATCATTAAAAAATAAAAATAAGAACCCTTTAAGTGGAAAATACCCTGCCGGGCACATGGGGCAGGAGCCGGATATAAAGCGGAAGCCTGTTGCAACTGTGCGGGTGTTGACTTATAGTAGGAATAGAAGTATTGAGGGGAATTTTAAACAGGCTGCAAAAGAACCAATACAGGAACCCTGCCTGTTACCGGAAAGTTAAGAAATATCATATTTGGAGTGCGGCATTCATAAGGAGGCGACAGTTGGCTACCAATGGCATAAAAAAATATATATTGCTGGGAATAGGCTCCATAGCCCTGGCTTTGGGTATGATTGGAGTTGTTGTCCCGCTGCTTCCCACAACACCTTTTCTGCTGCTGGCCTCCTTCTGCTATATCCGCAGTTCGGACAGGCTGCACAGGTGGCTGATGAATCACAGGCTGTTTGGAAGGCTTTTATACAACTATACCACACACAGGGCTGTAAAAAGAAATGTGAAAATAACCGCCCTGGTGTCCCTGTGGCTTTCGCTGGCAATATCCATGTATGTGGCAGGAAGCATGCATTTAATAATATTTCTTGTACTTGTAGGCATAGGCGTCAGCATACACCTGCTGAAATTAAAGACCTTGAGGTAATAAGCCCGTGTTTTTCAGGTTGAAGGTGCCTGCTTCCGATTTACCTCTGCCCCTTGTCATAGGGAATGCCCTCTGCTTTGGGTGCCCTTGACCTTTTGGAGGTAAAGGCGAGAACTACCATTGTTGCAAGGTAGGGCAGCATTTTGTAAAAGGTCTGGTTGATATCCAGCGCATACAGGAAGGGAATAAGCGCTATGGAATAGGCCAGCGTCCGCAGGAAGGCGAAAAACAGCGCTGCAAAAAGTATCTTTATGGGTTTCCACTGTCCAAATATCATTACAGCCAGTGCAAGAAACCCGAAACCTGCCACGCCTGTGTGTCCGTTTATGTTTCCGTCCATAACTCCGACTGCGTAGAAAAAGCCCCCCATACCTCCCAGAATTCCTGAAATGCTTACACCTGCATATCGCATAAAATAGACATTTATACCAACGGAATCTGCTGCCTGCGGATGTTCACCGCAGGAGCGGAGGCGAAGCCCGAACCTGGTCCTGTAAAAGATTACCGTGGCAATGACAAGGAACAATGTACCTATATAAACAGTTATATAGGTATTCTGGAAAAACATCCTGCCCAGAACCGGTATGGTTTTCAAGCCCGGAATACCTTTAACGTAAAAATCCACATCCGTGGTTATTCCATCGCTGTTGAAATACATTTTTGCAAAGAGCAGCATTGCAGCCGGAACCAGCATGTTAAGAGCTGTTCCGGTAATGGTTTGATCCGCCTTTAAATTCACTGCGGCAAAAGAGAGCAGCAGGGAATATACAAAACCTGCCGCCGCCGATACCAGCATGCCCAAAAGCAATATCAACTGGGGATTCAGGGAATTGCCCTGGATAAGATAAACGGAGAGACACCCGAACAGGGCGCCGAAGAGCATAATACCCTCAAGGGCGATATTTATGACACCGCTGCGTTCGCTGAACATACCGCCCAATGCCACCAGAAGCAGTGGAATGGCTACCGGAAGCGTATTTTGAATTAAGTAATATATTGTATCCATGAATTTACACCTCCTTCTTTTCATCAACAGGTCCTGCTTTGTTTAACCCGGCAGTGCCTTCCGCGGCAGCAGGTTCTACTTGAGCAGGGCCCCTTCCGCGCCCTTTGAAAAACCTTCCCACGGCTGAATTCATCAGCATGGCAAAGGCCGAAAAGTAAATGATGACTGCAATAACCACGTCGATAATTTCGGGTTTAAAGCCGTAAAGGCTTGCCAGTGTGCCTCCGCGCTGTATATGTGAAATGAATAAAGCTGAGAAAATGATTCCTATGGGGCTGCTGTTTCCAAGCAGCGCTACTGCTATACCGTTAAAGCCGTTGGCTGCAATAATATTTATAGGTTCATAGGTCATGCTGCTGCCTTCTATGGTGGATGGCGCCAGAATGGCAAAGGCGCCTCCAAGTCCTGCCATGCCGCCGGCAATAACCATTGTAAGTATTATGTTGCGTTTTCCGTTCATTCCGGCATAGGCTGCGGCATACTTGTTATGGCCGGTGGCCTTGAGTTCATAGCCAAAGGTGGTTTTGTCCAGAACAACATATAAGACAAGAGCAACTGCAAGGCCTATTATAAAAGAGATGTTAAGGCTGGAATTTTCAATGCCCAGAGAGGGCAACTGTGCAGAACCCGGCAGGTAGGCGGTTCGCGTCTTGGAGGAAATATACATGGCCGAGTTGCTCTGAACGAGCATGTCCACCAGGTACATCCCTATATAGTTGAACATTATGGAGGTTATGACTTCGTTAACATTAAGCAAAGCCTTGAATATACCGGGAATGAAGCCCCAAAGCATACCGCCGGCCATACCTGCCAGAACACAGACCCCCCAGTGGAAGCTGGCCGGCAAATCCCACATAAAGCCGGCATACAGTGCAAAAAACATTCCCATTGTGTACTGTCCCGAGGCTCCGATGTTAAACAAGCCCATTTTGAAGGCAAAGCCTACGGCAAGACCTGTCATTAATATGGGAGTAGCAAAGTATAAAACATCACCTATTCGCCTAAATCCTCCCAGGAGAACCATTTGAAAGCCGGCAAGGGAATTTTCGGGACTGGCGGTAACCATTACTGCAAAACCGAAAATCAAACCCAGAAAAATTGCCAGAAGTGCGGCTGTAAAGGCTGAAAAGCCTTTGTTTCCAGACAGCCTTTTAAAATCGAATTTTCCGGTTGAAGAAACTGTATTGTTACGCATTTTCAATCTCCTTTACAGTGTTACGTTTTGCTCCCGACATGTAAAGACCCAGCTCCTGGATTGTTGTCGACCCCGGGTCCAGCTCGCCCACTATTTCACCCTCAAACATTACAAGAATACGGTCACTGACATTCATGACCTCTTCAAGCTCCAGGGACACCAGAAGTACTGCTTTTCCTGCGTCACGGGTGGCCACAAGCTGTTTGTGGATGTATTCTATGGCGCCTACGTCAAGGCCTCTGGTAGGTTGAACCGCCACCAGCAGCTCATGCCTCTTGTCAATTTCCCGTGCAATGATGGTTTTTTGCTGGTTCCCCCCGGACATGCTTCTCACAACTGTCTCGGGGCCTTGTCCGCTTCGGACGTCATACTGCTTGATAAGCTTTTCAGAGTAAGAGCGCACCGCAGCATTCCTTATAAAGCCTGCCGTCTGAAACCCGGCTTCCCAATACCGCTGTATGACCATGTTTTCTTCAAGGGTATAGTCCAGCACCAGTCCGTACTTGTGGCGATCCTCGGGAATGTGGCTCATACCAGATTTGGAACGGTTTCGTATGGATGCTCTGGTGATATTCTTTCCACAAAGAGAGATGCTTCCGCTGCCCAGTCTTTCAAGACCTGTCAGGCCGGCCACAAACTCCGTCTGGCCATTGCCGTCTATTCCTGCCAGGCAGACTATTTCACCTGCTCTTACTTCAAAGGAGACTGCTTTTACTGCATTGTTTTTATGAGTTTTGGAGGGGATGGTGACCTTTTTCACTGAAAGCACCGCTTCGCCTGGCCGGGAGTCCTTCTTGCCGACTTTGAAGGTAACCTGCCGGCCCACCATCATTTCTGAAAGCTCCTCCTTGGAGGTATCCCTGACAGCGACAGTGCCCTTGCACCTGCCCTTCCACAAAACCGTGCAGCGGTCGGCCACGGCCATGATTTCATTTAATTTATGGGTTATGAACAATATTGATTTTCCCTCTCTGGCAAACCCCCGCATTATTTCCATAAGCTCTTCAATCTCCTGTGGAGTCAGAACGGCGGTAGGTTCGTCAAAAATCAATATATCGTTTTCACGGTAAAGCATCTTTAAGATTTCCACACGCTGCTGCATGCCCACCGAGATTTTTTCAATCAAAGCGTCGGGATCAACTTTAAGGCCGTACTTTTCACTGAGCCTCAGTACTTTTTCCCGGGCTTCCGCTTTCTGAAGAAAGCCTGCCTTGCTGGGTTCAACACCCAGAATTATGTTTTCCAGTACCGTGAAGATTTCAACAAGCTTGAAATGCTGATGTACCATGCCGATTCCAAGTGAATTGGCATCGTTTGGATTATTGATTTTAACGGGCCTTCCGTTCAGGCGGATTTCACCCGTTTCAGCCTGATACAAGCCAAAAAGAATACTCATGAGAGTGGATTTTCCGGCGCCGTTTTCTCCCAGTAAGGCATGGATTTCACCTTTTTTAAGCTGTAGGGTAATATTATCGTTTGCCAGGATTCCCGGAAACTCTTTTGTTATATTTAGCATTTCAATGATATATTCTTCCATAAGTCAAAGCTCCCCGTCTGCTTGCGTTGCACGCAGTTAAACCGCAGATGCACCGCATACTGTCAACATTTATTATTATTCAACATAGACAAATTAACGGGGAAGGTTTTCCCTTCCCCGTTAAAGGGCATACATATATAGGTCAACCCTGTTTATCCTGTTATCTTACTGTAACCTTAACCTTTTTAAGATTTAACTGTGAAGCAAGCTCGGCTGCGGTTGCATAGCCGGTTTCAGCAGCAACCTTGATGGTGCTGAGCGGTTTTACCGAGCCATCTTTAAGGGAAGCGAGCACTGCTTCATAGTCGGCCTTTTTGAAGGTTTTGAACCTGTCGAAGGCATCTGCTTTTTCATCTCCAAGTACTATGGTGGGAAGTCCGATGCCATCGTTTTTGGAATCAAAGATTGTAGTTTTTCCTGAAAAAGAGTCCCATTTATTATCCTTGTATATGGCTGCGAGCACCTGTATAACCGAACCGCCCAGTTCCTTCATGGCAGAGGTTATAACCGTATCGCTGTCATAGCGCTGATCCACGTCTACACCGATGACCTTTTTACCTGCTTCTTTTGCCGCGGACATTACACTCTTGCCCACGGGACCTCCGCAGGCAAATATGACCTCAGTACCTTCCTGAAAGATAGTCTTGGCTGTGGCCTTGTTTGTATCTGTCTCGGCAAAGTCTCCGGTATAGTGATAAGTAACGGTGATGGAACCGTCACCCAGGCCTGATTTTACGGCGGCAGCCTCTGCTCCCTGGAGGAAGCCGTAACCGTATGCCTGAACGGCAGGAACAGCCATACCGCCCATAAAGCCCAGCTTGGTCATACCATCCGTGACGGCGGCATACCCTGCAAGATAACCGGGCTCCTGTTCGGCGTACTTGATGCTGGCTACATTTGATTTGATATCGGGTGCATAATCATTTGCCTTATGCGGAGCCCCGTCCAGAAGAATGAATTTTACATTGGGATATTTTGTCTGGGCCTCGTAGACCGGTACTTCAAACAGAAAACCAGGAGTTACTATAACTTTCGCGCCGCCTGTCACAGCCAGGTCGATGGAGGCCAGGTAACCGGCATCATTTGCTTCCTCAGGCTTGTAATACTTGTAGGATATCTTGTTTTCCTCCGCAAACTTTACAACACCTTCCCAGGAACCCTGGTTGAAGGATTTGTCATCAATGTTTCCCTTGTCCGTAATCAATGCAATCTCAAAACCGCTGCCGCTTTTTGAACCAGTACCGGCGCCGCAGCCTGCAAGCATGACGCATACCAGGATAAGAGCCATCCCTATTGCTAATATCTTTTTCATTATAAGTGCCTCCCTGTTTTTATAATTTTGTATTTTAAATATGTTTATGAAATATGTTTATGCTGAAAATACATTTATTATCCAACTTATCATTTTTTTAAAACTCCTATCTATATATTTGTTTTATTTTATAAAAAGTATGTAGATTTTATAAAAAGGGCGAACTTGCTCAAAGCAAATACTATTGCACATATACAGGATTTTTTAATGCAGACGGGAGGGAAAGGCTTTATTTATTTGCAGGAATGGAACTGGGCTTTCAAAAAGACATTCCGGGAAATAGTCCCCCGAAAAATATTTAAGGCAGCAGCGGAGAAGCTTTTTCATTCATATGGATAATATTGTGTTGATTAGCAGCATATCTCATTTTATAATATAAAGTGTCGTATTATTTGATTTATTGCAAGTCAATTACTATCGTCTGAAAGCCGATAGTTTGAGTTTGAGGCTAAAGCCCCCTGAAGTAAAAACTTTTTCAAGCCCAAACTGCATGCAAAGTCGGCATAAAAGCACTTAAAAGTGAAGGCTTTGAACCGTAATTGACTTTGGTAAAACGCCGGATATGATTTTTGGGCAGTCTGTAGTACGGTTAATACGGCATATATGTATATATGGTAGAACGGGAGGAAGCGGGAAATGCCTATCACTGAAATTTTATCCAAAAATGCCCGGTTATACGGGGCTGAGATATGTCTGACAGAAATAAATCTTGATCTTCAGGACAGCCACAATGTCATATGGAAGGAATACGAGCTCATAGAAAATAATCCTGCGGGTGAATACCGGAGGGAGATGACCTGGCGCGTCTTTGATGAAAAGGCCAACAGATTTGCCAACCTGCTGTTAAAGCGGGGCATAAAAAAAGGTGAAAAGGTTGCCATTCTGATGATGAATTGTCTGGAGTGGCTGCCCATATATTTTGGCATATTGAAGGCCGGTGCTCTGGCAGTACCTATGAATTTCCGGTATACTGCCGAGGAGATAAAGTATTGCCTGGAACTGTCCGAGACATCTGCACTGGTTTTCGGTCCTGAATTTATCGGAAGGATTGAAGCAATATATGATCAGATACCCCAGGTGGGGACATTGTTTTTTGCCGGAGAAAACCGGCCTACCTTTGCGGAAAACTATGACCGCCTCACAGCCAACTGCTCCTCGGAAGCACCGGCTGTGGAACTGAGGGAGGGGGACGATGCGGCAATATACTTTTCCTCAGGGACCACAGGCTTTCCAAAGGCAATTTTGCATACCCATGAAAGTTTGCTGTCGGCCTGTTATACAGAATACCACCACCATGGGCAAACCAGAGAAGACAACTTTTTGTGCATACCTCCGCTATACCATACAGGCGCAAAAATGCACTGGTTCGGAAGCTTCCTTGCAGGCAGCAGGGCAGTTATCCTGCGAGGGATAAAGCCCGAATGGATTTTGAAGACAGTGTCCGAAGAAAGAATAACCATTGTCTGGCTGCTGGTCCCCTGGGCTCAGGATATTCTTGACGCTATTGACAGAGGGGATGTAAGGCTTGAAGATTACCAGCTTTCACAATGGAGGCTGATGCACATCGGAGCCCAGCCCGTACCCCCAAGCCTCATACGGCGCTGGAAAAAATATTTCCCTCATCACCAGTATGACACCAACTATGGCCTCAGTGAATCCATCGGGCCGGGCTGTGTCCATCTGGGTGTGGAGAACATACATAAGGTTGGAGCCATAGGAGTACCGGGCTACAACTGGGAGGTAAAAGTTACAGATGAAGGCGGCAGCCCTGTAACCCAGGGGCAGGTGGGGGAACTGGCTGTAAAGGGACCGGGAGTGATGAAGTGTTACTTTAATGACCGGGAAGCCACTGCTGCGGTGCTGAAAGACGGATGGCTGTTTACCGGCGATATGGCCAGGATGGATGAGGATGGCTTCATATATCTTGTTGACAGGAAAAAGGACGTTATCATAAGCGGCGGAGAAAACATATATCCCGTCCAGATTGAGGATTTTTTAAGAGCCCACAAGGCTATAAAGGATGTGGCAGTTATAGGGCTGCCGGATAAACGCCAGGGTGAAATCGCGGCGGCCATCATTGAGCTGAAACCTGGATGTACCTGCACAGACCAGGAGATAGAGGCTTTCTGTGCTTCCATGCCGCGCTATAAACGGCCAAAGAAGGTTATTTTTGATACTGTGCCCAGGAATCCTACCGGAAAAATTGAAAAGCCCAAACTGAGGGAAAGGTTTGGCGCTGCAAGCCTTGTGGCAGCTCAGAATGAGATAAGATAGAATGAAATCCTAAAAACCGGACATCTTAATATCAGCAGCCTTATGTGGCAATATACAAGCGGGAGCTGTCCCGGTTATCAAAAAAATATTAAAGGATATGTATAGATGGGAACTGCAATCAGAAATATGCACTTATCAGAGCTTGAGGCAATATATAAACGTATAACCGCAGATTTTGCGCAAGGGGAATATCCTCCCTATGACAAGCTGTACAAACAGCTTGAAGCCAATATTCAAAAGGGGTGGATTCTGGTACATGACGGAAGGGATGCGGCCTATTCAATATGTGCGGAAGGACCCTCGAACAGGTTTGTGCTTGTAAGCTTTTTCGCAGTTTATAAAGAGTACAGGGGAACGGGCGTTGGAACGGTATTTCTTGAGAAGCTGAAGGAAATGTACTCCCGGTCAAGCGGTATAATCGTGGAGGTTGAAAAGGCTGAGGACGCTTTGCACCTGGAAGACGCGGGAATACGTGAAAAGAGAATGGAATTTTACAGCCGCGCAGGCTTTAGCCTTGTTCCCGGAATAGATTATGCCATATGGGACGTTCCCATGCATCTCATGGTCTTTGGGTGCGGGACGCCGTTGAAGGAAGTAAACGAAAACATCCATGGCATAATGTATGAAATATATTATGAGCTTTTAGGAGAGCAGTTTATCCATAAGCTTAAATGCAAAAAATTATAAATAAGCAGGAAACCATAAATACAAAGAGGCTGTTAAAACATGTTGCTTTCATGTTTAACAGCCTTCATGCTCATGAATATACTTCACATATATCCGGGCTTACTTGCCGAATATGTTTTCCAGCAGCCTCCTCAGAAGGGGCTTCTTTTTGTGCTGTGCCGGCGGTGCAGATACAGGGGCGGCAGGAGTGCCGGTTTTCTCCGGAGCCGGTCTGCCGGTATTGGCAGCCTTTGAGGCAGCAGGATAATTCCGCCTGTCAAAATGCGCTTTGCCGCTGTTGGGTTTACGTTCACCGGCCGGCTTCTGCCTTGGCATGCTGTTAGCCGCTTGCTTCTGCCGGGTATTATCTCTGCTGCCGCCGCTTGCCGCAGCGGTTTTATTTTGGGCGTCCCTGCCGGCGCTGCCGGATTTGCCGGAGGGCTTGCTTTGAACTCTGTTATCCTTGTGCTTTTCACCCGGTTTTGAAGCTTTTGCGCCGGAGGAAGTCTTGCTGCCGGAACCTGTCCTGCGTCCGCCTTTTTCGGCAGCACCTGAGACAGCCCGCGGAGTCTTGATACCTGCAGGCTTTGCTTTGAGCGCATTGGCAAGCAGCCAATCTCCTGCTTCGGCCTTGCGCCGGTTAAAGAGTTCCTCCTGTGGAAGCTCTGATTCGGGTATCATGGCGCCTATGTGCTCTTCAATCTCATAAAGGGTCATAATATCATCACTGGTAACCAGGGAAAGTGCTTTTCCTCCATTGCCTGCTCTGCCTGTACGGCCTATCCTGTGCACGTAGCTGTCCTTTTCCACAGGAACGTCGTAGTTGATGACCAGGGACAGATTTTCTATATGAATGCCTCTTGCGGCAACATCAGTAGCAACCAGGATATGAAACTCGCCCTGCTTGAACTGCTGGATGGTTTTTGTCCTCTTACCCTGGGGGATATCGCCGTGAAGCGCCTCCGAAGCGTAGCCCTGTTTTGTCAGAAAGTTCTGGACATGGTCGACTCCCATTCTGGTATTGCAGAAAATCATACAGCTTTCGGGCTGTTCAATAATAAGCAGCCTGTTAAGCTGTGTACGTTTTTCATTTGGTACAACTCTATAGTATTCCTGCTGTATGGAATCAACTGTTTTTGTCTGTGACTCGATTTCAACAGTCAGAGGATTCTTCATGTATTCTCTGCAGATCCTGTGTATTTCAGAAGGCATAGTGGCAGAAAAAAGCAGGGTTATCCTGTCCTTTGGAACGGAGCGGATAATTCTTTTTACCTGATCCAGAAATCCCATGTCCAGCATCCTGTCTGCTTCATCCAGCACCAGAAAGCGGATGTTTTTGGTGACTAAATTGCCGTGCTGGATATGGTCAAAGACCCTTCCCGGTGTTCCCGTAACTATGGTGACACCTTTCTTCAGCTCCTGAACCTCTACGGTCAGGCTATGCTGCCCATATACCGCTGTTGTCCTGTGTGACAGGTGCTTTGCCATTTTTTTAATATCATTGTCCACCTGGACTGCCAGTTCACGGACCGGCGTAAGTATCAGGCCCTGAGGGCCGTCGGAAGAGGGATCTGTCATTTGAAGCATGGAAACACCGAATACTGCTGTTTTACCGCTTCCTGTCTTTGACATGACAATGAGGTCTTCCTTGTTTAAAATATGAGGTATGGCTCTGCTCTGAACTTCGGTGGGAGTTTGGAAACCCATTTCCTCCAGAGCCTTTAATATTGGTGCTGTAATTCCTAAATTATTAAAACTGTTTTCCATAATATCTTCTTTCGTTTTTTCAGAATGGTTTGATTATAACATTAAATTCTGAAATTTTCCAGTGATAGCATTGCAGTTGCCGTTAAAAGCGGGTGCTTTGCCTGCAAAAGCCCTCTTATGCGGTGCAGCTCCAAAAAAATTCATTATATAAAATCAAGCTTGAATCCGTATATTAAAATGATAGACTAATAATTGACGAAGGTATACACTCAACGTAAGAACAATATTATTAATTATTATTTTCAGGCGTGAAGCAGGCTGCTTTATACGCCGGATTGGAGAAAAACATGATTATAACCACCACACCAACAGTTGAAGGAAGAAAAATAACTGATTACAAGGGAATTGTCTTTGGAGAGGTAATTTCAGGAGTTGACTTTATAAAGGATTTTGCAGCAGGTCTTACAAATTTTTTCGGAGGCAGATCAAATTCATATGAGGGCGAGCTTATACAGGCAAGAGAAAATGCCATATATGAAATGACCAAACGGGCTGAAAATATGGGTGCCAACGCTGTTGTGGGTGTCGACGTGGATTATGAAGTACTTGGACAGGGCAATAACATGCTCATGGTCACTGTTTCGGGGACTGCGGTTGTAATAGAATAAAAAATATGACACCATAAATCGGGATGGTAAGAAATGGCGACTTTACTGCTTATAATAATATATCTGGCTTTTATAAGCCTGGGGCTTCCGGATTCACTCCTTGGAACGGCCTGGCCGGCCATAATGACGGATATGTCCTTGCTGGTATCCTATGCAGGCATACTTTCTGTAATAATATCAGGCGGTACAATAATATCAAGTGTCCTAAGTGAAAGAATCATACGTAGATTCGGAACAGGCAAGGTTACTGCTGTAAGCGTCACTCTGACGGCAATTGCCTTGCTGGGCTTTTCCCTGTCAAGGGATTTTTGGGTGCTGTGCATCCTGTCGGTTCCCCTTGGCCTTGGTGCAGGCTCTGTGGATGCATCCCTGAACAATTTTGTAGCGCTTCATTATAAGGCAAGCCATATGAGCTGGCTGCACTGCTTTTGGGGAGTAGGGGCAACGGCCGGCCCTATGATAATGTCTTTTTTTCTTGCAGGGGAGGGCGGATGGAAGTCGGGCTACAGGACTATCGGAATCATTCAGGTATGTCTGATTATTATCCTTTTTATCTCACTGCCGCTGTGGAGAAAGGTTGGGGAAGGGGCCGGGCAGCAGGAACTGTCCGGAGAGTCTGCGGGTATGCTGGCCATTCTGGGTAAGCCAGGAGCAAAACCGGCCTTACTTACCTTCTTCAGCTATTGCGCTGTAGAAGCTGCGGCAGGACTTTGGGGAGGCAGCTATCTGGTGCTGAACAAAGGCATCACTGCAGGAACAGCAGCAAAATGGGTTTCCATGTATTATTTCGGCATAACCCTTGGGAGATTTGCAGCAGGCTTTATTGCAATGAAAATGGAAAACAGGACATTAGTGAGGCTTGGACAGGGGATTATTGCAGCGGGGCTTATATGCATTCTTCTCCCCTTGGGGAAAAACAGCTTGCTTCCCGCAGGCTTCCTGCTGATGGGAATAGGCTGCGCGCCGGTTTTTCCCTGCCTGCTGCATGAGACGCCCAAACGCTTCGGAAAGGATTTGTCCCAGGCCCTTATGGGAATACAAATGGCCAGTGCCTATGCAGGTGCAACCGCAATGCCGCCTCTGTTTGGACTGCTGGCACAGCATTTTTCCTTTACAATATATCCTTATTATTTGCTTGTGGTAACGGCAATGATGATTGTTTTTAACGAGTCAACCAATAGGGCCGCACATAGTCGGACTACTGAAGGGCTTGATTAGTAAGGCGCATTGGAAGTGCTGCTTTTAGACCGACCCATGCATATTTTCATAATAAAAGGCAAACGATATATTAAAGAGCATTCTACCGGATGGGTATATGAATGCTCTTTATTTATTGAGCGGAGGATATTAATATAATGCAGCCAAAGAGAAAATCCGCAGCCTGGAAGTGGGTGACTTTAATCATAATTATATTCCTGGCTGCGGTTGCAGCGATTTTGTTCAACAGAGGAAGGGACTTAAAGGATTACCGGAACATAAAGGCTCAGGAGGGGGATATTACAACATACCATTCCTTTTCCGGCAATATAGAGGCCAAACACCGACAGGCAGTGACCTCGGAAACCGTTATGCAGATATCCGACATTTTAGTGAAGGAGGGAGACCTGGTGAAAAAGGGGGACGTACTGGCTGAGACTTCCTCAGGCCAGGAACTGTCTGCGGAGATTGACGGAGAAGTAGCCTCCATTAGCGTTGAGGAAGACGTGATGGTTATGGCAGGGGTCAGGCTCATGGAAATTGTTGATTACAATAATCTTGAGATAAAGGTCAGAGTGGACGAATATGATCTGGGGTATCTGAAAAAGGGTATGGCTGCACAGGTTAAAATAGGAGCCTTGAACAAGGAACTTACGGGCAAAATAAGCAGCATATCCAAGGAGGGGGTTGTAGCCAACGGTCTGACCTATTTCATTGCCGCAATCGACCTGAACCGGGATCAGACCCTGAAGGTGGGGATGTCCGCGGAAGTCAGGCTTGTGAAGGCTTCTGCCAAGGGTGTCGTGACAATACCCATGTATGCTGTAAGCTTTGATGCCGACAACGCACCCTATGTGCTCAAAGAAAATCCAAATGGAAGAGGAAGCCCTGTGCGGGCGGATATAGTCACGGGAATCAATAACGGTACTGAAGTAGAGGTGAAAAACGGGGTGTCCTCCGGGGAAACCATTCTGTATACCGGTACCGGAACCGGCAGCACGGCGGGAATGGGCTTCAGGGGACGACAGGATAGCAGCACTACACTTGGGGGAGCTGGCTGATGGCTGAAATTCTTAAGATGGAAAATATATGTAAAAGCTATTATATGGATGCAGAGGAACTGGAGGTGCTGCACAATGTAAACCTGACGGTGGATTCCGGTGAATTCCTTTCCATACTGGGACCGTCCGGTTCAGGCAAGTCTACCATGATGAATATTATCGGCTGCCTGGATACAGCCACCTCGGGAACCTACCTCCTGTCCGGCAATGATATAAACAAGCTGGATGAAATCCAACTGGCCAGGGTCAGAAACAGGGAAATAGGTTTTGTCTTTCAGAGCTTTCACCTGCTGCCCAGGCTGACAGCCCTTCAAAATGTTGAGCTGCCGCTGATCTATTCCGGGCTGGCCAAGGCACAGCGGCAAAAACGTGCAGGAGACATACTGGAACGGGTAGGCCTGGCGGATAAGCTGAGAAATCTGCCGAATCAACTGTCGGGAGGACAGCAGCAGCGTGTAGCCATAGCCCGTGCACTTGTTACCGAGCCTACCATATTGCTGGCCGACGAACCTACAGGAGCATTGGACCAGAAAACAGGCCTGCAGGTTATGGAGCTGTTTGAAGAAATTAACCGTGACCATAAGACCATCATAATGATAACTCATGATACAGGCATAGCCCGGAGGGCAAGAAGAGTAGTGAATATCCTGGACGGACATCTGTCCGAGGCCGGATATGAGAGCTGAGGGCAGGCCGTAAAAAAGTAAGCAGCGGGAGGCAGGAATATGCTTTGGGAAAGTATAAGGATGTCGTGGGAGAATATAGTTAAAAACAAGCTCCGGTCTGTTCTTACCATGCTGGGAATAGTAATAGGGGTTGCGTCAATTATAGCTCTTATCACCATAGTAAGCGGAGCTACCGCCAGCATCAGCAAGGAGGTGAATTCGCTGGGGGTAAACAAAATAATGATTAACGTCATTGGAACACCTCTTAAGACCGGGCTCACGGATGCTGATACCGCCGAAATCTCCCGATTGAAAAACATAGAGGGAGTATCTCCCACCATAACAGGTAAAACCTCAGTTGTGGGCAATGGCAGTGTCATGAAAGATATAACTGTGCAGGGGAAGAATGAAGTATTTTTTAAAACAGACACAAGCTTGATAAAATCCGGCAGACCGGTTAACTTTCTGGATATTGAGGGGAAAACCCAGGTTGCCGTCATCGGAAGCGATATAACCAGGGAGCTGTTCTTCGGGGCAGACCCTCTGGGGAAGGAATTGGCCATTAACGGTATGGCCTACACGGTCATAGGAACACTGGCACCTTCCAGTGGTTTTGGCATGAATTCCAACAATGGAACCGTTGTCATTCCGTATACCACAGCTCTTCGAAACCTTGGAATAAAAAACATATCCAGCCTGGATGTATACCTGAAGGACACCGAGGCAGCCGACGAAACGGTGCTGGATATAAAAGGGGTGCTCTCTCAGGCGTTTAACAGCAAAGAGGATGCATTTACGGTTTTCAACATGGGAGATATGATTGAATCCTTCCAGGATATGATGTCCATCATGTCCATGTTGCTGGGAGGAATTGCTGCCATATCACTGGTTGTGGGAGGTATAGGGATAATGAATATGATGCTTGTATCCATAACTGAGAGAACCACGGAAATTGGCCTGAGAAAAGCTCTGGGGGCCACCCCGGGCAGGATTCAGCTCCAATTTATCATAGAAGCAATCTTCCTGTCTCTCATAGGCGGGCTTATAGGCCTGGTGGCCGGAGGCCTTATAGCTTATGCTACAGCGGTACTCATAGGTATTATTTTTTCTGTTTCAGTGTCTACCATAGCACTGGCGGTGGGCTTTTCTGCAGCCGTTGGAATAATTTTCGGCTACATGCCCGCCAGAAAAGCCAGCAGGCTGAATCCCATCGATGCACTAAGGAGCCTGTAAAATAATCTTCCTTGCCGGGCAATATAAGTTCCAGATGTTACAGACCACTGGCCAGGTATAATGTATAATATAAGATAAGATGAGAAACCTGCAGGCCGTGAAGTGTAAAGAGCGTTGCGGGGATATGGAGGAGGTGCTGCAGTATGGGGATTGGTGACAGGGTAAGCACAGGGCTCAAAGGCTTTGACCAGGTAATAGACCATCTCAGGCTGGGTGATAATGTGGTCTGGCAGGTGGATTCGGTTGAAGACTACAAAAGGCTTGTTGAGCCATATGCCATACAGGCGGGTCTGGACGGAAGAAGGCTTGTATATATCCGTTTCGGCAGGCATCAGCCCTTGCTTGAGGAGAGCGGCCAGGTCAAGGTATATCATATAGACTCGGGTAAGGGCTTTGAGGGCTTTGCCACAGAAGTGCACAAGCTGATAAAAAAAGAGGGGAAGAAGGTATTCTATGTATTTGACTGCCTTACCGACCTGTTGAAATACTGGTATTCGGATTTGATGATCGGCAATTTTTTCAAGGTGACCTGTCCCTACCTGTATGAATTGGATACGGTAGCGTATTTTGCCATCAGGAGAAATTGCCACACGTACAGTACCGTAGCGGGAATACGGGAGACCACCCAGCTTTTGCTGGATTTGTATCAGGTAAACAGCAAGTATTATATTCATCCCCTGAAGGTGTGGCAGCGCTATTCTCCAACCATGTTCTTCCCTCACCTCATTGATGGACAGGAGGCTGTCGGCATTACGGCAAGTACGGAGGCCGCAGGGCTCTTTTCCAGTATAAACAGGGGAGAGGACAGGCTGGACTACTGGGATATCATATTCAGCAGGGCCAAAGGGGTACTTGATAAATCCCCCCGGGAGAAGGACGCTCAGAAAAAGCTTCTGATGCATATGCTCATAGGCAATGAGTCCACAAGAATGTTCCAGCTTTGCCACAAGTATTTCAACTTGAGGGATATCCTTCAGATAGCCTCACGGGAGGTGGGGACGGGTTTCATTGGAGGGAAAAGCGTAGGGATGCTCATAGCGAGAAAAATTCTGGAAAAGGATGCAAAAGAGCTGTTCGATACATATTTGGAGCCCCATGACTCCTATTACATCGGCTCTGATGTATTTTATACCTATATTGTCCAGAACGGCTGGTGGAGGCTGAGAACCCGGCAAAAAACAGAAGAAGGCTATTTCAGCCTTGCAGCCGAACTGAAGGATAAGCTGCTTCACGGGAAATTCCCCAAAAATATTCAGGAACAGTTCCAACAGATGCTGGAATATTTTGGACAATCTCCGGTGATAGTACGTTCCAGCTCACTGCTGGAAGACAACTTCGGAAATGCCTTTGCAGGTAAATACGAAAGTGTCTTCTGCGTAAACCAGGGAACACCGGATGAAAGATATGAAGCCTTTGAGGAAGCCATACGGAAAGTTTATGCCAGTACCATGAACGAGGATGCCCTGGCATACAGGAGGGACAGGGGGCTGGCTGAGTGCGACGAACAGATGGCAGTGCTGGTCCAGCGCGTTTCAGGCGATCAGTATGATGAAAATTTCTTTCCCCATGTGGCGGGAGTGGGCAATTCTTCAAATCTGTATGTATGGGATAAAAGCATTGATATGGAAGCAGGTATGCTGCGCCTGGTTTTCGGTCTTGGCACCAGGGCGGTGGACCGCACCGAAGGAGATTATCCCAGGATAGTGTGTCTGGACAATCCTCTGAGGCTGCCCCCCATAAATGCCGAAGACATGCCGAAATTTTCACAGCAAGGTGTGGATGTGCTTTCGCTTAAGGACAATCTGCTGGAGGAAAAGAGGCTGGAGGAAATTATTTCGGGTGAGCTGAAGACCGACAGGGAGCTTTTTGCAAGTCCCGATTTCAAAACCGCCGAAAGACTCCGGCAGCTTGGGTATACCTCCGAAAAAGTACCGTACCTTCTTGACTATAGGAAGCTGTTTACCCAGACACAGTTTGCTGCTGTCATGAGGGATATTTTGGCCTTGCTTTCAAGGATTTACGATTATCCTGTGGATATTGAGTACACTGCAAATTTTACAAGGGATGGGGGCTTTAAGGTAAACCTGCTGCAATGCCGTCCCCTTCAGACCAGAGGACTTGGAAAGCCTGTGGAACTTCCGGAAGTAAAGCCTGAAACCTGCCTGTTTCGCGGCAAGGGCGGGTTTATGGGAGGTAATGTCAGACTGAATATAGATTATGTGATTTTAGTCAAAGCCCAGGAATATCTGGCTTTAAATGAACAGGGGAAATATTCTGTGGCAAGGCTCATAGGCCGTCTGAACAGGGAGCTGAAAGGAAAGCACGTGATGCTCATGGGCCCGGGCAGGTGGGGGAGTACGACACCCTCGCTGGGTGTACCTGTCCACTTTACTGAGCTGAGCAATATGTCGGTGCTGTGCGAAGTATCCCACAGTCAGGCGGGTCTGATGCCTGAACTGTCTTATGGCAGCCACTTCTTTCAGGATTTGGTGGAGACCGGGATTTTTTATGCAGCCTTAATTGACGGGAGCGGAGATACGGTTTTTAACAGTCACAAACTCCTGAGCCTTGAGAACAGGCTTAAAGAAATAGAACCTCAGGCTGCGGCTCTTTCAGAGGTGGTTCATGTTGCCGGGACAAACACAACGGAGATATTTTCAGATATCGTAACCCAGACACTTATCTGTACTATTTAATGAGTAAAATATAAATTAACCTGTGGCGGCCGGAAACGGCTGCCGCTTTTGTATAAATGCCGGATACCAGTATGATATAATATGTGCATAATGTATCTTATTAATCAGAGGAAAAAATATGGATATAAAGGAAGCGGTTAAGAAACTACCCGGAGTTCCTGGGATTTACCTGATGAAAAATTCATTTGGTATGGTTATTTATGTGGGAAAGGCCAAGAACCTGAAAGCCCGGATTTCACAATATTTTCAGAACGGTCGGAACAAATCTCCCAAAATATCCGAAATGGTGCAGCAGATTGATACCTTTGAGATAATAACCGCAGACACCGAGCTGGAAGCCTTTTTACTGGAATGTGAGACTATCAGGGAGCTAAGGCCACCGTACAACAAGCTGCTGAAGAATTACCTGAATTACAAGTACATAAGGCTGGATGCCGGCGGAAATTACCCCATTCCTGAAATCGTTAACCGGCCGGGTAAGGATAAGGCATTGTATTTTGGGCCTTTCACCAGCCAGAGCTCGGTTGAACACGCAGTTTCATTTTTGAGGGAAAATTATTTTATACGCAAATGCAAAAATAGAACTTTGAAAAGCAATCCTTCCGGCTGCCTGAACCTGCAGTTGGGCAATTGTCCCGGCCCGTGCACGGGGGAGGCTGTAACGGAGGTCTACGGGGAGCAGATCGGGAAAATAGTGCGGTTGCTTTCAGGAAAGGACCAAAACCCGGTGAAGGAGCTGAAAAAGAAAATGCTGGATGCTGCGGAAAAGCTTGAATTTGAAAAGGCCGCAGCTTGCAGGGAACAATTGAAGGGCATCCGGCACGTACTGCATAAGCAAAAGATAATAAAGCTTTCAAGCTACGGGCGAAATGTTATAGCAGCCGAAAAATATGCCGGGGATGCGGTCAAGCTTTTCTTCATAAAGGGAAACAGACTGCTGAGAAAGGAAGTAGTAGCTCTGTCCGGGTATGATATGGCTTTGCTGGAGAAAACCCTGAAGCAGTTGGCGGCTCATTGTTTCAAGAAACAGGATAATAAGGCCGGAACTCTGACGCAGGAGGAAATCGACCAGGCGAATATCATATATTCCTACCTGAAAAAAAGTAACAACGGTATCAGGAGCGCAAACATTCCTGCTTCACGGCTTGATACACTGAATTACAAACGTCTGGCTGAAATGATATATGCTTTTAAGGAGACAAAGGGAGAGGAATTATGAATTTTATAAAGGTCAAAGAGGAAAAGGATATTCCCGAAAAATATAAAAATACACCGGTTTACAAGCTTTTGTGCTATCAGAATCTGGGTGCCGAGCTGAAGGCTTACAGCTCGGCGGAGCTGTTGATAGGCATGTGCATGGACAACCGGAAGCAGCTCAGGATACCTGAAAATTTCGCCTATATAATAAGAACCGGAGGAGCAAACTTAAGATACAGTGAATTCAAAGTTTCCTATGCCATTGCCATAGGAGGGGTCAGGCACATCGTACTCATTGCTCACAATAATTGCGGGATGGTAAATCTTGTATCCAGGAGAGAGCAATTTGTGAAGGGGTTGTGTGAAAATGCCAACTGGGATATAAAAAGAGCAGAAGAGCACTTTATGAATTATGCCCCCATGTTTGAAATCGACAATGAGGTGGAGTTTGCAGTAAGTGAATCAGGGCGTCTGTCCCGGAAATACCCGGGAATTTCGGTCACACCTCTTCTGTATTCCATTGAAGACAATATGCTCAATGTAATTGAATGACGCAACTTTTATAAATGTCTATGTCTTGCGGTAATTGCACTCCTGGTTAAGAACAGACAAGAGAATCTTTTTCATGATTTTTGGGATAATATTTTATATTCGGTATAAGAACCTTATATTGATACCATATTTTATTTATAACGGAGAAAATTATGGAAAAGATGCATAAAGGGCTGTCTGCCGGACAGCTAACCATGATGGCCCTGGGTACGGTAATAGGAGGCTCGTTTTTTCTGGGCTCCTCAGTTGCTATTGAGGCTGCCGGACCTGCTATAGTAATATCCTACATTTTAGGCGGTATACTGGTTTACCTCATACTTTTTGCACTTTCGGAAATGACTGTGGCCAACCCGGATTCAGGCTCCTTCAGGACTTTTGCCGCAAACGCCTTCGGCCCATGGGCAGGCTTTACGGTTGGGTGGGTATACTGGACTGGGATGGTGCTTGCCATGTCCAGTGAAGCTACTGCTGTATCCATACTTATACGTGAGTGGGTGCCCGATGTATCCATCTCAATTCTTGGCAGTACCATAATCATAGGTGTCACACTTCTCAACCTGCTTGGAGCAGACAAGCTGAGCAAGCTGGAAAGCGGCCTTGCCGCCGTAAAGCTGTTTGCAATAGTATCATTTATTGTGCTTGGAGTATCACTGATCTTTGGTTTTATTCCCGGAACGGCCTCTGCCGGCGCGGGGGAAGTAGCGCGCGAACCCTTGCTGCCCGGTGGAATTAAGGGAATTGCGGGCAGTATGCTGATAGTAATATTTTCCTATGCCGGTTTTGAAATCATCGGACTGGCTGCTGCTGAAACGGATAATCCCAGAAAAACAGTTCCAAAGGCTATTTCCTCTACGGTTATTGCGCTGGTGGGACTGTATATAGTCTCCATAGTAGTGTTGCTGCCGCTTGTGCCCACAGCGGCACTGAACGAAAATGTCAGTCCCATGGTGGCGGCACTGGGAAGATGGGGAATGGGCTGGGCAGGTACGGCCATAAATTTTGTACTGATTACTGCAATACTGTCTACCATGCTTGCAGCAATGTTCGGGCTTGGAAGGATGATGCGCTCCCTTGCGGCGGAAGGGCATGCTCCCGGCTGGCTGAAGGATGAAAAAGAGGTTCCTGTAAGAGGGATAATGTTTTCGGGTATTTCCATGCTGGCAGGATTGGGGATAGGATTGCTGCTTCCCAGGGTATACCTGTTCCTGGTGAGTTCGGGCGGGTTTGCCCTGTTATTCACCTATGCGGTGATAATGGCCACGCACATAAGGTTCAGGAAGAGACATGGCTGCCCTCCGGACGGCAGGTGCCAGATGCCGGGATATCCTGTGGCTTCATGGCTGGCCTTGATCAGCCTCGTTGTAATTATATTCAGCATGCCCTTCATTCCGGGACAGGCCTCCGGCCTGATAGCAGGCTTGATAATGGTGGCTGCCTATGCACTTGTTTATATAGCTGCAAAGAAGGTTTTTGTGCAAAGGGAGAACACGCTGTTTGTGGATACCAACGAGAGAAAGCGGTTGAGAACCCGTCTGTCCGTGGAATTTTCCAGGGAATTGCTTGAGGATATAAGGAAAAAACATCAAAAGAAGAGTGATGAAAAGAGAAGAAAAAAAGAGTAACTTAACCTGTAGTGCTAATTAAAAATGTTGTAGCGGTCAGAAAATGCTGCTCACACTACAGGTTAACTTAACATATAACCTGAATATAAAAATTATTTACAGAGACCCGTCTGAAGGCTACGATTGCTGCCGGGTCTATTTTATTATCCGGGAGGGCGGGTGTAAAGGATTTCACTTTTTTACCATTGACTGCTGGATAATTAAGGAGCTCAAATAGACGGAGCGCCTGTGTGCCGGGGTTCGTCTATTAAGTGAAAGCTGCCAGGGGAGGAGGCCGGACATGTATTTCCTTTCGGTACCAGAGGATAATGACGAGAGTGGAGAGAAAAAACAAATAAACCACAAAAAGCATATTGACACTGAAATAGAGAGATTAATGGACACGTACGGCAATGATGTACTCAGGACCTCCTATATGTATTTGAAGGACCTGCAAAAGGCAGAGGATGCTTTTCAGGAGGTATTTTACAAGATTTATAAAAAGTTCGGCAGCTTCAGGGGAGAGAGCAGCGAAAAAACCTGGATTATAAGAATAACCATAAATGTGTGCAAGGATGTATTGAGAAGCAGTTGGCTAAAAAGGGTTTTGCTCACAGATAAGGCCGGAACCGAAAACATTGTGGCAAATGTGGAAAGCAGTGTTATAGCAAAGGATGAAAACCGGCGCTTGTTTGATGAAGTTACCTCTCTTCCCCGGAACTACAAGGAGGTAATCATCCTTTACTACTATCATGAGCTTGATACCGTGGAAATAAGCAGAACTCTGAAAATAGCTGAGGGAACTGTAAGAAGCCGGCTTCACAGAGGGCGTGAAATGCTCAGAAGGAAAATGGAAGGAGGGATGGGCAGGGATGGATGAATTGAAGGATTTCAAGGATATTTCCCACAGGATAATGGATGGAATTACAGTCACCCCCGGCCTCAAGGAAAGGACGCTGGAAAAGTGCAGAAAGAACAACAGCCTGAAACCTGTCGTGGGAATTCTGGTTCCGGCAGCCTGCGTGGTACTTGCAGTTGCCGCCTTGGGCACCATGGACTGGCTTGGGGGCAACAAGGCTGGAATGCCCGATAGCAGTCCCGAGGCTACTATTATGATGGAGGCTGCCCGGGGAACGGATGTCTCGCCCCAGGACAGCGGGGGAGATATGCTGAAATCCGCCCGGCAAGGAGAAACAGTGGGATTTGGATCGCTTGCTCAGGCCGGTAAAGCCTTTGGAGGGAATTTCCTCCAGCCCGGTTATATTCCCGGTGGGTTCAAGCTGACGGCTGCGGAAGGGTTTATTGAGGACAAGGACAATACCACTGGAATTGTTCTGACATATCAAAACGAGAAGTATTCCTTTCAGATTACTGAGGAAAAAACCGGACAGGAAAACCAAGCAAAACAGCAGAAGGAGCTTCAGGGCTACAGGACAATTGAAATAAACGGGACTCCCGCATATGTAAAAGCCGTGGGGGCAGCCGGAGAGGGCGGTGGCGGACCAGCCTCCGAAATCAGATGGTACGGCAGTGAGACCCTGTATTCCGTTGCAGGCCAGCTTGAGGAAGCAGAGGTTATAAAAATAGCGGAAGCCATGAGAGGAAGATAAGTGGAAAAAGCTAGTACAACGCTAAAGATTTAAGCATAACTACAAATTAATTTTTTAGGGAGGTATTAAAATGAGAGATATAAAATTGTTTGGAAAAGTATTTGCAGGAACATTTGCCTTGAGCATGTGCCTGTTGGTGTTTTCCACCGCAGCAAATGCGGCGGTAAATGAGGATATTGCCAAGGCGGGTTCTGTAAGCGGCGGGGGAAATACCGGGATGGCCACAAGCTCCGTCAGTCCGGACAAGGCTGTATCAAGTCCTGTTATGATAGACGAGGCAATATTGAAAAAGCAGAAGGAAATAGATGCATATCTTTTTAAGGAGCATGCAAAAGAGGTTGAGCAAAAAGGCATAACGGTAACGCACACTGTGCCGTTTGAAGAATTTGTGGAAATAGGAATCCTGCCTCTCACTGAGGAAAATCAGGAATATCTGTATGGCATCTTCGGAAAAGAGCAGGTAAGGATAGTTGAGGGACAAAAAGCAGTCATTATGTATGATGGAAACACTGTCGAGCCGGCGCCAGGCATTGCGCAGCAAGGCAGTGCTCCGGGGGCTGCCGGGGTTATGCCCGAACCTTACATGGAGGACCTGGAGAGGGATGTAAATAAGGGAGCGGCTGTAGATGCGGCAGATGACGGAAGAATGTACAAAAGTACAAGTGCTTCCGGAGCTGCTGAAATATATGCCACAGCGGCAATTGCAGAAAATAGCGGGGAAAAGGCGGATAGAACCTTGTGGATTGCCCTTGGCACCGGGGGAGCTGCCGCAATTGCTCTGGGAGGAGTAATACTGCTCAGGAGGAAAAAAACTGCAGCCAACTGAAAAAAGGCATTCACAGTCAAGCGGAATATCCCCCGGCCATGGTATTCTGCAGGAGAAGGAGGTGCTTATACATGCACGCATGGGAACAAATACAACGAACCATAGAATTTATCGAGTATCATTTGGAGGAGGAAATCGACATTGAAAACCTGGCAAAAATGGCTTCTTTGTCACCTTTTTATTATCAGCGTCTGTTTAGCCGGCTGGTAAAAAAACCGGTTGCCGAGTATGTAAAACTCCGCCGTATGGCGAAGGCAACCGAAGCAGTGCTCCAAAAGGACAAGCGCATTTTGGATATGGCATTGGAGCTTGGATTTTCCTCTCATGAACACTTCTCCCGCACCTTTAAAGATACCTTTGGGATGACGCCGGATGAGTACCGTAAAAGCCCGCAAACACTCAACCGTATGACAAAACCTGAGCTTTTACTTAACTACACTCTGATTGATGAAGGAGTACCCCTGATTACCCATGGCATCGTTCTGGAGGTAAACAGGCGCAAAACTACCGAGCCAGTCTGTTTTACCGGGGTTAAAAAGGACATGCCGGTTCAGTTTATAGACGGACTGGGGATCGAATCGGGGATTGATCCGTTGGGTACTCTTTGGCAAAACTTTCATGCTCAGAAACAAACAGCACTTGGACTTCCTGAGGATAATGAAGAGATTGGTGTGGCATATCCATGCCCAATGGAAGGCTATTTTAGCTATTTTGCAGGTGCCAGGTCCAGACCTGGAAAGGTTCCGCACGGTTTTATGAACTGGGAACTACCACCGGGAGAGTATGTTGTTTGCTCCTTTGAAGCTGAAAACTTTGAGGCTCTCGTCCTGGATGCTCTATACAAAGCACAGCAGTACATCTACAACACATGGCTGCCAAATCGCAAGCTGCAAACAGAGTCGTTTTGTGCGGAGCGATATGCAAGCCATTCACCCGAAACCACAAGCATGGAAATATGGCTTAAACTGATATAATAAACAGGAACAAAAAGGGGACTGCTGCCCAGTGGAAAAATTCATTGTGCAACAGTCTCTTTTGTTTATATTAATAAGCAATTCAAAATATGTAAAAATTTATAATGTTATAATATTGACAATAGTGTATGATATACAGTATAATAGCAGTGAGGTGATCAAATGGAAAGCATTAATGAATTGATAAACTCGCTTATTGTTGAATTAAAGAGAGGTACGCTGGTGTTGTCGGTGCTCAGCCAGCTTAGCAAGCCGGAATACGGCTACTCACTGGCGCAGAAGCTGGAGGAGAAGAATACCCCCATAGAAGCCGGCACTCTTTATCCACTGCTTCGCAGGCTGGAAAAGCAGAATCTTCTTACAAGCCAGTGGGATACCAGCGAAAGCCGCCCAAGGAAATTCTATGTTTTAAGCGATATGGGAAAAGAGGTCTACAATAGCCTCAAAGAAGAGTGGAGGGCCTTGTCAAGGCAGCTCCAGGGTTTAATAGAGGAGGAAGAAGCATGAGTATTATAGAACGGTACATTTTAGCAGTAACAGAACGCCTGCCTGAGGAAATGCGTTATGACGTTGCAGAAGAGCTCAGGTCCAACATAGAGGATATGCTTCCTGAAAATGCCGCTGAAGATGAGATAAGATCGGTGCTGGAGAAACTGGGCAATCCAAGGAAACTGGCCCAGGAGTATAACCCCGGGAAAAGATTTCTGATCGGTCCGGCCCTGTATGACAATTATATTTCAGTACTTAAGACAGTAGTGGCAATTGCAATTCCCGTACTGATGTGTCTCTCCCTGCTGGATTGGTTCAACAAGGACACTTCGGCGGAGATTGGGAAGGTTTGGGCCGGCTTGTTTTCAAACGCTATCGGCTCAGCCCTGGAGGGAGGACTGCAGGCAGCCTTCTGGGTGACTCTGGTATTTGTAATCATTGAAAGAAGTGGTGTTAATGAAAATGAGCTTCCTTTTGCAAGAAAAAAGTGGTCCATTGATGAGCTTCCCACTTCACCTGTTCCCAAAAAAGCTTTGATTTCAAGAGCGGACCCCATTGTATCAATGTTTTTGACAATACTGTTTACATCACTTATTTACCTCAAGCCCCAGCTTATTGCAGTATACATCAATGATCCCGGGAGAAGCGAAGCCATACGGCTGTTTGATAACGACAGGCTGAAGCTGTTTATTCCGGCAATATTGCTGCTTGCCTTGTTCCAACTGTGCATTGCCGTGTGGAAGTTTATCCAGATGAGATGGACCCTTCCCCTGGCTGTGGCAAACGCGGTCCAGGATGTGGGTTCAGCATTGCTGTTTATCATCATGTGCAATGACAGGCTGCTGTTTAATCCGGATTTCTTTGAAAAGCTTTCCCAGTGGCTGAAGCTTCCTCTGGATACGACAATTGACAAGTGGTTTACCGGAATGCAGGCAGCCTCGGTTATATTTATCGTAATCTGCGCTATAAATATCATTTTCACCCTGAGAAAGTGCAAAAGGTAATGAAGACGAAAGGACTCCGGTA
Organism: Ruminiclostridium hungatei; assembly: GCF_002051585.1. GTDB lineage: Bacteria > Bacillota > Clostridia > Acetivibrionales > DSM-1351 > Ruminiclostridium > Ruminiclostridium hungatei. The sequence goes on along the minus strand of NZ_MZGX01000009.1, from coordinate 130,510 downwards.
AAAAGAAACCCGTCAAGGATACCTCAAAGTAAGAAAAGTATCCTTGACGGGTCTTTTGGCATATTGCCTCATATTACTCAACGCCCTTCAGTGAACTTACCATGTCAATTCTTTTGATTTTGCCTGTGAACAAGAAACTGACTGCAATCGAAAGCAAACAGGTTATGACAGAGCTTACGACCACATTTAAAACCGTCAGCCTGCACATCATGTCAAAGCTGTCACCCATGAAGGACAGCATAAAATCTATGAGCCATTTTCCGCAGGGAATGCCGAAAATGACACCTGTAATCGAAAGCCAGATGTTTTGAGTCAGCAGCAGGCGCCTGATTTTTCCGGATTGAAAACCCATGACCTTTAAGGTGGCAAGTTCTCTCAGCCTTTCTGTAAAAGAGAGCACGCCAAGATTGTAAAGGACTACAATTGCAAGAATGGCGGCAGCCAATATAAGTACATAGACCATGATGCTCATGGCTTCGGTCATGGTTTCATAGCTTTCGGTCAGATCCCGGTCGGACCATATGCTTTCAGCACCGGTTGGAAGTGTATCTATTTGCCGGTTTGTAACAACTGCGGTGGGAGCAAAACTGAAGCCAAGCTTTTCATACATTTCCCTGGTCAGTGTGATTCCCTGGGATACAGGAGACCTGTATACAGCACCGATTTTGCCTGTAATCCATTTTTCCTGTCCATATACATGCCAGGAAACGGTATCTCCCTGCTTCACGCCCAGCAGCCGGGACATTTTGTAGCTTATGGATATCATGTCGGAAGGCAGCTCCATATAATTTCTCCCAGGGTCGGTGTATTTTATCAGGGAAACCTTGTCGGTTACCAAAAGCTCTCCGGGTTTTCTCCTGCCATTGGCTTTTATTTCCACTGCACCTTCCATCAGAGCTTCACCGTCAGTCTGGGACAAAACAGAGTCAAGAGTGTCCCGTGAGATATTTTCAGCAAGGGAAAGCTTGGTAGAAAACCTGTTCAGGTCCTTATACTGCCATTGTACCACATCGTCCAGGCTGTCCTGCATCCCGAAGGCACACACCAGCAGAGCGCTGCAGCCCAGAGCACCTGCCACGGCCATGACGGAACGTACCTTGTTTCTTGCCATGTCTCTGAGATTCCACTGGAGGTTGAAGCCCAGGCGTGTCCACACCGGGGTATAATCACGGGCTCGCTGTTTCATTTCCTTTGGTGCTTTGGGCCTTAGTGCCTGAGAGGGAGTATCCTTCAGATTGCTCCGGCAGGCCAGATATGTGGTAAGGCAGCACATAAGCACTGTAAGCAGTGCCATTATAAATATTTCCGGCGGTATTGCCGGTTTCCATTCCGGCAAAGTATAGGTTGTTTTCATTGCTCCATAAAACAGCCGCGGAAGTGCCAGAGGACCCAGAATGACTCCCAGCACCGTCCCTGCCAGTGAAAGCCAAAAGCCGTAGGCTATATAGTGGAAAAGTATTGCCTTATTCCTGAAGCCAAGGGCTTTTAAGGTCCCCAATTGAGTTCTCTGGCTATTTACCAGTCTGGTCATTGTGGTGAGGATGGTAAGCAGGGCTATGGAGAGAAAAACTGCCGGGAACACCGAGCCCATGGCCTTGTGCTGTTGTATCTCGTCAGAAAACATTGAGTAGCTCAAAAAATCGTCCCTGTTCAGATATACGCTGTAACGGCCCTTAAGAGCATTGTCTATGCTGCTTTCAAGAGATGGAGCCGAAAGGCTGTCCGTTTTGACCAGCAAGTCGGTAAAGGGTATGTTTATTCCCTTGGGAAGAGCGGCAGCAGATAAATAGGCAAAGCCAAAGTTGTTATGATTTGGAACAATATCGTTTGCCCCGGTGGCGAAAACATATTCGGGACTTAATATTGTTCCCAGTATTTTCTTTTGCAGCTTCTTTCCCAGGACAGAAAGCGTTATGGAATCGCCGCTTTTCAAATGCTTTGCCCGTGCGAATAGATCGTCAAGCCAGATGCCGTCACTGGCAGATGAGAAGTTCTCTCCCGAAACCGGAAGAAATTTTGAAACACTGTTGTCCTCAATAATATGCAGCTTTATGGAAGGGCTGTTGTCGAAGTCTGCCACTGCGTCAAGGGAAAGTCTTCTCTGAACCTGCCGGACGCCGGCGACCCTTGAAACGGAAGCTGCATCCTCTTTTGAAAAATTGTTTCCATATATCCACACATCTGCAAGATTTGTATCCTCATAATAGCCAGAGGAGGTTTTATAGAGGCCGTACCATTCTCCCCCTATTCCTGAATAGACGAAGACCCCCAGAAAGGCCATAAGGAATATTGAAATAAATTGGGTTTTGTGGTTTTTCATATCTCTGAGCATTTTTTTCAGCAGCATTACCAGTTCACCTCGCTTACAGCAAGGGGCGAGGCATTAACCGATATATCCCTTACTTTGCCGTTTTTCAGCCGGATTACCCTGTGGGCGGTCTGGGCAAGAGCGGTATTATGGGTAACTATGACGACGGTTTTGTTGTAGTCTCTGCACATTTTTTGCAGCAAGGACAAAATTACAATGCCGGTCTCACTGTCCAATGCCCCTGTGGGCTCATCACACAGCAGCAGTGCCGGATTCTTGCATATTGCCCTTGCAATGGATACCCTCTGCTGCTCACCTCCGGACAATTGGGAGGGGAATTTCCCCAAGTGCTCTCCAAGGCCGACTGAAGCAAGCATTTCCCCGGGGTCAAGAGGTGTTTTTACCACATTTTTTATGAGTGCCACATTTTCAAAAGCCGTCAGTGTGGGGATAAGATTGTAGAACTGGAATACGAAGCCCACATGTTCCGCGCGATAGCCGGTTAGCTGCTGTTCTCCGTATTTTGATATATTCCGCCCGTCAATAATTATATCGCCGGAGGTAGCAAAATCCATACCTCCCAGCAGATTCAGCACAGTTGATTTGCCTGCTCCGCTGGGACCTAATATTACTGCGAATTCTCCCTTTTCGATGGTGAAAGTAACATTGTCTGCAGCCAGAAATTTCTTCCCGCCGGTATTGTATTCCTTGGTAACATTTTTAAATTGAATCAGTGAGTTCATAATAACCTCCCATATGTACAAAAATAGATACGGACTGTATATACAACAAATACAAGCTGAACAAACCTGAAATATATTTCATATTTAGTATAGCTGTGACGGGTTTATATGTCAATTATAAATGTGAAATATATTTCATATTTGAAGTTGCACTTCCGGATTATATAAAATATAATTAGTATAAAGGCTGACAGAGGGAAACGGTTGTATGGAAACCTGCTGAAACATCAGAAGCCGAATACAAAGAGAGGAAGATCGGGCATGAGTACTTCCAGCATCAGGGAACCCAGACAGAAGCGTTCCATTGAAAAAAAGAAAAGAATTGTTGATGCCGGCTTCAAGCTTTTTTGCGAGAAGGGCTATTACAATACAAATACTGCCGAAATCGCAAAAGAGGCCGGTGTTTCCACGGGTATTGTATATAATTATTTTAACGACAAAAAGGATATCTTTATCGCTGCCGTCAAATTTTATTCCGAAGGCATGACGAGCCAGCTTTACAGAAGCCTGATGGGACTGAAGGAACCTTTTGATATGCTGGAAACCCTTGACCAGATAATCAATATATTCACAACTTCACATACCTTGTCAAAGGAAGCCCATGAAGAAATGATGGCCATGTCCCACACCGATAATGACGTGAGGGAATACTTCTGCAATTTTGAATTAACTACCGCAGAGAAAATAGTGGAAATCATGTTCCAGCATGGTATAAAGCCTGAAAATGCCCATGAGAAGGTGCATATTGCCATGGGTATGATTGAGAATTTTTCACATGAAGTGGTTTATCATAAACATGAGTACATGAATTACGACGTTATGAAAAAGGAAATTATCAGGATTGTGGCGGAAATGATGAACAGCTAGCTGTGGGAACTCTTGAAGCTGTTTATTACGGAATCCAGCAATCCGGGGAACTTTAGCTCCAGGTCGGTATACCTGATTGATAAAAATCTCTGCTTGCCTTCAATTCGTACATTAATGAGACCTGACTCCCTGAGAACCTTAAAGTGGTGGGATAAGGCGGATTTTGGCAAATCAATGTTACAACTGGCACAGGTGGTTTCCTTTTTATGTGACAGGTTTTTTATTATCTGCAGGCGGATGGGATCACCTAAAGCGCTTAACACGGTTGATAAGCATATCTGTTCAAGATTGGGGTGAAATAATTCACGCAAAGTATTGCCTCCTGACTTTAGAGGGGACTGCTTGAAAGTACCCCTTTTATTATAAATTACTTGAATTATATCATAACTCATGATATATTAAAATAGTTCTATAATATTTGAACTATTGAACTGAATATATTTTTGATTTTATGCCGTTTATCAACTGCTTTTAGTATAAATATTTCAGTCTGTCTTGTAAACCATATCAGGTGAAATACTTATTTTAAAGTATTCTGATTATGTACGGCAGGTAATGGGTATTTATTCTTAAGAAATTGCCATAATAGTGCTATGCTGCAAGCTGAAGACCTTTTGTCTCTCCTGCTGCGGCAATTGCGGCAATGTTGTAAGGAGGTGAAAAAGATGATAACAAAGGACTGGTCAATAACCGATATAGTTGAAAAATATCCTGAAGCAGCAGATGTGCTCCTGAATCACGGAATGCACTGCTTCGGGTGTATGGCTGCAAGATTTGAAAATATTGAACAGGGGGCACTTGCTCACGGTATTAATGTTGACGAATTGATGAAGGAAATAAATGCTGCCATTAAGCAATAATGTTAAAGTCAATTACCATAGTAATTGATTTTGGCAGGCAAATTAAAAGAGAGTGTGGCAAAACCTGGGTTTAGTACTTCTGTTATTGACTGGTAGGGAACAGTTGAAGGGTAAATAAGTCCGGAGCTTGCGGCACTTTTTTTTAGCGTATGGGGATTATGACTTTTTATTGAAAGCCCAAGCACTATTAATCCTGAGTTTTAGGTGTTGCACAAGAAAATTTGCTTACTAAATACCGGCGAACACCAGAAAACTGAGCGAAGCGAATTTTCTTATTCAGGGCTCAGAGCAAAGGATTTACCGGATATCAGCGGGACATTCCCATTACAGCACCGGATATAAAAGGTATCAGCCATATTATCCACACTACGATGCTGAATTTGTGAAAATCTGACTTGGATTTCCGGTCGTTTTTCAGCAATACATAGGAGGCCCATACGGCATGAACCAGCATAAGTACAATTGCCAGCAGCCCTGTTATACCATGAAAATTGAATTTGAAACCGCCTTCAGCCAGTCTGCCCATAAGGCTTGTCCCAACAGTGTCAAAGGCAAGCCCGGCCCAGAATACGGCCAGATGCCACTTTTTCAGAATTCCCTGGATTTTTTCTCCCCACACGCCGACAGAATAGAAGACCAGGGCGAGATTAATTGAAATTACCGCGTATAAAAGCATAAATCCTCCGATAAATGTTGGTAAATAGTATGATATTCAGGTAGTATGAAGCAGGGCGTATGATTTTAAATTTATCCGCTATGAATAATATACGCAGTAAAAACAAAACTATTTGAAAATAGCAATATCAAAAAATATAAATGGAGTAAATATATGGATAATGATATTAATTCCGAGATAATGGATAAGATTACAAAGGTGTGCATTTGCAAGGCTATTTCCAGAGCGGCTATTAAAAAGGCTATTCAAGACGGAGCGAAAACACTGCTGGAGGTACAGCAGGTGACAGGTGCGGGAAGCGGACCTTGCGGAGGCAGGCGGTGTACCCTGAAAATACTGGAGCTGCTGGAAATAGAGGGTTCCAGGCAGCAGCCGTAAGGCAGGGCTGTCGCAGGCCGAGGTCCGGCCTGCAGTTTGGAGAAAGACTCCGGGGGCGGGAACAGCAGGCTTGAGAGCAACCGACCCTTTTGCTAAAACAGGAATATTACTGCAAAATATATAATCAACAGGCTTATACCTATAGGAAGCCCTATTTTGGCCCATTCTCTGCTTTTGATGTTCAGCTTGCCTGCTGAAATAATATTTGGTATATTACCCGGAATCAGCATACCTCCACTGAGCAGCAGTCCCATCAGTATTGCCTGTATCTGCCGAAGGCTCATTGCCGGGCTCACTTCGGCTGCCGCCAGTGTTACATTGTCAAGAACTGCCGAGGACATGTTGAGCCAGTACAGTATGCGGCTGTCCAGATGTATGATGTAGGTATCTATAAGTGGTTTGAACCCTGAACCCAAAAGCTCAAGTGCCATTATGAAAAGGAATATTTTAAAGGCCCTCATAAACACATCCTTCAGGCTTTCCGACTGTGTAATATTTTGTTCCTCCAAATTGAAGTTTTCATCCTTCACTTCCGCTTCGCCGCCTGTCTCTCCCCGGGAAACCATGAAGGCTCCCAGGAGTCCCATAAGGATTACTCCCGGTATTGCATAGACCCCGATATTCCTGGCAAGGTAAAAGAAGTCGGCCTTTAAGGCGGAGACCACAATTGTTGCCAGGGGCTCGCCTATGGGCGTCAATGCAGCTCCCAGGCCGATAGAGAAGCAGGCTGTCACAGTCAGAATAACCTTGCGTGTACGTTTGAGCGGCAGGACATGTACGATTTCCACCAGAATTAAGGCGGCAATTATTGCTGTAATAAAACTTGACAGGAAGCCTAAAACTACAATTAGCAAAAAAATGAATAAGGCCAGGGGCAGCTTGCCGGTAACAAAGCTCACAAAGCCCTTGATTTTTTTGACTGAAAGCCTGAAAATCAGACCGGCCACCAGAACAGCGGCAGTTATGAAATACAGTAATTTATTCATAAATATATGCTCCGCCAGGTGAAGTGACAGAGTGCCCGATAGGACGGTTGCAGCCAGGCCCATTACAAGAAGAAAATACTCCAGGTTATGCTCTATTTTCCTGAAGGAAAAGGGCAGTACCAGTATCAGTGCCAAAACTATGATTAATCCGATAATCATTACAGAACCTCCACAATTCTTATCTGCCCACAATCAAATGTTGCATGGGGCAGACAGTATTAATAACTGAATTTTTAACAACATCAAATAATTCACCGGCAATTGCCGATTTTTACTTCATAACATCTGCGACAGTAAGAACAACTATTACTGCTTCCCACTCCCGTACGGACTGACACATGCTGTAAGCCTGCAATTTCAGCGAAAACTTTTAATCATACTGCGCATTTCTTTAAAGCCGTCCTCCCGGGACTTGGAAACTTGTCTCTTAAAGACTTTATTAACTGGCACTACAGGTTAAATTATCATACCTGCACCTCCTGAAACAAAATACGTCCAAAGGGCAAAAAAAGCGGGAAGCTCGTCAAAAACGAGCTTCCCACCCCAGAAGCCTTCAGTTCTCTTGAAAGCAAAAAATTGCTCAACCGAAAAACCAGCAGTATAAAATTGTACCTATTATAACACCCGGGGCTTCGGAGTTCAAGTTTGACAGCACATATTTTGCATAGACAATAAATATAGTCAACAAATTGTAAAGGAAAGTTTCTTGACTATGGGAAGCAAATGATATAAATTAATATTAGTAAATTACTAAATTACTAAATTACTAAATTACTAAATTACTAAATTACTAAATTACTGAGTGCACAGGAGGATTTTATGAAAATACCAACAAATTTAAAGCATAAGCCTGTAATTGTATCCGAAAACTATGAGCAGGTTGATGGCAGATATGCATATAACACTGATGCTAAAGGGCTTTCACTGGGGCTGGCTCAATGGAATGACCGGGGTAAGGTGGACATTTCAGCAAAGGTGTGGAGATTCACAGGAGAAAAATGGTCCAGGCAGTCGGAGGAGCTTCCTTTGCACCGTGTACTTGATCTGGCCATTTTAGTGGCAAGGACCAGACTGTACTTCAGGGAGGATTCTTACAGGCATCCGGAGCTTTATGATACGGAAAAGCCTGTAATTGACAGAGTGGGGCTGCAGGGAGATGCAATGACGGTAGCCGTATGTACTGAGAATGAAAAAATAAACGAGGATATCAAGCTGTTCAGCCAGGCACTGAGCAATGACGATGAACTTATTGGCGAACGCTTACGTACCCTGTCCAGAATTTTGAAGGAGATGGGATATTAAGATGGATAAAGCGCGTAAAAGAGAACTTCAGCAGGAGTATGCAAATACAAAGCAGCCCATGGGTGTATTCCTTGTACGCTGCAAGAGCAATAACAAGTGCCACATTCAGGCAACACCCGATTTGAAGGGAGTAATGAACGGAACCTATGTCAGACTGTCCAACGGCAGGCATCCTAACAGGGAATTGCGGAAGGAATGGAACGAACTGGGGGAAGAGGGCTTTGTTATAGAGATTCTGGAGCAGCTCCCCTATGATGAAAAGGACCCGGAAAAGAAGGATTATTCCCAGGAGCTTGCTTTGCTGCAAAGCCTGTGGGAAGAAAAGCTGGCAGGTGAGGGTCAGGCATTTTATATGAAACGCCTGACCTGAGTATAAAATGCAAAAATTTCAGGTGTTTAACAACTTCTTACAAATTTCGTCACAATGAATAAATTGAAGACATATTATGTAAACGTAGGAATGTAAAGGAGTTGATTATTATGGCTGGAATTCCTGTTTTTCAGGATTCACCCGATAACCTAAAATCATTACAGTACGGTTATGACGGAACCACAGTCAGAACCTTAAAGCTTGATACCAGCGGAAGGCAGGTCATTGCAACCGATATTGGAACATCAGTTGAGGTCAGTGCGACAGACCTGGATATAAGAAATCTTTCAAATACCCAGGATAATATAGTTGTTTATGGAAATGACGGAACAGATAATCAGGCGTTAAAAACCGATGCCAGCGGAAGGCAGATAATTGCAACCGATATTGGAACATCAGTTGAAGTCAGTGCAACAGACCTGGATATAAGAAATCTTTCAAATACCCAGGACAATATAGTGGTATATGGTAACGACGGTACTGATAACAGAGCATTAAAGACAGATGTTACAGGTATACTTCAGGTAGCATATACCAAAACCTTTACAAATGCTACCCAGAATATTACAACGGCAAATAGTTATGCAGGCTCAACCGCAAGGGATATTTCACTTCAAGGCCAGTACTCTTTCTTTGTAAACAATACAGGTGCCAATTCTGCAACGGCAAAGGTGCAGATAAGCCCGGACAATACCCTGTGGATAGACGACAGCTCGGAGTTCGAGGTAGCGGCAGGTGAAGCAGCCATATTGTCACCTTCAAGATTCGCAAATTATACCAGAGTAGCCTATAAATCCACTGTGGAAGATTCAAGTACCACTGCAGATATTATTTACCAGGCGCAGGCGTAAAAAGCCGGCTTAAGGCTTATAAACCGGACGCAACAACTGAACGGGAGCATGGCGGACTGCCTGTGGGGCAGATGACCATGCTCCTTTGTCTCTTTGATGAATTTTTGTCTTTACAATCTGGCGGTAATGATATATCATACTAATGCGGAACGCGTTTACATAAAGTCGAGAGATATGCCTATCAACATTTTTTTATGCTTATAATCTTAAGTAAAACTATAGTTACACAACTTAACAAAAAACAGGGCTGAGCAACTGCGCAAATAAAAAATTGCACAATAATCGGTACAATTTTTGCACAATTATGATTAAAGTGGAAATTGAGTGGTATTTATATACTTAATATTAAGCTTAGGATTTCCATAAAATTTGTATGAATTTACATGTCAAAAACTTAACAATTTTATTGATTGTTTAGCAGTTCTTTGCTAAAATTATAACAAGAAATGTAGAAAAATGTTGAAAATTGTAATTAATTAGATATTACTGCTGGAGGAAAATATGAAAAAAAATATTTTGGTTATCGGAGCTGGGTATGCGGGTATACTTACAGCAAAGAAGTTGGCTAAAAAATTTAAGAAAGACGATGCCGTAGCTATAACGATCATTGATAAGAACCCCTTCCATACAATGCTTACAGAATTGCATGAGGTGGCGGCAAACCGTGTTGATGAGGACAGCATTAAAATAAGCCTTAAAAAGGTATTCGCCGGCAGGAAAGTAAATGTGGTTCTTGACACTGTTAAAACCATAGACTTTGATAACCACACAGTAGTCGGAGAAAATAACAGGTATGATTATGAATATCTGGTTGTTGCGGCCGGTTCAAAGCCAACTTTTTTTGGTGTCCCCGGTGCGGAGGAATATACTCACAAGCTCTGGTCCTATGATGATGCGGTAAGATTAAAGGATCATATTCATAATTGTTTCAGAAAGGCTGCCGCAGAAACCAACCTTGAGAAGAAGAAGCTGCTGCTGTCCTTCTATGTGGTAGGTGCCGGATTTACCGGTGTTGAAATGGTGGGAGAGCTTGCTGAATATGTACCTTTTCTTTGTGAAAAATATGAAATAGACAGGGAACTTGTGGAGCTGGTAAATGTTGATGTACTCCAAAGGGCAGTACCGATTTTGCCTGAAAAGCTGTCGGAAAAGGTTGAAAGGCGTCTGGAAAAAATGGGCGTTAAAATGATGCTCAATTCCGGTGTCTGTGCAGTAGGCGAAAATTTTATCGAGGTGAAGAAAAACAGCCAGTGTTCCAGATACAGTGCGGGAACAGTCATTTGGACAGCCGGTATTGAAGGCTCGGATATAACAAATGAAGCTGCCCAGAATTTGCAGTCTGTGGGCAGAGGCCGTATAAAGACAGATTCATTTTTGAGATCGCTGGATAACGAGAAAGTATATGTTGTTGGTGACAATATGTTTTACATTCCTGAGGGAGAAGAAAGACCTGTTCCTCAGATGGTAGAAAATTGTGAGCATAGTGCGGCGACATGTGCTAATAATATACATTGTGCAATTACAGGAAAAGGAGAGATGGAGGTTTACAAGCCGTCCTTCCACGGTGTAATGGTATGTGTGGGCGGACGCTACGGTGTAGCCAGAGTCGGGCTGCCAAACCACATGTTCAATTTGCCATCTTTCTTTGCAATGTTTGCAAAGCACTTTATCAATATTATTTATTTTGTGCAGGTGTTGGGCTGGAATAAAATATTCAGCTATATAAGACATGAGTTTTTCACCATAAGGAATTGCAGAAGCTTTGTGGGCGGACATTTTTCCAACAGGACTCCAAGCTTTCTGCTGGTTGCTTTAAGAGTCTGGCTGGGTGCAGTCTGGCTGTTTGAAGGCATAATGAAGATAGTTGAGGGTTGGCTGACCGCTCCGAAACTGACAGGCTTTTTTGGAGGAGCAGCCTCCTGGTATAATAGTATTCTGGGAGTTGCACAAAAGACAGCCGAAGCAGGAGTTCAGACTGATGCGGTAAGTGCAGCCACAAGTACGGCTGCTGCAAGTACTGCCGCTGTAAGCACGGTACAGGGCGCTGTTGACGCCGTATCTTCCGCGACGGGAGCTGCTGAAAGTACGGTCAAGGCTGTAACTGACGCGGTAAGTGCCGCAACTGGTGCTGCTGCGGACGGCGCTGTGCAGGAGGCTGTAAAATCCATTGGAACAGCTATCATGAACTTTGATTTTCTTGGACTGTTCCGTTTGATTTTCGTAAGCGGCAAGGATTTGTCCCACTCGGTTTTAAGTGATTATGCCTTTAAGATTGATATACCTTTGATGAACGGGTTCCTTAACAGGTTTGTACTGCCACACGATTCGGTGCAGATATTCATGCAGAGCTTTATAGTTATTGCTGAAATACTGATTGGCCTTGCTCTCATAGGAGGACTGTTCACAACACCGGCCTCGGCACTTTCGCTGGTACTGCAGTTCATGTTCGTATGTACTACCGGACTTTATCTGGGAACCTTCTGGATGATATTTGCTGCAATAGCTGTTTTGATAGGTGCCGGAAGAACCTTTGGTTTGGATTACTATGCAATGCCGTTCTTGAAGAAACAATGGAAGAGACTACCTATTGTAAGAAGGTTGTATATTTATAATGATTAATGAAAACATTGAGTTTATAGTTTATGACGGAGCCCTGGACATGGTCAGGGAAAAGGTTGACAAGGCACTTTCCTCGGCTCCGGTCATCATCCGTAAATATACCGAGCATTTGACAGCCTCTGCCGGCAAATATATCCGTGCTGTATCACTGCTCATATGTGCTCAGAACAGAGAAGGCAAAATCCATGTAAATGCCGTGAGCTTTGCCGCTGCCATTGAATTGCTGCACCTGGCAACGCTGGTCCATGATGATGTTATGGACAATGCAGGCGTCAGACGTGGAAGGGTTACACTGCAAAAGAAATACGGCAGGAAGACCGCAGTAATATGCGGGGATTATTTATTCAGCGTAGCACTGAAAATGGCTGCGTCGGTTCCAAACAAAGAGGATTATATAAAATTAAACATGCCGGATTACATCAGCAGAGTTTGTCTGGGAGAGTTGAACCAGCATATTAACAACGGCTTTTTGGATTTGTCGGCATATCAGTATTTTAAAATTATTTCAGGTAAGACGGCAGCACTGTTTGAAGCTTCTTTTTGCGCGGGAGCCATCCTCAGCGGGTATGATGCCGAACATCCTGATAACAAGGATTCTCAGCCGGAGGCTGGAACAATAGCCAAGTATATGCGGCTGGGAAAATATGCAGGTATGATTTTTCAGATACAGGATGACTGCATGGACTTTGAAAAAACCCGGGAGATAGCCAAAAAGCCTGTTCAATCCGATTATCAGCAGGGAGTCATTACCCTGCCGCTGATATATACCTTCAAGAAGCTGCTGGGACTTAAGGATAAGGCCCGCAGCAATGAACTTACCCAGGAGGAATTGAAAGCCGCCGTGACTCAGTCGGGAGGTCTGGCTTATACACATATGATAGCCGGAAGGTATTATGATAAATCCATAAAAATAATTGACCAGCTTGATATTTCCTCCGATAAAAGGTCAAAGCTTATATATGTTCTTGACAAGGCATATGGAAAATCCTAACTTACAGGTGAAGAAAAATGGTTTTAAAGCTTCTGAATTATACAGAGATAAAGACAAAGATAACCAGCATTTTTGCTTTTTTAATGACGATTGCTTATATATACTCCTTAAATAAGCCCATAAACTGGAGACTGACCCTGATATTTTTTGTTTCCATGTTTGTATTTGATCTTACCACAACTGCCATTAACAATTATATTGATACCAAAACAAATCACCAGACCCTGGATTTTAAAAGAGGCACGGCTCTTATGATAATATATGTGCTGTTTCTCATATCCGCCGGTTTTGGACTGTACCTGGCATATCTCACAGATGTGGTAGTATTGCTGCTGGGTGCCGTATGCTTCATATGCGGGGTGTTCTACACCTTTGGCCCTGTACCCATTTCAAGACAGCCTCTGGGAGAAATATTTTCAGGCCTGTTTTACGGTTTGTTGATTCCATTCCTTCTATTATATATAAATATGCCGGAGGGAACATATCTGACCTTGAAGCTTGGTCTGGACCTTGTAAGTCTTGAAATGAAGGTAATACCCCTGATAACTGTCATACTGCTGTCAATAGCTCCCATTTGCACTACCGCAAACATCATGCTTGCCAATAACATTTGTGACGTGGACAAAGATATTTCTGTCATGAGATATACCTTGCCGTATTATCTGGGAAACAAGCCGGCGCTGTATTTATTTGCGGCTCTGTACTATATGCCTTATGCCGCAATCATAGCCATGGTTGCAGGGGGCATGCTCTCTCCCATATGCCTGACGGCTCTGGTGACGCTGATATTTGTTCAGAAAAATATAAATACGTTTTTTAAATTGCAGGATAAGGAAAAAACCTTTATTTGTTCAATAAAAAACTATGTGATTATTATGGCATCCATTACGCTGGTGATTTTTATATCCGGATTATTGTAAAACCATAGAATTTTTTAAGGGCAGATTAGTTAAATAATTAACACCATAATTAGCCATTGCCGTTCGCATACCTCCGGTCCTGATTCAAGCTTATTTTGGCGGCATAACCTGCCTGCCAGCCGAGGAGTAAACATGAAGTTTTTTAAGAAAAGTGACATCGTGCTTGTTTTAACAATTTTATTTGTTGGTATATCATCAATGCTTTTGTACAGGTATATTTTTGCGGCGCAACCTGCCAAGGCTGAGATATACTATAAATCCAGGCTTGTAAAGACTGTTGAGCTGACAAAGGGAAAGGATATTCATTTTTCCATTCCTCAGAACAAAAATGTTGTCTTTCATCTGGAGCCTGACGGAAGTATACGATTTGAAAGCTCCGACTGTCCCGACAAGATTTGTGTCAAGACAGGCAGGCTGCACACGGTAGGACAGACAGCGGCCTGCCTGCCAAATGAGATTTTTCTTAAGATTGTTCCGCAAAACGGCCGTAACAACCAGGATATTGATATGATAGGATGAGGTCGGTATAATGAGCAAAACAAAACTTTTAGTTTTAACAGCCCTGCTTTTTGCTGTTGCTTTGGTACTTTCCATAGTTGAAAATTCGCTGCCCTCTGTGAGCTTGCTGATACCCGTTCCGGGAGTGAAGCTGGGGCTTTCAAATATAGCGGTAATGTATGCGCTGTTCTTCCTTAAAAAGAAGCCGGCCTTTGCCATAGCAGTACTGAAGGGCTTGTTTGTGGCCATGACCAGAGGCCCCATAGCCGGACTTCTGAGCTTAAGCGGCGGCGTCCTGTCAGTTCTGGTCATGTCCCTGCTCATATTTGTTTTTAAAGACAGGATATCTTATCTTGCGCTGAGCATATTTGGTTCAATAACCCATAATGTGGGTCAGTTTATAGTCGTATCACTTATATACACCAACATATATCTCTGGGTATACCTTCCCGTACTGCTGATTTCGGGCGTAATTGCCGGAATTGCAACATCAATCCTTTTGAGATTTATTTTACCGGCTTTCAACAGGCTGGTTTTAAATAAATAATATAATATAATATCTATTTGGAGGAACTACTATGAAAAAATTACTATCACTGGTATTGGTTTTAGTTCTCGCAGTAACTTTTATAGCAGGCTGCGGATCTTCATCAACTTCTGAACCAACCACAAGCACCGGTACTGCAACCAACACTGAAGCAGGTGCCTCGCCAAGCACTACGGCTACTGAGACAGGCGCTGCCGATGCTGTAAAAACAGGCCTTGCAGTTATTTCATCAGTTGCGAAATCCACTGATGCAGGTGAAAAGGACGGAGCAGCCCAGGTTGATTCCGTTGCTGTAGCAGTTACAGTTGACAAGGATGGAAAAATTGTAAAGTGTGCCATAGATACTGCACAGACTAAGATCAATTTTTCAAAAGAAGGAAAAATTCTTTCTGATTTGAAGGCAGAATACAAATCAAAGCAGGAACTTGGATATGACTATGGAATGAAGAAGGCTTCAAAAATAGGCAAGGACTGGTTTGAAGAAGCAAATGCCTTTGCTGCTTATGTTGTAGGAAAGACAGTTGCGGAGATTAAGGGTATAGCAGTAAATGAAGAAGGTGTTACAACCGATGCAGAGTTATTGACATCAGTAACCATACATATAACTGATTATGTAGCTGCCATCGAAAAGGCTGTTAACAACGCCAAGGATCTGGGCGCAAAGTCTGAAGACAAACTGGGACTTGCAATTGTAACAAGCATTGCAAAATCCACTGATGCAGGTGAAAAGGACGGTCTGGCCCAGGCGTACTCAAATTACTCCGCTACAACCTTTGATGCTGCCGGAAAGATTACAAGCTGCGTTATAGATGCATCACAGTCAAATGTTAACTTCTCAAAGGCAGGAAAAATCACTACAGACTTAAAGGCACCCTTGCAGACAAAGGTTGAGCTGGGTGAAGGCTATGGTATGAAGAAGGCTTCAAAAATAGGCAAGGAATGGTCTGAACAGTCCGATGCCTTCTCAAAATATGTAGTTGGAAAATCAGTTGATGAAGTTAAAGGTATAGCAATAAATGAAGAAGGCGTGCCAACAGCCGCTGATCTCACAAGTTCGGTTACAGTTCACATTACCGATTTTACAAGCATGATAGAAAAAGCTTCAAAAACTGCTAAATAATTAGTGGGCATGTAATAAAACTGTTTAAAGTTGCAAAAAATGAATCAGTTGGCTCATCATAGGTGTTTTTATCGGATAACCTGCACCATGTAGGGTTTAAGGGTACATGGGGCGGAAGCCTGAGTGTCGGCGGCGGTAAAAAGCGTATGATGGGCCATTGCCAATTAAACTATTATACAGCCCTATTGAGGTGACAAATGTTAAAAAAACTGACTGCCATAATTTTATTGCTGGCATTTGCTGTGAATGTGACGGCCTGCGGAGCTCCTGAAAAAAAGAGGTACGAGGCTGAGTTTCTTGAACTCTTTGATACTGTCACCCAGATTGTGGCATATACCGACAGTAAAGAGGAATTTACGAAGCAATCCCAGATGATTTACGATACTCTCAAGGAGTACCATCAGTTGTATGACATATACAACGATTATCCCGGAATTAACAACATCAAAACCATAAACGACAATGCAGGCATCAAACCTGTCAAAGTGGATAAGAAAATAATTGACCTGCTTCTTTTTGCAAAGAAGTGGCATAAAGATACAGACGGCAAACTGAATGTGGCGCTGGGGGCAGTTCTTAAAATATGGCATAAGCACAGGGAGGAAGGCATTGAGGATGAAGCCGATGCTACCTTGCCTGGTATGGAGGAACTTAAGGAGGCAAACAAACACACTGATATAAATAAAGTAATAGTGGATGAGGCAAATTCTACGGTTTTTCTGGAGGACCCCAGGATGAGTCTGGATGTGGGCGGTGTTGGAAAAGGCTATGCTACTGAGCAGGTTTGCCTGAACGCTGAAAAAAACGGGTTTACATCGGGACTGATAAGTGTAGGCGGGAATGTCCGGGCAATAGGCGGGAAAGGCAACGGGGAGGAATTCTGGAACGTAGGAGTTCAGAACCCGGATAAGGAAAGTGATAAGAAAACCCTGAACATAGTCAATCTGAATGAAATGTCACTGGTATCCAGCGGTGTTTATGAAAGGTTCTACACAGTTGCCGGAAAGAGGTATCACCATATCATTGACCCTGACAGCCTGTTTCCCGCCGATAATTTTTTACAGGTAACCATACTGTGCAAGGATTCGGGTGTGGCAGACGCCATGGCCAAGGCGGCCTTCATTCTTCCTTTTGACAAAGCTCTTGAATATATAAATGCAGCACCTGGCGCAGAGGCAATGTGGGTTTTAAAGGATGGCTCCATAAAGTATAGCGACGGGTTTCAGAAGTACCTGAAAAAATAAGTTTTGGCCTGTAAAAAAGATGTGGGCCCTTTCAAACTGGTTTTCAGAATGCAATTTTGATTTGAAAATAATAAACAAGAGGTGTTGGCAATAATGGAAAAAAGAAAATTTGGCAGAACAGGGCTTGAAACATCAATTCTCGGCTTCGGAGGATTTCACCTGCTGGAAATACCTTTGTCAGAAGCAAAATGCCTTCTGAACAGGTATCTTGATGCGGGAGGGAACTACATAGAAACTGCGGCCGGCTACGGTGACGGTGAATCGGAGCGCAAAATCGGCCAGTCGGTGGCACATAGGCGAAAGGAATTCGTACTTGCGACCAAAACCGCAGAAAGGACCAAGGTAAAATGCCTGGAATCACTTGACAGGAGCCTGGCAAATCTCAGAACGGATTATATAGATCTCTTTATAATGCATGCTGTTGGCACAATGGAGGAACTGGACACCATACTTGGGGCGGAAGGTGCTTTGGAGGGAGCTTTACAGGCAAAGCAGGAGGGGAAGATAAAGCATATTGGTATTTCCATGCATGGACAACCCCATGTGCTGATCCGGGCTCTGAAGGAATATGACTTTGACGCTGTAATGACTACCATAAATTATTATGACAGGTTCAACTTCCCCGAAATCGAGGAGGAGTTAATCCCTTTGGCACTTAATAAGCAAACCGCCATTATTCTTATGAAGCCCATAGGGGACGGCTTGCTGTGGAAGTCTGTACAGCCTGCCTTCAGATACGCATTTACCCAGCCGGCGTCAGTAATAGTCGCAGGAATAAATAATCGTGAAATGCTGGAGCTTGATTTGGAATTTGCCGGAAAGTTTGTCCCTATGTCGGAAGTGGAAATGGAACGGTTGTATGCTGAAGCCCCCGAGCTGGGCAGCTATGTTTGCAGACAGTGCGGAAAATGCTGCTGCCCTGAGGGAATACCACTTCAGGAAATTTTCAAATATGAAGGCTATTTCGATAGACAGATGGCAGACGGCGTTATCACAAATGCAGCGGAATATTCCCTTAAGGAACGGCTCCGTTTCTGGTTTGGAAACAGTAAGCTGGCTATGGATAGGTATAAGGCGCTTGACATAAAGGCCGATAAGTGCACCAAATGCGGTAGGTGTATGCCAGACTGCCCATATGGTATAGATATAATCAGAAAGCTATCCATTGCAGATTATAAACTTGCGGCGAAAGATATATACTGACAATAAATTAACCTGTGGTGAACATGAATAAAGTTGATAGAGACTGTCCACGCGAGGACGACTTTAGAGAAATGCGTGGTATGATTAAAAGCTTTTGCTGAAATTGTAGGCTTACAGCATGCTGCGACTGCTGAAAAAGCATGTTGTAAGTCGTACTATTTCAAGCAAAAGTGTTATATACAAGCATTTCTTAAAGTTCGTCCGGGAGGGAACAGTCTATAAGCTGTTTTCTACTCGTATACATCCTTAACTAGCACAACAGGTTAATTTGAATTTCACATATGTTGCATTTGTTACTAGTTTTGCAACAGCGTTATATTGCAATATGCTTTTTCAGTCATGCAGCCGGAATTGGGATTAGCACAATGCGTTAAAGTAATTTCCAGTGCCGATTATTTTAATAATAATTTTGCATATAATAAATTTATATTATTAACCGACACTTCCATAAAAACCTCAGGTAATGGTTACACAAATAAGAAGTTCTAAAACACCGTCAAAAGGAGTTGACCATGCAAACCTTTAATGAGTTATATGACCGTTTGGTTAAGGCTGCTGTTCAGAACAGGGTAGCAGAAGAGGTAGAAGAAATACGGAAGCTGGATTTTGATCCGCATCAACTGGATTGTTTGCTGCGCCCAAAGGATTATGGTCCTGTATGGCGCTTCGGCAAGTGTGACTGCTGTGATGGGGATGGTAAAAACTGTCCGACGAAATGTCTTTTTGATGCCATTGGAAAAGATGAAGAAGGAAACATATCAATTGATATTGAAAAGTGTGTAGGCTGCTCAGGCTGTATTGACAGGTGCAAGGCCGAAAAACTCGTAGGGAGCAGGGATATTCTGCCGGTCCTGAATGCTGTCAATAACTCGGAAGGGCCTGTATATGCAATGATAGCTCCGGCCTTTATCAGCCAGTTCAGTGACAAGGTAACGCCGGGGAAACTCAGAAGTGCCTTTAAAAGGCTTGGCTTTGCCGGAATGCTGGAGGTGGCCCTTTTTGCCGATATTCTCACCTTAAAGGAAGCCCTTGAATTTGACCGTAAAATTCATGATGAAAAGGACTTTTTGCTTACAAGCTGCTGCTGCCCCATGTGGATAGCCATGATAAGAAGGATTTACAGCCAGTATGTACCCCATGTTCCTGGCTCAGTCTCGCCCATGGTAGCTTGCGGGCGTTCCATCAAGCTTTTGGAGGAGAATGCCATAACGGTATTTATCGGGCCCTGTATTGCAAAGAAGGCTGAAGCCCGGGAAAAGGACATAGCTGACGCAGTTGACTATGTCCTTACCTTTCAGGAGGTTCAGGATATATTTGAAGCAGCCGGAATTGATCCGGCGCAGATGGAGGAGGATTCCAGAGATCATTCCTCAAGGGCAGGCAGGATATATGCCAGAACCGGCGGAGTCAGCGAAGCGGTTCAGGCTACGGTGGAGAGGCTGAACCCCCACAGGGCTATACGGGTCAAGGCTATACAGGCTGACGGTATGCCGGCCTGTAAGGAGATGCTTGCAGCCCTGAAAGAGGGGCGTACAGCGGCCAATTTTATAGAGGGAATGGGCTGCACCGGTGGATGTGTGGGAGGCCCGAAGGCCATACTCAATCGGGAAGAGGGAAGGAAAAATGTTGTGGCCTACGGAAATCAGGCGGCATATTCCACTCCCATAGACAATCCGTATGTTATTGAGCTGCTGCACCGGCTGGGTTTTGACACAATAGAAAGCCTGCTGGAGCGAAGCGACATCTTCACTCGAGAATTCTAGTATTTCACTTTTACTTTGGCAGTAAACGATTATTATTGGGTTTCCAGTGCTTTCGTACAAACTCCGCTCAATGGTTAGCATATAAAAGCTTACTTGAAATAGTACCGCTTACAAATTTCAGCAAGCTTTTTATTATGCTGCCATTGAGTGGAGTTGTACTTGCGTCCTGGAAACAGAATATATGGCCATTTCTGACAAAGCAAAAAGTAAAATAAATCCAGCCGCACAGTCGTAACCTATTATGGTAAACCTTCATATACTATATGGGGATATTGCACTTGTGGTGCAAAACCATAGAAAATAGGAAAGAG
Source organism: Ruminiclostridium hungatei (assembly GCF_002051585.1). Taxonomy (GTDB): domain Bacteria; phylum Bacillota; class Clostridia; order Acetivibrionales; family DSM-1351; genus Ruminiclostridium; species Ruminiclostridium hungatei. Next base: position 109,953 of record NZ_MZGX01000009.1, on the reverse strand, counting down.
TGATATGTTTGAGAATACATGTAGTTCGCCGGGGTGAAAGTATATACAGCATAGCGCGCCGGTATAATGTTTCACCTCAGAAAATTATTTCCGACAACGAGCTTAGAAATCCAACCCAGTTGGTAGTAGGACAAACTTTAGTCATACTTGAAGGAACCAGAAATCATGTGGTGACACCGGGGCAGTCCATATATTCCATTGCCTCCGCTTACGGAATAAGTGTTAACGAAATACTGCAGGCAAATCCTCAAATAACCAATCCATCCCAGATATCAGCGGGTCAGACAATAGTCATTCCTCCCAGAACCATCAATTTCGGCACAATAGAAGTCAACGGCTATGCCTTTCCCAATATAAACCGGCAGGTGCTTGACAAAACACTTCCAAATCTCACCTATCTGAGTATTTTCAGTTATCAGGTAAGGGCGGACGGCAGCCTTAAGACTATCAATGACCAGCCTTTGATAAGTGCCGCCAGGGCCGCTGGAGTGGCACCCCTGATGGTTATAACCAATCTTGGGGAAACAGGCGGCTTTAACAGCGACATCGGCCATGCAGTACTGACAGACCAGCAGGTTCAGGATACGCTGATCAACAATGTCTTAAGAACCTTAAGAGAGAAAAATTATTTTGGGCTGGACATAGATTTTGAATATATCTACCCCTATGACAGGGAGAGCTATAACAATTTCCTGAGGAGAATAGTAAGCACCCTGCGGCCACTGGGCTATACCATTACCAGCGCACTGGCTCCCAAGACCTCCGCCGGTCAGGTAGGCAAGCTCTATGAAGCACATGATTATCCCGTTCACGGAGCGCTGCTGGACCATGTCATCCTTATGACCTATGAATGGGGCTTCACCTACAGTGCGCCTATGGCAGTATCGCCTGTGGACGGTATAAGAAGAGTGCTCAACTATGCGGTGACTGCCATTCCCAGGGAAAAAATATTTATGGGCATGTCAAATTACGGCTATGACTGGACCATTCCCCATCAGCAGGGAACGGCGGCCAGAACTGTCACCAATACCGGAGCGGTAGACCTGGCCTGGAGAAGAGGTGCGGTAATCCAGTACGATATGGTTTCCCAGGCTCCTTTCTTCTATTACTATGATGACAGCGGCAAACAGCATGTGGTTTGGTTTGAGGATGCCAGAAGCATATTTGCCAAATTGTCACTGGTAAATGAGTATGGGCTGGGGGGTGTCAGCTACTGGACCATAATGAATTACTTTCCGCAGAATTGGCTGGTTCTGAGCAACGTATTCAAAATCAGAAAAGTCCTTTGAGGATATAATTTTTACCTTTTAGCTATACTTATTGACAATAAGTGCAGCATGTGTTATTGTCTGCTTTGAATAGTTTATAATTATTCATTACTTGTATGGAAAGCCTTGGAATAAAGGGTGGTGAGCTTGCTGCAATCCACTGTATTTACAGGTGCTTGGTGGATTTTAAGGAATTCTGTTTAAGTGAAAGGAAGCGGACATGAACAAGGCGGAAGTTTTAGGGAGATGGACTAGGGAAAAGTCTGAAGAGCTTTACGGTATCAAAAACTGGGGCAACGGATATTTTTCTGTTTCGGACAGTGGAGAAGTTCTTGTAAACCCGTATAAGGATAATGGATCGGCTGCAGTCAGCCTTATGGATATTATATCAGGTGTGCGTGAGCGTGGGCTCGACATGCCTGTATTATTGCGTTTTGAAAATTTATTGGATTCACAGATATCATTTCTGAACAACTCATTTAATGATGCAATGAAAAAGCTGAATTACAAGGGAGCTTACAGGGGAGTTTATCCTATTAAGGTTAACCAGCAGCAGCAGGTGGTGGAAGAAGTGACCAGATTCGGACAGCGATACCACCACGGTCTTGAGGTCGGCAGTAAAGCTGAACTGGTGGCCGCCTTATCCGTAATGAAGGATAAGGAAGCCTGTCTTATATGCAACGGCTACAAGGATGAGGAATTTATAGATTTGGGCCTGTATGCCGTCAAGATGGGCTTTAAGTGCTTTTTTGTAATAGAGATACCTGGTGAACTGGAAATTGTCATGGAAAGGTCAAAGGCATTGGGCATAAAGCCCAACATCGGCATAAGAATCAAGCTCTCTGCCAAGGCCGGAGGACACTGGACCGAATCAGGCGGCGACAGGAGTATTTTTGGCCTGAATATGTCACAGGTCATAGCCATGGTGGATGAGCTCAAGGAAAAAAACATGCTGGATTCCCTCAGACTGCTCCACTACCATTTGGGCTCCCAGATTCCCAATATAAGAGATATACGTTCAGCAGTCCTTGAAGCGGCCCGTGTATATGCCGAGCTGGTGAAGGAAGGGGCTCCCATGGGCTATCTGGATCTGGGCGGTGGACTGGCTGTTGACTACGACGGATCAAACACAAACTATACCTGCAGCCGTAACTATACTGTTGAAGAATACTGTACCGATATTGTGGAGGCAGTTATGACAACTCTGGACTCCAGTGAGGTTGACCACCCCATCATTGTAACAGAATCGGGGAGAACAACGGTTGCCTACTATTCCGTGCTGCTGTTCAATGTTCTTGATGTTGAGAAGTTTGAAGAGCACCACGATATTCCAGACAAACTTGATGAAAATACATCTGAGCAGATAAGAAACCTCTATGACGTCAACAGGAACATTACCCTGAAAAATATTCAGGAATGCTATAACGATGCCCTTTACTACAGGGATGAAATACGCGACATGTTCAAGCACGGCAGGTTGAGCCTGAGGGAACGCGCATTTTCCGAAAAAATATTCTGGAATACCATAAACCAGATAGCCAAGGAAAAGAAAAAGCTGAAAAATGCTCCCCCCGATCTTGAAGATATTGAAAGTGCAATTGCTGATATCTATTACTGCAATTTTTCAGTATTCCAGTCAATTCCGGACAGTTGGGCCATTGACCAGCTATTCCCGATTATGCCGCTGCACAGGCTTTTGGAATTGCCCAAGCGGAATGCGGTCATAGCCGATATAACCTGTGACTGCGACGGTAAGATAGACCATTTTATAGATCTGCATGATGTAAGGAACACCCTGCCCTTACATGAAATGAAAAACGGAGATGACTACTATCTTGGTGTATTTCTGGTGGGGGCTTATCAGGAAACACTGGGAGACCTGCATAATTTATTTGGGGATACAAATGTGGTGAGTGTCAGGATCAACAGTGACGGAACCTATGATCTGGTGAAGGAAATTCACGGAGACAGCGTATCGGATGTTTTATCCTATGTTGAATTCGACCCCAAGGACATGCTGGTGAGTTTCCGCGAAAAGGCAGAGCAGGCTATCCACGATGGACTCATAAGTGCAAGTGAACGGCCTGAAATAATGCGTGCCTACGACAACGGACTCAGGGGCTACACCTATTATGAGAGATAGGCCGGTTACGACTGAACGCATAGTAATGCTATGTAAATGAGTGACTGAAAAGATATTAACTCTTAAAACTGAGGTTAAAGGGGATGCACCGTATTTTTTAATCTGGTGCATCCCCCTTTTATTCCGGCTGGTATGACAGGTATATTCCTATCAGCCAGGGTTCGGGTTACCAAAGTCAATTACGGTTCACAGCCTTCGCCTTCCGGCCGAGAGCAATTGACCTGGGGCATTTTCCTTTAATATCACATAATATCACAGTGTTCTTTCATCAACCACAACTGCATTGTTATTGTTTTCAGAAATTTCCTCAATATCCTCATAGGGTGCTCCAGGCCCCGTACGGCGTGTAATTTTAATATCCGTATCGTTGGGAAGTCCCAGCCAGTTGTTTTCAGCCATCTGTGAAAAAGCACCGTCCACATATATCCCGCATCTGGTGTCTGATATATTGTTTCCGGCCAATATTCCCTCTGACAGCTCCATAAGGTGGATTCCCGTATCCAGAGAGCTGATCCTGTTGTTTTCAATGACAAAATTCTCCGCACTCTCTCCAGCGGCGGAGATTCCTGCCAGCAGCTTGGAAGAGCGGGGCTTTCCCGGACCTGTCAGGTTGCAGTTTACAATCCTGGCATCACTGGACATAATTCTGACCAGTTCGGTTGAAATTCCCGTATTTGTTATGGAAATTCCATTGAGAGTTATTCCGGGCGCATTCAAGATTACAGGTATGAAGCCGGCAGAAGATGAAATATGAGGATTTTCCTCGCCCAGCAAAGTTATACCCTCTTTATCGATATTCAGTGAACCTATTGTATAAAAGTCTCCTGACAGGTGGATTGTTCCTCCTGTTTCCACAAGCGATATTGCTTCCTCCACAGTTCCGACAGGATGGAAGGAATTGCCCGCTCCTTTTTCGGCATCTGCCTCAACATATATATTTAAATAATCCAGGGAGAATTCAATGGCATTATCCAGAACTGCCTGAATTTCAGCGGTGCCGGCGTAGCCTTTTTCAGGGCGGTTCTGTATCAGTTCATTGAGAACCTGGGACTGCTGGTTCCCGGAAACAGCATCAAAGTCTGCAAGGTCCACATTTAAACCATATGCGGTAAGTGCGATCCTCATTTCAACTTCAGAGGCTGCTTCATTGACTGCCAGCAGCGGTTCAGCCTGATCTTCCTGAACAGCGTCTATCTTCAAAATAAGTATGGAGGCGGAAATATTGCCTTTGGTACCTTCCAGCCAGTTAGTCAGCTCAATTATTTCCATACGGCTGCGATTTTTAAGCGTAAGTTCATCGCCGGATTTTAAATTTACTATGGACATTCCGGTATTTGCCGCTTCAGAGCCGATTTCATAAGTCGTACCGGGAATAAGACTGTTGTTTGCATACAGGGCGAATTGATTGGCCATGTTCCCGTTTACAGTAAACCAAACCGCATAAGTACCGGAATCCTCTATTGTCAGTGTGCCGCTGTCAGGGTTGTGGGTAACTCTGCTTAATAAACCGCTTGTATTGAAAGGAATGCTTTCCGACGGAGAAATACGGGTATTCCCGGTATGATAAGCATAACCGTAGGCTTTGACTTCCTCTTTGTATACAGCTCTGTCATAGTTTAAAACAAGCTTTGGGAAATACGGCTTCCAGCTTATATTGTCACTTCCGAACTGAACCAGTGAAACTTCGTCAGGATTGGTTAATGCCAGCCCGTAATTTACGTGGACACCTCCCAGCCAATCGTTTACAAGCTGTGTTATATCTATTTGTACTGTTTTATATAAATCTTCGGAGGTAACTTTGCATTCAGACGGGACAGGTGTTGCAGCAGGCATGTTCTCGTAGGTTACATAGGCGGAATCAAAGGATTCTGTTACCCTGCCCACAACGATTGTACTGGCGTTCTGCTCCGATTTTAAAATCACGGTCAGTTGAAGAAAAGCACTGTCTACAGCGTTGGTTGCAACGGCTGTAAAGTCAAATTTAAGTAAGCTTATGCAGTTTCCGAAGGCTTCATCTTTACCGGTATAAAGCAGCGGCTGATATGAAAAATTATCCTGGGGTTGTTCTGACGAGACAAAAGAATTCTGAGCGACGGTAAGAACTACAGGTGGCATTGTTTACTCCCTCTTTCATAATAAGATAATGTAATAGATACCTACTTAACATAATATTTATATTTTCAAAATAGTGTTACAAAGGCCTGACAAAATATAAAAGCATTGACATAACTATATCAACTTGATATACTTGTGTTAAATCAAGTGATATAGCGGAGGTATAAAATGCCCAAGGAAAATACAACGGTTTATATAATTCTAGGCCTTCTGAACCATGAGGATTTGAGCGGGTACGACATAAAAAAAAGAATTGACAGCATGATAAGTTACTTCTGGGAGGCCGGTTACGGGCAGATATATCCCACTTTGGCCAGACTTGAAGCTGAAGGTCTTGTGGAAAAAAGAATAAGCCGGTCCTCCGGCGGCCCTGAGAAAAATCTTTATTCCATTACCAGCGGGGGAAAAGAGGAATTAAGGAAATGGATGAGCGTACCTGAGCAGAAGGAGTATACCAAATATGAAATTCTGGTCAAGTTGTTTTTCGGAAAGCTGGCCTCCTTTGAGGAAAATACCCACAGGCTGCAAGCCTTTAAGGAAAGGCATGTAAAGAATATGGAAATGATGGAGCAATACGGCCGGAATCTTCAGCAGGTCATGGACCGGGAGGAGGACCACCTGTTTTATTATCTGACGGTATTGTTTGGAAAACACATCTACGCCGCATACATTGAGTGGGCTGATGAAGCCCTGGCAATTCTTGAAGACAAGTATGGCAATAAAAAATAATAAAGGAAGGCTTTAATCATGAAACGACAAAACATACGAAACATTATTCTACTGTTCTCACTGGTGCTGTTTCCGGTAACAATCAATTATCTATCCCCATACCTGATCGTTTCAGGCAGCTTTCAAGGCATAGCCTCAGGGAGCTTTCTGCTTTTTGCAGGTTTGTTCCTGATGTCACTTTTCCTTGGAAGGGCTTTCTGCGGCTGGCTTTGTCCTGCGGGCAGCCTGCAGGATTGCTGCTCCAAAATAAATTCCAGGCAGGTGAGCCGCAAGCACAATATTATAAAGTACATAATATGGATACCGTGGATAATATCAATAGCTGCAGGGTTTATTACCGCAGGAGGCATAAAGAGGCTAAGTCCTGCCTACCTCACTGATTATGGCATTTCTGTAAACAGTGTATACGGTTACTTTGTATATCTGCCTGTGGTGATATTTGTCATAGCCATTTCTCTCAGACTTGGAAGGCGGGCACACTGTCATACGGTTTGCTGGATTGCGCCATTTGTCATAGCAGGCAGCAGGATAAAGAATAAGCTGAAATATCCCTCGCTTCACCTGGAGGGCAGCAGCCATGAGTGCATTGGCTGCAAAGCCTGCGACAAAAGCTGCCCCATGGGTCTGAACGTAAGCCATATGGTGAGCAGCGGGAATATGAATGACGACGAGTGCATACTGTGCGGAAGCTGCAGCGACATCTGCGGCAAAAAGGCCATTTATTTTGGTTTTGGACACAGTAAGGATAAAAATGGGTAAACTGTACCCGTTGTCAAGGGCACAGTTTACCCATTTTTATCTATTTGCGAGATTAAAACATTGTAGTAGTCAAAAATTATTGTTTATTAAATAATTAATTAATGATTGGGAGGAATTCAAGTTATCATGTAGAATTATTCCATATTATGTAATTATTTTATAATAGAGAAAGGAATATGCAAATGAGTGTTAGTGTTTTATTCAAAGATGTTTATTTGATTGACTATACCACCAAAAGTATTATTAGAAAGCCCATTACAGATGAATTTAATGATTATGTAACTAAGCTAGTCACTGAGATAAGCGGTAATGTGAATCTTCAGTACTTTAAAGTTAGAGATGTTTCAACACAGGTAATTAGTTTGGTCTTAAGTTCAACGAATATTTTAATTTCCAATGACAATATGGAAGATGTGGCTGCGAATATAAAATCTATTGCAAAAAGATTATTGGATAAAGAAGTTAGTAAACAAGAACAAATTGAACAAATGGGTAGGAACATAAAAAAAGGTAGTTTGCTTCAAGCGATAATAAGAAGTGAAGATGAAGAAACTCATGATTTTGAATATTTGTACATGATGACAAAAGTCGAGCACAATGCATATATTGATGAAGAAAGTTATAATCTTAAAAGAGGTTTTCAAGTTGAAAAGGTTAGTCTTTGGAAATCATGTTTGATTCATGTTTTAGTCGATGAAAATAATAACGTTCATATTGGTGATATTAAAGTGTTTTTAGATAATCCTGCTACATATTGGCATGATGATTTTTTAGAATTTGACCCGATAAGAAAAGATGAACAAAATACTAAAACTTTATTCAGGTCTGTTGAAAATGTATTACGGAAAAAGGTATTTAAAGAAAGTAACCATGATTACTTCATGTTAAGAAATAACTTGATTGGATATATGAGAAGAACGCCCCAAATGGATTATGAGACAATGGTTGATACTGTTTTTCGCGATTATCCATGTCAGGAAATTTCTGATACAACAAAAAACTCAATGATAACGGTGTTAGAGAAGTTACCTGATGCAAATAAATTTGATAGACGATTTAACTGTGTTAATACTGCAATAGGTGCGAGAATAATAAAGAAAACTTTCTCGCTAACAGATGATATTGATTTAATCATTAAGAACGCCATTATTAATACTAGTAATATTATTACGGCTGGAGATGAAAGTGGTAAGAAATATGTTAAGATATATACTAATGATGAAGAGGCATACAAAACCTTTAAGCCTGTAAACAGGCATAGAACTTAATGTAAGAGATATATTTTTTAAGGGAGGGGGTGAATATTTATGAGTATATTAGATGAATTAATCAAAATATTTACGCCTAATCATTATGATATTTATGATAGTATAGCCCAAACAACCGTCCAAATATTAACTAATTATAACGGCTTGGAAATTAGTCAAATTTATAAGTGCTTATATAAGTTTCCAAGTAAGGATAGAATAGATGTACGAATAAGATTTACTGTTGACGAAGTTATTACAATATCAAATGAAGCAGCAACTGAAGAACCAGATATAAGAAAGAGTATAGAAGATTTACACGAGACATTTCTTTATGAAGTAATTGAAATATCTATAACTATACAGAAAACAAATAAGAATTATTGTTCAATATATTGTATAAATAAGTTTAATGAATGGTTGTTGTCAAAAAGCCATAAAGAAGTAATGCAAATCTTCAGTGGAATGTTTAAGTCAGGCGAAGAAAATATAAGATTCATTTGTTATGATTTTGACGGTTTATTAGCAACTAATACAATAAGCTTTTCAAAACCTGATAGCGAAACGGCTTATTATAATGATGTAAACCGTCACGATATTATTTCTAATAGCCGAAGAATTTGTAACTTCTATAACCACAGTCAATACGATATTATCCCTGACGATTTTAATGTAGTTGTTTCAAGCAATGTTAATTCTAATATTTTAAGGCTATTTAGGGATATAAAGATATTTCTATCTTTAATCTATATATCTGATATAGCAGATTTTGATGGCGATAATATTAATATCACTATAAAGGGCTATAAAACGATTGATTATAAAATTCCATTAAGCACATATACTTTTAAAGAAAATCAAAATGTATTATATGAAACGTATAAGTGGCTTTATAATGGAGGAAATGTTCATGACAAGTCTCAATTAGCCAGAAATATTATGACTCTTCATTGCAAATATTCAAGTATTCTAGAATTGGACGAGAAAACCTTTGCATCAATAAACGCAAACTATGGGCTTTATCTTAAGGAAAATGTAAATAATTATCTTAATGTAAAGAAGGATATAACTGCATTTGTGCAGTCTAATATTCAAGAAGTTACAAAAGCGATTAGTAGCTTCAGTAGTGATTTTAAAAAGAACTTCTTTGCTTTCTTTTCTTATTTTGTAACACTTATGGTATCCAGTAGTTTTGCCAAGTTGAGACTAAAAGATATTTTTACGCCTGAGATTACTACAATAACGTCGTGCATTTTGGCTGGTTCTATAATATATTGGTTAATTTCTTTATATGAGATTATTTCAAAATATCGAATGATGAATAAAAGTACTGATAGCTTGAAAGATAGCTATAATGACATTTTAGACACTATTGAAGTACAAACGATCATTGAGAAAGATAAGTCTCTCAAGCCAAATAAAGATAGGTTTAGGAATAATCTTATTTTAATTTCGTTTTTTTGGTTGGGTATGGTAGTAGCTTTATTTTTAGCTTTAGATTCTATTAGCGGTAGTAATCCTTTACTCTTCAAATTTAATATATTTAATTGATTTGTGAGAGGCTCTGATAACAGAGATCTTTTTTTATGATATCTGAAATAAAGATGTAGGTTAAATAATTATATAATTTTATAGAAAATTATGAATAATATTTGGATGGATATAAGAAATGTATGCCGAATAGATTTAAGTAAAAACTTGGAGGATAACTATGAGTAATGATGCTATGACAGAGTTAAAAGAAATAATAAGAGAAGATATTATAGACAAAGTAACCCGAATGATGGAACAACAAGAAACTAGTTTTAACTTAATAGATAGAAATTTCCAAGAACAATTCTCACTAACAAAAAAAGATATGATTGTGAGAATTTTAGATGGTAATCCTTTACGACTTCTATCTCAGATAGTACCATATATTAAAGAAAAAGCTTACCATGAAGAAGTATCGTTAAATATAGATTCACAGGATTTTAGAGAAAAATTCGAATTTCCTTTTACCGAGTGCATACAAATAGAGGATTTTTCTGCAATATCAAAAATAAGTTCTCCAGAAATAACTGTTTTTCATGAAGAAGGGATAGATGTAACACACAATCTGGATATTGTCATAAAAATTGATAGAATAAATTATTTAAGTGGTGAGATATATTTTAAAGGTAAAGTAAGTTTAACAAGAGAAGTTGATGATTTTATCTTGTTTGATGATTTTTTAGACAAATTTATCGAGTTTACTGCATATGGGCTTTTGAAAAATGAAAATGTGCCTTCATGGATAGAGTACCTTATCGAAGGATGTATAAACGTAGAATATAAAAATAAAAAAATGGCTTTATTCAATTTCTTTGCTGCTTTTGATAATTTTATTGAGTTATTAAATAAAACGGTATTTGATTACTATGTTGAAAATTACAGTTATAATATTGATTTATTTAAAAACAGTATTTTAGAAGATATGGATGGAGATGTAAGCGAGGCAGAGGGGTATCTGAAAGATAAAATTAAGCTTTTTGGTAGAGATACAAGAAAAATCATTGATGAGAAACTAAGGGATGCACTAAAAGAAATGGGGATTAAGGGTAATAATCCTAAATTTGAAAAAATGTTTACGTTCATTTCAAAAATAAAAGACATAGAAAAAATTAGAAATACAATTGGTCATGGATCAAAGGTTGAAATTGATATTGATATAGGTAATTGTCTTTATTATATCTTAACAGTAATATTTTCGATTCTATTCTATGAGGACATAGAAGCAAATGAATGGAGCAACATTATTAATTGAAGATTGAACTAAACAGATACATAGATAATTTAATAGACATCAAGACAAAGGGTCTGTGTCAAGACTTTTGTGCTTTTCCCGTCCATAAACCACAAATTTAGACCCTCTACGGACTCTGTATACTCATTCGAATTTATGCAGATGAAAGGGGTGGGGGTATAATGCTCCACAAAGTCAAGACACGAAATAAGAATTTGCAAGTTAATCTCCTTTGTGTTTTTATTTAGGCAACAGTAATAGTATTGCATGTATATATTTGATATAGACATAGTCCACCAAATGACGTATATGGCCTATAGGTGTTGTATTCCGGGATATACGAGATTGCGAGAAATTTCAGCCGATTTTTAATACGAGGAAAAACCAGTGTAAAAACTGAATTTATCCTGCTTTGTTTAGGCTATAACATAAATAAATTATATTGAAAAATTCAAAATAATAGATGTGGCAAAGAACTTCATGAAGTAAAAACAGCTTAGAAATAACAATCAAAATTTGCTTATTTAAGTGTACGTAAAAACTGCTATAAGATTAAAAATCAATAGAATCGACAAATTTTTAATAATTATTTATTGATAATGGAAAGGGAATTCCGATTACTACTTTTTAGTAGTTTTGCGACACTCCATATTTTTAACTTTACAACGGGGTACCGGGGTAGTAAAATTAATTACAGCGAACGGAGGTTCATTATGCCTTACCTGAAAGAGGAAGTTAAAGAAAAGATACTTGCTTCGGCTGTAATAAAATTTAGGGAACAGGGCTATTCCGGTGCTTCAATGAGGCAGATTGCGTCCAGTGCGGGCGTATCCCTTGGAAATGTATACAGGTATTTTGAGAACAAGGACGCATTATTCAATGCAATTGTTGGACCGGTATACGAAAGCTATATTGCATTCATACACCATATAGACAATCTCATCGCAGATGAGGAAAATAACATGGAAGCAGGTGCCGCTGCTGCTTCCGACATAGCGGAAATCAGCAAGATACAGGAAAAGCTTTTGGAAATCTGTGAGGAGCATTACACGGAATTATTGATAATCATGGATAAAAGTGCAGGCACCAGGTACGAAAACGCCAAGCAGGCATTAATACTGCTGTTGGATAAAATACTTAAAAAAAAGTTTCTGCCATATATGAAAAACAAGGACTCCCAGGCGCTTAAGGAGGATGTGACGTACATTTTTTCCTCTTCCTTCATTGAAAGCATCTGCATCATATTGAGAAAATATGAGGCGGGGTCTCAGATCAGGCTTTTGATAGACAGATTTATAACTTTGTTCTTCGACGGTCTGGAAAAGCGCCTTTAGCCATTTTGGCTTTTTTTTACCTCGATAATGAACGACCGTTCACTGGCTTGTACATTTATTTTCATATGAAAATAAGGGGAATCTGCGGCCTTATAATGAACGTGTGTTCACTTGAAATGCTTCCACGCCGTAGAGCATAGCAGGAAGGAGAGTGAAAAGAAAGGATTACAAGTTTTTTACCGTATACACAGTATTTTATTATGACAAGGAGTGATAGCGTGAAAGATACATGTGGTAAGTCAAAGTGGATTTCACGCGGCGAAAGCCACTGCGTGTCTTTCATTACTATTTGTGTACGCGCTATGCGCGTAGATCGGAGATGAGATGAAAAATATAATTAAATTCAAGTGGGCTGTAATTGCCCTATGGATAATAGCTGCAATATGCCTGACCATTTTTATGCCCAATCTGAACTACATAATAAACGACAGGGGAAATGCGACCATAGCCAAAAGCTATCCTTCCCAGGCGGCTCAGGAAATGCTGGATGGAATGTCGGAGACAAAAGGCGAGTCGGGTATATTTGTGTTTTACCATAAAGATAAACTGTCGGAAGCCAATATGAAAAATATAGAAGGCGTTTTGCGCAAGCTTAAGGATAACCGGGAGGAACTGGGAATCACGGGAGTATTGGACGTTTTTGAGGCTCCCGGCGCCAGTAGCCGGATGATTTCCAAGGACGGAACAACAATGCTTGCCCAGTTTACCTATGAGAAAAACGGCAGGGATATACAGGAGATTGCGGATGCTCTGGAGGCACAGCTTACAGCTTGCGAGACAGAGCATTATATAACGGGCGGTGCCTTTATTGCAAATGATTTTCTCAAGGTCACCAATGAGGGAGTGGAAAAGAGTGCTGCCATTACTGTGGCATTTATACTGATAGTACTTATTATCATGTTCAGGTCGGTGCTGACACCACTCATATCCCTTTTTACCGTAGGCATAGCATACCTGGTATCAATGGGAATAGTAGGACAGATGATAGAGAAGCTGGGGTTTCCTGTAACCAGCCTTACTCAGATGTTTATCATACTTATCCTGTTCGGAATAGGAACAGACTACAACATACTGCTGTATAACCGTTTCAAGGAAGAACTGCTGAAGCACCGGAACATAGACGATGCTATTGCAGCAACCTACAAAACTGCCGGAAAGACAGTTGTGTACAGCTCCATAACTGTTTTCTTCGCCTTTTTGTCGCTTAGCTTTGTCAAGTTTGGAGTTTACCGTTCAAGCGTTGCCGTGGCAGTGGGTATTGTAGTATTGGTTGCACTGCTTTTAACCCTTACACCTGCATTGTTCAAGCTGCTGGGCGGCCGGCTGTTCTGGCCTTCCAAAGGAAATGGCGGTCACAAGCCCAGCAGGGTATGGGAAGCAGCCTCCGGTTTTTCCATGAAGAAGCCCTATATTGCCATGCTGGCAATACTGCTCTTAGTAGTTCCCATGCTTATTGCAGGCTCTTATAAGCTATCCTTTGACAATCTCAAGGACATGGGAGGGGATTCACCTTCCGTGGCAGGTTTCGACACCGTAGCCCGGCATTTCAGCAAAGGCACTACCATGCCTGCTGCAGTGGTAATAAAGAATAAGGAACCCATGGATACAAGTGAAAGCCTGGCAATAATTGATACAATAACCAATAAAATTAAGAAAATAGAGAGTGTTTCGGCAGTCCAGGGCCCCACTCAGCCTTTGGGAGATGAAATAGCCGACTATTATACCGGAACCCAGATCGGAAAGGTAGTTGGAGGGCTTGAACAGGCGGATGACGGAATAGGCAGGATTGGTGAAGGGCTTTCAACTATTCAGGAAAAGCTTACCCCGCCGGACTTATCCCAGGTCTCAAAGCTGGTGGACGGAACCTCTGAAATTCAGGGGGGCATGAAGAGCCTTACAGACGGTATCAACCAGATAAGGACAGGAATAGAAAAAGGTGCTGCGGGGGCTGGCACAATAGCAGAAAAAATTACTGAAGTAAAGACGGGACTGGAAACAATTGAAGCCGGTTTAAATGCGCTGACAGGTGAATTTACCGAGTTTGAAGGAGGTTTCAACACTTTCGGCGCAAAATATTCTGAGGTGGAAAGCAGCCTTGAAATGCTGGTGCAGTTGTCGGAAGGCATCAATCAGGCTTTAGGTCAGGCTTCCGGCAGTGAGCCTGCCCTAAAGGGCGTCAGGGAGCAGGTTGTACAGTTGAATTCGGGACTTAAGCAAATCACAGAGGGGTTTAAGCTCTTAAATGCCGAATACGCAAAAGCAGTACTCCAAACCGGAGGTGGCCTGAAACAACTGGATGAGGGTCTCAAACAAACAATAGCAGGACTTGAACAGCTTTCGCAGGGACAGAGAGGACTGGCAGAGGGGTTGAAGCAAACCGGTGCCGGACAGGGGGCGATTGCGGAGAACATGCAAAAAATGACCAGCGGCCTGGGAGAAATTACAAACGGACAAAAGCAGATGACAGCAGGTCTGTCCACACTGGGAAGTTCCTTCGAACAACTTAAAAACGGATTGGGAGACAGCGGCGATGGACTGAGCCGGATTTCAGAGGGCATAGACAAATCCAATGAATTTTTGTCCCGGCTAGCTTCAGACAAAACTGTAAATATTCCCAGGGAGGCTTTTGAAAACAGTGATTTCCAAAAAGCCCTGGACGCATATATGTCAAAGGATCGCAAGACCTTAAAACTGACAGTGATATTGGAAGACGATCCTTACTCTGATGAGGCCATAGCCTCTGTCCGGGAAATCAGCAGACAGCTTCCCGACATGCTCAAGGGAACAGCACTTTCCGGAGCGGAGTTTGCCACAGGCGGTGAGACGGCTGTGACAAATGATATTCAGGACGTGGCCGTGAGCGATATGAGACTTGCTCAGTTCATGGTCCTCACAGGAATTTTTATCGTTCTGGTATTTATAATAAAATCCTTCTGGATTCCGGTTTATATTATCGGTTCACTGGTATTGTCCTTCTATTCTGCAATATCCGTTACCAGCCTTTTTGCAAAAGCCTTCCTGAACACCGACCAGCTTGCATGGAACGTGCCGTTCTTCGGTTTTGTAATAATAGTGGCTCTCGGAGTGGATTACAGCATATTCCTCATGACCCGTTACAGGGAATATGGAGAACTGGGGCCGAAGGAAGCAATTATTAAGGCCTCTGCCAATGTAGGAGGGGTGGTGCTGTCCGCCGCTCTGATTCTTGGAGGTACTTTTGCAACATTGGCTCCGTCAGGAATAAAGACACTGGTTGAAATGGCGGTATGCGTGTGCGTGGGAGTATTCCTGCTGAGTGTAATACTCTTGCCTCTTGTAATCCCCTCATTTATCTCCATAGAGGATAAACTGGTGAGGAAATATTCAAGATACTTCAAAACAATGTAGTACAAGGCAGTATTGCTGCATATAAAGCTTCTGCACGGAGAAAAGGCCAGCAAAATGGTGACTGCCATTTTACAGGCCTTTTCTTGGCTGGCGGGAATAAATCCGGCCTGGAATGGAAAACACGAAATGTATAAATAAAGTAGGACTTAAGCATAATAAATCCAAAAAAGGTTGTAAACTTATGTGAAATATTGAGGAATTTAAAGATTTTGGCTTTATGACACCTGTAATCAAGAATATTTTTCATTTTTATTGATTTTTTGAAGTATTTTTTGTATAATCACGCTTGTATTTATTGACCGGCTGCAGTTCAAGCCGGCGAAAATATTTTGATGCAGTTTTTAATTACTTGGTTATATTGCTGCGGCGCAGCGGAATGGAGGTTAATATGGGAAAGGCTTTAATTATTGGCGCAGGCGGCGTTGCAAGTGTTGTAATCCATAAGTGCTGCCAGAACCCGGACATATTTGAAGAGATATGTATAGCAAGCAGGACTGTTGAAAAATGTGAGGCCATAAAAGCCAAGCTGGATGGAGGAAAAACCAGAATCCAGACTGCCCAGGTTGACGCTGACAATACGGAAATGCTGATTGAGCTTATAAATAAATTCAAGCCTGATATTGTTATAAATGTTGCACTGCCTTATCAGGACCTTACAATAATGGATGCGTGTCTTGCCACAGGAGTGCATTACCTGGATACTGCCAATTATGAACCTCCTGAAATACCAAAGTTTGAATATAAATGGCAGTGGGCATACAGGGAAAGATTTGAAAAGGCTGGAATCATGGCATTGCTGGGCAGCGGTTTTGATCCCGGAGTAACAAGTGTTTTCTGCGCATATGCTCAGAAACATTATTTTGATGAGATACACTATATTGACATAGTTGATGCAAATGCGGGGGACCACGGCTATCCCTTTGCCACAAACTTCAATCCTGAAATCAATATCCGTGAGATTACAGCCCCCGGAAGCTATTGGGAAAACGGCGGGTGGGTTGAAACCGAGCCGCTGGAACTGAAAAAAGTATATGATCTGCCTGAAATAGGCCAAAAGGATATCTACCTGCTTCACCATGAGGAAATAGAATCACTGGCTGTAAATATAAAGGGTATAAAAAGAATCAGATTCTGGATGACCTTCTCTGAAAAGTATCTTACTCATTTAAGAGTTCTGGAGAATGTGGGCATGACCTCTATCGAGCCTATCGAATTTGAAGGCAAGAAAATCATACCCCTTCAGTTCCTTAAGGCGGTTTTGCCGGACCCGGCGTCACTGGGCCCCAGAACCAAGGGCAAGACCAACATTGGCTGCATCATACAGGGTGTAAAGGATGGAAAACCGAGAACCTACTATGTATACAATGTTTGTGTTCACGAGGAATGCTATGCGGAGGTGGGTTCCCAGGCCATTTCCTACACTACGGGAGTACCGGCCATGATCGGTGCCATGATGATGCTGAAGGGACTGTGGATGAAGCCCGGAGTATTTAACGTGGAGGAATTTGATCCCGATCCGTTTATGGAGGCTCTCAACAAATACGGACTCCCCTGGAAGGAAGATTTTTCCCCAACACTGCTGGATTAATAAGTAAATTGTCTGCATGTCTTACCCGGCTCACGGTAGGTTCGTGTTTTATTCAAATATATTATGTGAGCCGGAGAGGCCGGTGATACTTGTGGATATAGACATAAGCAAATTGCCTACACCCTGTTATCTTGTTGATGAGAGACTGCTGGTGAGAAATCTTGAGATACTTGATTCTGTTCAAAAGAGGACAGACTGCAAGATACTTCTGGCGCAAAAGGGCTTTTCCATGCACGCTGTTTACCCCCTCATCGGAAAATATCTCAAGGGGGTTACCTCCAGCTCGCTTTTTGAGGCCAGGCTGGGTTATGAAAAGATGGGAAAGGAAGTTCATGTATATGCTCCTGCGTATATTGAGGAGGAGTTTGAGGAACTGCTCAAATATTCCGACCATATAGTTTTTAACTCCTTTGCGCAGTGGAACAGGTATAAGTCCAGGGTAAAAAGCCATCCCGGCAAGAAGATAGAATGCGGAATCCGCATAAACCCGGAGTATTCAGAGCAGGAACATGCCATATATGACCCGTGCTCCAACTACTCCAGGCTGGGAGTCACCCGCAGCAATTTCAAGCCGGAGGAGCTGGACGGCATAGACGGACTTCACTTTCATACCATGTGTGAGCAAAATTCCGACACCCTTGAGCGCACTGCCAGGGTGGCAGACGAAAAATTTGGTGAATTCATAAAGAAGATGAAGTGGCTGAATTTCGGCGGCGGACATCATATTACAAGGCAGGACTACGATATAGAGACACTTGTCCGTACAATCAGCTATTTTCAGGATAAGTACGGGATTGAGGTTTATCTTGAACCGGGAGAGGCTGTGGCACTTAATACCGGGTATCTTGTTGCAGGTGTGCTTGATATTGTGGAAAATGGAATGAATATCGCCATTCTGGACACGTCGGCGGCATGCCATATGCCTGATGTGATGGAAATGCCTTATAGGCCCGATATAGTAGGGGCAGGCAGGCCTTCGGAGAACAGGTATACTTACAGGCTGGGAGGGCATACCTGCCTGGCGGGGGATATAATTGGAGACTATTCCTTCCAGAAGCCGCTTGTTCCGGGTGACAGGCTGATATTCTGCGATATGGCCCACTATACAATGGTGAAAAACAACACCTTTAACGGTGTCAATCTTCCGTCCATTGCTCTATATAATGAAAAAGAGGGTATAAAAGTTATAAAGAAGTTCCATTATAGCGACTTTGAGACGAGATTATCGTAAATATTGTTCATAATTCCATAGTAAATTTTGTATAAACCTAACAAACAAGTTAGGTTTTTTTATGTCACAAAATTATATGAAGAGGTAAGTTTTATAAATTAATTTGATGGTCCTTTGATGCTATTATTAGTACATAAATATTAAAGGAGGTCATGAATAAATGAAAAAAGCTATTAGTAAGGCCCTGGCTGCCGGTTTGGCAATTGCCATGACATTGTCCATTGCAGCCTGCGGTTCTGCAAAACCATCAGACTCTTCATCCTCAACAGGTGCGGCTCCGTCATCAACAGCCGCAGATTCATCAGCGCCAGCCGGTGAACCTGTAAAACTCACACTTTGGCATATACAGACTACAGAACCTATGCCAACAATCATCAAGGACAGTATGGACCGTTTCACAAAGGACAATCCAAATTACACTGTTGAAGTTTCACCAATGCAGAATGATGCTTTCAAAACGAAAATTGCAATTGCTGCAAGTTCCGATCAGATGCCTGACATATTCCCGCACTGGTCAGGCGGACCAATGAATACATATATTGATTCACAGAAAATAGCTGATTTGACAACCTACATGGGCGAGAACAACTACAAGGACCGTTTCTTGCCGGCGGCTGTAAATCAGGCTACCTACAAGGATAAAATATGGGCAGTACCTGTAGAAAACATAGCTGTAGCAATGTTCTTCTACAATAAGGATCTGTTTGCCAAGTTCAACCTGCAGGTTCCAAAGACAATAACAGAACTTGAAGCAGTTTGCGACACCTTGAAAAAGAACGGTATAATTCCTTTCTCACTGGCAAACAAGACCCAGTGGACCGGTTCAATGTACTATATGTACCTGGTTGACCGTTTCGGCGGAGCTGAAGCTTTCAACGCGGCAGCACAGCGTACAGGTTCCTTTGAAAATGAAGCATTTACCCAGGCTGGAAACAAGATTCAGGAATGGGTTAAGAAAGACTACTTCAACAAGGGCTTCAACGGACTTGATGAAGATTCTGGACAATCACGTACACTCCTGTATTCCGAAAAAGCTGCTATGACCCTGATGGGCTCATGGTTCCTCTCAACAGCAGCAGGTGAGAACAAAGAATTTACCGAGAAGAAGATCGGTTCCTTCGCATTCCCGGCTGCTGACGGCGGAAAGGGTGATCCAAACTCAGTTGTTGGTACAGTAGGAGATAACTTCTATTCAGTTGCTGCAAACAGCAAGGATGTTGCAGGAGCCTTCAAAGCCATTACTTACCTTATAGACGACACAGCCGTTCAAAAGCGTGTTGAAGCCGGCAGAGTTCCTCCTGTAAAGGGTGTAAAGGTTAGTGATCCATTGCTCCAGGATGTATTGAATGCAGTTGAAAAAGCTCCTTCAGTTCAGTTGTGGTACGACCAGTACCTGCCTGCTGATGTTGCTCAGGTGCACAAAGATACCTCACAAGCTATATTCGGTCTTGCCAAGACTCCTGAAGATGTAAACAAGGAAATGGAAGCTGCAGCAAAGAAAGCTTTCGGTAAGTAATAAATATCAGTAATTCCTTAATATAATTTATAATTGATTGGGTATCACAAAGCTGATACCCATCAATTATATTTGTACACAAATTTTAGTTCCCATAAAATAACCGGTCTGAATTAAGCATACTATTCAGAGGGGGAGGAGAAACAATGCAAAATACCAAATCACTACTAAGCTACAGAAAACGCAGCACTGCAATTGCAGCAACTGTATTCCTTATTCCGGTATTCTTCTTTATTTTGGTTTTTATACTGTATCCCATATTTAATTCCTTTTGGTTAAGTCTTCATGATTGGAACGGTATTAGTTCCAATAAGGCATTTTCTGGCTTGGATAACTGGAAAACACTTGTGACCGATGTTGTTTTTTACAAGTCTTTTCTTAATAATATACTGATCGTTATTCTGTCTATAGCTATACAGCTTCCAATAGCAATGGCACTGGCATTCCTGCTGGATAGCGGAGGAAAGAAACTGAATTTCCTCAAGATGGTTTATTTCCTTCCCATGCTCATGTCTTCCGTTGCCGTAGGCTTCCTTTTCAAATATACCTATGATCCCCAGTTCGGTCTTATCAGTGCTGTTTCAACCATGCTGGGCGGAGAGGGCATGGTTGATCTGCTGGGCAATCCCAAGATTGCCATATATGCCGTAATTATGGTTATATGCTGGCAGTTTATACCGTTCTACATGGTTTATTTCCTGGCTGCCTTAAGTTCACTGCCGGTGGAAATATATGAAGCTTCAGTAATTGATGGCGCCACCCACGGACAGTATTTCTGGAGAGTTGCACTGCCCTGTATGAAGGGTTCGATCAAGAGTGCGGCCGTACTGTCACTGGTGGGTTCATTAAAGTATTTTGATCTGATATATGTTATGACACAGGGAGGACCTAACGGTGCTACCGAGCTTATGGCTACATATATGTACAAAAATGCCTTCCAGACAATGAAAATGGGCTATGGTTCAACAGTTGCATCAGGAATGTTTATCGTAATTACTTTAATTTCATTGTTAACCTTAAGGGCTTTAAACGGAAAAGAGGAGGCGTAGAGGATGACTAGGAAAAAAATATCAATAGGAAAAACATTTGTAGCAATACTGGCCCTGGCGTGGCTGGTCATAGCAGGAGCTCCATTTTACTTCATGGTGGCCTCAGCCTTTAAGGAGCAGTTTGAGATTTTGACAACCGGTGTTTTTGCGCTGCCTAAAGGAATATACTTTGACAATTTTGCAGGTGTAATAAAGAGCCAGTTCTACAAGTATTTGATGAACAGCACCTTTGTAGTTGCCGTTTCACTGGTACTTATATTAGTAACCGCACTTTGCGCGGCATATCCTTTTTCAAGGTTCAGGTTCAAGTTCAACAAGCCCTTGTTCGGACTTGTGGTAGCTGCAATGGCAGTTCCCATACATGTGACGCTTATACCGGTGTTCCAGCTTACTCAGAAGATACACCTGTACGACACCATTTTTGCACTCATAGGCCCATATACAGCCTTTAATCTCCCCATATCGGTATTCATACTCACCAGCTTCATGGCGGAAATTCCAAAGGAGCTTGAGGAATCTGCGGAAATAGACGGCTGTGGAAAATACAGAACCTTTTTCCACATTATTGCACCCTTGTCAAAGCCGGGTTTGGCCACACTTGCCATATATAATGCGGTAAACATGTGGAATGAATTCAGCTTTGCCCTTGTATTGACACAATCGGCCAAGAGCAGGACCCTCCCGTTGTCAATATGGGAGTTCCAGGGTCAGTATAATTCAAATATTCCAATGATTATGGCCGTGCTGACCTTGTGTGCGCTGCCCATGATAGTGGCTTTTGCAATAGGACAGGATAAGCTGATAAAAGGTATGATGGCAGGAGCTGTAAAGGGATAGACCCAGAAAACTTTTAGGTTGTTACACGAGGAGAAATGTGATATATATAAATTAAGAATACAAATCTGATGTTTTCAGGTATCTTGAGAATGGTTGTCATGCAGAGGAGGTTAACGTGAGAAAGCTGCTTCTGGTTCTTATTGCACTTATAATAGTTTTGCCTCTGCAGGGATGTTTCTACGACGGGCAAATGGGCATGACGGTACAGAAAACTCAGAAGAAGCAGTTGACCTTGTACAGCATACAGGGGGATTCTGCGGTAAATGAGGTTATAGCCGATTCGGTAAACAGGTTTGAAAAAAGCAACAGCGGGTTTGAAGTGGTACACGAACTTATTCCCAACGACCTGTATAAAAACAGACTTTCCGTATGCGTGGCAACAAATCAGATGCCTGATGTCTTCCCCACCTGGTCGGGAAGTATATTGAAGGAATATGTCAGCATCGGCGGAGTAGTAAACCTTTCAAATTATATGAAGAAGGATTACAGCTCCCGATTCAATAAAAAAGCACTTGAGATGGTAACTTTTGACAATGGAATATGGGGTGTTCCGGTGGAAAACATGTGTATTGCCATGATTTTCTATAATAAGAATATCTACAAGAGTCTGAATCTCTCGGAACCCAAAACCTTTGACCAGCTCAAAAAAAATATCGAGGTACTGAAAGAACATGGATATACACCGTTCGCCCTTGCCAACAGAACGGCCTGGACAGGTTCCATGTTCTATATGTATTTCGTTGACAGGCTGGGCGGCCCTTCCGTTTTTGACAATGCTGCCAACCGGAAAAATAACGGTTCCTTTGACAATGAAGTATTTATAAAAGCGGGAGAAATGGTACAGCAGCTTGTTGACATGGGTGCCTTTCCCCAGGGGTTCAACTGGAAGAACGAGGATTCCGGGGATGCCCGCAATCTGCTGTACAATGAATCTGCAGCCATGATTTTGACAGGCAGTTGGTTCATGAGCAATGTCATGTTTGAGTTCCCGGAGTTTTATGACAATGTAGGAGTATTTCCTTTCCCTGCCATTGAGGGAGGAAAGGGTGATCCAAACAATACCATCGGTACAATGGGGGATAATTTCTATTCGGTTGCAAGTTCCTGCGGATATATCGACCAGGCCTTTGAGCTGGTGCAATATCTCATTGATGATACTGCGGTCCAGAAACGTATAAATGCCGGAAAGATTCCTCCTGTCAATGACGTGGTCATAAAGGACCCGCTGACCAATGAGATATTGGATGCTATTAAAAAGACCCCCAATGTCCAGTTCTGGTATGACCAGTATCTCCCTCCAAAGCTTTCGGAGGCTCACTTGACGGTTACAAGACAAATATTTGGGGGAGAAGACCCGGAACATGCAGCCAGAACCATGGAAGAGATTACACGACAGTACTATAATCAATAAAGGGTGAGATTATGAAGAACTGGCTATTTCAGTTTGCCAAACATAAATTCCGAAGCATTCCATTCAGATCAAAGCTTACCTATTATCTTGTAATAACCATTTGTCTGACCGTATTGATTGTAGTCAGCTTTTCATATACCGTCACCAGCCGTTCCATAAAGCAGCAGGCCAAGGATATGACAATGCTGCAACTGCAGCAGAACACGTCAAACCTTGAGGACTATCTTCAGAACATTGAAAGTACTCCTGACAGCATCGTCACAGACAGAAGCCTTCAGGAATACCTGTCCAAGCCTGATGAGGACAATTTGGATTTTTCTGCTACAGTAGACGATGTATACCGGTCCATGTCAAATATCATCGGTTCAAAGAGGGACATACTATACGTATTTCTCTATAAGGCAATGGATAATAACGTACTGTACCTTGGGCCTACAAAGGCCGGGCAGGATTCAGACTTCTCAAACGTGGCAGGTTACCTCTCAAAGAGAGATATTTCCGGAAGCCCTATAAGAGTGGGCTTCAGGCAGGACCCCATTATAAGAAAAAAATATACCCTTACAATATACCAGCCCATATTTGATATATACAGGATAAAGAGACCCATAGGAATGCTGGGAATATCGGTGGCAGAAGATGTTGTTGCAAGGTTTTACTCAAACAGTAAAAGGGAATTGCCGCTGGAAACCTTTATAATGAACGGGCAGGGCATGATTGTGTCCCATACCGACAAAACCAGGATATCCACGGATGCGCAACTGAAAGAGATATTGGATAAGCATGACGGTTCTGCCGAAATAGGCGGAAAGCTGGTAGTTTATAAATATATGAAGGACTGGGACTGGTATGTTGTGGGCACCCTTCCCATAAGTTATCTGCTGAGGGATAATAATGTCATGCTGCTGGCAATTCTGGTGATAGTCATAATCACAATCATACTGGCCTCCTTTATTTCCATGATAATAAGCAGGCATTTGCTGAGGCCCTTTAACGATCTGATATACAGGATGTCCATGGTGTCAAAGGGCGATCTGACCACCCGCATAAACCTGTCGGAGCACGGCTATGATTTTGAACAGGTTTCAAAAGGTTTTAACCTGATGGTGGAGCAGATTAATGTGCTGATGAAGAAGATATATGATGAGCAGAGACAATTGAAGGAAATTGAATTTAAGGCGCTCCAGTCCCAGATAAATCCGCATTTCCTTTACAACACCCTGGAATCCATCCACTGGCAGGCCCTGTTATACGGACATCATGAGATATCCACCATGGTTAAGGCGCTGGCGGGTTTTTACAGGATAAGCCTGAGCAGGGGAGAAGCAATCATTCCAATGAAAAGTGAATCCCAGCATGTGGAAAACTACCTGACAATACAGGAAATGCGATACAAGGATAACATGGAGAGCTATATTGATATTCCTGAAGAATTTTTGGAGGTAATGATACCCAAGATGACA
Organism: Ruminiclostridium hungatei; assembly: GCF_002051585.1. Lineage (GTDB taxonomy): Bacteria > Bacillota > Clostridia > Acetivibrionales > DSM-1351 > Ruminiclostridium > Ruminiclostridium hungatei. Next base: position 85,115 of record NZ_MZGX01000009.1, on the reverse strand, counting down.
CTCCAGCCCCTGGTGGAAAATTCAATATATCACGGGCTGAGGGTAAAGCAGTCAAAGGGCTTTATAAAGATAACAGCCATACGTGACGGGGATGACCTCATAGTAAAAGTCATAGATAACGGAGTGGGAATGGTTCCCGACCAGATTCAGAGCTTGAACCGCACTCTTGAGGATAATGACTCGGGCGTGGGCTATGGCGTAAGAAATGTTCACAGAAGGATAAAGCTTTTTTACGGGAATCCCTATGGCCTGTTCTATGAAAGCAATGAGTACGGCGGCGTTACGGTAAATGTCAGGCTTCATTTGAATCAGGCGGAAAACAATATGTGATTTTTGGTTGTTTCTCTATGACATGGAAATCAGACCTGAAGAAAAAGGTGGTGAAATATATTGTACAAAGTTTTGATAGTAGACGACGAGGTAATAATCCGCAATGGCTTGTATAATATGATACCGTGGAAGACTCTTGAAATCGGGGAGGTCAGAACCGCTTCCTGCGCCCAGGAAGCCCTTGAGCTTGCCCGGGAAACCAAACCTGACATTGTTCTGACGGACATATGCATGCCTGAAATGGACGGCCTGGAGATGACACGGCTGATGCTGGAATTTCTGCCGAAGCTGAAGGTGCTTGTACTCACCGGATATGATGATTTCAAGTATGCCCAGAAAAGCTGTTCCCTGGGAGTCAAGGAATTCATACTGAAGCCTGTAGATGAGGTCAGTCTGATAAACAGTGTGAAGCTGCAGGTGGAGAACATAAAAAGCGAGCTTCAGTCTTCTCTTAAGTGCAATATTCTCAACAGGAAAAGAGTGCTTGAAAATCAGAGGGCCTTTGAAAAATCACTTATGCAGTTAACTGAGAAAATGTCTGATTCAGACGATATGGAGATAGAAGAACTCAACCTGGAGGAGAACTGCCAGTATCAGGTCTGCCAGATATCTCCCGTTTTGTCCGGGGACAGCGTATGGCTGCAGCACAAAAACCTTTTGCTCATATCCATAAAGACCATTCTTATTAACATGATTGACTCAAACAACTCAGGCTGGACCTTTCAAAACAGGGAAGGGAACATTGTTGTTATTTTCTATATAAAAAATAATGGTGAAAGCGCAGAGGAACAGATTGCAAAGCTGCAGGAAATTGTCAACGTGGAGTATGATGTCGACCTGGATATAGGCATTGGTCCGGTGGTATCCAATATTTCAAAGATAAAGTCCTCCTACAGCAAGGCAGGTGAGGGGTCAAGCCAGAATAAGCCGGTGCTGCCCAACGCAGCCGACGATGGAGCAAATCCGGAAATCCTGAGGCAGAAGGACAAGCTGCCCTATTACAAGGATAAGATACTGGAGAGCTTTCCGGATACCGAGACGGTAAAAATGTATCTGAAGCTGTATATCGATGAGGTGAAGAACTCGGGAAGCAAGAAGGTGGATGCCGAGCAGAAGTTTTATGAGCTGGCTTCAGCCTTTTACTGGCAGTATTTAAAAACAACCGGGTATCCGGCTGACGGACGGCTGGAAACTTTAATAACCACACTTCAGAGCAACGACCTTGAAAATTGCTGTGTTTTTACTGAAATGTTTATTGCAAAGCTTATGTATACCAATAAAAAGCAGATGCATGAGATTGTGGAAGCCGCTACAAAATACATCAACGAGCGTCTTACAGAAGATCTTACGGTATTTACCCTGGCTGAGCAATTCCATGTTGCCCGGAATTATTTCTCCAGGCTTTTCAAAAAAGAGATGGGGGAAGGCTGCAACGAATATATTACCAGGCTGCGCATTGAAAAAGCCAAGCAGCTTTTAGGCGCGTCAAGGCTTAAAACCTACGAGATAGCCGAAAAAATAGGTTATCACGATACCAACTATTTTTCTCTGGCCTTTAAAAAGAATACGGGGCTCTCCCCTAAGGAGTTCAGGGAAAAGCTCAACAACCCGGAATAGACACCAACCGGCGGATATTATATGCAGGCTCGCATTAAATGCGTGCCTGTATTTTTTTGCCCTGATAAGCAGGAGGGTGGACTGCTTGAAATAACAAATCTCCATGTTATATACGCATATGTTAAAAGTTTACATATTATTCACAAATTGTTTACAAATACAGTCAATGGTGATAACATTTAAATGTTATAAAATGTAAATAAAGGAAATAAAAATTGGTTTCATGGCTTTGCCGGGAAACAGGATATAGACAATGCAAAAAGCTGTGGAAGCATGTCGGCAGCTTGCAGAAAACTGCCTATGCAAATAAATGTGAAGGGAGAAACGAAGTGAATTTTAAAAAAGTATTTATCAAACAATTTCTTGCACTGGTTCTAATTGCAGCAATACTGACCACATCTGCAGGCCTTACCCTGTGCTATGCAGAGGCACCGGAACAGCAGCCGGAAGAAGCTGTTGCAAAGGCCCATGCGTGGCTGGAAACAAGTCAGAATGCAGACGGAAGCTGGGGGGATAAGGCTACCGCCTTCGTTGACACCGGAGAGCTTGCGCAGTATCTCTCGGATAACGGGGTACTTCAGGAAGGGCTGGAAAAAGCAATTGCCTGGCTGGAAGCTCTTGTGCCTAAGAACAATGATATGGCAGCAAGAGCTTTGCCCTTTGTGGGCAATGCCGGCAAACATTCAGTCCTCAGGGCAGACTTGCTCCGCAGCCAGAATAAGGACGGCGGCTGGGGAATCTTCAAGGGCTATGAAAGTGATGTGCCGGATACAAATCTTGTTCTGGGGGCATTGCTGAAGGAACAGGCTCCCGACCTGGAGAGCATGAAAAAAGCGGTTTCCTATCTGATAAACAGGCAGATGCCCGACGGCTCCTGGACCTTTACCGATGCCGGTGACACAACGGTGGCGCTGGTGGCCGGTACGGTCATTACCCTGAATTCCTTTCAAACCAAAACAGGACTTACTTCTCCGGAATTGCAGACTGCAATGAGAAAAGCGGGAGAATATCTGATAGCTGTCCAGCAGGAGGACAAGACCTGGGGAATGGATGAAGCCGCAGCAGCGGACACCCTGCTGGCCTACAGGGCGGTGCTGAACACCTTGGGTGCAGATGCCGCAGGAAATATTGACAGCGATATTCTGAGAATCCAGAATTCCAACGGAAGCTGGTATGACAGTCCATATCTTACGGCTCTTGCTCTTGAGGCACTTCAGGAACGGCAGGATATGCCTTTTGCAAAAATCAATTCCATAAAGCTGTATAAAGTATCAGGGGATATCCGTGAGGAAGGCTACAGCTTTAATGCATACGAGTCCTTTGAAATACAGGCCGAGACTTCCGTCAGCAATACGGAGGCGGAAATTTTATATTTCATCAAAAAGCAGGATGGAAGCATTATCTCTCTGCAATCGGATGGATTGCCCGGTTGGAACACTAAAAACAGTGCTCCGGGAGAATATTCCGTAATTGTACAGATGAAGGACAAGGCCAGCGGTAAAATAGTTGCAAACCAGGAAAAACGGTTTGTAATTGATCCGTATTTTAAAATCGGCAGTGTCGTATTAACAACCGACCCGGAAAATATAAGAATAAACAATCCCTGTACTGTGGATGTGAAAACCACGCTTGTAACCGAGTCAAACATAAATAAAGCTATAACCTTCAAAGCATGGGTAATTGATGCCGGGGCGGTAATCGAGGAAGAAACCGGAACCATTGAATGCAAAGCCCCAGGGCAGATAGAGAAATTCACATCAATAACCTTCAGTCCGGATGTGTCTGCTCCGAAGGATTACATAATCAAAACCCAGGTGTTTGAAGCTGAAACCCTGCTGGCAGAAGGCGAAACTACCTTCAGCGTATTGCCTCCCCTGCCTCCGACACGGATAAACTTTGAGCAAAGTGCAGGCAAGACAGTTCTGTACCCTGGTGAAGACTCTGTCTCCCTGCAGTTCAATCTGACGGGAGAGGGCACACCTGAGCTGCCTCAAAGAAATCCCATAGATATGGTCCTGTGCATAGATGATTCAGGCAGTATGGAATGGGGAAACATAGACGAATCTACTACAAGGCCCTGGAGGATAGATTTTGCCAAAGAGGCGTCCAGCCATGTCATTGATTTGCTGCAGGCAAACGACCGTGGTGCGGTGGTGGAATTTGCGGGAAATGTATGGGTTCAGCAGGATATTACGGAAAACAAGGACCTCCTGAAAACAAAAATAGCCCAGACGCCCGCATCGCCCTGGAACGGCACGGCCATAGGACTGGGGCTTCAAAGTGCCAACAACATTTTGAACACAAACAGCTCCCAGTCAAGGACTAAGATAATAATTCTTCTATCCGACGGTGTTGAAAACGTATGGTCTGTGTCAAATGTCATAAATCAGGCCAACCTTGCAAGGGAGAAAGGCTACAAGATATATACCATAGGGCTGGGGGCCGGTGCGGATCAAAATCTGCTGAGCACCCTTGCAAGCATAACAGGCGGTAAATATGTGTTCAGTCCAACAATGGAACAGCTTGATAAGATGATGACGGAGCTGGCAGGTGAAATCTTTGATACCGCAGGAAAGAACATAGCACTTGAAACCACACTTCCTGCCGGAAAAATGACAGTGGACGCCTCAAAAATAGTGCCGGCGCCTGTAAGTGTTTTAAATGGCACAGACGGGGCGATAACTCTGAAATGGACCATGGACAGACTGGTAATGGGAGGCATGAAGGTCTTCGGACTAGATTTCAAGGGGACGAACCTTGAGCCAGAGACAGAGATTACTCTGACCCGCGATACCAAATTGACATACCTGGACAGGAATTCTTCCCTTGTTACCCTGAAGCTGCCGGATGTCAAAATACCTGTAAACATATATATGCTTGATTCAAAGGTTTCAACCGATAAAGCAGGCTATGGGGCAGGTGAAAATGTGACAGTAACCAATGAGGCAAAAAATCTTACGGATTATCCCGCGGCTCTTACCGGCAGGGCAGAGATACTGGACAGCAGCGGAAACCTTGTGAAAGTCGTTGGGGAGGATGAACACGGCGCATGGGAAGCAGGACAGACCAGGACTTTTGCTTTCTCCTGGAACACGGGCTTAACCATGGCAGGCACATATACAGTACGGATTACCTGGAGCGAGGGGCAAAAGGTAATAGCTGCTGCCCAAGCCAGCTTTGAAATTGCAGAGGCAGCAGGAGCTTCAGCCTCTATGACTGTGGACAGGGAGAAATATACCTCTGATGAGGAGGTGTATATGAACGAAACAATAAGAAACAGCAGCGTCAACAGCATACTAAGGGGGCTGGCGGTGCGGACCAGTATAAGAAATGCAGAAGGGGATATTATCTGGACCGGGGATAGCCTGCTTCAGGAATTGCTTCCTGACAGCAGGACAGTATTGAAAAATTCCTGGAATACGGGTAAAAATTCACCGGGACAATATACCGCCCATATGGAGGTGTACAAAGGTGAAACGATGCTTTCCGAAAGCAGCAGCACCTTTGAGGTAACGGCTGAGGCAGAGGGGATTCCCGGAGTCTCGGGAACCCTTGCAGTAAAGAAGAAAAGCATATACCGCGGGGATGACGTCAACCTGGCATATACAATCAGCAATACGGGGAATACGGCTTTGGAAGCTGTTACCGCAAGGCTCAGAATAGTGGAGGCCGCCACAGGAAATGTACTGGACACCATAACGGAGCAGGTAGGCCTGAACATATCAGAAAGCCGTTCCGGAGAAAAGATATGGGTGCACAGTCCTCTGAACACCGGAAACTATATGGTTGTATTTGACGCCCTGTTTGCTGACGGAACCGTGACAGCTCTTGCAAATGGATACTTCACGGTTGAGAAGCCTTCAGTGCTGCAAAGTGAAGCATTTAAAAACACATTATTCTCCGGGAGCACCGGCGATGCCCTTTGCATGTACCTGTACAGTACCGATATCCAGGGGGATATAAGGACGAACAAAGCTTTTGAGTTCTCGGGAACAAATCTGACCGTAAGCGGGATTTTATCCAGCTTTGGTACTATAACCACCTGGGGAGGCAAAGTACAGATCGGCCAGAAGAAAACCGAGCCTGTGGTGGTGGAAATGCCTGATGCTGTGGCGGAAATCAGAGAGATAGCAGCTTCTGATGGGAATATTCATAAAAACGGATTGATGATTACGGATTATGGAAAGGGAATCAAGCTTTGCAAATCGGAAATTAGTGATGAGAGTATTCAAATAAACGGCACAAGCCTTGAAAGTGACGGCTATATTGTGGCAAACGAAAGTGTTTCCTTCAACCTGAACACCTTCGCAAGCACTGCTCCGGAAGGAATTGTAATCTGTTCCGCAGATTCGGACATATCTATAAATGCTTCTACCGCAAATATAAAGGGAATTATTTATGCTCCCAACGGAACGGTATATATAAATACCAGTACCTTCAATCTGGAAGGTAAAATCATTGCCAGGAGAATAGTTATAAACTGCTCCAGCTTCAAGGCGGCAGCTTATGAAGGGGCTATGGATTTACTGGATGTAACTCTAAGCAAAAAACAGGAGGACAACTGAAATGACATATAAGAAACCTGTAAAAATCATTGCAATGGTGCTGCTTGTGGCGTTTTCGGTTACTTTCGGGCTCCCCACACAGCAGCTTGCACAGGCCAGACAGCAGGAGCAGGCAGTACAGGCTAAAAAGGCAGCGCCTGCCGTCAGGCATGAAAAGCCCTCTGCTCAGACTAAGCTTGGGAGTTTTGCGGAGGAACTTAATAAATGGTATGAAAAGCTGAAGGCGGATGTGGCCGGCAACGATTTCGGCAGTTTGAAAGCAGATGTCAAAAGTGCAAGAAAAGCATTGCAAAATATCCGAAAAGATATAAATACCGAGCTTTCAAACAATGAAAAGACGCTTAAAAGGCTGTCTGCCAAAAAAGCTCAGGGCAGGCATGATATATACAAGACACAGATTAACACTCAGTTGGATGAATTTTCTGCAATTTTTGAAAAGCTGGATTCGGTCTCGGCTGTTCTGAATAAGCCTAAGAGCAAAGATATTGACAGGCTGAAGGAAAAAATTGAAGAAATAGGGGGGCTGCTCAATCCCGAACAGCCCCAGCAGACGCTTGGAGCACTTCCTTATGACAATGTAGTCCTTGAGCCGCCTGTGCCGTCAACAGGAGCCGGAGCTGCCGGAGGTTATACCGGGACTTCCGCGGGTACGGAACCCGTCAGCCTTCCCAAAGTACCCACCCAGGAGGATCTTGCAGAAACCGGTGAGATTCAGTTCTCGGATAATGTAAAAAACATTGCAGACGGTTTGAGTACAGTGGTTGAAATATATGAGTATGTTAAAAATAATGTGGACTTTATTCCATATTACGGCTCAAGGAAGGGTGCCGGCGGAACTCTTGGGCAAATGGCCGGAAATGACTTCGACCAGGCCTCATTGTTGATTTCCATGCTCAGGTACAAAGGGATTCCCTCCAGGTATGTCAGAGGAACTGTGGAGATACCTATTGAAAGGGTTAAGGAATGGACCGGGGCGGAAACAGAAGAGGCTGCAGTCAGAATACTTGGAGCAACGGGTATTCCATCAGTTGCCCTGGTGTCCGGAGGAGTGATTTCTGCCGTAAGAATTGAGCATGTGTGGGTCCAAGCCTATGTCCCATATGAAAATTACCGCGGAGTTGGAAAAGGCACAGGGAAGAAGATGTGGATTCCTCTTGATGCCAGCTTTAAGGAATATGTGAAGAAAGAGGGTCTGGATGTAGAAGGGCTGACGGGCGTAAGCAGGCAGGAAATTGAAAATGCCTTTACGCATACGGGAACAGTGTCCTCTGACAAAAATGCCCTGTCGAGAATAAGCACCGACACACTTCAGCAAAAGCTTGAAGAGCAGAAGCTGGCCATAGAGGAGTACTTAAGCGAGAACAATATAGAGGCACCCCAATGGACGGATATATTCGGAGGCTATGAAATAATCTCCCAGGAGCTGGGCCTGCTTCCGCTGACCCTGCCCTATAAAACGGTGGCTGTGCTTGGAGAGTATCAGTCCATTGGCAGCGAGTTCAAGGACACAATCACGTTCAGCATTTCGGGAGCAGATCCCTATGGCCTTAATTTCGCCGGGGGAAAGGATTTTGAATATACCTCCGAGGCATGGAGGCTATATGGTAAAAAGCTCACTCTTTCATGGATACCTGCAACTCCTGAGGACGAAGTAATATTAAAGCAATACGGGGGAGTATTCAAAACTCCTGCATATATGGTCCAGCTTAAACCTGTATTAAAAGCCGACGGGACAGTGGTGGCTGCGGGAAAAGCGGTGGGAATGGGCTACCGTCAGCAGTTTACCATTACCTTGAAGATTCCCGGACAGGCAGAGCCGGAGAAAATATCCAATGCGGTTACAGCAGGAAGCTATTACTGCGTAGGTCTGGATTATGACAAAATAGCACCTGACGAGTTGAAGGACATTTCAGAAAAGCTGCAGGCACTAAAGGCTTCAATAAACGAGCAGAATATATACAGTGACGAGGCCATGGGTGAAATACTCAATGGGGTGGCCAAAACGTATTTTGCACAGTTGGATATTTACAATAAAATGCTTGAAAGCCAGTTTGGAGTCAAGGCCTCCAGACTTTTAAGCGAAGGTATCACAGGTTATAACGCAGATGTGAAATACCTGTTTATGACGCCTGTGGAGCTGGCGGAAGGAAGCATGTACATTGATGTTGACAGGGACGTGCACAGCGTAATGAGCATAAACGGAGACCGTGATTCTGAAAAGGCTTTTATGCTGGCAGCGGGAATCATGGCGTCATCAATGGAGCATGCGGTATTTGAGCAGATGTTTAATACACCTTCCGTTTCAACAATAAAAATACTTGGTGAGGCCAACAGAATGGGTATACCTGTGTATACCATAGACAAGAGCAATATATCCTCCGTTCTTCCAAAACTGGAGGTGTCAGGCAGTGTCAGGACAGACATTTCAAATGCCGTAAACAGCGGCAGGACGGTTACCATCCCCCAGAGGAATATCCATTACTTTGACTGGTCGGGTACGGGCTATGTTGTGCTGAACCCGGAGACGGGTGCCGCAGGCTACATGATAAGCGGAGGAACTGCGGGAGGCTCCATGAGTATCAAGCAAATGCTCATGGAATATGTAGAGGGAGTAATAGCCGGAGTTTTATTGATGGTAATGCTGGAATTGGCAGAGGCCCTGGCTGTGGCACTGATTCCCGGAGCAGGCTGGGTTGCGGCGGTGTTTATGGGAATAAAGCTGGCGCTGGTTGCAATGTACGTTTACAATGTGATTACCATAGCATACATGTATTTTGCAACGGGAGATAGCTACTATTTGCAGGAGCTTATTGTACAGTTGGCGGTTTTTGCCACACTGGGGCTTATTTCCAAACCCCTGTCCTCAAGAATATCTGAAAATATAACAATGCTGGAGCAAATGGCAAGAAGCGAGGATGCCTATTACAGGTACACCGCTGACAGGGGATATTCAAGAGAGACGGCCACGGATTACTATCAGAAGTCAGGAACAAAAGGACTTGAAGAGGCTCAGAATACACTGGATGCTTTCAAAAAGGAAAATGTATCGAAAGAGAATGTGGCCGATGCGGGGAAAAATCTGGACAGTGACGGAATTAAGACCTATAAGGATATAATAGAGGACAACTCGGGCAAGTTTGATAATGCGGATCAAACCAAGGTACTGGATATTTTGAAGCAATGTGAAAACAAGGCTGAAATGGAGTCCTTGAGGAGCAATGTTGATGATTTGGCAGGCAAGGGAATTGAGCCGGGCGAGTATGACAGCCTGGGATTAAATTCCCCCGAAAGGGTAAGCAGGGTTGAAGATGCCCTGGACCCGGTTGACGGAGTACCCAGAAATGAATTGACGGAGGTCACCGAGCTGGTCAGAAAGGATCTGAAGTCATCGGAGCCGGAGGTGGCTTTAAGGGAAGACACGGAAGGCGGAGTGCTGGCCAACTCGTATACTGATGCTGGAGTTGATACCTCCGCACCCACATATCCTTCCTTAAGCGGAAGCTGGCACAGGGTCAACGAAAGCATGAGTGCATATTCAAGGGAATACCAGACGCAGATAACCGGCAAGACAGGGGAAGCCTGGATTCAAAACGGTGTCAAGTATGATGGCATGAGAGAAGGAACCCTGTTGGATGCAAAAGCAAAATATAATCAATTTGTTGACAAAAATACCGGCAGATTTTATGATTGGTTTAAGGGGAAGGATGCCTTGGTAAATGAGGCAACAAGACAGATAGCTGCCTCCGAGGGAGCCCCGGTCAAATGGTATTTTGCTGAAAAAGGAGCACTTGATGCCACCAGAATATTATTTGCCGAGAGGGGTATCGAGGGTATTGAGCTTATATTCCAACCAAAGGATTAATGAGGTATAGATAATGATACAGACGTATACGATGATTTTGTGGGCCCATCCTGGAAAAGAGGATTTTGAGACTGTTGTGAAAAAAGCATATGCTGCATTGCAGAGTCTTGCAAAATATGGTGAGGATATTAGTCCCAACTACCTTACGGTATCCCGGAAAAAGGATGCGAAGCCTTTTGAGTGGAGTTTTGAAGCCTTCCGGGAGCTGGTGGCAAATAGCGTCAATAAGGAGGGCGGGAAGGTTTTTACCGAACTGGGCTATACCTTCAGCTTTTTCTCATCACTCAACAATAAAGAGTCGGCAGGGATAAGCATGACCACGGGAATAACTGATCCCAGGTTTAAAAATACATTTACGGTTAATTTCCCACAAAGTTACCTTATGTCAAACCCGGACAAGGCTGAAAGGACAGTGTCTGCTTTTACGGACTGTATAAGAGCCTTTGAGCCTTACTGGGGCTGTGTGGCAAATTCCGCAAACTCATTGAGATTTTCCGGATATTACAGGGAGGGCTTGCCCACCGCATTTCATTGGCTTAACTATTTTGGCCGGGAGATTACCGAAAAGCTGGGAAAAGAAAAGTTGGATAAGCTTCCCATACATACGGCCAGAGCTGTTGAAGACGGCTATTTATTAAGACTGGACGAGGCTCCTCTGGATGATGAAAACAGTGAAGCTGTAAGCAAACAGAAGCAAGTAAATGAGTTTTTAGGCTTAAATAAATTTACCGGACAGACTATTTAGTGAACCCTGGTAAATAAATGGATGTTCTCCCCGGATACAATACTGTTTCGGGGATTTTCTTTTTTATGGGTAGGAAAAACAACAGAATAGTGCAATAATATAATAAAGCGGTTATGTTGACATAGGGAGGTTGGTGATTTTATGGAGAAAACCAGATTGGGACGTACGGGTCTCTTGGTGACCAGATGCAGTTTTGGGGCACTTCCCATACAAAGAATATCTTTTGAGGAAGCAAAAAAAATTCTGGTAAAAGCATATGATAACGGAATTAATTTTTTTGATACGGCAAGGGCGTATAGCGACAGCGAGGAAAAAATCGGCTATGCCCTTTCCAAAGTCAGAAAAGACATAATAATAGCTACAAAAACCTTTGCCCAGGATAAAAAGACCTTGTTGGAACACCTGGAAACAAGCCTTAAAAATATGAAAACAGATTATGTGGATATACTCCAGCTCCATAATCCGGCGCAGCTTCCGGATGTCAATGATCCTGACGGTATTTATGCAGGATTGTTGGAGGCCCGGAAAAAGGGTATGGTACGTTTTATAGGCATAACCAATCACAGGATAAATACAGCCATGGAGGCAGTGGCTTCGGAACTTTTTGATACAATGCAGTTCCCTCTGAGTTCTCTGTCCTCTGAGGCTGACCTGGAGCTGATTGAGCAATGCAGGAGGCATGATGTTGGACTGATAGCCATGAAAGCAATGTCAGGCGGGCTGATAACCCATGCTGCGTCAACCTTTGCATATCTGAGGCAGTATGAAAATGTTGTGCCCATATGGGGAATCCAGAGGGAAGCGGAACTGGATGAATTTCTGGAACTGGAGAAGAGCCCGCCCGTTTTGGATGCTGACATATGGGAGATTATTAACAGGGACCGGGAGGAATTGGCCGGAAACTTCTGCAGAGGCTGCGGCTATTGCATGCCATGTCCCGCAGGTATAGAAATACCTACCCAGGCCAGGATATCCCTGCTTTTAAGAAGAGCGCCCTATCAGCAGTTCCTTGCTGAGAGCTTCAAGGAGAAAATGGAGCTTATAAACAAATGCATCGAATGTGGTAAATGCAAAGAACACTGTCCATATAAGATAGACACACCTAACCTTTTGAAGCGGCAACTGGAAAATTATACCGAGTTTTATAACGCTCATATGTAGAAAATATATTTAAACTGATTGTTTGGCGGATTCCATTTAATTAAGTTTAAATACTTTTATAGCCGTCGTTGCATTTTGGAGGATGGAAAAGGTGAGTGTAAATAAAAAGGGTAAAAGAAAGCTGGTTTTAAATGAAAGAACTTTTTATTGGTATGTAAAAGAAGATATGGAGGACTTGGGAAATATTAACCTATATATTATTTCCGATAATAAAAAGTTTTTTGTAAGGTACAGGGTTGGGCAATCCAAGCAGGTAAAAAGCCCGGTTATTTTTATCCAGGGTACTGAATTTGAAGGCTTGAAAGATGTGGATAAAGGGTTGAAGCGGGCGGTAACGCCACACTGGGAAGATGAAATCATAACCCCGGGTTTGGTCAAAACCATAATTGAGTGGTGCTATGCACCAAAGCATGAGCTGACGTTCGTGGACAGGCAGGGGAATGAGGGAGCAGCCATGAAAATATAAGTTTTCAGGAGGATTGCAGCCACATAGCATGCAATAGATAGCACTATTATATTACAGTACGCGAGTACAACTAAAATAAATGACTGCTTCAGTTAAAACAAAATGCACAAATTTGTAAGTGAAGAATAAATGACTTAGCCGTCAAAGCAACAGGACGTTGCTTTGAGCATCAATCGAGACAGGAAGTCGAGTATTGTGCGGCGGCTAAAAGCTTTATTTTAAGCCCAACTATTGGTGTTTTTTTGTTTGTGAGCAGCCATAAAAGTATAAGTTTTCAGGAGGATTGCAGCCACATAGTATGCAATAGATAGCACTATTGTATTCCAGTACGCGAGTACAACTAAAAATAAATGACTGCTTCAGTTAAAACAAAATGCACAAATTTGTAAGTGAAGAATAAATGACTTAGCCGTCCAAGTAACAGGACGTTGCTTTGAGCATCAATCGAGACAGGAAGTCGAGTATTGTGCGGCGGCTAAAAAATTTATTCTGAACTGTACTATTTGTGCGTTTTGTTTGGGAACAGCCATTTATTTTTAGTTAGTACGGAAGTACTGGAAATATATTTATATATTGATTAGTACCTTCTGCAACCATCCGTTTCTTATAATTTTACTGGCAAACTTTTCCTGGATTCAATATATTCTTCGGGTCGAAAGCCAGTTTGATTCCTTTCATGATATCGAGTATTTCGGAATCGAGAGATTCCTTCAAATAAGGTTTTTTTGCAAAACCGATTCCGTGTTCTCCCGAAACCTGACCTTTCAATTCTTTTGCTTTTTTATACATTTCATCCATAGCCAAGGCCAGCCTTTTTTCCCATTCCTCTTCGCTGAGATCATCCTTTAAAACATATGCATGAAGGTTGCCGTCTCCGGCATGTCCGAAGCTTTTAATCCTCACTCCCACCTGCTCCTGGAGCTTATGGCTGAATTCAACTATTTCGCTGACCTTATTTCTTGGCACAACTACGTCTATTTCATCCATATAGGTTGTAGATGCTTTTATTGCTTCAAGGAATGCTCCGCGGGCTTTCCAGATAGAGTCGTTTCTTTCATCCGTATCGGAAATCAGAATATCTATGGCACCTTGTTCCAGGCAGATTTTTGCAACCTTATCATAAGAAGCTTCGATTTCTTCGGTGGAATTGCCGTCAAATTTCAGAAGCAAATATGAGTCTGCCTGATTATCAGGAAATTTTTTACCCAAAAATTCTTCAGCATCCATAATAGTCTGTCTCTGCATAAATTCAATTGCAGTAGGAATAGTCTTTGACTTGATTATCAAAGGTACCGTTCTGATGGCTTGCTCCAGGCTTGGGAAAGGTATAAGCAGGCTTATAGCTTTCCTGGGCAGTGGGAGAAGCTTTAAAGTAGCTTTTGTGATTATACCAAGAGTACCTTCCGAACCCACAATCAGATCCTTCATGGAATAACCTGAACTGTTCTTGACAACCTTGCCGCCGAAGCTTACTACATTGCCATTAGGTAAAACTATTTCCAGACCTCTTACATAATCCCGTGTGACACCATATTTTACAGCGCGCATTCCACCGGCATTTGTATTGATGTTTCCTCCGATGGTAGCAGTCTTTTCACCGGGATCGGGGGGATAGAACAGGTCGTGTTCTTCCACGTATTTAGATAGCTCCATGAGCAGAACACCCGGTTCAACAGTGACTGTCAGGTTCTCCTCATCCAAATCAAGGAAGTGATTCATCAGACTTAAATCCATAACTATACCCTTATTTATAGGAACAGCTCCTCCAACAAGGCCTGTACCTGAACCTCTCGGGGTAAGAGGTATATTATTTTCATAAGCATATTTCATCACTGCAGAAACTTCCTCAGTGGATATGGCGCGGACAACCATGTCGGGATAGCACTCTGTTCCGCCAAGCTCATCATGGCTGTAGTCCTCATTTATATTTTCCTTATATAGTACTCTTTCAGCATCACCAATAATCTGACTTACAGCTTGAAAGTCCTGTTGGTCAAATACTTTGTAATTCATACATTAACCTCCGTTCCGCTGCTAAGCAGCGGTATAATTTGTAATGAAAACCGCAAGCGGTCTTTGCTGCGCGAAGAACATCCATGCAAGCACCGAATTATTTCTTCGCGTTATTCACGTTATACTTTCCCGGATACTTTGATTTTTTCAATCAGCTTAGGCAGGATATCATAGAGATCTCCTACAATCCCATAGTGTGCAATCTTAAATATGGAAGCCTTCTCATCTTTGTTAATTGCAAAAATATAATCTGAATTATTCATTCCGGCTGCAAACTGAACTGAGCCTGATACACCACAGGTAATTATAAGTTTTGGTCTTACTGTTCTGCCGCTCAGGCCAATCTGTTTTTTTGCATCAAACCAGCCTGCCTCTATCATAGGCCTCGTGCAGGCAATTTCGCCTCCCAGAAGCTCTGCAAGTTCTTTGACAAGTGCTATATCTTCCTGTGATCTGACACCTCTGCCGGCAACAACCAGCACATCAGCATTTTCAATAAACCTTTCCTTTGGTTTGGCAACAACATCCAAAACTTTGATTTTCGAAGTCAATTTATTTTTTTCTATTGAACATTTTGTTATTTGACCTGAAGGGGTTTCCTTTCTTTCAGGGCAATTCATGACTTTATATCTTACTGTAGCTATTTGAGGTCTCGCATTAGGCGTTTGAATTTCGGCCATTATGTTTCCGCCGAAAGCAGGTCTTATCTGAACCAGATCTGTATTTTCCTTAATATCAAGTATGGTACAGTCGGCAGTAAGTCCTGTTCTGAATCTGGCAGCAACCCTTGGCGCCAGTTGTCTTCCCACGCTGGTTGCCCCCACAAGAATTGCAGAAGGCCTATTATTGTTTATAAAATCTTCAAATACAGAAGTATAGGCATCTATTTTAAAATGGTCCAATTCTTCATAGTCATATACAAATACATCATCAACTCCGTAATGAAGCAGCTCACATGCCTTGTCTTCAATTCCCTTTCCCATAAATACACAATAAACCTTGTGATTTATTTTATCTGCCAGTTCTCTTGCTTTTCCTATCAATTCATAAGTTATCGGATGAACATCACCGCCAATATGGTCCACGTAAACGGCGATTCCCTCCCATTGGGATTTATCTATCCCTTTAACCTGATCCTCTACTAATTCGGCAGCACCGGGAGGACCTTTCTTTATACAAAGCTTGCACATTTTACAGGCTCCGTTTACTTCAACAATGCCATTATTGTTTTCCAATGCACTGAAGGGGCAAACGGCAATAAATTCTTCTATATTTGTTATTTTGTTTTGATGGATTATTAATTTTGACATGGTTTGCCTCCTATATAAATTTCAATTCTTTTATTTTTACGAATAACTTTTCAGGGATATCTTCCAGGGTATTATTCCACAATTCCCGGTGATCGTTTGCTTCCGGCGGAAATATTCTTTGCACCTGTGTTGGAGAACCATTTAAGCCATATTTCTTTTCATCCTGATCGTCAAGATCATTAAAGGTGATGATTTTAATTTCGTTATTTTTTGTTGCCATCTTTTTAACATATGAAGGAAGTCTGGGCTGATAAATATCTTTATCGACAGCCAGCACACATGGAAACTCAACTTTTGCTATTTCAACGGTGTTGGCCATATCCATCTCAACAGTAATGGATTTATCAGTAATTTCAAGGATTTTCTTTACATTTGATATACTTGGAATATCGAGATATTCAGCCATTTCAGGGCCAACCTGAGCGGTATCTCCATCAGTGGTCTGCTTTCCGCACAGTATCAGATCCATATGTCCAAGCTTTGATATTCCCTGTGACAGAGTGTAACTTGTTGCAAGTACATCTGAGCCTCCGAATTTTCTGTCTGAAAGGAGTATCCCTTCGTCTGCACCCATTGCAAAGGCTTCCGTAATGATTTGTTTTGCTTGAGGCGGTCCCATGCTGACTACAGTTACCGTACCTCCGTGAGCCTCTTTAAGTTTAAGTGCTGTTTCAAGAGCGTATAGATCATATGGATTCATTTTTGAATCTACACCATCTCTTTTTAAAACTCCTGTTACCGGATCAACCTCAACTTTATTAGTTCCGGGAACCTGCTTAATGCATACTATAATGTTCATTTTAACCTCCATGAGCCGCCTGGCGGCAATAATAGTGATAAAAACTTTTTTGCGGGTTTTTAGCGTGAAAATAGTTTATGATGCAGTAAATTAATTTTCACGCTCAACCCTTATCTAAAAACCGAATAATGAACTGCAGAAATAGCTTATTAAGCCTAAAACAACTACATATATTGCACATACCTTTATGGTACTGCCGAGTATTTTCCCCTCGCTGCCCGCAAGACCTGTGGCTGCAACAGCTATGGCGATACTCTGGGGTGAAATCATCTTTCCTGCCGTTGCGCCGCCTGTATTTACGGCTGCAATCCAGTACGGATTTGCGCCGGCAGCTCTGGCTGCTTCAGCCTGAAGATTGCCGAACAATACATTTGCAGAGGTATCGCTGCCTGTTACAAATGTACCAAGAGCGCCTATGAGCGGGGCTACAAGAGGGTAGAAGGAGCCGGTGATCATAACCAGCACTGTTGCAATGGAATTTATCATACCGCTGTAACCCATAATCTTCGCCAGGGCAATGATTGAAACTATGGTAACTGTGGATTTCAGCAACTGCCTGACAGTTTTAAAAAGAATGCCGGTTATGGTTTTAAGCTTTACTCCCTGAAGTATGCCTCCCAAATATGTTGCAATAATTATCAGGGTTCCCGGGGCTGCCAGCCATGAGAAGGTATAGGGTTTTGCCCCTTCTCCCGTATAAATGGCAACAGAGGTCTTAACTGCGGACAGTGCCTGATTTACAGGAGGTATCAGGGTTGAGGAGCAGAGTATGAAAAGAAATACAAGTATGAACGGAAGCCAGGCCATTATACCCTTTTTCAGGGTTATTTTTTCCTGTTTTGCCTTTGGAGCAACTTCTATCTGATATTCCTTTGGCACAGGGGCTTTTCCTTTGAAGAGCCTTGCCGCTATAACGGTACAAACCATGGAGCAGACCGCGCCAACCACTGCCGGAAGTTCAGGTCCCAGATACTTTGCTATCAGCAGTTGAGGAACTGCAAAGGCTATTCCGGAAACCAGGGTTATTCCAAAAATGCCCTTAACGGCTTTAATTGACCTGCCTGTCAGCATTACAAGGGCAAAGGGGAGAAGAATGACCAGCGGCAGCAACTGGATTCCAACTGCATAGGACAACTGTGAAACATCAAGTCCGGTAACCTTTGCAAGTGTGACAACCGGAATGCCGATGGCGCCAAAAGCAGTAGGAGTAGTATTGGATATCAGGCATATGACTGCGGCAAACAGAGGATTGAACCCCAGTGCAACCAGAATGCCCGCAGGAATGGCTACTGCTGTTCCAAAGCCGGCAATTGCTTCGAGGAAGCCTCCAAAGCCCCAGGCAAGTATAAGTACCAGAATTCTTTTATCGGTGGTAACACCGGTAATCATCTTTTTAATTACATCCATGCTTCCGGTGTGGAGAGAAAGGTTATAAGTAAATACTGCTGCTATGATGACCAGGGTAATTGGCCAGATGGCAAGTGCCACACCTTCAAGTCCTGCGGTAAAGGTGTCCAAAAGACTGGTTTTCCATACAAAGACCGCAAGTGCCGCGGTTAAGCCAAAGGCTATGGGACAGGCCTTGTAGCCCGGCCATTTCAGTACACCCAGTGAAACAATAAGCCAAAGTATGGGTAAAAGAGCTAATGCAAATAACACAGCGATATTCATGGCTTCTCTCCTTTGATAGGTAGTATTGGTAATAGTGGATTAAATAATAATAAGAATTGCCGCTGAAATTGGTATGACCAATTTGAGTAAAAAAATAAATTTGAATTCAAACGTTATTGTGCACTTTATACATATTGGTCATACCAATTTGCATCTTTATATTACATTATCACTAATGAACTGTAAACAATAGTTATTTATTTAACTATTTATTTTGTGGGAATTTGCTTGACATCTGTATGGGAAACAGAGGCAAAGCCGCTGCTTTCAGCAATTTCGCGGCTGAGCCGGTGGAAATAATTTCTTGAGAGGAGGAGAAAGTGATGCTGATATTTTAAACCCATATAGGATTTCTTTTTATATCAATTGTGCCTTATGTATTCGGCAATGATGCCAAAATGCTGCATAATAGCTTCGTGAGTGGCTTGAGAATCCCTGTTCTTTAAAGAATACACAATCTTTTCGTGAATTTTCTGAAGTCTTGAGACATTGTCCTTGTTGGACAGGATTTCCTTTCGCCTGTCCTTTATATATATGTTTATAAGTTCTTCCAGTATATTTAATATCTGCAAGATTATACTGTTCTGAGAAGCTGCGGCTATTGTGTAATGCAGTTCCTTGTCCAGAGCAACATTCTTTTCTTCATTTTCTGTAACCGACATTTCCCGGACTATTTCCTCCAGCCTTTGCACCTGTGCGTCCGTAATGTTTTCCACAGCCAGAAGAGCGGCCTTTGTTTCCAGAGCCTCTCTCAGCTCACTTACCTGAAGGCTGTTGAACTGCTGCAGCAGGAACATCATGGACATGGATTCAGTGAGGCTTTTTGTATAATTACCCGCAATAAAGTTGCCCGAGCCCTGAATGCTTGAAACCACACCCAGAATTTCCAGTGTCCTCAAGGCTTCTCTTATTGATGTCCGGCTGACACCAAATTGTCTGGCCAGGTCCCGTTCGGGAGGGAGCTTGTCGCCTGAAGCCAGTTTACCCGTGATTATATCTGTTTTTATGGAATCAATTATTGATTCATAGGTTCTTTTTGAGGAATCGTTTTTTTCCAAGGCTAATCCCCTTTCAGTATGCTTGCTGCACCGGCTGAACATCTGACAGGCCGGAGATTGTTGAAATAACACTGAAAATATGTTATTTTCAGTATATCACATATGAAAATAACTATAAAACTGTTAAGAAGGTTATAATATGAAAAATATATATTTTTATGACACAAGCATAGGGCATATTGGAATTGCGGAAGAAGCCGGCCATATAAAGGAGTTTTTCTTTGAGAAGGATTTGTCCCGCCAGAATCTTATGGCCCAGGGGCGGTATACTTTGCTGGAAACGGCTGTTTTGAAGGAGGCTTCAGTACAGTTGGAGGAATATCTTGCAGGCCGCCGGAAAATATTTACTCTGCCGCTGGCACCTGAAGGAACTCCATTTATGAGAGAAATATGGCAATGGCTTGCCGGGATTCCTTACGGACAGACCAGAAGCTATGGCCATATAGCTGCCGCTTCCGGGAAGCCAAAAGCATCAAGGGCTGTTGGTATGGCAAATAACAGGAATCCTATCCCGGTTTTTATCCCCTGCCACAGGGTAATCGGTTCAAACGGGAAATTGACAGGTTATAGAGGCGGTTTGGAAATAAAACAAAAGCTGTTGGAGCTGGAAAAGCATTATGCGGATATTTAAACATATCCCCGGAATTATATTTTAAAGGTTATCTGAAAAATATTTTGAGAATTGGGTATATATATATTTATATACTCAATTTTTTTGCCGCAAAGCCGCTTTTCAGGTGAGAAAAAGCAGCGGCATTAATGGAGTTTCCGGTCTATTAGGCTCACAATAGGCCGGGCCCCAAATATTTTTGTGAGCCGGAAAGGCAGAGGACAACAGGCATGGGTAAATTTGAGAGATTTGAAAGAGTAGGTCTGAGAGACAAGGAAACAAAGGCGCTTATTGCTGTTTATCCAAAAAAACCGGAAGGTACCGACAATCAGATAGAATCGGATGTGAAGTACTGGTATTACCAGAAGAGCTGTTCGGCGGAAGAGGAATTAAACGGTCTTTTTGTTGACCACCTGACTGAGCACGAACTGAAGTCCATTCAATAGCGGAAATAGATTAAAGCCGGATACTTGTGTGTCCGGCTTGTCTGTGAAAGCATTTATTACGTTTTCAGTTCAGATTTTAATTTCGTCCTTCAGTAGTATTTTTGCTACGCTGATAATTTCCTCATCCACAACTCTATAGCATATTTCCAGCCCATTGCGTGAACCGGCTATTATCCCTGCCGACTTGAGCTTTGCCAGGTGCTGGGAAACGGTTGACTGGGGAAGGCCAAGACATTCCTGTATTTTGGTGACATTACAGCCTCCCTCTATCAGGCCCTTTATAATGCAAAGCCTTTGTGGATGCGCAATTGCTTTGATTTTCTCTGCTTTGATTTCGTATAATTTCAAATCAATCAAGTTGGTAACCTCCTTTAGTACCTTGCTTGAACAGCATAGCGTATATTTCCTTCGGTATCAAATGAACAGGCTCATATCAGATTCTTCGGCTGAACCCAGGAAGGAAGCAACTCCGCCGAGGGCGACTCCGTCAATAAGTTCCTCTTTCCTTATTCCCATAATGTCCATGGACATATTGCAGGCGACAAATTCTATGCCATTATTCCTGGCTTGCTGTATTAAAGCTTCCAGGGAGTAGATTTCCTTTTGTTCATCAGATAGCGTATCATTTTTGGTCCCATTCCTGCCATATTCATTTTTGACAGGGGTAATTTTTTTAATCCCTTTGGCATCATAACACTAAACATTCTGGAAATAAAGTCTTTTTTACACCGGCACCCCCGGGCTTTCTCAGTATGCTCAGACACCGGAAGGTGAAGCACATGGTGACCTTTTGACGTTTTTTCTTATTCTTGCCGTAAAAATATTTTTGCCGTAAGCTATTCCCAGCAAGGTATTTCCGGTAGTTCTGCACCAGGTACTGATATCCTCCTGAAAAGCAGGGTCGGTTGCTTTTACCTCAAGAATTTCATTGTCCTCCATTTCCTTTATGGCATTGTATACCGACATAATGGGCCCGGGGCATTGAAGACCGCAGGCATCCAGTTGCAGCTTCACCTTTGAAGGAGCCTGGGAAGCCAGGGGAATATCTTGTGTCTCGGGAGCACCGGCAGCGGCGGCTTCATTCTTTGCGGCGGCTGCATCGGGAGGAGTTCCGGGTTCCTGGCTGGATTGCTGCAAGGATGCCATATGATAGGTCTTGTAGCCTCCGCTCAGATTTTTAACATTTTTATAGCCCTTCAGCAAGAGAATCCTTGAGGCCAGATAGCCTCTTAAGCCCACCTGGCAGAAAATATAAATGGTCTTATCCCTGGGAAGCTCATCAAGCCTGTCTCTGAGCCTGTCAAGGGGAATGTTCACAGCGCCGGGAATAGTGCCCAGCATTGCTTCTTCAGGCTCTCTGACATCCAGAAGAATATCCTTTCCGGTGTCAATGGCTTCAACCTCGTCCCAATGAAATATGAAAGCAGCTTTTTTCAGAAGGTTGCCGGCTGTATAGCCTGCAATATTTACAGGGTCTTTGGCTGAGGAATAGGGAGGGGCGTAGGCCAGTTCAAGGGTTTCCAGATCGAAGACCGTCATACCTGCACGCATGGCCGTTGCAAGTACATCCATTCTCTTGTCCACTCCGTCATACCCCACGATCTGAGCACCCAGGAGCTTTCCGCCGGAGCTTCCGAACAAAAGCTTTATGGACATGGGTATGGCGCCGGGGTAGTAGCTTGCATGGGAGGCAGTATGAGTGAAGGATTTTTCATATTGCACATTGTCTCTCTTCAATATTCTCTCATTGTTGCCTGAAACGGCTACAGTGAGGTCGAATATCTTCACAATTGAGGTTCCCTGGGTACCTGCAAATTTTTCGTTGTGACCATAGATATTATTTGCGGCTATCCGCCCCTGTTTGTTGGCGGGGCCGGCCAGAGGAACAAGCGCCTGGCTTCCGCTGATAAAATCCTTTACCTCTATGGCATCTCCAACTGCATATATATCAGGATTGGAGGTCTGAAGGTACTCATTGACATAAATACCGCCTGTCTGACCCAGTTTCAAGCCTGCTGACACAGCCAGACCGGTTTCAGGCCTGACGCCAATACCCATAATAACCATATCCGCCTTCAGGGTTTTGCCGCTGGAAAGCTTAACGGCTATGACACCTTGGTCCTCCTCAAAGGCTTCAACGGCAGCCTTCAAATATAATTCCACCCCTTTGGACTTCAAATGCTGGTGGACGATGGCTGCCATTTCAAAATCCAGAGGACCGATGACATGATCCGCAAGCTCTACCACAGTGACCTTGACTCCTCGCAGGTGAAGATTTTCAGCAACTTCAAGGCCAATAAAGCCGGCTCCTGCAATAACCGCCCTGACCGGGGCGGACTTATCCACATAGTCCTTTATTCTGTAGGTATCAGGTATGTTTCTGAGAGTAAATATTCTTTCCGAACCTATTCCCGGCAGCTTTGGCCTGACCGGCTCGGCTCCCGGGGAGAGTATCAATTTGTCATAGGTCTCTATATACGTCTCATTCCGGAGCTTATCCAATACCTCCACGGTTTTATTCTGAGTATCTATGGACAGAACCTCTGAACAAACTCTTACGTCAATATTAAAGCGTTCCCTCATTTTCTCGGGAGTCTGAACCAGCAGCTTTTCCTTCTCCCGGATGACTTCACCTATGTAATAGGGGAGTCCGCAATTTGCAAAGGATATATGCTCACCTTTTTCAAAAAGTATTATTTCGGAAGCTTCATCAAGCCTTCTTAACCTTGCTGCGGCACTTGCACCGCCGGCGACGCCTCCGACAATTAAAACCTTTATTCTCATATGCCGACCTCCTGACTGATTTATATATCATTATATTAAGATTTTACGATATAAAGTATTCCATGTCAATATGCTGCTTACAGTTTTAAACATGTTTACAATTACTTGTATTTATCCTATAGGAGGAATATGCCTTATATTATGGATGAATATATATTTTCACTGGAATGCATACTATTAATAAAATTTATAATACAAATCCCTTGAAGGCATTGTATATCAAAGCTTTAAGGGAGTATTTCAGGAATATGCGGACAGGAGAATATACTTATGCCAAATGACAAAAGAAGTAAAAAAACCAAGGATAAGAAAGAGGACGGGGCTTTTCCCTCAAAAAATATCAAGCATGACCCTCAGGCTGAAAGTGCCAGAGCGAAGTTTGGAAAGGACACCCCTGCGGAGGAATGATAAAAGGCAGGCTGTTCATTTTAAGCTGTTCATATTAAAGGGTATTAAGAGGCTTCCATATCCAGTGGTTCTGGGGGAGGCCTTTTGTTTTTGGAATATAGGAGTTTATTACTTTCTATTGAAAGTCCAAGCACTATTAATACTGAGGAAACATTTTACTTCACGGGACAAATCATTTAAACTTATATTAGTGTGTCATAAGTGGAGGTCAATATGTCTATAAATAATTTTTTAAAGCCTGTTTTCGAGAAGCTCACAGATATTGCAAAAGGAATAAAAGACAATAAAAATGCAAAAGCCGCCCTGTGTATAGCGTCAGTATTTATTATAGTGGCTGCCGCCGGCACGGCAGTGCTTTTTAATAAAAATATGTCCGGGGGGGCTGCAATGCCGGCTGCGGGTACAGTTGAACCCTCCTCCGTATCTGGAGCTGCTGCCCCAACTGATATGACAGTATACGGAGCCCTTGAAAGTGCGGAAAATCCGTTGACGGAGCCATTTGAACTGACAAGGGCTGAAGTCGGTATTGGAGGCGTAAAGGCAACCGTAAGGCTTTTAATGACTGAAGGCAGGCACATAACGGACGGAGAACCGGGACCTTTCGGGAAGGAATATTATGAAGGCAACCTGGTGGCAGAGGTTTTTGACCAGAGTAACAAACTACTCTCCGTATCCGATTTGACGGGCTGTTTTTCACAGCCGCTTGTTTTCCGCAGCAGGTTTGACTTGAAAGCGGGGGATTACAATGGCGACGGGCTGCCTGAATTTACTGTGGGGCAGTATTTCTCAAGCAATTACAATGCATTTAATATATTCACTTTATCTGAAAAGGGTGAGGTCATAAAACTGCAGGTAAGGAACATTACTGACGGAATTTTGTCCAGCAACCATGACGGCTATTATTCCACAGGCTTTGAAAAAATTGGAGCGGGTGTCTTCAAAGTGTCGGTATATGATATGCAGAAGGGTAAGTATATAGATAAGGCGTATAAGTGGAACGGTCTGGAGTTTGAGCCGGATGACGGGACTGCTGCTGCTGACGGCGGTAAAGACCTGGAAGGTGACGGGAGAGAGACGGTTCAATCCGTAAAGCTTAAGGACGGCAGCAGCATCAGCAGCTCTGAACTGGTTGAAAAGCTGGACAGGAAGGATGAAACCCTTAAGTATGTATATGATAATTTGCCAAATGATATAAGGATTTCGGAGGTACATGAGGGCAGTTTTACAGGTTCAAAAAAGCCGGAACTGCTGGTTATCTTCAAGCTCCTGGGGCTGCCCCATGCAGCGGGACTGGATTACTCGGTGGCCGCTGTATTTGAGAAGGATACCCTGAGGTGGGTGACACAGCAGGGGTTTATGACTGATGAAGCACAGTTCGGTCTGTTGCAGGACAGCAAAAAAAATAATTATCTCCTGTACTCCGGGACTACCACCTATCAGGGACACAGTACCTGTACGCTGCAGCTTTTAAGCCTTAAAGATGACTGGAAAGAACTTTTGCCCACTGACAACGGTATAAATTCTCTAGGCAACCTGAAGTTCAGCATACTGGAAAAAGGCATTATAGGAGTTTTAAAACCGGTATTTGAGGAAAACACAGTCATAGGCTGGGATAACAAGTATTATATGAAATGGAATGACAAAACGGCGGAGTTTGATGATTTCATACCGGACACATATAAGGATAAGGCTGGGAAGGCATATTTTAAAGCCGCTTCGGTTTCACCGGACGGAAGCTATGCCGCCGTATCCCATGAGTGGGGTTTTGACGGGATTTCATATTTGCTCATATATGATCTGAAGCACAACTGTTTGTTAAAAAAATTTGAAATAGCTGCCATGGGTTATGGCTTTATGTGGTCACCCGACAGCAGGAGGCTTTGCGTTACCAGAACGGCGAGAATATGGATAGATGCGGCAGTTATTGATATTGGGAAAAAGTCGTTGTTCAGTATTATGGATAGTGGGATAGCCGGGTTCGAGGCCTTTAAAAAGTATGGTGTGGATTTTGACTACAAGCTTAACGAAAATAGGCCCGACCCCTATTATCAGCCTTGTGAATGGTCCCCGGACAGCAAAAAAATACTTATGTCTTATCAATGGACAGACAGCAGTTATAACCGGCAAGGCGGAAGTTTTGTATTTGACTTTGACCGCAGGACGGTTTCGGACATTACGCAGAACAAGGCCCATTCCGGGGCGGACAATCTGGAACCGGAAAAGCCCGCAGGCTTTAAGTGGTAGGCTGGTTTATTACTATAATCAGAGAGGTAAGCAGATGAATGATAAGGTAATGCTGGTAACAGGAGCGAACTCAGGTATGGGCAGGGCCACTGCCGCAAGCCTGGCCGACACGGGTGCCAGGGTTGTAATGCTGTGCAGGGACAAAATACGGGGAGAGGAAGCCCTTATGGAGGTTCTTGAGCAGAACAGGGAGAGAAGGCTGGAGCTTATGCTCTGTGATCTTGGAGACATGAATGACATACGGCGCTTTACCCAGGAGTTTAAGAACAAATACGGACGTCTGGACGTTCTGGTCAATAATGCGGGGGTAATCACTTTGGACAGAAGGGAGACAAAGGACGGACTTGAACTTCAGTTCGGGGTAAACCATATAGGGCATTTTCTTTTGACGGTACGGCTTTTGGATATTATCCCCGGGGTTTCCGGCGGTCGGATAGTAGTGGTGGGCTCAGGAGCCCATAAGATGGGGAAAATCCATTTTGAGGATATTAACCTGACCAGGGGGTACAATGTCATGTCCGCATACGGACAGTCAAAGCTGGCAAATCTGCTTTTTACCAGGGAGCTGGCCAGAAGGCTGGAAGGTACGGGAATAACCGTCAACTGTGCACATCCGGGAGCAGTTGCCACTTCCATGGGGGTTGACAGAAAAACCGGCTTCGGAAAGTCATTAACGGGATTGCTAAAACCATTTTTTCAGACGCCGGAGCAGGGGGCCGGAACAGCTTTATTCCTGGCATTGGACCCCTCTGTGAAAGAGGTTAGCGGGGAGTACTTTTACAAATGTAAAATTGCAGGCTCTTCAAAGGCCTCCAAAAATGAAAAGCTTGCCCGGGAGCTTTTTGAATTAAGTGAAAGGCTCACAGGAGAAAAGTTGGTAAGATGTTAACTAAAAACAAAATAATCGGAATAGTCAGTAAATCATCATTAAAATAAGGGATAAGGACAAAATTTCAGCCCTTACCCCTTTATTAAAGTTCATATTTTACTCCTGACATAAACCTAAAACAGCTTCAGCAGACCTGCGGCAATAACCACCACTGCAAAAATCATCCTGTAATATGCAAATCCCTTCATGGGCTTCTTTTTGAGATAGGATATGAACTTGCTTATGACAGCTACCGCTACCACGAAGGACACAATGAAGCCTGTAATCAGCGCACTGATTTCGGTGCCTGTCAATGTGCTGAAGCCACCCAGCTTTGCAATTTTCAGAAAACTCATTCCAAACATTACGGGTATGGCCAGAAAGAAGGAAAACTCTGCCGCAACCACGGTGGAAAGTCCTGAAACCCATCCTCCTATTATGGTTGAAGCCGAACGGGACATGCCTGGAATTATTGCAAGGCACTGAAAGGCGCCTATTATTAATGCCTGTCTTGGAGTAACGCTGAGCTTCTGCTTTGTCAGATTATTATTCCGGAATCTGTTTTCAGCGTATATCATCCAGATTGCTCCAAGGAAAAGAGTAATGGCAACTGTCACATAGTTGAAAAGATACTTGTCTGCCAGATCGTCAAAAAGAATTCCCAGAACAGCACCGGGAACACATGCCAAAGCAATCATCAGCCAGAATTTAAGGCCGGATTTTTCATAGCCCGCTTTCCCGGGAAAGAAATTTACAACAGTATCCTTTATTTTTTTCCAGTACAGCAGCACCACCGCCATAATTGCTCCTAGCTGGATGACATATGTATACATTTCCACATAGTGAGGATTGCTGCTCTCAAAGTGCAGCAAATTTTGAAAAATAATAAGGTGACCTGTTGACGATATGGGCAGGAACTCGGAAATTCCTTCAACTATGCCCAGTACTATTGATTTTAGAATAAAAAGTAAAAAATCCATTTTCTCCTCCATGCCTCCCAAACATACAATCCCGCTTTTGTTTATATGAATTGTAAAAAGTACCTTCTATACTTTATGGGGCTATAAATATTTTATGAATTGAAAAACCAGGTCAAGCAGCACCGCTAAAAACTTCAAGTGCCATATTTATAGGGTACAGAACCCATACCCTTAAGTCAAGTTACAAAAAGGTAAATACGGGCAATACTTTAATTGTCCGAAAGAGATGCCCTACCCTTAAAAGCTGAGGTTTTTGGACAAAACAGCCTCTATTGAGTCTACGAGGGCCGGATTTGGTTTGTCTGATTGAATTTTGGGTACAAATTAGTATAGACACAGCTCTCTACTAAATGTAAAATATTTTTTAGACTCTTTATGTGAAGAAAACACTACATAAATAACAGGAGGTTTGTGTGAGACTCAGAAGGAAGCCATGGGCAAGGCCTGAATTGGCAGCATGCCCGTTTTACATCGACAATCCGCCCGAGCTGAAGGGAAGATGGCAGGAGCTTTTTGGAAACGGCAATCCCATGCACCTGGAGCTGGGGTGCGGGAAGGGCGGATTTATTTCCAAGATTGCCGCTGCCCATCCGCAGATAAACTATATTGCAGTGGATATAAAAAGTGAAGTGCTGGGGTTGGCGAAGCGCAAGATAGAAGCCGAATACGCAGCTTCAGGGAACAGTGAAATCAAAAATATAAAGCTCATGTCCCAGAATATTGAGCTGATAGATAACATGCTTGCGCCCTCGGATGCCATAGAGAAAATATATATCAACTTCTGCAATCCCTGGCCCAAATCTCCCTACAAAAAGAAAAGACTTACACATGGCAAGCAGTTGGTCAAGTATAAGACATTTTTAAAGGCGGGGGCACAAATATGGTTTAAAACCGATAATGATGAACTGTTCAGAGAATCCATAAAATATTTTGAAGAAAATGGGTTTATAATAAAGTATATTACACAGGATTTGCATTCCAGTGGATTTACTGAAAATGTTCCCACAGAGCACGAAATAATGTTCTCGGAAGAGGGTATCAGGATTAAATTTCTCATAGCCCAGATGGAAGTGTCAGCGTTATCAAATACTAATATGCTTAAAGGATTGTGACATATGGAATTTTACCAACAGATATCAAAATATTATGACTTGATTTTTCCTGCGGGAGAAGAGCAGGTCAGGTTTTTAAGAGAGGTAGCCGGAAACCCTCCAAAAGCTATACTGGATGTTGCCTGCGGAACCGGCGAGTACGCTGTGGAACTGGCAGGACTGGGCTACAAGGTAACGGCGGTGGACCGTGATGCACAAATGCTGGCCGGGCTTGGGGAAAAAGCCAGGGCTAAAGGCTGTACGCTGGATTATCTGGAAGCGGATATGTCGGACCTGGACAAAAAGCTGTCAGAAAAATTCAATATGGTTTTTTGCATAGGGAATTCTCTGGTTCACCTTGAGAATATGCAGCAGATAAAAGAATTTCTGAAGAACGCCAGAAATATGCTGGAAAACGACAGCAGCCTGGTGCTTCAGATAATTAATTTTGATAGAATAATTCTCAGAGAGATAAAAAGCCTGCCGACTATAGAAAATAAATCCGTGGGACTTTCCTTTGAAAGAATTTACGATTACCACAAGCAGGACAACACAATACTGTTCAATACAAAGCTCAATGTGGAAGGCAAGAGTCTTGAAAACCAGGTGAGCCTTTATCCCCTTCGTCAGGACGAGCTTACCGAGGCCTTGTATGAGGCAGGCTTTAAAAAACTCAAGCTTTTCGGAGATTTTAACGGAAATGAATTTGATAAATACAATTCATTTATGCTGGTGCTTTGGGCCAAGTAGACAGACAGCGCGGATTGGCATAAATGGTGATAGAAAGAGAAGGATTAGCTTATGAGCAGAATTGGTCAGGAAATAAATAAACTCAGACTGCAAAAAGGCTTGACTCCAAAGCAACTGGCAAGAACGTTGGGTGTTTCGGAGGGTTTTATACTTGATATCGAGTCTGGAAGGAAAATCATCAGCGATGATATGATTGGAAGGGTATCAAAGGCTCTGGATTTCGAACTGGGCCCTATTGGCTTGTTTGCCTCGGAGGACAGACAGGCCGACAGGGCGGATAATACCCAGAGAAATACGGCCCCTGCTTTTGCAGCGGGAAGAACTGCTGTACAGATGAAAGCAGTTCCGAAGCAGCCGGTACAAAGCCAACCGGTTCAGGAGGTCTGGGACGACGCCTTCGGCAATATACTCAAAACTGTACCTGTTTACGACTACAGGATGGACAGATTGCTTGACAAAAAGCTTTTGCCCATTGAAAAAAACAAGGTTGAAGGTTTCCAGAAGGAAAAGGTTTTTTACCTTGATATAGAAGATGCCGATATGTCCGGTTTCAGGATATTTAAGGGTGACAGGGCACTTTCTGTATTGGTGGGGGATATAGACGCCGACGGTATTTATTTTGTCGAATACAATGGCACAAGGGCTGTAAGGCAGGTTAAAAAACTTCAGGCAGACAGGCTTTTGCTTGTGAGCAATAAGGGAACCCTGATTACCGAAACAGTCAGCCCCAAGAATATAAAGGTTATTGCAAGACTGGTCAAGCTTGAGATTTCACTCTAGAAATGAGGAGTACATATGCAGAAGCTTGTTAAATCCCGTTCCAATACAATAGGGATGCCTCCCGGCACATTAGTGCACATTGGTGAAAAAAAGCGTGAAAGTACGCTGATGACTCTTGTTGAATACGACGAGGCCAGCTTTCGCCAGAAAAACCTGGGCTTCCAGGAGCTTGAGTCGCTGGAAACCCGGGAAACAGGCATAAGATGGCTGCATGTGGAAGGCTTGAGCCAGGTGGAGGTGCTTGAAGCCATAGGCAGGCTTTTCAGCCTCCATCCGCTTATTTTGGAGGATATTCTCAACACCGACCAGAGACCGAAGATAGATGTTAATGATGATTATATCTACGTTTCGGCAAAAATGCTGTCCTACCAAAAGGAGCCTGGAGAATTTGACATAGAACAGGTAAGCTTCATACTTGGGGAGAATTATGTTGTTTCCATTGCCGAGAAGGATACAGATGTATTTGAACCGATTATAAAGAGGCTTCAGCAGGGAATGAGCCGTTTTCGGAAACTAGGCTCCGATTATCTGGTATATAGTCTTCTGGATGTAATTGTGGATAATTATTTTTCTGTTCTTGAGGCTTTTGGCGATGAGGTTGAAATAGTTGAGGACGAGATGGTTGTGAGAACCAGCAGACAAACTTTGAGAACGATTCACAAGCTTAAAAGGCAGATATTGTTCCTCCATAAGTCAGTATGGCCTCTGAGAGAGGTGCTTTCCTTTCTGGAACGGGGAGAAAGTCTGCTGGTCCGGGAAACCACAGAAATATATATAAGGGATCTTTATGACCATGTGGTACAGGTCATGGACACCACCGAGACACTTAGGGATATATTGTCAAGCATGCTTGATGTGTACCTTTCCAGCAGCAGCAACAGAATGAACGAGATTATGAAGGTGCTTACGATTATTTCAACGGTATTTATGCCACTCAGCTTTATTGTCGGCGTATACGGAATGAATTTTAAAAATATGCCTGAACTTGATTGGCCCTGGATGTATCCTCTGTTGTGGCTGGTAATGATAGGCATATCCATCTCCATGCTCATATATTTCAAGAGAAAAAAGTGGTGGTGACGGCTCATAAAATGTATTTTTTCCTTCTGCCTTGCAGTTTGATTCTTATTTTTGCAAAAATTAATATCAGGACAGGGAGCAATATTTGAAAAGGGATAGCATAATATGAATATATTTTCCGAGCCCATTTTCGAACATTAGGACTGTCTTATCCTGTTGCCGGAAGTCATATACCTGGGCCGGAGTTTCATATAAAACCAGGGCATTCTGACGTCGGTGTCCTTTATCTCCTGAAATTTTAAGTTTGTCAGGGACAGCATATACGGAACACCGAAGGGACATTATCCCAGCTATATCAATGGTTTTCATGCGTTCATAAAGCTCATTCAAAATCTGTTTGTTAGCTATACCCTCAATATAGCAAATATTAAAAGCATTTCTCATCTTCCCGGACATAAACCAATGTTAACATTGAAGTTCCATAAGGATAGTATTTGTCGGATTTATATAATAAATACTATCTTTTCTTCATTTTGCCTTCCTTACAGAATTGTAATTTTTAAATTCACGCATTTGCAGATTTTCCTTCGTATAATCAGATATAAATTAAAAAATAAAAGCCGGCTTTTGGTAAAGCTATGAATAGGAGGCAGTAAAATGGAGGTATTGAGAATTGAGAAGCTTACAAAAAAATATGGCAAAGGCCAGAATGAGGTCATAGCGGTGGATGATATAAGCTTCTCGGTAAAAAAAGGTGAATTTGTTGCAATAGTGGGTCCCAGCGGCTCGGGAAAAAGCACTTTGCTGCACTTGCTGGGAGGAGTGGATAAACCTACCTCGGGAAAGGTTTTCATAGACGGTATGGATATTTACGGTCTTAAGGAAAAGGATTTGTCAATATTGAGAAGAAGAAAGGTGGGTTTTGTTTTCCAGGCCTATAATCTCATTCCGGTATTAACGGCAGAGGAAAACATACTTATGCCCCTTCTTCTGGATAACAGGAAGGCAGATAAGCAATATATAGATGAGCTGCTTACCATTTTAGACCTGAAGGAGAGAAGAAGACATCTGCCGTCCGAGCTGTCTGGAGGACAGCAGCAGCGGGTTTCCATCGGCAGAGCCCTGGCTAACAAGCCCGCAATAATCCTGGCAGATGAGCCCACAGGTAACCTGGATACCAAAAATTCCAGAGAAGTGCTGGAGCTTCTGAAATACTCTGCAAAAAAATACAACCAGACACTGTTATTGATTTCACACGATATGAATATTGCCACTATGGCGGACAGGGTGATCAGCATCGTGGACGGGAAAATCTCTTCAGAGTCTTTTGGCGGCAAGGAGGTCTGACAGATGAAGAATTATTCTGCACTAACCGTACGATATTTGAAGAAGCATCCCGGAAGAACCGTATTGACGCTTATTGGCATTATTGTGTCCATAGCCATGTTTACTGCCATTGGAAGTATTTATTACAGCGGTATAAACAGTGAAATCGAAAGGGTCAAGGACGAAACCGGAAATTATGAGATTATGTTTTATGATGCTGACAGGGAACAGGCAAGAGTCCTGTCAGCAAATGCAGAGATCAAGAATGGCGGGCTTGTCAAAGAGCAGGGGTCTTTTCTGATTGAGAGCAGCTTGCTTACGGATTCCCTTCGAAAGGTAAATATAAAAGCATACGACAGTGCAGCCTTCAAGGATATTTTCAGAGTCAGGCTGGTTGAAGGCAGATTTCCGGAAAACAGCAGCGAAATAGTGGTTGACAAAAAGTTTTATGCAGTACTGAAGGATAAGAAGCTTGACAAGGCTCTGGAAGGCCGGCTTAAATCCAAACAGGGTGTGGAGGACAGGGCGGAATACAAGGTGGTAGGCTCTTATGAAAGCCAGGAAATAACCAATACCGCATTAAGCTTTTTGGATATTGGAAGCTCGGACAATACCAAAACCTATTCCTACTTTGTAAATTTGAAGCAGGCCTCCGGTAAACCGGAACTTGCTGTTAAGATTGCACAGGCAAACAAGGTGAAGGCAAACGGAAACACACGACTGCTTTATCTCATAGGCGACGGCCCGGATGAGACAAGGAACAACCAGATGGAGGTGGTCTTCGGAATTATTGCGGCTTTTGTGGTTATCTGTACTGCGGTTGTAATCTATAACGCCTTTAATATATCCGTCATGGAGAGAATAAAGCATTTTGGAATACTGAGAAGCATCGGTGCCACAAAAGCCCAGATCAGAAAGCTGGTGTTCAAGGAGGCCCTTGTCATGAGTGCCATCTCAATACCCATCGGAATTATCTGCGGCTTTGCGGGCATAATGCTCACCTTCAATGTGTTTATGGACGGCTTTCTGGGTGTCTTCAAGATAGGCTTCTATCCCCAGGTAATAGCCATTGCCGCCCTGCTTGGGCTTGTAACGGTATTTTTTTCAGCCTTCTTTCCGGCCAGGACCGCCTCAAGGGTTTCTCCCATAGATGCCATAAGAGGGACAATGGTTGTAAAGGGTGACCGGGTTAAAAGAAGGGGAGGCTTTCTGGCAAAATTATTTTTCAGATTTGAAGGGCAGGTAGCCTACAAAAATATTAAGAGGAGCAGGAAAAGGTTTTATGTAACCTGCCTGTCCCTGATGATATCGCTTGTGATGTATGTGTTTTTCTCAAACTTTATTGACATACTGTTTGAGAGCACCGAGCTGGCTTCAGGTATGATAAGGGTGGAAGCCGCCTTCATGAAACAGCAGAAAGCCGGAAGCCCATATCTTTCAGATGAATTGGCGAAGCAGCTTGAAAGCACAGAGGGAGTCAGGGAGGTCTTTGAGCTCAATTACTGTAAAATCCCATTTCTGCTTGACAAGGACAAGGTCAGCAACAAGTTCAGGGAATCCTTGAAGCTTAAAGGCACCCAGGAGTTCCAGGGGCAGTATATAATAGACGAAACACAGTTGATAGGATATGACAGGAACTCTGTGGAATTGCTGAACAAGCTGAATAGCACAAATATCAACTATGACGATTTTAATAATAATCACGGAGTAATAATTGTCAATAAGGCCGGAGGACTTACAGAAAATAAAAAGCGTTTCTATGACGGGTTTACCACATATAAGAAAGGTGATGTAATACAGGTGCCTGTGCTGGACGAGGCTTTCATAACCGGGCAGGATTATGACCGGCTCAAGAGACTGGCCGGGGGCAAGGAGACAATGACCCTTAAGGTGGCAGGTGTTATTGACTATGAAAGCATAAGCGGTTCGGTAATTTATGACGGTTATGGAATGATTGTATCCTCTGAAAACTTTACCGGCCTTACAGGCATAAAAGGCTTGTCCATAATAGCTGCAAACTTTACTTCTCCTGAGGCGGCAGGCAAAAACTATGAAAAATTCAATATCCTGGCGGATGAAAACAAGGCAGACTACACTGATATAGGACATGAAAAGGAAAAAGTGGATGCAGTTGCAGGTCAGATGAAAGTACTGGTATATGGTTTTATCGGACTGATAATAGTCATATCCACCGTTAATATTATAAATACCGTGACCATAAATCTTCTGGTAAAGAAGAGGGAATATGCAACTTTCAAGGCAATAGGCATGACAAAGGGACAGTTCAGAAAACTTGTGCTGCTGGAGGGCGCACTTTTCGGAATGATTGCGTGTATTGCCGGTTTACCGGTGGCATACCTGCTGACCTATTTTGGGATATTGCAGAACAATCCTGTAGGAAACATAGGCTACAGCATGGCCATATGGCCATATCTGTACGGAGGCATCGGCATTATAGCCATAACACTGGCGGCGGCGGTCATACCCCTGCGGAAGCTCAATGATATGAATATAGTAGAGTCTTTGAGGATAGAGGAGTAAGGAACAGGACATAAATATATTCTGCTTACCCTAAAGTAGGATTACAATAAAGTACTGCTTCTGATAAAATATTGTTTAAAGGTTATCATTAATGCAGTATTCCAACTTTTAATGAACTGGAGAATGGAACGGAGCATGAACATTTTACTTGTGGAGGATGATGCGCCTCTTGCCATGGGAATCCAATACGCTCTCAAGAAAAAGGGTTTTAATATTCAGTGGGGCAAAACCCTTCAGGAAGCCCGCAGTCTGTTTGATGCAAGTGTGGATCTGATACTGCTGGATGTGACTCTGCCTGACGGCAGCGGTTATGATTTTTGCAAGGAAGTAAGAAATACCTGCGACGTGCCGGTCATATTCATTACAGCTCTTGACGATGAAGCAAATGTAGTTTTCGGACTTGATACAGGTGGAGATGATTATATTTCCAAGCCCATCAGATTAAGTGAGTTGATTTCAAGGATAAATGCACTGATGAGACGCAGGAAAAGAAATCCTATCGGTACAGGCGGCTGTATCTTAAGCGGAAGTGTGGCAGTAGAGCCTTTGAGATGCAAGGTTACGGTGGGAGGAGAGGAAGCCAGCCTGACGGCAGTTGAGTACAAGCTGCTGCTGTTGCTTCTGGAAAACAGGGAAAAGGTTTTGAACAGAAACACAATTATTGAAAAACTGTGGGATATAGACGGGAATTTTGTTGATTACAATACCTTGAATGTTTATGTGAAAAGGCTCAGGGAAAAAATAGAGATTAACGGGGAAAAGCACATAGAAACCGTGAGGGGTTTGGGATATGTGTGGAGGGATATCCTTTGACCGATAGGGAAATCCCAGGGAGGCTGTATGAAAATTTTAAAAAATTCTGAAGCAAGGCTGGCTCTGGGACTTCTTGCCATACTGCTCATAGTCTTTGAAACAATGAGCATGTACCTGCTCCACAGCTATACGGATACCCTGAACAGGGCCCAATTGCAGCAGAACGTGGCTGTCATAGGAGCTGTGGCAAAAGAGTACCCAAAGGCTGAGACCCGAATTGTTGAAAAGTTTACAGGAAGCCTTCAGGGTGACTACCAGTATGGGAAAACGCTTTTGAGCAAGTACGGCTATGATGAGAATTTAAGCATCCGCAAGAATAATGTTGTTTCCCGGGAGCTGTGGTTTGCCAATGTAAGATTCCAGCTCCTTATCATAAGCTTTGCCTTTATTCTTATCATTCTTTTTATGCGGAGCTTTAACAGCATATATAAAAGGATACGGCAGGTGGGAGAAAAGGCTGAAGCCGCAGTAGAAGGAAACTATCAGCCCATGTGGGGCTTTACCGATGAAGGTGATATGGGTTTTCTGACATATCAGTTCAATGCAATGACCGAAAGGCTGGGTGAAAATGTCCAGGCACTCAGACAGGAAAAGCTTTTCTTAAAAAGGCTGGTAACAGACATTTCCCACCAGTTAAAGACGCCCCTTGCCTCTCTTATCATGTTCAATGACATACTGAAAAATGACCTGGACATGCCGGAGCAGGAGCGGCTTACCTTCATATCAGAAAGCAGGAATCAGTTGGACAGGATGGAGTGGCTGATCAGAAACCTGCTGAAAATGGCCAGGCTTGAGGCTGGTGTGGCAGAATTCCACAAGGAATCGGCGGCTGTAATAAATACCCTTTGTAAAAGCATAGCTCCTCTGAAATATCTGGCTGATGAGAAAAATATTGACATAATAGTCCGGGGTGATGAAAATATCTCAGTGAAGCACGATGTAAGCTGGACTGCGGAAGCCTTTTCAAATATCATTAAAAACTCCATTGAACATAGCAGTCCGGGAGAAAAGATTGAAATCAGCCTGGAGGAAAACAAGGTATATGTGCAATTGGAAATAAGCGACAGAGGAAGTGGAATTCCCGAAGAGGAGCTGGGCAGAATATTCAACAGGTTCTATAAGGGACCCAACAGTCGCAATCCTACAAACATAGGCATTGGCCTGTATATAACAAAGAGGATACTGGAGGGGCAGGGGGGCGCAGTGTACGCGTTCAGCATGCCTGGCAGCGGGACAAGGTTTGTTGTGAGACTTATGAAAATAAATTAATTTTTTGGAGGTGGCATATGTCAAGCTTTGATATTTACCTTTATGGTATGACACTGGCTTCTACCATGCACCTATTGGCAGAAGAATTTCCCCAGGCGGATTCCTATTCTGAAATAAAAGAGAGCTATGTCCTGCCCGGGGGAGAGACCGGCAGTTGTGCAGTGGTTCTGTCCTCGCTGGGCTGCAGGGTAAAGCTGGATGGCAATTACCAGGGAAGAAGGACCGCGGGCGTACTTAAGAATTATCTTGTGGATAAGTATGGGGTGGATATGTCGGGAGTTTTTGAAGACCCGGACTTTGACGGAGTACAGGATATGGTACTGATAGCGGGCAATACAAGAAACTGTTTCGGCACCTTCGGAGCGTATTTTGACAGCAAGGTCAAGCGGTGGAACACACCTGTGAAGGAAGACATCATGAATGCTGAAACCGTGGGCCTTGACCCGTTTTTTGGGGAGCAGTCTGAAATGGTGGCACAGTATTGCAGGGAATTGGGGAAAAAGTATGTAACCATTGACTGTAAACCCGATTCGGTCTTACATAGGTTCTCAGAAGTGAATGTGGTCTCCAATGAATTCATTCAGAACAATTTTCCCGGGACGGATATTGAGGAACTGTTCAGAAAGTATGCCGACAATACCGACGGGCTGGTGATATTCACCTTTGGCGCCAGGGAAATCATGTTTGGCAGAAGGAATCAGCCCGTGGAAAGCTTCAAGCCTTATAAGGTAAAGGTTCAGAGTACTCTGGGAGCCGGTGACTGCTTTAAGGCCGGGGCAATATACGGGGTGTTTAAAAAAATGCCCGACCGGGAGCTGGTCAGTTTTGCCGCAGCCACCGCAGCTACTGTGTGCAGCAGGTTTCCTCTGGCATTAAATCCTCCTGGATTGGATATGATAAATGAATTAATTAATAAAAAGTAGTTTTAAAATATGTAATGTTGCTGTATAATATAAATGCGAATGATTCCCATTTATATTTGGAGGTGTGTTTTGATTAAGAGAACAAATTTTTCAGTATTGAAAAGATTTTCGGCACTGCTGCTAATGTTGGTTATACTTGGCATATCCGTTTTGACCGGGTGCACCGGGGCAGGAGAAAATAAAAACAAATCCCAGGGCAGCACATATACAATTGTTACCTCATTTTATCCCGTGTATGTATTTACAAAAAATATTATAGGTGAATTGCCCAATGTGGAGCTTATTAATATGACAGAACCACAGACAGGCTGTCTGCATGATTACCAACTGATGCCGGCGGACCTTAAGACCCTGGAGAAGGCCGATGCCTTTGTAATAAACGGGGCGGGAATGGAAGCCTTTATGGACAAGGTCATCAAGCAGCGGCCTGAATTGAAGGTTATTGAGGCAGCTAAGGGTATTGAGCTTTTAAAGGACGAAAATGGTGAGGAAAACCCTCATATATGGGTAAGTATTACAGGTGCGATAACCGAGGTGAAAAACATAGCGGAAGGGCTGGCTGCCTCAGATGCCAAAAATGCCGCTGCCTACAGGGAAAATGCGGACAAGTACGTCCGGAAGCTCCAGCAGCAGAGTGACAAGATGCACCGTGAACTGGACGGCTTGAAAAATAAGAATATTGTCACTTTCCATGAGGCCTTCCCGTACTTTGCAAAAGAGTTCGGCCTCAATATTGTATCGGTGGTGGAGAGAGAACCGGGAACAGAACCCAGTGCCGGAGAACTTGCGGAGCTGGTTGGCCAGATAAAGGAAACCGGGGTTAAGCTGCTTTTTGCAGAGCCCCAGTATTCACAAAAGGCTGCCGAGACAATAGCAAAAGAAACAGGTGCACAGGTATACCTGCTTGATCCCGTTGCCACAGGAGAAAAAAATGCTTCTGCCGACAGTTATATCAAGGCAATGGATGAAAATCTGAAGGTGCTGGTTGAAGCCTTCAAGCAGGTACAATAACAAGCTATGCGCCTGAAAAACAGGTACATGAATTAAAAGAAAAAGCTGCATTCCACATGAAAGATGGGATGCAGCTTTTTTTGCCGGGTAAGATTTATATGAAATTATTTGACATTTATCCCTGCGACAGCTTTTTCAGCTTTTCATACTTCTCTTTTGCATGTTCTTCAGCCTTGCTGAACAATTCTTCAGCTTCGGAGGGGAACTGCTTTGAGAGGGAGGAATATCTCACCTGATTCATCAGGAAGTCCCTGAAGCTGGATTTTGGCTCCTTGGAATCCAGTATAAACGGGTCCTTTCCCTCTGATTTAAGCTCCGGATTGTATCTGAAAAGATGCCAGTAGCCTGATGCAACCGCATCGGCAGAGTTTGCTATGCTCCTTCCCATGCCGTCCTTAATGCCGTGGCTTATACAGGGAGCATATGCGATTATGATGGAGGGGCCCTTATAGGCCTCTGCCTCTGCTATAGCCTTCAGCATCTGATTCCTGTCCGCTCCGATTCCCACCTGGGCAACATAGACATTGCCGTAGGTAATCATTTGCGCAGCCAGGTCCTTTTTAGCAGCTTTTTTCCCCGAAGAAGCAAATTTGGCTATTGCTGAGGTAGGAGTAGCTTTTGAAGCCTGCCCTCCGGTATTTGAGTATATTTCGGTATCAAATACCAGAACATTTACATCGTCACCCGAGGCCAGTACATGGTCAAGTCCGCCATAGCCGATATCGTAGGCCCAG
Source organism: Ruminiclostridium hungatei (assembly GCF_002051585.1). Classification (GTDB taxonomy): domain Bacteria; phylum Bacillota; class Clostridia; order Acetivibrionales; family DSM-1351; genus Ruminiclostridium; species Ruminiclostridium hungatei. The sequence continues at coordinate 44,920 of NZ_MZGX01000009.1, read as the reverse complement.
CCGTCACCGCCCACAATCCATATGGACCGTTTTACCAGGTAGTCCTGTTTCTCCAGAAGCTCGGCAATCAGTTGTGTCTGAAGACTGTCTTTGGGTGAATAGGCCTTTATGGCTTCAAGGAGCTCTGTGCTCACTCCCTTGGAGGCTTCTCCTTCTTCATAGCTGCCGGCCCATGCTGTCAATTTGCCTTTGAAGCTTTCGTCTATATCCATGCCCGCAAGCTGGAGTGCTATGTCTCTTATGCGCTCTCTGAGCTGCTTTATGCCAAGGTACATGCCGTAACCGAATTCTGCATTATCCTCAAACAGCGAGTTTGCCCAGGCAGGTCCTTTGCCTTCACTGTTTACGGTATAGGAGCTGGTTGGATAGGAGGCACCCCATATGGAGGAACAACCTGTGGCGTTGGCTATCATCATCCTGTCGCCGAAAAGCTGCGTAACCAGTTTTATATAGGGTGTCTCGCCACAGCCTGCACAAGCACCGGAGAATTCCATAAGGGGCTTTTTAAACTGGCTGTCCTTTATACTCTTGTTTCCGAAATTATCACCTTTGCAGGAAATCTTTTCTGTTGCAAAATCGTAATTTGGAATCTCCCGCTCGGTTTGTGTACTCAGCTTTTTCATTACCAGTGCCTTGGGTTTTGCAGGGCATACATCGGCACAGTTGCCGCAGCCTGTACAATCCATAGGGCTTATCTGTATCCTGAACTGGTATTCCTCCATACCCTTGCCCACAGCCTGCTTGGTTACAAAGCTTTCGGGAGCATCAGCCAGTTCTTCCCTGGTTGCAAGTACAGGTCGTATGACTGCATGAGGACAAACCAGAGAGCAAATATTGCACTGTATACAGGTAGCTTCATTCCATTCCGGGACATTAACAGCGATACCGCGCTTTTCATAGGCTGAGGTGCCGTTGGGAAGTGTTCCGTCCTCCAGCTCCACAAAGGCGCTTACCGGCAGGTCCTCACCCTTCATGGCATTTATGGGGCGAAGCATATTTTTTATAAAATCCGGTTCCTGGATTTCTGTTCCGGAAGTATCCTGGGCATTTTTCCAGGCTTCCGGTACGTTGATTTTTACAACGGAATCTATACCTTTATCAATAGCCTCCTGATTTATTCTGACAACATTCTCACCTTTTTTGCCATAGCTCTTTACAACGCCCTCCTTCAAATAACGGACAGCTTCATTTATTGGAATAATGCCGGCAAGCTTGAAGAAGGCTGCCTGCATTATCATGTTTATCCTGTTTCCAAGACCTATATTTTCAGCAATCGTATATGCGTTGACAGTATAGAACTGCACTTCGTTGGCGGCAATCTGGCGCTTGAGTTCCGCAGGGAGGTGCTCTTCAAGCTCCTTCTCATCCCAGAGGCAGTTCAGTACAAAGGTGCCTCCCTTTTTTATGCCCTTAAGCAGGTCATACTGATTTACGTAAGACTGGTTGTGACAGGCGATATAATCGGCTTCATGGACAAGATATGCCGATTTGATGGGCTCATCCCCAAAGCGCAGATGGGACATGGTCACTCCGCCGGATTTTTTTGAATCATATGCAAAATAGGCTTGAACATACTTGTCGGTATGATCTCCGAGGATTTTTATGGCCTGCTTGTTGGCACCCACAGTACCGTCTGAGCCCAGCCCCCAGAACAGGCATTTATAGGTTGATGGGGGTGCGGCATTAATATGATGGTCAATATTAAGGGAGGTATTGGTCACATCATCCACTATTCCGATAGTGAACCGGTCTTTGGGGCTGGCCTGTTTCAAATTGTCATAGACAGCCTTTATATGTGCAGGAGTGGTATCCTTTGAAGCCAGACCGAATCGCCCTCCGACTACTAAAGGAGCATTCTGCATGCCGTAATAGGCTGCTTTTACATCCAGATACAAGGGTTCTCCTATGGCTCCGGGTTCTTTGGTCCTATCCAGAACAGCTATCTTTTTGACGCTTTTGGGAATGGCCTCCAGCAAGTGCTTGACTGAAAAGGGTCTGAACAGGTGAACCTTCACAAGGCCGTATTTTTCTCCGCTGTTGTTGAGATAATCGATGGTTTCCTCTATGACATCAGTAATTGAGCCCATGGCAATTATTATATTCTCAGCGTCAGGCGCACCGTAGTAATCAAAAAGGCCATAGCTCCTGCCGGTAAGCTCACCGACCTTTTGCATATATTCTTCAACCACATGGGCAATGTTATCATAGTAAGGGTTTGATGCCTCCCGGTTCTGGAAGTAGACATCAGGATTTTGGGCGGTTCCTCTTGTTACCGGATGATTGGGGGATAAGGCCCTGTTCCTGAATTGTCTTACAGCCTCGTAATCTACAAGGCCGGCAAGATCTGCATATTCCAGTGCCTCCACCTTCTGAATTTCATGAGAGGTTCTGAACCCGTCAAAAAAATGCAGGAAGGGAAGTCTTCCTTTTATTGCGGCCAGGTGCGCCACGGGGGCCAGGTCCATAATTTCCTGTACTGAGCCCGAGGCCAGCATTACAACGCCGGTTTGCCTGGCGGCCATAACATCCTGATGGTCTCCGAATATGGACAAGGCCTGGGTTGCTATGGCCCTGGCACTTACATGAAATACCGCAGGCAGCAATTCACCTGCAACCTTGTACATATTGGGTATCATTAATAACAGTCCCTGGGAAGCCGTAAAGGTTGTTGTAAGAGCACCGGCCTGCAGTGAACCGTGAAGTGTTCCGGCCGCACCTGCCTCAGATTGCATTTCTACAACACGGACATTTTGCCCGAAAATATTTTTCCTGCCCTTGGCAGACCATTCGTCAACCGACTCTGCCATATTGGACGATGGAGTGATGGGATAGATTGCAGCTACGTCGGTATATGCATATGCCACATAGGCTGCAGCAGTGTTTCCGTCCACCGTCATCTTGATTTTTGACATAAAAAGTCACCCCTGTATAAATATTTTACTTAAAGTCTACTTCCGTTATCTACCCAATTTTTGGCTTCTGAAACACCCTCCTCGTCAGGTATGACCACATCGGTGTGCTTCTGTTTGGTCTTTTCCATGGTCCATGCAGCGGTGCCTTCGTTGTCTGTGGGTCTGAAAGCTGTCAAACGTCTGTTGTGGCTTCCGTCAAGCTGTGCATCTTTTTTGCCCATAACTACCTCCATATATATGATTTTTTTTAGAATGTAATTTTAGTTATTTCATATTTAGGGTAATTTATTCTTATACTGCATATTTTCTGTCAACATAATGGTCATAAATTAACTTGTTGTGCTAATTAATAAAGTCTTTAAGTGACATGTTTGCTTACGCGAGGACGACTTTAAAGAAATGCGCAGTATGCTTAAAAGCTTTTGCCTGTTTGCCTCATTTTTAACTAGTACAACATTCAGTAAATAGGGTGCATAAATTTGGAGAAGATTTTTTGGAAATACAAGGCGGAGGAGTGCGGAATAATTGCTTTATTTCAATCGGCGACAACGATGTAGTTCAAAAAATATACCCAAATTATGTACCAGGATTTACCGAATGTTGTACTGGCACAACAAGTCACTATTGGACCTATCATACATATATAATAAAATAGGATCATTTATGCTCACAGAGGGATGGCCTTATGCAAAAAATAAACCTTAATTACCACTGGCAATACAAAAGGGATTTCAATGAGAAATATCTTGATAAGGCATATAATGATGGGGGATTCCAATTGGTAGATATTCCACATGCAAACCTGCTGCTGGACTATAACAATTTTGATGAAAAAGAGTACCAGTTTGTATCCTGCTACAGAAAAGCTGTTGAAGTGCCGGGGCAAGTGAGCGGAAAATCACTGATCCTGAAGTTTGAAGGAATCTCGTCCTATGCACAACTGTATATTAATGGCAGATTTGTTTCCGAACACTCAGGTGGTTATACACCTTTTGAGACAGACATATCCGATAAGGTTGTTTTTGGACAGGAAAACCTTTTTGCAGTCGTTTGTGACTCAACGGAAAGGGAGGAAATTCCGCCCTTCGGAAAGGTTATGGATTACCTTGCCTATGGAGGGATTTACCGTGAAGTATGGCTTGAGGCCAGGGATAAAAAACATATCAGGGACATATTTGTAAAAACTCCGGAGGTGCTGTCTGCCGCAAAAACGCTGGATATTGACATAGAACTTTCACAGCCTTGCAGAGGAATGACTCTTGAGCTCCGGCTGCTGGACCATAAAAGCCGGCTGGTAAGCAAATTCATACATGCTGCGGGGGATTCGGCTAAAACCTGCATCAGGCACAGGCTTTCAGATATCCTGCTGTGGGAGCTTGAAAACCCGGTTTTATACACTCTGGAGGTTTTATTAAAGGAGGGCGGGGAGGTTGTGGACAGCAGTCTGGCAAAAGTGGGCTTCCGGCATGCGGAATTTAAAGCCGACGGGTTCTACCTCAACGGGAAAAAGATAAAGCTGGTGGGCTTGAACCGGCACCAGTCCTATCCATATGCCGGCTATGCAATGCCTGAATCGGCACAGAAGAAGGATGCCGATCTGCTGAAATTCGAGTTGGGAGTTAATATGGTGAGAACCTCCCACTACCCTCAATCCAGGCATTTCCTCGACAGGTGCGATGAAATCGGGCTGTTGGTGTTTGAAGAAATACCAGGCTGGCAGCACATCGGCAATGAAAAGTGGAAGGAATTGTCTTATGGGAATGTAAGGTCCATGATACTCAGGGACAGAAACCATCCCAGCATTGTATTATGGGGTGTGAGAATCAACGAATCCGCCGACTGCAATGAATTCTACATGAACACAAACCGGATAGCCCATGAACTGGATAATACGCGCCAGACGGGAGGTGTCAGGAATTTTAAGGACAGCCTACTACTGGAGGACGTGTATACCTACAACGACTTTTTGCATAATGGCTCTAATGCCGCGCTGGAGCTGCCCTCAAGGGTTACGAAATCAAATGCCCCCTATCTTGTTACCGAGCACAACGGGCATATGTTTCCCACAAAGCGTTTTGACAATGAGGCCAGGAGACTGGAGCACGCCTTGAGGCATATGCGTGTGCTGGACGCCATGCTGGGGAGTGACAGGATAAGTGGTGCTATAGGCTGGTGTATGTTTGATTATAACACGCATAAGGATTTCGGCAGCGGGGACAGAATCTGCTATCACGGTGTCAGTGATATGTTCAGGATACCAAAACTGGCTTGGGCGGTATACTCGTCTCAGCAGGACCGTACACCGGTGCTGGAGCTTTCCTCGTCTATGGATATCGGAGAGCATTCAGGTGGAAATATGGGAACGGTATATGCTTTTACAAACTGTGACTGTATAAAGCTATACAAGGATAATGAGTTCATCAAGACCTTTTATCCTGACCGCAGGCAATTTCCAAATCTGAAGCATCCCCCGGTTAAAATTGATGATTTCATTGGAGATCTCCTTGCAAAGTATGAAAATATACCGGGAAAGGATTCACTTAGAATGAAAAATGTCCTGCAGGCCGCCTCCAAGTATGGAATGAATCTGCCCCTTGGTTCAAAGCTTGCAATGGCAAGGCTGATGCTGAAATACAAGCTGTCCATGGATGACGGCATAAGACTGTTTGGCACTTATGTAAGCAATTGGGGCGGCAAACGTATAAATTTCAGATTTGAAGGCTACAAGGATGGCAAATTGGTTAAAAGTGTGGTTAAATCCACCTTGGAAAGTGCACGGCTTGAAGTTTTGCCGGATACGTTCGTATTAAAGGAAGCCGATACCTATGATGCTGCAAGAATAGTATTGAAGGCACTGGATCAGAACGGCAATTTGCTGAACTATGCCAGCGATGCTGTCAACATTAAAACAGAAGGACCTGTTGAAGTTATCGGCCCGAAGACCATAGCACTCATAGGAGGAGCCAGAGCGTTATGGATCAGGACTATGGGAAGGTCCGGAAAAGGCGTAGTCAGGTTTATATCTGAAAAGTTCGGGACACATGAGCTGGTCTTTGAGGTGATAAAGAAGAAGCCTGATTGAAGGACAGTCGAGCCAATCAGGTTTCAGTTGGCATATAAACAAAATTGTAAAAGTGGTGCCCTTGACCTGTAACTTTATCCTCATACCCACATAGTATGTATTATAATATTATGTTAATCAGAGGAGGCATTTTCAAGTGCAAAAATGGCCGTTTTTTAATAATAAACCAAAGGTTCAGCCTGAACAGCAAAATATGGAAAAACCCAAGCCGGAAGCACCACAGCAAATAGCTCCTGCTCAGCAGTCAAAACCGAATAATGTCATGCCCGCAAGCCAGCAGAAGCCCAGCCAGCAGGGAGTGTCAAACGCGGGAACAGCGAATACAGGAATGGCAAATACGGGAAAGCCCAACATGACCATGCCCGCAAGCCAGCAGAAGCCCAGCCAGCAGGGAGTGTCAAATGCGGGAACAGCGAATGCGGGAATGGCAAATACGGGAAAGCCCAATATGACCATGCCCGCAAGCCAGCAGAAGCCCAACCAGCAGGGAGTGTCAAACGCGGGAACAGCGAATGCAGGAGTGGCAAATACGGGAAAGGCAAATACGGGAAAGCCTAACATGACCATGCCCGCAGCCCAGCAGAAGCCCAACCAGCAGGGAGTGTCAAATGCGGGAACATCGAATACGGGAATGGCAAATACGGGAAAGCCCAACATGACCATGCCCGCAGCCCAGCAGAAGCCCAACCAGCAGGGAGTGTCAAATGCGGGAACAGCGAATACGGGAATGGCAAATACGGGAAAGCCCAACATGACCATGCCCGCAGCCCAGCAGAAGCCCAACCAGCAGGGAGTGTCAAACTCGGGGACAGCAAATGCGGGAATGGCAAATACAGGAATGCCCAACATGACCATGCCTGCAAGCCAGCAGAAGCCCAACCAGCAGGGAGTGTCAAATGCGGGAACATCGAATGCGGGAATGGCAAATACGGGAAAGCCCAACATGACCATGCCTGCAAGCCAGCAGAAGCCCAACCAGCAGGGCATGTCAAATGCGGGAACAGCAAATACGGGAATGGCAAATACAGGAATGCCCAACATGACCATGCCTGCCGCCCAGCAGAAGCCCAACCAGCAGGGAGTGTCAAATGCCGGGACAGCGAATGCGGGAATGGCAAATACAGGAATGCCCAACATGACCATGCCTGCAAGCCAGCAGAAGCCCAACCAGCAGGGAGTGTCAAACGCGGGAACAGCAAATATGTCGATGCCTGCTTCCAAGGAAATGCCCGCGCAGATGACTTTGCCCACTGTTCTTGCTCCTAAGGATGATTCAATGTTTATGGTTTCCATGAAGAATAAACAAAAGGACTATCATAAATCCAACACAGCAGGCCAGCAGATGAGCAACGCAAACACAATGGGCCAGCAGATGAGCAACGCAAACACAATGGGCCAGCAGATGAGCAACGCAAATGTAATGGGCCAGCAGATGAGCAACGCAAACACAATGGGCCAGCAGATGAGCAACGCAAATGTAATGGGCCAGCAGATGAGCAACGCAAACACAATGGGCCAGCAGATGAGCAACGCAAACACAATGGGCCAGCAGATGAGCAACGCAAACACAATGGGCCAGCAGATGAGCAACGCAAATGTAATGGGCCAGCAGATGGGCAATGCAAACACAATGGGTCAGCAGGTGAACAACGCAAACACAATGGGTCAGCAGATGGATAACTCCAATGCTATGGCAGGACATATGACCGGGAAGCAGGAAAAAGGCCAAAACCTGCATGATGACGCAGATATACAGGTGACTCTTTCGGAAGCACTGAACCTCATAAAAGAGGCCGTTGAGGGTGAAGCCGAGGACAGGATGTTTTACGAGTTCCTTATGAACAATGCACCATCAAGGAAAGACAAGGAAATAATAAAGGGTATCAGGGACGATGAAATAAAACATGCAAAATTATTCAGACAGTTGTACTATGAACATACCGGGAAAATAATAGGGCCAGACAAGCATGTTTCCTTTGATAAGCCCGATTCATATTGTGACGGTCTCATAAAGGCACTGATGGGTGAACAGAATGCCGTTAAAAAATATCGCAAAATTCTGTTTGCCATGAAGGAAAGAAGCCATATAAATACTCTCACTGAAATCATAACTGATGAAATAAGACATGCGACATTATATAACTTGTTAATTCACAACAATGAGTGTAAATATTGACTTTGCATCCGGCAGAAAGCTTAATAGCCCATGAAATCACACAGGGAGCTTACTTGAAATGCACTTTAACAAATGCTGCAGCTTTATGTAAGCTCTTTTCCAATGGCCTTTCTTATAGCCGGGAAATTATTAAAATTGCAATGAAAGTGTGTACATATTCAGACTTTTAGGTTAAATTGTATGTATATAAGAAATGATTACCTGATACAATAGACCCTGGCAAATTTATCAGGTACTAAAATCCGCATATGCATAGCAGTGCAATAAAAATACAAAAAAGAGGCTGAATATGAATATTATAGTGCAATTTATTGACTTTGTGATGCACCTGGACAAGAATCTGACCCAACTGGCAAATGACTTTGGTGTATGGACCTATCTCATCTTATTCCTGGTGGTTTTTTGTGAAACCGGACTGGTTATAACTCCGTTTCTGCCCGGAGATTCCATGATATTTGTCATAGGAGCGCTTGCCGCCAGCGGAGATCTGAATTTTCCCGTAATTATAGCAGTACTTATGGCAGCCGCCATACTGGGAGATACCTGCAACTATCACATAGGCAAATTCCTGGGACCTGTAGTTTTCAAAAAGGACAATGTAAAATTTCTCAAAAAGGAATACCTTATCAAGACCCATAATTTTTATGAAAAACACGGGGGAAAAACAATAATCATAGCAAGATTTATTCCTATCATACGCACCTTTGCTCCTTTTGTAGCCGGGATGGGCTCTATGAGCTATCCTAAGTTTATCAGCTACAACGTAATCGGAGGCATGACCTGGGTGGCCTTGTTTTCCTTCGGAGGCTTCTTCTTCGGAAACATGCCCATAGTAGAAAATAATTTCAGTCTTGTAATAATAGCAATCATATTCATATCCATTCTACCAGGTATAATAACCTACATAAAAGAGAAAAAAACCTCAGCCGCCAAATAATGTACAAAAGTAATGTACAAATTTGTTTGCCACAGGGACACAACCGGTTTGGCAGCCTTTTCACAGGCTGCCGAACCGGTTTGTTTTATGTTTGTGGTGAAGCGGCAGTGTCACAATACAGGTCAGAATAATGGTACAAAAAAGTTCACTTAATGTTCACAAATAGTTAGTATAATTTAAGCAGCATTACATTGACAATCATAAAGTCAATTACTTGAAGGGGGCTGTACTGGTGATAAAAATATTGATTGCTGATGATGAAGAGAGAATGAGAAGGCTGGTTTCGGATTTTTTGAAAAGGCAGGGCTATAGCGTGGTAGAGGCGGGGGATGGAAAACAGGCCATTGAGCTATTCAATACTGTGGGCGATACAATGTCCTTGATAATATTGGATGTCATGATGCCGGGAGTGGACGGCTGGGAGGTGTTGAGACACATCCGGCTCCATTCGGGTCTTCCGGTCATCATGCTTACGGCAAAAAGCACAGAGGCCGATGAGCTGTTCGGATTTGGCCTTGGGGCGGATGAATACATTACGAAGCCCTTCAGTCCAATGATCCTTATAGCAAGGGTTCAGGCGCTTCTTAAGAGATACAATGTGGCAACAAATGAGAAAAGGGTCTATAACGGCCTGCAGATAGACCAGTCTGCCCATACTGTGTTTTCCGACGGACAAGAAGTGGAGCTGACCCCCAAGGAATTCGAACTGCTGGTATATTTGTGTGATAATGTGGGAATAGCCTTATCCAGGGACAAAATACTGAACTCCGTTTGGGATTATGAGTATTTCGGGGATGCCAGGACTGTAGATACGCATATAAAGAAGTTGAGGCTGAAGCTGGGCAAAAAGGGTGATTACATACAGACTATAAGAGGCCTGGGCTATAAGTTTGAGGTAGATAAATGAAAATATCATTAAAAACCCAGTTGTTTGCTGCCTTTTTCGGCATGATAGTATTTTTTGTATTGCTTTCAATAATTCTAAGCAGTACTTTGCTGGAAAAATATTACTACAGCAAAAAGGAAGATGCAATGCAGCAGACTTTCAATACCATTCGCGATGCATACAGCGACGACCCTGATAACATTATGCTGTATGTGGAGAAAATAGAAAACCTCAGAGGAATGGGAATCATATTCTTTGACCAGCATTTCAACGTATTGTACCAATCCAGACAGAGAGCTATCGGCCTTGGAGTGCGTAATTTCAGGATTAATACCAAGGACCCTGTAATGGACTGGAAGAATATTGAGGCAAAATTTAAAAAGGTAACTGTGGACAAGCCGTTTATAGAGAAACGCTTTGATATGAGAATGGAGTCCAGCTTTGTTTCGCTGTATGGAAAGATAGACGATGAGGTGTACGTTTACCTGGGAACACCCGTTGCCGCCATTCAGGAAAGTGCCAAGATAGCGGTAAGGTTTTATATTTTTACAGGTATTTTCATGATTATCGTGGGCGGTATCATCATATATCTTTTGTCCCTCAGACTCACAAAGCCCATAGTAAAGTTGAACGGAATAGCTAAAAAAATGGCAGTATTGGATTTTGAGGAAAAATATGATGAAAAAAGAAATGATGAAATCGGAACCCTGGGAGAGAGTATAAATTCACTTTCAAATCAATTGGAATGTTCTATTGGGGAGCTTAAAGCCGCCAACTATAAATTGATGCAGGATATTGAAAAGGAAAGACAGATTGATGAAATGAGGAAGGGCTTTATAAGCAATATCTCCCATGAGCTTAAGACTCCAATTGCCCTGGTCCAGGGGTATGCCGAGGGGCTTAAGCTGAACGTGAATGATGACGAGGAGAACAAGAACTATTATTGTGAAGTTATTATTGACGAAGCAAATAAAATGAACAATATGGTAAGAAAGCTCCTTGAACTGTCCGAGCTGGAGTTTAATGATGTGGTGCTGGACAGGGAAGAGTTCTGCATATGCGAGCTGATAAGGAACTTATTGAAAAAAAATTCCCTTCTGCTTGCTGAAAAAGGAGCGGAAGTAACCTTTGATACGGGCGGAAACGACAGCATAAGGATAAATGCCGACTATTATCTTACTGAGCAGGTGCTTATGAATTATGTAAGCAACGGCCTGAATCACCTGGAAGAAGGCGGCGTGATTGCCATAAGCACAAGAGTTGCAGGCAGGAAGGTCCGGGTGGAGGTCTTCAATTCAGGGGAAAACATACCGGAAGAAGCGCTGGAAAACATCTGGCTGAGCTTTTACAAGGTGGATAAGGCCAGAACAAGAGCATATGGCGGCACAGGACTGGGCCTTTCCATTGTAAAAGCCATACAAAAGGCTCATGGCAATGGTTATGGAGTAAAAAACAAGCCCGGCGGTGTGCTTTTCTGGTTTGAATGCGATTTGCTATAAGGTTGAAATTGGAAAACGAAATTTACAAATTGTACACAATATTTACACAATAGATGAGAATGATATTGTTGAAAGGAGGTGATAGTATTGAAAAAACTTCAAATCCTTGTTACTATCGCTTTTATAATTTCAATAATGTCCTTGAATGCATTTGCATTGCCCCAGGCAGGACCTGAACCAAACAGCAATATTCAGAACGGGAACACTCCAAACGGAAATATCCAGAATGGTGGAAACCCCAGCGGGAGTGATCCGAAAAGCAACACTCCCAATGGCAACATCCAGAACGGTGGAAACCCCAACGGGAGTAATCCGAAAAGCAACACTCCCAATGGCAACATTCAGAACGGCAATACGCCCAATAGCAACAACCCAAACAGCAGTGCTCCGAAAAGCAATAGCAAAAGCAATGAGGGAAAAGCTGAAAAGGGTAAGTGCCACAAGCACCACAAGCACCACAAAGATCCCTTGAAAAAGCTTGAGGAGAAAAAGGAAAATATCGGAAAGGATTTAAAGGAAGGCAAGATAACCAAGGAAAAGGCTGACGAATTAACAAAAAAAATTGATGAACGCATTAAACAAATAAATGAGTTCAACAGTCTTCCACTACCTGAGAAAAAGCAGCGGCTCTCAAAAAATTTCAACTCCAGTCTGGAAAAGAAGATTCTGGAAGGAAAGCTTACCAAGGAAGAGGGGGAAAAGCTGCAGGCTGATTTCAACAAACAGCTTGAAAGCTGGGACGGTAAGGAGTTCTCTCATTTTAAGCTCAAGAGTAAACACAAGAGCGATAAGGAATAGTCTCAATAACCTGCATAAAAAGGCACGTATGCTACGTTGTGTATTATACGTGCTTTTTTAGCTCTCATATGTTTTTGACATTTTCATTTCAAAAAATTTTCCTCGCCTGGCAATATAAGCTTCAGATGTTACAGACCACTTAGCCAGTGCAGCAGTCATATCTGCCACTGGTCGGGTGTCAGATTTATCAAATTGATCCCAATAGCTGTAAAAAAGTTACCCAGTGTCCCTCTTTGTGTTTTGTCCAGATTTTCTGCCAGAAGCAGGGAGATAGCAAAGGCCAGGCTGGTATATTCAATGGGACTAAGAGAAAAAAAGTCTTTATTGCCGTCAGTACCCACGCAGCCTCCAATAAATATAATCTATATTTTATATTATGTGCCTTGTATAAAAATGTTAATAATTACAGGCCCTTGATATTCGAGGAGGTATTGAGCCTTAACCTTCTGGAACTGAACCTGGAGAGCCTGACTGAAGAAACTATTACGGTCAAAAATATCAATATGCAGCCTGCAACTGAGGCTATGCCCGAAAAATGTTCTCCCAGAAGTGTTGCTCCCAATATGGCGGTAGTAACCGGTTCAAAGGCATAAAGCACAGTTGCGCTTTCAGGCCGGACATATTTGATGGCTGAACTCTGGAAAAGTGCGGTGAATATTGTAACCATGGCATTCAAGCAGATAAGCAGTACAAACACAGGGCTCAGCATGTTGGAATAGACTATGCCTCCCGATTCGAAAATCAGTGACAGCACAAAAAATGCACCAAGGTTGGTCAGGTGCTGTATAAATGTAAATTGAACGGGGTTTACCACCTGGGAGAATTTATTCTGCAAGGCTATAAACAGGGAAAAAAATACGGCGTTGCAGAGGGCGAAAATATCCCCCAAATTTATATTGAAGCCCTTCCCCGCACAGGTAATGAGGTAAATGCCCAGCAGTGCGGAAAGAGCAAGCAGCACGGTTCTCAAGGAGGGACGCTTTTTTTCAAGTATGGCCATTATTACAGGGGTTATCACTATGGACAACTGGACTATAAAGGCAGTATTTGAACCGGAGGTCCTTTTAAGGGCCAGCATGCAGAAGGTATTGCTGATAACCGACACAAAAGAAATCAAGGTGCTTATGAGGATGATTTTTCTGCTGAAATTACCCAGCTGCCTTCTGAAAAGCAGAAAGGTTGCAGCCAACCCCAGAGCAGCACAGATAAAAAGTATTGAGAATGCCGGCAGAAAGTTAAGCAGCATTTTAGACCATATGTATGAGGAGCCCCAAAAAATTGCGTTTAATAGTAAAAAGAACTGAGCGTTATTTCTTGTTATGATTTTCATGTCTGCCTCCTGAATAATTACTTTACATAATCATTATATTCTAAACTTTCGCAAAGTTTATTGCATATTATGTCTTAAAATTTGCAAAAGCTGTTTTTTTACCATTTATTTTTTCTTGGACATATAATAGAATTAAAGAAGCTTAAACGCGTAAGGGTTAATTCATGTTAACCTGCCTGGTTGTGTCAGACATTAAATGGAGGGCGAAATGGAAGAGGGAATCAAACGGGGATACCTGTACAAGGATTTTAAATTTTTTCATCTGAGAGATAAACAAAACTTGCAGTTTGAACATCACTACCATGATTTCAATAAAATAATAATATTTATTGATGGAGACGTAATTTACAACATTGAGGGCAAAGCATACCGGCTAAGGCCCTGGGATGTACTGTTCGTACCCCAGAACCAGGTGCACAGGCCCATAATCGGTTCGGAGGAAGAGTATGAACGAATAGTCATATGGATAAACAATACCTTTCTTGAGGAACACGGCAATGCCGAAAATGATTTATTGACCTGCTTTAATATTGCGCGGGAAAACAAACATCTGGTCAGGCTTGGAGAGAGTTCGCTGAATTCGGTAAAATCAATACTTACCAGAATAGAGACCGAGATAAAAAACAGGCTTTTCGGGTCTGTTGTAATGGGAAACGCCCTGTTTGTCCAGTTTATGGTCTATGTAAACAGGCTTCAGCAAAAGCCTGAAAAACATACCGAAAGCATAGAGGTGGAGTATGATGAGCAAATACAGAAGGTTATCCGGCATATAAATAAAAACCTTGACGGAGATTTGAGCATAAATACACTTGCCGGGTTGTTTTTCATGAATAAGTACTACCTTATGCACAAGTTCAAGGACAACACCGGCTACTCCATTCACAGCTATGTAAACAGCAAAAGGCTTCAAAAGGGAGCGGAATTAATCAGGACCGGTATGCCTCCCTCAGAAGTGTCTGTCAAGTGCGGGTTTAATGATTATTCCAGCTTTGTGAGGGCGTTTTCCAAGCTGTATGGCAGTCCGCCCAAAAAGTATTACAAGGCCGCGCTACAGTCAAAAGACAGCTTATTCCGGGTGGAAGGCTGACTCAGTCGTAAATCATTTTCCTGGTCATGCCTCCGTCCACCGTCAGGTTTTCTCCTGTAATAAAACCTGCCTTATGGGAGGCCAGAAACAGGCAGGCCTGGGCTATATCCCCGGGAAGCCCTACTCTCCCAGCAGGGTGCTGCTTGTGATCTGCTTCCGAAAGAATATCCTGCTTGGCTTTTGAGCTTTTTTGCCAGGAGGACACATCTATCCAGCCGGGACTGATGGAATTGACTCTGATACCATGCTGGCCCAAAGATATGGACAATGCGTGTGTCAATGCAAATATGCCTCCCTTTGATGCGGAGTAGGGCTCTGTGTCAGGCTCTGACATGAAGGCTCTGGTGGAGGCTATATTTATTATGTTTCCGTATTGCTGATCCCGCATATATGGGGCGCAAAACTTTGCACAGTAATACATGCCTGAAAGGTTCACCGCTATGGCCTTATCCCACTCCTCCACAGAAAGCTCGAAAATATTTCCGAAGCCTGAAACGGCTGCATTGTTTACAAGTATATGAATTGACTGGTATCTGCCGGCTGCTTGTTCCGTCATGGCCCTGACAGAGGCGGCATCCGATACATCCTACGGATATACAGTGCCTCATATCCTGAAGCCCTGATATGTTTTTCGTTCTCACAGCCTGCCTCTTCGTCTATATCTGCGATTACCACCCGGGCACCTTCTGCGGCAAAAGCTCTTGCCACAGCCCGGCCGATTCCCTGTCCTCCCCCGGTGACAATTACGGTTTTCCCACAAAATTCAGTGTTGCTGTCCAACTCCTCCATAATTTTACTCCTTTCAACATATCATAATCTTGACATAATATTATTCATAAAATAACATTAAATTTTACGGTATGCAATGGACACTTTTCGTACATGGAAATGGAGGACTGTTTATGAAGAAAAAAATACTGGCAGTATTGGGAGATTTCTATCACAGCCATGATTTAGCCTTGACAGCAATGCAGGAGACAGTTGGAAAGCTGGAGAAAAATTTTGGTATCCAAGCGGAATTGGCAGATACAGGTGTGGAGGATTTGAAAGCCCGGCTTACACCGGAGATTGACCTGATAGTGCTTTATAAGGAAAACCGTATAAATCCGGACGATGAGAACATAGCTTACTGGATGACTCCTGAACTTGAAGAACAGATAACTCAATATGTAAGTGGCGGCGGCAGCATATTTGCCTGGCACTCCGGTATTGTAAGCTATGAAAAGAACCAGCGGTTCAATGACATGCTCCGGGGATATTTCTTATCCCACCCCATTGAAAGGGAGGTAAGATACTCCGCTGCGGACAGCAATACAGGGATAGCCCCTGCAAGCAGCTTTACAGTTATGGATGAACATTACCTCGTAAATGTCAATCCGCTTGAGAACAGTGTTTTTCTTGCTGCGGAATCCGCAGAGGGTAAATCTGTAGCAGGTTGGGCCCATGAATATGGACGGGGAAGGGTATGCTGCCTGACGCCTACCCACAGGAGCGAAGGAATGGAAAATGAGATAATGCTGGATTTGCTGGTTGAATGCCTGCGCTGGTGTCTCAAGGAACAATAAGTCCGGACTGTGCCTTAAGCTTTTAATCATGCTGCGAATTTCTTTAAAGTTGTCCTTCCGGGATTTGCAAACTTGTCTGCTAAAGACTTTCTTAACTTGCACTACAGGTTAAATTATTAGCAGATATATCTTGACATGATATATCGCGCCGTGATATAATTCATTCATGATATATCACGGCACGATATATTAACCGTGCGAACACCGGTGATACCAGGGGTTAAAAACAATTGGCCTGTCAGAGGAGATAAATATGCGGGAAAAACTAAAAAAGTCTTATATGCCTATGACAGAATCGGCATATTATATATTGCTTTCACTTATGAAGCCCAGACACGGCTATGGTATTATTCTCTATGTCAAAGAAATTACACATGAGCGTATAAATCTTGGTGCAGGCACCATATATGGAACTTTGACCAGATTTGAAAAGGACAGCCTGATTGAGACTGCCGGGGAGGAAGACAGACGTAAGCTGTACAAACTTACAGAAGACGGACTGTGGCTGCTGGGGCAGGAGCTTGAGAGAATAGATGAGCTGCACCGGAATGGGCATATTATATTGGAGGACGTTGACTATGATCAGGATATTTAGATGGTGGTGGGCCTGGGAGTATGAAAAAATTGAAAACTGGCTTGAACAAATGGAGGCGGCAGGCCTCAAACTGGTGGAAACAAGGTTCAAAGGTGTTTTTTTCTACTTTGAGAAGTGCCAGCCCGGTAAAGCCAGGTATTGTATAGATTATCAGAATAAACTTACCCCTGATTATCTGACCATAATCAGTGACGACGGCTGGAAGCTTTATCAGGTAGGCATGGGCTGGTACATACTGAGAAAACAATATGAGGAGGACAGACCGGAACTGTATACGGATTTTGAAGCACTTATTGCGCGAAACAAATCCCTGCTCTCCATATGCCTGATACTCCTTGGAATTGAACTGGCTTCCCTGGGAAATCTGATTTACAGTACTTACAAAGATCCCAACGGAAGCTCCATAGCCACCACATGCATCCTGGGGGCGGCAGCTATTGCTTTATTTTCCTTCATTATTACCAGCCTGACACTGCAAATCAGGAAGTTTACGGGAAAAAAGAACTGACAGGGCAATGTGGAAATGTTTGGGAATCAAGAAGTCGGCAGAACTGACAGCAGGCACCATAAGTATATAAAAACATATAAAATATATAAAAAAATATAAAAAATTATTAAGAGGTGAGATATTTGAGTTTAATAGTTGAAAATGTCTCCAAAAAATTTGGAGAAAAGCAGGTAGTGGACAATATCAGTTTTGAGGCCAGAGAACCTGGAGTTTTTGGTTTGCTGGGCACAAACGGTGCGGGAAAGACCACCACCATCAGGATGATACTGAATATTGTAAAAAAGGACAGCGGTACTATCAAGTGGGACAACAAACCGGTAACCGGGCAGATAAAAAGTTTCGGGTATCTTCCGGAGGAGAGAGGCCTTTATCCCAAGGTCAAGGTATCCGAGCAGCTCCTGTACTTCGCAAAGCTCAGGGGAGTCAGTTCACAGAAGGCCAAAAAGGACATTGAAAACTGGTTGGAAAGGCTGGAGGCCACACAGTATATAAACATGCCTGCAGAGAAGCTTTCAAAGGGCAACCAGCAAAAAATCCAATTTATTGCCTCCATAATACATGACCCTGAGCTGATTTTCATGGACGAGCCCTTCAGCGGCCTTGACCCGGTCAACACAGATCTTTTCAAAGGGGTAATTTATGAGCTTATCAAAAGAAACAAGATAATAATCATGTCAAGCCATCAGATGGCCACGGTTGAAGAATTCTGCAAGGACATAGTCCTGCTGAAAAACGGTGTGACGGTGCTGAAGGGAAATCTGAAGGAAATCAAGCGCGGGTATGGAAGAAACAATCTTATCATAAATTGTGACGGAAATATTGCAGAACTTGCGGCAGAAGAGGATATGGCAACCTACAATCAAAGTGCCACAGGCTTTGAATTTAAAATAAAAAGTGAAGAGCAGGCGTACAAACTGCTGGAAAAGATATTGAGCAGGAGGCTTTCCCTTGACAAGTTTGAAATAAGAGAGCCTTCACTGCATGAAATATTCATTGAAAAGATGGGGGAAGCGAAATGAGAGATTTTTTAGAGGTTTTTAAACATACCTTTTCAGAAAATTTAAGAAAGAAATCCTTTATAATATCTACCGTGGTTATACTGATTATCATAGTAGGGGCAATGGTGGTTCCCGCGATTATAACCAGCAGCAGGAACAATGATGCTGCGGTCAGTACTTCCGGGGGCGGTTCTCAGACCCAAACCAAAAAAACAAAAGGTGTGCTTTACATTCTGGATAAAAGCAGCCAGTACTCTGACAAGCTGGAGGTGCTTCAAAAGCAGTTCCCGCTGTATCAGGTCAAGCCCTTGGAGGAAGGCAGTGCTGAAAATGTGAAGGAAGCCATCCGCAAGGAGGGCAAGGACTATTTGGTAGTTGTCCGGGAGGACAACAATATACTGAAGCTGGACTATTTTACGCAGCAGTACATGGAAGGTCCAAATCCCGATACAATAAACAAGGTGTTCAAAAATATTTATGCGGAAAATCTTCTGAAGACTGCAAATGTACCCGGAGATACCATTGAAAAGGCACTGGGCGAACTGGACATGAATGTCAACGCCTTGGGCAAAAGCAAGCTGGGAGGCTACATTTCAAGTATAGTTATCGTGCTGATACTTTTCTTTGCAGTGTATTTTTACGGCTATGGTGTGTCAATGTCGGTGGCCTCTGAAAAGACCTCCCGTGTCATGGAAATTCTCGTTACCTCTGTAAAGCCGTCCAGGATAATACTGGGGAAAACGGCGGGAATGGGCTTGCTTGGACTTCTGCAACTGGCTATTCTCATTACGGTGGGAGCTGTTACCTACAAGCTGGTTTTCCCGGACAAATTTACCATAGAAGGCATGCCTATTGAGTTTTCAGGCTTCACACCCATGGCGGTGGTTCTGATTATTATATACTTCATACTGGGCTATACCCTGTATGCCTTGATGAACGCAGTTGTGGGAGCAACGGTGAGCAAGGCCGAGGATGTCCAGTCGGCAATGATGCCAATGTCTTTCCTGGCAATCATAGCCTTCTATTTCTCCTACGGAACCTTTGCAATACCTGACAGCACTCTTGCAAGAGTTGCATCGCTGATACCCTTCTGTTCTCCATTTTCAGTGCCTTCAAGACTTATGTCCACAGATGTGCCCACCTGGGAAATCGGTTTATCGCTATTGATTCTTATAGGCACCATATTGCTTATCGGCACCTTGTCGATCAAATTGTACTCCTTTGCCGTACTGCACTATGGAGACAGGCTGAAAATAAGCAAGCTGTTTGAAATGTCAAAGGCTGAAAAAACAGGTGCATAGAGGGGCGAAAGTCTCAAAAAGACCGGGCTGTGCGGACAGGTATTTTGAATATGCATATTGTCTCGTTCTGAAAAATAGAATATTATTATAATTGAATGCTTTAACACAGCAGGGATGCCGGGGAGGGAATACTCTTCTGGCATTCTTGCATATAGGCTGTCTTGTGCTTGAAGTGCCAGGAAGCCTGGAAATCAAGTCTGGAGGTTTTTATACGATGTATTATCCGATTAAATTCAAGCCTGTTTATAAAGACTACATATGGGGCGGCCGCTATTTTGAAAAGTTCTCCAGAGAACTTCCTGAAGGAATACTTGCAGAAAGCTGGGAGCTTTCCTGTCACAGAAATGGCGTAAGTGTGGCGGCCAATGGAGAACAGGCGGGAAAAACCCTGCCTGAGATTATCAAAGAGGACCCCGGCAATATTCTTGGGAGTAAGTTTCCGCCCGATTGCGGAGAAATACCACTTCTTGTGAAATTTATAGATGCAAATGACAGGCTTTCTGTACAGGTGCACCCGGACGACAGGTACGCTGCGGTATATGAGGGCGGCCTGGGCAAAAACGAAATGTGGTACATATTGGATGCGCAACCCGGTGCCAGGATAGTTGCAGGCCTTAAACCCGGCGTCACCAGGGAGGTATTGGCCCAGGCCGCTGAAAATAACAGGCTTGAGCAATGTCTGCTGGAGATTGCTGTCAGTCCGGGCGACGTGATAAACATACCTGCCGGTCTTATTCACGCAATAGGCCCAGGTATAGTAATAGCTGAAATACAGCAGACCTCTGATATAACATACAGGGTCTTTGACTACAACAGGGTGGACAGCAAGGGAGAGAGCCGTCCCCTGCATATTGAAAAGGCACTTGGCGTAACGGATTTTAACATCTGCGGCAAAGAAGCAAAAGCGCCGGGTGTTAAGCTGCAACTGAACAAGGACTGCACCAAGACCATATTTCTGGCCAACAGGTATTTTGCCTGCGAGAGATATGATATTGACGGAAGTATAACGGAAGAAGCCGACGGAAGCAAATTTTACATTCTCATATGTCTCCAGGGGCAGGGAACCATAAGGACGGGGACTGTCAAAGAGGATATCAGACAGGGAGAGACTGTATTGATACCCGCAGCTATGGGCCGGTATACCCTTGCGGGTGAGTTTGCCTGCCTTAAGGCATATATACCGGATTTCAGGAAGGACATAGTGGAGCCTATGAGGAATGCCGGCTGCACCGATGAGGAAATATTCAGGGTACTGAACAGCTAGTGGTCTGTAACACCTAAAAGTCACATATTGCCGCCGGTTAAATTCCCGCAGAATTTCGTTGTCGTTCTTGCCAATACATACAGTATTGCCTTCGTCCTCCGCCTTACCCTGCAAAAATTTCCCACGCCGGCAATATACGTTTTAGATGTTACAGACCACTAGTACAACAAATACTGCCCTTTTATAGTATAATATATGATAATAATGTAGTACGGAGGAAAATATGATAACGATTAACAAGCTGACTAAATCCTATAAAAAATTTAAGGCGGTAGATGATATCTCATTAACTGCCAAGCCGGGTGAGATTACCATACTGCTGGGGCCCAACGGCGCCGGAAAATCCACCACCATTAAAAGCATAGCCGGCCTGCTGAATTTTGACGGTGAGATCACCATCTGCGGACATCGGAATAAAACAGTGGAGGCTAAAAAAATATTCGGTTATATTCCGGAAACACCTGCACTGTATGATTTCCTTACCCCATGGGAGCATGCGCAATTCATTGCAAAGGCCTACAAGCTGGAAGACACCTGGAAGCAGAAAATAAAGGACATATTCGAACGTTTGGAAATATACGACAGGAAGGACAAATATGTCCGGGAAATGTCAAAAGGTATGACTCAGAAACTCAGCATAGCAGTGGCACTTCTCATAGATCCCCAGGCGGCTCTGTTTGACGAGCCTTTAGTGGGCCTGGACCCCAAGGCCATAAACGAAGTGCTGAAAATATTCGAAGAGCTCAAGTCCCAGGGGAAAAGTGTTCTGGTAAGTACCCACATAATTGATACCATCAACGAGGTATGGGACCGGGCCTATATAATGGACAAGGGAAAAATCATATGTGACATTACCAGGGAACAGCTTGAAGGCAGGGATCTCAAAGCCATGTTCTTTGAACTGACGGAAGGAGATGCTGAAGAATGCAGGCAATAATGTTTTTACTGGGCAAAGCATATTCCCACAAATTGAAACGGGCCTTCTCCAGCGTATTGTCCTCTGTAATTACCATACTTGGTGTGGGCGGCATAGGCCTGACCATCTTTATGGCTTTCAGAACCCAGAGACCTCTGATGCAAGGTACAAATGTGGAAATGATACTGGCGGGAATAGTGCTGATGATAGGGCTTCTGCTCTATAATACCTTTCTGTCAAGGGATACGGGAATCCTGACAATGGCGGATGCCACCTATTTGTTTACCGGACCTTTTGAGAGAAGAACGGTACTGGCCTATATTTTGATTTCCACGGCTCCGGGAGCGGCGCTGACCGGGTTTTTCATGAGCTTCTACCTGCCGTATCTTTTAGGCCCTGCCCTGACATTTTCCAGATTTCTGATTATTTTATTGATTATTAGTCTGTTGTTTGGTTGTATTTATCTTTCATATTATTACATATATATTGTGGATACTGAGAAAACCGGCTTCAAGAAAAAGGCCAAGTATGTATTTTTTGCCTTTGCCGGTTTGCTGGTTCTGGCTTTTGTTATCATGATGCTGGCTAACGGACTCAGTGTGAAAAGTGCCGGAGAGATGTTTTTTACACATTGGTGGTATAACTATGTGCCTCTTTTCGGCTGGACCAAATGGGCAATCAGTTCACTGCTGTCTGGAAACCTGCTTTCAGGCTTCCTTCCGGCAACCTCCCTGCTGGTGTTTGCAAATGTTGCTTTTAGTATTGCCTTGTACAATGTGAAGGCGGATTTCTATGAAAAGGCACTTGAGGATTCGGTCAATCTCCAGAAAATGCTTGAGGATGTGAAGGCCAACGGCAGCGCAGATGCCCGTTCAGTTGCAAAATTGAAGAACAAGGCGTCCTCGGTAAGGTATTATGAAGGTGCTGCCGCCATATTTTCCAGGCAGATGCTGGAGAATAAGAAAGTAAGTATTACTGCAAATATGAGGGAAATATTTTTGGGTGTTATCTATGTTGTCGTTGGAAAGGTATTTGGGCTTGAATTCAGCTTTGTATTTGTAATGCTGAGCTTCGGCGCCTTGTCCATGTCCATGGGGGATGCCTGGCACAGGGATTTTAAAAAGCCCTATGTGTATCTGATACCGGCAAGCTCCTTCCAGAAGGTGATTTTTTCCGTGCTGCCCGGCCTGCTGAAGAACATCATCAGCGGAGGCATTACCATAACCATAGGAGCTCTGGCGTTTAAAATCCATCCGTCTTTGATATTATCATATGTAATCATATATGCAAGTTTTTCCATCCTGTTCATATTTGCAGAGGTTTTTACCTACAGGATTATAGGAATAGGAGCAAATGCGGTGGCTGTCACCTTTATGCGGATGCTTTTTGTAATAGCCACATGTATACCTGCTCTTATTGTGCTGCTTGTAATCATGGTGCTGTACGGCACTCCGGATTTGCTTCTGCTTGCCTTAAGCCTGTTTGGCGTAAATCTTTTATCAAGTGCACTGCTTGCCTTCCTCAGCAAGGGTATCTTTGAAAAGAGCGAGCTTATGTCATGACACAAAAGCCTGAATAGCTGTTATTGACACGTGGAAAAATGTATTATAAAATAACAGTGAAAATGGGATCAGGAAGGTCTCCGAGGTTTTAACAAACTTTAATTTATTTGTTTTATCTGATATTCACATAAAATTAATTAGACCCATGAAGGGCTATGAATTAACCCTTTTGGGTCTATTATTATGTAAAGGAGAGTTATTGTTATGCACATGGGAGACGTGCTTATATCTCCGCAGGTTGGAGGGGTAATGCTGGCTGCGGCAGTTGGAACTGCAGCTTTTTCAATAAAAAAGGTGAGGGAGATGGATGAAAAGAAGCTTCCGTTAATGGGGGTAATGGCAGCATTTGTTTTTGCCGCCCAAATGATAAATTTCACCATACCCGGCACCGGCTCCAGCGGTCATCTTGGAGGAGGCCTGCTGCTGGCAGTACTTCTAGGACCCTCGGGAGGCTTTTTGTCAATGGCGGCCATACTGCTGATACAGGCATTGTTTTTCGCTGACGGCGGATATCTGGCCTATGGCTGTAATCTGATTAATATGGGCTTTTATGCATGTTTTATTGCATATCCGCTAATATATAAATTAATAACCAAAAACAAACTGTCCAGAACGAGAATTGTCATAGGAAGCATTGTTGCCAGCGCAGTGGGTTTGCAACTGGGTGCTTTCAGTGTGGTTCTGCAGACCCAGTTGTCAGGGAAAACCGAACTTCCTTTTTCACAATTTGTATGGATTATGCTGGGAATACATCTGGCCATAGGACTTGTTGAGGGAATCGTCACTGCAGCCGTTGTTTCATTTGTGTGGAAGGTAAGGCCGGAAATCATAGCCGAAGATGCCGGAAACGTCAGTAAAAAAGGAAATGGAACCGTTATTGCAGTTTTTGTGGCGGCAGCTCTGGCTCTGGGAGGTATAGTCTCACTGTTTGCCTCAGCCAATCCCGATGGATTGGAATGGTCCATAGGCAAGGTCACAGGTCAGGAGCTCACCGGAAATTCCGGTATCCATGCCGCTCTTGAAAAGGCTCAGGAAAAGATTGCCCTGCTTCCGGACTATGGTTTCAAGTCAGACGGAGAAAATGGAGGGGAGGCTGCCGGAACTGTGGTTTCGGGAATAGCCGGCTCGGCAGTAACCCTGGGGGTTATTGTGCTCATCGGCTTTGCAGTGAGAGTGTTTAAAAGGCAAAAGACAAGGCCGGGAAATTAGTTCTGTACGAACTTGCACACCGGCTTTACAGGAATAATTTTAATCGGAGAGTTTAAATGGCAGATATAATCAGCTCGGTTATGGAAGTAAAACATATAGACGAGCTTTCCAAGCAAAAAAACCTCATTAATGCTGTTCATCCCCTGGCGAAGCTGCTTTTGACGCTGGTTTATATTTTTGTGCTTGCATCCTTTGACAGGTATGAGGTTGCCGGTCTGCTGCCGTTTATACTCTACCCCGTGGTTGTTATAATTATATGTGACATACCTGTAAAAAACATATTTAAAAGAGTAGTTTTGTTGGAGCCTTTCATAATAATAACCGGTATATTGAATCCCGTATTTGACAAAAGTATTGTGGAAATAGGCGGTGTCGAAATTTCCGGGGGCTGGCTGACCTTCTTCTCACTGCTGCTCAGAAGCACCCTGATGATAACCGCAGGGTTTCTCCTCGTAGCCACCACAGGTATAGAAAATATAGCAAGGGCTTTAACCCTGCTCAGAATTCCAACGGTTTTTGTGCTTTTATTCCTATTGACCTACCGGTATATTTTTGTGCTGACGGATGAGGCAGGCAGGCTTTTGAAAGCCTATCACATGCGGGCTCCAAAGCAGTCCGGCGTCAGGATAAAAGTCTGGGGTTCAATGGTGGGACAGCTTCTTATACGGACTTATAACCGTGCCCAGACCATATACCAGTCAATGATACTTAAGGGCTATACGGGAAGGTATAATTCCGGGGAGGGAAGCGGTGTAAATACCCTTGACATAATTTACCCTGCCCTCTGGCTTTTGTTCATGGCGGCTGCCCGGCGGTTCAACATACCTCTTTTACTCTCAGGTCTATTGAACCAGCTTGTTTAAATACCTGTTGTCCAGTCTGAATATGATATACGAGCTCAACAGAGTTATGGAACAGGTGAGCAGGAACTCGGGAGTAGGCGGAAGCGAGAGGTTAAACAGCCTTGACAATAGCCTTGCGGCTATGAACATGTACAGCGGATGTGAATAATATATGAAATTGGCGCTGGTCTTGCAGAAACGGGCGGCCCTGCCGCTATTGGGCAGAGGATATCTCAGGCATACTGTCAGGACTGCCGCCAAAAGCGGATACAAAAATACTGAAGTTATAATATTGGCATTAAGTTTCAGGTTTCTCACTACAACAATTTCTGAAATATAAAGCACTGATGAAGCTCCAAGGGCAAAGATGAATACTTTGCCCTTTAATTTTTCAAGCTTTGGATAAATAATGTACAGCAAATAGCCCAGAAGGAAAAAGGGAAGTCCCATAAATAGATTTCGCCGGATTAGTTCCAGATGGGGGCTGTCGTAAACGGCTTTTACCGGCGGAAGGCTGGAGCCCAGCCCGTAGTAGGCCCCTGCCAGGCAGCCTGCAAGATAGAGTAATATTGATATGGCACACAGCAGCTTCATATGATTTTTTAACATTGTGACTGTGATAACACAAAATACCAGGGTGGGAAAAAACCAAAGCTGGTAATGGGAGCCTGTAATAAAGAAATCAAACAGGCTCCCTTTTGCAAATTGAACCAGAGAATAGTCATATCTGACTGCCTGGATAAAATCCACGAGAAAGTAAATAAAACTCCAGAGTACATAAATTGCTGCCAGACGCTTGAGATATTTAACAAATATTTTTTTGCCCTGCAGCAGGCTTCTTATGTAAAAATACCCCGAAACGGCAAAAAAGAAGGGCACTCCCAGCCTTGGAAACACATATGCGGCATAATAGCCCGCCTGGCCTTCAAATTCGGTAAAGGGTGTAGTATGTATTGCCACTACCATTATGGCACACAGCAGCCGCAGGATGTCTATGGAATTGTATTTTGACAGCCGGTAATCCCGTATGGCCACACTGTAATTTGAAGCAATTTCAGGTTTGGGTACACATTCATTATTTAAAATGGGAGTGCTCATAAGTTATATTCCTCTGCATGTACTTTGAGATTATAAATTTTGATGTTTCACCTGGGATAGTATAGCACAATAACTATAAGGCTGCCATGGATTTTTTTATATGCAGGGCGGCATGGAGGGATGGCCCGGCAAGCGGCGGGAAACGGGCTGCGAAGGGATATTGAGAAGACAGGAAGCTGTGGCCTGCTGCTAAGCCGGACTAAATATATTTTTTATTAATATTGATAAGTGCCTGATGATTTATTAGAATTAGTTTAGTGTTAAATAGCTTTAGACGGTATTATCATCGTATATGGTATTCCAATGCAGCTTGATTTGGATTATTATTGTTGAAAGGAAAGACAATGAGCCATCACAAGGTTGAACTTAAGGACGTGAGTTTTTCATATGCAGACGGACATCAGGCCCTGGACAAAGTAACTTTTCTTCTGGGGCATGGAGAGTCTGTGGGTATTGTCGGTGCCAACGGGGCAGGCAAATCAACGCTTTTGTCTGTGCTGACAGGAATACAGTTTCCTCAGCAGGGCACAGTCAGGATAGGAGACATGCCGGTCAATAAAAAGACTTTGCCCCATATCAGAAGAAGTGTGGGACTGGTATTCCAGGAACCGGACGACCAGTTGTTCATGACTACGGTGTATGACGATGTGGCATTTGGTCCGAGGAATTACAAGCTGGAGGAAGAAGAGGTAGGCATCAGGGTTATGGAGGCTTTGGAACAGGTGGGGATTTCCCATTTGAAGGACAGGCCCCCCTATAAGCTGTCAGGCGGGGAAAAAAGGCTGGCGGCCATAGCGGCAGTCATATCCATGAAGCCTGATATTCTGATTATGGATGAGCCTACGGCATCTCTTGATCCCAGGGCCAGAAGAAAAATAATGAATATTCTCAACGGCTTCAGCCACACTAAGATAATTACCAGCCATGACCTTGATATGATAATGGATATGTGTGCCAGGACAATTGTTTTAAAAAAGGGTGCTGTAGCGGCAGACGGTGACACAAGGCAAATATTGAGCGATGAAAGGCTGATGGAGGAATGCGGTCTTGAAATTCCCCTGGCTCTTCAGAATTGCCCTGTGTGCAGGTCGGCAAAAGAAAAAAACCTTGATGATAAATAATTTAAAATATATCAGGAAGTATAAGAAATGGAGAAAAGATGAGAATAGCAGTTGTTGACGGGCAGGGCGGGGGAATCGGCAAGCTCATTGTGGAGAAACTCAGAACCGCCTTTGGAAATGATGTGGGCATTATAGCACTGGGCACCAATGCCCTGGCTGCGTCGCTGATGCTTAAGGCCGGAGCAAATGAAGGAGCTTCCGGAGAAAATGCTATTGTATATAATGCTCCAAGGGTAGATGTGATTATTGGATCAATAGGCATAATAAGCTCGAATTCCATGCTGGGAGAACTGACTCCCGCAATGGCGCGGGCAGTTTCGGACAGCGATGCCGTAAAGGTACTGATACCGCTTAACCGGTGCAATATTATGGTGGCCGGCACGAAGGAAGAGCCGCTTCCTCATTATATCGATGATGCGGTGGAAATAGTGGGAAGGCTTTGGGAGGACGCAACTAAAGCTGTGAAGGCTCTCAATGGCTGACGGACGGGAAAGGGACGTGGGGGATAATATGTGTGAAGCAAATGTATACCTTCTGGATGAAGCAGGCAGTGAAGTATTGATTTTGGATTCTGTAGACAAGGTTATCCCCGGTGAAGACGGAATAACTCTGGAAAATATCTACAGTGAAAGAAAAACTCTGAGAGCAAGGATAAAACTCATGGAACTGGTGGAACATAGAATAATACTGGAGAATATAGACTAACTAATGCGCGGGACAGTGATGAATTTGTATTTTGGTATTTTCAGGTCGTTTTATTTTTTGGCGGGAACTTTTGTAAATATGTTTCCAAGGCTGTCATTGACTCTATATAACAGGGCCCTGAATATTTATCTGAAAAAAGGCCTGAACTATAATTTTGTTGAAATACTGCTTGATCTGGCAGTCAATCTGGACATTCTGGGGGAAACCCGGAAAGCGGTGCAATCCTATAAAAGAGTGTTGGAGATCAATCCTAATGAGGCTAGGGCGTATTACGGACTGGCCATTATTTATGACGATAGCAGGGAATTTGAAAAGGCCATCGAGTATTATAAAAAGTCCGTGGAATTGGACCCTTATTATTCAAAGGCCTATTTCTTCATGGCAAATGCATATGATGAAAGCGGTAAAAAGCCGGAAGCCGCAAAGTACTATGAACAGGCTGCGGAACTGGACCCAATGCACTTTTGGGCCTTTAACAATCTGGCGGCGGTTTATGAGGAGATAGGACAATACGACAAGGCTTTGGCTGCAATAAGAAAAGGTCTTGAACTGGAGCCCGAGCATTTCAAGGCATTATTTAATGCGGGAGTCATTATGAACAGGCTGGGCTACAGGAATAAGGCCATAGATTATTACCGGCAATCCATGGAAAGAAACCCCAGATATCCGTATACTTATCTGAACCTTTCCCTGATTTATACTGAGGACAAGGATTACCAAAAAGCAGTGGAGGTCATATCAAAGGGAATAAAATTTGCACCGGAAGCCTCATTTCTTCGGTACAACAGAGCGTGCTTCTATGTCAATCTCAACGAATACGAGCTTGCCTTGAAGGACTTGATTTGCGCCGCCGACATGAGCCGTGAGCTGGAGGAATATATGAAAACCGATGAGGAATTGGACCCTTTAAGGGAGCTGGGGCATTACAAAGAGCGCTTTGGAGTACGGGTTCAGTAGTGATGCTGCCCCATATTGTCAACCAAAATCATAAATGAGGTTGACAATAGCCTGAGATTTAGTTTACAATACCAATATTATTACATATTGGAGGAGTAACCCATGAAAAAAATTAATCCGATACACCTTATCCTGGCCGGACTCTTTGCAGCTTTGACTGCGGTTGGGGCATTTATCAAGATACCCTTGCCATACGTTCCCATTACACTGCAGGTCTTCTTCTGCCTGCTGGCAGGGCTTGTGCTCGGAGCCAGAGCCGGTTTCCTTTCCCAGTTGACCTATATTGCCGTGGGGCTTGTGGGGCTGCCTGTCTTTACCAGCGGCGGCGGTCCGGGCTATGTTTTGAACCCTACCTTTGGCTATCTGGCCGGCTTGATCATATGTGCATTTGCAGTAGGAAAATTAGCTGAGAGACTGACGAAAATTACCATAACCAGGCTGTTCCTTATCAACCTTATCGGGATTCTTATAATCTATGCAGTTGGAGTTCCCTACCTGTATCTGATAAAAAATCTGTACCTGGGAGCGGAAGCACCGCTGTCCAAAGTCATTTACGGCGGCTTTCTCCTCACAGTTCCCGGGGATATAATAAAAAGCTACATTGCAGCTTTGGTGGGAGTCAAACTCATACCTTATGTAAAAAATATGTTGACAAAATAAATATTTTGAGTTTACATTCTATATTGTTTGGTATAATAATAGGGCAAAGCTTAAAAGTTATGAAAGCAAGGCTGCATTATTACCACGAAATAATTTGACAGAGGAATATTATGCCGGATAATACATATGCAACTCAAAATCTTCTGGCACCGGAGCAGATAGCAGAACAGACGGTGCAAAACGGATATAAGAAAGCAAATACCAGGGTGTCGAGACTCTTTGTACTTGGCATACTTGCGGGAGCCTTCATCGCATTTGCGTCAGAAGGCTCTAATGCCGCAATCTACAACATTCCCTGGGCGGGTGTGGGAAAAGCCCTGGCAGGGGCAATTTTTACCACCGGCCTTATGCTGGTCATTGTGGCGGGAAGTGAGCTTTTTACAGGAAATACATTGATGGTGGCGGCACTTGCCCAGAAAAGAATAACGTTGCCGGGAATGCTGAAAAACTGGATAATAGTTTATGCAGGCAATTTTGCGGGGGCAATATTCATTGCGTGGCTTATTTTCCTGTCGGGACAGCTTGATTTCTCCAGCGGCCTGCTGGGAGGCTTCACCATAAAGACTGCCGCATATAAAATATCCCTGGGCTTCACAAAGGCGTTCATCCTGGGAATACTCTGCAACTGGCTGGTATCCCTGGCCGTGTGGATGGCCTATGGTGCAAAGGACATGACGGGAAGGCTGCTGGCCATATTTTTCCCCATCTGGCTGTTTATAACCTCGGGCTTTGAGCACTGTGTGGCAAATATGTACTATATTCCCGCGGGGATACTGGCAAAATCAAATCCCCAATGGGTTGAACAGGCCATTACCCTGGGTGCCACAGCGGAAAAGATTGATCACCTGACCTGGGGAAGCTTTTTTGCCAACAATCTGCTTCCTGTAACACTGGGAAACATTGTGGGCGGTGTGGTATTTACAGGTATGGCATATTGGTTTGTCTACCTTTACAGGAAAAACCGGTGATTTGCCCTTGGCCGTTTCGGAGGAAATAGAAGAGAAGTAGAGTCAACATATACAATATTGGCTCTACTTCCTCCTAAAAAAATTAATAATTTTTAAAATACTATGACAGTATTATTTTTTAAAATTTTTAGCTGTGACATATAATGATTCAACCGTGTCTCCATTAGATTTTGTTATTTTGTATTTTTTACCATTAATTCCACAATCGTTTTCACCCATAAAAGTTATATTAAAGGAATTCTTATAACCTTCATAAACTGCAAAAGAATATGTCCATCCATCTTTTTTGTCATCAGGTGCTTTTTCAAACTCTAGACTTGAGAAATAATTACGTATGTCGCTAATCATTTTTTTATCGGTAATAGTCACAATGTTTCCATTGCTTCCATTTATAATATCAATTTTGTCTATTTTATGCATATCGTTGCCGTAAAAGTTTGTAAACGTTTTGTTGCTGTTCTCGTTAACGAAATAAATTAAGCAAAGTGCAATTATTGTGATAATTAAGGCAGGTAGTGCGATATAAAACTTTGACTTTTTCATATAAACACCTCTACTAGCTTGGGACTACTGTCGTATACGCCCAAGAACCATGACAATCACCATACACAAATCTTGTTGGTAGATTAGTCCATCCATCAGCAATCCGTATGTATATATAATTATCAACCCATCCACTAATGTGATTCTACTAATTTTTTCATTTTTAGCTCCTTCTCAAAAGTTTTTTGCATTTAGATTTATGAGTATTTTCAAATTACATTGTCTAAAACCTGGTTTATTTTAACATAAAGTAAATAAATTTTTTGTCTATATTTGTGTCAAATATAATTTTTTATTTTAGGCTTATATCATTCAGGTTTATGAGGTACAATGGATAGCGTTATTTGGGTTTGCGAAAAGCTGGAATATTCAGTAATATATTATTGTAGTGTGGTAAATTAATATTTTCCTGATTGCGTAAAATAGCTGAAAGATAGAGCTAATAAATAACAGCATAGAAGGGGGACTGACTGAATTATGTCAAAAACTTTGGTACTGGCGGAAAAGCCATCTGTGGCAAGAGACCTTGCAAAGGTCCTGGGCTGCGGCCAGAACGGAAACGGTTTTATTTCAGGTTCGAAATATATTGTAACCTGGGCTCTGGGACACCTGGTAACACTTGCAGATCCCGAGGCTTATGGAAATAAGTATAAATCATGGAATCTTGAGGATTTGCCCATGCTCCCGGACAAGATGGAGCTGGTGGTCATAAAGCAGACCGCCAAGCAGTTCGCAGCGGTTAAAGCGCTTCTCCGCAGGGAGGATGTGGGCGAACTGGTCATTGCTACAGACTCAGGCAGGGAGGGAGAGCTTGTGGCCAGATGGATAATCCTGAAGGCGGGCTTTAAAAAACCCATAAAGAGACTCTGGATATCCTCCCAGACAGATAAGGCCATAAAGGAAGGCTTTGCAAATTTAAAACCCGCCAGAGAATATGACAACCTGTTCTATTCCGCACAGAGCAGATCGGAGGCAGACTGGCTGATAGGCCTGAACGTAACCAGGGCGCTTACCTGCAAATACAATGCCCAGTTGTCTGCCGGAAGAGTACAGACTCCCACACTGGCAATGATTGTAGCCCGTGAGGAGGAAATACGGAAATTTGTTCCCAGGGAGTACTGGACCATAACGGCGCAGTTTAACGGCTTTTCGGTCCAGTGGCAGGACCGGGATACAAACCAGACCCGCACCTTCAGCAAGGAGCAGGCGGACAGCATAGTCGGAAACATAACGGGGAAGACCGGCGAAGTACGGGAGGTGGCAAGGGATCTGAAAAAGGAGCTTCCGCCGCTGGCCTACGACCTTACGGAACTTCAAAGGGACGCAAACCGGAAATACTCCTATTCTGCAAAACAGACACTGAATATAATGCAGAGACTGTATGAGACATACAAGCTGGTTACCTACCCCAGAACAGATTCCAGATATATTACCGAGGACATTGTCCCAACGCTTAACGAGCGGTTGAAAAGCATAGCCGTAGGACAGTATGCAAAGCCGGTACAGGGTATTCTGAGAAACAGGCTCAGCGTTACAAAGCGTTTTGTGGACAACAGCAAGGTGTCAGACCACCACGCAATCATACCCACCGAGCAGTATGTAAACCTTTCTGCTCTTAATATTGAGGAGAGAAACATATACGATTTGATTGTAAAGCGCTTTATAGCAGTTCTCAGCAGCCCCTTTGAGTATGAGCAGACAATTGTAAGGCTGGATATAGGCGGAGAAAATTTTACCGCCAGAGGCAGGATAGTCAGGGCATGGGGGTGGAAAGCTGTCTATGAGGGCTTTGGGCATCTGGAAGACGGTGAGGAGGAGGACGAGGACCAGGCGCTGCCCGAGGTAGTCAGAGGGCAGAAGGCAAAGGTACTTGCACCCAAGGCCGTAAGCGGCAAAACCAAGCCGCCTTCCAGGTATACAGAAGCAACGCTTTTGTCCGCTATGGAGCACCCGGGAAAATTTGTTGAGAACAAAGCCCTGAAGGAGACGCTGGAAAGCACCAGCGGGCTGGGAACTCCTGCTACAAGGGCCGATATAATCGAAAAGCTGTTCAATACCTTTTACATTGAGCGCAGGGGCAAGGAAATCCACCCCACCTCAAAGGGGGTTCAGCTCATAGGTCTTGTGCCTGAGGATTTAAAGTCTCCTGAGCTCACAGCAAAATGGGAACAGCAGTTGTCACTCATAAGCAAGGGCAAGGTAAGTCCGGGCTCCTTTGTGGGTGATATGAAAGGCTATGCCGCACGGCTGGTTGGGGCGGTTATCGCAAACTCCGAACAGTTCAGGCACGACAATGTCACAAGGGAGAAATGTGCCGAATGCGGTAAGTTCCTGCTGGAGGTCAATGGCAAAAAGGGCAAAATGCTGGTATGCCCCGACAGGGAATGCGGCTTCAGAAAAAATGTAACTCTGATATCCAACGCCAGATGCCCTGAATGTCATAAAAAGATGGAAATCAGGGGTGAGGGCGACAACAAGTCCTTCTACTGTGCCTGCGGGTACAGAGAAAAGCTTGAAGCCTTTAAAAAGCGCAGGGGTGAGCAGGTGGACAAGAAAGAAGTGGCTAAGTACATGAAGCAGCAGGAGTCGGAGGAAAATATCAATTCCGCACTTGCAGATGCCTTGGCAAAATGGAAGGGATAGCAGCAGGGACCTGGTCAGCCGGGTCCGTCAATACAGGAGTTTATTTTTATTCTTTGGTTGCTTATGCAATTGACAGGTTAAATAAGATATAGTATTATCTTAATAATTTATATAGGAATACTAGGAATCTGTAACACCTGGAAGTCACATATTGCCGACGGTTAAATTCCTGCGCGGGTTTTCGTTGCCGTTCTTGCCAATACATACAGTATTGCCTTCGTCCTCCGCCTTACCCTGCAAAAATTTTCCACGCCGGCAATATACGTTTTAGATGTTACAGACCACTAGTACAACATTCGATAAATAGGGCGCATAAATTTGGAGGAGATTTTTTGGAAATACAAGGCGGAGGAGTGCGGAATAATTGCTTTATTTCAATCAAGAATAACTATGTTATTCTTTTTGACAACGATGTAGTTCGAAAAAATATACCCGAATTATGTGCCAGGATTTACCGAATGCTGTACTAGAGATTTTAACAGAGAGAAGGAATAATACATGGGCATATACGATAAACTGGATAATCTCAAAACCATCATTAAAAATCAGAAAAGCGCAGTAGTGGCCTTTTCAGGAGGTGTGGATTCCACCTTTCTGCTGAAGGTGTCGGCAGAGGTGCTGGGAACCGGAGTGGTGGCAGTTACCGCACATTCCTCCACCTATCCTGAGAGGGAATTGAAAGAGGCAATTGAGTTTGCGGAAAACAACGGTATAAAGCACAGGGTTATTACCTCGGAGGAACTTGAGGTGGAAGGCTTTTCGGATAATCCTGTAAACAGGTGCTACCTTTGTAAAAATGAGCTTTATGAAAAAATAAAGGCTGTAGCCGACGAAGAGGGAATGGAGTGCATTTTTGAAGGGTCAAATGTAGATGACCTGGGAGACTTCAGACCGGGTATGCAGGCTGTAAGGGAGCATGGCGTAGTCAGCCCCTTAAGGGAAGCCGGACTTACAAAGGAAGAAATACGCGCGCTCTCAAGGGAGATGGGACTTAAAACCTGGGACAAGCAGGCTTTTGCCTGTCTTTCTTCAAGATTTCCCTATGGTGAAAAGATAACCAGGGAAAGGCTTCGCATGATAGACCTGGCAGAGCAGTTTCTGCTGGATTTGGGCTTCAGGCAGGTCAGAGTGAGATTTCATAAGGATATAGCAAGAATCGAGGTAACCCGGGAGAGCTTTGAGAAAATAATTGAACCTGAAATCAGAGAAAAGATATATACGGAATTCAAAAAAATCGGCTTTATGTACACGGCTCTGGACTTGAAGGGCTATAGAGCAGGAAGCATGAACGAAGGACTCAGCCAGGCGGACAAGGCCTGATAAGAAACGCAGGAAGCTATTTCATAGCTTGGGAGGTTAATATGGAAACACATGACAGCTACAGCGGAAAAACTCATATTGAAACCAAAGTGGTTCATGGCTGCAAGGGCTATGACTCAAACACAGGGGCTATAAGCTTTCCCATATATCAGAGCGCGACCTTCAGGCACCCGGGGTTGAACCAGTCCACAGGCTATGACTATTCCCGCCTTCAAAACCCCACCAGGGAAGAACTGGAAAATACCATGGCCATTCTTGAGAACGGCAAATACGGTTTTGCATTTTCCAGCGGTATGGCTGCAATATCCTCGGTGCTGAAAATGTTTTCACCCGGACAGCACATAATTGTTTCCGACGACCTGTACGGAGGTACCTACAGGATATTTGAAGAGGTATACAAAAATTACGGCCTGGAATTCAGCTATGTTGATACCAGCGATGCAGAGGCAATTGAAAGGGAATACAGAGCCAATACCGCCGCTGTTTTTATTGAGACGCCCACCAATCCCATTATGAAGGTTGCGGATATCGGTCGGATTGCCGGGATTGCAAAAGCCAGAAATTCAGTATTTATTGTTGACAATACCTTCCTCACTCCGTATTGCCAGAGACCGCTGGAATTGGGAGCAGACATTGTGGTGCACAGCGGAACAAAGTATCTGGGAGGGCACAACGATACCCTGGCAGGTTTTGTGGTTTTAAAAGACCAGGAGCAGGCTGAAAGGCTCAAGCTCATTCAAAAATCCGAGGGAGCCGTACTTTCCCCCTTCGATAGCTGGCTGCTGCTCAGAGGCATAAAGACCTTGAGTGTAAGGCTGGACAAGCAGCAAAAAAATGCTTTGGAACTGGCCGGATGGCTTAAGGGGCACAAAAATGTAAAAAAGGTTTATTATGCAGGTTTGCCTGAACATGCAGGCTACAATATTTCTCTTAAGCAGGCAACCGGCTTCGGGGCAATGATTTCCTTCGAGGTGGCTTCGGCAGAGCTGGTGGAAAAAGTACTGGGCAGAATAAAGGTCATACTGTTTGCAGAAAGTCTGGGAGGAGTGGAAAGCCTGATAACATACCCCATGCTGCAGACACATGCCGCGGTGCCTGAGGAAATCCGCAACAGGCTGGGTGTCAATGACAGGCTTTTGAGGCTTTCTGTGGGAATTGAAAATGTGGAGGATCTTATTGCGGATTTGGAGCAGGCACTTGAAGCATAGAAAATACTGCTGAAAAAGCCCGGCATAAGCCGGGCTTTTGGCGGACTTCAAAACGTATATCCAGCATGGACAATTACAACGCCGCCCTGGATATTTAACCGCAGCATGTATGAATTCAGATGTCACACTATATATAAAACATGAAATCCTCGCTGTTTTTTACCTTGTCAGCCTCTGAGACAAGGTCCCCCAGGGTTACTTTTTGCAAAGAGGATATGACAGCATTGTCAAGACCGCCCCAAACCAGATTTTTAAGTACGTTTTCTATTTCCATTGCCGAATCTGAAACTGAGCGCTCTGTTTTTTCAAACAGGCTTATTTCCACAGCCTGCAAAATTTCCAATATGGTAATTTTATCAGCAGACTTGGAAAGCTGGTAGCCTCCCTGGGAGCCCTTGATGGAAGTAACCAGCTTGGATCTTTTTAAAAGGGAAAAAACCTGTTCAAGATATATTTTGGATATTCCCAGCTTTTCTGCAATGCTTATAACCGTAACAAAATCGCCGGTACTGCCAAGTTGGGCAACACTAATCATTGCTGCCAGGCCGTATCTGCCTTTTGAAGATATTCTCATATATTCCTCCACTGCGTTTTCACGCATCACCGATTGTATGCTGCCAATTATGTGCAATAATACAAATAATATGTCATAGTAATTATATATGTTTTATTAAAACACATATAATTGAGCGTGTCAACTTATTTGAACAGGCGAGAATACTTTATTTTAGGGTTATTTTCAGAAATTCCAGACAAATGCTGGTAAACCGCTGTTTACATTGACAAAGTGCCACCTGCCAAATATACTTTTATTTGGGGTAACGAGACAATCCATAGTATTCATATATGATTTATAAAAAATATATTGACAAATGGTTTTTGGTAATCTATACTATAAAAAACCGACAGAAGACATATATGAATTATATGAATACTTGTGTTTATTATGGTAACTAATTTATTATGTTGGCTGATCCGGTACGTCAATAGGGTATGGCGCATACCTGTGAGTTTATTGATGTACAAGGGAGTACTGGAGGTTGTATGCATACAAGGAAGCAGATAATTGAGATCAAGGCACTGACCAAAATATTTTCTCTCAAGGACAAGGAAGTACGGGCATTGGAGAATATAGACCTTTCCATTGAGGAGGGGGCGGTATTCGGTATTATTGGGATGAGCGGCGCCGGTAAAAGCACCCTGGTGCGCTGTATAAACTATATTGAGAGGCCTACCGGCGGAACTATAATAGTTGACGGTAAAGATCTTTCCAGATTGAATGAAAGCCAGTTGAGGGATGTAAGGCGGTCAATGGGAATGATTTTTCAGCAGTTTAACCTGCTTATGCAGAGAACTGCTGAGGAGAACATAACTTTTCCTCTTGAAATTTCAGGTATGAAGAAGAGGGAGGCCAGGCAGAGGGCCAGAGAGCTGCTGGAAACAGTGGGTCTGTCGGATAAGGCTGCGGCATACCCTGCGCAGCTTTCGGGAGGACAGAAGCAGAGAGTAGCAATTGCAAGGGCTCTGGCTACAAATCCCAAGGTGCTTTTGTGCGACGAAGCAACTTCAGCCCTTGATCCTGCCACAACAAAGTCAATACTTGAACTTTTAAGGGACATAAATAAGAGATTGGGAATCACCATAGTAATAATTACACATGAAATGAGCGTCATAGAGCAGATTTGTACGCATGTGGCGATTATAGATGAAAGCGGCATAGCTGAAACGGGTACGGTTGCCGAAGTATTCTCACACCCAAAGACTGCAGCCGCTCAGAGACTGGTATTTCCAGATGGAAAGAGGATAGGGCAGTATCTGGGGAAACGCCTGTGCAGAATAGTTTTTGAAGGCAGTTCCTCCTTTGACCCCGTCATATCAAGGATGATTCTTGAATGCAGGGCCCAGGTCAATATTATGTTTGCAGATATGAAGGATATTGACGGGAAGGCTTTTGGACAGTTGGTCCTGCAGCTTCCCCAGGATGATGAGGTATCCGACAGGATAATACGTTACCTGAAAACTCAGAATCTGTCAGTTGAGGAGGTGAGATAATATGTGGGATGGTTCAACCGTGGCAATGATAGCAAAAAGCCTCCTTGAGACACTTTACATGACTGTGCTGTCAACCTCCCTGGCTTATGTCCTGGGACTTCCTCTGGGAGTTTTGCTGGTAATAAGTGAAAAGAACGGCATATTGCCTCTTCCGAAATTGAATAAGCTGCTGAATCTGGTAGTAAATGTTGTCCGCTCCGTTCCATTTCTCATTCTGCTGATAGCAGTCATACCCTTTACCCGCTTTGTAATCGGAACAACCATCGGCTCAACTGCTACGGTGGTGCCTCTGGTAATTGGAGCCGCACCGTTTATAGCCAGGCTGGTGGAATCCTCCATAAAGGAAGTGGATAAGGGCGTTATCGAAGCTGCAATCTCTATGGGCTGCAGTCCTTTTCAGATAATATGCAAGGTAATGATACCTGAGGCTGTACCCTCTCTGATAGTGGGAGCTGCCATAGCCACAACCACAATTCTGGGTTACAGCGCCATGGCCGGCATAGTCGGAGGCGGGGGACTGGGCGATACAGCCATCCGATATGGATATTACAGGTATCAGAAGGATATCATGGTTGTAACAGTGGCCCTGCTGGTGGTAGTTGTCCAGGTTGTACAGGAGGCAGGTATGAAAATAGCCCGAAGGCAGGATAAGAGGAAATAAAGCTGTGGCAAGCCTGAAGCATCGGAACAAGTGGCTTTGCCGCTTTTACTCCAGTCAGCCATAGCCATAAATATAAAAATAAAAATATATAATTAGGGGGACGAGTCAATGAAAAGAAGATTATTAGCATTAGTACTTACATTAACCTTTGTTGTGGCAGGAGCTCTGACAGGCTGCGGTTCAAAATCAGAGAAGCTGGTTGTGGGAGCTAGTCCTTCACCGCACGCAGAAATACTCAAAGAGGTGCAGGGCATACTTAAGGAGAAGGGTATAGAGCTTGAAATAAAGGAATTTACGGATTATGTACAGCCAAACCTGTCCTTGCAGGATAAGAACCTTGCTGCAAATTACTTCCAGCATAAGCCTTATCTT
The DNA here is from genome assembly GCF_002051585.1 of Ruminiclostridium hungatei. Taxonomy (GTDB): domain Bacteria; phylum Bacillota; class Clostridia; order Acetivibrionales; family DSM-1351; genus Ruminiclostridium; species Ruminiclostridium hungatei. Next base: position 5,145 of record NZ_MZGX01000009.1, on the reverse strand, counting down.
GACGATTTCAATGTAAAAAACAAAACGGATTTAGTTTCCGTGGCACAGATACACTATGAGCCCCTGGGAGTTTATCCGGGCAAGGTAAAATCCCTTGACGGCTTAAAGGACGGTGCAACAGTTGCTGTTCCCAATGATACCACAAATGAAGCCAGAGCACTCATCCTGCTGGAAACCGCCGGTCTGATAAAGCTTGATCCCAAGGCAGGCTTTAACGCCACAGTCAAGGATATTGCAGAAAATCCCAAAAAGCTACAGATAAAGGAGCTTGAGTCGGCACAGCTTACCAGGGCTCTTCCGGATGTTGACCTGGCAGTAATAAATGGAAACTATGTGTTAGAAGCCGGCTTTAATGTCAATACTGATGCCCTGGCAAAGGAAGAACTTGATTCCGATTCGGCAAAGACCTATGCCAATATAATAGCCGTGCGCAGGGGCGATGAGGGCAGAGAGGATATCAAGGCCCTGATAGAAGCTCTCAAGAGTGAAAAGGTGAAGAAGTTCATTGAAGAGAAATATAAGGGTTCTGTTGTCCCATTATTCTAAGATAATAATAAAAGGCTTATAAAAAAAGGCTTCTGCCCGGGTGAAAGCTCTCCCCCGGGGTCAGGAGCCTTTTGCTTTCCCGTTTGAAAAGGCAGTCTGAACCGGCCTTAAGGTATTTTAAAAATAATTGACTTCCGGGCAGGAAAAGGATATAATATTAAAATATAACATACTAAACTTATATGAATTATATTAGTTCTTGAATTATAAATAAAATAGTGCAGGAGGCAGGTAGGCATATGCTATATAAGAGCCTGATTGAGCTTATTGGAAATACTCCCTTACTGGAACTGAGCAGATATAACCTGGAAAATTCCATCCATGCCAGAATTCTTGGAAAACTTGAGTATTATAATCCCCTGGGCAGTGTGAAGGACAGAACTGCATATTCAATGATACGGGCTGCCGAGGAGCAAGGCATTATAAGTAAGGATACGGTGATAATCGAGCCCACCAGCGGCAATACAGGAATCGGGCTGGCATTTGTGGCGGCAGCCAAAGGCTACAGGTTGATTATCACACTTCCGGAAAATTTCAGCCTGGAACGGAGGAGTCTGCTCAAGGCTCTGGGTGCTGAAATTGTTCTGACACCCGGTGCGGATGGGATGCCGGGTGCAATAGAAAAGGCCCGCAGGCTGGCTGCGGAAATACCCGGTGCCTTTATGCCCCAGCAGTTCGATAATCCTGCAAACCCTGAGATTCACAGAAGAACAACTGCAGAGGAAATATGGAAGGACACCAGCGGAGAAGTTGACATATTAGTTGGAGGAGTTGGCACGGGAGGAACTGTTACCGGTGCCGGAGAGGCCTTGAAGGAAAAGAGGCCCCAACTGAAGGTTGTTGCAGTAGAACCTTATTCTTCACCTGTTCTGTCGGGCGGTAAAAAGGGCCCCCACAAAATTCAGGGGATTGGAGCAGGCTTTGTTCCCGGGGTATTTAATGCAGATGTGGTGGACGAAATTTTCAAGGTGACCAATGAGGAGGCTGTCAAAACCTGCAGGAGACTGGCAAGGTTGGAGGGACTGGTGGTTGGCATTTCCTCCGGGGCGGCGGTTCATGCGGCCACGGAAATAGCAAAAAGACCCGACAGCAGGGGCAAAACAATAGTTGCAGTGCTTCCGGATACGGGAGAAAGGTATCTTTCAGACAAGCTATACGGTGATTAGCCGGAAATAAGCTGTTTTTAATGCAGGCAGCCGGACAGGAGGACAAAAATATAAGTATTCCGGCTGCTCCTTCTGGAATGCGCCCGCCGGAATACTTATAAGCAGCAATCATTTCATTGCTTCGGCAGAATAGGTATTGTCCACCACCTTGGAGTAGGGGGCCTTTTGCTTCAACTGCCCGGCCTTATCCATAACGGTCTGGAGAAGCTGGAAGGAGGCTTCCTTCATCACCGGGTCCTTGCACCAGGCATCAATGGCCTGATATCTTTGGGCAACGGTTGTCAGAACCTCCGCATCGGTGTCCGGAAAAGAAGCTTTTACGGCTTCAGCGATCTCCTTCGGAGAATGTGTATCCACCCATTGCTGGCCCTTGTAGACAGCTCTTGTAAACTTCCGGATGATGTCCTTGTTTTTCTCTATGTAGCTTTTCTTTGCAAAATAGGCGGTATAAGGAATCTCACCGCTTTCCTGACCTACCGAGGCCAGAATATAGCCCTTTCCCTCTTTTTCCAAAAGTGAGGCTGTAGGTTCAAACAGTGTGACATAGTCACCCTTGCCCCCTGTAAAGGCTCCTGCCATCAAAGCAAACTGGATGCTGGTGTCTACCTCTACATCCCTGCCGGGCACCAGCCCGTTTTTGTTGAGCACGTATTCAACAGTCATTTCGGGTACTCCGCCCTTGCGGCCTCCTATTATGTTCTTTCCCTTGAGATTGCTCCATTTGAAGCCGGCTTCAGGTTTTCTGCCCACCAGAAAAGAGCCGTCCCGCTTGGTTAATTGTGCAAAGACGACGGAATAGTCCTCCTTGCCTTCGTTATAGACGTATATACTTGCCTCCGGGCCTGCCAGACCTATATGGCACTGGCCGGACAAAACTGCGGTCATTACCTTGTCTGCACCCTGACCGTTCTGCAGCTCCACTAGAAGCCCCTCCTCCTTGAAAAAGCCTTTTTCCATGGCCACATACTGGGGTGCGTAAAATACCGAGTGTGTTACTTCGCTTAAAATCACTTTTGTCTTCCGCGAGTCGGTTCCACATGCGCAAATAGCCACAGCTACGCACAATAGAACTGCTAGTACGAGGCATATCCTTTTCACAGCCACCTCCTATCTGCGTGCGTCTGCACGCTTTTACACAATGCTTTATTTTTTACACCGCCGAAACAGTTGCCGGCAGCGAGAATTTATCCCTTGCAATTGCCGGGAAGCTTAAATGCGGCTCTTTAAAAAAAGCTGCTGAACCAGTACCACAGCCTTATACATAATGCCTGCCGCCATACAGAGTATTATCACGCTGGACATTACCAGATCAAGCTGAAAAACCTGCCCGCCGTATACTATCAGATAGCCCAGTCCCGCTCTGGAAACCAGAAATTCTCCAACAATAACCCCCACCCAGGATAGTCCCACATTGATTTTCAGGGAATTCATTATCACCGGAAGATTTGCCGGCAGTACAACCTTTGTGAATATTTGAAGCTTGCCTGCTCCGAGGGTTTTTACCAGCTTAATCTGCTCCTGGTCGGTAGAGGCGAAGCCGTGCAGAACCTCCAGAATTGAAACCACCAGTGATATGGCAAGAGCGATGACGATAATGGAAGTTATTCCTGCCCCGAACCACACAATAAAGATGGGTCCAAGCGCTATTTTGGGAAGGCTGTTTAAGACAACCAGGTAGGGCTCAAGCACCTTTGTCAAAAATTCCGACCACCAGAGTATTACCGCTATAAAGGTTCCCAGTATAGTACCCGATACAAAGCCTGTTACCGTTTCAAGGCAGGTGACTCCCACATGGTGGAAAAGCTGGCCTTCATTATATAGTCGTATAATTGTATTTATGATTCTGGTGGGCTGGCTGGTTATAAAGGGGTCGATAATCCCAAGCCTGGCTGTGATTTCCCATTGGGCCACAAAGATAATCAGTATCATTACCTGTGCAAGGCTTATCAGAAGCTTTTTTCTCCTGCGGCCTCTCAAGTACTCCAGCCTTTCTTTGGAGGGCTTTATATCAACCGCTTTAGACATGGACATCCAGCTCCTTCCATATTTTATTGAAATAATACCTGAATTCGGGAGCTTCACGGCTTAAAAAAGGTGTTCTTTCCGGACAGGTAAGCTTTATATGGTGGATACTCTTAATAGTTGCGGGCCTGCCGGTTAAAACCACGACCCTGTCGGCCATGCTTATGCTTTCTGCTATATCATGGGTTACAAGTACTGCGGTCTTGTTCTCTTTTTTTATTATGGAATAGATATCTTCTGCAACTGCAAGCCTTGTCTGATAATCCAGTGCGGAGAAGGCTTCATCCAGAAGGAGGATTTCCGGCCTGAGGGCAAGAGTCCTGATAAGGGCGGCTCTCTGCCTCATACCGCCTGAAAGCTGGGAGGGGTACTTGCTTTTAAAATCCAGCAGTCCATAGGTTTTCAACAAACCGTTCATGTATTTGATATTTTCATCGGTTCCAGCCCTGCTTATTTCCAGCCCAAGCATTACATTCTGTTCAATTGTCCTCCACTCAAAAAGGTAGTCCTTTTGAAGCATATAGCCAACCTGGCGGCTGGAAGAAGTGGTTTCCTTCCCGTGTATGAGAATGCTGCCGGAGGATGGCTTTACAAGCCCTGCGATTATTGAGAGCAGAGTGGATTTCCCGCAGCCGCTGGGTCCTACGATACAAATGAACTCACCCTTTTCCACCTGAAGGCTCACATTTGTGATGGCAGGTATCTCGCCATTGGGTGACTGATAGTTCATGGCTATATTGTTTATTTCTACTATGTATGGCAACTTGCAACAGCTCCCGCCACCGAAGTGCTGAAATATTTCTATTACAGTATATAGGTACAAAGCGGATTTGGTTAAAGTTTTTTGAACTGTCAAGTAAAAAGCAGATAAACAAAAAGCCCATCATATGCTGATGGGCCGGCAAGGCAGGCTGGATCGCTGACAGCTATCTATTTCTTTTTGCAGCAATATTCTTTTTTACTTACTCATTTGTTGCATACCGCACAATCTTTGATATAAGCTGTTTTTTCAGGTTGCATAATAAAGTTACTACGACAAATATAAAAAGCCTGTTTATGCACCCAAGCTAATGCAAACTGTCCACCCTATTTTTCTACCCGCTTTACATAGATGAGTTACGGGGTTATAAACGACTCCGTTAAAACATTACCAATGAATCAAAGAAAAGACAGCCCGTGAATCCTTTTAACCTATTTGCACAACACAAAACACTGATTTATTGTAATCTCTAATTTCAACTTTATATTTAAAGAAACAGAAATTGACAAACGAAAATGTCACTTTATATTTTTTATAACTTTCTCGAATTAATATCCTTTTTATTTTCTAATTATTCTATATTGTATTTTTCCCTATATTTATTTAATAACTTATTTAAAGTTTCCTGTTTATCTGTATAATCTTCTATAA
>NZ_MZGX01000008.1 GCF_002051585.1 Ruminiclostridium hungatei | reverse complement strand
AGGCCATTAATAACATAGTTGAAGTAAAGTCAAAGACAAACGGCGGCTCGGTAAATACCGTAGTAGTAGGCAATGAACTGGCAGTTCAAAAAGTGAATATAAAAAGTGATATACCCACATCAGCACCTGTGACAGTGACACCCAAGGTGCCGGTTCCAGCCGCATCGAGCGCACAAATGAGCACTTTGACAAATCAAGTGGCTCAGGTGAGCAGCTACATGGCGCTTGCAAATCTATCTTCAATAAATGCAAATAAGTCAACTATGGCTGTAGGAAATGGGGGTGGGACTAGTAGTACAGCATTAAACGCACTTGCACTTGCTTTTTCATACAATAACATGAGTGCCACTGATAGAATAGAATCTCTCATAGATATACAGAGAAGTTCAAATAGCACTTTAGTGTGGGGGGCAGCAGTTTCTTTAATCACAATTAATGAGCCTCAAAAAATGGTGGAAAATTTTCAAGCCGCATTACAATTCCAATATAATATGGCTACTAATTTTCAAGATCCAGAAATGTCACAAGCATATGCGAGTGTATTTACAGCTTATGTAGTTGGCAAAGTATCTGGAGGCATAAAATTGCCATATGAGGGAACGCTTAACTCTAGTAAATCTATAATGAATGCTGGAAGTAGGGCAGACGCAATCAAGGCAGTTGACGATTTGCCAGCGAGCATTCGAGAAAATGCTAAGGGATTTTTCAAAGATAAGACAACTAATAAATATACGAACTATATTGTGGAACAAACACCTGATGGTAATTATATGATGCAAGCAACAAAGCCAGGTGATGTTCCTGGGTCTAAGGCTATATACTATAAGAAAGTAAGTCCAAATGGTGAAACACTGGATATGTACAAGGAGACATTTGACCCGGCAGGAAACTTAGTTCATAACAAAAATAAGATAAAATGAGGTGTTTAAATGGTTGTGAGTTTTAAACAGTTAGAATTATTTCGGGACTTAGAGATAAGGAAATCCGAGATTAGCGAGGCTTCAAATATAGACTTATTTAATTCAAAAACGGATACAGGCAATACAATTGAAGTGTGCCATCAACATGTTATTATGCTGTTAAACAAAGTAAAAACGAAGGAAATTTCAGAAGAGCATCTTCTTGAATGGGTAAATACAGTTATGTTTACTGATTTATTTAAATACTGTGAGGAATATCGTGATTGTATTGCAAGTGTCATAAGTGAATTAGAAGAAATAGACGAAGAGGGAAAAGAGTTAAGTGATGAAAAAATTGACAAATATATTAGTGCGTTAGTTAAAAATATTGAATTGTAATTTAGTTGATAGAGGTCACAACAGTTTCGGCTGATGTGGCCTTTCTTCTGTGTGCGCGGCATGCGCGCGACCTAGACGGTGAAAGTCCGTTACGGGGGTTGATAGCACCAACCGTTAGCCAAGGGCAAGGGTGTCCATCGCGAGGTGGAATCTGAAAGAAGCCGGAGGCAAAATCCCGGCCTGACGAATAGAAACCGCATATAAGGCATATGTAAGCCGGACGAGTTTGCAGAACAAAACGAAGTCCAAAGCTATCCGAAGCTTACGGTGTAAATGCGGCAGGTAGATGGGATGAAGGGGCGCGAGCTTACCCGCGGAGGTCTCATGGACGTGAGGGAATGAATTTTGAATCACGGTTGAAACAAGATTTATCATGAGAAGTCAGCAGAGGTCATAGTACCAGGATGGACATGTACAGCCTGGGAAGGACTGAACAGTAGGAGGTTTGAAGAATTTGAAGGACACGAGGGAATACGGCGAAAACAGACAACTTCATAAGTCTTTTGAAGAAAGACTTTGGGAAGGCTACCTGCAGGAGGATAGGGTGGAACCCGAAAATAGTGCAGTAGCGTTGAGCAATTCCTCCACGTCAGAAGAGGAAGCAAACGGTGGAAAAAGGTACGCCATGGGGGTGCTTGAGGAAATTCTTGACCAGGACAACATGAACAAGGCATTCAAGAGGGTCAAGTCAAACAAAGGGAAACATGGAATTGACGGAATGACGGTGGATGAACTTCTGCCTTTCCTTAAAGAAAATGGAGACCAAATCAGGCAAGCCATAATGGAAGGAACGTACAGTCCCAAACCTGTCAGGAGGGTAGAAATACCTAAGCCAGATGGGGGAAAAAGGTTATTGGGAATACCCACAGTGCTTGACCGAGTAATACAACAAGCCACCGCTCAGGTTTTAAGCCCCATTTATGAGAGACAATTTTCAGACAACAGCTATGGGTTCAGACCGGGAAGAGATGCCCACCAAGCCGTGAGGAAATGCAAGGGATATATAGATGCAGGCTACAAATGGACTGTAGACATTGACCTTGCAAAATACTTTGACACAGTAAACCATGACAAACTGATGCGTCTGCTGTCAGAAACGATAAAAGACGGCAGGGTATTGTCCCTAATAAGGAAGTACTTGCAATCAGGCGTCATGATAAACGGTGTGGTCATGGATACGGAGGAAGGTACGCCGCAAGGCGGGAACATTTCGCCGCTTCTGAGCAACGTAATGCTGAACGAACTGGACAAGGAACTCACAAAGAGGGGATTGAAATACTGCCGCTACGCGGATGACTGCAATATCTACGTCAAAAGCAGGAAAGCGGCGGAGAGGGTGATGGCAAGCATCACAAAATATCTCGAAGGGGAACTGAGACTCAAGGTCAACAGAGAGAAGAGCACGGTGGACAGACCATGGAAACTGAATTTTCTTGGATTCTCGTTCTACCTTAAAAAGGGCGGAACCGGGATAAGAGTACACCCCAAATCTGTCAGAAAGCTCAAGGCGAAGCTGAAAGAACCCATGGGTAGAAGTAACGCTATGAGTGTGAACCAAAGGATTATGAAGCTCAAACAGATTATCACTGGATGGGTGAACTATTTTGGAATTGCAGACATGGGGAGGCTGGCAAAAGAGTTGGATGAGTGGCTCAGGAGAAGGATAAGGATATGCTACTGGAAACGCTGGAAGAAAATCAAGACCAGACATGACAACCTTGTTAAGCTTGGGATTGAAAATTACAAAGCGTGGGAGTATGCGAACACAAGAAAAGGCTACTGGAGAATATCCAACAGCCCTATACTTGCGACAGCCCTAACCAATGAAAGGCTTAAGAAACAAGGATTTCCTACAATAACTGAAAGATACCTATTAGTACATTAATTCCTGTCTGAACCGCAGTATGCCGAACGGTACGTACGGTGGTGTGAGAGGTCGGTAGGTGAAATAATCACCTACCTCCTACTCGATGCCTTGCAGAAGATATACATAAAATCAATAAAATGAAACTATTGTAATACAAACTTTTTAAAACATAATATACCATATTTTTATTTGTCGTAGTAATTTTATACTATAGGGAGTAATGTAAGTAGTGCGACGAGTAATCCTAATGTAAATAATGCTGCCAAGATTCCTGATACATATACAGAGAAGAACGGAGTTAAAACACCAACTAGTGGTTTGTCTGGTGAAGGTAATCCCAATTCAACAGAAAAACTTTATAATCCTGATGGAACTGTTAAACAGGAGAGAAAATACGGGCCTGACGGAAAGGCAGAGAAGGACACTGATTATAATCATGAAGGTGATGAACACGAATTTCCACATGAACACGATTGGGATTGGGACAAAAAGCCTCCCAGGCAAGGTTGGAAACCATATATATATATTACCTGCATTAAAAGAAGGCGCTATCCGAATAGGTGAAGCTGTAGAAGCTAGAGTGGGTCCATTTATTATATCTAAGCCTTTATTTGATATTTGGATGCGGTCAATGCCAGGGTATAAAGAAAAAGTAATGAATTGAATTACTAATTGCCACTAACTAATAAAGGCATAAGTTCAATAGTCAACAATGCAAAAAATAAATATTTATAGGAGTGATAAGCAGTGGATAAGTTTTTAATTAGAGGTCATGAAAAAATAGAGAGTGATTATGGATATTGGCCAACATTTCATGATGACATTGTGGATAAGATTGTAATTTCAGGTGAAGGTATTATAATGTTTATTAAAATGCAGACCTCACCAAAAGGCATGGATATATATCCTCAGATAAAATTGATATTCAGTGGGGTTAAAAATTTTAAATTAGATGGAGAAATATACGGATGTGCAAGTATTATTTTAAGTATTGAAACTCAAAAGTTAGATAATTGTATAGAAACTCAAATAACGTCTTCATTAGGAGCTGGGGGAATAATAAGTTGCAATGAAATTTTTATTGAATAGGAGAATGCTTTTTGATACTAAAAACAAGGGTTAACTCAAAATATTAATTAGATAATAATTCTGCTGTCAGTACACCAGCACTCCAAAAGTAGTGCCATAAAAAATGATTAAAGTAACAACCAATAGGTCAATGGGAAAACACAATCCCGTTGGCCTTTTGTGAAAACAGGCAGGGTGATAGCAAAAACCATAGACAAAAAGCGCGCCACAAAGCACCTATGAATATGACATACCTGTAAACAGCCAGACAGTTCCCGAACTGACAGCTTCATACACCGTACCGGAGGGCAGCACAGCGGAAAAAACCACAGATGCAAAAGGCAACGAAACAACAAAAATATATGATGGGGCAGGACGGCTGGCATACTTAATATCAGAAGGGAAAATAACCGGGTACACCTACGAAGCAAACGGGAACAGGCAAAGCGTGAAATATCCCGACGGGGCAACCGAAGAAAAATATGAATATGACAAAAACAACCGCCTGAAAAAGCTCACCAACCAGAAAAAAGACGGGACAGTCCTGGAAGAATACAAATATACCTATGACGGAGCAGGAAATCAGACCACAAAAACAGAAACAATACAGGGAAAAGAAAAAGGCACCACAGCCTACCGCTATGACAGCCTGAACAGTGACCACCAGGGAAAACAGGAACACAAAAGAGGAAACCTACAGTTACATGTACAACGGCTATGGGGATGTAACAGCACTGTTAGGAACAGACGGCACATTAGCGGCCAGCTATTACTATGATACCTTTGGAAACGCATCGGAAACACACTACTACAATGCATCAGGCACAGAAACCAGCAAGGCAGAAATACCATGGAGGTACAAGGTGATAAATAAATTACGGAGTGAACTGAATAAATTTTGGAATTGGGCAAGCATGACCAAAGAGGAATACGCTGGGTTACCAGATTATGGCGATTGGGAATCTGGATATCCAAGTTGGGAAGAACTCTTGGCAGTAACAGAAGATGCTTTAAACACATTACCTGGAATTAAAGAAAAATCACAATATGAAGAAATGTTAACATTAATACTTGATGTAGCTGCAATTGATAATTACACTGGTAAGGTTATTAAACGATGTCGTGAAATATTGACCAATTGTCCGGAATTTTGTGATACTGCTGTTGTTCATTTGCTGCCAGGGGCAAGAATGCAGGTTGCTGATTTAATTGGCGAAATAGGTGATTTGACTTTAATACAGTACTTGAAAATTTTAGCAAATGATAAAATTAACTATGTTCAAAGAAGTGCATTAGTTGCATTAAGTAAAATTGTGCCGGAGGTCGCTGAAGAAATAGCATATAACAAGATAGAAGACAAAGATGAGTACATAAGACTTTTTTCACTTATATTGCTAAAAAGGATATCTTCAACAAAATTACCAACGGTAATGGAAATATTAAAAAATGATGAATCTCAGTTTATACAAGAAGAATTGAAGGCGATATTTTAGTTCTTTCAAAAGTTTTAACAGGTTCAAAAGTTTCTGATGAATAAATAAAAGCAGTTGATTAATTAAGGCTTGGAGCATACTCTCCAAGCCTCGATTAATGCGGAGGGCATGTCAGTTACACATATAGCAGGCAAAAATCCTTCAAATGGGGCCGGTGCTGACCTTATCTTGAAGCAACCCCTGCAAGGTAATGTATATCAGTGATTCAGCACTTACGCCCGGGAATATTTAATAGTAACAATTTAATATAAAAAACATAAAATGATAATGCAGGGGCATAGGGAACATATATCGCATAATTGGCACATGCGCACAACAGCGGCTGTGCTGCCTTTGTTAAAAATATTCTGACTTCAAGTGTTTTTTATTCAAGGAGGGAAAGTCGTGCAGTTTAAATTATCTATAATGTCCCAGCGTGACGGAGGTGTGTTTGATAATGAACAAATTAATAGTAAAGGGAGGTAAGAAGCTCAAAGGTGAAATAACTATCGAAGGGGCAAAAAATTCAGTACTGCCAATATTAGCCGCAACAATTCTGAACGGAGGAGAGAACATAATAAAAAACTGTCCCATGTTCAGTGATGTGGAAGTTATCATTGACATACTCAGGACCATAGGCTGCAAGGTAAAAATAGAAGATAATGTTGCAATAATCGATTCCACAGCAATATCTTCTACCGTAGTACCTGAAAGCCTGGCTTCTGAAATGAGATCCTCCATAATATTAATGGGCCCGCTTCTTGCCAGAGAAGGTAAAGTCACTATAAGCTATCCGGGTGGTTGCGTTACTTTATATCACCTATGTCGATATTTCTTTTTTTCAGCGCTACCAGCATTTTTCTGAATTGCAACGCCTTTCTTATCTTATTGATCAAAAACAACTTGTTGGCCATATTTAAAGGCTTCAAAATGAAATCGTAAATGTCATAATTAAAAACCCTTTCCAACTCGTGATTTTCGATTCCGGATGCAACTATTACAGGTATTTCTTTGTAATAGGATGTCTTTGAGAATTCTTCAAGAAAACCGTAGCCATCCAGAACGGGCATTACCATGTCGAGAATGATTATATCCACGTTGCGGCTTTCCACCATATCCAGGGCTTCCCTGCCGTTTAAAGCTGAAATGATATTTACGTGTTCTTTGTAGAGAAAATTTCTGAGAATTGCATTATCTAGTACGTTATCATCGGTAACAAGAATAGTACTGATCATAAGAACTCCTTTTTGTAAAATGTTATATTTAAGTTAATTCTATACTAATATTAAAATAACCTTTTAAAAAATACTTAAAAAAATACTCTTAAAATGTAGAAAAAAATGTTAATAGTTCACAAAGGAAAGTATAAAATCCACTGCTGGCGTTTGCGGCTTAACATAAGGCTATGCTATAATGATTTTTGTAACAAAAGCTAAAAATTATATAATTTGGACCTATAAGAAGAAAGTAGGATCAAAATGGAATATGATAACGAAAAAAGATTGCTGACCAAAGCGCGGCAGGGTGATGTCCAGGCATTTGAGGAACTTTCGGAAGAGCACTATGCCAAAGTTTACAATATTTGCTACAGGATGCTGAATAATCCCGACGATGCGGTTGAGCAGGCACAGGAAGCATTTATTAAAGCCTTCAGATACATAAAAGATTTTAAAGGTAATTGTTCTTTTTCAACCTGGTTATATCGAATTGCCACAAATACTTGCCTTGATTTTATCCGCAAGAATAAAAATAAGCATAATATTTCCATTGAACAGGAAACCTACGAGGATATTACCATAAAGGACAGGCTGGTGTCGGATTTGCCCGGCCCTGAAAAGATTGCCGAAACAAATGCCCAAAAGGCTGCCATAAAAGAGGCTATGGCTAAAATGAGCGAAAAAAACAGAATAATCATCGTCCTGCGCGACTTCATGGGACTAAGCTATGAGCAGGTTGCAGAGACGCTGGAGACACCTGTAGGCACCGTTAAATCAAGAATAAGCAGAGCCAGGGCCGAATTAAGGGATTTATTGTGCCAGGGCAAGGAACATTTATTTACAGACTACGTCAAATAGTATTGGAAGGAGGGATAACATGAATTTCTGCCAAAAAAGCGATTTATATATTTCACTTTATATTGACAATAAACTGGAAGCAAAAGCTGAAGAATTATTTTTAAAACATATTGAAGAATGTCCGGAGTGTGCTCAGAAGCTCAAGGAGGAGTCTCTTCTTTCCAGCCTGTGCATGAATGACGAGCCTGTGGCTTTACCCCAAGGCTTTCAGTCAGCTCTCCGCTCAAGGCTTTTGGATACTGTCCAAAAAGAACAGAAACCCATGAGTTCAAGGTTGATGTTAAATAAAAAGTATATGGCCGCTGTTTCTTCTGCTGCCGTTGTGGTTATCTCACTTCTGGCATATAATCTTATACCGGGAAGTGGAGTCTTTGATAACAGGCCTGCTTCAGGGTCATTAAATGAAAACTCCGTATCCGGAGCAATGGTTTCCGGAGCTGAATCTGATACAGGTATAAAATACAACAGGAGTATAGCCGGCGGTGAAGGTGACGGAAACAACTACAGCAGTTCCAAAATGCAAAAGACCCCGGAAGGCGGAAATGTCACGGATGAACAAGAGGCCGCAGGCGGCGGAGATAATACTGCCTCGGCGGCACAAAAGGAAGCCTCCGAGGATATGATGGCTGACAGGGTAACCGTATACTCCGGCAGTGCAAGCCAGGCTGCAAATACAGGAAACATAAAGGCCAAGGCTGACAGAGAGAGAGAACTGCCGGAAGTCCCCGCAAATGGCGCCGCAGCTCAGGCAGGCGGCAGTACCGCTTCGCCGGAGAATGACCGGGGCCAATACCAATTTAAATGTGAAATGTCTTCAGCATTTTCAGCCGATACCGGGGCACATTATTTTACCAGCTATGTTGAGCTGGATTTGACTTTTTCCCCTTCTGATACCGGCATCAAGGAGCTGGACAGACTAATGGGTGAAAAAGGAGCAGTCCGGTTGGGCTCCGGCATGGTTAACGGATTTGAGGCAAACACTGCCGGGATAGCACAGTACGTTGATTACAGCGTTCCTCTGAGCGAGTATGCTTCTTTGCAAAGTGAAGCATTATTAAAATATAAACTGGAATTAAAGGCTAAAACTGATATAATAAAAACTGATGTTACTGAAGAATACAATAATCTGGAAAATGAGAAAATAGTTATTGAAAATAAGATAAAGGAAGCCTTAAAGAACGGGCAGGACATATCCTCCCTGGAAACGGAAAAATCCGTTCTGCTTAAGCAAATGGAAGCTATCATAGCTAAAAACGGCAGTATGACTGTCAGGATTTTTCTGGTGAACAAGTAAGGCTGGAGGGCATTAATGAACTCAGAGAAAATAATGGTTGTGGATGGAAACAGCATTTTGAACAGAGCCTTTTACGGTTTGAGCAAGAGTGCCATGCTCACAACTTCAGAAGGCATTTATACCAATGCTGTGTTTGGTTTTATCAATATACTCACCAAATACTTGACCGAGGAGAATCCAAAATACCTCTGCGTGGCTTTTGACATGAAGGAGCCAACCTTCAGGCACCTGGAATATGACAAGTATAAGGCCCAGCGAAAGGGCATGCCGGAGGAACTGGCTGTGCAGGTGCCCATAATCAAGCAGGTGCTGGATGCCATGAACATCAAGAGAATTGAGACTCCCGGGTTTGAAGCTGACGACATTCTGGGGTCCATATCCCTGTGTGCCGAAGAAAACGGTATGGAGGCCATTCTGTTGACAGGGGACAGGGATTCCCTGCAGTTGGCATCAGAGACCACCAGGATAAAGCTCCCGGTTACCAGGGGAAACAAAACCGAGACTGATGAATACGATTATCAAAAAGTAATTGAGAAATATGGAGTTACTCCCAAAATGCTTATTGACGTGAAGGGCCTGATGGGAGATGCCTCTGATAATATTCCGGGAGTTCCCGGTGTTGGTGAAAAAACCGCGCTGGATCTTATCCAGAAATTCCACAGTATTGAAGAGCTGTATGAAAATATAGACAGAGTAGAAAAAAAAGGTGTCCGCGAAAAGCTGGAGGCAAACAGGGAGCTGGCTTTCCTGAGCAAGAGGCTGGCCACCATCGTGCGGCAGATGCCATGTATCACAGACCTTCAGCAGTATGCCAGAACGGACTTTGACAGGGAAAGGCTTTACAGTATATTCAAAAAGCTTGAATTCAAGACCTTCATAGACAGGTACGGCCTGGGAGATGTACCTATTGCCGAGGCTTCAGAGGAGCTGGACATAGAACATGTCAAGGTGGATACTGCCGGTGAGCTGGAGTCCTGCATAAAAGCTGTTGAGGAAAGTAAAAAAATGGCGGTTTACTATCACGTTGATCCGGTGGATAACAGGCTTGACCATTTATGCATATATGCCTGCCGGCAGGAATATGCTCCGGCAGTCTTGGAATTTACTCAGGAATTTGCAGAAGGTACTGCAATAGCTGTATTAAAGGATGTTCTTGAAAATGCTGCTATAAAAAAGTATGGACATGATCTTAAAAAGTTTATAAAATACTGTAAGGCCAGGGGAATAGACGTAAAGGGTATTGAATTCGACACCATGATCGGGGCATATATCCTTGAGCCTACACGAAACAGCTATACCATTTCCGAACTGGCGGAAGAAAATCTCAAAAAGAGTATTCTTCCTGCTGAAATCCTATATGACAAGCATGGCAGGATGCTGCAGCAGGGACTTGAGGTTAACCCGGCGACAGTCTGTGCTGCCTGTGTTTCTGCCATATACCAGTTGACCTTGAAATACGTGCCTATTATTGAGGGCAACGGCCAGCATGAACTGTATTATGATATTGAACTGCCGCTGGTAGAGGTTCTGGCAGATATGGAGCTGTGGGGCTTTAAGGTGGACGTTGAGGGCCTGAAGGCATATTCCAGGGAAATGGATTTAAGGCTGGTCATACTGGAAAATGAAATATATATGCTGGCAGGTGAAAATTTTAATATAAATTCCCCCAAACAATTGGGAATAATATTATTTGAGAAGCTGAACCTTCCTGCGGTTAAAAAGACTAAAACCGGATACTCCACAGATGCCGAGGTACTGGAGCAGTTGTCCCAGAAGCACGAAATCGTTGACAGGATACTGGAATACAGATCGCTGATGAAGCTGAAATCCACCTATGCAGACGGACTGCTGGGCATACTTGACCCTGCTACCTGCAAAATACATTCCAGCTTTAATCAGACCGTCACTGCCACCGGCAGAATCAGCAGCACGGAACCAAACCTGCAGAATATACCCATAAAGCTGGAAATGGGCAGAAAAATCAGGAAGGTATTCATTCCTACGGATGATAACTTTTTGCTGCTGGATGCGGACTATTCCCAGATTGAGCTCAGAGTACTGGCTCATATAACGGGAGATGCAAATATGATATCCGCCTTCAGCAATAATGAGGATATTCATACTACCACGGCCTCCAAGGTGTTTGGTATTCCTGTGGAGCAGGTAACCCCGCTTATGCGTTCCAGAGCCAAAGCCGTTAATTTCGGAATAGTTTATGGGATTGGCGATTTCAGCCTTTCAAAGGATATCGGTGTTACCAGGAAGGAAGCTAAAAAATATATTGATGACTATCTTGAAAAATACTCCAAGGTCAGGGACTATATGAGCGAGACCGTAGCAAAAGGGAAGGAAGCAGGTTTTGTGACCACACTGTTCAACAGAAGGAGATATCTTCCGGAGCTCAAAGCGAGCAACTTCAATGTAAGGTCCTTTGGAGAAAGGGTTGCAATGAATACGCCTATACAGGGCAGTGCTGCGGATATAATAAAAATTTCCATGGTTAAGGTTTACAGCGAGCTGAAGAAGAGGAAGCTGAAATCCAGGCTCATTCTGCAGGTACACGATGAGCTCATAGTTGAGACGGAAAAATCCGAACTGGAAGAGGTGTCCGCATTGCTTAAACAATGTATGGAACAGGCAGTTGAACTCAAAGTACCTATGACTGTTGAGGTAAAGAGTGGTGAAAGCTGGTATGAGACAAAATAACAGTTCTCTGGTACTTGGAATAACCGGAGGGATTGGCAGCGGCAAGAGCACTGTCAGCGGTATTTTAGCAGAAATGGGCGCTGCCGTAATAGATGCAGATATGATAAGCAGGCAGGTGGTAATGCCGGGAGAAAAGGCTTTAGAGGAGTTGACGGAGGCTTTTGGCAGGAATATACTTGATGAATCGGGGCAGCTTGATCGTAAGGGACTGGCCCGGATAGTTTTTGACAACAGCGAAAAACTTCTGGAATTAAACGCCATTGTGCATAAATATGTTGCTCAAAGAATAAAAGATAATGTGAAGGAACAGCTATCAAAAAAGACGAAGATTATTGTTATTGATGCTCCAATACCCATAAAGACAGGTTTTTTGGACTTATGCCAAAAGGTATGGACGGTTGCTGCTGATAAGGAGCTGCGTATAAAGAGGATAATGGAACGAAACGGAATGACATACGAAGAGGCTGTTTCCAGAATCAATTCGCAGCTCAAGGAGCAGGAATATATAAAAATTGCCCATACTGTGATATATAATAACCATGATTACTCTCATTTGAGGGAAGAAGTAAAAAGTCAGTTAAACGGGCTGTTAAGGTGATTTCTTGAAAAGAAGGAAGACTTCAGGCAAGTATAAAACTTTTTTAGTATTTTTACTGCTGGTATTTTTTGTACTGTTTTCAATAACAGTGGTCAAATATGCTCTGTATTACATGTATCCTACCACATATTCGCAATATGTGGAAAAGTATGCCCGGGAGTATGACCTGGATAAGCTTCTGGTCTATTCCATGATTAAGGCGGAAAGCGGCTTCGACCCCGATGCTGTGTCTCCCAGAAGTGCAAAAGGGCTTATGCAGATCATGGACAGTACGGGAGAATGGGCAGCAGAGAAAATCTCCATAGAAAATTTTGAGACAGGGCAATTGCTGGAACCGGAGACCAATATTCGCATTGGCTGCTGGTACATAGCCAGACTTCTGAAACAGTATGATCAAAACGCCGAGCTGGCTTTGGCCGCATATAATGCCGGAAGCGGCAATGTCTCAAAATGGCTTAAGGATGATAGTATAAGCAGTGACGGAAAAACCCTGGATCGTATACCTTTTGAGGAAACCAGGAATTATGTGGATAAAATAAAGAAATATAACTGGATTTACAATAAGCTTTACAGTAAGGAAAAATAAATGACCGGAACAAATATGACGGGAGGCGCCGTACAGGCGGCTCCCGTTGTTTGCGTTGGAAAAGGCCGTGAAATTATAGCTTCCTTTGAACCGACTGGGCTACAAGTTTTAACTCCGCCATAAGAGACTCAAACTTCTCGGGCCTGAGTGATTGAGGGCCGTCGCAAAGCGCACAGGGAGGATTGGGGTGGACTTCTATAATCAAACCGTCTGCTCCGGTGGCTATGGCGCCCTTTGCCAGCGCGGGCACATACTTCCAGTTACCTGTGGCGTGGCTGGGGTCCACAACTATGGGAAGATGAGACACCTCCTTGATGACAGGGATTGAGCTTAAATCCAGGGTGTTTCTGGTAGCTGTCTCAAAGGTCCGGATTCCTCTTTCACATAGAATTACATTGTGGTTGCCCTCGGCAATAATATACTCTGCCGCCATAAGCCATTCTTCGATTGTGGCTGACAGGCCCCTTTTCAAAAGTACCGGCTTGTTGGTCATGCCAACCTCGCTTAGCAGTCTGAAGTTCTGCATATTTCTCGCACCGATCTGGAATATGTCAGTGTATGTGTTGACCAACTCAACATCTCTGGTATCTACCACTTCTGTAACAAGCTTCAGGCCCGTTGCTTCACGGCCGGCTACCATGATTTTCAGGCCGTCCTCCTCAAGTCCCTGAAAGGCATAGGGAGAACTTCTGGGTTTGAAGGCTCCGCCCCGCAATATCTTGGCCCCTGATCTCTTGACACTTTTGGCGGTTTCAACAAAATCCTTTTCATTTTCAATAGCACAGGGCCCGGCCATGACCACTATTTCATCCCCGCCGATCCGCACATCGCCCACTTCAATTATTGTAGGAGCCTGCTGAAGTTCATTGCTGGCCAGTTTGTAAGGTTTCATTATGGGAACCAGGGTTTCCACACCGGGCATCTGTGAAATGGAATGAAGGTTTAACAGCCTCTTGTCACCGATGGCACCGATTACTGTCTTGATATCTCCGTAAATCGGATGAGTTTTGAAGCCCAGCTCTATAAGTTTGTTTTCTACGTTTTCAATATCCTTCTTGGTAGCGTTCTGTCCCATTACAATAATCATAAAATACCTCCTGAAAATTAATATTTTGCATATCCTTAAAATGTTGAATAAATATAAAAAAGCCCTCATCCCTGTAAAAAAGGGACGAGGACTTATAATCCACGCGGTACCACCCAATTTGGTAAAAACCATCTCACTCATGTACGGGAAACTGCATATCCGATACACTCCTCCTATAACGGGAAAGGCCCGGTATGACCTACAAATCAGGTTCAATCATACTGTTCATGGGAGAACTTGCAAATTTACTATCCTGCAGTACTTTCACCATCTACTGCTCGCTTTGAAGAATCATACAATCTGCCAACCGATTCGAAACAACCCAATCAGTTTTCCCATTCATCACATTTTTGTTTAAGCTGTAATATTAATAAATATACTAACATGTTCCTTTTTGTGGTGTCAACTGTTTTTTACATAAGAGTTATAAAAAGTCAGTTGTATATTTCAAGGGGTCTTTAGTATGCGTTGCATGACAGATGACCTTGCAGCGTCCTCAAAGGTATCGTCCAAAACTCCAAGAGCTTCAAAATCCGGGTATTTCTGCTTCAGTGCCAGTGAAAGCAGGTGATCTGTCAGCAGGGGGTTCTTTGGCAGGAGGCTGCCGTGAGAATAGGAGCAATAAACATTTTTGTATACGGCACCTTCGAAACCGTCTTCACCATTGTTGCCATTTCCTGAAATGACCCTGCCCAGAGGCTTGATACCCTGTCCGAGATAAGTTCTGCCCGAGTGGTTTTCAAAGCCCACAATTCTTACCGGATTATCCCCGGCTTTTATAATGTCGCTTTCAAATACAATATTGCCTATCATACGCTCTTTTCCGCCTACGGTCCATAAATCCAGAGCACCAAGAAACTCTATTTCCTTTCCGTCCCAGGTTTTATAATACTTGCCCATGAGCTGATAGCCTCCGCAGATGCAAAGGAAAACCTTCATGCCTTCTATGGCGGCTTTTATTTCCGTACCCTTCTGATTTAAAACATCAGACTGGATTATTTCCTGCTCGTAATCCTGCCCGCCCCCAAGAAAAATAATATCATAGAGAGACGAATCAAAAGAATCGCCTATGGTTACGTTTGTAACCAGGGTGTCTATGCTGTGCCACTGGGCCCGCTTTTGAAGGGCCAGTATATTGCCTCTGTCCCCATAGGTGTTCAGCAGGTCGGGATATAAATGACATATATTCAGATCATACATACTATTTCCAGAACTCCTTTAAATTGTACTTTTTCTTTAGAATACCACGAATATCAAGCATTGCCGTATAAGTGGGCAATATGTGGAAACAGCCGCCTGCCGGGGTCTGCTCCAGGCCCCTCTCCAACAATAGCTGGTAATCCTTTATTATGCGTATTTTATTTGTGTCCAGGCCGCTGTATTTTAGTCTGACGGCCATATCCTCACCGCGGATGCCTGAGGCAAAAAGATTCCCTATTTTATGGGGGCTGTCGTTAAGCTGCTCGAAATCCACATCCCAAAGCCAGGAAATATCAGTTCCGTCGGCAAGATTGTCGTTTATCAGAAAAGCCGCATTCAACTGCTGGTTGTCCAAGGTCAAAAAGCTAAGTACCTGATTGAAGCCTGTGGGGTTTTTTACCAGTATAAGCTTTATTGTCTTGTCCCCTACGGTTATTGACTCCATTCTTCCAAAGCCGCATTCAAAGGACTGAAGAGCATCTGTCACCGACTGTGTACCGTAGCCCAGGGCCAGTCCGCAGGTAGCCGCCGCCATTGCGTTATAGACATTGTAAAGGCCGGGCAGGTTGATTCGTGTAACATGCTGCTGACTGTCCGCAGACAGCGGAGGCTTGTTCACCCAGTCAATTGTGGTAAAACTGCTTCCGGCTTCTCTTATACCTGTACATTCAAGATTTGCCGCAGGTCTTCCATAGCCGCAGTTGGTACAGTAAAACCCCCCAAGGTGTCCGTATACCCGGTTGGTGTACTCATATTTGCTCTTGCAGTTTATACAGAACATTGCATCGGTATTGATATCTCCCGCACCAGATTTCCCCCCTGTATCGGTATCAGGCGCCATTCCGTAATAGAGCACCTGCTTTTCGGTTTCCCTCCCCAGGGAGGCGCACATGGAGTCATCTGCGTTGAGAATAAGGGCAGTGCTGCCTGAAAGCCTGTCCAATCCGGATTTGACAGCGTTAAGAGTGGAATAGAGCTCACCGTATCTGTCCAACTGATCCCTGAAAAAGTTTGTTACTACTACGGCTTTGGGCCGCAGATGCTTTGTCACCTGGTTGAAGGCGGCTTCGTCACTTTCTATCAGCGCCACCTTGTGCCGGGGACTGCCGGTAAGGGTAACAGCCTGAATGAATATGGTGGTTATGCCGCTTAAAAGGTTTGCTCCCGACTTATTTGTTATGTAATCAACGGAATTGTTCTTTAAAATTTCCTCAATTATTCTGGTCGTGGTGGTTTTACCGTTTGTGCCTGTTACCATGATGATCTCAAAATTACAGGCAATTGACTTAAGGATGCCGGGCCAGACCTTAAAGGCCAGTTTGCCCGGAAGCGTGGTCCCGCCTCTTTTCAATATGCGAAGTACCTTAATGGCCAGCTTTGCAGTAAAAATGGAAACTACTTTTCTAAAATTCATAAATGCTCCCTGAATGACTTGATACAAAAAATCATTAGTGTTCTTAGTGTTATTGGATAAACCATTATAATAAACCATTATAACATCATATTGGCTTTTTAAAACATTAATTTATGCTCTGTGCTATTAAAAGTATTGACTCATATAATGGACTTTAGCAGTGTATATAAAAATTGTTGGACAATTGATAAATTGGCGCATTTGCAGATTTGAATATTCAATACAATTTTTTTAATGGCACACTTATGTGGTACAATATATAAATAGGCAATAAAAGGCTTTGTACGACTAACACAAAGGAGTTGTTCATGAAAAAAGACATCAAACTGGGTATTGGGTTTGCAACGGGGCGAAAAAGTTTTCAAACTATTCTGAAAACAAATATCTATAATTGGCGAGAATGTGGATTAACGGACAAGGAAAATATTACACTGAATCTGTTTGTTGCCTACGACCTGAAGTATTCCAACACGAGAGCATCAGATTATACCAATATGAATCAGAAACTGCTTGACCTGATTGACGGAACCTGTTTTATTGGCTCTGGGCTATTGCAACGTGAAATAGAGGAATTGCATTCCAACGGTATTCTTAGCAAGGCTGAAACCAAACTTTTTTTCACAAGCGGTTATGCCGCTAAACGAAACTCGATACTTTACTTTGCCTTAAAAAACCACATGGATTATCTTATCTTTCTTGACGATGACGAATATCCGATGGCAGTTACCAATTCGCGGACAACCGCTCTCTGGGGGGGACAGCATGTATTGATGACCCACCTCCGGCACATTGGCAATGCCGATATTACATATGGGCATCACTGCGGCTACATATCCCCCATACCTCAAATTGCCTTTGACGCTACGTTGACTGAAGGTGACTTTCAATTGTTTATTGAAGCAATTAGCAATGATATTGTTCATTGGGAGAAAGTCAAAGCAGTTATGGAAAACGGTGGTGTTACCTATGCCGACAAAGGCATCCTGATTACGGAGGCGGCTGAGGAAGTGAAGGAAATAAATGGCGCTAAATTTATCTCGGGTTCAAACCTGTGTATCAACATGACCACACCCGCACGAGTGCACCCATTTTATAATCCTCCGAAGGCGCGCGGCGAAGATACCTTTCTCAGTACCTGTTTAAGTGAAAACAAAGTGTTGCGCGTACCATGCTACACTTTCCATGATGCATTTTCTTTCTATCGGCCGCTGATGAATGGTGTCCTTCCAATATCCCTGCAAAAAATCAATACGGATTCCGCCGCTGTCGTAACCCGGTTTTACAAAGCTTGTATTGGATGGATTCGATACAAACCACTTCTGCTTTATATTACTAATCCCGACCAATACGATGTGAAAATAGCAGAAATGCGCAAAAAGCTTTCAAGCACACTCCCAAAAATATGCAAGTATTTTAACAATTCGGATTTTATGAAGGTGTTTGATGAACTCGACTATTATCACCTGAATGTACAGGCGCATCACCGTGATTTCATTGCTACGCAGCAAATTTGGATTAAGCTGACGAAATATTTAACTACTTAATAAGCTTGTTTTACTAATGCCAGGAACTTTTTTAATTTCAGATATAGAATAGTTTTTGCTGTTATACATTTTAAGCTGATTCAACATCCTTTTGAGATTTTAAAAAAACCTTCCGCCTTTTCTCCCCCGGGCTCTAGCTGCTTGTAATCCTTCTTTTGTACGTTTGCTTTAAATCTCTATCAAGTTGACTTATTCCGGCAAATATAATGAACATCAATTTTCCTTGTGGGGTTGTGGTTCTGCCCAAGGTTCGTGATAACTCAGTGACAATAATGGCTTAAAAGCGAAGACTAATGTTTGATGGGCAATAGATTTTTATGGTATAATAACCCTGTCAAAGGCCAATGGAATAACACACACGGGTGGCTGTGAAATAGGCCCGAGACCAATTGACCTTCACCTTAAAGCATTGCGCAGCCTGGGTGCCAAAATAAATGACACCAATGGCGGATACATAACCTGTGAAACCGACGG
This sequence comes from Ruminiclostridium hungatei, assembly GCF_002051585.1. Classification (GTDB taxonomy): domain Bacteria; phylum Bacillota; class Clostridia; order Acetivibrionales; family DSM-1351; genus Ruminiclostridium; species Ruminiclostridium hungatei. The sequence goes on along the minus strand of NZ_MZGX01000008.1, from coordinate 169,397 downwards.
CCTTAAAGGAGCGGACATATATCTGGACTATCCCAGCGTTGGTGCCACGGAAAATGCAATGATTGCCGCAGTATATGCCCAGGGAGATACAATAATCCGTAACGCTGCAAAAGAACCTGAAATAGTTGATTTGCAGAGTTTTCTCCAGAAAATCGGTGCAAGAGTCACAGGGGCGGGTTCAAGTGTCATAAGAATAAAAGGCTTTGATAAGAAGTTGAAAAATGTTGAACATAATGTAATACCTGACAGGATAATAACCGGTACATATATGGCTGCTGCCGCCATCACAGGCGGAAATGTGGTTATCAGGGATATAATACCCGAGCACATTATTTCAGTGGCCTCCATACTCAGAGATATCGGCTGCCAGATCAATATAAAGCGAAACGATATCCATGTAATAGCAGGGTCAAAGCTTGAGGCGGTGGAAGTAATAAGGACCTTGCCTTATCCGGGCTTCCCAACCGATATGCAGGCTCAGATTATGGCGCTGTTGACCTTGTGCAGGGGGACCAGCATTATTATTGAGACCATTTTTGAGAGCAGATACAAGCATGTTGACGAGCTTTTAAAGATGGGGGCAAATATAAGGATTGACGGTCGTATGGCTGTGGTCAAGGGCGTGGACAGACTCAATGGCGCACAGGTGGTTTCCAGGGATCTCAGAGGGGGAGCCGCACTTATCCTGGCAGGATTGGCAGCCAGAGGCGAAACTGTGATTACGGGCCTTGAGCACATAGACAGGGGCTATTACAAAATAGAAGAAAAATTAGCTTCCTTGGGAGCGGATATCATAAGGGAATAACAAATGAAAAAAACACCTGAAAAAACTTATGTAAAAAAGAAAAGTAAGAAGGCCCGTATCAGGATGCGGAGAATAAGGCGATTTTTGCTTTTTATATTGGTGGTTACCGGAATAATCGTTTTTGCCAAATCATCGGTTTTTATAGTTGACAAGATAGAGGTATCCGGTAACAAGAAATATTCATCCAGTGCCATAATCTTAAATACAGGCCTTGTTCCTGGGAAAAATGCTTTTGAAATGCTGGGAGAGAAACCAAAGAATTTGTTATCCTTCAGATTCAATGATTTGGAAAGGGAAATCTATGATTCAATGCCATACATCAAGTCTGTAAGTATCAGGCCTGCCTTACCGACAGCCATAAAAATAAAGGTACAGGAGAGAACTCCTTTTGCCATTCTTGACAAGGAAGGGAAAAGCCTTCTTATTGACAGGGAGGGCTTTGTTTTAGAGGAAATGGACGGCAAATCCCCTCTGCCGGATAATTATTTCAGGATAATAGGTATTTCGGTGGATAGCTTTAAGCTGGGACAAGCTGTAAAATATAGAAATAATGAATCGTTAATGGACTTGTTGAGCTTTTGTGACCTGGTTGTCAAAAGTGACAAGGACGATAAGGAATTAAAGCTGTACAAGAGGATTACAAAGGTGGATCTGTCCGATGCCCCGTACATATCTGTTGAGTTTGAAAAGCGTATAACTGTCAAGTTCGGGGATTTGGAGGATGCCAACTATCAGATAGGTGTTTTTAGATACTTGCTTGTCAATAATATTACAGCAAAACAAAAAGGCTCCCTTGATTTTACAAAAGGCAGCAACCCCTATTTCGTTCCAAGCCAGTAAAGCTTTAAAACCGGCAGCGGGGCCGGACTGCAAAAGAATAGCTTACAGCATAAAAATACTTGACAAGACGAAAGGAAGAGAAGTTTATGATACCAATATTAGGCTTGATTCTGGGAATACTTGTAGGCCTGTTTATTCCAATTACCATCCCCTCGGAATATTTTACCTATGTGGCGGTAGCAATACTGGCGGCGCTGGATTCGGTTTTTGGCGGCATAGTAGCCACAATAAACAAGAAATTTGAAATGAGGATTTTCCTCTCCGGATTTTTTGGGAATGCCTTACTGGCGGCAGGGCTGGCATATATTGGAGATAAACTGGGAATTCAGATATATCTTGCCGCAATCTTTGCATTTGGAAACAGATTATTTCTAAACTTTGCGTTAATTAGACGATATCTATTGAATAAATTTATTAAAAAAGATAATATAGTAAAAGAGGATTTCTAAGCGCATTTGAGGGGATTCTCCATACATATTTCAGGGGGGCAGTTTCGTGTCTGATGTTATTGTGGGAGTAGATATAGGTACTACTAAGGTGAGTACGGTAATTGGAAAAACCAACAGTACCGGTGAAATAGAAATTTTGGGCAAAGGTATTGAAAGCTGTTCCGGTATAAAAAAAGGAATAATAGTTGACATTGACGCGACCTCCTCGTCCATACAAAGTGCAGTGAAAAAGGCGGAAGCTCAGGCGGAAGTCAAGGTTGTCTCGGCTTATGTCAACATATCCGGACTGCATGTGGATATAATCAATCACAAGACATATACAAATATAATGAATGACAATAAGGAAATTTCCCGCCATGATGTGGAAAAGCTGCTGTATTCGGCAGGAACCATTTCCATTTCGGAGGACAGTGAAATCATAGATGTTGTTCCCAGACAATTCATTGTTGACGGCTATGACGGTATAAATGACCCTGTGGGAATGAAGGGCACCAAGCTGGAGGGGGATTTTGACGTAGTTATCGGCAAGATTATTTCTGTCCGCAATATAGTCAGAAGTATGGAAAAGGCCGGCATCAGAGTGGACGGACTTATTGCCGAAGGCTTTACCGCAGGTGAATGCATACTTTTGCCCGATGAAAAGGATATGGGAGTCATCCTCATTGATGTTGGAGGAGGGACAACGGAAGTAAGCGTGTACAAGGAAGAAAAGCTGGTAATGAATAAATGCATTCCGGTAGGGGGGGATCATATAACAAATGACCTGTCCATTGCCTTGAAAATGACTTATTCGGAGTCGGAAAAAATAAAAAGGCAGTTCCAGCTAGCCCTGACAGCATTAATCAAAAACGATCAGGAAATATCGGTAAGTGATTTAAGTGAAAGCTTCAAAAAAAATATAAAGGTTTCCGATGCCATAGAGGTAATAGAAGCCAGGGTATATGAGATATTCAGCCTGTGCAGGGAAATGGTGAATGCAAATTGTCCCGGCAGTTACGGGGCAGGTGTGGTGCTCTCGGGAAACGGAATAGCGCCGCTGGATGGCGCCATGCAGCTTGCGTATGATGTATTTGACATTCCTGTCAGGGTGGCGGTTCCAAAAGTGAAGAACATAAATACACTTGAGTATTGTACTGCGGCAGGCATGGTAAAATATATTGCAAGGCTTGACAAGGAAGGCAGCACCATAAGCATAAAAAGCCTGCCAAAGACAAACAGGAAAACCAGGGATAAAACCTTCCTGAAGAAAGCTCTGAGCGCATTAAAAGAATTTTTTTATTAGGCAATACAAACAAAACTTGCCTTATTCAGTTTTATATTATATTATTATTAGTGTGTGTTTTTGTAACTTTTTATTTATGATTTTAACCTATTAATCAATATACAGATTAAACAATTCCAGTCTAATTTACCAATGCTAAAGGGGGATTTACTTTGCTAGATTTTGAAATTGATATGGATCATTTTGCCCAGATAAAAGTAGTAGGATGCGGCGGTGGAGGAAACAACGCTGTTAACAGGATGATTGATGCAGGACTCAGAGGTGTGGACTTCATAGCTATAAATACAGACAAGCAGGCTTTGTTTTTATCCAAGGCAAATACCAAGATTCAAATTGGAGACAAGCTTACCAAGGGTCTTGGTGCAGGCGCAAATCCCGACATTGGAGAAAAAGCGGCAAATGAGAGCAGAGATGAAATCGCCCAGGCTATTAAAGGGGCGGACATGGTATTTGTAACTGCAGGTATGGGAGGCGGAACCGGCACGGGTGCGGCTCCTGTCGTAGCCCAGTTGGCAAGAGAGATGGGTATTTTGACTGTGGCGGTTGTTACGAAGCCCTTTATGTTTGAAAGCAGAACCCGTATGCAGCATGCTGAAAGAGGAATAGAAAACCTTAAGAATTCTGTTGATTCCCTGGTTACCATTCCAAATGACAGGCTGCTCCAGGTAGTTGAAAAACGAACCACTATGGTTGAAGCTTTCAGGATGGCCGATGACATTCTTAGACAGGGTGTTCAGGGTATTTCAGACCTGATTGCAGTTCCTGGTCTGGTAAATCTTGACTTTGCAGATGTAAAGACCATTATGCTCAGCTCAGGCCTGGCCCACATGGGTATAGGCAGGGCATCAGGTGAGAGCAGGGCGGAAGAGGCAGCCAGGCAGGCTATCCACAGTCCTCTCCTTGAAACCTCTATCGAAGGAGCCAGAAGAGTGCTTGTAAATATTACAGGCGGTCCGGATTTGGGCTTATTTGAGGTTAACACCGCAGCAGAGCTGGTTCAAAAATCTGCTGACCCGGAAGCCAACATAATATTTGGAGCTGTTATTGATGACAATATGAAGGATGAATTAATGATAACTGTTATTGCCACAGGCTTTGAGAACGGTCCTGTTTTAAAGAAATTTGACAAGCCGGCGGAAAAGGCGAAGCAGGCCACTGCAGCCGTACCTGCTCATGACAGCAGCAGCTATGCAGCAGCTACCAGCGAGAAAAACAGCTCAGGTGCTGTTTCACCTGACAACGAACTTGATATACCTACTTTCCTGAGAAGGAACAGATTCAAATAGGCAGCCATAAGCAATAATTAAGAAATATGAAGTATATGGGAAGTGTTAACCTGCCCCGGAGGCAAGTGCACTTCCCTTTTTGTGTTCCCGGGATTGCCTTCCTGGGTCAAGGTGGGGCAAGGAAAGGCTTTGATGCTGTAAATCCGTATAAGCAATGAGCTCGAACCATTTAACGCCAGTTTATTCTGACATAATTGAAAGAAACCCTGAAATAAGCATAAATACCGCTTGTATCAGGGCTTTTTGTCATACGATATTTCTTTTTCTACATTCGTTTTTGACAAACTTTTATAGATTAACTAGGTATAATTATGGATGTATCAAAGGATGGTTGATGTAATGACTTGGCATAAAAACAAAGGGGCTTGAATAATAGTAAAGTATGGGCATATGGTGGTTTATACCCTAATTTGCTGTTTTGTGAGGGATACAAAGTGGAAATATATTTGGATATTCTGTTGCTTGAAAATGTGGTTATCAATTACCTTATATTGTACGTGACGGCCAGGTTTTCCAGGTTGAGGGCAAGCACTCTGAGGTTGTTCGCCGGAGCCATAGTAGGAGCTCTTTACGTGGTTTTTATAATTATACAGCCGGGAGGCAGGGTCTACTATACGGCATTGGCAAAAATTCTTTTATCATTTTTTATCATAGCCATAACCTTCTCGCCCAGAAAGGTGTTGTCCTTTTTGAAAACCCTGGTTATTTTCTACATATCGACTTTCATTTTTGCCGGCGCCGCACTTGCATTTTTGTATTTCAACCAGCAGGGCGGTTTTGTGAAAAACGGCATAATATATGTTTTCGGCCAGTCCAAGGGCAGTCTGATGTTTTTTGGCATTGCCACAGTGGGAATCATTGTAAAGATTTTCATGGAGGTCATCCAGAGCAGAATAACCAGAGAAAAACTGCTGGTGCCTGTTATAATAGCCTTTGACAACAGGGCCATAGCATTGCCGGCGCTGGTGGATACGGGGAATTCCCTCAAAGACCCCCTTACAAACATTCCGGTGATGGTTGTGGAGTTTAAGGCACTGGAAGAACTTCTGCCTTCTGAAATAAAGGGTATATTTGAAAACTCCAAGGAAGATGATTTGAGCTGTGTGACAGCTACAATTTCCACCTCCAGATGGTTTTCCCGCTTCAGGCTGATTCCCTTCAGCTCATTGGGCAAGGAAAATGGGATGCTGATTGGCTTTAAGCCAGATTTTATCCAGGTTGGAGAAGAGGATCAAAAGCGTGATATAAAAAATGTAATTGTGGGCATATACAACAGGTCCCTGTCGGGAGACGACATGTACAAAGCACTGCTGGGGCCGGAGCTGGTCGCATAGAAGCGGACCTGTATTTGTAAGTGCTTTCTGTCTGTTTGCCACATGTTCATCCCGCAAGATAAATTGAATTCAATAATATTAATTAAATATCCACAGTTGAAAGGGGACGGCCAAATGAAACTTTTTACCAGGTTGAAGATGTACTTTTTGGTTAAGTATGAAAAGCTTCTGAGAAAGTTAAATCTAGGAGGAGTATTTCCTGTTCATTATATAGGAGGCAGTGAGGCTTTGCCTCCGCCGCTTACTGCCGATGAAGAGATATATCTCCTTCACAGGCTGGAAGAGAGTGATTACGGCGTTAAAAGCATTCTTATTGAAAGAAACCTGAGGCTGGTTGTATACATAGCCAGGAAGTTTGAAAATACCGGTGTGGGCGTTGAAGATCTGATATCCATTGGCACAATCGGCCTCATTAAGGCCATAAATACCTTTAATCCCTCAAAAAATATAAAGCTGGCCACCTATGCATCAAGATGCATTGAAAACGAAATACTAATGTATCTGAGAAGAAATAACAGAGTAAAGGCCGAAATATCCATTGACGAGCCCCTTAACATAGATTGGGACGGAAACGAACTGCTGCTGTCGGATATCCTGGGAACGGAAAATGACATGATTCACAGGAGCATTGAGGATGAAGTTGACAAGGAACTGCTCAATACTGCCATGAAAAAGCTGTCCATCAGAGAAAAGCGGATTATGGAGTTAAGATTCGGCCTTGCCAACGGGGTGGAAAAAACACAGAAGGAAGTGGCTGATATGCTCGGCATATCACAATCATACATTTCACGCCTTGAAAAAAGGATAATCAGCAGATTGAAAAAGGAAATCAGCCGCATGACCTGACAATGCTGGTAACCTCCTTAAAACGGGCTTTGTCAAGGCCTTTCACGAAAATTTTTTGCAGGTCAAAGCAGTATAAAAAGTACCTCTGTGGCAATAATGATATTGACAAAGTCAATAATAAAAATTGACTTTGTTATTATAGCTCGGGAGGTTTTTATATGCTTATTAATAAAGTTGAGATCTGTGGTGTTAATACCTCAAAACTTCCTGTTTTGACAAATGATCAGAAAAAAGCACTGTTTGAAAGAATGCACAAGGGAGATAATTCTGCCAGGGACGAATTTATCAAGGGCAATCTCAGGCTGGTACTTAGTGTGATCCAGCGTTTTAATAACAGAGGCGAATATGTTGATGATTTGTTTCAGGTGGGGTGCATCGGATTGATTAAGGCTATTGATAATTTTGATGTGTCTCAGAATGTAAAATTTTCAACCTATGCTGTACCAATGATAATAGGTGAAATCCGGAGATATTTAAGAGACAACAATTCCATAAGGGTCAGCAGATCCCTGAGGGATATTGCATATAAGGCGCTGCAGGCCAAGGAAAGGCTGACAACAAAGAATTCCAAGGAACCTACAATAGCCGAGCTTGCAACCGAGCTTCAACTGCCGAAGGAAGACATTGTGTTTGCCCTGGACGCAATACAGGATCCCATATCACTTTTCGAATCTGTTTATCACGATGGTGGTGATGCCATATTTGTCATGGATCAGGTAAGTGATGACAAAAATATTGATGAAAACTGGCTGGAGACCATAACCCTCAAGGAGGCAATGAGAAAGCTGAACGACAGGGAAAAGCTCATTTTAAACCTGAGATTCTTTGAAGGGCGGACTCAGATGGAAGTTGCCGACGAAATAGGAATATCCCAGGCCCAGGTGTCCAGGTTGGAGAAGACTGCCCTTATGCATATGAAAAAGTATATCTGAAGTGATGCGTACAGTTCCGGTGTAAAGTGGACAGGACAGGCTGATAAAAAGCCAAAGCTGCTCATAGCGAGGACACAGGCATCAAAGAGCAGCAGTGCGGGAAAAAAAGTATACAAAAATTATCAAATAAGGTAAAATGGATATTGAATTATTTTACATCCTGTTTTTTCTTGGAGGATAAAAGAATGAAATGTCCATTTTGCGGTTTTATTGAAGATAAAGTTATAGATTCCAGACCCACCGACGAAGGTTCGGCAATCAGGCGAAGAAGAGAATGCATCAAGTGCTCTAAACGATTTACCACCTATGAGAAGGTGGAAAGTCTGCCCCTGATGGTGATTAAGAAGGATAAATCCAGACAACCCTTTGACAGGGAAAAGCTTATGAACGGACTTCTGAGAGCCTGTGAAAAAAGACCCATATCAATAAACGACCTGGAAAAAATGGTTGAAAGCATAGAGACCCAATTGCACAACTCCCTCATAAGGGAAGTAACCACCGAGGATATCGGTGAGATGGTCATGGCAAAGCTGAAAAATATGGATGAAGTTGCCTATGTGCGGTTTGCTTCAGTTTACCGCCAGTTTAAGGATATAAACACCTTCATGGATGAATTGAAAAATTTGTTGAGGGATGAAAAGTAAATAATTGCATTATGTGAAAAACAAGACAGAACCTGAGGAAATACAGGCTATGTCTTGTTTTTTTATCAGATAATGGATTTCTCAACATATTAGGTAGAGTTATTAATGTATTTTGGGCATTGACTTTGGCTTATAATGGCAATATAATTAAATAAACATATGAACAATTGTTCATATGTTTATAATAGATAAGTGGGGGTTAAAATATGAGCTTAATAAATGTGGTGTCGTTATCAATATTTTTAGCATTTTTTGTTTCATATATTTTGAAATTAGTAATCCTGTATAGAAAGAATGGAATAAAAGCAAATGTACTTGCAAAAGGGGGAAAGAGTAAGGAAATAGGCAGAGTAGAACTGACTGTAAAAGCAACAACTTTCATATGGGGCGCTATGTGGCTCGTTTTCTCAGTAGCAGGGCTTAAAGCAGAGAGTATTATAGGTCCGGTTATTAAGACGGATATGTATAGGTATATTGGGTTAATAGCCTTAGCAATAGGTGTGTCTGCATTTATCTCGGCAATGGTTTCTTTAAAAACCTCCTGGAGAGTGGGCATAGATAAGCAGACCCAAACTTCCCTGATTACTTCCGGAGTATATAGATATAGCAGAAATCCTGCCTTTGTGGGCTTTGATATAATGTTTACAGGTTTTGTACTTACCTTTCCAAGCGTATTGACCATAGCGGTAGCAGTCATTAATATAGTGGCTGTTCATAGACTGATATTACAAGAGGAAAAGCACTTGAAGTCTGTTTTTGGCAAGGATTATATTGATTACATGAGTAAAACCCCAAGGTATGCTCTTATAAAGTGAGGTGTGAAAGCTATCCTCAAGCGAGAGGGTTTGCTTTTGAGAAATACTTAAAAGATTTTTTTGAAGTAAACGGACTTCGGAAGAGTAGAGCAGGAGATCTTAGTTTTTAATTGAAGAGGAAACATTCTTTAAAATAATTGTAAAAAACAGATGATTTTTTTATAAGCTTGTGATATTATTATTAAATAAGTCAATTGACTTATTATGCTAATTAATAAAGTTTTTAACAGATAAGTTTGTATGCCACGCGAGAACGACTATACAGAAATGCGCAGTATGATTAAAAGCTTTTTGCCAAAGGAGTCATATACAAGCATTTATTTGAAGCTCGTGCGGTAGTGGCAGCATCTAAGCTTTCTGCCTGTTTACCACATTTTTAATTAGCACAACAGATTAAATGGACAGCAATGTTTTACTACACATTTTTGTTGTCCTATCTTTTAATTCTTATATTTTAACTCTTTTAAATTCTGATGTTTTTTTATCCCTATTTTGCTGTGCCTATATGATAAACGGTTAAGAAATTGGAACAATGCTATTCAGGTTAAAGCCATTGTATCTTGAAACATTTCTTTTGTCAAAAGCAATTCGTTTTTTTATTATCCTGTCTGTTCATATGTGCTTTGGCAGCATTTATTCTTTTATAAGGTCAATTACCGCTGGAACTTTTGCCTTGCAGGCGAATAACAGGAGGCTTGGGTCCCAGCCTCAAACTATTGGTTTTAAGCCCACAGCAATTGGCTTGCTTCTATTTTTAAATTCACAATAAGAAAGGACACAAATCCTATGGTTTCAAAGGTTAAAAGCTGTGTACTTACGGGCATTGACGGCTGTGTCGTGGAGGTGGAGGCAGACATCAGCAACGGCATTCCGGCCTTCGATATAGTAGGCCTTGGAGATACCGCAGTGAGAGAATCCCGCGAAAGAGTGAGGGCGGCAATAAAAAACAGCGGCCTTGAATTTCCTGTAAGAAGAATAACCATAAATCTGGCGCCGGCAAATCTCCGAAAGGTGGGTTCTGTCTATGATGCGGCAATAGCTGTGGGCATTATGGCCGCTGCAGGGGCAATAACAGCCTCTGAGCCTGATAATTTCATGTTTCTGGGAGAACTGTCCCTGGATGGAGGAATAAAGCCTGTGAATGGAATTCTGTCCATGGTGTGCTGCGCAAGGAACAACCGCATTAAAAATGTTTTTGTTCCGGCGGAGAATGCAAATGAAGCCGCCGTTGTAAAAGAAATCAATGTCCTGCCTGTGAGAACCCTTCTGGAAATCATTGCCCATCTGAACGGACAGCACCTGATTACTCCGCATACCGTAGACATCAGTGATATTTTCCGTCAGAACACACCGTCATCAGTGGATTTCAGTGACGTCAGAGGTCAGGCCCATGCCAAGCGGGCCCTGGAAATTGCGGCCTGCGGAGCCCATAACCTTCTGATGGTAGGGACTCCCGGCAGCGGAAAAACCATGCTCGCAAAAAGGCTTCCCACAATATTGCCTCAGATGACATTTGAAGAGGCACTTGAACTTACGAAAATATACAGTGTATCAGGTCTTCTGCCTTATAAAAACTCCCTGATTCCGTCCCGCCCCTTCCGAAATCCCCACCATACAATATCAGACACTTCTCTGGTAGGAGGCGGACGGCATATCAGGCCCGGAGAGGTAAGCCTGGCACATTACGGAGTACTTTTTCTGGACGAATTCCCGGAATTCGGAATGGAAGCTGTAGAGGCATTGAGGCAGCCTCTGGAGGATGGTGAGATATGTATAACAAAAGCAAACAACAGTGTGACATATCCTGCCAGAACAACACTGATATGTGCTGCCAATCCTTGCAAATGCGGATATTATCTGGATTCGTCGCAAAAATGCAGTTGCACGCCCAGAGTGCTGAAGCAGTACCTTGGCAAATTCAGCCGCCCCATATTGGACAGGATTGATATACATGCTGAAGTCAAGCCTGTCAGATACCAGGATATTGAGAAAAAGGGGGAGGAGGAAACCTCCGGTGCAATCAGGGAAAGGGTAAACAGGACAAGAAAGATTCAGCTTGAGAGGTATGTGGGCATGGGCATATACTCAAATGCTGAGCTGCCTCCTGCTCTTATACGGGAATACTGCCGACTGGACAGGACAACTGCCAGCCTGTTAAGGAGAGCCTTTGAAAAGCTTGGCTTGAGTGCCAGGGCATATGACAGGATTCTGAAGGTAGCCCGGACAATTGCTGACATGGATGGCAGCGACTCAATAAAATCCAGGCATGTTGCCGAGGCCATACAATACAGAAGCTTTGACCGTGCGGGAAATCGAGGCTGAAGAATACGGACATATGCAATATTGAAAATTCATAGATAACAGTTAAGGAGAATAGACAAGATGAGAGAGGTTGATTACTGGTTATGGCTTTCGTCCCTGGCAGGTCTGGGGCCGGTAAAAGCCCGGAGGCTGCTTGAGGTATACGGCCACCCTCAGGTGATTTACCACCTGCCGGAGGAAAAGCTCAAGCAGCAGGGACTGCTTACACCTAAAAATATTGAAGAAATCCTCGGCAGGGAAAAAAGGGAGAGAATTGACAAGATAACAGATTTGATGCTGAAAAAAGATATAAAGCTTATAACCTTTCTTGACAAAAGCTACCCGGAAAAATTAAAGCATATTTATGACCCTCCGGTTGCTCTGTACTATAGAGGCAGCTTCGCACTTTCCGAGTTTTCGGTGGCTGTGGTGGGCTCAAGAAGAACCACAAACTACGGCTCCATAACAGCAAAAAAATTATCCTATGAGCTGGCCCTGAGAGGTGTACAGATAGTCAGCGGCATGGCCAGGGGAATTGACAGCATAGCCCATGAGGGCTGTCTTGACGCAGGAGGAAAGACAGTGGCGGTATTGGGCTGCGGGCCGGACTACATATACCCGCCTGAAAATGCGCGGCTATATGAAGGCATACTTGGAGCAGGAGGGCTGATCCTGTCTGAGTACCCTCCCGGGACTCCTCCTATGCAATACAATTTTCCCGCTAGAAACAGGATTATCAGTGGAATATCGTCAGGGGTGCTGATTGTGGAGGCGGCACAGAGAAGCGGCTCCCTGATAACTGCAGCATTGGCGCTGGAACAGGGCAGAGAGGTGTTCGCAGTGCCTGGAAACATTGATTGTGCCTATAGCAGGGGCACTAACAGTTTAATACGTGAAGGGGCCAAAATAGTACTGGGCGTGGAGGACATACTGGAGGAATTTGACTACAGGGAAGAGAAAGCCACAGTGACGGGAAACGGTGATACAGCCGGCAGGAGAGCGGGGAATACTGCTTCAGGTGCAGGACATAAATTATACTTTGGACTGAGCACCGGAGAAATACGAGTGATAAAAACAATTCAGAAGGGGATACATCATATTGATGAAATTATCCAGCACAGCAATATTTCCATCAGTGAAATAAACAATATTCTATTCATGTTGGAAATGAAGGGAGTTGTTGCTCAAATGCCGGGAAAATTTTTCGAGCTTTGCCCTTGAACGTGATTTTAGTTTCTCTGTCTTTTCCGGTCATATTTTTAGTTTATATGTGCATAATTTGATTAGGATGACAATAAATAGGCAGTTCTGAAATGAGAAACAAAATTGAGAAATATTTTAAAATTTTTTAATAATTTATGGCTGCAAAAAAATTTTTGTTAAGCGCCCTGATAATTACAGAAATTACTATTTTACCAGTGTTATTGCTCAACGTAATGTTGACAGATTTTAAAAAGCAGTTTAAATTAGTATTTATCTGATAAAAATTGTAATATCATAAAATGCACAGCAATTGATACGGAGGAATAAAATGGCTGATAACCTGGTTATTGTGGAGTCTCCCGGAAAAGTTAAATCCATTGGGAAGTTTTTAGGCAAGGGCTATAAGGTGGAAGCATCTGTAGGCCATGTAAGGGATTTGCCTAAAAGCCAGATGGGAGTGGATATCGAAAACAATTTTGAGCCAAAATATATTACAATAAGAGGCAAAGGTGACGTTATATCCAAGCTTAAAAAGGAAGCCAAGACTGCAAAAAAAGTTTATCTGGCTACCGACCCTGACCGTGAGGGTGAAGCAATATCATGGCATTTGGCAAACCTTTTGAATATAGATGAAAGTCAAAAATGCAGGGTATCTTTTAATGAAATAACTCAGAATGCTGTTAAAAGTGCAATAAAGCAGCCCAGGAAGATTGATATGGATCTTGTGGATGCACAGCAGGCCCGAAGAGTTCTGGACAGAATAGTAGGCTATAAGATCAGCCCTCTGCTCTGGAAAAAGGTAAAGAAGGGTTTAAGCGCGGGAAGAGTCCAGTCTGTTGCAACAAAAATGATTTGCGACAGGGAGGAGGAAATAGACAGCTTTGTTTCACAGGAATACTGGTCAATAATATCAAAGCTTGCAAAACCCAAGGTTAATCCCAGCTTTGAAGCAAAGTTCCACGGAACCGCCACCGAAAAGCTTGAATTAAATAATGAAGAGCAGGTAAATGCTATCCTTAAGGAAATAGAGAATAGCCAGTATGTTGTTCAAAAGGTAAAAGAGCAGGAAAAAAAGAGGGCTGCGGCTGCACCCTTCATTACCAGCACCATGCAGCAGGAAGCTTCCAGAAAGCTTGGATTTACCACAAAGAGGACAATGATGGTTGCTCAGCAGCTATATGAAGGTATTGATATAAAGGGTCATGGCTCTGTTGGTCTTATAACCTACATGAGAACCGACTCCACCAGAATATCCGCTGAGGCTCAGAACGAAGCAAGGGACTATGTGACAAAGAAATATGGAGAAGCATATATACCTCAGACGCCAAGAGTATACAAAAACAAATCCGCGTCTCAGGATGCCCACGAAGCAATCCGCCCCACATATATAGACCTTACTCCGGAGGAGGTAAAGGATTCGCTGACTGCCGAACAGTTCAAGCTTTACAAGCTGATTTGGGGCAGGTTCATCGCAAGCCAGATGTCTTCTGCCGTATATGACACAGTTAGTGCGGATATTTCAGCAGGTAAATATATTTTTAAAGCCAACGGTTCCAAAGTTAAATTTCCGGGCTTTATGGTATTGTATATTGAGGGCAGGGATAACGAGGGCAAAGAAGAGGCAGATGAAGAGGAAAACAACCTGCCTGAGCTGGTACAGGGAGATGTCCTGGAATTGAAAAAGAATACTCCCAAGCAGCATTTTACACAGCCTCCGGCCAGATATACCGAAGCCACGCTTGTAAGGGCGCTTGAAGAAAGAGGCATAGGACGGCCGAGTACTTACGCTCCTACAATAACAACCATCTTATCCAGAGGATATGTGGTAAAAGATAAGAAACTTCTTCTGCCCACCGAGCTTGGGAAAATAGTTAACGAAATAATGAAAAAGCACTTTGTGGATATTGTTGACGCAGAATTTACCGCTCAGATGGAAAACGAACTGGATGCCGTCGAAGACGGACAAAAGCCCTGGAAGGCCGTAATGAACGATTTTTATTCTTCCTTTGAGGGAGTTTTGAAGCAGGCTGAGGAGACAATCGGCGATGTTGAAGTGCCGGAGGAAGTTTCAGATGTCATCTGTGAAAAATGCGGCAGAAATATGGTTGTCAAGCATGGCAGATTTGGCAAGTTCCTGGCCTGTCCCGGTTTTCCCGAGTGCCGCAATACAAAGACCATAGTTGAAGAGGCCGGAGTGTTGTGTCCCGTTTGCCAGGGCAAGGTATTATTTAAAAAGACTAAAAAAGGAAGAAAATATATCGGCTGTGAAAGAAATCCCGAATGCTCCTTTATGAGTTGGGAGATGCCGTCCGGTGAAACCTGCGGCGTGTGCGGGAATTTCATGCTGAAGAAGAGTTCCGGCAAGAAGGCTGAACTTAAGTGCAGCAATGAAAAGTGTCCCAGCAACAGTGAAGACACAGCAAAAAAGACCAAATAGACAAAATGGACCAAAAAACAAAAAGACTTGGGGGCAGTTGGGGCTTGAACCTGGTTTTGCAAAGGATTTTCACCCCTGACCCGGGCTTTCAGTCATTACCTATATAATTGACTTTTATAACCGGAAGAGCAGGCTGTCTTTCGGTTTATTTTATTGTCTGGGAAGTATAAATTTTTAAAGGGTATAAAAAATGTCTGAAGGCCGGGGGCTTGTGCAGCCGAAGGCACCCGAAACACTCAATACAAATTTTGTATTCCGTAACGAAAGCAGGAGGATTATATGAAAGCTACAGTAAATGTTATCGGAGCAGGACTGGCAGGCTGTGAGGCAGCCTATCAGTTGGCAAAAAGGGGAATATCGGTAAGGCTTTATGAAATGAAACCTCAGAAATATTCACCTGCCCACCATTCTGAGAATTTTGCAGAGTTGGTTTGCAGCAATTCACTAAGATCTGATCAACTGGAAAATGCAGTAGGCCTGTTAAAGGAAGAATTACGTACAATGGATTCCCTGGTAATGAAGGCGGCAGACAGCACAAGAGTGCCTGCCGGGGGAGCGCTTGCTGTGGACAGGGAGGGTTTTGCGGAATATATAACAAAAAGCATAAGAGCCATGGACAATATAGAAATAATCCATGGTGAGCAGACAGGTATTCCTGAAGGCGATATTGCAATAGTGGCCACAGGCCCATTGACCTCCGAGGGCATGTCCGGCTTTATAAGAGAAATGGTGGGAGAGGATTATCTTCACTTTTTCGATGCTGCCGCGCCTATCGTCACCTGTGAATCTATAAATATGGAAAAGGCATTCAGGGCCGCCAGGTATGGAAGAGGCTCGGACGACTATATAAACTGTCCCATGGACAGGGAGGAATATGAAGTCTTCTACAATGCATTGGCAGGGGCGGAACTTGCGGAGGTAAAGGATTTTGAAAAGAAAATGGTGTTTGAAGGCTGCATGCCTATAGAAAGCATGGCACAGAGAGGCAAGGATACAATGAGGTTCGGTCCGTTAAAGCCCGTAGGGCTCATGGACGCAAGAACAAACCAGAAGCCCTATGCGGTGGTACAGCTCAGACAGGACAATAAAAACGGAACCCTGTACAATATAGTAGGCTTTCAGACTCATTTGAAGTGGCCCGAACAAAAAAGGGTATTCAGTCTGATACCGGGACTTGAAAATGCGGAATTTGTCAGATTTGGTGTAATGCATAGAAATACCTATATAAATTCGCCCAAACTGCTGGACAATACCTACAAGCTGAGAAAAAATCCTTCAATATACTTTGCAGGGCAGATTACAGGAGTTGAAGGTTATATAGAATCCACTTCCTCCGGTTTTGTTGCAGGTTTAAATGCCGCGGCAGGGATACTGGGAAAAGACAGGGTTGTATTTCCGGCTAACACGGCAATAGGAGCTTTGAGCAATTATATTTCGGATGCCAGCGTTAAAAACTTTCAACCCATGAATGTAAATTTTGGGTTATTCAATAATTTCGACACAGGTATAAGAGATAAAAGAAAAAGAAATGCTGAAAATGCCGTCAGATCTCTTGCACTTATTTCAGAAATAAATGAGACTGTTAAAAACTGGATTAAGTAATTAGTCCTATATTACGCTATAATCTAACTATATTTGTTGTTTTTTTAAAATTATTATGCTAAAATTTATCTAATAATATAATTCGTTTATACAAATTTTTACGGGGGTGCTATTTGCAATGATACAAAATTTGTTCGGTAAAAGTAGTATTCTGGAAAAGTCGTTGAATGCTTCGTGGACAAGAAACGACGTTATAACGCAAAATTTGGCAAATGTCGACACGCCTCAATATAAACGAAAAGACGTAGCTTTTGAAGAGTATCTTAATGATTCCATGGGAAGAACCAAGCTTGAAGGGACAGTTACCGATAAAAGGCATATAGCCATAAACAGCAGGGGCAACGTTGACAGCATCGAGCCTGAACTTGTGGAGGATAATTCTGATTCCAGCATGAGAATAGACGGCAACAATGTTGACATAGACAGCGAAATGGCTAATCTGGCTAAAAACCAGATTAAATACAACGCTCTTATTCAGATGCTTAACGGAAATTACAGTAAGATAAAGAGCGTCATATCAGAAGGGAGAGGCTAATAATGGGTTTTTTTACTTCACTTGATATCGGGGCATCGGGCTTGACTGCCCAACGGCTGAGAATGGATACAATTTCTCAGAATATAGCAAATATCAATACAACCAGAACTGAGGACGGAACACCCTATAGAAGAAGAGAAGTCATATTGGAAGAGCGTACAGGAGCCGATTCGTTTTCATCCTATTTGTCTGCTGCAAATGACAAGTTAAATGGCGGACAGGGTGTCAGAGTCAGCAAGATAGTGGAGGATGCCTCAGAGTTTAAAAAGGTATATGACCCGGGACATCCCGACGCTGATGAAAATGGCTATGTGAGTATGCCAAATGTGGATATAGTTACCGAGATGGTAAATATGATTTCTGCATCCCGGTCCTATGAGGCTAATGTTACTTCAATAAATGCCACCAAATCCATGGCTTTAAAGGCCTTGGAAATTGGTAAGTAATTGGGAGGTTTCAAATGGCGGTTAACAGTATTTCTCAGGTAAAGCAGTTGATGCCTGACAATGTTGGGCTAAGTGGTGTAAATGAGGAGGTTAAAACTCCTGAAATAAGTTTTGGCGAGTATCTGAACTCGGCTCTTATGAAAGTAACAAATCTGGAAAATGAGGCCAGCAAACTGAAAGAAGACTTTGCTTTAGGAAAGACGGATAATATACCCGAAGTCCTGATTGCAGGTGAAAAGGCCAGCATTGCGCTGCAGTTCACCATGCAGATAAGAAACAAAATACTTGATGCTTATTCAGAAATTATGAGAATGCAAATTTAGTTTACTAAATAGTTTACTTGATAATTGAAATCATCAAGGTTTTACACTAAAGATAAAATATTATAAATCGAGGTGGTAGAGTTGCCGGAAATTTTATCTCGAATACTTAAACCAATTCAAGATTTTTGGAAGGGACTTGATAAGTCTCAAAGAATAAGAATCTATATTACATCGGGAATAGTTGTTGTTGCAGTCGGACTGGGTTTGTTTCTTCTGACAAGACCGTCCTACACGACAGTGATTAGTAATGCCGACCCTGCTGATATTGCACAAATGCAAGGAATCCTGTCTGAAAAAGGAATTTCTTATAAACTTACAGAGGACAAGTCCGGAATAATAGTTAACGTAAAAGACAGCGACTCGGCCCATTTCGAGCTGGTTTCTGCCGGATATCCCAAAAACGGTCTGACTTTTGCCGATGCTCTGAGCAGTATAAAGATAAATACTACTGAAAGTGACAAGAAGCATATCTGGCAGCAGCTTGATGAATCTGACATTGCCAGGCAGCTAAAGCTTATTCAGAATGTCAAGGATGCAAGTGTTACCATAACACGTCCTGAAAAAACACTTTTTATTGATGACACCGACAGTAAGGATGCCAAAGCCTCGGTAGTTATTACCAAAGTTGGTGACATAACACCAAAACAGGCTGAAAGCATAGTCAAGGTTGTAGCAAGCAGTGTTGAAGGACTTAGCCCTGAGAATGTCACAGTTGTGGATCAAAACGGAAATCCCCTCAGTATTGAGCAGGATGAGACGGGCATGGAAAAAACTGCTACGCAGTATGACATGAAAAAGAAAGTGAAAAGTGATTATGAAAAAGATCTCAGAGCAGTGCTGAACGAAACCTTTGACAGCTTTGATGCTGCCAGGGTTGTAGTTAATCCTGTCCTGGATTTCGATACATTATCCCAGTCTTCAAAAGAAATTTCAAATCCTGACGGAATGGATACGGGAGCTATTGTAAGCAGGCAGGAAATAAAAGAGGATCTCAAAAACGGAGACTCAACCGATACTCCTGCCGGCGTCAATTCAAATCCTGGAAATACTCCGTCATATCCTATGGGGTCATCTGATTCAAAGACCTATAAAAAATCAGATATAACTGAAAATTATGCCTATACCGAGACTTCCAAGCAAAGTGTAAAATCCCTGGGAGAGGTTATTCCTGAGAAAACCACAGCAGCCATAACCTTGTTGTATGGCAGCCGTGTTGCTGATGATTCCAAGCTCACCGACGATTTGATGGCTCAGGTTAAGGAGCTTGCAAGCAAGGCAACAGGTATACCTGTACAGAACCTTTCGGTAACAAAGCTGAAAGTTGCGCCTCCGGTTCAGGAGACACAATCGCTTAGAGAGACTGTTCAGGGGCTGCTGTCAGATTACGGTCTGCCTGCGCTTCTGCTGGTAATGCTTGTAGTGCTGGTTATAGTTGCAATGCCCAGAAAGTCCAGGAAGCCGCAGCTTTCTCCTGTTCTGGCAGGAGCAGAGGATGTGGTTATGCCATCTAAATACAATATTGAAAACAAGCAAGAACCGGTACCGGAAATTGATATTGAAGAGAGATCTGAGGTTAAGAAGCAATTGGAGAAGTTTGTAAAGCAGAAACCGGATGCGGTTGCTCAGCTTCTCCGCAATTGGCTGACCGATGATTATGAATAATTGAGTCTATTATTTGTGGGGTGGAAAACTTGACGAGAAATAGTACCAAGACAGAATACACCGGTAAGGAAAAGGCAGCAATGCTATTGATTTCATTAGGGCCTGAAAAGTCTGCGGAGATATTCAAGCATTTAAAAGAGGACGAGATAGAGCAGCTTACATTGGAAATAGCTAACATAAGGGCAGTTACCCCTGATGAAAAGGAAAGGATTCTTGATGAATTTTATCAGATATGTCTTGCCCAGGAGTATATTGCAGAAGGTGGTATCGGCTATGCCAAGGATATTCTTGAAAAAGCCCTGGGAACTCAAAAAGCGGTTGATATTATAAACAAGCTGACTGTTTCCCTGCAGGTTCGTCCCTTTGATTTTGTGAGAAAAACCGACCCGTCGCAGCTTTTGAACTTTATTCAAGGTGAGCATCCGCAGACTATAGCGCTGATACTGGCATATCTGAAGCCTCATCAGGCGTCTGTTGTACTCTCGGCATTGCCGCAGGACAAGCAGGCGGATGTTGCAAGAAGAGTTGCAACAATGGACAGGACATCGCCCGATGTCATAAAGGAAGTTGAAAGAATACTTGAAAAGAAGCTGTCATCGCTGGTTACAGAGGATTATACCGCAGCCGGCGGTGTTCAATCAATAGTTGATATATTGAACTCTGTTGACAGAGGAACAGAGAAGTTTATTATGGAAACCCTGGAAATTGAGGATACAGATCTGGCAGAGGAAATCAAACGGCGTATGTTTGTATTTGAAGATATACTTACACTTGACGGCAGATCCATCCAGAGATTCCTCAGGGAAGTTGACAACAATCAGCTTGCAGTTGCGCTCAAGGGTGCTACCGATGATGTTCAGAAGCTTATTTTTGCCAATATGTCCAAGCGTTTGAGTGAGATGATAAGAGAAGACCTCGAGTTTATGGGACCTGTTAGACTTAAGGATGTTGAAGAGGCGCAGCAGAAGATTGTCAATATAATCCGTAAGTTAGAGGACGCAGGTGAGATAGTTATTTCCAGAGGCGGAGGAGATGAAATAATTGTCTAATAATAAGATATTTAAACATAACCAGGTTAATGTAGGCATACCATTTTTAATCAAGTCTCCTGTAACTTATCAGCCGCCGGTTTTACGAGTTGGTAATCCTGGTGTCAAAGCTGACCCCGCAGAGCATCAGGACACCCCGAAAGTTGATTGCAGGGCTGCGGGAGAAGAGATACTGAACAAAGCAAGAACTGAGGCTGACTATATTATAAAGGAAGCACTTTTAGAGGCCAAGGATTTAATGTCAAAGGCCTCTGAAGAGATACAGGAGCTGAGAGGCAAGGCATTGCAGGAAGCGGGCGAGGAAGGCTATGAGGCAGGTATGGCCAAAGCCGGAGAGGAATACGAAGGCTTGCTGCGGGAGGCAAAGGAAATCAAGGAGCAGGCCGGCATGGAGTATAAGCAGGTGCTTGACTCCCTGGAAGCCGATGCGGTAAACACCATACTTGATATTGCCAGGAAAGTAATAAGCAGAGAGCTTCAATGCAAGGAGAATATTTTGCTGCTTGTGAGAGAAGCCTTTGAAAAATGCGCTAAAGACCATAAGGCAGTACTGAAATTATCTGAACAGGATTTTGATTATGTAAATGAAAATAAAGAAGAGCTTTTATCCCTGCTTCAGAGATCGGAGGAAGTGGAACTAAAGAAGGACCTCTCTCTGAAGGAAGGCGGCTGCATCATTGAAACTCCGTTCGGAGGTATTGATGCAAGTGCGGAAACCAGGCTCAAAAAAATTGAAGATGACTTTAAAGGATTGCTGGAGGAAAAGATTAGTTAAGGTGTGACATTGTACCTTAACTAATTTTAGTAACCAGACTTTTATAAAAAAGGAGGCCGTAGAATAGTGATAGACCTGAAAAAATACCGGGATGCGTTGGACACTAAAGATTATATTGACTATATAGGCAGAGTATCAAAGGTTGTAGGTCTTACTATTGAAGCTGACGGCCCCCAGGCCAGTATTGGCGATTTATGCAACATACATGTATCCAGAGGGGGGCCGCTTAAGGCCGAAGTAGTGGGCTTTAAGGATGAAAAGGTCCTGCTTATGCCTCTTGGTGAAATGAATGGTATAAGCCCCGGCTGTACTGTTACGGCAAATGGAGACATCCTGAAGGTAGCAGTGGGGGAAGAGTTGGTAGGACGAGTTTTGGACGGGCTTGGAAGGCCCATGGATGACAAGGGTCCCATAAGCCCCGGAATATTTTATAGGACTGATAATAAACCTCCCAACCCAATGACAAGAAAAAGGATAGCAGAACCTCTGCCGCTGGGTGTGAGAGCGATAGACGGGCTGCTGACCATAGGCAAGGGCCAGAGGGTAGGTATATTCGCAGGCAGCGGTGTTGGGAAGAGTACCCTGATGGGTATGATTGCCAGGAATACCAGGGCGGATATCAATGTTATCGCCTTGATTGGAGAACGTGGCAGGGAGGTCAGGGAATTCATAGAAAGGGATTTGACCGAGGAAGGACTGTCAAGGTCTGTGGTAGTTGTTGCAACCTCGGATCAGCCGGCGCTCATAAGGTTGAAGGGGGCCATGGTTGCCACAGCCATAGCTGAATATTTCCGCGACAGCGGCAAGGATGTGCTGCTTCTCATGGATTCCCTTACAAGATATGCCATGGCTCAGAGAGAGGTGGGACTTTCAATAGGAGAGCCGCCTGTATCCCGTGGCTATACACCCTCGGTATTCTCTGTCTTTCCAAAACTGCTGGAAAGGGCGGGAACCTCGGAAAAAGGTTCCATTACAGGGCTGTATACAGTACTGGTGGATGGTGACGACTTGACCGAGCCGGTAACTGATACGGCCAGAGGCATATTGGACGGACATATTGTTCTCTCCAGGGCGCTTGCAAATAAGAACCATTATCCCTCCATAGATGTACTGGCCAGTGTCAGCAGGGTTATGAGCGATATTATAGATAAGCAGCACAAAAAATATGCTTCGGAAGTAAAAAAGACATTGGCAATACACCGTGAGGCGGAAGACCTGATAAACATAGGTGCCTATGTGAAAGGCAGCAATGAAAAAATAGACTATGCCATTGACTGTATAGATGCAATAACCGCTTTTCTCCAGCAGGATACCGACCAGAAGGTGACCTTTGAGGAAGTGCACCAACAGCTTATGAGTTTACTTGGATAGGAGAAGTCGGCAGGGAGGTTGTCTCATGCAAAAATTTGGATTCAGGCTTGAATCGGTACTTAAACTGAGAACACAGTTGGAAGATAATGCAAAAAACAATCTGGCCCAGGCCGCCAGGGAACTTGAGAACCAGAAGAATTGCCTTGTGGAGCTGGAGGAGACAAGGGAAGCTTCCAGGAGAGCTCTGACCAGTGCTGTAGACGGCGGTGTGCCCGTATATCAGGTCAGAAATTTTAACAGTTTTTTCGGACTTATGAAAAATAAGATAGTAAGGCAGAAAGAAAATGTAAATAATGCGCAGAATGATGTCGATATAAATAGGGAAGCTCTTGTTAAGGCAATGCAGGACAGGAAAATAATAGAAAAGCTTAAGGAAAAGAAGCATGAGGATTTTCTCAAGGAGCAAAACAGGGAAGAACAACTTTTGATAGACGAGCTGAACAGCTACAAGTTTAAACAGGGCGTATAACATGCCGGATGGGGAATAGACATGGCCGATAACAAAAGAGACACCAATGAATTGCAGCAGGTGGATGAAGCTCTCAAAAGCCTGGATAAGGATAGTAAGGCATCAGGTGAAGAGGGGACACATAAGAACAGCATAATGTTTTATATACTTTCTATAGTTGCAGCACTTTTACTTGTAGCATTAATAATAGGCGGAGTGTTCTTTTTTGCAATAAAAAACAATGTAAACGGTGTGGCAGAAAACATGAGGGGAACCATAGAAAACATACCCGTATTAAAGCTGGCGCTCCCGCCCCTGCCGGAGCCTGAGGATGAGAAAAACATGACCGAAGAGCAGGTCAGGCAGAAGTACACCGAACTGAGGGCAATAAACTCCCAGCTTGAAAAGCAGCTTGAAGAGCTCACAAAGCAGTCTGATGCCATCAGCAGGCAGTTGGAGGCCAAGGATACAAACTCAACCTTGCTCCAGCAGCAGAAGGACGAGGCTGAAAAGGCACAGCAGAAACAGGCCGCCGAGTATGAGACCTTGAAAAAGGACTTTGATGAATTGACAGAGGTCATTGCAAAAGGCGACCCAACTGCGTATAAGGAGTATTTTGAAAGAATAGATGCCGCAAAGGCAGCCGAGCTGTATGAAAAGGTCATGCAGAAGCAAAAAATCAGTGCAGACGCAAAAAAGTATGTGTCAATATATGAAAGCATGGACGCAGCATCTGTGGCCACCATACTGGAGCAGTTGGGAAAAAGCAAGATGCCTCTGATACTGGAAATTTTGCAGAATATGAAAAAGGAAACTGCTGCGGGTATATTGACCGAAATGGCTCCCGAATTTGCCGCACAGGTCTCGGAGCAACTGGCCAAGGTCTATAATGTAGGCACTGATAAGACTGAAAAGTAGTTTTGCAGTTTGAAGAAGGGTAATCCGGTGCAGGTCAGACTGCACTGTTACTAAATATTATTCGTTACTTGATTATTGAAAGGAGGTGAGAAAATGATTTCATATAATAATACCAACTATCTGGTTGCACAGACTTCAGATATGGCAGCTCTTGATCTGAAGTCAAAAACCGTCCAGGACAACAAGACCTCGGATTTCAGAGCCGTATTTGACAGGGCTGTGAGCAGCGGCAGCAGCGCCAGGACTACTGAAAGACCTGCCATAAAAGCTGAACGTGAAGCCCCCGGAAATACCGATTCTCAGGTAAAGTTCAAATCCTACAGAGATCTGAAGCCTGTACAGACAAACAACTCCGGTTCCGGTGAAAAGGCCGCGGTGAGCGAGGCTCAAACAAAGCCCGCCGCAGAGGCAGGTAAGGAGGAGCTTGGAAAAGTTGAAGGCGATTCTCTGAAAGATGATGAGCAGATAAATGTTCTTGCTCAAATGCTGGGAATATCCCCTGCGGAACTTGTAAAGCTTTCTGAAAAACTTGGCTTTTCCGCCGAGGACCTGAGCAGTAATGTTAAGCTGGGGCAGTTGGCTGAAAAGCTGGGTGACTTGCTTCAACTGGATAATACACAAAAGACTGCACTTTCCGGTTTGGTACAGGAAATAACAAAGCAGTTGGCTAAAGTGGATAACAAGGTTGCAGATAAGCCCCAGGCAGCAGCGGATGTAAAGGCGGAGCAGGTTATTTCCGGCTCGGACTCAATTGAAGCTGATTTTTCAAAGCTTGCCGAAACTGTCAAGGCAAAATTGGATGAACTGCTTCAAGCTGCAAAAGCTGAACCTCAGACCACTGCTGCGGAGGTGGCAAAAGTCATTGAAGCCATGAGGGCTCAGGCACTGAACAGGGTTTCCCCCATTACCCAGGAGAACGGGACAGCCACAGCCGGAACCTCAGCCGAAGAGCTTGCAGGGGAGGGCATACTGCAGCAGAAGGTGGCAGTTGTTGATGAAAAGGCAGACAGCAAATACCTGGACAAATCCGGAGAGGACAGCAAGGAAACCGGGGCTTCCGTCACTGATGCAGCACGGGATTTACCGGCAGAAGTTAAAAATGTTTCTGTGCAGGTGGGCACAAACGCCCAGCAGAATCCTCAACAGCAATTTATGCAGGCTTTAAATGATTTCAGGGCTATTGCCAATAATCAGACAGAAGCTGCGAAATCCACATTTGCAATGCCTCAGACCATAAAGACAGGCGAGTTGCTGAACCAGGTGGTGGAGCAGGCCAAAGTGGTCATAGGCCCGGACAAGACCGAAATGGTCATACACTTGAAACCTGATCATTTAGGAAAGCTTGAACTGAAGGTGGTAACAGAGCAGGGCATAGTGGCTGCAAAATTTGTTGCAGAGAACCAGCAGGTAAAGGAAATAATTGAGACAAACATGCAGCAGCTTAAGGATTCACTGCAGAAGCAGGGAATCAATATTGAAGGTGTAAGTGTTCAGGTAGGACAGGAAAAAAAGGAGCAGTTCCAGAATAATTCCTTTGGCAGCAAGAACGGCACAACGGGCGCAAAGCGGGGAATTACTTCGGCCGTGCCGGTAAATACCGGTATAAGGGGAACTATCATGGAGAATCTTCCGGAAAGGCTTGCCCAGTATTCCTATGAAACCAGCACCATTAACCTGACAGCATAAAACAAAACGAGGAGGTGAAAAAATGGCAGCAACCAACGGCATATCCGACTACAAGACAATTGAACAGATAATTCAAAGTACAAAGGAAAATCTGGCAGCTACCAGAAAAACCGGAGGAGATCTCGGAAAGAATGATTTTCTGAACCTTTTGGTTACACAGCTCAGATATCAGGACCCTTTGGAGCCTACCGACGACAAGGCATTTATTGCACAGATGGCGCAGTTCAGTTCTTTGGAGCAAATGCAGAACATGAACGGCGTAATGACAAATTCACAGGCCTTCAGCCTTATAGGCAAGGATGTTACTGCAAGTATTACCGACCCGAAAACCTTTGACGTCAAAACAGTTACAGGGCTTGTATCCACCGTCAGGGTAAGCAACGGCAAAACCTACCTGATGATAAACAACCAGCAGGTGGAAGCCGACAAGGTAGTTGAAGTAAATGATAATATTTACAACACCAACACCAACCTTGCTGCTTATACAAATCTTATCGGCTTCAAAGTAAGAGGTGCGGTTTATGATTCCTCAAACGGTGAATACATTTATTTAAGCGGTAATGTAAAGGAAATCCAAAAGGGTACACATGAGGACTATGCAGTGATGGATGATGTTACTGTAAATGTAGCTGAAATAACAGGTGCAACCTCGGCAGATCCGAACTTTATGAAAAATTACCTGGAAACCAACAAGGGCAAGCAGGTCAAGCTTACAATAAAAGATCCGGATTCCGGATACAGAGTTCCTGTTACGGTAACCTTGAAGGATTACAGCATCGATGAAAGCACCGGAAAGATCACTGCAACAGTTAATGATTTGTACGTATCTGTTTACAGTGTATCAAATATCCAGAAGCAAAAAGAGGAAAGCACCGCAGGTGAAGCAGGCGGCGAAAATACCGGAAGTACAACGGGAAATTGAAAGAAGGTGAATAATGGTCATTAATAATAATTTTCAAAACAGAATAATTAATTCGCCTTTATCCACCGGAAAAGTCCAGACAAATGGAGTCAGGAACAACAATACAAGCAATTCCGGCGTTGGTTTTGACAGTATCCTGCAACAGGCAATAGACAAAAGCTCCGGGGTAAAATTCTCAAAGCATGCCGAGATGCGGATGCAGGCAAGAAACATTGATCTGACACAGACTCAAAAGGACAAAATCAACAGTGCGGTTTCAATGGCACAGCAAAAAGGAGTCAAGGATTCATTGGTGATACTGGACAATATGGCTTTTGTAGTAAATGTTCCGAGCAAGACGGTCATAACAGCGGTAAATAACAATGAATTGAAAGAAAATGTTTTCACAAATATCGACGGTGCAATATTCGCATGACCAATGCAAGGCAATATCGGCTGGACCCTTACGGGAAGCTGAAAGGTTCCTGAATGACGGACGGAACCATACTAAGAACCTTATATATACAAGGGGGTCAATTTAATTATGATGAGATCTATGTTCTCTGGTGTTTCAGGCTTGAGAGCCCACCAGACAAAAATGGACGTTATTGGTAATAACGTGGCAAACGTAAATACCTTAGGCTTTAAATCAGGAAGAGTAACCTTCCAGGAAGTATTCAACCAGACACTCAGAGGTGCAGGTGCACCTGATGCGGCGTTGGGCAGAGGCGGTACCAACCCTATGCAGATTGGTCTGGGTACCGGTGTGGGAGCTGTTGACACTATGATGACAAGGGGAAGTTCACAAAGAACGGATAACCCCACCGACCTTTCAATCGAGGGAGAGGGCTTCTTTATAGTGAAAGGCTCAAATACCGACAGCTTTAAGTTTACAAGAGCAGGAAACTTCGGACTGGACAAGCTGGGCAATCTTGTTTCAGGAAGCGGTATGAATGTGTATGGCTGGATGAAATACACTCCTCAGCCCGACGGCTCTGTAAAGTTTGACACCGAGGCTGAAATCAAGCCCATTAACCTTTATACCGACATAGACAACGGCAATAAGAGGGTTATTGCGGCAAAAGCTACTGAAAACGCTTTGTTTGCAGGAAATCTTGATTCCGGCTTGCCTGTCAATACCACGGCAGACGCAGTACAGTTCACTGTTCCGTTTACCGTGTATGACAGCCTTGGAAATGCCCACGAGCTGGCTGTAAACTTTACAAAGACAAAGACAAACCCTGGAGATACAACGGCAGATCCTCCGGTGCTGTCAACAACCGAATGGACTTATACCATTTCTTCAAAGGACGGCAAGGGTACCTATGATGCAGGCGGAAGCTCCACAATAAAGTTTGATTCCAAGGGAAAGCTGGTTACTTCAGACGATACCATGCCGCCTGAGATAAACCTTTCGGTAGATCCCGACGGTACTGCCAATGATTCAGGTATAGATCCGTTCACTATAAAGCTTAACTTTAACAGCATGACCATGTTTGCAGCCGACTGTTCTGTCAAGCCTACAAATGTTGACGGGTATTCCACAGGAAACCTGGTTACCTTCAATATAGGCTCCGACGGTATGCTCACAGGCATATACAGCAATGGACAGCAGCAGCCGCTGGGTCTCATAGCTCTTGCCAGCTTCTCCAATCCTGCAGGTTTGCAGAAGGTGGGAGATAACCTGTTTATTACCTCCACCAACTCAGGAGAGTTTACAAAGGGAGTACAGGTAGGCTCAGAGGGAGTGGGAACCTTAAGTCCGGGAACGCTTGAAATGTCCAACGTAGACCTTTCAAGAGAATTTACCGACATGATTGTCACTCAGAGAGGCTTCCAGGCAAACAGCAGAATTATTACAACATCCGACGAAATGTTACAAGAACTGGTTAACCTGAAGAGATAAGAATTAAAAACTACTACCGTGGAACATGGGTAAAACCTAGGTCCATGGTAGTAGTAAAAGTAATGTATTTAGTCTTATTTTGTAAGTTTTACGGAATTTATCTATTGTCTTTTTGGAGTAAAAATATTATGATAAGATTAACTAAGCTTAACAGGTCCTCCTTTGTGTTGAACTGTGAACTGATAGAAACTATAGAGAGTACTCCGGACACCGTTATATCTACTGTCAACGGCAAGAAGTATGTGGTTACAGAGTCTGTTGAAGAGGTAGTGGACAGGGTGTTACAATACAAAGGCAGAATTGCCGGAATAAAAGAAATTTCGACTTAATTTTTAACATAGGAATTATATTTTAGACGTGAATATCCTAGGGATATTGGCGCTAAAACATAAAGGGGGATACAATTTTGGAAGGAAAAAGCAGTTATTTTATTTTACTGGTTATTGTGGCGTTTCTTTCAATATCACTTGCTTTCCTTGCTATAGGATATTTCTTTTTCGACAACAAGGGTTCTACAGGAGAAAAAGAGGTTGTTCTGGTTACTGAAAAGGTACCTACGGATGATGAGCTTGCCAACAAGGTTATATTTGAAAAATCAAATTTCAATTTGAAAAAGACAGACCCCAAGCAGGTTGCGGTTATTGTTCTGAGCGCAAGCATGAAGCATTACAAAGAAGTTGAAGGTATGAAGGCAGAAGCAATAACTGCGAAGATTGACTTCTATAATAAAGAAATCAACTCTGCAATAGGAACTTACTTCCAGGGTCTCACACTTGAAGAGGTAAGTCAGAGCGATGCCAAACAGAAAGCGTCTGAGGATTTAAAGAAGAAGATAAATGAAATATTGATGAATAATGACAAAAAGGCTAGCCCTCTTGTTTACTCCGTTGTTTTTGATTATTGGTTTTATCAATAGGAGGTGAGCTGATTGGGAGATATATTATCCCAGAATGAGATTGATGAACTGCTGAAAGCTCTCACTACAGGTGATATAGACGTCCAGCAGATTCAGACTACTAAAACCGAAAAAAAAGTAAAATTACACGACTTTAAGAAGCCGCCGAAGTTTGCCAATGACCATAAACGAACCCTGCAGTTCATAAATGAAAACTATGCCAGGTTGGTGCAGTCTTTTTTATCAGGGTACTTAAGGTCGCTGGTGCAGGTGGACGTCTTGTCGGTAGATGCGCTGCAATACAGTGAGTTCAGCAATTCACTGGCAAATCCGGTGGTGTTGGGTATTGTGGATTTCAGTCCGCTGAACGGCTCTCTTATTTTTGAAATGGACCCCAGCATAGCCTATGCCCTGATTGACAGGATATTGGGCGGCAGAGGTTCTGCCATGGAAAGAATAAGATCCTTTACCGAGATAGAACTTGCAATTCTTGAAAGGATTATTATACAGATTTTAAATTTAATGAGGGAGCCTTGGGAAAGTATTATTTCCATAAAGCCAAGGCTTGAAAAGATTGAAACCAATGCTCAGTTTGCTCAGATTATCCATCCAAATGAAATGGTAGCTCTGATTACATTAAATGTGGTAGTCGGAGAGGTTAAGGGTATGATTAACATATGCATACCGCATATGACGGTTGAACCTATAATGCCAAAGCTGAGTACGAAGCTCTGGTTCACAAATATTGAAAATGAAAAAACTGAACACAACAAGCAGGATATTGAGTTCAGAATTGAAAATACATTAGTTCCGGTCAGGGCTGTTCTGGGCAGAACAGTGATAAATGTCGGTGAGTTCCTTGATCTTCAGTCCGGGGATGTGCTGCCGCTGGAGACCAGTATAAACGGCGACCTGGAAGTGCTGGTGGGAGACCTGCCCAAGTTTTTAGCCAAGCCCGGTGTCAAGAAAAATAAAGTTGCGGTTAAAATTACCGAAGTGATTAGAAGGGAGGAAGAGTAGAATGGGAGATATGCTGACACAAGCAGAAATTGACGCTTTATTGAACGGCACTTCCTCTTCGGAAGAATCTACAGATAATGTTGGAGGCGGCAGCCCCGCTGATGTCCTGTCAACTCAGGAAATAGATGCTTTGGGAGAAATCGGAAATATAAGCATGGGAACTTCTGCTACCACATTGTTTACCCTGTTATCCCAGAAAGTGACCATTACCACTCCAAATGTATCAATAACAACATGGGGTGAGCTTTCCCAGAGTTACAATTCACAGTATGTTGCCGTCAAAGTTGAATATACCGACGGATTAATCGGAAGTAACCTTCTAATCCTTAAACAGGATGATGTAAAAATAATTACTGATTTGATGATGGGTGGAGAGGGTACTATAGCGGACGGTGAGCTTACCGACCTGCATTTAAGTGCCATAAGTGAAGCCATGAACCAGATGATAGGTTCTTCGGCAACTTCCATGTCGTCAATGTTTTCAAAAAGAATTGACATCTCACCTCCGAGGGCGTTTGTTGTAAGTTTTGGAAACGGCGATCCTTACGGGGAATTTGAAATGGATGATGTGCTTGTAAGAATTGCTTTTAAAATGGTAGTAGGTAACTTGATTGACAGTGAGATTATGCAACTGCTTCCGATGAAGTTTGCCAAAGAGCTTGTAAGCAGCCTTCTCAATTCCTCCAAGCCCAAAGCGGCTCCTGAGCCTGAGCTGCCGCCTGTATCCCAGGCAGTTCCTCAGCCTCAGCCTGCAATGCAGCAGCCGGTGATGCAACAACCGCCTGTGCAGCAGCAAATGATGCAGCAGCAAATGATGCAGCAACCGCCAATGATGCAGCAGCCAATGCAGGGTTACGGTTATGACGCGGGTTACCAGGAAATGCAAAGGCCAAGAAATCCGGTCAGCGTACAGCCTGTTCAGTTCCAGGCTTTTGATGACGGACTTTCTGCGGCGGAAAAGAAAAATATAAGCCTTATAATGGATTTGCCTCTGCAAGTGACCGTTGAATTGGGAAGAACTCAGAAGTTGATAAGAGACATTTTAGAGTTCGGATCAGGTTCCATAATTGAACTTGACAAGCTTGCAGGAGAACCAGTTGACATATTGGTAAACGGAAAAGCTATTGCTAAGGGAGAAGTTGTAGTAATTGATGAGAGCTTTGGTGTGAGAATTACAGATATAATTCATCCATCAAAACGATTATAGTTTTAGAAAATCAACTAATAGTTAAGGAGAGAGCGTTATGGGGAAAAGTATATTAATTGTTGACGATGCAGCATTTATGAGAATGATGATTAAGGATATCCTGTCCAAGAATGGCTATGATATCGCAGCGGATGTTGACAATGGTTTAAAAGCTATAGAGAAATATAAGGAACTTACTCCCGACTTGGTTATTATGGATATAACAATGCCTGAAATGGATGGTGTAACAGCCGTCAGAGAAATAAAGAAAATACATAGTGATGCAAAAATAATAATGTGCTCAGCTATGGGACAGCAGGCTATGGTTATTGAATCAATACAAGCAGGAGCAAGAGACTTCATTGTTAAGCCATTCCAGGCAGACCGCGTTGTAGAGGCGGTTAAAAAAGTAATAGGTTAATGCAGCGTGAAATGCATTAAATGAAAATATCCTGCTAGTTGCTATAAATTTATATGGCTCGGGTTTTCCTGCTGTATGATTTTTGTTAGATGACTGCAGGATATTTTGTAATGATGAACTTTTAACCTAAAGTGTTTGTTGAGTAATAACAGCCTGAAATCTTATCAGAAAACCGGTTTGACTTTTTTATATATCAGGAGGGTGAGATGGAAGGGATTTTTAAGTATTTCACTGTTTTGCTGGCTTTTGTGGTTGTTATGGCAATATTGCTTTTAACAACAAAATATCTGACCTATAAGTCGAAGAAAATGATGAAGGGCAATCATATGCAGATTGTAGAATCTCTCAGCCTTGGAGTTAACAGCAGGTTACACCTGGTTAAGGTTGACAGGGAGTTTTTAATACTGTCTGCAACCAACAAGAGCGTGGAGTTTCTGGCCAGGGTCAATATAAGTGATTACGAAGAGGAAGAGATTAAAAACCCAATTTCGGAGGTTATGGATTTCAAGGTAATCCTGAAGAAATATATAAGCGGGTTTAATTTCGGAAACTCTTCAGCAGCGGGAAACTCAAAAACGGAAGAAACTGCTGCCGGCCCAAAACCGGAGGAGGCAGCCTTAACTGATAATCATAAGTTCAAAAACAATCTTGAGAGACTGAAAAACATAACCAACAGTATGAACGATAGACGGGGACAAAATGAAGAAGAAAACAAGAATTAAGAAGTTTATCTTTATAACATGTATCTTGGTAGTGGTTTTTTGCCTTATGATCGGGCGTGTTATGGCCGAGCCCAACATTTCAGTAACCCAGGGCGGTATAAGCATCGGTGCTTCCGACAATCCCAAGGAAGTATCCTCAAGTATCCAACTGCTGCTGCTGCTGACGGTATTGTCCGTGGCTCCGTCCATTCTTATAATGATGACCGGCTTTACCAGAATTATTATTATCCTGTCATTTTTAAGAAACGCGCTGGGAACGCAGCAAATGCCTCCAAATCAGGTTTTAATAGGACTTGCGCTGTTTATTACCTTTTTTGTAATGAGTCCGGTTATTTCAGATATTAATCAAAACGCTTTCCAGCCTTATTCAAAAGGTGAAATAACCTCTCAGCAGGCTATTGAAAAGAGCTCGGGAACCATTAAAACCTGGATGGTAAAACAGATTTTCAGCAATAAAAGAGAAAAGGATCTGGCGCTGTTTATGACTCTTGGAGGCCAGAAGGAGCCCATCAAGGTTCAGGAGGCATCCAAGCTTTCACTGTCAATAGTGGCACCTGCCTTTTTAATCAGTGAGCTTATGGTGGCCTTCAAATTCGGATTTTTAATATTTTTGCCATTTTTGATTATTGATATTGTAGTTTCAAGTACATTGATGTCTATGGGTATGATGATGCTTCCTCCTACCATGATATCTCTGCCTTTTAAAATACTGTTGTTTATTTTGGTGGATGGTTGGTCCATGCTGACCCAGTCCATTGTTGTGAGTTTTGCCCGGTGATGTTGCTTTTTTACAGCCGGGCTCAGCCGGTTAGGGGTTCTTTAATTGGGTAATATATAGTAAAAACAGACATTTTCAATAAGTGGGTTTGTGCAGCGGGAGGGTTAAAATGGACGAAAGCGGTATCATATACATCGCACAGGGAGCCTTGAAAATAGTAATATATGTATCGGCTCCGGTTTTGCTCATCAGCATGATTGTAGGCCTTTTGGTAAGTATTTTTCAGGCTACCACACAGATTCAGGAGCAGACTCTTTCCTATGTTCCCAAGATTCTCTCGGTTGTAGCTGCCATTGCGCTGTTCGGTTCGTGGATGCTGAGGGTTTTGATAGAATATACCCAGAATATTTTTACAAATATGAACCAGTTTATTAAATAGGGAAGCTCGATTATACATTTGTGCCGCAGCAAAAGGGAGGCTGGCATGCAGATTCCGTTTGATATGTTTCTCAACAATATAGAGCTGTTTCTTCTTATTTTTGTGAGGATGACAGGTTTGTTTGTAACCGCTCCCATATTCGGAAGAAGGAATATTCCCGTATACTTTAAGATCGGCTTTGCATTTACAACTGCTCTTTTGATGGCAAATGTTGTTCCGGTGGGGCAGGTGCTGGATACCGGAAACTTTATGATATATGCACTGTATATTATCAAGGAATTTCTGGTGGGAGTAGTGATAGGCTTTGTGGCATATGCGGTGTTTACAAGCATTTATATTGCCGGACAGATAATTGATATGCAGATAGGCTTCGGTATGGTAAACGTGCTGGACCCTCTCAGTAACATACAGGTGCCTGTTACTGCAAACCTGTATTATATGATGGCAATGATAATATTTCTTGTTACCAACGGCCACCATATGCTTATTAAGGCCCTGTACCAGAGCTTTAGCATAGTACCGCTGGGAAGTGCCGTCATAGGCCCAGGCATGGTTGATAATATAGTAATAGTATTTAAGAACATGTTTTCAGTGGGTTTTAAGATAGCCGCCCCTATTGTGGCAGCAGTGATAATTACGGATGTGGTGCTTGGTATTATTTCCAAAACCATACCGCAGATGAATGTTTTCGTACTTGGTATGCCCCTGAAGGTATTTTTAGGACTCATTGTTGTTTTGCTCACAATTCCGGCTTTCATTTATATTGTGACAATGCTGACCGAAGATATGAATCTTGAGATTTTCAGATTTATCAGGTCAATGGTGCCAGGGTAAGGATTAACCGGTGGTAACTCCAGGAGGACTGAATGACGAGCTTGGTTAAGGAACAAAGCCTGAAGCTGAATTATCAGCTATTTGCCGGCGGCGGAGACGACAAAACTGAAAAGGCCACTCCCAAGAAAAAAAGTGATGCCAGAAAAAAAGGCCAGGTATTTCAAAGCAGAGAAGTGTCAGCCTCGCTGGTATTGGTTTTAATGATCGTGTCCATGAACGCTTTTGGTTCCATAATATACGGGCAGTTGTCCACATATATAAAGAAGGCGTTTACAGAATATTTGACTAATAAGGATGCCATAGACACCGGTATTCTTGCAAAATTGTTCATTGACGGTGTTATAGTCCTGGCGAAGACATCACTGCCCCTGCTGCTGATTGCACTGTTTGCAGGGCTGATTGTGGGATATGCCCAGGTGGGAATCCTTTTTACCCTTGAGACTTTGAAGCCTCAGGGCAACAGGATAAACCCCTTCAGTGGATTTAAAAGGATATTTTCCATGAGATCCATTGTTGAACTGGTTAAGTCCATTATAAAGATTTTAATTGTTGCCGGAGTTGCATACTCCTATTTAAAATCTAAGTCCAATGAAGTTGTGGCGCTTATGAATGCCGACCTGCGGGATATCCTTTCTTTTATAGGAAGTGCGGCATTTGCGGTGGCACTGAGAATATGCATTGCAATGATTCTGGTGGGTTTTTTGGATTATCTCTACCAGAGGTATGATTATGAAAAAAGTCTCAAGATGACAAAACAGGAAGTCAAGGAAGAATTCAAGCAGTTGGAGGGTAATCCTGAGATAAAATCCAAAATAAAGCAAAAGCAGCGTCAGATGTCCATGAAGAGGATGATGCAGGAGATACCCAAGGCAGATGTTGTAATTACCAACCCCACCCATTTTGCAGTAGCAATAAGGTACGAGGCTGAAAAGTCCAGCGCACCTTATGTGATTGCCAAGGGACAGGATTATATAGCGTTGAGAATAAAGCAGCTTGCTGCTGAAAATAAAGTTCAGATTGTTGAAAACAAGCCTCTGGCCAGGACTTTGTACAGTACAGTGGATATTGGACAGCCCATTCCGCCCGAACTATATCAGGCGGTTGCGGAAATTCTTGCCTTTGTCTATAATTTGAGAAGCGGCGGCAGGGCAGGTTAGACTTTGTTTAAGGGGGACAAAAATTGTCTAGGTTAAATAACTTTTTTATACCAATAATAATTATTATCACAATATTAAACCTTATTTTGCCTATCCCGCATATTATGCTGGACTTTTTGCTGGCAATAAACATAATTCTGGCTGCAATTATAATGCTTAATACCATTTATTTAAAGACAGCGCTGGACTTGTCCATATTTCCCACGCTGATAGTTGTTACAACAATATACAGATTGTCCCTGAATGTTACTGCCACCAAGCTGATATTGTCGGAGGGTGAGGCCGGAGAAGTAATCAGAGGCTTTGGTTCCTTTGTGGGAAGAAACAATCTGGTTGTGGGTTTCGTTATATTCTTTATCATAATGATAGTTAACTTCCTGGTTATAACAAAGGGTTCGGAAAGAGTTGCAGAAGTTGCTGCCAGGTTTACTCTGGATGCAATGCCCGGAAAACAGATGGCCATTGATGCCGACCTGAATACTGGTCTCATAAGTGAAGCTGAAGCAAAGGAAAGAAGAAGGAAGATTCAAAGGGAAGCTGATTTTTATGGTTCCATGGATGGTGCCAGCAAGTTTGTAAAAAACGATGCCATAGCAGGCATTATAATTACCTTTTTGAATATAGCAGGCGGTTTGATAATAGGTGTAGTTATGAGGGGGGAGGAAATAACCGAAGCCCTTAACAACTATACCATTTTGACTATTGGAGACGGTTTGGTCAGCCAGCTTCCGGCATTAATGCTTTCGGTGGCCACTTCCTTCATTGTCACAAGAGCCGGCGCGGAATCGGATCTCAACAAGGACTTTATAAGACAGTTGTTCTACAACCCGAAGGTTTTATATGTTTCTGCGGCATTAAGTGCAGCCATGGCACCGTTTTTGACTCCCGTACCGTTTTTGATTCTGGCAGGGGTACTGGTGTTTGTGGCGTACAAGGTAAAGCAGTTGCAAAAGGAGGCTGTAATTGATGAGGAAGTCCAGATACAGGAAAGCGAAGTTGAGGAAATCAGAAAGCCGGAAAATGTTGTTACCCTTTTACAGGTTGACCCTATAGAATTGGAATTCGGCTATGGAATCATTCCTCTGGCTGATGCCAACCAGGGCGGGGACTTGCTGGACAGGGTGGTGCTTATCAGAAGACAGCTTGCACTGGAGTTGGGAATGATAGTTCCGGTAATCAGGCTAAGAGACAACATACAGATAGGACCAAACGAGTATATCATTAAAATAAAGGGCTCGGAGATAGCAAAGGGAGAGCTGCTG
The DNA here is from genome assembly GCF_002051585.1 of Ruminiclostridium hungatei. Classification (GTDB taxonomy): domain Bacteria; phylum Bacillota; class Clostridia; order Acetivibrionales; family DSM-1351; genus Ruminiclostridium; species Ruminiclostridium hungatei. Next base: position 131,947 of record NZ_MZGX01000008.1, on the reverse strand, counting down.
TTTGACTACTTTATGGCCATGAACTCAGGCGGGGTTGAGGAAGAGCTTGACGGTATAAAGACAGTTGAACCCGCATTCGGCCTCCCTGCCATCTGGATTCAGGAAGGACAAAGAGACAAGGCGGAAATGCTCGGATACACCGTGGTAGATCCCCCGTCAATTATTGCCACACACCTGACCGAGGTAATAAAGAAGCATTCTTACGAATTACTTGGCAGGCAGGAGGTACAGACACTTGTTGACAATATCAGGCAGACCAACCCTGCAATTGTTGACGAACTGGTACCCAAGCTCATGGGTATCGGAGAGATTCAAAAGGTACTTGCCAATTTATTAAAGGAGAATGTATCCATCAGGGATATGGTTACCATAATGGAAACTCTGGCGGACTATTCGCCCATGACACATGATGTGGATATGCTTACCGAATACGTGAGGCAGGCGTTGGGAAGGTCCATATCACAGAAGTTCTTTAACGGGAACTCAAATGTTATTACAATAGATCCGAAGGTGGAGCAAATGATCATGGACGCAATACAAAAGACTGAATTTGGTTCGTATCTGGCTCTGGACCCTGCTGTGAGCAATACTATAATAAATAATGTTTCAAGAAATGTTCAGAGGCTGATGCAGCTTGGCAACCAGCCCATCGTGCTGGCTTCACCCATAGTCAGGTTGTATTTTAAGAGACTTACGGAGAATGTTATTCCAGGATTGATTGTACTGTCGTATAATGAAATTGATCCGGCAGTGGAAATACAGTCCATTGGAACTGTCAGTGTTTAGAACGGGCGGCTTATGCTGATTCATAACATTTTGTGGCCGGGTTTCGGCTCATGGAGGTTAAAATGAAGATAAAACGGTATATGGGTAAGAATACACAGGAAGCTTTGCTGAAAGTGAAAATGGACCTTGGAAACAATGCAATAATACTCAATACTAAAAAAGTAAGGCAAAAGGGTATAAAAAAATATTTTACAAAGCCCATGATTGAAATTATGGCAGCTATTGATGACGATAATGCAAAAGCAAGAGAACGGGAATTGTCAAAAACCGGAGCATTTTATCCTGAAAATGTGAATACAAAAAATATATTGTCGCAAAAAGAGGAAAAAATTGTTGAGCTAGAGAATAAAGTAAGTAATATTGAAAGTATGCTGCAAAGGGTTCTAAATACTGTAAAGACTGACAGTAAAAGTATTGAAGCTGTCAAAAAAAATGGAGATGAAGCAAGGCAGACAGAAGCTGAAAAGCTGCCTCAAATATTTCAACTGTTGTATGGCAATCTGTTGAAAAATGAAGTGGATGAAGAAATTGCCAGAAAGATCATTGATCAGGTTGCCAGGAAAAGTGATTCGCGCAATATTAACGATGCATCACTGGTAATGCACTCGGTTATAGCATCTATGTTCGGGAAGGCGGAGCCCATAGCTCTCCGGAAGGATGGAAAGCCAACCGTGATACTGTTTGTGGGGCCCACCGGAGTGGGAAAGACTACAACACTTGCAAAGCTTGCGGCAACCTTTATGCTCTCAGCAAATAAAAAGGTGGGACTGATAACTGCCGATACCTATAGAATAGCAGCGGTGGACCAGTTGAAGACCTATGCTGAAATACTTGGCATACCCATATCCGTGGCATACTCCGTAATGGAAATAACGAATGAGATTCAGAAGTATAGTGATAAGGATGTAATATTGGTTGATACCGCAGGCTGCAGTTACAGGGACAAACAGAAGTTTGACGAACTGAAAAAGCTGGTTGCGGCATCAAATGCGGACAGTATATTTTTGGTGTTGAGTTCTACCGTCAGCTCAAAAAATAGCAGGGAGATAATAAGGAATTATGAGTTTATTCCCAACTACAGGCTAATTTTTACCAAGCTGGATGAAACTCCGGTATACGGAAATATACTAAATACAAAATGTTTTTCAAACAAGAGCCTGTCTTATATCACCAACGGACAGAATGTTCCGGATGATATTGAAATTGTCAACATTGACAGGCTGTCAAAAAACCTGTTGGGAAACATGTCGTAACTTGAATGCCAGGATGAAACCAGGTGGCCGCACTGGAAAACACGGAGGTTAAGGATGCTAGATCAAGCTGAAAAGTTAAGGAAGATAGTAAACGATTTGAATAGCGAGCCCTCAAAGAACGCAAGGAGTATACAGGCGGCAGCCGACCGTATAGCGCTTGACAAAAGTGCGAAGGTTATCGCTGTCACAAGCGGAAAGGGCGGAGTGGGAAAGACAAGTGTTACTGTCAATCTTGCCATTGCTCTGAGCCAGAAAGGCTATAGGGTTGTAATAATAGATGCGGATTTGGGACTGTCAAATATCGACGTTGTTTTCGGCATTGTACCAAAGTATACACTGCTGGATTCCGTCAAAAGTGAGAGAGGTATTCTGGATATACTTTGCGACGGGCCCAATAACATTAAATTCATTTCAGGGGGCTCGGGAGTTCAGGAACTGATAAACCTGGACAAGAATTCACTGGATTCATTTATAGCAAATATGTCCCTGCTGGACCATATAGCGGACTATATCCTGATAGATACAGGTGCCGGACTTTCGGACACCGTTATGAACTTTGTATTATCGGCGGACGAGGTACTTCTGGTGGTGACTCCGGAACCGACTTCAATAACCGATGCATATGCTCTTGTAAAGACTGTTTCGTATTCCAAAAAGGATTGTACCATCAATGTGCTTATAAACAGGGCAGAAAGTGAAGTGGAGGCAAAGACGGTTTACAATAATTTTGCCATGGTTTCAGACCGGTTTCTGGGTATGAAGCTGGAGTCATTGGGATATTTGCCCTTTGACCAGTCCTTTATAAAATCGGTAAAGCTCCAGAAGCCGTATTTGTTATGTTACCCGAAGAATTCAACCAGCAAATTGATAAACGATGTAGTGGATTCTCTTCTGAAAAGGGAGACCAATGTGAACGGCTTGACACAAGCCGGAATTAAAGGATTTATTAATAAATTTGTTGGGTTGTTTACCAATTGATAAAATAGTATACTATTATTAAGTGGGGTAAATCGCTTGAACACTGTATATAACCTGAAAGAATTTTCAATCGGGACAAAGATTGAAATGACAGTTGTTGATCCGGTTGAGGGAAAACTTGATATGGGCTTTATAAGCCAGTTGGAGGGCCTTGTTGATGTTAACACCATCAGAATCAGTGCCCCCATACATGAGGCAAAGGTATATCCCGTAAGAGTGAATTCGCATATAGAAGCATATTTTTTCTATAAGGCGAACCAGATATACAGGGTTATAGGTTATGTCACAGACAGGCTTATCATAGATGATATTGCACTATTGGATGTCAGAGTCACGGAAAAGCCCGAAAAAATTCAGAGAAGACAGTATTACCGCTTTGACTGCAGGGTTCCGGTAAGCTTTAGTCCGCAAAAATCGGACGAGCCCGGAAAGCACGATGAAATTGCTGGCTACACCATTGATATAAGCGGCGGAGGTGTTTCCTCCCAGACTGACTATATGCTTGTGCCAAATTCTGTTATATCAGGTGCCTTATTGTTTGATAACTTCCAATTGAAGTTTAAGGGAAAGGTAATCAGATGCAGCAGAGAAATTATAAATGAAGAGATAAAGTATAATTCTTCCATAAGCTTCGAGGATATTGAGTACAAGGAGCGGGAGAAAATAGTTGGTTTTATATTCAGACAACAGAGGGAATTATTGAAAAAAGGTCTAAGGGGTAGCTAATGAGTTCAAAACCAAAGAAGAATAACTTGGTAAAAGTTTTGATAGTCGATGACTCAGCTTTTATGAGAAAAGTTTTGTCTGATATGATCGATATTGAAGAATCCCTTTCGGTGGTGGGAACGGCCACTGATGGCAAGGATGCGCTGGCTAAGATAGAACAGTTGGATCCTGATGTCATTACTCTTGATGTTGAGATGCCGGTCATGAATGGTATAAGCTGCCTGAGAGAGATAATGAAGAGGTTTCCGAAGCCTGTTATCATGCTCAGCAGCGGCACCGAGCACGGGGCTGAACTGACAATACGGGCTCTGGATGAGGGGGCTGTGGATTTTATAGCAAAACCTAAGAATATATTTGATATCAAGAATGATAAAAAGAAAAATGAAATAATTGAGAAAATTACAATTGCTAAGAATATAAAGTTCAGTTCCGCCAGGAACAAGGCAAGAGAAAGTGAAAGCAGTGCACTTGTCGGAAACAGCAAGGTATTGAAGCATATAATAGCCATAGGGACTTCCACGGGAGGGCCCAAGGCACTGCAAAGCGTCATCCCGTTTTTGCCGGGAGATATTCCGGCAGCCGTATTGATAGTTCAGCATATGCCGCCGGGCTTCACAAATTCGCTGGCAGAAAGGCTGAACAGCAAGAGCGAATTGATTGTAAAGGAAGCTTCCCATAGGGAGAAGCTATTGGCAGGACATGTTTATATTGCACCCGGTGATTCACACATGCTGATAGACGCTGCCCCAAACGGAGATATAATTATTAATCTTGATAAGTCCCCGCCTGTAGGCGGACACAGGCCTTCAGTTGATGTAATGATGCAATCGCTGTCAGCCACAGGGCTGAAAAACATTATCGGGGTCATTATGACGGGGATGGGAGCTGATGGCAGCATAGGTGTAAAAAAGCTCAAGGAAGTCAACATGAGTTATATTATAGCGCAGGATGAGGAAACAAGTGTGGTATTCGGAATGCCGAAAATGGCAATCCAAACAGGAGCGGTAGATAAGGTAGTATCACTAGACAAAATTTCAGAAGAGATTATACAATATTTGGGGGTGCGTTAATATGGATATGAGTCAGTATTTACAAATATTTATCGAAGAGTCGAATGAGCACGTACAGAGCCTTAACCAGTGCCTGCTGCAGATGGAGAAGGACCCTGAGGACAAGGATGTATTAAACGAAATATTCAGAGTCGCTCATACTATTAAAGGCATGGCAGGCACAATGGGTTTCACAAAGATGACAAAACTGACCCATGACATGGAAAATGTGCTTCATGCCATTAGAAATGATGAAATAAAAGTGACCTCGGGGCTGGTGGATGTTTTGTTCAAGTGTCTTGATGCACTTGAAAACTATGTAAACAGCGTTATTGCCACCGGTGGTGAAGGTGACAGGGAATATAAGAGTGTCATAGCTTCCTTGAATGAAATACTGGAAAACAAAGGCGCTGTTTCCACTCCGGCACAGGCGGAGAAAAAGTCCGCGGAGACGACCGCAGTTGCCGCTCCGGTGCAGACCGATGAAAAGTATGTCACCGCTCAGATGGAACTGGACGAATTTGAGCAGTCGGCTGTTAATAAAGCCCTGGATATGGGTATGAATGCATTAAAGATAACAATCGTGCTGAATAAGACCTGCCTGCTGAAGTCTGCAAGGGCATTCATCCTGTTTCAGACCCTGGAGAGATATGGTGAAATAATTAAATCACAGCCGGTGGTTCAGGATATAGAAGATGAAAAATTTGATTTTGAGTTCACTGTAGTGGTAGTTTCAAAAAGTGATGACCATTTGTTTTCAAAGGAACTCAACTCTATTGCGGAAGTGGATGAAGTAATCATAAGGCCTATGAACAGGGTTGCCGCTGAAGGTGCCTCCCCAGAGGCTTCCGTAAAATCAGAGACAGAGGCAAAAGCTTCTTCTGCCGTGGATAGCCCGGCGGCAAAGGAAGGAGAAGCGCAGGAGGCAAAGCAAAATGCAGGCAGCAATGCTCCCAAAAAGACCCAAAGGACAGTCAGAGTTGATATTGACAGGCTGGATGTGCTCATGAACCTGGTGGGAGAGCTGATTATAACAAAGACAAGACTTGAAGGTACAGACATCACAGAAAAGCCCCAGGAGTATCATGAAACGCTGGAGTATCTGGAAAGAATTACCACTAACCTGAATGATGCTGTTATGAAGGTCAGAATGGTTCCTGTTGAAACGGTATTCAACAGATTCCCCAGAATGATAAGGGATATAGCAAAGGATCTGGGCAAGGAAATTGACCTGGTCATGTCGGGAGAAGAGACTGAACTGGACAGAACGGTCATTGATGAAATCGGTGATCCGCTTATCCACCTGTTGAGAAATTCCTGCGACCATGGCCTGGAGTCCACTGAGAAACGAAGGCAGTTGGGCAAGTCTGAGCATGGAAGGATAAACCTTACGGCCTATCAGTCCGGCAACAATGTTATCATCGAGGTATCGGATGACGGAGCCGGTATAAATATTGAGAAAATAAAGGAAAAAGCCATACAAAATGGTATTTTGACCAGGGAAGCCGCAAATGCCATGTCTCAACAGGAGGCAATAGAGCTGCTGTTCAGGCCCAGCTTCAGCACCGCAGAAAAAATTACCGGCCTTTCAGGCAGGGGTGTGGGGCTTGATGTGGTAAAAACCAAGATAGAACAGCTTGGCGGAACGGTTGAAGTGGAAACCTACAGCGGAAAAGGAAGCAAGTTCCTTATAAAACTGCCTCTTACACTTGCAATTTACCAGGCACTGCTTGTTAATGTGGGAAGTGAAAAATATGCCATTCCTTTGGGCTCCATTTACCAGATATATGAATGGAAGGCAGAGGACGTGAAGTCGGTGCAGGGTCAGGAAGTAATCCTGCTGAGAAATATGGTTGTCCCCATAACAAGGCTGGCTGATTCCCTTGAGGTACCTGACAGCAATACCAAGACACAGAAAAAGCTTAAGATTGTTATCGTAAGAAAGGGTGAAAAGCTTACAGGTCTGGTTGTAGACAGTGTAATAGGACAGCAGGAAATAGTTATCAAGTCGCTTGGAAAGCTGCTGACAGGCATAAAATATCTTGCAGGTGCCACTATTCTCGGTGATGGTAATGTTGCATTGATTATTGATGTTAACTCTATTACATAAAAATATTCGAAGGCTTTGAGCCAAAAACGAAAACAGGAGGTCAATATGGCAGACGTACAGGTTAATGATTTTGATACAAAACAATTTATCGTATTCAGTCTTGGTGATGAGCGTTTTGGAATAGATTCCTTAAAGATAACAACAATAGACAGAATGAAGACAATTACAAGAGTCCCAAAAACGCCGTCATATATTAAGGGCGTTATAAATCTGAGAGGTGACATAATTCCTGTCATGGACTTAAGGGACAGATTCAATCTGCCTGCTGTTGAGGAAACAGAGGAAACCAGAATAATTATCCTTAAGCTGGAGGAAGTATCCATAGGGGTTATAGTCGACCAGGTGCAGCAAACCATACAATTGAGCGGAGAAGATATTGAAAACACCACAAGCCTTATCAACAGTGCGGCTGCTGAATATATCTTCGGTATCGGCAAGGTTGGCGGTGAAATAGTAACCCTGATAAACTTTGAAAAATTAGTTAAGCTTTGATTAAAAAAATAAAATTGAGGTAAAAGCAATGACGATTAGTTTTGATGAGTTAAATAATCTCCAAATGGATGTTCTAAGGGAAATAGGTAATATCGGAGCCGGAAACGCAGTTACATCTTTGGCAAAAATGATTGATAAAAAGGTTGATATGGCCGTGCCCAAGGTAAAGATCATGGGCTTTGACAAGGTGAGCCAGATATTGGGCGGAGAGGAAATGATAGTGGTAGGAATACTGCTTAGTGTTACCGGAGATCTGACCGGAAACATGATGTTCATTCTGGACACCTTTGCCGCCAGACAACTGGTAAACATCCTCATAGGCAGTGATTCCACAAGTCTTAGCTTTGATGAAATGGAGTTGTCTGCGCTCAAGGAAATAGGCAATATATTGACCGGATCATATCTGAATGCACTTGCAGGCCTGACCAACCTGAGAATATTGCCTTCCATACCGGAGCTGGCAATAGACATGGCCGGAGCCATATTAAGTGTTCCTGCTATAGAATTCGGCAAAGTGGGAGACTCGGTGCTTTATATCGAGACTGAGTTTAGTGAAGGCATAACTAAAGTATTGGGGGACTTTCTTTTAATACCTGATATTGATTCATACGAGGTATTATTAAAAGCATTGGGAGTTATAGAATAATGGATATAGAGATTATTAAGGTTGGTATGGCTGATTTAAATTCGGCTCACCACCCTTGTATGATAACAACACTTGGGTTAGGCTCCTGTGTGGGCATTGCATTATATGATTCTGCTGCAAAAGTTGTAGGTTTGGCGCACGTTATGTTACCAAGCAGTGAACAGGCAAAAAATAACAGCAATACTGCCAAGTTTGCCGATACGGCAATAGTTAAACTGGTGGAGGATATGGTAAAATTAGGCGCCAGAAAGGAAAGAATAACTGCAAAGCTGGCCGGCGGAGCCCAAATGTTTGCTTTTACCCAGGGGTCTGATCTTATGAGGATAGGATACAGGAATGTCATAGCATCAAAGGAAAAGCTCAAGGAGCTTAATATACCCGTATTGTCCGAAGATACAGGAGGCAATTACGGGAGAACCATTGAGATTTATTCAGAGGACGGCAGGTTGATGGTTAAGACTATTGGCTGCGGAATGAAGCAATTATAAAGATACGCAAGCCGGGGATAAATTTATTAAATATATGTATAAACTAAAGAAAAAGAATGTAGATATTCTTTTTGAAGCCATTTTGGTGGCTTTGCTTTCACTCGCATCACGCGTACATGAGAGGTAAGAATGGAGACAATTATGAAAATACCGTTTCTTTTGGCAATGACGGCGGCTCTGGTTACCGGGATTATAAGTATCAGCAACAATGCCGGTACTAATCAGACCTGCATCAGAATGATCATAGCACTGATTGGATTTTATATATTAGGTGCAATTGTGAGTTCGACCCTGACCGGAATTGTTGAAGAACAGCAAAGACGAAAGCTGGAAGAGGAAAAGCAGCGGAAGCTGGCAGCGGTGAAGCTTGAGGAACAGCAAATGGCTGAGCTGCTGGAGCAGGAGGAACATTTGGGCACTAATCTGGATTTGGTTGCGGGCAGCAGCCTGGACGACGGTTTTTCTCCACTAGATTTATCACAAGCGATTAGGACAAAAGTTAAGGAATAGACATTTTGGTGATATATATAGTAAAGGTTTGGGGGATTTACATGTTTAGTGTAAACAATATTAGTCAGCTTTGGAAACAATATACCGAAAATAAGGACCCTGCTGCAAAAGAAAAGTTAATAGTTCAGTATGCTTATTTGATTAAGTATGTGGCAGGAAGATTGAGCATCTACTTCGGATCAAATGTGGAATTTGACGACCTGGTGGGCTATGGTGCTTTTGGCCTTATAGATGCTATTGAAAAGTTCGACGTAACAAAAGGTGCTAAATTTGAAACTTATGCCTCATTGAGAATCAGAGGCTCTATTATAGATAGTATCAGAGACCTGGATTGGGTTCCAAGGTCTCTGAGGCAAAAGAACAAGGAACTGGAAAGGGTATATGCGGAGATTGAGAATGAAGCAGGCCATTCAGCCACCGACAAGCAGGTTGCCGAGAAGCTTGGAATAAGCATGGATGAATTTTACAGGCTGCTCAATGATGTAAATGTATCGTCAATGATGTCGCTTGAAGAATTCATGGAACAAAATTATGAAAGAGGTCTGGAAATAGTCAGTGAAAATACCGAGGATAAGCCTGAGGCATCTCTGGAACTAAGTGAGATAAAAGAGCTTTTGGCCGATTCTATAAATAAATTGCCGGAAAAAGAGAAAGCGGTAATTACTTTTTATTATTTTGAGGAGCTAACTTTAAAAGAAATAAGTGCCATAATGAATGTAACCGAGTCAAGAATTTCCCAGTTGCATACAAAAGCACTTTTAAGGATGAGAGGCAAATTGTTCAGACACAAAATAATGCTTGAATCTTAAAGGAGAATTTATGGCAAGTCAAAGCGATGTTAAAATTTCAGTTACAGTTTCCCCGGACGAACTTAAAGCTTTTATAACACTGTTTCCGGGTGAAGAAAATTCAGGGGTGAGCAGAGCGGACATTGTTTCAGCTCTGCAGGGCCAGAGGATTGTGTATGGGATCAGGGAGGATGTAATCGATGCCTGCTGCAGTAATCCTATATATAATGAATCTATTTGTGTAGCGGAAGGTTTGCCCGCACAAAACGGCAGGAATGGGTCTGTAAATTATCATTTTGACACTACGGTTGACAAGACTCCAACAGTATTGGAGGACGGAAGGATAAATTACAGGGAATTGAACCTTATTCAGTCCGTTAAGCAGGGCCAGTTGCTGTGTACTGTTGTTCCGCCTGTCATGGGCATTCAGGGAATGACGGTCAAAGGCAAGCCAATACCTGCAGTAAACGGCAAGCCTGCTGTTTTGCCCAGAGGAAAGAATGTCCATTCTTCTGAGGATGGACAAAGCCTGTATGCTTCAACAGATGGAGAAGTTGAATACCTTGATACGACAAAGGTAAGTGTTTATACCAATCATGAGATTCCTGCCGATGTGGACAATTCCACCGGAAATATTAATTTTGTAGGAAGTGTTATCATAAAAGGAAATGTCTTGTCCGGTTTTAGTGTTGAAGCCGGAGGGAATGTTGAGATTTATGGGGTAGTTGAAGGCGCTACCATAAGAGCCGGAGGCAATATCATCCTCAGAAGGGGTATGCAGGGTATGGGCAAGGGGACCCTTATTGCTGGAGGGGATATTGTTGCCAGGTACATTGAGTACAGCAACGTGGAGGCTCAGAATAATATCCAGTCGGAAGCTGTGATGCACAGCAATGTAAAGTGCGGAAACAAGCTTGAGCTGACCGGGAGGAAGGGACTGCTTGTAGGAGGCACCTGCAAAGTGGGGAAAATAATAGTCGCAAAGGTAATCGGTTCTCATATGGCCACAGTAACCGACCTGGAGGTTGGAACTGATCCCACTGTCAGGGAAAGATACAAGCAGGTCAAGGAAGAGCTGACGTCCGGCGAGTCTGATGTAAAAAAAGCCGATCAGGCCATAACAATACTGAAGAAGCTTGAGGGGATGGGAGCGTTGACGCCGGATAAGCAGGAGATTCTTACAAAAAGCGTGAGAACAAAGATTTACCTGTCCTCCAGGCTTGAAGAACTGAAGAGGGAAATGCTGGTGCTGGATGAAAAGCTCCAAATGGAGGTCAGCGGCAAGGTGCGCTGTTTAAACACCATCTATCCCGGCGTAAAGGTTACCATCGGCACATGCATGATGTATGTCAAGGAGTCCCTGCAGTATTGCACTCTGTACAGAGACGGCGCGGACATACGTGTGGGAGCAGTGGACAGGTAATCGGTGTATTTTAGTATTTAACTATTAACTGGAAGCCTTATAGATTAACCATTTACATATGGAGATATGGAGGTCAATATGATAATCAGGCCAATGGATTTTCAAGTCCTCTATCCAAAGACCACCGAGCTGTCCAAAATTCAGAATGAAGAAGCCAACAAAAATCAGGCGATACTTCAGCAGCAGGCCGAAACCAATCGTGACAGGATTGATCACAATTTGAAGCAGGTTGTTGCAAGGGAGAATGTACAGCACGGACGGGTGAATGAAAAGCAGCAGAAAGACAATAATAAGCAAAAAGACAAGAAGAAAAAACAAAAAGATGATGATCGTCAGACAGCTAAAATTGATATAAGGATATAGCAGCATTGAGGTGAAAATGGGCGCTTTTTATGTGAGCATTATATTTTTAGGGATTTTACTGGTAATTGGATCCCTGTTTTTTATTGCTATGGACAAGGTAAGCGGAAAGGATTTTTTCAAGGAGTTCGACAGAAAAAAGGAAGAGATGTTTAACCTTATACAGGACTCTGAGGAAATGCTTCAGGAGCTTAATAAAATGTCCGACTATGTTGTTACAATTATCTCAGAGAAGAATCAGGAATATTTTGAGAAGGTGAATATGACCAGCCAGGAAAGCAAGCCTGGACATGCGGTTAATATTATGGCGCCTTCCGTTCCGATACCTTCTATGCCTGTAACCGGAAGGCCGATTCCAGTGCTGCCTGTGAAAGCTGTTGAAGACATTCCGGGGGCAGCAGGAGCAGGGACAGCAGCTTCAGTGACTTCAGTATTGCAGCCTTCCGCAGCTCAGGCGACGGTATTTCACCCCGCAGTTTCACAAGTGACGGCAGCTCAACCCATGGTTACTCAAACGGAGACAAAAAAGTCTCCGGCAAGAATAATTGCAGCCGAAAAATCTGTAACTGAAGAAGTAACCGAAGAATCTGTAATCGGAAAGCCGGCAGCAGCAAAAGCAGAGCATAAGGTGCCGGGCGGCAAAAAAGCTGCGGAGTTGGAGGAAGAGCCGGATAAGGCTTCACCTGTCAAGGTAGCACAGCCTCAGAAGAATGCCAAACGGGAAGTGAATACCCAGATGGCAGATATTTCAGAAAGACTTAAGGAGACGACAGAAACCAACAAATCCAGGCTTGTACTCAATGGCAGGAGACGTGAAGTGCTGCAGATGATAGAACAGGGCCTGAGCAATGATGAAATAGCAGACAGGCTCAAAATAGGCAAAGGCGAAATCGGACTTATCAGAGGGTTGAGTAAATGAAAAAGGTTCATGAGAAAAGCATAGTGCTGGGAATTGGCATAGGCATGATAATTACCGCGATTGCAGGCTTGATTTATTCCGGAGGTGACAATACCGGCACACAGGCCGGCAAGCTCTCAAAAGAAGAAATAATCAGGCTGGCAAAGGGATATGGTATGATTGAGCCTGTGCATCTTATAAATGACGAGGAAGCAGGAGCCCAGACAGGGAGCAGTACTTCGGCGGCTGTTCAGACCGGCGGCACTGCAACAGATACCGGAGTGTCTGGCAGTGAAAGTTCCGGCAGCACCGGCGGCAAATCAGCAGATACTCAAGCCGCCGGGGAAGCAGGAGAACGGAATATAAATGTTGCTATCAAGCAAGGTTTTGACTCCTCAAAGGTTATTGATGTTTTGTTGGAAAGCGGAGTTATTTCCAATAAGGATAAATTCGCAGAAGTATTGGATTCCTACCAGGCTTCCACAAAGATAAAAATCGGTCAATACAGCTTCAGAAAAAATGATGACTACGAATATATTGTCAAAACCATATGCAACATCAAATAAAACCGCTTTAAATGGCCTGATAACTGCCATTCAAAGCGGTTTTCTGCTTGTCACCCATACAACCCCAACCATGCACCAATATCTTTCACATGCTTTACAGCTTCACATGCTTCATAGCCAGCCACAGATGCGGCAGGCTTCATGCCGGCATGAAACCCGCTACATGTTCAAAATCAGGAAACAGCCTCACCTGTGGTTTCCGGGACTATTTCAAATTCTTTCTTCCTGGTGAATTCCTCTTTTATGACCTTAAAGCCAATAGGAGTGAAAATGAGGACGCAAACCAGTTCAGCAAACGGATAGCAGAACCACACTCCGTCCAGACCAAAGATTTTGCCGAACAAAAATGCTCCCGGAAGTATAAACACCAACTGCCGCAGCAGTGACATAACCAGTGCTTTCATTCCGTGTCCCACTGCCTGGAACATTGTGGTTATAATTACGCCGAAAGCGGCAGGCAGGAAGCAGAGGCTGACAGCTCTGAGGGCAAATATTCCTATGTGGGATTCCTGTCCGAATATGGACAAAAGCTGGCCGGGAACCAACTGGAACAGCACCAGTCCCAGGGACATTATAATAATGGCTACAGTCAGTGACAAATAGAAGGTTTTGTAAAAGCGTTTCTTTTTGTTGGCTCCGAAATTGTATGCCATTATAGGCATAGCTCCCTGTGTCAAACCGAACACAGGCATAAATATAAAGGATTGCAGCTTGAAGTAGATACCCAGCACTGCAATTGCAGTTTCGGAGAAGGACATAAGGATGGCATTGAGCCCGGTGGTGGTTACAGACCCTATGGCATTCATAACTATGGCAGGCGCACCCACCTTATAGATGTTTACAATGTTATCCTTCTTTAATTTCAGGCCCTTCAAGGTCAAATGTATATCATGGCTCTTCAGCCTGTACATGGTCATAACATAGCACATGGCTGTCAACTGCCCGATTACCGTGGCAGTTGCGGAACCGGCAATGCCAAGTTCAGGCAGGCCGAACATACCAAAAATCAGCAGCGGATTGAGAATAATATTTGTTATTGCTCCAATCAGCTGGGATATCATCGGAATAAGCATGTTCCCGGTGGCCTGAAGGGTTTTTGAATGAATTATCTCTATAAACATGCCGGCAGATGCTACCGTTACAATCGTCAGGTAGGTAGTACCCATGGAAATAACCTCAGGGTTTTTTGAAAACAAGGATATGAAAGGTCCGGACACCACCAGGCCTATAACGGCAAATATAGCTGCGTTGACTATGGCAAGAAACAACCCTGTTCTTGCGGTGATGGTGGCCTCATCAACCTTGCCTTCGCCAAGCTTTCTGGCTATCAGTGAATTAGTGCCGATTCCAACACCGACGGCAAAAGCCAGTGTCAGCAACTGCATGGGAAAGGCTATGGAAACTGCGGTGAAGGCTTCTTCACCCAGCTTTGAAACAAAGTAACTGTCTACGACATTGTAAAGAGATTGTACCAGCATGGACAGCATGGCAGGCAGTGACATACTTGCCAGAAGCCTTCCAATCGGCACACTTCCCATTTTTTCGGATTTGAGATTTTCCTTCTGCATAATGACCCCTTCTATTTCTGTATACTATATTAAGTAGTTTATATCAAACAATTGATTCTATCAAATTATCCGATAAAAAGTCAAATAAAATAAAAAAACTGTTTATGGTAAATACAGGGAAGAAATTTTCTGCCGTTAACAATAGCTTGCCAGGCCGTGATTTTCAGGTGTTTGACCACTACAGCAGGCAGTCGGGCAGTGAACATAAATAATACCTGCAAAAAAATTATATTTTGAATATTTGGTATTGATTTGTGAAAGTTTCTATGTTACTATATTTAAGCAGTGAAAAACACATGCCGAAGTGGTGAAATTGGCAGACGCACTGGACTCAAAATCCAGCGTTAGTGATAACATGTCGGTTCGAGTCCGACCTTCGGCACCAAAAGGGTTTCGTAGATTTTATAATTTATGAAATCCTTTTTTATTTCACTAAATCCAGTGGGTATAAAAAGCTTATTTTTAACACACTGGACTCAACAAAGTAGAGACCTATATTTAATAAAGTGGACACTGATTTTGAAGATTTTAAATAATTGTACTAAGTATTTTAATGATAAAGGCTAAAATATTTTAAACGCCCTCCGACCAGAGGGTGTTTTTTGTTTTAACGAATACCTCATTGCAAAGACGGACTATCTTTGAATTTCCATGAACCCGACAAAATTAAATATAAAAAAATTCAATAGGAAATAATTGTAAATAAATTGCTTTTTTAGTAGTATATATTATATAAACAAAATTAAGGGGGTTTATAATGAAAAAACGAGTTATTTCAGCATTATTGCTTGCTGTGATGTTAACAGTAATTTTAGTAGGATCAGCAAGTGCAGCAAGTGGAGTTGTTATTACATCTCCTCAATCAGGTCAAACTTTTAGTAAAACGGATTCAATAACATTTTCTTGGTCAAACGGTATATATGCACCTAAGTTCTTAGTAACCATAGTCAACACTACTAAAAATGACTATTATTATAACTCTATGCCTATGATAAAAAGGAGTTTCACTATCGGTGGTGGAGTTTTTGCTGCTGGAACGTATAGATTTTCTGTTGTTGGAGTCGATGATAGTGGGAATATTATTTCATTTCATTCAATTTCATTTAAAGTAGTATAAAGTATATTATATTCAGTCCATGATAACTTGTACATAAACGCTCTTTAACTTAAATGATGAAGAGCGTTCTTTGTTTGCCTTATACTCAGAGGTATATATATCATAATACCCTGAAAGACGGAATTTCAGGTTTCTGAAAAAGAATAATATTACAATGAAAATATCAATTTTATTAGCTTATGAAATTAATGTAATAAATATAGGCTTGTTCAAAATTTTCTCAATCCAAAGACTTGTATAATTACTAAATTGGGCTTGAGATATAATGGGATAATTAATAAAATTTGTTTAATCAGGAATTATCTTTAATTTACGCAATGGTAGTGAGGGTGTATTTTATGAGTAAGGGATTCAGTAAATTTATAGCATTCGTGGGGTTGTTATCCAGTCTTATTGGAATTATCTATTTTTTTTCTGGTAAGGGTACTATAGCAGATTTTATTGGACATAAAGATAATACTAATCCATCAGCCGCGACAGCAAGTTATAGTCAAATCATTGAAAAGAGACAACAAGATTCCAATAGCACTCAATCTGAAATAAGTTTAGAAACCTCATTAATTTCCGATTCGATACCAGAATATACATCTTCCACACTATCACCGAAGCCTAGTAAAGATACTGGGGAGTTGAGTAATGATATAATTGATTCCACAAAGCAAATACCACAACCCAATGTGGATGATAACTATTTAAAAATTAAAATTGATGGTGTAGAAAAAAATTATTTTGTCCTCGATGGCTATATGTATTTTTATAATGACGTATGGTGTCTTAATTTTCATTCAGATAAGTTTAGTAATAATGACAGTATATTTATAAAATTACCCTCGAACATAGCTACTGGTGATTCAATCAAAATTACCACTTACAATCCGCAATCAGATGGTTGGTTAACCATGCCTGATTATACGAAAGACTTTATTTACACAACTAATAAAGGATACCAGTTTTTGATTGATGGAGTTCAAAATGGTCAAATAAATGTAAAAATTGATAAGTGGGAAGGAAGAGGTGGAAATGTTACAGGTAGTATAGAAGGAACGCTTACCATAAATAGCGTAGACAAAATTAAATTTGAAAATGGAACTTTTAAAGCTAAAATAGAAGAAAAACCTTATTGAAAATAGTTAGTAGTAAGTAAGAGACCTGGGAAAGTACGATGGGAGTACTTTATTGGTCACTGTCACTTTATTGACTTTTGGCAGCATACGGGCAATAATATCATTATTATTAATCTGTCTTTAAAAGGACATATAAAGGACCGGTAATGTTTACATTAAATAGTATTTATCGACCAATCACTGCCCAGCCGTTTCTCAATGACGAATCTTATACCGAGCTTCAGCCCTGTGAAGCACTTAAGCCCTACATATGCTGCTTTTGGGTTACACAGAAGCCTCACTCAGGCTTAACTTCGACTGAAATGAAAGACAAGCTTGTAATCCCTGACACTTGCATGGACATAATCTTTAACATTAATATGGATAAAAATGAGCTTGAGGGCTTATTTGCCGGTATAAGCGACACCACATTTATGGACAAGGCAAAAAATGTTAGTCCTTTAATGTCCTGCTTTGCCATCAGGTTCTATAGCTGGGCTGTCCCATTGTTTTCTGACGAGTCCATGAAATATGTCTTTAATTCCTTCGTTGACGTAGAAACTTATTTTACAAACCTTAAGCATGACTTGCACGGTATACTGACCGGCAACCTGCTTATTCCGGATACAGTGGATAAGGTTGAAAAATATCTCCTTAAGAGGATAGACTCCGGCAGACAAAACAATAATGTAATGAATGCTGTCTACAAAGTTCTGAAGTCTAAAGGTACGTCAAATATTTCTGAACTTGCCGGTTTTACGGCAGTCAGCCAAAGGCAGCTCGAAAGATTATTCCTGGAGTACGTCGGTGTTTCGCCCAAAAAACTTTCAGGGCTTATCCGATACCAATATCTCTGGCAGGATATTATGCTGGACAGAAAATTTAACATTCAAGATGCTGTTTGCAAATATGGGTATACTGACCAAGCACATTTACTTAACGATTTCAGGAAATATCATACAATGTCGCTTATGGATGCAAGAAGGTTTGCTTATAAAACAAGGTGATGACGATTTTTTACAATACAATAGAAACAGAAAAGGGTATCATAAGAAAAGGATAATCAAATTACAGGGGAGGATTATATGAGGTCTATACTTCAAATTTACGTCAAGGGAAGTGATGCGGCGTTCGAATTCTATAAAAAGGCGTTTGGTGCCGATATAGGCTTTCAGGATGTAGACGAGCATGGTACGGTCATCCATAGGGAGCTTGACGTTTGCGGACAAGCCATTGCAGTTGGTGAGGCTCGTGATACCACCCGTGCCGGCGGAGATAAAAGGCTTACAGGCAATACCATGCAATTTTGCATTCAATTTGGGGAAGGGCAGGAGGATAAGGTGCGTAAGGCATATGAAACCCTGCTGGAGGGCAGCGAAATAATAACACCTTTTGATGAACTGTTTTTCAGCCCCTGTGGTGTGGAGCTCATAGACAAATACGGCGTCTGGTGGTGCCTGTTTGTGTAAAACCTATTTTTGCAATACAGATTCTATTATTTGTTATAAGTTATTTATTTAAGGGGTGATATTTGTGAAAAAACTTTCATTGAAGGACTACAAAGAGGTTAAATCCTGGATGTATCGCAATGCACGGCCAATTGAACTGGCACTTTGGCAGTATTATTTTGAAAATGGCAGTAAGGAAGCAGTACTTTCCGCCTTATCCTTCTATCAGAATGACGACGGTGGATTTGGACATGCTCTTGAGGCGGATAGCTGGAACCCGAATTCATCACCGTATACAACCTTGAGGGCAATTAATATTTTAAAAGGGATTGACTTTAGCCATAAGCAGCATCCCATGCTGCAAGGAATATTCAAGTTTCTGGAAAGTAACGTCTATTGTTCGGAAAACGGATGGTATTTTAATATTCCGTCAAATGATGACTATGCTCATGCCCCCTGGTGGACGTACAGCATGGAAGACAATACTTTTGAAGGCATAGGAGTAACAGCGGGTATAATCAGTTTTATATTCATGAATGCCTATAAGGATTCTGATATATTTAACAAGGCTCTTACGCTTGCTGAGGTTATAACCGGCAAACTCAACACATCTGATAAATATGGAGAGATGGGCATCGGCGGTTATTACGTGTTGCTTGACACTTTAGAGCGAGCAGGGCTGACATCACATTTCGACCACAAAGCTCTTACAGAAAAAGTTAAAAAGCTTGTATATGATGCTATAGAAAGAGATACCTCAAAATGGGCTTATTATTCTCGAAGACCTTCTGATTATATATATTCTCCTGGAAGTATCTTTTATAAGGATAACGAGGACATTATAGCAAAAGAGCTTGATTATCTCATTGACACAAGGCCGCAGAATGGTGTTTGGAATATTACCTGGAGCTGGTTTGAAAACAATGAAAAATATGCAAAGGAGTTCGCCATAAGTGAAAATTGGTGGAAGGCAAGCGCTGCCATTGACAAAATCATTTTCTTAAAAAACTTTGGCAGGCTGGAGCAGTTTTAAGCTGAAAATAGAGATACCAGGCGTTTCAGACGTTTGGTATTTTTTTGTAGCCCCAGCAGCACTTTCCTTTACATAGGAAAAAATGCATGCTACAATATGAATGAACGTTCATTCAGGAGGAGCGAGTATTATGTCTATTCAAAGTGAAGCGCTGGACAGGAAGTTTATTGAAAATTTCGAAAAAATGATTCCCGACAAGGGAAACAGGCAAATAATTATGAACGCTATTGAAGTGTTTTCCAGGAAGGGGCTGGCCGGGACAAAAATAAAGGATATAGCTGAAAAGGCTGGTTTTAGTCAGGGCTTTGTCTATAATTACTTTAAATCCAAGGATGACATATTCATCAAGATCTTTGATCTGGCACTTGAGGGTGCGGGCAATTCGGTAAAATATGCATCTGAGCTGGAAGGTACTCCATATCAGAAAATATATTGGCTGACAGAAGCATACTTATCTCCTGAGGGAATTTCAATGCACCATTGGAGACTGATAATGCTTCAGGCTACTACCTCGGAAGGAATACCCGAGGAAGCGAAAAGAATATCGAAAGAGAAAATAAAAAAGCCCTTTGAATATATGCTGCCAATGATTATTGAAGGGCAAAATTTGGGGGAAATAGTCAAAGAAGACCCTTTGACACTTTCTATAACGTATTTTTCATTTATACAGGGGTTGGGTATCACACGGGTACAAAATGGGAAAGACATTCCTTTTCCGTCTGTTGATATGGTTCTCAGTTTCTTAAGGAGTAAAGCTTAACAGGTTAATGTGAAAATAATGTGAGGAGGGGTCTCTATGGTCAAGGTGTTTAAGAATGAAAAAGGTAAAGGGCAGGTCTTGAATTCCTATAATCACTTGCTTGAATTATGGGATACCGCTTTTGAAGAGGTGGAGCTGTCAACCAGGTATGGAACAACACATTGCATTATTTCGGGCAATAAAGAAAATCCGCCCTTGCTGATGTTTCATGGTGTGGGTGACAACTCCGCCGTTATGTGGGTTTTGAATATCAGGGAATTATCCCGGCATTTCTACTGTATCGCAGTTGATACAATGGGAGGTCCAGGAAAGAGCATTCCAAATGAAAACTATAACAAGAAGGACTTTGACCAGGTGGGCTGGATAAATGAAGTGGCGGAACTGCTTGAAATAAAGGCTTTTAATATTATCGGCGTATCCAACGGCGGGTATATGGCTTTTAACTATGCAGTAAATGAAGGTCACAGGGTCAATAAGGTTGTGTGCCTGGAGGGCGGCATGCTTATTAAGCCCTTTAAAGCAATGTTTAAGACCATTATGAGTCTGTTTCCGGAAATTCTGATTCCAAACAGAAATAATATGTGTAAAATAATGAAAAAGCTGATTTCACCGGATTCTGACTTTTTTGAGAGCTGTCCGGAGGTGATTGACCACATGATTACGGTAATGAAAAATCACAACCAGATGGCTATGTTTATGCACAAGTTGGAAAAGTATGATAAGGAAAAAGCAATGCCTGTAAAAGAAAAGCTGTATTTTTTGATTGGCGGCTACAGGTTGACAGACAAGAAAGATTTTACAGATATCCTGGAGGATGGCGGATACCATTACAAGGTAATAAATGGTGCAGGACATGGTATAAACCACGAGCAGCCCGAAACAGTCAATAATGAAATAATTAATTTTTTGCTGGCCTGATGAAAAGGGTTTGCATGTTCCGGTGATTTCACCCGCAATTATAATAAGGCCAATCCTGAACATCCCATAACTGCCTTTGACAATGTAAATTATTGCCTGGCAGTTAAGGAATAACACAATAAAAGAATCAAATACAATAAAAAAATCAAATCAAATAAAATAAAATAAAAGGCAAATACGCTTTATACAAATCAGAAAAGGGAGTGAACACGTGGAGCTGATAAAACCGAAGAAATTAAAGCCGGGAGATACGGTTGCAGCAGTGAGCCTGTCCTGGGGCGGTGCAGGAGACGGAAGCATGCTGTGGAGGTATAATATAGGCAAGCAGCGGCTTCGGGAGATTTTTGGCCTGAATGTGGTTGAAATGCCAAATACACTAAAAGGCAGCGAGTTTTTATACAAGCATCCTGAAAAGAGGGCGGAGGATTTAATGCAGGCTTTCGAGGAGAAGGATATAAAAGCTGTTATAGCGTGTATAGGCGGCTGTGAGAGCGTGAGGCTGCTTCCATATATTGATTATGCTATCATAAGGAAAAATCCCAAGATATTCCTGGGGTATTCAGATACCACGGTCACTCATTTTATATGTCTTAAAGCCGGTATTTCCAGCTACTATGGAGCTTCCATACTTTCAGAGTTCGCCGAGAATGTGGAAATGTTCGAATACACCACCCGCTGGATAAAAAAAGCCCTGTTCAGCAATGATATAATCGGCAAAATTCCCCCTTCTCCGGTCTGGACAAGTGAATTCCTGCCCTGGGAGGAAAAAAACAGGGAGATAAGGAGAGCTACCAGCCCGAACAACGGATATGAGCTTCTCCAAGGCAGCGGCGTTGTTCGGGGTCCATTGCTGGGAGGCTGTATTGAAGTGCTTGAAATGCTGAAGGGAACTGAAATATGGCCGGATATTGACAGGTGGAATAATGCAATACTGTTTTTTGAAACATCTGAGGAGAAACCGTCCCCTGCATATCTGGAATACTGGCTCAGGAACTATGGTTCTCAAGGCATACTGAGCAGGATAAATGGCATCATATTTGGAAAGCCCTATGACAACACCTATTATGAGGAGTATAAAAGTACTGTTTTGAAGGTGGTAAGAGACGAGTTGAAATTCACCGGCCTGCCTATACTCTTCAACATGAACTTCGGGCATACTGCTCCCATGACTGTGCTGCCCTATGGTGCTGTGGCTGAGATAAATTGTGAGGAAATTTCATTTTCAATAATTGAAGCCGGTGTTTTATAGTTCAGGCAAGAGAGTAATGCTTTATAAGGACGGAACTTAACTCTTGCTGTGCGGGTGTTTTCCATAATATAATTAAAACCGGCCGGGACAGGCCGGAATATTAAATAAATATCCATGAAAGGCACAAAGAAATGAATATTGAAAGAATTTTTTCAGAAAGACTGGTATTGGTTCCGTTTACACTTGAAGTTGCAACGGATGTGTTTAAGGGCAGAATGTCCGTGCTGGAGGAGCTGGGACTTAAG
Source organism: Ruminiclostridium hungatei (assembly GCF_002051585.1). GTDB lineage: Bacteria > Bacillota > Clostridia > Acetivibrionales > DSM-1351 > Ruminiclostridium > Ruminiclostridium hungatei. The sequence goes on along the minus strand of NZ_MZGX01000008.1, from coordinate 109,433 downwards.
GTGGACGAAAGCTGGCCGGATAATGAGAGCCTTGAAACACTGCCTAAAATCATTAAAATCCTGGAATCGGCAAAAGAGCCCTCCGGTTTTGAATCGTGGCTGGTGGTAAAGCGGGATACAATGACCGTAATCGGTGACGCAGGCTTTAAGGGGAAGCCCGACCAAAAGGGTGGAATAGACATAGGCTATTCTATAATAGCTCAGGAGCAAAAGAAGGGATATGGATTTGAGACGGCAAAGGCACTTGCTGACTGGGCTTTTTTGCAGGAGGAGGTAAGCTGCATAACAGCAAGCTGTCTTAAGAGCAACAAGGGCTCTGCCAGGGTTCTCGAAAAAATAGGAATGCAGGAAACCTCCCGGGATGAGGCAATGATATACTGGAAAGTTTCAAGACCGGTTTAAAAGGAGTTGGGATAATTTAACTCGTTGTGCTAGTTAAAAATGTGGTAAACAGGCAAGAGCTGCTTGGATGCTGCCCATTTCTTTAAAGTGTCCTCGCGTGAGCAAACTTGTCTCTTGAAGACTTTATTAACTGGCACAACAGGTTAAATTAATACATATAAACAGAGCTCGAAAGTTTTGAAAAATATTTAAGAACCGGTTTTAAAAAGCCGGGTTTAATTTACTTATATTATATAGGGAGCTTCCCTAAATAAATCGAATATGTTTAAAGGGACTAAGCAGCAGGGGAGGTAGCCGGATACTAGCTCCCCTGCTGCACTGCATTGACTTTGCTCCTATCATTTGCGCTCGGTTCTGGCTATCTCACCGGCAGCCATTGATATAATGCTGCTGGCATGTCTTCTCATTTGCCCGGGACTGTTTGTGACCCACAATATAGTTATACCTTCATCATTCAGCACTTTTATCACATTTTCTACAATTACCGTATTATCGTGGTCAAGCTGGGAGGTGATTTCATCCAACAGCAATAATTCAGGCTTGAACAGCAGGCTTCTGGCAAGTGACAGGCGCTGCTTCTCTCCGTCGGACAGGTATCTTACCTCCTTGTATATAAAATCAGGAGAAAGCCGGAAGAGGGAAAAAAGTTCAAAAATCCTCTTTTCATCCACCTTCAGGTCTCTTATAAGGAATGGAAATCTCAGGTTTTCCATAACGGTGTCTCCGAAAAGATAAGGTGTGTGAAAACAATAGGTTATGCTTTTTCTTAATTCCGAGGGAGTATACATATCCAGGCTTTTGGATTTAAAGCTTATTTCACCCTGGGTGGGACTTATGAGATTGCAGCTCAGCTTTAAAAGTGCGCTTTTTCCGCTGCCTGAAGGGCCGATTATCATTATGAAAGCTCCCTCTTCGACATTAACAGATATATTTTTCAGAACGGTTTTATTGTCATGAACATAAGTTACCTTATGAAATTCAAGTAAAGACATGTCTTAGCACCTCCGGACATACATATCTCTTATTATATTCCCAGAAATAGATTAATTAATCAGGTATGAGAATTTTCTGCACCAGTGTATTGTAATCTTGAAAATAAGAGTATATAATTATGTTAATAGAATATTTCGTTAGGTGAGGTTCCTATACAGATATATGCTGCTGCCCGGAAACATCGAGAGATGCCAATGGGTCAACAGGTACTACCGAAATAAGGTTTTACTTAATGTAGCTGGAGAAGATATTGTAGTATTCCAAAGCTGTATAGTGCTAAAACTCAACGAGTGAAGGTATTTTTTTATGCTTGAAATCCGTCACTCGTAGTGTCGGTTTTTTTGTTTTGCGAAATATGCTTATCAATTTATAGATATATATTTTCATTTTTTTTGTAAAGGCAGGTGAATGGTATGGATTGTGACCCTGATAGTAGAAACATAAAATTTAATACAAAATCATATGGGTTTATTTTTCATGCCGTCACGCATTTACATGTCTAGCTGGCAGTGCTTTGCAGTCTGAAAAATTGACCCTTATAAATGAATAAATTTTTAAGAGGGTGAGAGATATGCTTGATATTTTTAAGACTGTAAATAATGAAATCCTACGAGCAAATTCCTTTGAGGAAGGTTCATGGGTAAACCTGGTCAACCCCACAGAGGAAGAGATCAATAATGTAAACGGCGCATTAGGTGTGGAGATGGACTTTTTAAGGGCCGCACTGGATGAAGAAGAAAGAGCCCGTATCGAGAGTGACAGCGGACAAACCCTTATAATCGTGGACATTCCCATAGTGGATAAGGAAGCCAAGATGAATGTCTATACCACCATTCCGCTTGCGATTATTCTCATAAAGCACATAATCATTACAGTATGCTTAAAGGAAGATACCATTTTAAGCGACTTTATCAACAACAAGGTAAAGTCCTTTCTGACCCAGTATAAAACCAGGTTTGTGCTGCAAATACTCTATAAAAATGCCACCAGGTATCTTCAGTACCTCAAGCACATTGACAAGACCAGCAGCAGGATTGAACAGGAGGTTTACAAGTCCATGAAGAACAAGGAGGTAATCCAGATGCTTAAGCTGGAGAAGAGCCTTGTGTACTTTTCAACCGCCCTGAAGTCCAATGAGGTAGTACTTGAAAAGCTTATGAAATACGAGCATATAAAGAATTATCCGGAGGATACCGAGCTGCTTGAGGACGTTATTATTGAAAACAAGCAGGCTATCGAGATGGCCAACATATACAGCAGCATCTTGTCGGGAACCATGGATGCGTTTACTTCGGTCATATCAAACAATTTGAATATTGTAATGAAGTTCCTGACTTCCGTGACCATTGTAATGGCAATTCCGACCATGATTTCCAGTTTCTTTGGGATGAATCTCATAGACCTTCCCTTTGAAAACAATCCGCTGGGTTTCTGGATTATATTGGCGATTTCCCTTATAACCTGTTCGGCTGTGGGTTATACCCTGTATAAGAAGAAACTATTCTGACGGATTATTCCAGGGCTGTGGAAGGTATGATAATGAAAAGAAAGAACAAAAAATGTATACTTTCAAAAACAACAAAAAAAGTGCCTCCCAAAGGGGCACTTTTCTATCGTTCTATTAAATTTCCTGCGCCGTCATAAAAGCTTTCATCTGTTTGCCGCAATATGCCTTGACTGTCGTAAAACTCTTCATCAGCCTGCCTCAAAATACCCATAGAGTCAAAATAATCATCACCGGGATCTCGTAAAATTCCTTCACTATCAAAGTAATTTTCGCCGGGATTTCTTAAAATACCTTGACCATCATAGTATTTTTCTTTAAGGGAATACAAAATTCATCACTCTTTCTGGAGAATTATTGAGTTTATTATAGCACAGATGAACGCCCGCGGGAAAGGTATTTTTCCTATTTAATTACTGAAATTACCAAAAGGCTTGATTACAACTGCGGTTGTGCTATAATCAAATAAAAGTTTTAGCAGGATAAAGTGCACTTTTGGAGGTAGTATGGCAGTAAATGTTGATAATACATTTGATATAGTAATTATTGGAGCAGGAGCCGTCGGGTGTGCCGTTGCAAGGGAGCTTTCCAGATTTGACCTGAAGATCGCCGTACTTGAAAAGGAAAGCGATGTGGCAGCCGGCACCAGCGGCAGGAACAGCGCTGTTGTCCATGCGGGTTTCAACAACAAGCCCGGCAGCCTGATGGCCAGGCTGTGTGTGGAGGGCAACGAAGGCTTTGAACAGGTATGTGCCGAGCTGGACGTACCCTGCAAGAAGACAGGAAAGCTGATTGTTGCCTTTGATGAAACCGATTTTCCCGGTATAGACAAATTGATGGAGAACGGACGGAAAAATGGAGTAAAAGGTCTGGAATTTGTGGATGCCCAGGTTGTCAGAAGGCTGGAACCCCACGTGGGGGGCATTGGTGCCATGCTGTCGCCAAACACTGCCATAACCAGCCCTTTCATATATACTGTAGCCTTGGCTGAAAATGCATGTGAAAATGGCGTTAAATTTTTCTTTGAGACGCAGGTGAACGGCATAACCAGGCAGGATAAGCTGTTTCGGCTTACTGCCGGCAAAAGGCATTTTTACAGCAGATATGTGGTGAACAGTGCAGGGCTTTATTCCGACAGGATTGCCTCCCTGGCAGGAGAAAAGGGTTATAAGATTTATCCCTGCCGCGGAGAATATTTCATACTGGACAAGCGGACCAGCCAGTATCTCAGCATGCCTGTATATCCTGTTCCCAGACCGGGTATCGGCGGGCTGGGGGTGCATTTGACACCTACCGTAGACGGGAATATGCTCATAGGGCCAAGTGCGGAATACATAAAATCAAAAAGCGACTACAGTGCCACCTCAAGTGTAATGGAGCAATTGTTCAAGGAAGCAAAGGAATTGCTTCCGCCTCTTGAAATGAAACACATAATCAGAAGCTATACAGGAATAAGATCGAAGCTGGTGGGACCAAAAACCGGCGGCTTCGGAGACTTTATCATAGAAGAATCAAAAGCGGTTCCCGGTTTGGTGAACTTAATCGGCATAGAATCACCGGGCCTGACCTCCTCAGTGCCCATAGGCAGGATGGTCAGGGATATTATTTCAAACAAGGAGGACCTTGTTGCAAAAAGGGATTTCATTACTGGCAGAAAGGGCATAACGCCCTTCAGGGAGCTGGCTCTTGAGCAGAAGGAAAAACTTATAAAAGAGTTTCCCGAATACGGAGAAATCATATGCAGATGTGAAGGCATAACAAAAAAAGAGATAGTGGAAGCCATCAACAATCCGCTTGGAGTTACTACACTTGCGGGCATCAAGTACAGGGCACGGCCTATGATGGGCAGATGCCAGGGGGGCTATTGCCTTACAAGGATAGTTGATATTCTTAAGGAGCAAAAAGGGCTTGAGCCCCAGCAGGTTACTCTGAGAGGGAGCAATTCCAGGCTGTTTACCGGACGGGTAAAGTAAGGCTGCCCGGCTTAGGAGGTTATATGTTGATAAACAAGGATTTGATAATAATAGGTGCAGGCCCCGCCGGCCTGGCTGCCGCCATAGAGGCAGTAAAAAGGGGTATCAGGGATGTTCTTGTGCTGGAAAGGGAGCCGGTTGCAGGAGGTATCCTGAACCAGTGCATACATGACGGTTTTGGTTTGATCAGGTTCGATGAAGCCCTGACCGGTCCGGAGTATGCAAAGCGGTTCACGGATGAAGCCGCGGAAATGGGCATTGAAATTATTACAGACGTAATGGTACAGGAGATCAGCAGGGACAAGGAGGTAACCGCCATTAGTCCCGGAGGCATCACCATATACCGCGCAAAGGCTGTTATACTGGCCATGGGCTGCAGGGAAAGGACACGGGGCGCCATAGGTATTCCCGGTACGCGCCCCGCAGGTGTGTTTACTGCTGGAGTGGCGCAGAATCTGGTAAATATCAGAAATGTTATGATAGGCAGGAACATCGTAATTCTCGGCTCGGGGGATATAGGGCTTATTATGGCCAGAAGGCTTACTCTTGAAGGAGCCAATGTTCTTGCCGTCATAGAAAAACTTCCATATTCCAGCGGGCTGCAGAGAAACATAACCCAGTGCCTTGAGGATTACGGCATTCCCCTGCTGCTGAGCCACACAGTAACCAGGGTGGAAGGCAGGGAGAGGGTAACAGCGGTAACGGTTTCAAAGGTGGATGAGAAAGGAAATACACTCAGGGGTACTTCTGAGAAATATAAATGTGATACCCTGATACTTTCAGTGGGACTGATTCCCGAAAATGAAATAGCCTTGAACTCAGGAATGGATATGGACAATACCACCGGGGGAGCCAGGGTGGACGAAAAGCTGGAGACCAGCATACCAGGGGTTTTTGCCTGCGGAAACGTACTGCAGGTTCATGACCTGGCGGATCATGTGTCCTCCGAAGGGGAACTTGCGGCAGTATCGGCAGCGGACTACATAAAAAATTACTGCCACAAGGCCGGTGAGAGCAGTGATACCGGGGAGAACTGTTTGTGTTCCGGGAATGACCGGAAAATTCCGGTAACCGCCGGAAGCGGAATCCGGTATGTGCTGCCCCAGGCAATAAGGCCGGGACAGGCCATAACCTTTTCCATGAGAGTTACCGTACCGGGAAGAGAAAAGTCGGTGCTGTTCAAGTCAGGGGAAAAAGTTATCAAAAAAAGAAAATATACCGCCTTGAATCCCGCTGAAATGCTTCGAATAGAGCTGAGTTCAAAAGAACTAGAGAATATCTCCGGACTGGAGGTTTGCATAGATGGAAACTGATAGAGAAATAGTATGTATTGTATGTCCCAACGGCTGCAGAATGAAGGTTTATATTGATGACCGGAACAGGGTTGTACGGGTGGAAAATGCTCTGTGCAGAAATGGAGGCACCTATGCGAAAAAGGAGGTCCAGAGCCCGGAAAGAAGCCTTACTTCAACAGTAAAGGTAACAGGGGGCGCCCTTCCTCTGGTAAGCGTCAGGAGCAGCAAGCCCATACCCCGGGACAAAATACGGGAGGCTGCAGCTTTACTGCGGTCCTTACATATCCAGGCACCGGTGGACTTTCATCAGGTACTGCTTTCGGACATACTTGGCACAGGAGCTGATATCATTGCCACAAGGCAGGTTTTGAAGGCGTAAGGCAGTACAAATCAACCGCTATGCAGCAGAAAATGGATTTAAACATGACAGAGAAAGCAAATTGCCTGAACTGTAAACATTACTATATAACCTGGGAAAGAAATATGCCTTACGGCTGCAGGAGCTTCGGCTTTAAATCCCGCCGGATGCCGTCAATGGTGGTCCTGCAGTCCTCGGGAAAGGAATGCCAGGCCTTTGAAAAGAAGCAAAAGGACCAGCGCAGGTAGCCGGTTGTCTTTTTTTCAAGACACATTTGATAGTTCTTCTGAAGCAGGAGTTTCAAAAACACCATACAGCATATCATATATAACGCCGCATTTGCCCAGTTCGGCTGCTTTGGCCGCATACCTGCACCCGGCGTAGACCTCTTTGTCCACACAGGCGCAGATGTGGCAGGGAATGTGGCCTCCACAGCTTCCAAGCATTATACCTTCCAGTGCCTCCAGCTTTATGACACTGCTGTTTATATCAAAGGATAAAAAGTTCCTGTAATATTCTTTTGAAGGCAGGACCTCAAAATTCAGGCAGGTGGATTTGAAAAGCCAGGGAATCTGTTCTTCCTCCTCTATGAAGGAAGGGCCTGTCATGACGGTGGGATCGGGGATAATGCAGGGGACAAGAGAACTGCAGGCCTCGTACTGTCCGAAGGAGCACACATATTTTTTAATTGTACTGTCATAGTGCAGGTGCCTGCAAAAGGCGCAGGAACGGAAGGACTCGATTTTATGCCTGAAGTAAAGCCTGGAGCCGAAAATATTCATGTAGTAAAGCCTGTAAATCATATCCATTGAAATCAGACCGGTTTTTTTGAGAAATCTTACTAATGTATTCATTTTATTTTCCATATATTCCATAAATCTCACCTCCAGCACATTCTATCACAAATATTAATTTACTTCCTTTATTTCCCAATTATGCCCTGGCTGCCTGCTGTCACCTCCCGGCCAGCTTGCTTGTATGCCCTGAAATAACTGCGCTGAGGGCTTTTATCTTAAAAAGGCCGGTATATATGGTCGGAAAATAACATATATAAATGTTTAATGTACTTTTAAACCCTGTGAGGGATTTACTATGGTATAATTATATATATGAAAACAAGCCTGGAAGACGTGCTGCTTTAAAACGGGACTAATGAGGATTTGGAGAGAAGGATACATATGAAAGACTTTGTACACTTGCACGTACATACGGAATACAGCCTGCTGGACGGCTCAAACAGGATAAAGGATTTGATTCAGAGGGTAAAAGAGCTGGGCATGAGCAGTGTGGCAATAACAGACCACGGAGTAATGTATGGTGTGGTAGAATTCTATAAGGAAGCTCTGAAAAATGGAATAAAACCCATCCTGGGTTGTGAGATATATACGGCTAAGCGAAATATGCAGGATAAACAGCCCGGTCTGGACTCGGACTACGGACATCTTGTCCTGCTGGCAAAGAACAATACCGGCTACAAAAATCTCATGAAGCTGGTTTCCCTGGGCTTTACCGAAGGCTTTTACTACAAGCCCAGGGTGGACTACCAGACGCTTGAGAAGTATTCAGAGGGATTGATTGCTCTTAGTGCCTGCCTTTCGGGAGATATTCCTGCTGCAATCCTGAATAATGACCTTGAAAAGGCTGCTGAGCTGGCCAAAAGGCTCAATGGAATATTCGGACAGGACAATTTTTACCTGGAGCTGCAGCACAACGGCATAAGTGACCAGAACCTGGTTAACCAGCAGCTTATCAAGCTGTCCCGGGAGCTGGGAATACCGCTGGTGGCTACGAATGATGCCCATTTTCTCACCAGGGAGGCTGCCAGATCCCATGAAATATTATTGTGCATTCAGACTGGAAAAACCATAAATGATGATAACAGGATGAGGTTTGACACGGACGAGATTTATGTCAAATCCCCTGCCGAGATGTATGAAAATTTCCGGAATGTTGAGTCGGCACTGGAAAACACCTTGAAAATATCTGAAAGGTGCAATGTGGAGCTGGAGTTCGGAAAGCTGCACCTGCCAAGCTTCAAGGTGGAGGATGGCTATACCCCCGTTGAGTATCTGCGGGAAAAATGCTATTTGGGACTTGAGCAGAGATATGGTGCAGGCTGCAGTGAGGAAATAAGGCAGAGGCTGGAATATGAGCTCTCGGTTATCTCCACCATGGGTTATGTGGACTATTTTCTCATAGTTTGGGATTTTATCAGATACGCCAGGGAAAACGATATCATGGTAGGACCGGGAAGGGGCTCGGCGGCAGGCAGCCTGGTATCCTACTGCCTTGGAATAACAAGTATCGACCCGCTGAAATACAACCTGCTTTTTGAAAGGTTTCTGAACCCCGAGAGAATCAGCATGCCTGATATAGATATTGACTTCTGCTATGAAAGAAGGCAGGAGGTAATTGATTATGTTATCAGTAAGTACGGCAAGGATAAGGTCTCACAAATAATAACCTTCGGAACCATGGCTGCAAGAGCTGCCATAAGGGATGTGGGCAGAGCCTTGGACATACCTTACGGGGAAGTGGACAGCATAGCAAAAATGATTCCCTTCCAGATAGGCATGAATATTGACAAGGCACTGGAGCTGAATCCCGAGCTTAAAAAGAAGTATGAGCTTGAAGAGGAGGCCGGTCTTTTAATCGATACTGCCCGAAGCCTGGAGGGACTTCCCAGGCACGCGTCCACGCATGCCGCAGGTGTGGTTATTTCAAAGGAGCCTATCGTAGAGTATGTGCCCCTGCAGCTTAATGAAAACAATGTGACAACGCAGTTTACAATGGGGCTGCTGGAGGAACTGGGACTGCTCAAGATGGACTTTCTCGGCTTGAGAACCCTGACTGTCATCAGAGACACTGTAAACCTCATAGAGCAGGGACATAACATAAAAATCGATATAAACAGTATAAATTATGACGATTTACATGTATATAAAATGATTGGAGAGGGCAAGACTGTTGGTATATTCCAGCTTGAAAGCGGAGGGATGACCCAGTTCATGAAGGAACTGCAGCCAAATTCCCTTGAAGACATAATAGCAGGTATCTCACTCTACAGGCCGGGGCCTATGGACCAGATACCCAGATATATACGAAATAAGAATAATCCAAAGGAAATAAAGTATCATCACCCTCTTTTGGAAAACATATTGAATGTCACCTATGGCTGCATGGTGTATCAGGAACAGGTAATGCAGATAGTAAGGGAGCTGGGCGGCTATTCTTACGGCAGATCTGATCTTGTAAGGCGTGCCATGTCCAAAAAGAAGGTTTCGGTCATGGAACAGGAACGCAAAAACTTTATATACGGTATAACCGACGAGGAAGGGAATGAGGTGGTCAGGGGAGCCGTAAAGAACGGAGTAGACGAAAAGACGGCAGACAGGATATTTGATGAAATGATGGACTTTGCCAGTTACGCCTTCAACAAATCCCATGCGGCTGCATACGCGGTTGTAGCATATCAGACTGCCTGGCTGAAGTATTATTATCCCGTGGAATTCCTGGCAGCTTCCCTGAACAGCTTTTTGGGCAGCAGCGACAAGGTTTCCCAATATGTAAATGAATGCAAGGTGCTGAATATAAAGGTGCTGCCGCCGGATGTGAATGAAAGCAACGTAAAATTTACGGTTGTAAATCAAAAAATAAGATTTGGCCTGGCGGCAATAAAAAATGTCGGAGAAGGCGCAATCAGGTCAATGATTGCCGAAAGGACACAAAACGGCCTTTACTCCACCTTCCTGGATTTTTGCCAGAGGATAGAAGGCAGGGAAATCAACAAAAGGTGCATAGAGGGCCTTATTAAAAGCGGAGCCTTTGACTCCCTGAATATTTACAGATCCAAGCTCATGGCGGTATACGAGAGGTTTCTGGACGGTATAGCCCAGGCAAAAAAGAAAAGCATGGAAGGACAGCTCTCCATATTCGAGCTTATGCAGGAACCCCAGGAGTCCTTGCAGGAGGATTACCCCGACATAAAAGAGTACCCGCCCAACGTAATGCTTGCCATGGAAAAGGAAATGCTGGGTCTGTACGTTTCAGGGCATCCTCTGAGTGAGCATCAGGGCATATTGGACAAAAAGGTGACACTTTACAGCAAGGATATGTTCGTTGACAATAACGAGGACAGTTCCGGCGATATTGAGCTCGGGCTTAAAAAGCTGTCCGATTCCATGCGGGTGACGGTGGGAGGAATAATTGTATCAAAAAAGACCAAGACTACGAAAAATAACAATCTTATGGCTTTTGTGGGACTTGAAGACCTGTTCGGTACGATGGAGCTTATCGTTTTTCCTACTATCTACGAAAAATTTTCACAACTGCTGCAGCAGGAAAGCATAGTGCTGGTGAACGGCAGGCTGAGCCTGAAAGAGGACGAGCAGCCAAAAATAATATGTGAAGAGGTGCTTCCCATAAACAGCCTGGCGGAAAAAGGACTTTACATGTATTTTGAAAGAGAAATGACCAGAGAGGAAAGTACTGCATTGATTGCCCTGCTTAAATATTTCAGCGGTGCCACACCCACCTTTATAAGAAAAAAGGAGGAGGAAGGCTTCAAGAGACTTGACAGGCAGTATTGGACGGATATAAACAATGTTTTGCTGGAAGAACTGGAAACAAGGCTTGGAAAGGATAATATAAGTCTAAAATAACGTGCTTAATATTGATTTTTGGTGGAAAATAATATAATATAAATGTCGAGGTGGTTAAATGGACAATCTGGAAGATAAAATTTCCGGTGAGTACGTTGCTGTGAAAGCCGGAGAAAACGGAGTTACAATTATCGGGTTAACACGTGGAAGGGATACAAAATTTCATCATACCGAGAAGCTTGATAAGGGTGAATTGCTTTTAGCGCAATTTACCGAAAATACCTCTGCGATAAAAATAAGGGGCAAAGCCACCGTTTATTGCAGATATGGCACTATTCAATGCGGGGAATAACAATTTGAAAGGTAGTGTAGATGATAATGTGGACAGTGGTATATATGGCCCAAAGCAAAGAAGTAGCTAATCAGCTTCAGGAGCTTTTGTCCAATGAAGGTATTCTTGTAAAACTAAGGCCTATTAGCAAGAATCCTGAAAACAATGATAATTACTTCGAAGTACTTGTTCCAGAGGCAGAAGTTGAGGAAGCACATAGCGTTATTATAGAAACGGGTTATTGATAAAAATGTTAAAAAATAGCTCCGCGCTTATTAGCCCGGAGCTATTTCTACATATATCCTTATTTTTTGTCTTAAGCAGTTGGCGCGGAGAATAAATATAATTTTTTATTATACATGCAACAAATGATGTAATTTTACGTAAAATGAAAGGAATGAGAGAGTTGTTATACGTTGATATACCTTTGACAGTAAGGTATGCTGAAACAGACAGGATGGGAATAGTGCATCATTCAAATTATCCGGTCTGGTTTGAAGCTGGAAGGACAGAATTCATAAAGCAAAACGGCATATCCTATTCGGATATTGAAAAAAAGGGGATACTTCTGCCGCTGCTGGAACTGAAGTGCAGGTTTATAAGCTCCTCCACCTATGAGGATAAGATTATTGTAAGAACCAGTATAAAGAGTTATACAAAGACCCGGCTCAACTTCTATTACGAGGTTTTTAAGGAGTCAAACCTGGAAAATCCCATTACCACGGGTGAGACAGTGCATGTTTGGACAACTCCCAATCTGAAGCCGGTAAATTTGCAGAAATATGATGAAGAACTGTTCAATATCATTGCCAGAAATACAGGAACTGACATGGAGCAGTCCTGAGACTGCAAAATACAATAATTTTATGTAAAGAAAGAAATGCTTGTACTGATTTATTGTTCTATGATAAACTATGTTTGCTTGTTCTCTCAGTAAAATTCTGTCAGATTTTAAAAAGTAATCGGGTGGTGTGCAGGTGAAAAAAAATATTCCAAATTTATTAACTCTCATAAGGTTGATAGTTGTTCCGATTATGGGCTATTTCCTTTACTTTGAATATTATGTTCCGGCAATGATTCTTTTTGCATTTGGAGGCTTTACTGACGTACTGGACGGATATATAGCGAGAAAGTACAACTTGATAACAAAATGGGGAAAGTTTTTTGATCCGCTGGCAGACAAGTTAATGCAGATAACTGCTCTGGTTTTTTTGGTTTTGCATGACTTTATTCCAATTATAGTACTGGTTATAGTTATAATAAAGGAGGCGTTGATGCTGACCGGCGGCATTATGCTTTACAGAAAGGGAAAAACTGTCATCGGAGCAAACTGGTACGGCAAGCTGGCCACAGTTTTGTTTTACTTTGCAATACTGGCAACCATTGTGCTCAGCCTTGACAGCCTGAAAAATATGTATACCTCCATTGCCATTAACACGGCTCTCGGTTTGGCTGTGGCTTGTACATTGTTTGCCCTGGTCATGTATATTATGATTTATTACAGGTTTTCAAAGGATTACGGGAAGGGTAAGCAGTAATTCCTGAAATTTATAAGAGGACTGATAACATAAAAGATACATTTTTGGGGTATCTTTTTTTGTTACAAATAAAAAAATAAAGTTGCCTCTTTATTTTTTTAAAGTTTACCTTTAAAATATTAATAATTTGGTAACATTTTTGTGGTATTATATATTATGGCTGCTTAAAGCCATATTTTGCTGAATTGGAGCAGCTATTACAGGAGGACAAATTGTTCGGTTATATTATGCCGGAAAAGCCGGAACTTAAAATAAAAGAATTTGATATATACCGGGCCTATTATTGCGGAGTATGCAAGGCAATCGGCAATAGGCACGGACAATTGAAAAGAATGACACTGACGTATGATGCGGCTTTTCTTTCCCTGCTGCTGTGCTCACTGCTCAAAATCGAGACAAAACTGGTCAGGGAGCGGTGCATGGTTCATCCGCTCAAAAAATCCTTTGTCACGTACAATGAAATAATAGATTATTCTTCCGACATAAATATAATTTTGGCGTATAATAATATAAAGGATAAATGGGAGGATGACAGCTCCAAAGCTGCTTTGGCAGGCATGGCGGTTCTTGGCAGAGCGTATAGGAAGCTGGCGCTGGCATACCCAGAGAAATGTGCTATAATTGAGCAAAGGCTTGACGAGCTTGCCGTCCTTGAAAAGGAGCGGTGTGCATCCTTTGACCGGGCCGCAGAACCATTTGCAAAGCTGATGGAAGAGGTGCTTGACTACCAGAAGCTGGACAATGACACCAGGCAGGTTTTAAGATGGATGGGCTACAATATCGGGAAATGGATTTACCTCATTGACGCGTATGACGATCTGGAGGCAGACCTTAAAGCTTACGCCTACAACCCTTTTCTGCTGCATTTCAAATATGAAGCCGGAAGCGAAGCTGTCGAGGACTTTAAAAACCGTATCAAGTCCCAGGTGGAATTTACCTTGCTGTATTGTCTCAGGGAGGCTTCCAAGGCCTTTGAATTATTGAATGCAGGTGAAAATAAGAGTATTTTGGAAAATATATTATATATGGGTATGTTAAGCAAGACAGATAAAATTTTGTGCCGGAGGAGTTGTGGTAATTGTGAAAAATCCGTATGAGGTACTGGGAATAAAAGAAAATGCAACGGAAGATGAAATCAAGAAAGCATACAGAGAACAGGTCAAAAAATATCATCCTGACCAATATCAGGATAATCCTCTTTCCCAATTGGCCGAGGAAAAACTCAGAGAGGTAAACGAGGCTTACGAGTATCTCACAGGGAAAGGTCAGACAGCTAAAACCAGCAACGGCTGGAGCGGCAGGAGCAGCTATTCCGGCAGCCAGTCCACCGGTGCCGGAGGAGGTCCGGGAGGCGGAAATACCAGCTTCAGGCAGATAAGAATGTATATAAACAGCGGTAATATAGCCGCTGCCGAGCAAATGCTTGAAAGCATATCCGAAAAGAGTGCGGAATGGTTCTATCTGCGGGGACTGATTTTCATGAAAAAGGGCTGGTATAACGAAGCTGTAATGAATGTCCGGCAGGCCTGCAATATGGACCCGTCAAATTATGAATACAGGGATGCCCTGAACAGAATGAACAACAATAACAATATGTACCGGGGAAATGCCCAAAACAGGGGTTATGGAGCAGGGCCAAGCTTCTGCGACATGTGCATGTGCGCATGGTGTACCGATTCCATGTGTGAATGCTGCGGAGGAGACTTGATAGGCTGCTGCTAGAAGCCGGGCAAAATCAGGTTTATATTGCTGGAGGTTTTTATTGCATGAACAGTGGTCCAGGTTCAAGAGTTAAGAGAATAACATTAAGCGGTATATTACTGGCGTTTACGGTAATATGCGTGTTTTTGGCAGCGACGCTTCCCACCAGCAAGTTGTCTTTGTATGCCTTAAGCTCCTTGTTTATGGCGGTCATAATCATTGAGTTCGGGACGAAGGCAGGCTGGGCATTCTATATAGCCTCGGGCATATTGTCGGCACTGCTTGTTCCAAGGCTTGAAGTAATTCCTTTTATTGTGTTTTTCGGAGTATACGGGCTTATAAAGCTGTATGTTGAAAGGATACATAGCAGGGTTATAGAGTATATTTTAAAGCTTGCATATTTTAACGTCTGTCTGGTTCTGGGACTGATATTTCTTAAGGAAATCCTTCTGAACGGTACGATGCCCTCGGCTCCTGTGTACGCAATTGCTGCCTTGCTGGAGGTTGTGTTTATTCTGTATGATTATATATACACACTGTTCATACGTTTTTACGGAACCCAGTTGAAGCAAAAGCTTAAAATATAGCTTTAAGAACATAAATACCATAGGAAATAATTTGAAATCACACGCTTTGTATATTACAATAACTGTAAATATAAGGCGTTTTTATTTTTAACGGGGTGTGCCGATAAGTCAGCAACAAGGTTGATTCAAGCGCCGGATTTAAGTTTTGGCAGGCAGGCTGAAAGGTCATGCAGCGCATGAGCAGATGGAGGAAAAATGACACCAGCTCTCTCTTATTCTATTGCGGTATTTTTTATAATTCTCATAGCAGGCTGTGCAGTGAACCTGCTCATACAGCACTATATCTTTCAATTGCTCGGCATTGCCTTCTTTTTTACATACATAATTGTCAATTCAGCCATATTTGTGGAAAATACACCGGCGGTAACCTTCAAGGACTTGTTTTACCGTTCGCTTCCTTCGCTTTTCGGCATTTCGGCATGTCTCATAAGTATGACACTGGGCTTTTGGGTTTTCCCGGCCATAAGGAACAGGGTGAGGGATTGATCCGGGGACGGTAAAATAATTTTGCGGCGGCAGCAGAGCTTGTGCTATAATAAAAATGTTTGTCAATGGAATAAGGTTGAAAGAAAACCATTTTCAACCCTTTGAATTATGTCCGCAGAGCGGACAGGGGGATAAAATATGAAATAATTCCTGCAAACTTTAAAATAGTGCAGGCTTTTTTTATGGCCGCAGTTGAGCCCGATTACAAATGAATCGTGTCTATTGTAAACTGTGCCGGATATGGAGGCTAATATGAATGAAAAAGTTAAGGATATAGCAGTCAGAATTAAGGGCCTGAGACTTCTGGAAGGATTAACACCGGGGGAAGTGGCCAGGGCTGCGGGACTTAAAATAGATGAGTACATTCGGTATGAGGATGCGCTGGATGATATTCCGGTCAGTATTTTATATGAACTGGCGGACTTTTACAAGGTGGATATGACTGAAATATTGACAGGAACCTCACCAAAGCTTCATGATATTTCTTTTGTAAAGAAAGGTGAAGGCCTTAAGGTTGAAAGGTATGACCAATACGGTTTTGAAAGCCTGGCACATAAATATTCCGGCAGAAAGATAGAGCCGATGTTTGTGGTGCTTGATCCCCGCAGCAGTCCCGGTCTGGTTTCACACAAGGGACAGGAATTCAACTATTGCCTGGAGGGCAGAATGCGGGTTGTGGTCGGTAAAGAGACCTTTGACCTGGAGCCGGGAGATTCCTTGTACTATAATTCCACCATTCCGCATAAAATGACAGCTCTGGACGGGAAGGAAGCAAAGTTCCTGACCGTAATCCTGCTGTAGGATATATAGCAGGACAGGTGCCGTCTGTATACGGGCGTATTATGTTATTAAGGGGAGGACAAGCTTATGAGTCTTGATTCAAGATATCTTGACAGAGTTGTATTTGATTCATATGAAGATTTCAGCAGGAATTTCAAATTGAAGGTTCCTGATAATTTTAATTTTGCCTATGATATAATCGATGAATATGCCGCAATGGAGCCTGACAGGCCGGCGTTGGTGTGGTGTGACGATAACGGCCGGGAAAGCTTTTTTACCTTCGGGGATTTGAAATTCTGGTCGGACAAGACTGCCAATTACCTAAAAGCCAGGGGAATAAGCAAGGGCGACAAGGTGATGTTCATACTCAGAAGGAGATATGAATTTTACTTTTTTGCTTTTGCAGCCATGAAAATAGGTGCAATTTTTATTCCCTCCACAAACCAGCTTATGAAGAAGGATATAGTTTACAGAAATAATGCGGCAGAAGTCAAGGCTGTTGTGGCATATAACGACAGTGAAATAATACGGCATGTTGAAAGTGCCGCCGGGGAATCTCCCACAGTAAAAACCTACATTATGGTGGGCGGCGGCAGAGAAAGCTGGCTGGATTACGACAGTGAGATAAAGGATGCCGGCCACGTATGGTCAAGGCCCCAGGGAGTATTGAACACGTATAACAGGGATCTGATGATTATATACTTTACTTCGGGAACCACCAGTATGCCCAAAATGGCAATGCATGATTTTACATATCCGCTTGGACATATTGTGACGGCCAGGTATTGGCAGAGGGTGCAGGACAAGGGTCTTCACCTGACAGTAGCCGATTCGGGCTGGGCAAAGTTTGCATGGGGAAAGCTCTTTGGACAGTGGATTTGCGGAGCGGTACAGTTCCTGTACGATATGGACCGGTTCGATCCCTGCCGGCTTCTTGAAAAGATTGAGAAATACGGTATAAGGACTTTCTGTGCACCGCCAACCATATACCGGTTTATGCTGCAAAATGACATAACCCGTTATGACCTGTCGTCGCTGGTTCATTGTTCAACGGCAGGAGAACCTCTGAATCCTGAGATTTTCAACAGGTTCAAGCGTTTGACAGGACTTGAGATACTCAATGGCTTCGGGCAGACTGAGACCACTGTCATTGTAGCCAATTATGAATGGGTAAAAGTGGACCCGGGTGCCATGGGCCTGCCAAATCCTGCCTACAGCATTGATGTGGTGGATGAAAGCAATAAATCCTGTCCGGTGGGAGAAGAGGGCGAGCTGGTTATTAAAGGTGTGGATTCAGCCAGGCCCGCAGGGCTGTTCTGCGGCTACTACAAGGACCCTGAGGCGACTGCAAGGGTTTGGCATGATGACACCTACCATACCGGAGATGTTGTTTACAGGGACGAGCATGGCTTTCTGTGGTTCGTGGGCAGGAATGACGACGTTATAAAGGCCTCGGGATACAGGATAAGCCCGTTTGAAGTGGAAAGCGCCGTGATCGAGCATCCCGCGGTGGTGGAATGCGCCGTGACCGGAGCTCCGGATGCAATAAGAGGAACCGTGGTCAAGGCAACGGTTATTCTGGCAAAGGGCCATGAACCCACTGAAGAATTAAAGAAAGAAATACAGGAATATGTTAAAAATAATACTGCGCCGTATAAATATCCAAGAATAATTGAGTTTGTTGATGAATTGCCGAAAACAATCAGTGGAAAAATAAAAAGAGCGCAGCTAAGACATGATGATCACAGGAAATTTGAGTCCACATAATGAAGAACAAGGCCTGATTTCCTTTTGAGGAAAGGTTAAGCGGTTGACTTATGAATGAAAAAACCTTAAGAGTACTGGAATATGAAAAAATTATAGATAAATTGAAAGGTCTGACTGCCTCGGAGCTGGGCAGGGAACTTGTGGCGGAACTGGCGCCACAGACGGATTTCAACACCGTTGAAAAGCTGCTGGCGGAAACCAATGACGGGGTGGGCTGTATTTTAAGGCGCGGTTCGCCTCCGCTGGGCGGAATAAATGACATCAGGCCCGGTTTGAAAAGGCTTGAGCTGGGTGGAATACTGAATCCCGGAGAGCTGCTTAAAATCGGAGGAGTGTTGAGGGCTGCCAGAAGATTAAAAGGTTATGTAAATGACAAGCTTGACGACGGCAGGGAAAATGCCGTTTATGAATTAATAGCCTGTCTTGAGTCAAACCAGAGGCTGGAACAGAAAATAGACCTTTGCATTATCAGTGAAGAGGAAATAGCGGACAACGCAAGTCCTGCGTTAAATACCATCAGGCGGCAGATAAAGGACCAGCAGGCCTCTATAAAGGACAGGCTGAATGACCTTATCCGCTCGTCCAAATATCAGAAATATATACAGGAAGCTGTTGTGACCATGAGAGGGGACAGATATGTCATTCCCGTAAAACAGGAACACAAGAGCGACATTCCCGGCCTGGTGCATGACTCTTCCTCCAGCGGAGCCACCCTGTTCATTGAACCTCTGGCGGTGGTGGAGGCCAACAATTCCATAAAACAACTGAGAATAAAGGAACAGGCGGAAATTGAACGCATCCTGGCCGAGCTGTCCCAGGAGGCATCACTCATACTGCCGCAGTTGAACGCAAACATGAGTATTATGGCAAGGCTGGACTTTATTTTTGCCAAGGCGAGACTTGCGGCCGACCTGAATTGTGTATGTCCAAGAATAAACCAGGAGGGAAGAATCCTTATCAAGAAGGGGAGGCATCCTTTGCTGGCCCCGGACAAGGTAGTGCCCATCGACTTCTGGATCGGAGACAGGTTCAGGTCGCTGATTGTTACCGGCCCAAATACGGGAGGAAAGACAGTTTCCCTTAAAACTGTGGGGCTTTTTACCCTTATGATGCAGAGCGGACTTCTGGTGCCTGCTAATGATGGCACCGAGATGAGCATATTTGAAAAGGTATATGCGGATATTGGAGACGAGCAGAGCATAGAACAAAGCTTGAGTACCTTTTCCTCACATATGAAAAATATTGTGGAGATTCTTAAAAACGTAAACGGAAGAGCCCTGGTGATGTTTGATGAACTGGGGGCGGGAACGGACCCCACAGAAGGAGCGGCGCTGGCAATGTCCATACTGGAATGCCTGCACCAGATGGGGGCCACCACTCTGGCTACAACTCATTATGCCGAACTGAAGGTTTACGCCATATCCACCGAAGGTGTTGAAAATGCCTCCTGTGAATTTGATGTTGAAACCCTGCAGCCCACCTACAAGCTTTTAATCGGAGTACCTGGAAAGAGCAATGCCTTTGCAATTTCAAAGCGGCTGGGACTTACCGAGGACATCATAGAGCGGTCAAAGGAATTCCTGTCCCAGGAGGACATCAGATTTGAGGATATTCTCCTGAGCATAGAGAGGAACCGCAGTGAGGCCGAGAAGGAAAAAATGAGGGCCGAGAGCTACCGGCTTGAAGCCGAGCGCTTGAAAAAGGGTCTTGAGGAGCAGAAAGACCGGCTGGAGGCACAGAAGGAAAGTGAGCTTCGGAAGGCCAGGGAAGAGGCCCGGCGTATACTGGTGGATTCCAAGAGGCAGGCTGAAGAGCTCGTGGCTGAGATGAAGAGGCTGGCAAAGGAACAGGAGGAGGCCGAGGTGAGAAGGCAGACCGAGGAACTGCGCCAGAAGCTCAATAAGAGCATAAGCAGCCTTGAGGATTCCCTGGTGGAAGCTATAATGCCAAAGCAGGGCCTGGTCAAGCCTCCCAAGAATCTGAAGCCCGGTGACACGGTGCTTATTGTGAACCTGAACCAGAAGGGGACTGTTTTATCGGTGCCTGACAAAAATGGTGAATGCCAGGTACAGGCAGGGATTATTAAAATCAATGTTCACATATCCAACCTTAAGCTTGTAAATGAACAAAGCCAGCAAATGCAAAGAACCGGTATGGGAAGGATAGGTGTGTCAAAAGCCCGCAGCATGTCCACGGAAATCGATCTGAGAGGCATGCTTCTGGATGAGGCCATTACAGTTGTTGACAAATACCTTGACGATGCCAGTATTGCCGGATTGGGCGAGGTTACGCTGATACACGGCAAGGGTACGGGTGCGCTGCGGGCCGGTCTTCAGCAGCACCTGAAGCATAACCCGCATATAAAAAGCTTCAGGTTGGGCAAGCTTGGAGAAGGAGAAAGTGGAGTTACCGTAGTGGAAATAAAATAACAGGTTGTTAATTTGCTGTATAAAAGACCTCTACTAATGACAAAATCCGTTAAATATGCATGGTTGACATTTTGCGCCGGGTAAATTAGAATTAGTAGGGGTTTTTTTATATTATCCGGGTTTATTGTCCGGAAAACGCCTGAAAGGTAATAATACTGAATATTTTTAAATATTTGACGGATATTTATTGATATAAATATATAGCTTTACATTTGTTTATGAAGGAGAATTTTTGTGGATATCAGACAGGATATAAGAAATATTGCAATAATAGCACACGTTGACCATGGAAAAACCACACTTGTGGATGCCATGCTCAGACAAAGCGGTATTTTCAGAGAAAATGAGGCTGTGGCCGAGAGGGTTATGGATTCCAACGATCTGGAAAAGGAAAGAGGAATAACCATTCTTGCAAAAAATACAGCCGTAAATTATAACGGTATAAAAATCAACATAGTAGATACTCCCGGTCACGCAGATTTTGGCGGCGAGGTTGAACGTGTACTCAAGATGGTGGACGGAGTGCTTCTGCTGGTTGATGCCTTTGAAGGTTCAATGCCCCAGACCAGATTCGTTCTGAAAAAAGCGTTGTCACTGAACCTGAAGCCTATAGTTGTTGTAAACAAGATAGACAGGCCCGAAGCAAGGCCGGATGAAGTGGTGGATGAAATTATTGAGCTCTTTATAGAACTGGGAGCCGATGACGACCAGTTGGAATTTCCCGTGGTATTTGCCTCATCCAGGGAAGGCTTTGCAGTATGCGACCTGGGCGGAGAAAGAATAGATTTGAAACCATTGTTCAATATGATAATTGAAAAGGTGCCTGCACCCAAGGGTGATTTGTCGGGTACCCTGCAGCTTCTGGTCTCCAATATAGACTATGATGAATACGTGGGAAGAATCGCCATAGGAAGAGTTGAAAGAGGCTCCGTAAAGCTCGGACAGCAGGCTATAATATGCAAGAAGGAAGGCCACGTAATCAATGCCAAGATTACGAAACTATATTGTTATGAAGGCTTGAAGCGTATTGAGGCCAATGAGGCTAAAGTCGGAGATATAGTTGCTGTTTCTGGTGTGGGAGACGTAACCATCGGAGATACAATCTGTGAAGTGGGTATGCCTGATCCGCTGCCTTTTGTGGCAATAGACGAGCCTACCCTGTCAATGACCTTCAGCGTAAACAACAGTCCTTTTGCCGGAAGAGAAGGTACCTTTGTCACTTCCAGGCACTTGAGGGACAGACTGTTCAAGGAACTGGAAACCAACGTAAGCTTGAGGGTTGAAGAAACTGAGACCGCCGATGCCTTCAATGTTTCGGGCAGAGGAGAGCTTCACCTTTCAATATTGATAGAAACCATGAGAAGACAGGGCTACGAGTTCCAGGTCTCAAAGCCCCAGGTTATATACAAGGAAGCAGACGGAGTTCTGCTGGAACCTGTCGAGTACCTGATGATTGATGTTCCAGAGGAATATATGGGTGTGGTAATGGAGAAACTGGGCACCAGAAAATCCGAAATGGTCAATATGACATCTGCCAACCAGGGCTATATGAGGCTGGAGTTTAAAATACCTGCCAGAGGCCTTATAGGCTACAGGTCGGAGCTGCTGACCGATACCAAGGGAAATGGAATAATGAATCACGTATTCCACAGCTATGAGCCCTTCAAGGGTGACATCGCAACCAGGCAAAGAGGCTCGCTGGTAGCCTGGGAAGATGGAGAGGCGGTAACTTACGGTCTCTACAACGCACAGGAAAGAGGCACTCTTTTTATAACTCCCGGCACGAAAGTATATCAGGGAATGATAGTTGGAGAAAATGCCAGATATGACGACCTGGTGGTAAATGTCTGCAAGAAGAAGCATGTTACAAACATGAGAGCCTCGGGTTCGGACGAAGCCTTGCGGCTCACTCCTCCCACAAACTTAAGCCTTGAACAGGCAATTGAATTTATTGCCGACGACGAGCTGGTTGAAATGACACCAAAAAATATACGTTTGAGGAAAAAGATACTGAACAGTGAAATGAGAGCAAAAGACAGAAGCAAAAAATAATTCTGTTAAAAAAAATTACCGTTGCAGAGCTCCCAGCCTTGCAGCGGTTATTTTGCATAAAGCAGACTTTTTCACGGAAAGGCAGGTATAATTTCCTGAGAACCACTAGTGGTCTGTAACATCTAAAACGTATATTGCCAGCGTGGAAAATTTTTGCAGGGTAAGGCGGAGGACGAAGGCAATACTGTATGTATTGGCAAGAACGACAACGAAATCCTGCGCAGAATTTAACCGTCGGCAATATGTGACTTTTAGGTGTTACAGACCACTAGTTATAGACAAATGCCTGAAAAAATATTATAGTATTTATTGTGGATGTGCCTTATGCAGGTACATTATGAAAATATATTTTGAAATTGTTTACGTGTATTGTTAAAGTGCACTATGTTTTTGATTTATAGAATGGAGCCGCATATTGATGAGTAGAAAATTGAAAGTTGCCGCACTTGGTATAATAGCCGTTATAATAGGAATATTCCTGTCAGTGCCTAATATCATGAATTATGTAAGAACCATACTTAAGGGGTATGAAGCTCAATACGGGGCTTTGAATGCTTTTCTTACCATTCTGGGACTTGTTCTGGTGTTTTTCGGTATCTTCATTATCAGTGCCGGACTTAAGAAGCTGGCTTTCATTTTGACCAGTCTGGCTGTGTTTTTGTTTGTTTTTTCGGTTGGGGCCATATACTCCTACAGCAGTACTGTAGAGTCCTCCAAAGATAATGTTGTCAAGGAAGCCTTAAGGATTTCCGCTACTTCCGAGGGCGCCATTGCCGTAGAAATACCCATGGGTTCGGATACTAATGACATAGCCGGAATACTTGGGGATGAAGAGATTATAAACAAGCCTCAGATATTTAAGATAGTATCAAAGCTGAACGGTTACGACGGCAGGTATCAGGCCGGGACCCACATTTTGAAAAAGGGACTTGAACTGGATACCATTATGAATATTCTCATAAGCAAGCCTGAAAGCGTCAAGATAACTATTCCCGAAGGGCTTACCTACAAGCAGATTGTGAAAACCTTTGTGAAAAAGGGCCTGGCAATTGAAGACAGATTTGATTCCGCCATGAAGTATGAAAAGTATGATTATGATTTTGTAAAGCAGATAAAGAATTTCAATGACAGGGAATTTATGCTGGAAGGCTACCTGTTCCCCGATACATATGAGTTTGCAATGAATGCCAGTGAAAAAACCATCGTGTCGGTCATGCTTCAGAACTTTAACAACAAATTGACCAAGGAGTATTACGATAGAGCCAAGGAGCTTGGCATGTCAATGGATGAGATTATAACCCTGGCATCAATCATAGAAAGAGAGGCCAACACCAGCAACGACAGAAGACTGGTTTCAGCAGTATTCCACAAGCGCTTGAAAAGCAAGGATACCACCCTCAGGAAGCTGCAGTCCTGTGCCACCATCCAGTATGTTTTCCTGAATACTGAAGGAAAGGTACATGAAAAGCTCACATATGAGGATACTACTATAAACAGTCCATACAATACTTATATTCACCCGGGCTTGCCGCCGGGGCCCATCTGCTCTCCGGGTATGGATTCCATAAATGCGGCGTTGTATCCCGATGAAGACACGGATTATATGTTCTTTATCGCAAAGGGTGACGGAACGACCAAGTTTACCAAGACCTACGCTGAACATTTAAAGGCCATGAAGGAATACGGCCTGGCGAAATAAAAAACTGGGGTGGCATAAAGCCACCCCAATTTTTGAGTATATGCATCTGGTTCCCTGTCAAAATGCACGCATCAAGGGGATTCAGGGAGCAACAACACCAAAAGGTAACAGCGCAGTGCTGAGTTAAATAGCAGTTAAAAAAATTAAAAATTCAGGGATATTTACCATGATAAATTACGAATATATAAATGAATACATCCGGTCTACCATAAAGCCAAACACCGGACTGCCGGCACAGCTTGAGGAGTATGCGGCCCAGAACCATGTTCCTATTATCCAGCCGGAGGTGGCTGCACTTATGAAGGTGCTTGGAAACCTGCACAGGCCGTTGAGAATTCTTGAGGTGGGAACGGCAATAGGCTATTCTGCCATACTTTTCTCGGGGTTTTTAAAACCCGGGGGCAAAATAGACACAATTGAAAGAAATGAGCAGATGCTGGAGCTGGCAAGGAAAAATATAAAGACCGCAGGCCTTCAGGATACCATCAATGTCATAGCAGGAGATGCCCTTGAGGTATTGGAGTGTCTGGACAAGCAGTATGACATGATTTTCCTGGACGCTGCCAAGGGGCAGTACAGTGAATTTCTGGAGCAAAGCAAGAGGATGCTTGTTGAAGGAGGCCTGCTGGTGTCGGATAATGTGCTTTACAAGGGCATGATTGCAACCGATGAATTGGTGGTAAGGCGGAAAAAGACCATAGTTACCCGCATGAGAAGCTTCCTTAAAGAGCTTTGCAGGGATGAGAGCTTTGAAACCAGCATTATTCCCATTGGTGACGGGGTGGCACTGAGCTACAGGAAATAGAAGGTGTGGAATAGAAGGGTGGATTTTTTTAAGTCGTGCCTTAAAAACCAATCAGCGCAGCAGGTTAGTATAGGCAGCAAGAAAAATTAAGGATTGGAATAAAAAGTCGGAAAATCTTCGAAAGGCTTAAAAAACAAAAGACTTAAAACAAAAGGCCAAACATGGATTGACCAAAAATATGAAAATGAAAAATTAGTATTAATACTTAAATAATGCTTAAATAATACTTAAATAATACTTAAATAATACTTAAATATGAAAAATCAGATGGATAACTACCTAAGAAAACGGGAGAACCTATGAAAAAAATTGAGCTGCTGGCTCCTGCAGGAAATCTGGAAAAACTCAAAATGGCAATTTTATTCGGTGCCGATGCTGTTTACATCGGTGGGCAGCGCTTCGGGCTCAGGGCCTCGGCGGACAACTTTTCGCCGGAGGATATGAAGCAGGGGGTGGATTTTGCCCACGAGAGAGGCTGCAAGGTTTATGTGGCCGTAAATATTATTCCTCATAACCAGGATCTGATAGGTTTGCCTGAATATATACAGCAGTTGGACAGTCTGGGTGCGGATGCCGTAATTGTATCCGATCCGGGCGTTTTCACCATGGTGCGCAGCACAGCGCCCGGTATGGAGATACACATAAGTACCCAGGCCAACAATACCAACTATTTAAGTGCAAAGTTCTGGTATGGGCTGGGGGCTAAAAGAGTAGTTGTGGCAAGGGAACTATCCTTTGAGGAAATAAGTGAAATGGCTGCTTTGACTCCGGAGGAACTGGATATTGAAGCCTTTATTCACGGAGCCATGTGCATATCCTATTCGGGACGCTGCCTGTTGAGCAATTACATGACCGGCAGAGATTCCAACAAGGGGGCATGCTCCCATCCCTGCCGCTGGAAATATTCGCTGGTGGAGGAAAAAAGGCCGGGAGAATACTATCCGGTGTATGAGGATGAAAGAGGTACTTACATTTTTAACTCCAAGGATTTATGCATGATAGAGCATATTCCTCAGCTTATAGCCGCAGGAATTTTCAGCTTCAAAATAGAGGGGCGGATGAAGAGCTCCTTTTATGTGGCTACCGTCGTAAGCGCTTATAGAAAGGCTATAGATGCCTATATGTCCGATCCGGAAAATTACACCTTCGATCCCCAGTGGCTGGTGGAACTGTCCAAGGCCAGCCACAGGGAGTATACCACCGGCTTTTATTTCAACAAGACTACAGAAAAGGACCAGATTTATCACACCAGCTCATATATCAGGGAATATGACTTTGTGGGTATGGTGCTGGAATATGACAAAGAAACGGGAATCGCCAAAATCGAGCAGAGAAACAGGATGATAGTGGGCGATGAAATCGAAGTTGTGATTCCAAGGAAGGATTACTTCATACAGACTATAGAGGCTATGAAAAATGAGGAGGGCGAAAGCATCAGAACCGCTCCCCATGCGCAGATGACAGTATACATGCCTATGAAGCAGGAGGTTCTGCCTTTTACCATATTGAGAAAGAAATAGAGCTGATGATATTTTTAGCTCTTGGGCTGTTCATCAGCTTGTTTTATCAGGATAGAACGATTGCAGCTCAGGATCAAATAAGGTGCGAATGTGAAGCGGACATTAAAAGTCAGGTACATTCGCACCTTATTTTTGACGAAATTTCAAGGGGTTTTGTAATTTATTTGATGGACAGCAATAAAATGTATTGTGTCATTTTGAAAATATTGTATAATTTATACAATGGAAGCTTATAGTTTCTGTTTAGTTTTGCTGTCGCTCCTTGCGTAGGAGCGTGGATTGAAATACTGAGATCATTTGGTATCAAACCTGGGTAATCGTCGCTCCTTGCGTAGGAGCGTGGATTGAAATATGCCGTAAACGATATAAAATTACCAATTAAATTGTCGCTCCTTGCGTAGGAGCGTGGATTGAAATGTGGCAATAACTCCTGATATCAATGTATTGCTAGTCGCTCCTTGCGTAGGAGCGTGGATTGAAATTGTGATGGAGAATGGGGAGTAACAGGGCTGCTTGGTCGCTCCTTGCGTAGGAGTGTGGATTTGAAATATGAAGAATTAAAGCATCCCATATTTTGGAATACTCTATGGTTCAGCTCGGCCAGCAGATGCTGTAGCAGAAACAATAAAATAAAGTGAAGTAACATGAAGGCGCTGCCAATCAACAAAAAGGCGACGCCTTTTTGTTGATTGGCACAAGAAGATTACCATTTGCCGTAATGAATTTTGTCTTCATCATACCTATTCTCGGACTCCTTTGTTTCAGCAGGATATCCAATTGATACTAAAGAGAAGGGTGTAATGTGGTCTGGAATATTTAGGACTTCCTTTATGTATGTAAGCTTGTCTTCCTCGGGATATACACCCAGCCATACACTTCCCAGACCAGAGGCATGTGCTGCAAGAATCAGATTTTCCGTTGCTGCTGCACAATCCAGTGTCCAAAAATGTTTTAAAGTTGCCACCTCGATTTCACCGCAGATAAGAATTGCCAGAGGCGCTTCTTCTAGCATTGAATAGCCCGAATTGTGTGCTGAAAGCTTATTCAATGTGTTCCTGTCGTCTATAACGAGAAAATGCCAGGGCTGCTGATTGCAGGCTGATGGAGCGCTCATTGCTGACTTCAGAAGTGTTTGTATCAAATCACTGAGTACTGCCTGGTTAGTATACTTGCGTATACTTCTTCGAGTAAAAATGCTGTTTAAAATGCTTTCCATAAGCTTGACTCCTTAATGTTATTATGATTTAGTTGGTTACAGAGTACTAAAACCAGTGATTTAACAGATATACTGATTTTATCTGATTACACTCTACAATCTACTAGTATTATGTTAAAATAATATAACATAGTGATAAAAAATACAAGTATATGCATTTATGTAATATAATTACAAAAAAAGTTGAATAGATAAAAAACAGCAATATAGATGCAGTAAGATTATAAAATAATATATTAAATAATACGCGTTACTGATATCCTTTGGAAATAGTAATTGACTTAATCGGATGTAAATGAAAGGTATTGCCGGTATGGTATCTTTCAAATTATACTAAAGCTGTCAATAAACTTTAAACTGTTTATAGTAGTATGTGGGAGGGTTTTGCCATGAATTATTTGCTTAAGCCATTAAAGGTTGGAAATTTAACACTTGGAAATCGTTTGGTTATGCCGCCGCTGGTTACGGATAAAGCGGATGCCTACGGTAAAGTTACAAATGAAATGCTTGATTTCTATAAGGACAAGACTCAAGGAGGATATGTTTCGCTTATCATTGTTGAGAACAGTTATATATGCAGAGAAGGGAAATTTGACAAGAGACAGCTTTCAATTACAGATGACAGTATGATTGAGGGCTTAAATAAGCTGGCTGATGCCATACATAGTAATGGTTCTAAATGTATTATGCAGATTAATCATGCAGGAGGCAAAGCCAATGAGAAAGAGATAGGCACAATACCTGTGGGACCTTCAGCTTTTTCAGATAATAGCGTGAGAGAGCTATGCCGGCAGGAGATAGAAAATCTTGTTCAGATTTACGGTGATGCTGCCGGCAGAGTTAAAGCAGCGGGGTTCGACGGTGTTGAAATACATTCGGCACACGGGTTTCTTCTTAATCAATTTTATTCTCCGTTAATAAATAAACGTACGGATAACTATGGGGGAGATGTCTACAACCGTATACGTATCCATTTAGAAATAATAAATATGATACGTTCGGTTGTAGGAAAGGATTTTACAATTTCGCTGCGGCTGGGTGCTGCTGATTATCTCAAAGGAGGGACTACTATCGAGGATAGTCTTATAGCAGCAGCAGAATTTGAAAAGGCCGGGGTGAATATTTTAAGTATATCCGGTGGACTATTGGGTTTTACAATACCTGGTGTAACCGAACAGGGCTATTTTGCACCACTTAGTGAGGCAATTAAAAAAGTTGTTGCTCTGCCAATAATCCTGACAGGAGGTATTACCCATGCTAAGGCTGCCGAAAGACTGCTGATTGACAATAAAGCTGACCTTATAGGTGTTGGCAGAGCTATGCTTATGGATTCAAAATGGGCAAAAACGGCAGTAGAAACTTTAAAGCTATGAGTTATGAGAGAAAAGTAGAGCAGAAACTATTTATAAGCAATACTTTTCTTTCAGCAATTTACTTTTATCCATGGTCATTAAAGCTGTTTCGCTGCAGTCACGGAAATAAACCTGATAGGTATTTTTGCTCATCAGGTTTATTTCATTGATAAAATTTAAATTTATAATATAACCTTTATGAGAACGAAAGAAATTTTCGGGTAGCCTTTTCTCAAGGTTTTCAATGGAGGACCAGATTGAATAACTTTGATTTTCAGTGATTAAAAGGACTTTTCTATTATAACGTGTAATAAAGATGATATCGGGAATATTAACCATATAGCTTCTCCCTTCACTTTCAATAAATATTTTGTTCAAAACATCAGGAGTTTTTGTGGATATATCTTTTGAGATCGGAGCTGATTTATGAGCTTCAAAATTATTAATTCTGCTAAGAGTCTGAATAATACGCTGTAGCTGTAATGGCTTTATCAGGTAGTCATAAGCATATACTTCAAAAGCTTCCTTAAGATATTTTTCTTGTGAGGTCATAAATATTATGCTTGTCAAAGGGCTAAGCATATTAATTTTTTTGGCGACATCAATTCCATAACTTTCATGTAATTCAATCTCAATAAACAGAACATCAGGTTTGAAGGTACTGATAATTTTAAGCAGCCCCTCTTCATTGTCTGACTCTCCAATGATGCTTATGTTATTAACTTGTGATAATAATTGTTTTAAATCATCTCTTGATTCAGAAGAAACATCTGCAATTGCAACTTTTAGCATATAGAATTCCACTCCTTATTAAAAATGTTTTATTATGGAAATAATATCAAAAACAGGAATATAAGTTAGCTAATTATGACTATAACTGTCCATTTATTGTCTATATTGTATTAATAAATGCATATAGGTTTTATAACATAAGGTATATTTCACCTTGTCTTATCCAGCCAATTTTTATTTATTAAAAAATAGCTTCTCTAAATCATATAAAATTTATCGGAATATATGGAGATAACTTAAAAAATAAGGGTTTATACTTCTATAAAATTTTCTGTTATAGACATAATAAAACACTTTATGCACCATGCCTTGCTAAAAATAGACAATAACTATTTCAATTAATTTCAAAAATACCTATTATTAGACAATAAAAGGTAAAATTATAATAAAAGTAAAATTATAGAAAAAGGGGAGTTTTATAATGAACGTAATGATTACAGGAGTAACTGGTTTTGCAGGTAGCTATCTGGCCGAATACCTTGCAAAAAAGCCGGAAGTCAATGTTTTTGGACTTAAAAGGTGGAATAGCCCTTTGGAGGATATTAAACCAATAATGGATAAAATAAATTTAATAAATTTTGATCTTGGTGATCCTCATTCAATTTATCGTGCGGTTAACGAAGTAAAGCCGGATAAAATTTTTCATCTTGCAGCACAGTCCTATGTACCTATGAGCTTCAGGGCACCGATAGATACACTCAGGGCAAATGTTTTTGGAACGGTAAGCCTGCTTGAAGCAGTACTGGAATCGGGATGTAATCCGGTAATACATGTATGTACTTCATCAGAAGTATATGGACAGGTCGAAGAAAAAGACTTGCCGATAGATGAAGATACTCCATTTAAACCACAGAGTCCTTATGGAGTGAGTAAGGTGGCTGAAGATCTTACTGCATATCAATATCATGTTACTTACGGATTAAAAATAGTCAGAACGCGATCCTTTACACATACTGGTCCCAGGAGCAAACAGGTTTTTGTAGCACCTTCATTTGCAAAGCAGATTGCAGAGATAGAAGCAGGAGTCAAGAAGGATAATACTATTTATGTGGGAAATCTTGAATCTGTTCGTACATTCCTTGATATAAGAGATATGGTGGAAGCATACTGGATGCTTACCGAGAAATGTATTCCCGGTGAAGCTTATAATATTGCAGGTACTCATACATGTACTGTCAGGGAAATGCTCGGCACATTACTTGGAATGACAGATGTAAAGCCAGAGATAGTTGTAGATCCGAAGCTTCTGCGTAAGTCTGATGTGACTCTGCAGGTTCCTGACGTATCCAAGTTTATAAAAGCAACAGGCTGGGAACCAAAAATAAAGTTTGAAGAAACAATGCAGGATATTTTGAATTACTGGAGACAGCAGGTAAGAAATTAATTTGATACCAGTATAACATTCGGCAAATGGGGTGCATAAGTCGGAGGAGATTTTTTTGAAATACAAGGCGGAGGAGTGCGGAATAATTGCTTTATTCCAATCGACGACAACGATGTAGTTCAAAAAAATATACCCAAATTATGTACCAGGATTTACCGAATGTTGTACTAGATATAATTTTTAGAAAGGCAGGTAGATAAATGCAAGCTGATACATATTTTATAGCTGAGATTGGAAAGGCATGTAATGGCGACTTGGATTACTGCTTAAAGCTTTTGGAGGAGTGTAAAAAAGCTGGTGTGAATGCTGTAAGGTTTCATCATTTCTTTCTTGAGGAAAGCGTACATCCGAGTGTTTTGGGAAAATCATCACAGAATGAGCGGGCATGGTCTCTGCAATTAAAATTACCATTTATTGATGAGGTGCTGTTTAATGAAAGGGACTATGCAACTATTCTGGAATGCTGCAGGGAACAGGGGCTGGATTTTATAGCTACTCCTTGGGATATTAAGTCCTTTGAATTATTCAGGGAAATTGGAATTACTGATTTTAAAGTACATTCAATGAATGCGATGAATATACCTTTAATATCCGCCATACTTGAAAAATGCAATAAACTCTACCTTTCAACGGGTGGACTGTCAGAGGAACATGTGGCAACATTATGCCAGAGGCTCAGGCTTTCGGAATATAATGTCGTATTGCTGCATGCCGCCTGTGCGTATCCTGCGCCCGAAAGCATTCTCAATATGAAGGCGTTGACAATCCTCAAAAAATACAATAAAGCGGTTGGGTATTCCAGCAATGATCTGCTCGGAACCTCAGTTTTAGCTGCCAGCACTCTGGGAGCGGAGGTTATAGAAAAGCATGTCCATTTGTTTGATCACCAACAGGATTTACACAAGTCTTCTGTAAATATAGAAAGTATAGGCAGAATGATTCGGGACATCAGGGAAATTAAAGCTGTTATGGGAATGAAAATCAAGTATGAATCCCGTGGTGAAATGGTAAATCAAGAAATTCTGTCAAAAAGTATTGTTTTAAAAAATGATGTCAGGCAGGGTAAAATCCTGGAAGAATCTGATTTTGCATTACAGCTTCCGGTAAAGGAGATCAACTCCAAGCAGTGGTTTGATGTAATAGGGAAAGCAGCAGCAAGGGATTTACAAAAAGGCAGTTATTTATACAGTTGCGATATATCAAAAGCTGGTTTGGAGGATTCACAAAAGGATACGGCTATATTGAAGGATGTAAACGAAAGATTATTTATTCCTGGAAAAATAGGTGTGGTAGCAAGGTTTAAAGATATAGATGAAATGATTAAAGGCAGAAATGTGGATTATGTGGAGATACATTACGCCGCCAGTGACTTGAAAAAAGAGGATGAATGCAAGGATTATGATTTGGATTTAGTAGTTCATTTACCCGAATACGCAGATGGAAAGTTACTGGATTTGAGTTCATATGATGAAGCTTTCAGATTATTTTCCGTAGATGTAATAAACAGGGTAATGGAAAAGGCCAGAAATCTGAAACGCCACTTTAAAAAATGTACCGGTGATGTAAAGTTTATTGTTCACCCGGGTACAATGACATATCCTTACCTTTTAAATGATTCCAGCAGGCAATATGATCTGTTTGAAGATTCACTAAGAAGAATGGATACCAGTGGTCTTGAAATATTAGTAGAAAATATGGTTACTTATCCGTGGTTTATTGATGGAGACTGGTCACCAAAGCAGGGAGTGAGCAATACTTTTCTGGATGCCGGGGATATTTATAACTTTTGCAAAAAACATAATTTAGGGATGTGTCTGGATTTGTGCCATGCTAAATTATACACCAACTACACCGGCGAAAGTTTTCTGGAATATATGAAAACAGTCAAACCGGTTGTAAAGCATCTTCATTATTCGGATTGTTCGGGTGTAGATAGCGAAGGGCTTCAGGTAGGAGAAGGAGATATGATCTGGGATGAAATATGTGAGGTCTTCAGTGATTTTCAGTATGGATGGACACCAGAAATATGGAACGGACATCATGATCATGGGGAAAAATTCTATGAAGCTCATAGGAGGCTGAATATTGAATTCAAGAAGTTCAGGTATGCAAGAAAAAAAGATATGTCTGATAGTAATAATTTTGCAGGGAGGCTGGCTATAAAATGATGGCTGTAATATTAGCCGGAGGGCTTGGAACCAGGCTAAAGGAATATACCAAGGAAGAAGTTCCAAAGCCAATGGTAAAAATAAATGGAGAGCCTATCCTACAATATCAGCTTAAAAACCTTAAAAAGTATGGAATTAATGAAATCATCATGGTTCTGGGCTATATGGGAAACAAAATAAAAGAATATTTTGGTGACGGAACTAAATTTGGTGTGACAATTAAATACTTTGAAGAAACTATACCGTTGGGAACTGCGGGAGCATTATATTATCTTGGAAACATTCTGCAGAAGCAGTTTATAGTAGTATACGGCGATATAATATTTGATATGGATTTTGATAGATTCATCAGCTTTCACAGTAAGAATGGAGCAGTTTGCTCTATGGTAATTCATCCGAATAATCACCCGTTTGACAGTGATGTTATTGTTCTCGACAACAATAATAAAGTGACTGAAATTCTTGAGAAAAATCAGAATAGAGATTTTTATTACAATAACTGTGTGATTGCAGGGGTATTTCTCCTGGATATAAGTATTCTTGAGTATATAAAAGAGGGTAAAAAGCTGGATTTGGAAAAAGATGTAGTAATGAAGATGCTTCCGACTAAAAAGGTTTTTGGCTATAGAACTACTGAGTATCTCAAGGATATGGGTACGCCGGAGCGTTACCTTCTGGTGCAGGAGCATATATCTAAAGGCATTGTAGCACATGGGAATTTGTCAAATAGGCAGAAAGCAGTTTTTCTTGACAGAGACGGTACTATAAATAAATATTGCGGTCTGGTATCAAAACCGGAGGAAATGGAGATTTTAGAAGAGGCCTACACGGCAATAAAATTGCTGAACAACTCTGAATATCTCTGTATAGTCATTACAAATCAGCCTGTAATAGCCAGAAATCTGTGCACAATAGATGATCTGAATAACATTCATAAGAAATTGGATTACGAGCTTGGTGTAAGAGGAGTATACATTGATGATCTATACTATTGTCCTCATCACCCGGATAAGGGTTATCCAGAAGAAAATAAGCTTTACAAGGTAGAATGCGAATGCAGAAAGCCTAAAACAGGGCTTGTACAAAAGGCTGCTGAGAAATACAACATTGATTTGTCAGCTTCATATTTTATAGGTGACACAACCGTGGATGTTCAGACAGGAAAAAATTCCGGTATGAAAACTATTCTTCTGGCAAGTGGGGAAGGTGGAAAAGATGCCAAATATGAAGCCATCCCTGATTATTTTGCTGCTGATATATTGGAGGCAGTAAAAATTGTTATTCCTGAGTAATATACAGAAAGTAAACAGTGCAAGGACGTATTTTATCAATGTCTGCCAGTGCCAATACTCCCTTCTTTGCAAGAAGGGAATAAGCGGACACTACGGTATAAGGATTGTGATTTGTTTTATTCATAGGTAGTAAAAACTCTACTTATAGTATTAGGGATGAGGAGGAATTGTAATGAAAACATTAAGCTTGGAGAAAATTGATGTTGATTTTACGGTAAATATTAATAGGTATTTAAGCATATTGAAACTGCAGGTTGATAATTTGGACATACAAGAAATTCAGACGGTAATTTTGAGATTGCTGGATGTATATGAGAGGAATGGATTTATATACATTTTTGGAAATGGAGGCAGTGCTGCAACGGCATCACATTTTGTAAATGATTTCAATAAAGGTGTAAGTGAGAACCTGGTAAAAAAATTCCGCTTTTGCTGTCTTAACGACAACGTATCATCAATGATGTCCATTGCAAATGATATCAGCTATGATGAGATATTCAAATTTCAACTGGAAAATTATCTGACAAAAAATGATCTGGTAATTGGAATTTCAGGAAGCGGCAATTCACAAAATGTTGTTTCTGCAATAGAGTACGCTAATTTTATCGGAGCAGAAACAATTGGCCTGGTGGGATATGACGGAGGAAAACTGAAAAAGCTTGCAAAGTATAGTATCCATGTTCCTATAAAAGATATGCAAAAGGTAGAGGATATACATATGATACTGGATCATTTAATGATGAGTATTATAAAAGGATATTTAAGGGGGTGATGGAATTGGTCATCAGTCAAACACCTCTAAGAATAAGCTTTTTTGGCGGAGGAACTGATTTTAAGGATTACTACGAAAATTATGGAGGAACAGTTTTAAGCGCTGCAATAAACAAGTACATATATGTCATTGCCAATCCAAGAAATGATGATGACATTGTATTGAATTATTTTAACAGAGAAAGAGTCCAAAATGTTAATGAAGTAGAACATAAGATTTTGTGCGAAGCACTGAAGATAGCTGAAATAATCGGAGCTATTGAGATAACAAGTTTTTCAGACATACATTCAGACGGCAGCGGGCTTGGTTCGTCAAGTGCGTTTACGGTAGGTCTGTTGAATTCGCTCTATGCATACAAGGGAGAATATAAGAATCCATCCGAGCTGGCAGAACTTGCTTGTAAAATAGAAATCGACATTTTAGGAGAACCCATAGGAAAGCAGGATCAATATGCATCGGCCTTTGGGGGGCTTAAAAAATATAGTTTCAATACAGATGGTACAGTTGCTGTAAAGGAAATTGAAATTGGACCTGAGGCATGGCATACACTTAATATGTGTACAAGCTTATTCTATACGGGAATTACCAGAAAGGCTTCCAGCGTATTGCATGACCAGAAAACAAACATTGGAATAAACATTGATAATCTCAATATGCTAAAAGAAATAGTACTGCAGGGTGAAGAATATCTTAAAAATGGAGATATTGAAAATATAGGCATTCTACTTAATGAAAATTGGGAAAAGAAAAAAAGGCTGTCAGCTAGGATAAGCAATGAGGAAATTGATGCCATTTATTCTCAGGCAAAACAGGCGGGGGCCTATGGTGGTAAGCTGCTGGGTGCAGGGGGTGGAGGCTATTTCCTTTTCGCATATCCCCAGGAAAATTATAAACATATAACGTCTGCTCTGAAAGGCTATAAGGAAATGCCATTTGCCTTTGAAGCTTCAGGAAGCAGGATTGTTTTCAATAACGGCAAAAATAAAATGTAGCAGGATAAGAACAGAACATAAAATATTTATGCCATGTTTCGGACTGGAGACGAAATGGAAGAGATAAAAAATAACCACTGCAGCATAGACATTCTAGCCGCATCAGAACGTTTGTCCCGTGCTCTCCAATATAGAACCATATCTTTTGAGAATACGGACCAGATAAATAAGTCGGAATTTCTAAGCTTTCGCACATTTCTTGAAGAAGCATTTCCAAATGTTTTCGAAAAATTTAAAATAGAGCTTATTAACGAAATGAGTATTCTTTTAAAATGGGAAGGCATAGGACATAATGCAGGTTCGATTCTCCTGATGGCGCATATGGACGTAGCGCCGGTGGAAGTTGGGACTGAAAATGACTGGAGATATCCCCCGTTTTCAGGAGAATTATCAGACGGATATATTTGGGGACGCGGTGCACTTGACATGAAAAGCCATTTAATGGGTATTCTTGAGGCGGCAGAGGAGCTTTTAAAAAATGATTTTAAGCCCCAAAATACTATATATCTGGCATTTGGACATGATGAAGAAATCGGAGGGAGAAACGGTAATGCACATATAGCTGCTTATCTGGCATCAAAGGGTATTGCCCTTTCTGCAGTGCTGGATGAAGGAGGATTTATTCTGAAAAATGCTGTTTCAGCTGTAACTAAGCCTGTGGCATTAATAGGTGTAGCCGAAAAAGGCAATACTACACTGGAACTTATATCCTCTGCCGCGGGCGGGCATTCATCTATACCTCCGAGGCATACGGCTATCGGGAAGCTGTCAGCAGCTATATACAGGCTGGAGCGGAAACAATTCCGTACAAAGTTGGATGGAGCTGCAAAACAATTTTTTAATGCCATAATACCCGAAATGTCCTTGATTAAAAGAATTGTTTTTAAAAATCTCTGGCTGTTCAAGCCTTTAATTCTAAGAGTCCTCACAAAGTCTGAAACTACTAATGCCCTCATAAGAAACACCGTTGCCGTAACTATGATAGAGGGAGGGGTCAAAGAAAATGTACTTCCGCAGCAAGCAAAGGCAATTATCAATTTCAGGATTTTACCAGGAGAAAGTATAAATGGTATCAAGGAAAAAGTTGAGAAAATAGCAGGGCGTGATGGCATTAAGGTAAAAATCAAAGAAAACAGCTTCAACCCTTCTGGTGTTTCCAGCAGCAGTTCACAGGAATTTAGAACCATAAGCAAAGTTGTAAAATCTGTTTTTAGTGAGACAATAGCTGCACCATACCTGACTGTTGGGTTAACCGACTCCAGGTACTATCAGAAGATTTCCAGTCAGATATACAGGTTCAGTCCTATTGAAATCAGTATGGAGGACTTAAATACAATCCATGGTGTAAATGAAAAAATCAGCATGGAAGCATATGAAAAACTTTTAAGATTCTTTTATTTATTAGTAGAAGAATTTTAAAAGACTGTTTAAGAGGTAACAATTTTGTGAAATTGTCTTAAAGCGAGGGAGATGTGTATATGTTAAAACATAAGAACTTGATACAATTAATAGAACACGTGAAGCAATGCGATAAAGGAATCATTTTTATAGAAGATAGTAATACTGAAGTGTCCATAACATATGAAGAACTGTATATTAAGGCTTTAAGAATTCTTGGTTTCTTACAGATGAAGGGAGTAAAGCCCGGGGATGAGATTGTATTACAGCTACAAGATAATAAGTCCTTTATTTATGCCTTTTGGGCATGCATATTGGGAGGGTTTATACCTGTTCCAATACCCATAGGCAATAATGATGAACACAGGCTGAGGGTTGTTAAGGTATGGAATATTCTGAATAACCCGCACCTCATCACAGAAGCAAGCCTTCAAAGTCAGCTATCCGACCAGGAAAATATAAAAGCCCATTCTTTTTTGATAGAAGAAGCCGGCAAAGCATGCAGTCCGGGAAAAACATATACTCCTGAGTCTTCTGATATTGCCTTTATCCAGTTTTCTTCCGGATCAACAGGTGATCCCAAAGGGGTAGTACTCACACACGAAAACTTATTAACGAATATTAATGCCATGTTAAAAGGATTGCAGGTTGTTCCTGAAGATTCAACACTGAGCTGGATGCCCCTCACACATGATTTGGGGCTGGTAGGCTTTCATCTGTCTTCAATTGCAGGAGAAATCAGCCAGTATATTATGCCTACCTCACTATTTATTCGTCACCCTGTGTTATGGATTGAAAAAGCCAATTACTATAAAATATCAGTTCTGGCTTCACCTAACTTTGGCTACAAGCATTTTTTAGGTTCCTTTAAGCCTGAAATTGCCGCTGATTGGGAACTGTCACATGTCCGTCTGCTTCTGAACGGTGCTGAACCAATTTCATCAGAGCTGTGCAACTTATTTTTAGATACGATGTCAGCGTACAATTTGAGAAGAAACGTAGTCCTCCCTGTTTTTGGACTTGCAGAGGCAAGTCTGGCAGTATCTATACCTCCTGTAGGAGAAGAATTTGTAACGTTAAGCCTGAAAAGGGAGTCTGTTTCTTTAGGCCAGAAAGCAATTCAGGATAGTTCTTCTGCTGAATCAGTGAAATTTGTGGATTTGGGGTATCCTGTACAGGATTGTCTTGTCAGAATTTGTGATCAGGACAATATTGTTCTGGAGGATAGTACCATAGGAGCAATACAAATAAAAGGCAGGAATGTAACAAAAGGGTACTATAATAATCCCCAGGCAACAACTGCTGTGTTTGCTCAAGATGGGTGGCT
Organism: Ruminiclostridium hungatei; assembly: GCF_002051585.1. Taxonomy (GTDB): domain Bacteria; phylum Bacillota; class Clostridia; order Acetivibrionales; family DSM-1351; genus Ruminiclostridium; species Ruminiclostridium hungatei. Next base: position 69,919 of record NZ_MZGX01000008.1, on the reverse strand, counting down.
GGATACAGGCGATATTGGTTTTATGAGAAATGGGCGTTTGATTGTTATAGGGAGAAAAAAGGATATTATTTTTGTAAATGGACAGAACTATTATCCATATGATATAGAAAAGGCAGCTGAAGGGATAGCAGCAATAGAGTCAGTGAAATTTGCAGCTTGCAGTATACAGGATGAGATTAGTAAAACAGAAGAAATAGGGCTCTTTGTTTTGTTCAAAGGCAAGATTGAGGATTTCGTACATATGGCGATTGCCTTAAAAACCAACATTAATAAATTAATGGGCCTGGATATTAAGCACGTAATACCTGTAGAGAATATGCCTCTGACAGCAAGCGGGAAAGTTCAGAGATATAAATTGGCTGAAAATTTTAAACACGGTATGTACGCTGATATTGTCCGCAGGATAAACCGCATTACAATGGAAAGGACTCAAAACCTTAATATTGTATTACCTGCAAACGAAACGGAGAAAAAGCTTGTTGAGCTTTGGCGGGATATACTGGACATAGAAAAAGTAGGAGTTACCGATAACTTTTTTGAGCTGGGAGGAAATTCACTAAAAGTATCAACTTTATTGTCTTGCATAGAAGAGGAATTTGGCATTGAAATACCTATAACCACTGCTTTTGAGATTCTGACGGTAAAAAAACTGTCGGAGTTTATAGAGGATGCCAGGAAAAAAGCTTACTCAATAATACCTCACATTGAAAAAAGAGAGTACTATCCTGTCTCTTCAGCTCAAAAAAGGTTGGTTATACTTGATCAGATTGACAGTGCCATTACCTACAACATATCTGCAGCCATGGAGATTGAGGGTATGCTGGATACCGAAAAGTTTACAGAGGTTTTCCGGATGCTCTTGGAAAGGCATGAATCTCTCAGGACTGAGTTTGAATTTATTGATGGTGAACCTGTTCAGAAAATCAACGATAATGCAGATATGAAAATTGAAATTACTTCTTGTAAGGATGGGGATGTAGCTAAGATAATAAAAAACTTCATAAGACCTTTTGATTTGAGAAAAGCACCGCTGGTAAGGGCAAAGCTTTTGAAAATAACCGGTACCAGGCATATTTTTCTGTGTGATATGCATCATATCATATCCGATGGGATTTCATGCAGTATTCTGGTCAGGGAATTAATAAAGTTATATCAGGGTCAGACACTTAATAAAATAAGAGTTCAATACAAGGATTTTGCAGCATGGCAGAATGAACAGCTTAAAACAGAGTATATAAGCGTCCAGAAGGAATTCTGGCTAAATCAATATTCAGATGAAATACCTGTGCTCAATTTCCCTTACGATTATCAAAGACCTGCTGTCCAAAGCTTTGAGGGAGACAGGGTCAGCTTTGAAATAAAGGGGGAATTGCTCAAGAGCCTGGAAAAACTGAGTATTAAAACTGGAACCACATTATTTATGGTGTTCCTGTCGGTTTACAATGTACTTTTACATAAATATACCGGACAAGAGGACATTGTGGTGGGTACGCCGGTGTCGGGAAGAACCCGGAATGAGCTGAATGATGTCATTGGCATGTTTGTAAATACGCTGGCTTTAAGAAACCGTCCCCAAAGCAATATTAAATACAGCAATCATCTGGAGGATGTAAGGAACAGGTTTTTAAAGGCTCTTGAAAATCAGGATTATCAGTTTGAAATGTTGGTGGATGCACTGAAAATTAAAAGGGAAATTGATAGAAATCCATTGTTTGATACAATGTTTGTTTTTCAGAACATGGATGGTATTGAAGTTGAAGTCCGGGCAGATAACCTGAAATTTTCAAAATATGATTTTGAAAGCAGGGTATCAAAATTTGATTTCAGTCTTTATGCAGTTCCCAAGCAGGGCAGTATTTATTTTGAACTGGAGTATTCTACAAAGCTGTTCAGAAGAGATACCATTGAACGTTTTACTGCACATTATCAGAATCTGTTGGATATAATTGTACAAAACCCTGAAATTCTTATTTCTGATATAGATATATTATCCCAACAAGAAAAAAACCTTCTTTTATACCAGTATAATCAAACACAACAAGAATATCCCCAGGAAAAGACCATTTGTGATTTATTTGAAGAGCAGGTCAGAAAAGTACCTGGACATATTGCTGTAGAGGCAGGTGCCAAAAAGCTCACCTATGGTGAGATTGACCGGAAAGCAAACAGTCTCGCCGGTATTTTGAGAACACACGGAGTAAGGCCTGACACAATAGTGGGCTTGCTGGCAGAACGCTCTATTGAACTGATAGTAGGTATACTGGCGGTATTAAAGGCAGGGGGAGCTTATCTTCCAATAGATCCTCAGTACCCCGAAACCAGGATAAAGTACATACTCGAAAATGCAGGTGCGGAGATTTTACTTACAGTTGATGCTATAAAGGAAGGAATGGAGTTTAATGGGACCGTAATTAATCTTTTGGACAGCAGTATTTATTCTGGAAACAGCCAAAGAGTTGAAATTGTAAATAAGCCTGATGATTTGGCATATGCCATATATACTTCAGGCTCCACGGGAAATCCAAAAGGAGTAATGATACAGCATAAAGCCCTCAATAATTATCTTCACAGCATTTATAAATGGTATGACGAAGAGGTAGGCAGCGGCGACAGATGCTTTAGTCTTGCCAACATATCCTTTGATGCAAATGTAGTGGAAATTTTTATGCCTCTTGTATTCGGAGCCACTCTTGTACTAAACGATCAGCCAAGGCTGATGGACCTGGAGCAGCTTGCAGATACCATCGCAGAAAAGGATGTAACTTTTACATTTCTTCCTCCCACCATACTTCAGGACTTATGCAGATTGCTGAAAAAAAGAAATATAAAATTAAATAAAATACTTACAGGCCTGGAGAACATTAAAGATTATGTTCTTGAAGAATTCTTTGAATTGAATAAAGATATGAAGGTATTGATCGGATACGGTCCTACGGAAGCTACAATATGCGCATCCTTTTACCGGTATGAATCCAGGAAGTCTGTTGGAAAAACCGTACCCATAGGAAAACCGCTGGCAAATACCCAGATATATCTTACCGATTCCAATTACAGACCCGTACCAGAAGGGGCGACAGGAGAACTGTGCATATCCGGCGAAGGTCTGGCAAAGGGGTATCTGAACAATCCAACAGTAACCTCTGAAAAGTTTGTAAGTAATCCTTTTATTTCCGGACAAAAGATGTACAGGACAGGAGACCTTGCCAGATGGAACAGCGAAGGCAATCTGGAGTTTATGGGCAGAGCTGATTTTCAGGTTAAAATCAGAGGTTACAGGGTTGAGCTTGGAGAAATCGAAGCAAGGCTGCTGAAGTACGGGTCTGTGAAGGAAGCTGTGGTGCTGGACAGGAAAGATTCAAACGGAAACAAATATTTATGTGCATATATAGTGGCAGATGCTGATATCAATCCTTCTGATTTCAGAGAATTTTTATCCAGGGATTTGCCGGATTACATGGTACCTTCCTACTATGTCAGGATTAAAAGCGTTCCCTTTACATCAAATGGCAAAATTGACAGAAAGGCATTACCTGAACCAGTATTGGGCGCCGGTACGGAATATGTGCCGCCCCGGAACGAAATAGAGCAGGAACTGGTAGCTGTATGGCAGGAGGTATTAGGGGTCAGCAGGGTAGGCATTTTTGATAATTTCTTTGATTTGGGGGGCTCCTCCCTAAAAGCCATACAGGTTAGCGGAAAGCTTAAAAGCTTTGGCTTGAACATGATGAACATACTTAGAAATCCGACAATAGCAGAGCTTGGCAAATATGCTGTTCCTTTTGGAGGACAGGGAGTAGAGCTGCCTGAACCAATGAAAAAGAATATGGAGTTGGATTATTATTTCAGTACACAGGGAGACCGTGATTCTTTGACTGAAAAAATGGATTGTGCAAATGTAATGCTTTACTTTATTTTAAAAAAGCAATTAGGAAATAACGGCAGCTATTATGAGTATTTTGCTCAAGGCTTTGATATGAATCTGACTGAGAACCGGTCAGGGGGAATCTACGATATTAATTTTTCCACTTATCATTTATGGGAAGATGCTTTTGAAATAAATAGTTACAGCGGAAAAGGTGCGCAGGCCCTGTCTCATATTGAGCAGCTGCTGGATAGCGGAGAGCAGTTGGTAGTGGATATATACTGTCTGAGAAATCCTTACTTCAGAGAATTTGTAAGCTATGATGCTCCCGAAGAAAAGGAAAGAAGAGGGCATTTATTTATGCTTGTCGCACATGACAGGGATAATTTATATTCTATTGAAATGCCTGAAATGATAAATGCTGACAGGTATATTCCTTATATTGGGAACAAGTCTGTAGGGCTTATCCCTAAAAAGGATATACTGCCGGCTTTCGAATTTGACGTTTTCTATTCTACTATTACTGTAAAGAAGGAAAAATTAAAAGGAGAATCCAAGCTAAAAGAGCTGGTAGATCTGATAATCAAAAATTATAACAGACCGGCATCAGTTGAAAATGGACTTACAACCTATTACGGAGAAGCTGCAATTGATAAGCTTGTAGAAATATCCTCCAAGGAGTTCCAGCGGCTTGATGATATTGATAACGTGCAAACCCGTATCCTTCAGGAAATACTGGATTGGAAGCTTGTTACACTCTCAAACCGCAGAAGACTGTTTAAGACTGCCTTGGAACATTATAACGGAGAATGCAACAAGGATATCAGGGACAGTGTTATAGACCTGTTGGAAGGTTTGGCTCAAGGGTTGAAGGAAATATGTCATAGTCTCACAAAGAAATACAGCCTGGCAAGTGTTATTGATAAGGAGGCCGGCTGGTGTTTCGCAGAATTAAAAGAACAGGAAAAGGAATTAATATACCTGATGGGCAGGTTATGGACTTGAAGCGAAATTACTGTTATACATAAATATGACTTACTCAAATATTAATGTTTAAATGGTTCGGATTAATAAAATATACTTGGAAAAGGAAGAAGAAGGAATGCAAGGTGAAGAGGTCTTAAATAAAAGCATTATCCCCGTTAATTTGAAGTTCAATTTATTGCTGCTTGTATCAGGCAGATTCATATCAGGTATAGGAGCAACAGTAATAACATTTGCTTTAAGCTTGTATGTACTGGACATAACCGGGTCGGCAGGCACTTTTTCCTTAGTAATGAGTCTGTCCGTCCTTCCTATGGTTTTTATAAACATCTTTACAGGTGTTTTTGTAGACAGATATGACAAGAAAAAAATTATTGTCGGGTCAGATATCATATGCGGTGTAATAGTTCTCATATATTCAGAACTGCTGGATTTTTATCCTGAAAGCATCGTGCTTATAATTCTTTATGTCTTAACAGTAAGCACAATTCAGGCTTTTTTCAACCTGGCAATAAACTCGGCTATTCCTGAAATTGTAAATAAAGATAATATCTCTACCGCAAATGCTGCAATTCAAGGAATAACGGCTGTTGTAAATATAATCGGCCCCATTTTGGGCGCTGTTCTATATACGACAGTAGGAATCAAAGTAATATTTATGTTCAATGGAATAGTACTTGTTGCAGCAGGTTTATTAGAAATGTTTTTAAAATTTAAAAAACCCAATACTTCTTCTGAGGATAATTTGTGCCAAAAGGGATATTTAGAGGATTTAAAGACGACATTCAGTTACTTGTACTCTCAGAAAATTATAATATTCTTTTTAGTATTTGCAGCTATTGTAAGTCTTATGTATTTTCCAATGGTAAGCATGGTTCTGACATATGTAAGCTACAACATTATGAAAGTTACCGAAATACAGATGTCTTTTATACAGGCCTCCGCGGCAATAGGTACAATAGCAGGTGCTGCTCTTATATCTTTTATAAAATCCCTTAGCAGCCATATGATTAAAAAGTTTTTTACATTGTTCAAAGTACAGGCGGTTTTGTTTATATTGTGGCTTCTGCCTCTGGGAGCCCAGGTTTTAACCGGAAACAAATGGAGTATAACAATCATTTTCAGCATAATACTTGTCACATTAAGTTCGGTAAATACTTTACAGAATGTATCTATGATTTCATATTTCCAGTTTCAGATACCCAAGGAGCTGCTAGGACGTGTATTCGGGGTATTCATGACATCAGCATATATATTCAGTCCGATAGGTATATGGTTGTATGGCTTTTTGCTGAATTTCATCAAGTGGTATTATTTAACCACTGTTTCCGGGATTACTTTGTTGCTTGTAGGTATTTTTGCAGTAAGAAGTAAATATTATTACGATTTTATTAATGATTTAAAAATCAAACAGGGAGTATAGACAACTCCTGGAAAGAAACCTGAAAGGTTATGAGAAGTGAGAAATAAATGCTTTAAAGGAGGTGACGAGTCCATGTTATTTCTTTCATATTATTTTATTTAAAATATTTTATTTAAAATGTGAGGCATGGACAAAAAATGAAAAAGGCGCAAATAACAACATTATTAAAAGGGATATTTTTTGCTCTATCATATTTGCTGATATACACTTTAAATTCTAAATTTATAAGTATATTTATGAATTACGCATCAGAAACAAAATTTAAGGGTGTTGTAGAAAGTCTGAACAATACTGTATCTTTGGAAATGATATTAAATGTTGCAATCCCGGTATTAGTATATGTATTAATTTTTAGAATAAGAAAAATCAATTTATTAACCTTCTGCAAATTTAAAACCATAAGTATAAAAAACCTGATGCTATGCATTTCCATTGGTATTTCAATATCAATATTTATATTATGCTTTATGCATATAAAATATTTTGCACACAATTTACAGGCAGTAATAAGCTTTTTTGATAGATTTAATAACGGAAGTGTTTTTTATTTTATATTTTATAACATTATTGTGTTTACCATTTTCGAAGAAATGCTGTTTAGAGGGTTGATTTTCAATGAACTGAGGAAAGTTCTGCCACTTGTACCAGTAATAATTATTCAGGCTTTACCGGCTGCATTTCAGTCTGATATGGTGTTGAGTGTTTTTGGGTATGCAAGTATGTTAATATACTGTCTGGCCTATATTTGTTCCGATTCCATCTGGGGTTCCGTTGCTGTACTGTATACTTCTCATATATTTGTGATGCTGAGCAGAAGAGCAGGTATAGACAAATGGCTTTCAAATCTGGACAATAGTATATTAATCACAGGAACCGGCATAAGTATATTAATAACAGTCAGTCTGTTATTTTATATGTGGAAAAGCTATAGTCACAGCAGTCAAACATCGGAAATTTCACGGAATAAGTGTAACCCAGTCCCATTAGAATAAACATTTAAAGGTCGAGAATCCGCTAATATTTCCGTTTTGAATTTTTGTGGGTCAAAAAAGCTGAGATAGTACCGGAAGCATATGGCGAAATCAGTGGAAATGTAAAGAAAATACAGCAGGTTTTATCTTCCACAATCAGCTCAATGTTGGATAAAGCGGGTGTACTCTTCTAATGGTCAAATACAAGTGGTATTTGACCTTGACCACGTTTGTCAGCAGTATACTGTTCATATTTGTTAAGCGAAATATTGCGGGTAATCTTTCCAAGAAATGTTGAAAGTCGATTTGGGCGGCTTGGCGGCATAGCTCCCCAGGCCTTTATATAGGTATCGTTAACACACTCTTCAGAATTTTGAGCAATATTAAGAACATTGTAAGCAATATAATTACGATATCGGCCATACTTATTCGCAGTTTCAGATATAGCAGTCTCAGAGCACGCCCAGTATAAATCAATAATTTGTTTATCTTCCCCAAATAGACTCCTTTTCAGCAACAATAAGTCCTTTCAATATAATACACCGGAAACAATTCTTCTCGTCACATTTTTTCAATATAAAAAAGCTGTGTGCCAAGGTAAACAGCAAACATGGAATTTATGAATTGCATTAATATTCATATTGAGTATATTAGTTAAATTATAATAATTGGACTAAATAATTAACAATACTTTTCATGTAGTTTCTACTTCCTTTTTTCAGCAAATAATCAAGGAGATTTTTCTTGATTTCCCAATCTTCCTTAGTCAGAATTTCTTTTAAGTAATTAGCATCTTTACGTAAGCAGTCAATGGAATTTTTATCTTCATATTTTTTAAATTCGGTTATGAGTTCTGTAATTGTAAATGTGCCACCCCCATTGAGTCCAAATAGGTATTCCTCAACAAAATATTTAAAGGCCATAATTTGATTTTCATTAGTCAAAGAATCATCTCCTCTAAAAATTAGTGAAATTACTTACACTATATACTGATTGCATAGCAAATTCAACTGTAAGCTGCACTATTGGGCTGTTGGTATTATGGTCAGTAATACCTTTGTTGTATTTCAGGTTTTATGAGCCTGGACAATAGATATAATGCAAATTTTATTTCTTATTCTATATTTATGCATAGCAGGGGTTTATTTTCATCAACCTAACTCTTATTACATTAATTTAAATATAATGTATATGTAAGTCTCTACACTAATTTGCTGCAAATTAATTTTATATACTGAAACTGCAATACCTCTTGTAAGGATAGAAACAACAATATAGATTATTTCAGCACTACTAAATTTTTTCATAGATTCATTCCTTTCCGTATTCATAGATACTAGAAAATTTGCCGTCCTCTTTTACTCATATGGTATTCAATAAAATATTATATGGCAAAAACGACACATTGGTATTATATGAAATGCTCATATTAATCGTTACATAAAAATATAAATAAATTGATAACTCTTAATGTTGGGTATGGGGATTGAAATAATAATATATTTTATGGTTAAGCAATAATACTCTTTTGGTCGTACTCAGCATTAAGAGTCCTATTATTTCATATAGAACTCCTAGACGATCAGGAGTGCCAAATTTCAGATTTTGCTATGCTTATTTAGCATTACTTCTACGGAATGTAATCAAAAAACAAGAACTTATTAATGTTATATACGGTTATCAATTGATTTGTAAATAAAGTAGTATATAATATAAAATAAGTAATAAATTACAAAAATTTGATAATATATTGGAGAAATTTATGTTTACAGCACATAAAAGAGAAAGTGACGATGCTAAACAAAGTGTAAAGGAGCACCTTGAAAATACTGCCGAGAGAGCCAGGGAGTTTGCCAGTCAATTTAACGGGGATGATTATGCATATACTGCTGGACTCTTACATGATATAGGAAAATACTCCGGGGGATTTCAAAAAAGAATTCTGGAAAACGGTAAAAAGTGTGACCATTCAACTGCCGGTGCCAGAGAAGCCGCGAAAATTAATAAGTTTGGAAGAATACTGTCATACTGTATAGCAGGGCACCATTCAGGATTACCCAATTATGGTTCCGTAACGGATGTTGGTATAGAAGGGACACTGAATGCAAGGCTTAATAAGCAGCAAAAAGATTTACCGGCATATGACCAGTTTTTTAGTGAAATTGATTTAAAAGGGATAAATATGCTTAAGGCGCCGGAAATAAGGCATTTTAGCCAGAATAGCATCGGATTTATTCTATCATTTTACATAAGATTTATTTATTCTTGCCTGGTTGACGCTGATTTTCTGGACACTGAAGCCTTTATGAGTAATAACTCCGTAGACAGAAGTACAAATTATGACTTTGAATTATTCAGTAAACAATTGAACAAAAGGCTTGGCGGTTTTAAGGGTGATGGCTTGATTAATGAATACCGCAAAAAAATATTGGATGATTGTATAGAGAAGGCCGAGCTTGGCAAAAATTTATTTAATCTTACCGTTCCTACCGGGGGAGGAAAAACTCTCAGCTCCCTTGCCTTCGCAATAAACCATCTAATTGAAAATTCCATGAGCCGGATAATTTATGTAATCCCATATACAAGCATAATTGAGCAGACAGCCAGGGTATTCAAGGATATATTTGGAGATGAAAATGTACTTGAGCATCATTCAAATTTCGATTTTGACGATGATGAGGACAAGGTAAAAAACAAACTGAAGCTGAGTTCTGAAAATTGGGACATGCCTTTTATTGTAACGACAAATGTACAGTTCTTTGAATCATTATTTGCAAATAAATCCTCCCGGTGCCGTAAGCTTCATAATATAGCCAACAGCATTATTATTTTTGATGAAGTACAGATGTTTCCAATAGATTATTTGAAGCCATGCATAGAGGCTATCAAGCAATTGGTTCAAAATTTCAACTCCACAGTTGTCATGTGCAGTGCCACTCAACCTCCTTTTGAGAAATATTTTAAGGAATTAAAGCCTGTAGATATATGTGAAAACCATACTGCTCTTTATGATATTTTTAAGAGAACTGAAATAATCACACGTGATGTAATTGAAAGCACTGCCCTTGCTCAAGAATTGAATAAGCAGGAACAGGTGCTTTGTATTGTTAATACAAGAAAGCATGCATTAAAGGTGTTTTCCATGCTGAAAAAAGAAGGCTCCTTCCATTTATCTACTCTTATGTGTCCCGCCCATAGAAAAGAAGTTGTACGGGAGATAAGGCAAAGATTAGAAGACAAGCTGCCTTGCCGGGTTTGTTCAACCAGATTGATTGAGGCGGGTGTGGACGTTGATTTTCCAACCGTATTCAGAGCAATGTCCGGCTTGGATGGTATCATTCAAGCTGCCGGAAGATGCAACAGGGAAGGACGGCTTAAAGTGGATGGCAGGCTGGTCAAAGGAAAAGTGCATGTATTCATACCTGAAAAGGAATTTGTACAGCACCAGCCCGAAGCATTCAAGCGCCCTATTGGTGCTGCTGAAAGCATAATACGTAATTTTGAGGACATAAGTTCACCAAGTGCAATAGAAGCATACTTCAATGAGCTGTATGAATTAACCGGCGAAGGTATAGATGTAAAAAAAATAACAGACAGATTGGAACGTGATGCCATTAATTTTAATTTTTGCTTTGAAGACATAGCACATGATTTTAAACTGATTGAAAATACCACGATACCCATCATAATTCCATATGATGAAAAGGCGTGCGAGCTTATTGAAAAATTAAGATATTCAGACTATAAATCAGGTATTTTACGTTCACTTCAGCCATATACAGTGGGCATATATGAGAATGAGTTTAAAAGTTTGTTTGGCATGGGTGCCTTTGATTTTATATCCAATGGCGGAATTACCAGTAAGGAAAGTGCTATTTTGAAAAAGGATTTATTCAAGGATTTATATGATAAAGATACAGGGCTAAAAATAACAGAAGAAACCGGTATAGGAATTTATATTTAGGGAGCTAATTAAAGGAGGATGAAAAATGGGCTTTGGAATCAAATTGGAGGTTTGGGGTGACTATGCCTTATTCACCAGGCCTGAAATGAAGGTTGAACGGGTGAGCTATGATGTGATTACCCCATCTGCGGCCAGAGGACTGATTGAGGCAATCTACTGGAAGCCCGCCATAAAATGGGTTATAGATAAAATCCATGTCTACAACAAAATACAATTTACCAATATCAGAAGAAATGAGGTGAGCGGAAAAATATCAAAGTCAAACGCAAAGGCACTTATGGATGGAACAGGAACAGTTGATTTTATTAATACCAATGAGTTGAGGCAGCAAAGAGCAGCCCTGGTTTTAAAGGATGTACGCTACATTATTGAAGCCCATTTTGAGATGACCGGCAGGGCGGGGGAAGAAGATACTGTTGAAAAGCACTATAATATTGCGCTGCGGAGAATGAGAACAGGACAGTGTTACCATACTCCATGTTTTGGGTGCAGGGAGTTTCCGGCGAATTTTAAGCTCATTGAAGAAGATATTAAACCCAGTTATTTAGGAGAGCAGGACTTGGGATTTATGCTGTATGATATGGATTTCAGCGATACCGAAAATATTTTTCCGGTTTTTTTCAGGGCAAAAATGATAAATGGTGTAATTGATTTGAAAAACATAGAAAAAGTGGGGTGATAAATTGATTTTACAATCGTTGGTGAAATACTATGAGATTTTGGCAGAGGATGAAAATAGTGATATACCCCGGCTTGGATATAGCAGAACCGGCGTATCCTATGCTTTGAATATCTCCAAGGATGGAGAACTGCTTGGTGTAATACCTTTGAAAGTACCTGGTGAAAACGGAAAGAAGATGGTGCCGCAGAGAATGATAGTACCTGAACAGGAGAAAAAGTCTGTTGGAATTAAATCCAACTTTCTATGTGAAAATTCCAGTTACATTTTGGGAACAGATAACAATGGCAAGCCGGAAAGGACAAGGAATTGTTTTGAAGCCTTTAAGGAGTTGCACAACAAAATTCTTAAAAATGTTGAGTGTGCCGAAGCAAAGTCTCTTTTGAATTTTATAAATAAATGGGATATTGATAATGCTGCAAGTCATGTTGAATTAAAGGACTATTTGGAAGACATTTATACTGGGGCAAATATTGTATTCAGACTTGACGGAGGAGGATACATTCACCAGAATAAAACTATTTTAAAGGCATGGGAAGAATACAAGAATAATTCCGAAGGCTCCAAAAGGATGCAGTGTCTGGATAGCGGCGAATATGCAAATGTAGCCAGGCTTCATCCCAATATTAAAGGTGTCAGAGGTGCTCAAAGCGTTGGTGCGGCAATAGTATCCTTTAATGATAGAGCCTATGAATCCTATGGCAGGGAAAAAGAACAAGGGCTGAATTCTCCTGTAAGTGAATATGCTGCATTTGCCTATACCACTGTTTTAAACAATATGCTTTCAGATAACGCACATAAGCAATATCTGGGAGATACCACCGTGGTTTTTTGGGCCGAAAGTCCCAAGAGATATTATCAGGACTTTGCATCTATGTTTATTGACCCTGATGAGTTCAAAGACGGTGATAATTCCAAGTTTGAAAGAGATAAGGGTGCGGCGGCAGAAGTAAAATTAATTTTTGAAAAAATATCCAATGGAGCAGCCAGAGGTGATTATTTAAGCGGTTTTGACAAGAATGTGAAATTTTATATTTTAGGTCTTGCGCCAAATGCCGCCAGATTGTCCATACGATTTTTTATTATGGACAGCTTTGGGGGCTTCATCGAGAAAATAGCCAGACATTATGAAGATTTGTGTATGGAAAAGCAGTTTCAGGATGAACAGGATTTATTTTCATTGTGGAGGCTGTTGAATGAAACTGTTTCTCCCAAATCAAATGATAAAGCTGCGTCTCCGATACTTTCAGGGGCTGTTCTCAGAGCAATTTTGACAGGCTCACCCTACCCCGCGGCATTATTTAATTCGGTAATGGTCAGAATTCGAGCGGAACATTCTATTAATCATTATAAGGCTGCTATCATCAAAGCATATCTTTTAAGAAATTCAAACAAATATAAGGAGGTTTTGACAGTGTCATTAAATGAACAAAGTAATAACAGGGCGTATGTGCTGGGCAGACTTTTTGCTGTTTTGGAGAAAGCACAGCAGGATGCCAGCGACGGGCAATTAAAAGCAACAATTAAGGACAGGTATTTTACATCTGCCTGTGCAACACCAGCAAGCGTTTTTCCTATTTTATTACGCCTCTCGCAGCATCATATATCGAAAGCTGAATATGGTAAAGCCAACGATATAAAGGTTTCTAGAATTCTAGATATGCTGGATATTGAGCAGAATCCAATTCCCGCCCACCTGTCACTTGAGCAACAGGGAGTTTTCGTTTTAGGTTACTATCATCAAAAAAATGCACTTTATAAGAAAAATAATTAAAAGGAGATTTGAAAATGAGTGAAGTTATTAAAAACAGGTATGAATTCACAGTTTTATTTGAGGTAAAGAACGGCAACCCCAATGGAGACCCGGATGCGGGAAATATGCCAAGAATTGATCCTGAAACCGGATACGGAATAGTGACTGATGTGTGCTTGAAAAGAAAAATAAGAAACTACATCGAAACAGTTAAAGAAGATTGTACAGGCTACCGGATATACATAAAGGACGGGGTTCCTTTGGAAAGAAGCGATAGAGAAGCTTTTACCTACTTAGGTGTATCCGATGAAAAAGAAGCCCAGTCCAGAAAGGAAGAAATTGATGTCAAGATAAGAGATTTTATGTGTAAAAATTTCTTTGACATCAGAACCTTTGGGGCGGTAATGACTACCTTTGTAAAAGCAAAACTGAACTGCGGGCAGGTCAGGGGACCTGTGCAAATAGGCTTTGCAAGAAGTGTTGACCGGGTAGTACAGCAGGAAATAGCCATAACCAGAGTTGTTGCAACTACGGAGAAAGATGCCGCTAAAAAAGAAACCGAAATGGGAAGAAAGTACATAATACCATATGCTCTCTACAGGGTTGATGGATATATATCTTCAAACCTGGCAAAAAAGACTACAGGATTCAGCGAAGATGATTTGGAATTGTTTTGGAATGCTGTCATAAATATGTTTGAGCATGAGCATTCGGCAGCAAGAGGAAATATGGCTGTTAGAGATTTGATTGTTTTCAAGCATGACAGCGAATTTGGAAACTGTCCTGCATATAAGCTCTTTGAGACTGTTTCAGTGTCCAGAAAGGATGAAAGCAATCCTCCAAGGAGTTTTAACGATTATATTGTCACTATTGAAGAAAAAGCTATTCCTGCAGGAGTAGAGTTGATCAGAAAAATATGATGGAATATAACGAAGAAGACTTCCTGCTCTTATCCGGCATTCAGCACTTTGCCTTTTGCAGGAGACAGTGGGCGCTGATACATATCGAGCAGCAGTGGCAGGAAAATCTGCGGACGGTTGAAGGCAACATACTTCATGAGAAGGCACATGACGACGGCTTTTCTGAAAAGAGAGGAGACATTATTATTTCCAGGGGTATGGCTGTTTTCTCAAGAACACTGGGAGTCAGCGGGGTATGTGATATTGTGGAGCTGCACAAATGCGCCGACGGTGTGAGTATATTTGGAAGAGAAGGCTTGTACAAACCTGTACCTGTTGAGTATAAGCGGGGAAAGCCAAAGGAAAACGAAGCTGATATATTGCAATTGTGCGGACAGGCAATGTGCCTTGAGGAAATGCTTTTGTGTGAGATAAAGGAAGCATATATGTTTTACGGTGAAACCAGGCACAGGCTGAAAGTCATACTGGATGAGGATTTGCGCCGGAGTGTAAAGGACACTGTACAGGAAATGCATGATTTGTACAGCAGGAGGTATACCCCTGTGGTAAAGCCCTCCAAGAGCTGCAAGGCATGTTCCCTGGAGGATATTTGTATGCCGAGGCTGTGCAAGCAGCCCTCTGTGTCCAAATATATTAAAGACAGTCTTAAAGAGGTAGACATATGAGGAAACTGTTAAACACTGTTTACATAACCTCACCGGACAGCTACCTGTCGCTGGACGGGGAAAACCTTGTTGTACTGAAGGGAGAAAATGAGGCCGCACGGCTTCCGCTGCACAATCTGGAGAGCATCATTGCCTTTGGCTATACCGGCGCCAGCCCGGCCTTGATGGGCGCATGCGCAAAACGCAATATTTCATTGAGCTTTATGACACAGAGCGGTAAATTTTTGTCGCGAATCGTTGGAGAGGTCAGGGGAAATGTAACTTTAAGGAAAGCTCAGTACAGGTTGTCCGACAGTATGGCCGAGAGCACGAAAATAGCCAGAAATTTTATATTCGGCAAGATTTATAACGGCAGATGGGTTGTTGAACGAGCAACCAGAGATTATCCTGACAGACTTGACACAGACAAGCTGAAAAGGGTATCAGTTGGACTGGCCAATTCCCTGGGTTTTGTTTTGGGGAGTGAAAGCCTTGATGAGCTGCGAGGCTTTGAAGGAGAGGCGGCAACACAGTATTTCAATGCCTTTGACCATTTGATACTTCAGCAGAAAGAAAGCTTTTTCTTCCACGGAAGAAATAAGCGTCCTCCTCTGGATAATGTGAATGCCATGCTGTCATTTGTATATACACTGCTCGCCCATGATACTGCTGCCGCATTGGAAACTGTAGGGCTCGACCCATATGTGGGGTTCATGCACAGGGACAGGCCGGGAAGAATATCTCTGGCTCTGGATTTAATGGAGGAACTCAGGTGTATTTTTGCCGACAGGTTTGTGCTTTCTCTTATAAATAAAAGGGTAGTCAATTCTACTGGATTTACTCAAAAGGAGGATGGTGCTGTCATAATGGAGGATGATACGCGAAAAAACATTCTACAGGCCTGGCAGAGCAGAAAGCAGGAAAAAATAACACACCCGTTTTTACAGGAGAAAATTGAATGGGGTCTGGTGCCTTATTCGCAGGCAATGCTTCTGGCCAGATTTATCCGTGGGGACTTGGATGAATATCCTCCATTTTTGTGGAAGTAGGTGATTTGATGCTGGTGCTTATTACATATGATGTAAATACGGAGACCGAAGCCGGAAGAAAAAGGCTGCGGCATGTTGCAAAACAATGCGTAAATTATGGACAACGAGTACAGAACTCCGTATTTGAATGTGTTATGGATGCAGCAAAGTGCAGGGAAGTTAAAAATAAGCTGGAAAAAATTATTGACAAGGACAAGGACAGCCTCAGATTTTATTACCTTGGAAACAACTATCAGAATAAGGTTGAGCATATAGGTGCTAAGGAATCCTTTGATATTGAAGGTACTCTGATAATTTAGTGCGAATGTGAAGTGAACATTAAAAGCCAGGTACATTCGCACCAGATTTTGGACATACTTTTATGAAAACATATAATAATTTATATTAGTAGTATGCAAAAGCAATTGAAAACCGCTTTGTTATTATATACTTTATACAATAAAGATAAGCGGTTTTTGTTTACTTTTGCTGTCGCTCCTTGCGTAGGAGCGTGGATTGAAATGTCTGCTCTTATGCCGACAAAACAAGCAGTCAAGTCGCTCCTTGCGTAGGAGCGTGGATTGAAATTAGTCTCTTTTTCAATTACAAAATAATAAGGAGTGTCGCTCCTTGCGTAGGAGCGTGGATTGAAATTGTGCTACATTGTTTATCAGTTGAAAATCGTGCGTCGCTCCTTGCGTAGGAGCGTAGATTGAAATAGTACTAACAAAGGCTGAATTTTGTTGACATGGAAATTTTTCGTTTGCCAAGTCGCATTTTGCATAGCAGATTCAGTAGGCCATGGTATTAAATCTGATAGCACTAAAGAAGTAGAGATTTATTCTATTGACTATAGTAATCAATGAATATAGAATAATATTGTAAAATTATGTAATTTGGAGGAGTCTCATGAAGGTATTCATCAGTTGGTCAGGGGAAAGAAGTAGGGAGGTCGGAGAATTACTTGATGAATGGCTGCAATGTGTATTACAAGCAATAGAGCCATGGATGTCAAGTAAAGATATTGACCGGGGCTCCCTATGGTTTTCTGAAATAACAGACCAATTGAAGGATACTACTATCGGAATAATATGCCTTACGCAGGAAAATATAAATAAGCCATGGATTTTGTTTGAAGCCGGTGCTTTGGCAAAAGGATTGACATCCAATAGGGTATGTACTTTACTTATTGACTTGCAAGCCACAGATATAATTGATCCCTTAGCTCAATTCAACCATACTACTCCAGACAAAGCAGGCATTTGGAATTTAGTTAAAACTCTGAATTCTACATTAGCTGGCAATGCCTTAAGGGAAAAAATCTTGGAGCAAGTTTTTGAAACATATTGGCCACAGTTTGATAAACAGTTTAATGAAATTATTAAAAAAGTACAAGCTACAGATATACCGAGAAAAAGAACCAATGATGATATGCTAGTAGAACTGTTATCCATTATAAGAGGACTTGATAGAAGAATTAGAAATATGGAAACAGGTGGAATTAACAATACGAGGTTAGAAGAAGAAACTGTTAAAGTTACATCCGATACAAATATTAATAAATATCCTAAATATATTATTGCAAGTTCTGTAAAAGCAGGGCTTCCTGATAGTTTTATTGTTAACCAAATGAAAAACTATGGTCTTGCACCTGATGTGATTCGCAGTAGAATAGATGAAATAAAAAAAGAGTTAAATACTAAATAAGTATACATTGACTCCAGTTAATTCCAAATATAGTATAGATGTAATGGGTTTTTGATTTAAGTCAGAGTTGTATAAAAGTGTGCATATAGACAATTTATATTGTCTATTATTATATAGGAGGCGTTTCGATTGCTTGAATTGGCGCTCGCTTTATGTGGAATAATAGTTTTTTTGTTTTTGATTTTACTTGTTTCTATATTGTTAAAATGGAAAAAACAAGATTAATTACAGGAATGCTAATGTCGTTAACCTCTATAATTGCGATGATACTATTTGTTAATGTTCAAAAAGCTAATGGAAATCCAGATGCAGGAATGGAATTTGAACAGTTTTATTTTACTATATTAGTTTTTGTTGTATTTATAGTAATAGGATTTGTATCTTCAATCAAATTGGTTAAAAAATGATACAACTGTGGGCACAATCAATTGCTCATGCCGTACGTATCTTTATATGTCAAAAATCAATCTATTACCGCACATTCAGTTAACGAAGTGCGGTATTTTTATGTCCACAATTCAGTCGCAATTTAAGAATTTTGCGAAGCAATAATTTTGCACATTGGAAACTGGTTAGTTCGGTAAAATGAAACTTGAATTGCTTCCCAGTATAATATATATTAAAACATACAATATTTTGGAGATAAATATATACGAGGTAGGCAATATGAAAAAAACCAGTGTTTTATTTTCGATTGGTTCTGTAGTGCTTATAATGCTTGTTATAATTGGATGTTTTGTTACGGACTACTTATATGATACAAATAAAATTGGCGGGATTGAAAAAAAAGCAAGTTCGATTCTGTCTAAACAAGCAATAAAAGACGAAGAAAGATTTAAATCAAATCGGGAGTTATTTATAAACGTAGCAAAGGAAATTGAAAGTCTCCCCTCATCAATTACAGACATACAAATTTACAATAATAAGATTCAAAATATTACTCTAGATGGTACTAATTATGGTGGAGAGCAACTGATTAGCGATATATCAGAACAATTGGAACTAGCTATTTTAAAATTTAATAGCAATGTAATTGATTCTATCATAAGTAAGAATCATTACGATAATGATATATCATTTGCTATGTTTTACGACTCAGATGAAGAATGTTGTTATGGGATTGACATTTGTTATTCAAAGAACGAAAAACATACCAATGAAGATATTATTAAATTGGAAGATAACTGGTACCTAATAAAAAGTATTAATTGGGGAACGTAAAATATAAGAAGGAATTTGATTTATATGACATTACCTCGATTTGATGGACACATCGAATGGCTGGTATAATAAAACCAGTTGGAGAGGTAAGCATCATGAAACGCAATGAAGAGAATATATAAGAACATACCGGCAGGTCGGCCAGTAAATCTATTGCGACATAAACATTTGGACTTTGAAAATTGAATAGTGAGGTAAGGAGTGAAAGTTGACATATTAATCTTCTAAATATAGCATTATATGTAATTGAATTGCTTTTAAATAATAAAAAGGGGAGTGAATGATATAAATTTTAATTCCAGTATAAAACACCCAAGCGAAGATATTATGAAAGAATTAATAAAAGACCAATGGACAAAGGATTCAATTTTTGCTGCGGTTATAGATGCTGAAGGTAATATAGTTTCAAAAGGGAAAACGACAGTTCGAGCTGACCATGATCCTACGGCACATGCTGAAATAAATGCTATAAGAAGTGCCTGTAAGCGACTAAAAGTAGATGTTTTACCTAAAGGATATTGGCTTTATTCAACATTTGAGCCATGTCCTCTATGCGCTGCAGCTATAATCTGGGCTGGATTTGAAGGTGTGGTATATGCTAACAATCCTGATCACAGAGGAAAAGAGATTAATTGGTCATTTATAAAGTGTAGCGATGTTTTACAATCAGGTAAGTATATAAAAGATGTAGCACTAGTTGAAGATTTTTTAATTGATGAAATAAAAGATTACTTTAAATAAATATATTATCTATCTGAATAACGTATTTTTTATATATCAGGTGTCTTTCAAATACCGCACATTCAGATAGAAACAAAGTGCGGTTTTTTCATGCCCGCATTTCAGTTGCAAAATGAATAAAAGGTGCAGCTATGAGCTGCCGGAAGGGTGTAAATTATGAATAAAAATAATGAAACATGTCCTGCGTGCAAAGATGGTGCAATGGAGGTTTTCGGCTACTATTGAAAAGTATGATGTAACAAAAAGAGTATGTAATAACTGCGGTCATATAGAAGAAAATTAAACCGCAGTTTAGTTTAGATAGAGAATGAGCATATGAACATGGATAACTGAATAGCGCGGTACTTGTTATGACAAAAATACTATTAATGGATTTACCTGAATTCGGGGTTGCTTGTAAATGTATGCTTTAGATTATTTATATTAGGCGGTGTATTATGAAAACGTTGGAAACTGAAAGACTGATAATGAGAAATTGGAAAGAATCTGATATATTTGACTTTTATGAATATGCCAGTGTTGAAGGTATCAGCGAAATGACCGGGTGGCCGCATCATGAAAATATTGAAGTTACTGAAACAATATTGAAAGGCTTTATTGATAATGACATAGAATATGCTTTGGTATTAAAAGAAGAAAACAAGGTGATCGGTTCTTTAGGTTTTCATAAGAGAACTGCTGACTCAAATTATAGAGCTGATAAGCAAAGAGAGATTGGGTATGTTTTAAGCAAGGCATACTGGGGCAGAGGGCTTATGACCGAAGCTGTACGAGAAGCAATCAAATATGCTTTTGATGAGATTAAAGTAGATGTTTTGTGGTGTGGACATAAATCGTTTAATCATCAATCGAAAAGAGTAATCGAAAAAAGCGGATTTAGATATTATTGCGAAGGTACATATGAGTCCTTTGACAAAACTTATGAGGCAAAAAAATATATTTTGACTAAAGATGAATATCAAGTGCTGCTGGAAAAAGGAAGAGCATAATACGGAGCTAAGTTTGAGTACGATATTTTTCAAGGTACCCTTATTTCATTAATCTTCTCTGCCGGGAGAAAGATAATTTATAATGCCCGCTTAAATATACAAAAACACAATGGTATAATTTACCTCTCCATCTGGAAACAATGTATATATCACATTATTTCATATGAAGGGGTTGTTTTATGTTTAAACGAATCAGAATAATATTCTTTGTTTTCCTGGCCATATCTGCAGGCCTGATGACAAGGCTGTTTTATTTGCAGGTGGTCGGTGGCGGAGATCTATCCAGAGCAGCCTCGGCACAGCGGGTAAATAACGTACAGATTGAAAGTGCCAGAGGAGACTTTCTTGACAAAAACGGAATAAAGCTCACCGGCAGAACCCAGAAGATAACTGCAGTACTGAAGCCGGCACAGCTAAGGAGCCAACCGGAGGCTATAAATGAGTTGTGCCGGATGCTTGGCCTGGAACCGGATAAAACCCAGGAGGAGATACAGAGAAAAAACACCCCCATTTTGATGGAGGTGGACAAAGAGACAAAGGCCTTATTGACCTCCATGAAGCTTGAAGGGGTATCCTTTGTCAACTCTCTGAGCAGATACAATACGGATACAAAAGCAAAGCATCTGCTGGGCTATCTCAACAAGATTGACCATGTGGGCAGCAACGGACTTGAGAAGCTTTTTGAAAAGACCCTGAATTATGGTGAGGAGGATAGTATAGCCGTAATCACCGACGGAGGAAATGATTTGATTAAGGGGCTGGGCTACAGGATAATCAAGGACGACGACAGGCGGAACAGGAAGTTGGATATAAAACTCACCCTGGACTATCATATCCAGGAAATAATTGAGAATGCCCTGGACAGCAGGAACCTGACCGGTGCGGTTGTGGTTGAAGATGTAAAAACCGGTAATATTGTAGGCATTTGCAGCAAGCCTGACTTTGATCCCAATGATATAGAAAAATATCTTTCAAATAATAAAAAGCCGCTGTTTAACCGGGCTGTGGCTCAATACAACATGGGTTCCGTATTCAAGCTGGTTGACCTGGCCGCGGCATTTGAAATGCACCCCGATTACAATATGGTATTCAGTTGTCCGGGCTATATACAGATTGGTGACACTGAATTCAAATGCTCCTCCTATGAAGCGGGAGGGCATGGTACGGTTGATATATACAATGCACTGGCAAAATCCTGCAATGCATATTTCATAAATATGTCTCTGGAGCTGGGTGCCCAACCCATACTGGATATGTGCAAAAGGCTTGGACTTGGTGAAAATACTGCCTTGACCTTACAGGGCATAGATGAGGCAAGGGGAATAGTCCCCGCAAGGGCCGATCTTAAAAACTCCGGTGATATAGCAAATATGTCCATAGGACAGGGGCAGATAATGGCCACACCTGTGCAGGTGGCAGACCTGGTTGCAACTATAGCCAACGGCGGCTTGAAAAACAATGTAAATGTAATAGACAGCGTAGTCAACAGCAGCGGCAATAAGGTGAGAGACTTAAAGGAGACCTCTCAGGAGAGGGTAATGGCCAAGACCACTGCAGACCGCATAAAGTCATTGATGGAAGGAGTCATCAGCGAAGGTACGGGTAAAAAGGCCAATATGGATGAATACGGCGGAGCGGGAGGAAAAACCGGCAGTGCCGAAACGGGCCAGTACATCGACGGGCAGAAAATCATACAGGCCTGGTTTGCAGGCTATTTTCCCGCAGCAGCCCCCAGATACTCGGTAGCGGTATTCATTGAAGACGGAAAAAGCGGAGGAGAAGCCGCCGCGCCTATTTTTTCAGAAATAGGCACAGAAATAATGAAACTGGGTTTGTAAATAATATATGCAAGTTAACAATATTACCCTATAATGTAATATAGGAATGATATTTGTGAGCCGATGGCAATTGGCTTTTGGATTGTTTTATGATGTCATGATTCAGGGGGGTATTATATTTGAAAAGTGTAAAGCCTGGTCGCGGGCCGTCAGCAATGGGTGCTATAGGAGGTGTATTGACTGCGGTTTTCGGCGTATTCTGGATAATATTTGCTGTCAATATAGGTGCACCGGGAATTTTTCCGCTATTTGGAGTGATTTTTATAATAGCTGCACTGGTGAGCGCTGTGTACAACTTCAAGAATGCATCGGGGGCAAACCGTATGTCCGTATTCGATATCACTGACGAAACTGAGGAGCCTGACCCCTTGCAGGAAAGGTTTCACAGAAAAACCGGAAAAGCTGGCAGCACAGCCAACAGCGCGGAGGTACCCGAAACCTCACAGGGAGGGGAGGACACCGTAAACTTCTGCCCTTTTTGCAGGTGCGAATTAAAGGAAAATTTCAGATTCTGTCCCAGATGCGGAAGCGATATCAGCAATATATAACATACTTAAACAATAAAGCTGGATTAAAAGACAAACAGGGATTCTAAATTAATAGAATCCCTGCTGTCTAGCTAATGATTTAACTTAAAGTTAAGAAACTACCGAACTGCTTTTCATTTCCCTGCATTTATCCAATTACTGCTCTTGTTAACTGCGGCCACCCTCTTGGAGCAGATGCAGTACCTCGAGCACTAATGGGACGCAAGAAATTTTCAATTACGGGTATGGCAGAAAAAAAGTTTTCAACTATCAACTCAATCATCTCCCAATGCTCGACATTAAAAACAACTTGCACGTCCTATAATGCTAAAATACAAAGGTACGTTAACACTACAAAACACAATACCAGACTACGTCAACTGAGAAACAAAGAAGTCCAAAGGTATCATCTCCCAACTTTTTTGGTCAGCTAAACCTTTGCTAATGGATAACCATGTATCCACCGGATACACTTCCGTATCCAGTAAATATTATTGCTCTTATGCCGATTTCTATTCAGGAAAAAATTTGCTTTCCTGCTTCCAATATCTAGAACCGGGGCTGATTTTCAGGCTTGACATTATTTTTGTTATTGAAATCTGAACCCTGGTTTTCAGGATTGATATTTTTTTCAGATTTATTTGTTGATTTTGTTTTTGATGACTTCTTGTGTTCCTTGCTTCCCTTTTGACTCATAACATGCTCCTTTCTTTTTAGCAGGTTTAATAATATCTATATATTTTATATTCCGATGATTTGTCTATTTTATTCAATTTTAAAAATATATATAAATAGACCATCAATAATCAGTTTGTGAGAATATTTTTTAAGTATTTATTTTGGAGATATTAAAGTCAGTTAAGAATTGATATAATTGATAGTTGTTATGTAATTTAATAATTTTACAGAGGTATTTTTATGGAAGCTAAAAAAGTGGCCGAAATTGCCACGGCAGCGGGTGAAATCCTTCTGAGCAACGGTGCCGAGGCCTACCGTGTGGAGGAGACTATTAAAAAGATTTGTTCATCCTATGGATTTTCAGGAGAATGTATTTCCACGTCCACAGGTATATATATATCAATTTCCGATTCCCAGGGGGAGCTGGTTACCACTGTAAAGCGGATCAACCAACGGCGTGTGGACCTGTACAGGGTGGAGCTTATAAATTCTTTTTCAAGAGGCCTTGCACAAAGCCCTCTCACCTATGAGGAGGCTCGAAGGAAGCTTGACGAAATATATAATGCGCCCAATTTTTCACTGGGTATAAGACTTCTGGCTTCCGGATTTACGGCCTTTGCATATACCCTGTTTTTCAACGGGGGCATATATGATGCCGTGGTTTCGCTTGTAATAAGCTTTGGAATATATCTGCTCCTGGAATATATTTCTAAAATAGGTTCCTTCCAATTTCTGGAGTACTACCTGTCAGGCTTTATTATTGGTGCTGTAAGTCTGGTGGCGGCTTCCCTGCTTCCTGTCATAAACAAGGACAATGTAATCACAGGAGCCATTATAGTGCTTCTGCCGGGAGTAGCCCTTACCAACGGGATTAAGGACCTGCTGTATGGGGATTATGTCTCAGGTTTTGCCAAATTCGGAGAAGCCATTCTGATTATAGTTGCAATGGGAGTGGGGATAGTGACGGCACTTTCAATAATAAGGATATGAATTTAAATGCTGCGGAACGCTGGATATTTTTAGCTATGGAGGATTCTATGTCAACTTCACAATTGATTCAGGTTGTTATTGCTTTTTTCGGAAGCATATTTCCTGCGGTTCTATTCAATATTGACAGGAGAAAGATTGGTTGGGCGGGTCTTAGCGGTGCCCTGGGCTGGCTTGTATATAGCCTTGTCTTTAATAATACCGGCAATGCCATATCGGCCACCTTTATAGGTGCCGTAGCAGTGGGCTGCTACAGTGAGTCCCTTGCCAGAAAGCTTAAAACCCCGGCTTTTGAATTCCTGATTCCGGGGATATTTCCGCTGGTGCCTGGATTTACCGCATATACCTCTCTTAGATATATAGTGGAGAACAACATTTCCCAGGCCCTCAGCAAAGGTATCCTGGCCCTGGCAGTAGGTGGCAGCATCGGATTCGGAATCATGCTTTCCACAGCCATCTTCAAGTTTATCACAAAAGTCAGGAAAACCAGGCTGCCCGGGAATGGTTGATAGTATGGCGTATTTGCAATATAATGTAAGGATTAGGTTCGTGGAAAAAGTTTAATCTTATTTTTTGAGGATTAAAGGGGGAGTGTGAAATGGAAGAAGCGGCAATAGCAATTGGAGACCTGTATATGAGCTATGGAGAAAAGCAGGTTATAAACGGAATAAGCATCCAGGTTCCAAAGGGACAGATTATTGGATATATAGGCCCCAATGGTGCGGGGAAGAGCACAACGGTAAAAATACTGCTGGGACTTATTAATAATTATAAAGGCAGTGTAAAGGTATTGGGAGAGGATATTTCCAACGGCAGTGTGGAGTATAAAAGAAAGATAGGCTATGTTCCCGAAACAGCAGAAATTTTTGACAATCTTACCGCAAGGGAATACATAACCTTTCTGGGACAGATGTACGGGATGGACTATGAGGAGACTGACAAGAAAGCACTTAAGCTTATGGAGCTGTTCGGAATCCAGCAGGTATATGATTCCAGAATAACCTCCTATTCAAAGGGTATGAAACAAAAGGTGCTGCTAATATCCAGCCTGATCCACAACCCTGAGGTGCTTTTCCTGGATGAGCCCTTGAGCGGACTGGATGCAAACAGCGTGATGGTTTTCAAGGAGATAATGAGCCACCTTGCCGAGCAGGGAAAAACCATATTCTATTCCTCTCACATTATGGAGGTTGTTGAAAAAATAAGCCATAGAATCATATTGATAAATAATGGAAGCATTGTTGCGGACGGAACCTTCCAGCAACTGAAGGAGCAGAGCAAGGAAGGCAGTCTTGAGGATATATTCAATCAGCTTACGGGCTTTGACAAGCACAAACAGCTTGCCGGAGAATTTGTGGACGTTATTGGCGGCTGAAAAACTTGAAGTTTCACTGCCGCAGTTTGGAGTTAGCGTGAAATATACATTTGGTAAGTCAGGGTGTCTTTCATTAATATTTGTGTACACGCTATGCGTGCAGATGGGAGGTAGAATGAAAGAGTTTGTTTTGTTAAGGCTGCTGGATAAGGCTGCCGCAATTCTGAAAAAAAATGACGGAGATTATTCCCAGTTGAGAATGATACTCAAGGTAAAACTTACTCTTGATTCCAGAAATGTACCCACATTGCTGTCCAACAAAAAGGATATCGAGAGCAGGAACATACCTTTGCTTTCCATGTTAATATACGGTTTCATGGGACTGATGATTTCAATTTTTGTCTGGATACCCTTTCAAACCTTTTATAAAATGAATATTGTGCTGGGTATGATTATTTTTATGATACTGGCCACCATGATATCGGATTTTTCAACGGTACTGCTGGATGTAAAGGATAAGAACATACTGCTGCCAAGACCGATTAAGGAAAAAACCATCAAGCTTGCCAAGACAATACATATTCTGTATTATCTGATGAGAATAACCCTTACCCTTTCAGGTCCTACCATGATTATGTGCATTTTCAGATATGGGTCGGGTTTCTTCCTGGTACTGTTTCTGGAGATGATACTCATATGCTGTCTGGTAATGTTCCTGACTTCAATATTTTACTATATAATCCTGAGCCTGTTTGACGGTGAGAAGCTCAAGGATATCATCAACTATTTTCAAATAGCCCTGATGATATGTATGACTATAGGCTACCAGTTCATAAGCAGGATGTTCAACATTTCTCAAATCAATATAAGCTTTACTCCAAAGTGGTGGAACTATTTGATTCCTACCACCTGGTTTGCGTCACCGCTTGCCATGCTGACGGAGCAAAAAGCCACCGGCTTCTATCTGGGTTCAACAGCTCTTGCGGTGGTGGTGCCGGTGCTGGCCTTTGCCATCTACATAAAATTCATTATGCCATACTTTGAAAAGAATCTTCAGAAGCTGAACAATAACGAGGGCAAGGGTAACAAAGGGCGAAGAAACTCAGGCCTTCAGAGACTGGTTTCAGAATGGCTTTGTCCTGACAGGCAGGAGAGAGCTGTCTACAACTTCACCCGGGATATGATATCCAGTGAAAGGAAGCTGAAGCTCCAGCTTTATCCAAGTCTGGCCTTTGCTTTTATCATGCCGCTTATCTTTGTATTTATCAGCTTCTCCCACGGCAGTTTCGTTGAAGCCTACAAAGGATTGAAAACCAGCAGCAGCTTTTTAAGCATGTATTTTGGCGTGGCAATGGCAAGTATCTCTGTGAGTTTTATAAACAGAAGCGAAAAATTCAAAGGAGCATGGATATACAGGGCATTTCCGGTAGAAAAGCCCGCACTTATCCTAAAGGGGGCCCTTAAAGCCTTTGTATTTAAATACAATATTCCTCTGATGACTTTTCTGAGCATTATATACATTTTTTTATACGGTGTACGGATAATACCCGACGTGCTGTTGATGCTTGTAAACATGCTGCTGCTGCTCTTATGCTTTTTTAAGGCGGCCAACAGGCAACTGCCCTTTTCACAGGATTTCAGCAATATGCAGCAGGGAACCAATGCCAGCATGAGCTTTCTGCTGATGCTTGTAGCCGGTCTTATGGCTGCGCTGCACTTCGGCGCAGGCTTCATACCATTTGGTGTTACAGCAAACATTGCAGTTTCGGCAGTTATTACAATTATAGTCTGGAACTATTCCTTCAGAACTACCTGGAGGGACCTGGAGACGGACTCCTGAAGGCGGCCTTCAGCGTTTCAGAATAGGCAGCAGCTCCTGTATTGACAGCAGGGGTATGATGCGGTAAAATTTAAGACAATTAAAAAAGCACAAAATGGGGAACACCACCGAAAGGGTGTTTCTTGTTTTGTGCTTTTTTGTTTAGGTCCTATATTACTCCTGGGAGGGAAAACGATGAAATTAAACGGACAGTACATAAAGCTTGAAGAAACGCAGCACCTTGACAATTTTTTAAAAGCTTCCGGCTACAATATTGATACCATAGCGGTGGAGCTTAACGGAGAGATTATTCCAAAATCAGTCTATTGCGATACCCTGGTGGATGATGCAGCCGAGATGGAGGTTGTGAGATTTGTGGGCGGAGGCTGACATATGAAATTCATACTTAACGGCAGAGAGGTTCAGGCTGAAGAGACTACGGCATACAAGGTCCGTGAGAAATACGGGAAGCCCACGGATATCATAATCTTCAACGGCTTTCAAATAGACGGGGACCGCCCCATAACCGAAAATGATATTCTGAATATAATCACAAAGGGAGCAATGCCGCAAAGGGAAGAGCTTGAAAGCATGCTGGCGGCAAGACACACCCCCGGGGTACACAGCAGGATAAAAAGCGGCAAGGTGGCTATTGCGGGCCTAGGGGGCCTGGGCTCCAACATTGCAGTGATGCTTGCCAGAATTGGGGTGGGACAACTGCTGCTGGTGGATTTTGACATCGTGGAGCCCAGCAATCTTAACAGGCAATGCTATAATATCGGCCATCTGGGGCTGCTCAAAACCCGGGCACTGAAAAGTCAGCTTGAAGCTATTAATCCTTTTATAAGTGTTAAGACAAGAAATGTCAGAGTGACAGGAAGCAATGTCAAGGAGCTTTTTGAAGGCTATGACATTATATGCGAAGCCTTTGACAGGCCTGACTCCAAGGCTGTCCTTGTAAATACTGCACTCAAAGAACTGAAGACTGTAAAGCTTGTGGCGGCATCGGGTATGGCGGGCTATGACAGCTCCAACCTCATAAGAACCGTCCAGCCCATGAAACGCCTGTATGTATGCGGGGACCTTGAGAACGGAGCCGGCGTCGGAAACGGGCTGATGGCTCCAAGAGTCATGATATGTGCGGGACATCAGGCAAATATGGTACTGCGCCTGCTGGTGGGTGCGGACCAGGTTTAGGGAATAATTTCAGGCCCTCCCCCAATGGGGCTCGGGCTATACCATAATGAAAGGAAAGGAAGCGTAAATGAATGATACATTAGTAATAGCAGGCCATGAATTCAATTCAAGATTTATACTGGGTTCGGGCAAATTTTCTCTTGAAATCGTAAAAGCAGTAATAGAGCAGGGAGAGGCAGAAATATTGACCCTTGCGCTGAGACGGGCAAATATGGGGGGAGAAGAAAATATTCTGGACTACATACCAAAAGGCATTACCCTGCTGCCCAATACCTCCGGAGCAAGAACTGCGGAAGAGGCTCTGAGGATTGCCCGCCTGTCAAGGGAACTGGGCTGCGGCAGCTTTGTAAAGGTGGAAGTAATCCGCGATTCCAGGTATCTCCTGCCCGATAACTATGAAACCATAAGAGCTACGGAACTGCTGGCAAGAGAAGGCTTTACAGTGCTGCCATACATGTATCCCGACCTGAATGTGGCAAGGGAGCTGCAAAATGCGGGAGCTGCTGCAGTTATGCCGCTGGCCTCTCCCATAGGCAGCAACAAGGGCCTTGTAACAAAGGAATTTATAAAAATCCTCATTGACGAAATAGATCTGCCCATTATTGTGGATGCGGGCATAGGCCGCCCTTCCCAGGCCTGTGAAGCCATGGAGCTGGGGGTCGCAGCAGTGATGTGCAATACAGCGGTAGCCACGGCTGGAAATGTGGCACTTATGGCAAGGGCTTTTAAACAGGCCATCAGGGCGGGGCGGGATGCATATCTGGCAGGCCCGGGAAGAGTTCTGGAACACAGTGGGGAGGCCTCCAGTCCGCTGACGGGCTTTCTTGAGGATTAAACCGGCGGGAGGGCTGCCAGGTTGCAAAATGCCAGTGTTTCAGCGGAGCAGAGAGGGAGGATAAAATGGAAACAGGTCATATGAGCTATGCAGACGGTATGGAAGCTGTTGATTCGGATATTATGGGCCGGGTGCTTTCCATGCTTTCAGAATTTGATTACAACGGATTTTCAGGAAGGGAGGTGGAACAGGCCCTGCACAAGGAGAGACTCACGCCCTTTGATTTTGCAGCCGTCCTGTCACCGGCGGCGGAGCCATATCTTGAGACTCTGGCACACAAGGCCCTGGGAAATACCAGAAGGTATTTCGGGAACTCCGTAAGTCTGTTTACGCCGTTATATATATCAAACTATTGCGAAAATGAGTGTGTGTACTGCGGCTTCAACTGCAGCAATAAAATTCACCGGGGCAGGCTGTCCATGGAGGAAATAGCCGAGGAACTGCAGACTATTTCGGCTACCGGGCTCAAAGAGATTCTTATACTGACGGGAGAATCCCGGACAGCTTCAGGTACGGAATACATCGGCGAAGCGGTGAAGCTGGCCGCCGGGTATTTTTCAACCGTGGGCATTGAAATATATCCGTTAAATTCCCAGGAGTATGCCTATCTCCATGAATGTGGAGCAGATTTTGTTTCGGTTTATCAGGAAACGTATAATACCGGCAAATATGAACAGGTGCATCTGAAAGGGCCCAAAAGAGTATTTCCGTATCGCTTCAACGCACAGGAGAGAGCCTTGCTTGGAGGAATGCGGGGCGTGGGGATAGGGGCACTGCTGGGACTTGATGATTTCAGAAGGGATGCGTATGGGGCAGGACTCCATGCTTATTTTTTACAGCAAAAGTATCCCCACGCAGAAATAGCTTTTTCAGTACCTCGTCTGAGGCCTTATATAAACAGCCGGACCGGCAACCCAAACCATGTGCATGAAAGACAGCTTTTGCAGGTCATGCTGGCCTACCGGCTTTTCATGCCCTTTGCAGGAATTACTATTTCCACCAGGGAAAAGCCGAAATTCAGAGATAATATCATAGGTCTGGCAGCTACAAAAATTTCGGCAGGTGTCAGTGTTGGCGTAGGAGGGCACAAGCAGCCCGGGAAGGGAGACGGGCAGTTTGAGATTTCAGATTCCCGAAGTGTGGCCCAGGTGCATGAAATGATTGAGAGAAGAGGGCTGCAGCCGGTTTATAACGACTATATCAGAGTATAGCACTAATGGTCCGTAACATTTGAATTCATACATTGCCGGCGGTTAAATTTCTCCAGGACGTCGTTGTCGTTAGTTGTAATAAAACAATTATTCCGCCCTCCTCCGCCTGGTCCTGAAAAAATTTTCCTGACCGGGCAATATAAGTTTTAGGTGTTACAGACCACTAGGCTGACGGAGCCGGGAATGCAGGGGTGAAAAAAGTGAGTGCAGGAGAGAGTATGCTGATAATTGTAACCGACAGGAAGCTTTGCAGGGACCATTTTCTGGACCGTATCAGACAATTGGCCCGGGAGGCCGGGCCTCGTGCAATATTACTCCGGGAAAAGGATATGGAAGACCGGGAGTATGCATTGCTGGCAAGACAGATAAATTCAATTTGTCTTCAATATAAGGTGGATTTTATTGTAAACCATAAGGTTGAGGTTGCCTTGAGCTTGAAGCTTCCCTATTTGCACCTGTCAATGCCTGAGCTGAGACAGCACAGGGACAGGATAAGCACTTTCAGGTGCACAGGTGCTTCGGTACATTCTGCCCAAGAGGCTCTGGAGGCCCAAAGTCTGGGAGCAGGCTACCTTATAGCGGGACATGTATTTCCCACCGAATGCAAGAAGGAGCTGGCTCCAAGGGGCCTTGACTTTCTTAGGGAGGTTTGCGGGGCTGTACATATACCTGTATACGCTATAGGAGGTATGACCGTGGAAAGGTCAAGGGCAGTTCTGGAGGCGGGGGCAGGAGGTGTATGCGTTATGAGTGAGGCAATGACCTGTGTACAGCCCTCAAGCCTGTCAGCATTCAACAATATTACAGGTTTCTGATTTCAGCAGCCTGAAAGTGTAAAGAAAATAGAAATGATTTGTTAAGGAAAAATTAAGACTCTGTAACTTGGTGGGCTATCCACAATATGGTATAATAGGGAGGGCTGGACAAAGAAGCACAAAAGACAGAAAGACAGAAAGAGAGAGTCAGATGAAAAATTTATTTAAAGTTTTAGTTGCGTCAGTTATTATTTTTTCCGCAATTTTTTCGGGTTTTTCCGCCGGGGCTGCCGAAACAGCCAAGGATGAAAACAAACTTGAGGTTAAACTCAATGTTGGATTTAACGACAATTATAAGATTGGCTTCTCAACACCTGTAAATATCAGCATTAAAAACAACTACAAGGACATTGACGGTGAAGTGGAAATCCGTGTTCCAAGCTCGCCGGGCAAGTATATGAGCTATGTGAAACCCGTGAGCCTTCAAAAGGGCGCCGAAAAGCTCATTACCATAAATGTTCCCATCGGAAACGACAACCGTTCCAAGTATTCTGTAAACATTTATGACGGTGACCACAAGGTATATGAGGATTCCATTACAACTGTGGCCTCAAATAACATCACAACTTTTATAGGGATTTTAAGTGATGATTTCGACAGTCTTTCCTATATCAATTCAGCTCCTGCTTCTACAGGAATGTCTTTGATTACAAAAACCATAAAGCTTGATGAAAAGAATTTTCCAGAGGATATTTTTACACTGAAAGCCTTTAATATTCTGGTAATTAACGATTTCGACACCTCCCGTCTGAGCAAGGGCCAATATGAAATTTTAAAACAGTGGGTGAAAAACGGCGGAACATTAATCGTGGGAACAGGGTCTAAGTATAATAAGACCTTGTCGGCTTTCAAGGACGATTTTATTCAGGGCTCCCAAGGAAGTATGCAGGAGATAGCCACCTCGAAAATTTACGAGCTTGCTACAAACGGTGATAACAAAAATGAAGCCAGGCTGGACGTGCTTTCTCTTTCAGTAAAAGACAGTGCGGTTTTATTGGAGGACAAGAATGTAAGCCTTGTGCAGGCTAATGAAAAGGGTACGGGGGTTGTGGGAATTCTGGCCTTTGATCTTGGAAAGGCCCCCTTTGTAAACTGGAATAATAACACTGTTTTTATGGAAAAAATCCTGGCACTTGTAAATCCGAGCCTGACAAGTACAAATAATATTAACAATGGTGTGACTTATTTCAATAATGATATTTATGGCCTTCAGCAGGCCGTGAACATGTTTTCAGAGATGGCAACCGCAAGAACCTCCAGTTTTTATCTGATTTTGCTTGCCTACATACTGGTTGTAGCCCCGTTGAGCTATTTTATACTTAAAAGGCTGGACAAACGTGAATGGATGTGGCTGACAGTGCCGGTGCTGGCTGTGGTTTTCGCCGGGATAGTGTATATAACAGGCAGCGGCACAAGATTGGGCAAAATAACCACAAACGTGATTTCATATATAAATATTGACAATAAAGGAAATGTCTCCACAGACACCTATGCCGGCATATTGAACACAAACAAATCAAAGGTCAAACTGACAAGCCAGAGCGGTGACCGTTTCATTCCTGTTGCAAATAATTATTACAGTGACCGTGAAACTAAAACAGAGGTGCAGGAAGCAAAAATCCATACAGGTGAAGACAGCGGAATAGAGTATAAAAACAGCAGCCTGCTGGAGACCAAGATTATACAGATACAGGAGGCTTCTCTTGAACTGGGCAGGCTTGAAACAAATCTGAGCTTAAAGAACGGTAAAATCTCAGGTACTATTAAAAATTCCACTGCCATGGATTTGGAGGATTGCCTGCTGCTGCTGCCTGACGGCTACTATATAGTCAGAAGCCTCAAAAAAGGAGAAACCGTTGATTTGGCAAAGCTTAATGCAAACAACCACTTTGGCAATATGTACGAAATAGTAAATGATGTCTATTTCAGGAATAATGCGGGTCTGACGGGACAAAGCACCGTGGACCAGAAGAGAATGATGGATCTGAGGCAGGAAGGGAACATACTTCAGAGATTGTATAACTATGGAAGTTCACAGATAGACGGCATTAAATTTATTGGTTTTTCCAAGACCCAGGTTCACAGTACTATGCTGGTAAACGACGTACAGGCCAAAAAGAATGAACGGAATATTCTTATAATGCCGGTAGACATCAGGTTCGCGGACGGAGATACACTGGAATATCCCATGGGCTTTGTGCCTTATGAAGTGATTAACACCTCAAATGTTAATTTTGATATGAACACCAGGAGGTTTTTTGGAAACGGTTCTGCTGAAGTGGTGTTCAGGATAGATAAAGCCATGCTTGTGGAGGAGATGGAAGTGAAGGCCTCTGGGAAAAATACCAAGGCCACCAATTCCAGCTATATGATATATAATATCGGTGAGGAGATATACGAGCCTGTGGACGATATTAAAATCAGCGGAGAAAAACTCAGGGCTTATTTGTCTTCCGACAACACAGTAAAGCTCAGACTTGAAGTTACCGACGGTGAAATAGGGCTGCCTCAAATGTCTGCAAAAGGGAGGAATAAATAATGCTCAGAATAGAGAAGCTTTA
The DNA here is from genome assembly GCF_002051585.1 of Ruminiclostridium hungatei. Taxonomy (GTDB): domain Bacteria; phylum Bacillota; class Clostridia; order Acetivibrionales; family DSM-1351; genus Ruminiclostridium; species Ruminiclostridium hungatei. Next base: position 35,250 of record NZ_MZGX01000008.1, on the reverse strand, counting down.
CAAGAATTATGGAAGATTTCGTGCTGTTGACGGCTTGAATCTTCATATACCAAAAGGAGAGATATTCGGCTTTGTAGGACCGAACGGAGCAGGCAAGACAACCACCATGAGAATAGTATGCGGACTTTTGGATGCAACCTCCGGAAAGGTATATGCAGATGGTATAGATGTAATAAACAAACCCAGGGAGCTGAAGCGGAAAATAGGCTATATGCCTGACTTCTTTGGAGTTTATGATGATTTGAAGGTAATGGAGTACCTGGAGTTCTATTCATCTATTTACAATATTACCGGCAGCGAAAGTAAAAAGGTGTGCCAGGACCTGCTGGAGCTTGTGGATTTGTCGGACAAAAGGGATTTTTATGTAGACTCCCTGTCCAGAGGAATGAAACAGCGTCTCTGCCTGGCCAGAAGCCTGGTGCACAATCCCGACCTGCTGATTCTGGATGAGCCTGCTTCAGGCATGGACCCCAGGGCAAGAATTGAAATGAAGGAAATACTGAGAACTTTGAAAAGTATGGGGAAGACTATAATAGTCAGCTCCCATATCCTGCCGGAGCTTGCAGAACTGTGTACAGCCATAGGCATAATAGAAAAAGGCAGAATTGTAATGAGCGGTACGGTAGAGGAGATTACCCGCAAGGTATATCATGCTCAAACCATCAGGATAAGGGTTATAGACAAGCTTGACGAAGCCGTAAGAATTCTTCAGGAATATCCTGATTTGGATGGTGTGAACCGGGTGAGTGAAAACGAAGTGGAGGCTTCCTTTAAAGGTGACGAGCATTTCATGAATGCTCTGCTGGTGAGGCTGATCCAGCAAAATATACCTGTAACTGCTTTTAATCAATTGGACGGAAACCTTGAAGATATATTCATGAAGGTAACTGCTACCGGGGAGGAAAAACAATGAGCACAAATGTAAACAGACGGCGTTTTCGAATAAATCCCGTACTGCAAAAGGAACTCAAGGTCAAGATGAGAAGCTGGAAAGCCGCCATCTTGATAGGTGTTTATAACCTGGTTTTATTATTATTGACCATATTTATTTTAAAGATGACTATTGCAAATGGTGCCGGAGTTCCCACTCAATCAACCATATTTGGAACGTATGCTTTTCTGGTGGCCGCACAGTTCGGACTGATTGCGCTTATAACTCCCGCATTGACTGCCGGAGCTGTATCAGGAGAGAGAGAGAAGCAGACCCTGGATATACTTTTGTCCACGACTTTGAATCACGGCTCAATAATAACGGGCAAATTGTTTGCATCTTTAAGCCAGGTAATCCTGCTTCTGATATCTTCAATACCCGTATTCTCAATAATATTTCTGTACGGCGGTATAGGTTTTGTACAGCTTATTCAGGTTTATCTGTTTTTTATTGTTGTGGCAATAACACTGGGAAGCATCGGTATATTCTTTTCAACCTATATTAAGAAAAGTACCGCCGCAAATGTTCTGACCTATGCTGTGGTTGTATTTCTTGGCATTGGGACTCTTCTCATCTCAATCTTTTATGTACAGATGGTAATAGTTCCGGGTAATCCTAATACACCCTACGAAGGTACCTTCTGGCTTTTCAACCTGAATCCCGGACTGGCTCTTGTTTCACTGGTTGCAGACCAGTTTCAGGAGGGGGCGGGACGTATGTTCCCCGGCTTGAATCTGACGGTTCAGGAGGGAAGTCTGCACTTGTGGCATATTAATGTTATATTTAATATTTGTTTATCTGTCCTTCTGCTGTTTTTAAGTGCCATAAAGCTTAATCCGGTAAAAAGGAAGCTGTTCAAAAGGAGCAACGGATGATATCAGAGAACCCTTACAGTAATATTTTCAATAAGTTGGGAAAAGTCCGAAAAAGAATCATACTCAAACTGATTCTTCGCAACGGAGCGGCAGGCATATGCCTTTCTCTGGCGGCAGGTACCGTTATGGGACTGCTCTCACGGTTTATACCTATATACAGGGTATACCTGTTATGGGGCTATGTCTGTGCAGCAATCTTGCTGCTTTCCCTGATAAGTGTTCCCTTTTTTATTCCCAGGCAGCGGAAGCTGGCACAATTGCTGGATTCCTTCGGGTTTCATGAAAGGCTCTCGACTTCTTTGGAACTGGAAAAGGAAGAGTCTCAATATAAGGAACTACTTTTGAAGGATACTGTAAGTAAACTGGATACAATTGATTATAGAAATAAAATAAAGCTTTTGCCCCAGAAAAAAATTATGATTGCATTAATTATTCTTTCTCTGGTATTCGGAGCATCTGTATTTCTGCCTCAGCCTTTGCAGGAGGAAGCCAGGCAGGCTCATGAATTGAACGTATATAAAAAGGAGCAGAAAAAGAAGGTTGAGAAGACAGAAAAGCAAATAAAGGAAAATCCAAAAATTTCCGAAGCTCAGAAAAAAGAATTATTGGATAAGCTAAATGCTTTAAAACAGGAGCTCAAAAAGGCACAGGATACCAAAGAAGCCGATAAGGCACTGGAAAAGCTGGCTAAGAAACTGGAGCAGAAAATAGACCCTTCAAGGGACCAGGATTTGAAAAATCTGGCGGAAAAGCTGGCCGGAAATAAGGATTCCAAGGCTTTGGCAGATGCCCTGAAATCTGAGAAGGCAGACGATATCAAGAAAGAGCTTGATAATCTGAAGGATAAAATCAGCTCAATGAATGCTGAGGAAAAGAACAAGCTGAAGGATGCCTTGTCAAAGGCTTCAGCTTCTGTGAGCAGCAGTGAATTGAAGGACAGTCTGGACGGCTTGGGCAATGCTGTAAGCAGTGGGGATGAAAATGCCATAGGCAAAAGTGTGGACAAACTGGGCGGAGCTGTTGGCAGCAGCCTTTCTCAGAAGAATATGAACAACGCGTTGGCTCAGGCTCAGAATAACTTGCAGCCCAACCCTCAAAATGCTCAAGGCCAAGGCCAAGGCCAAGGTCAAGGCCAAGGCCAAGGTCAGGGTCAAGGCCAAGGCCAGGGTCAGGGTCAAGGCCAAGGACAGGGTCAAGGCCAGGGCCAGGGTCAAGGCCAGGGTCAAGGCCAGGGTCAGGGTCAGGGGGGCAGTGGCGCCGGCAGTGGCAGCGGGAACGGAGACGGCGGAGTTACTCCCTACGGACAGGGCGGTATTGCAAACAAGAGCCCATCCCCGGGGAAGGAAAAGGAATATGAGAAGGTCTTCACGCCTTCCAGATTGGGCGGCAGCGGTGAAGCCTCTGTAATTACCGGCAAGGGCAATAACAGCGGAAAAAGTGAAACAACCATAACCAATGATGCAAACGCAGCCCTGGGTGAGCTCAAGCCCTATAACCAGGTGGTGGGGGAATACAGTGAAAAAGCTATGGAAAGTATGGATAACTGGTCTATTCCCGGTGGTATGGAGGACATAATCAAGGACTATTTTTCATCGCTGCAGGATTAAAATGAACCAACTGCTTGCAGCAGTAGTTGGAGGATAGTACAACATTCGGTAAATAGGGTGCATAAATTTGGAGAAGATTTTTTAGAAATACAAGGCGGAGGAGTGCGGAATAATTGTTGTATTTCAATCAAGAATAACTATGTTATTCTTTTCGACAACGATGTAGTTCAAAAAAATATACCCAAATTATGTGCCAGGATTTACCGGATGTTGTACTAGAGTGAAAGATACATGTGGCAAGTCAAAGTGGATTTCACGCAGCGAAAGCCACTGCGTGTCTTTCATTACTATTTGTGTACGCGCTATGCGCGTAGATGGGAGATAATATGGACGAAAAGGAAATCGCAGGTATAGTAAATACCATAAAGACAGTTGAAAATGAGGTAGGGAAGGCCATTATCGGTCAGAAGGATATTATTCGCCAGGTGCTCATAGCCGTATTTACCGGCGGAAATGTACTTCTGGAAGGGTCACCGGGGCTTGGCAAGACTCAGCTTGTAAAAACTCTCTCAAGGGTTCTGGATCTATCCTTTTCAAGGATACAGTTTACTCCCGATCTCATGCCGGCCGATGTGGCCGGTACAAATATAATAATGAAGGATGAAAAGGGCAACAGCAAATTTGAATTTCAGAAGGGTCCTGTATTTGCCCACCTGGTACTGGCGGACGAAATAAACAGAGCCACTCCAAAAACTCAGTCTGCCCTGCTGGAAGCCATGCAGGAGCATACTGTGACAGTGGGAAACGGCACCTACCATCTGGAGGAACCTTTTATGGTGCTGGCAACCCAGAACCCCCTTGAAAACGAAGGCACATACCCTTTGCCGGAAGCTCAGCTTGACAGGTTCCTGTTTAAGCTTCTGGTGCCCTATCCAAATCTGGAGGAGCTTAAGGGCATTATTGGTGTTACGGTAAACAACCAGGCCTCGGAGCTTCAGAAGATAATAAACAGGTCTCAGATACTCGAAATAAGAGATATGTTAAAGCAGGTTCCAATGTCCAAGCTGGTGGAGGAATATGCCCTTAAGGTAGTTCTTGCAACCCATTCGGACTATGAAAGGGCTCCTGAACTATCCAAAAGATATATCAGATACGGAGCAAGCCCCAGGGCTGCTCAGGCCATTATTTCCACGGCCAGGGTGAGGGCTGTGATGGAGGGGAGATATAATGTATCCTTTGACGATATCAGGTATGTTGCTCCATCGGCCTTGCGCCACAGGTTCTTTATGAATTTTGATGCTGTCGCGGATGGAATTACTGCCGAAAAAATAATTGATGAGATACTTGCAAGCCAGTTGGATTCGGTAAAGGTTTAAGGCAGGCCCAAATTTTTGCAGGAAGGCTGAATGTTACTTGCTATGATGGAAAAAGTGTTTGACGAGGATTTTTACAGAAAACTTGAAAGTATATCAATAAAGGTTCGCATGACTTTGACGGACGGAGCCGCAGGCGGAAGAAAATCAAAAGCCAAGGGCAGTTCTGTGGAATTTTCAGATTTCAGGGAATATACGCCCGGAGATGATTTCAGAAGGGTAGACTGGAATGCCTTTGGACGTTTTGACAAGTTATTTTTAAGACTGTTTATGGAGGAAAGGGAGGCCCTGCTGAATATTTTTTGCGACTGCAGCAAGTCAATGGATTACGGTGAAAAAAACAAAGCTGCCATGTCTTTGAGAATAGCAGGCATAATGACTTATCTGGCACTGAACAACCTGGACAGGGTATGCCTGAACAGGCTTACAGAAAGCACTCTCGTCCCGTCCAGTTCTTTCATGGGTAAAAGCTCTTTTAAGAAGGCCCTTCAGTTTCTTGAGTCAGGCAGCTTTACAGGAAATACAAATCTTGCTGCAAGCCTGAAAAGAAAGGATTTGAAAAGCAGAGGAATTTCCGTGGTTATTTCCGACTTTTTTACCTCCGGTTCAATTGATGAAGTAATAAAATACCTGGCTTTTAAAAAGCAGCAGATAATTTTAATACAGGTACTGAGTGAAGATGAAATCAATCCGCAATTAGGCGGACAGGTACGGTTGGTGGACAGCGAGACCGCAGAGGAGATGAATCTGACCATAACTCCAAAACTGTTGAAGACTTACAACCAAAAGCTGAAAACGCTGCAAAGCGGAATAAAATCCTCAGCCAAAAAGTACGGAGGAGTGTTTTTTCAGCTATCAACCTCAGACAGCCTGGAGAAAATCGTGTTTGAGGATTTTACCAGAGAGGGCATCGTTTGAAAGGAATATTACCGGTATGAGACTTATATCTCCAAACGGGTTATGGTTTTTAACCCTTATCCCGATTTTTGTTCTAATGTATATATTGAAGCAGAGATACGAAGAAACACAGATATCAAGCCTGTATCTCTGGCAGCAGGTTGTTATGGATCTTGACGCTACCAGCCCGTTCCAAAGGCTGAAAAGAAATCTGCTGTTTTTTTTGCAGTTGCTGGTATTGCTATTGTGCATTTTTGCACTTGCCAACCCTTTCATATGGTGGAAAAACAACAATTATCAAAATATTGTCATGGTGGTTGATGCCTCCGGAAGCATGAGCGCTTTGGGGGAAAAGGATAAAAAGTTGGAAGAGGCAAAGCAGAAGGCGGAGGACTTGGTAAATTCCTTATCGTCGGGAACTAAAATGACACTTATCTCAGCGGCTAAGAACATCAAGGTCGAAGTCAGCGGGAGCACCGATAAAAAGGAGGTTCTGAGCAGGCTGAAGGGAATAGCGCCCACAAATAGTGAAGGCAGCCTGGAAGACACCTTTTCACTGGTAAAAGCTATCAGTGAGCAGTACCAGAGCTGCAGAACCGTTTATTTTACCGATTATAATCCTGATTTGAAGGAGTTGGACGGAGAAGTAGCAGTGCTTGGCCCCCAAAGGCCAAATGTGAGCCTGGACTATATTGCCGCTTCAAGAGGAGACCAACTGCTGAAGGTAATGCTGCGGGTGACCAACCACGGAACAGCCGCCACAGATGCAGAGCTCTGCCTGTATGGAGAAGAAAAGCTTATTTCCATCAAAAATGAAGAATTAAAAGCCTGTGAAACAAAAACAGTTTATTTTGATAATGTTCCTGCCGGCAGTAAATATATTTATGGTGAATTATCAAAAGAAGACGGTCTTATGGAAGACAACAGGGTATATACGGTAATCAGGCAAAAGGAAGCCAAAAGAGTTTTGCTTTCAACCGGGCAGAATGTTTTTATGGAAAAGGCCTTGAATACCTTAAAGGATATTGAACTGTTCAAGACACTTCCGGATGAGAAAATTGAAGAGGGCTTTGATCTGTATATTTTTGACGGAGAGTACGCAGGTAATCTGCCTCAAAAGGGCAATATACTTTTTCTCGATCCTCAGAAAAGCAATGGCTTTTTTAAGACAGGAGAAGGGCTTATAGGCGGTAAAGCTGAAATATCCCCCCATTCTGTAACAAAATATATGAACAACAGTGATTTTGTCATATCCCAAATAAGCTCTCTGGAAATGCCATACTGGGCAAGCCCTTTAATAACGGTAGGCGACAGGGAGGCAGCTTTTGCGGGAGAATTCAAGGGACAGAAAATAGCCGCTCTGGGGTTTGACATACACAACTCGGATTTCCCTCTTACGCTGGAGTTCCCTATTTTCGTAAATAATCTGATTTCATATCTTATTGACAGGGATACCATGGCAGCTACCCAGTATAGCTGCGGACAGGAAATAGCTATAACTCCTTTGCCTGAAGCCGAAAAAATATATGTTAAGACTCCCGAAGGGCAGAGAACGGAATTAAGCTCGGAATATCCTGTTAAACCCTTTGAACAGACCAGTCTTTCGGGAATATATGATATAAGCCAGAAGGTGGGAGAAAAGGAAATTGAGAAACTTGTAGCGGTAAACTTTCCTGTCTCAGAAAGCGGTTTATACAATAAGGATGACTATGAAAATGCCGGGAAGGATACTCCGGCAGCCGGCACCACGGCCGATAGCCGCCTACAGGAAGACAGCCGGGTCAATGACCGCGGAGGCATCAATCTTTTAAACATATTGCTGGCGGCTGCTCTTCTTATGGCAATTGCGGAGTGGATGGCATATGTCAGGCAATACAGGGTATAGTCAATTCCTGAAGGTCTCTGCAAAGGAATATTTTATGGGCTTGTTTCACTTCAAGCTATTCAGATGCTTTAAAGAAAGGATATAGTTATGGGCCTGAGCTTTGAAAGACCATATTTGCTGGTTTTAATTCCAGTGCTGTTGGGACTGGTCATATTATCAATCAGATGGTTAAAAAGGATGAACAGGAATAAAAAAACCTGGATAACGGTCTTAAGGTGTGCGGTGCTGGCATTGCTCATTTTGGCCTTAAGCGGCACGAGTCTCACATGGAAGCTCAATAATGTGACAACTCTCTTCCTCATAGATGCATCGGATTCAACCCTGTCAGGAAGGAGTCAGATGGAACAGTTCATACGTGAGGCCTATAAGCTTAAAGGACCTAAAGACAAGCTGGGTGTAATATCCTTCGGCGACAATGCACAGGTGGAGAGCTTTGTCAGCGACGAGGCCAGTTTTTCCAAGATTGAAGGCAGGATAAACGGCAATTACACAAATATTGAAAATGCGCTTGCCACCTCACTTTCACTTTTGCCCGGCAACAGCAACAAAAGAGTGGTGCTGCTTTCAGACGGAGAGGAAAATTCCGGAAGTGCGGCCAGGATAGCTATGTCCTTGCAGGAGCAGGACATAGACTTTAAATATTATAAGGTTGAGAAAAATACCGGGGAGGAAGCCCTGGTTGAAAAAATAGAAGTACCTGAAAGACTGGCTCTGGATGAGGAGTTTAATCTTGTGGTGACAATAAACAGCACAACGGTTCAGCAGGCAAAATTAACTCTTGTCAGCGACAGGACCAAATTATCCGAGCAGACGGTACAGTTGCAGAAGGGCACCAATAAATTTGTATTCAGAGACAGAGCGGTTTCAGGAGGGTTTAAAAGCTACAATGTATTGATTGAACCGGAAAAAGACAGCCTGCCTCAGAATAACGAGGCGTCCGCTTTTACAAACATTGTGGCAAAGCCAAAAATACTTGTGCTTGAGGATCAAAAGGGGGAAGCCGAGGAACTGATAAAAATGCTCAAGGCCTCTTCCATGGATTATACTCTGGTGGATGCAAAAGCGGCGCCTGGAAATGTTCAGGATATGAACGCCTATAAAACCATCATTACCTGCAATGTACAGATAGATAACCTCAACAGCGGCTTTAAAAATTCCCTGGAGAGCTATGTAAAAGATTTCGGAGGAGGTTTTATTGCCACCGGAGGTGACAATTCCTTTGCCCTGGGAGGGTATTCCAAAACTCCTTTGGAAAAGGTTCTGCCGGTATATATGGATATGCGGGGCAAGAAGGAGGCACCCAAGATGGCACTGCTGCTGATAATTGACAAATCAGGCAGTATGTCCGAGGGGGTTGCAGGCATAAGCAAGGTGGATATGGCAAAGGAGGGCGCTATAAGGAGCCTTGAATCCTTAAGGGCGGGTAAGGATGAAATCGGAGTCCTTTCCCTGGACGGAGCCTATAGCTGGGTTGTAAAAAGACAGATAATAAATGATCCCAAGGCAATTGAGGAGGACATAGGCTCCATTCGCGCAGACGGAGGCACCAGTATAATACCTTCACTTAAAGCTGCATATGAATCTTTGAAGGAAAGTGATGCAAAAATCAAGCATATTATTTTGCTCACTGACGGCCTGGCTGAAAGAGTGGGTTATGACAGCCTGCTTCAGGATATCAACAAGGAAAGCATAACCGTATCTACCGTTGCAGTAGGGCAGGATTCCGATAAAGCTTTGCTGTCCATGATAGCCAACAGTTGCAGCGGCAGGTTTTATGTTACCGATGCTTATTCAAACATACCCTCAATATTCACGAAAGAAACCTTCATGGCTGCCAGAACCTATTTAAACAACAGGGAATTCACCCCTGTGATAAATTATGAGCATTCCGTATTAAAGGGAGTGGCAGAAGGCGGACTGCCGTCACTGCTGGGCTATGTTGGTGCATCCCAGAAGGAAACGGCAAGAGTGGTTTTGAGAAGCGACGAGGAAGATCCTATTCTGACGGTCTGGCAATACGGGCTGGGGAAGGCTGTTGCCTGGAACTCGGATGTTACCGGCAAATGGAGTTCAAATTACATTCCCTGGGAGAAGAATATCAAGCTGTGGCAGAACATTATAAATTTTACTGTTGAAAACTACAACAATGAAAATGCCTCCCTGGAAATATCGCAGCAGGGTTCCAAGGCAACCGTAACCTTAAAGAACAAAACTGCCGACAATGAATTGAACACAAAGGCAACCGTACTTACTCCTTCGGGAGAGACTGTGGAGGCACAGCTTAATCCTGTGGCTCCCGGCGAGTATTCCGGCACTTTTGATATAAAGGAAGATGGAGTGTATATGGTAAGCGGAAAGCAGGAGAAAAATGGGGAGCTGGTGAATGCTTTGATGCAGGGCCACGCGGTCCAATACTCTCCGGAATATAAAATAAACAGCGGCGACAATATGGAAAAGCTGACCGCTGATGTGGGCGGAAAGCTGATAAAAGAACCTGAAGAGGTTTTTGCAGGGGATATAAGGCATAAAACAGGACAGAGGGATCTGACGGCTTACCTCATATCCATGTTCCTGATTTTATTCATGCTGGACATCGCTTTAAGACGACTGAATCTGAATGTAAACAGACTGCGTGCTGCCGCAGTGAAGCTGGGCGGCAGGTTTTACCCGGGCAGAAGTCCTGAGGCTGTTTCAAAGGCTCAAAGTAAACCGGCAGGTGGAGCTTATAAAAATGTTAAGCCGGACTTAAATGAAGGCAGCCGTCAAGGAACCTCAAGACCCGTTAATCCGGCGGGAAGCTATGAAAATATCGACCGCTATTCGGAAACAGCGGAAAGGGAGGAACAGAAAAAAGCCGGGCCCGATATGGATGAAACCGGCAGGACTGAACCCCGGCAGACGGACACTCTGGATACCTCACAACTGTTAAAGAGGAAAAAGTTTAAGTAGGTTATATAAAAGCAAATAAAGCAGCATAATGGCGAATCTTGTTGAAACATATCCAGAATTATACTATAATTGGATAATATTCACGCCGCCATAATTAAGGCGGTTCCATATACCGGCAAAGGTTCAATAATTAATAATGGCTTCATGGCAATCATAATTCCAATACTGGAGGATCATTATGCATTCAAAAAAAAGTAAGTATGTCATACTGCTCATGCTTTTTGTTTTCACCATCATTTCTTCAACCTGTGCAAATGCTGCAGTACCTTCCATAAAGATTAATTTCAGAGGGGAACCTCTGACTCTCGGCACTTCCCCGGTTTCAGATGCCGGAGTCCTGATGGCTCCTATGAATTCAATACTGGACAGCCTTGATACGGTTTACGACTTTAATACCAAAACGAAAACCATTGCAGTGTCAAAGGAGGGCAAGAACCTTCAGATGACGCAGGGCAGCACAAAAGGGCTTTTGAATGGAAAGTCCGTCAAGCTGCCAAAGGCTCCCGGGGTAATAGGCAAACAAATGTTTATCCCCCTTGAATTTGTGTGCAATACCTTTGGATTTGATTTCAACTGGAACAAAAGTACAAACACTGCAAGTATCTCCTTAAAAAATTCCGAAAAGGGGGGAAATACCTCCGGCAATATATCAAATTACGGCTATGTAGCTCCGGGTGGGGAATGGTCCTATGTTTCCCTTGATAACAGCGGACTTTATAAGATAAAAAATGATGACAGTCAGAGAGTAAAGCTTTTGACCCCCACTGTAAGCTGCTTGAACATTTACAAAGACTGGATATATTATGTAAATGATTATTATGCATCTGCGGAGGAAAAGCTGCGCCTGTATAAGGTAAAAACTGACGGGAGCTCAAAAACCAAGCTGTTGACAGACAAGATATCATACCTCAATTTATCAGGAGAATGGCTTTATTACATAAATGAAAGCGACAACAACAAGCTTTACAAAATGAGAGTGGACGGAAAGGGTAAAAAAAGGCTGGGCAATGACTCCCTGACCGGTATGATTGTGGAGGATGGCTGGATATATTATCAGAAGTCCAACGATAAAAACCTGTTTAAGATGAGAACCGGCGGGACTGATGTCAAAAAGCTGGCAGAGGATGCTGTCATCGGCACTATTATGGTCAAGTCAGACAATTGGATATATTATGAAGCATATGACGGCGTAAAATATACCATTAACAAGGTTGACCAGAGCGGCAGGAATAAAAGCTCCATAATTCAGGCAAGGGTAAATGCTATGAATAGCATAGGAAAAACCATATACTACTCGGATTTTTCGGGAAACCTGTACAGGCTGGATGAAAATCAACGTGTCAGGACCAAAATAGGTTACTCCATGGGAGAATACCTCAACCAGTCCAATGATTGGCTGTATTACACCATTTTTTCGGAGGATTATGAGGGGCTGAATACTGAGTACAGGATAAAAGCGGACGGACAGCTTAAACAAAAGTTTGACTTGACAGGCAATACTGTTGATATACTCAGGCTCGCAGACTCCCATATATTGCCTGAATATACTCCAGGGAACCTGACGGCACCAAATCCTGAAACAGGACTTTTAGCTGCAAAGGAAATTGCCAGGCAGAAAAATGCGGTAGTACATATCAAAATATTTGATGATAACGAAAATTTAATTGCCTCTGGCAGCGGCTTTAATATTCAGGAGAACGGGGTAATCGCCACAAACTTCCATGTTATAAGCGGAGCAGCCGCCATAAAATGTATATTTGACAATAATTCCAGTTATGAGGTTGACTATGTGCTCAATTACAGTGAATTGAAGGATATAGCACTATTGCACCTGAAGGACGCAAAGGGCTTGCCTGTTCTCAGACTTTCAGACTCAGACAGAATAGAACTGGCTGAAGATGTACTGGCAATCGGTAATCCCATGGAGCTTCAGAATACGGTATCCAACGGTATTGTCAGCGGCAGGAGAAAATTCTTTGGCATTGATTTCATACAGACTACGGCTTCAATATCCGCAGGAAGCAGCGGCGGACCGCTCTTTAATATGAGCGGAAATGTTATAGGCATTACATCCATGACTCTTTCGGGAGCACAGAATATTAATTTTGCTATTCCCATAAACTATATCAAGGAGCTGTATAAATCTTCCCGCGCCATACCCTTAGGCATCGTCAACAACTATGACAATACCTTGCAGGAATTTGAGAATAACAACAGTATTCCTGCGGCCAACTACTTCTTGCCCGACCAGTCCATAAGCGGCAATATTGGTGATGGGAAGGATGTAGACTATTTTAAATTTACATTGGAAAAGGATACCTCCGTTTCCTTCTTCGGACTTTTTGTTTCAGGGGACAGTACTTCAGCCGCTAAAGCCATGAACCTGACCCTGTTGGACAAGGACGGCAGAGAGTTGTCTAAAAGTACCCTTGCTGTGGAGGAAGGGGAGTACAGTGTTCAGAAAATAACTGCAACCTTGTCCGGGGGAACTTATTATATTTCAGTTAAGAAAAATACAGTTGATAAAGCTGCATTAATTTTGGACAATTATTCAATTCTCACTGTAGCGGACTAAAGAGAGGCTCATATGATCGGTAATCAGACTAAAATAAAGCTCCCCGCCTGATAAGCGACGGCATGGTATTACAAAGAAATGCAGAAATAAGGATATGGGGCTGGGCTCCTCCTGCTGAAAAATTACTTGTAAGGTTTATGGACAAGGTCTATAAGACCTCTGCCGATGCAAAAGGAGAATGGTTAAAATTATCATAAATTTTAAATAAGGAGAATGAAAAATGGCTTTTTTGCAGGTTAATTATTTTTCCAAGGCCTTAAACAGGCATGTGAGCTTTAATGCTCTCATTCCTGTGGACGACTATAACACCCCGGAGCAGGAAAAGGAAATAAGGCCTTTCAGGTCCCTCTATCTTTTGCATGGGTATACAGGCAGTTACATGGATTGGATTTGCGGATCGAGAATCCAGGAGTTTGCGATGAAAAACAACCTGGCGGTTTTCATGCCTTCGGGAGATAATAATTTTTATCTGGACGACACAGACATAGGGGCTCTGTATGGTGAGTTTGTGGGTAAGGAGCTTGTTGAGACCACCCGTCAGATGTTCAGGCTGTCCGAAAAAAGGGACGATACCTATATAGGAGGCTACTCCATGGGCGGCTATGGAGCTGTCAGAAACGGGCTTAAGTATTCTGAAAACTTCAGCAGGATTATTGCACTTTCATCTGCGCTTATTACAAGGGGCATTGCCGGAATTCCGGTTGATTTTAAAGGTCCCGTAGCTGATTATCCTTATTACAGAAGAGTTTTCGGGGACCTGGACCAGCTTATTGGCAGTGACAAGGACCCGGAGGCTCTCATAGATGAGCTTAAGGGCAGGAAGGCAGAGATTCCCCAAATATACATGGCTTGCGGCACCGAGGACTTTTTGCTGGAAGAGAACAGGCAGTTTCATGATTTCCTGGTTTCCCGCAATATCATGCATACCTATGTGGAGGATTCAGGAGTACATGACTGGAATTTCTGGAACACCTATATCGAAAAGGGAATTTCGTGGATTGTTGAAGGGTAGCCTGCAAGCGGTTGCAGGTATATTTATCAGGTCATAAAGCGATAATCGGAGGAAGTCTTTTGATTTCTGCCGCTACCAGCTTTTATCATAAGGATTTTGAAGCCCAATGTCTGAAACAATATCTGCTGGGAATAATAACTGCATTTCCCGGAGGAAAAGCCCCACAATAGGGCAAATACGGTAACTGTCATTCCGGTAGGAAAGCAATTTTTATATAAAAGCCTTGCATATTTCACGTTGGTAAATTATATTATATATAAATGCAAATGATTGGCATTTGCATTTATATATAATTTTTTTATGCGGAGAAATAATTGAAGAAATAAAATCCATAATGGACAAATAGAATATAAGAGGGCTGCTAACACCCTTTTAGCCATAAGGAGGCTTATATCCCATGAAAACGAAAGTTGATATCATATCCGGGTTTCTGGGCGCAGGAAAGACCACATTGATAAAAAAACTGCTGGAAGAAGCATTATACAAGGAAAAGGTCGTTATTATTGAAAATGAGTTCGGAGAAGTGGGGATTGACGGCGGCATCCTTAAAAACTCAGGCATCCAGGTTAAAGAAATCAATTCCGGCTGTATTTGCTGTACTCTTGCAGGGGATTTTGGAAAGGCTGTTGAAGAGGTTATCCGGCAGTATGCTCCTGACCGGCTTATAATTGAGCCCTCGGGGGTAGGAAAGCTCTCAGATGTGGTGAAGGCCTGCAAAGCACCTGGATTACAGGATTTGGTTGAGCTTAATATGGTTATTTCCGTAATAGATGTACTCAAATATCAAATATATATATCCAATTTCGGTGAATTTTACGAGAATCAGGTCAAGAACGCGAAAACAGTTGTTTTGAGCAGGACACAGAAAGCAGACAGCAATAGGCTTGAAAAAACGGCGGATAGTATCAAAAGCTTGAATCCCAATGCAAATATTATAACAACTCCCTGGGAAAGCATCCCTGCAGAACTGGTAATAGGTGTGGCAGAACAGGATGCGGCACTGTCTCTTGAAAGGCAGTTGATGGAAACCCGGAAAGTGGCCATCAAGAGGCATAACCATACGGCAGGCTGCAAATGCGGCTGCGGAGGCAGTCATATCCACCACCATGGACATGACCATACCCAAGACCACAACCATACCAGCAGCACTCATAATCACAGTGCCGATGACTTTTTTGAGGTTTGGGGCGTTGAAACGCCAAAGGAATATAGTGAGGCAGCCCTAAAGACTGTTTTAAATGCTCTGGCAAATGAGAAAGACTATGGGATAATATTGAGGGCTAAAGGTATCCTCAAGACAAGTGAAAACAAATGGATACAGTTTGATTATGTGCCAGGTGAGATTGAAATAAAAAATGCGTCCGCAGACTACACTGGCAGGTTGTGTGTAATAGGCAGGGATTTAAAACGTGTGGAACTGAGCAGCTTGTTCAGAGTTTGTGCCTGAGGGCGTATGGGCCGGAAGGCCTTTAAATGGGATAATGGAGTACAGGGAGTAAGCAGAGGTAAGTATGAAAATGAAAACACAAGTGGATATAATTACAGGCTTTTTGGGGTCGGGAAAAACTACTGTTATAAATAAATTGCTGGAAAATGAAGAAATACAATCCCGCAGAACTTTTATAATTCAATGTGAAATGGGTGAAACCGCAATAGATGGGAGCCTGTTGCAGGGGAAGGCCATTGACACCGGGTGTGTAACAAGGGGAAACAATATGGATGTGAAGTATATCCTGGGAATTATAAAAACCTGCCAACCAGAAAGGATTATAATCGAGCACAATGGAACAGGGAGCCTGGAGCAGCTTTTGGAGGTATTCCAGCACCGCAGCATACATAAGTATTGCATTGTAAATAAAATAATCCATATGATAGATGCAGACACCTTTGAGCTTTTTATGAGCAACATGGGAGGCATCCTGACCGAGCAGATCTTCAACAGCGATTTTATTGTTATAAATAATTCCTGTGACATGGAAAAAGATAGGCTGAAGCATATGGAAAGAGCCCTTAAGGCCATTAACAAATCGGCTGTAATTATAAATAACTCTGAGGGTGTTGAACTTGCCGCCCAGAAAGAAATTTTTTCAGAGGGTGCAGGAAAACCAAATAAGCCTTTAGAGACCATCACAATGATATTTCTGGCCTTTGCTGCAGTCTATCTGGCGTCTATTGCCTTAAGAACCGCAGGAACCGGGCCTGTTAATATTGACTTATCACGTTTTCAGACATTGAATACGGTATTTTTAAGCATTTTGATCCAGGCTTTCCCATTTATATTGATTGGAGTACTGGTTTCCTCCGTTATACAGGTTATTATTCCAGGAGAAAAACTGGTGAGCCTGTTTCCCAGAAGGACAGGACTGGGTTTTATTGCTGCGATTCTTGCAGGTTTTCTGTTTCCGGTTTGTGACTGCTCTATTGTGCCTGTAGCTGCAAGACTTGTGAAAAAGGGAGTTCCCCTTCACACCGCAGTAACCTTCATGCTGGCTGCGCCGCTGGTTAATCCTCTGTCAATAGCGTCCACCCTGTATGCTTTCCCGGGACAACCCTCCATTGCTGTTTACCGGGTTTTTTTAGGTGTAGCTGTGGCTTTGGCAGTGGGTGTGACCTTTTGGTTCTTTCCCGAGGAAAGAAAAATTACAATAGACGGGTATGCAAATTATTCCTGCAGATGCGGTTACTGCATGGACAATACGGCTATAACCGGGCCTAAAGGCAAGGTTGAGGCGGTTTTCAGGCATGCAGGTGCGGAGTTCTTCCAGGTGGGAAGGTTTCTTATAATTGGAGCGCTGCTTTCCAGTATAGTTCAGGTAATGGTGCCCAAAAATATTTTTTCGGATTTAGGCGGAGGCTATGTAGTTTCGCTGCTAATTATGATGCTGGCAGCGTTTGTACTTTCAGTATGCTCCACCTCTGACGCCTTCATAGGCAGGACCTTTATAAACCAGTTTCCCATAGGAGCTGTTATGGGCTTTATGGTACTCGGGCCAATGCTTGACATAAAGAATTTTCTTGTACTGCTGGGAAATTTCAGTAAAAGGTTTGTATTTAAGCTGGTATTTGTGTTATTTGTATTGGCGTTTATTATACTTTTATTTTTAACCACAATAATTACAGTGATTTTATAAAGTCAATTACTATCGGCTGAAAGCCGGTAGTAATTGACTTTGGTGAGGAGATGGGTTTATGGTTAATTCACCCTGGGTCAGGATAAATCTGGATGCATTGCTGAGAATAGCTGTTCTGTCAGGATTTGCGCTGTTTTTCTTTATACTGGTTCAAAATGGCAGGATACTTTTGTATGTGAATCCCAGAATAGTGCCCTATGTGAAATTTGGAAGCCTGGTAATGGCAGTTACGGCTTTATTTTTTATTAAAGATGTTTTCAAGCCCAAAAGGAAGATAAATATTACTCCATATTTGTTCTTCCTTATTCCGCTGCTGTTTGCATTTTTATTGCCGGCAAAATCACTGGACTCTACTGCAATGGCCTTCGGAGACGTAGAGATAACAAGCCGGAACGCAAATGCCGGCAATTCCGGTGCGGTTGTTCTCCAAAACTCTGAAACAACAGATACACCTGATTATTCTGCTTCTGATTTTACTGATTCTACTGATTCTGATTCTACTGCAATTGAAGAAGACGGCACTGCGGGATTGGACCCGGCCGCTCCGGTAATCGTAAATGATGCTGATTTTGTTTACTGGCTTCAGGAAATAAACTATAATATGGAAAAATATGAAGGGAGAGAGGTGGAGGTTACCGGTTTTGTATTTAAAAGCAAGGAGTTTTCCCATAACGAGTTCGTTCCAGCCAGGCTGATGATGGCCTGCTGCACTGCCGACCTCCAGCCGGTAGGCCTGCTGTGCCGGTATGACAAGGCTGCGGAGCTCCCGCAGGATACCTGGCTGAAAGTGACAGGCATAATCAAGGCTGTTGACTATAAGGGGGAAAAGATTCCGGCCATTATTGCCGCTAAGGTTGAGGAAGCAAAAAAGCCGGATAATGAGTATGTTTATCCATATTGACAATATTGACAATCAAGCTGTCTTTTCAAATAGTTGGCTCATCACTGCGGATAAAACTGTGATGAGCCATTAACATTTCAAAGATTTTTTACCAGGTTCTTTTCTTGTCTTTTGAGTACAGAATTCATTCCTGCCAGCTAAAAAAAATCAAAAATACAGAATAATTTACAATTTCTAACTTTATAATATGCTATAATTTATTACAACATAATGTAAATATGTAAATCATTTACATTATGTAAATACAGTTCATTGTTGAAGCCTTGAGAAGAAATTTTTACAAGAAAAGGAGTGGTTTAAGTTTAAGGACAGGTACAAGTACCCAGTCTGAGAGTTTTTCTTTCAAGGAGCCGTACAGTGAATGAATACAATATAAAAAAGGAGACATTTGAAAAGATGGTAAAAGCACAAAGAATGAGAAAGACAGGAGCATTTATTGTGGGAGCTGCAATGCTGCTCACCGCTGTGCTCCCGGCGGGTATTGCCGCGGCTGCGGATACAGGTACAATCAGCATCAGCATTGATACAACCGCAGAAAGAGCTGCAATCAGCCCTTACATCTACGGAGGAAACTGGGAATTCAACAATGCGAAGCTGACTGCAAAAAGATTGGGCGGAAACAGGATAACCGGTTACAACTGGGAAAACAATTTCTCAAGTGCCGGAAGCGATTGGCAGCATTCCAGCGATACATACCTGTTATCAAATGGGAATATACCTGCTGACAGATGGGCAGAACCGGGTGTTGTTGTCACAGATTTTCATGACAAGAACCTACAGGCTGGTGAACCTTACTCACTGGTGACTTTACAGGCGGCAGGCTATGTTTCGGCTGATGCCAACGGTACTGTTACCCAAGCTGACACAGCACCATCAGCCAGATGGAAGGAAGTTAAATTCAAAAAAGACGCGCCTTTGTCACTGACACCTGATACAACTGACGGATACGTTTATATGGATGAACTTGTAAACCTCCTGGTAAACAAGTATGGGAGCGCGTCTACCGCCACTGGTATAAAGGGCTACGCCATAGATAATGAACCCGCTCTCTGGTCAAATACTCATCCCAGAATTCATCCTCAAAAACCAACCTGTGCCGAGCTGGTTGAAAAGAACATCAATCTTTCAAAGGCTGTTAAGAGTGTAGACCCTGCGGCAGAAACCTTTGGACTTGTGGCATATGGATTTGGAGAATATAATGATTTCCAGACTGCAACCGACTGGGCTGCCCTAAAGGGGAATTATACCTGGTTCCTGGACTACTATCTTGATAGTATGAAAAAGGCTTCAGATGCCGAAGGAGAGAGATTGATCGATGCTCTGGACCTGCACTGGTATCCTGAAGCAAGAGGCGGCGGAGAAAGAATATGCTTTGGCGAGAACTCCGCAAACATAGAGTGCAACAAAGCCCGTCTTCAGGCACCAAGAACCTTGTGGGATCCCACATATACCGAAGATAGCTGGATTGCTCAGTACTGCAGCTTCGGGCTTCCTTTACTGCCGAAAGTACAGGCGTCTATAGACCAATACAATCCCGGCACCAAGCTGGCATTTACTGAATATTCATATGGTGCGGATGACCATATTACCGGAGGTATCGCTGAGGCTGATGTATTGGGCGTATTCGGAAAATACGGTATATACCTTGCTACGGTTTGGGGTGGCGGAAGCTATACTGCAGCCGGTGTAAATATGTACACAAATTATGACGGAAACGGCTCGAAATACGGGGATACAAAGGTAAAAGCAGAGACTTCGGATATTGAAAACAGTTCTGTTTATGCATCAATTGATGGAAATGATGATTCAAAATTACATGTTATCCTTATTAACAAAAACTATGACAGCCCGGAGACAGTAAGTTTTGACATAAATAGTACAAAGAATTATACTTCCGGACGGGTATGGTCCTTTGACAGAAGCAGTTCAAATATCACTGAAAAGTCGCCGATTAACCATATAAGCGGCAATAAGCTGACTTATACCATTCCTGCTTTGAGCGTGTGCCACATTGTACTGGATTCTTCTGCCGCTCCAATCCTTTATGGGGATGCCAACGGTGACGGAACCCTGGACAGTCTGGACCTGCCAAACTATAAGAAGTTTTTGATGGACCCTGAACACGGGTACAAAAAGGAACTGGATTTAAATCTGGACAATTCGGTTGATGCTGTGGATTTTGCATTATTCAAGCAGTACCTGCTGGGAATAATAAATAATCTGCCATATGTAATTGTAGTGGGCAACAACCCTCCTGTACCAATTTTCAATGTTTCACCTAAGGAAGCGTTTACGGGAGATGCAATACAATTTGACGCCTCTGCATCAACAGATGCCGATGGCAGCGTTACTGTCTATGCATGGGACTTCGGTGACGGTACCGAGGGCACAGGGGCAAAGGTTACACATAAGTACAAGTCCCCGGGAATATATACTGTCAAAATGACTGCAATTGATGATAAGGGTCTTCCTAGTTCAATTACAGATACAGTAACAATTTCCACTGCAACCGGAGACAGTACAAAGGTCAACTTTGAAGACGGAACACTGCAGGGCTTTACTTCAAATACCACTGCAACTACTTTGTCTGTTACCAATGAGAAGGCCTTCCAGGGAACAAAGTCTCTGAAATGGGATATTGTGGCCAGCACCGACGGTAAAGTGGATGCTGAAATAAACAGCAGCGTGCCTGTATTGGAACCCGGACAAACTATGACCTTCAGAGTTTGGATACCTGAAAATGCACCCATTAAGACCCTTCAACCGTTTGTGATGCCTCATGATGCTGCCTGGTCCAAAACAGAATGGTATTCTGCATGGAAGAGCTATGATATGGTAAACAAAGGCGCATGGAATGAATTCACAGTTACACTTCCGCTGACCGCCGATACTACATTGACCCAGGTACAGTACGGTATACAGGTTGAAACATCAGCAGAAGGCAATTTCACCATGTATGTTGATTCAATAGACTGGTAAGTAATAAAGATTAATAATCTAAAGTTAACCATAAACAATTGCAAGGTAACTAACAAAATTTTGAGCTGATACCATTTGAAATTGGTATCAGCTTTTTTTTGTGCTAGGAATGTATAAATTTTTTAGGGTGTAAAAAATGTCTCAAAGCAGAGCAGTCTGGCAGTACAAGAATATTGTAAACTATTTCTAAGACAATAAAAAAATTTATGCACGTGTGAGGATTTCGTCGAAACATAAATACTAAAAAAGTTTAGAAGAAGGAAAGAACACAGTGTGACCGACAATGGTCACATCGCGCTAACAAAGTGGCTATGCCACCTTTCTTGGACTGGGTCACGATTTAATCATATAAAACAATACTCGCACAACTAATTTATATTAGTGTACGTTTACGTTTACGACTGTAAAGTGAAACAGAATATTTAATTGACAAATAAATACAATAATGTTATAAATACTATGTTATTACAAATTATTCCATATAGTGCATAGGAGGTCATAAATGATAAAGGTACTAAAGAAGACATGTATATTACTAGCTCTTGTAGCCTTAATACAGGCAATGTTTTTTAACTCCGGGTTTGCAATTTCTAAAGTTAATGCAAGTGCAATAATTAATAAGAACTATTGGAACTACAAGAATATAGGTCAAACCAACGAATACTCATCCGCTGATATTTTGTCGACAAACACTGTTATTGTTTCTGGCAGCGGAACAGGAGAATTCAGCACTGAAGATTCGTTTACCTATGCCTACATACCTGTACAGGGAGATTGTGTAATTAAGGCAAAGCTTGCCTCGCAAAGCGGTTTAGATTCTCTATCAAAGGCGGGTTTGATGATAAGAGAAAGCCTGAATACCGACAGCAGGAACACATTTCTTGCTGTAAAGCGAAATAATGAAATTTTATACCAGAACAGAGCTTTAACAGGCGGACAAACTACTGCTTCTTCCATTACCACTGGCAGCATCCCCGTTTTTTTAGAATTAAGAAGGACTGGAAATGACTTTGAAGCTTTTAAATCAAATGACGGTACTACTTGGACAAAAATCGGTGATACTCAAACCATAAATATGGATTCTAAAGTGTATATCGGTTTTGCTTCTACAACCTCTACCCCGGCGACGTTGTGTACGGCCAGGTTTGAAAATATTGATGTTCAATATACAGATGAAACTCCACCTTCAGCTCCAACAAACCTGATATCATCTGATTTTTTTGAACCTTATTGTTTATTGAAATGGGATGAGGCCGATGATAATGCAGGAACTGCATTGTACGAGGTATACTCAAATGGAAAGCTATACGGCAGTACAAGCAATTGTTACTATAAATGCGGGAACGTTTATTTTGGCAATACTATTAAATACTCTGTAGTAGCAGTAGATGCTGCAGGGAATAAATCAATACCCAGCGATGAAATAAACATAATTACACAGAATGCAACAGTTGCATCTACGGATGTAAAAAATATTCGCTTGAACTCTATTGGTCTGGGCCGGTTAAATTCCAGCCGTCAGCTGCAAAACAAACCTTTAGTGGAAGTTGACCCGGTTCAGGTGGGCGAAGAGGTATTGACAGACGGTACACCAAATAATGTGAATGTTCAGGGGAATTCTATAGATTTGAATACAATATACGCAGAGTCACTGCCTGCTTTTATTGACAACAGCACCTTACCGTGTTTCCCTCAGATAGGACATCAAATATATGGAGATTGTACCATTTGGTCCAGTACATATTATACAATGACGCATATGGTAGGACTGGCAAAAATCAACGCAGGTGAAGAGTGGGATGCGAAGAACGACACATCCGGGAGTAAGACTTTTTCTCCAAAATTCGCTTATAGTATTGGGACATCACCATACGGTAATCCAATAAACGGAATATTTAAAACGCTTATGGAGTCGGGTAGTGCAACACTAGCCGATGTACCATATGTAGATGACGGAGAAGAAGGTGAAAAAGTATGTACCGACCTGAATGCATGGGAGAATGCAATTAACTACAGGATGGACAAATGCGGATATATAGACGCCGATGAAGACAACCTGAGTCATATAAAACAATTACTGAATAATGGATATGTCCTCTCCTTCGGTACTTTCATACATAGTTTCGAGCAATATCCGGACACTATACTGGATAATCCAGACCCCACAGTAAATGACGATTACATGGTCGGGAAGAATTTCTTTTATAGACTTAATGGGGGTGATGGGGGTCACCAGATGACCCTTGTGGGCTATGATGATAATATATGGTGGGGTGACGTAAACGGTGACGGAATGCCACAGCCAGAAGAAAAGGGCATTTTCAAAATAGCTAATAGCTGGGGAGAGGATTACGGCGAAAATGGTTATTATTATGTCACTTATGACAGTATGTACCGGAGTTCCCAATTCAGTCAATTCAATACCCCCACATGGAGACCGGTTTTTAGCAATAATTTGGTATGGATCACTCCTAAAAGGAATTATCAGCCACAGTTGATTGCAGAGTTTAAAGTGAGCCATGCATTAGCGAAACAGCTAAGAATTGCTGTAGGTTATTCCGAAACAGACAAAACATTACCGGAAGCATATTTTTACCCCAGCAGTTTGAATAATCTGCGGTATGAAGCACCTTTTGACTTCAACCCTGAAGGAACAGCCAGTGACGGTAGTTTTGCTGTAGACCTGACAGATTTTATTACAAAGTTTAATTTGGAAGACAATAAGGAATACAGATGGTATCTACTGGCGGGCGATAAAAATGCTGATGGTTCACCAGTGACTATGAAAAGCTTTAAGGTTCATGACAAAAGACATGATACATACGCTGTATATAGCGGGCCAGTGCTTCAGAATGATGGGGGTAACAGCTTTGCTTACATGGATTATGGCTGGCTGACTCAAAAAGTAGGGGACTTAGATGGGAATGGCAGTGTTGATCACGCTGACTATTTACTTATAATAAGTTATATTCAGAGAACAATAGATGACTTCCCTGTAGAACACGATATGTGGGCTGCGGATGTTAATGGGGATGGTATTATAGATGTATTTGATGCTGTTCTGATATGGAACTATGAGCTTGGGAATATAACAGCTTTCCCAAAGGAGCAGCGCTGATAAGAAAACAAAATTTCTACCAAGTCAGTTGAAGCCATAAAATAAAAATCGTATAGTATATAAGGAAGAATGTAGTTTTTATTATCTCAAGATAATACTTAACATAAAGTAGTCTCTTTAAATAGGGGACTACTTTTTTATGTGTGCCCAGTATGGGTGCAATCTACCGGGTGAAAGTCCCGAGTGCAGTCTGGCAGCGCCAAGCGCATAGCCGAGAGCAAGGGTGTCCTCGGCGAGGTGGAATCTGAAGAAAGCTTAGGGGGAAGTTCCTAGGTCTACTTACTGTATGATATTCTGCAAAAGCAGGAAAAGCGCAGAAAGAACCCCCAATAACATTATACCGTTTGTAGAAGGAAAAATTTCTTCGGTGCCTACGAAATTGGTTTAAGCTTGATTCCATAGACAGGCTAGAATAATAGTGTTACTTCTGGACTAAAAACAATTATTGTACTAGAAAATTGAAAGTAATAATAGGTGATGAACAAACAACATAGGATTGAGTTATTGTTGCAGACCTGTATCCGAAGATGGGTAAAATCCAGAGGGAATGGTTTATTCAGTGCTGGCTCTCATAGCATATTCTATATGTTTGAAAACTTTAATAAAAGATAGTATAATTTCCATATAATTGAAAAGGGGTGTTTTCTACATGAGAAATAGGTTCATTCGTGGGAGAAACATGATAATAAGTATTTTTAGCCTGCTGATGCTTTCTGATATTATTTTATTAATAATCTCATTATATCTATTTAAAAGTATAAACATTAAAATATTTATGTACTTATTAATAAAAGGTGCGTTTTTAATTAACATGTTGAGAGGTATAAAGTGGACGAGAGAACTTAGCGCAGGAATATTTCTTATGACTGCAATTTACAATTTTGATATTAATTTATTCAAGGCAAACCTGACTACTGTTATGTTTTTTCAAAATAGCATGCTATTATTAAATTTCATTGCTGGGTTGATGTTGTTTTTTTCTCCAAGTATCATGGAATATTTTAAAGTTAAGAAATTTGATTTCAGTAAAAAATAAAAATAGCCTGTAAAAAATACTTTTACCGCACATTCAGTCAACATGATGTGCGTTTTTTGTTGTGCAAAAAAGAATTAGGTTGCAGCTGATAGCTGCGGAAGGAGTAAACATGGAAAACACATTAAAAATCAGGTATGAAAAATTATTAAACCAATTTGCCCACATTTTGTCGAAACACGTAATCTCTGAAAATTTCGATGTTAAGCAAGATGAACTTTTTGAAGAAATCGACGGTAAATTAGTGTTTGTATATGATGAGGATTCGGGTGGTGAAATATCATTAAGCTTTGGTGAAGATGAGACAAGCTCATACATTGAAGTCTCAGCAGAGCACACATTTGATGCTACCCTGATGTATGAATTAATTGAATTGGTAATAAATAGGGTTGAAGTACAGCTCACTGTCCAAAACTTACTGCCATATCGGAGAGGAGGGAATAAATGATGATAAAGGTCAAGTTGGAGGGGGATTCTGAAAAAATAAAAGAGTTTCTAAGCAATTTAACTAAAGAAAATTTCTATTACATGAATGCTGATGATAGCGGGAGTTCAGAGACAAATACTTATCTATTCAGTGAGTCTCTAAGGGAAATGCCTGATGAAGAAGAATTCAGCTTCAGGGGGTTCATAGCTCAGTGGGTCAGACAAGGGTTAATTTCGTGCCTCAAAGATTTCTTATATATTTCTGATAGGGGTTCAGTCGTATCTTCCAGAAATATGAATGAATTTAACAGAATCTATAGTTTCATGAAAGCAAACTTTGCGGATGATAATGAATGTTATTTATTGTAGAACTGTTCAAAATGATATTAAATTAGTAGAGAATCAACGCCTTTCTGGAAAATTGCGAATGCGGAGTAAAGCCATATATTTATAAAAGCCATGACGTGTTTATTAAAGAAAACAAGACTGCTTACATATATGTATGCCTTGTATGTGGAAGCGGTAAGGATTGAAACTTGACGTAGAAACGTGCCAGATGTAGTATTATAAATGCGTTCTGTTAATCGGTATCGTTGGCAATTACGAGCTAGATATTATTTATATAAGGTGAGGTATAACAGTGAGCGATTATGGTAACATTGTATTTCTAAATGGATTAACAAGTTCAGGAAAGACTTCAATAATAAATGAAATCGTTGCACGCAAGACTAATATGTTTTTTGTGTTAGGCTTTGATTTGTTTGAAGAAACAATTCCTGAATGGGCTGCGGACATTCCTGTATACTATGCAAATGCCATCATAGCAATGTATTATGCGGCACGTAGTTTTTCGGAACAGAGCCAAGATGTGATTATCGATGGATTAGTTATGAATATTTCTGGCTTGGAAGAACATTACAAAGTATTGAAAGAAATATTTAAAGGGTATCCATTAAAAATGGTTGATATCCACTGCCCATTAGATATATGTAGGCAACGGAATATTTCACGTGGAGATAGAAGAGAAAATCAATCTTCTGAACAAGATAAGATTGCAGAGAAAGATATTCAATATGACCTAAACATTGATACAAGCTTGTATACTGTTAAAGAATCCGCAGATTTGTTATTGTCGAAGATTCCGTTCCGAATATATAAGCATAATATGAAGTAATGTTGGAGCGATATCTTTATATATTTCTATACCGCATATTCAGTAAATGAAAATGCGGTTTTTTACTGCCCATTTTAGGACGCAATTTGAATAGAAAGAGTCGGAAATAAAGGAAAGACTGGACATTGAAAACTGAATATTGCGGTGGGATGGGATATGTTGACAAGTAACTTTATTTCATTATAATTAGCTATGTAAGACTAGGTTGTGTTTTAAGGAATGTCTAGACTTACAAATTATACAATATGGCGTGCAGAACCTGCACATAAATTAAGCTCTCTTCATTATACGTAGACTTACGCAACTCTAACAACCAAAGAAAGGAATTGGGGGATTATGAAAAGAGTAAAGAAGTTTTTAACTGTAATGTTGGTATTTGCAATGGTGATTGGAGTATTTCCTACTATGTCGGCAAGTGCTGCTACAAAGACCATCAAGGATTATGTGGAGACTTCAAATGATGGTGTGGTTCATTTGGGTATGAACAACAAGAAGCTTGAAGACTATGCACTTGAAGATGGTAAGCCATTTATGTCAGGAGATGTAGAAGAACATGGAGAGAGTGACTTAGTTAAAGTTACTTTTAAGGAAGATGGGTTTTTCTTCTTGGGGGGTAGTGTAACATCAAACTCAGTAAACTTATCTACTGGGTATGCTTACATCTATGCGAATGCTTCTAAGTCAAATGTTCTGTGGAAGAGTGAAATAATGCGTAAAAAAGGTGGTTGGGAGTTGGGTGGGATACCGGTAAATAAAGGTGAATCTATCTATATTAGCTGCTACGGGCAAACTGGGTTTGGTAATCCTACTAAATACAATTTCTATGCGTCTTTTACACCTGCCAGTTACATTGCTAAGCCAACTAAAGCGACTGTAAATAAAGACGGTACAGTCGATCTTCACATATCTAATGTACTTAAAGATTCAATTGGAATGAGAGTTCGGTATGCAGTGGGGGCAGTCGATACTTTGAGAGTTGCAAGAAATGAGGTCAAGTTTTTTCAGACTGATAGAGAAGAAGAACCTGGTAGTATTATCACCCTTCCAAAAGCGGGTACATATACACTTTATGTTAGTTGTAATTTTCTCAATAACGCATATACCGATTGTGTTCTGATTGTAAACACAAACGATTACATTCCTAAAACAACTCCAAAACCAGCAGCACCTGTTGCGATGTATGCCGGTACAAAGGTTGTTATTGGTGTAGCAGAGCCGGGTGCTACTGTTGCAGTTAAGTACAATAATAAGACTGTTAATGTTACAGCTGACAAGAAGACTGGCTTGTACATTGCTAAAATTGCCACTGCTTTAAAGAAGGGTGCATCTGTAGATGTAGTACAGACAGTTAATGGAATTAAATCGATAAGTTGTACCGTTAAAGTTACAGAATAAACTATTGAAAGCAGGCGATTGATAATCAATTGTCTGCTTTCATGAAACTACGAAGCACAACTTCACATGACGGACGCCACACAGGCTGACAAACGCAGGCTGACAAACCACATGGGAGATGTTTGTTGTAAAGGGCGTTAAAGTAAATATGGCACGAAAGTAAATCCAGGATTTTTTTTGTTCTTCAATTCCCTACAGTAAATTGACTCAATCGCGGTAAGGAATGAAACTTGACATAGTAATCTTCTAGATGTAGCATTATTTGTAATGAATTCACCTTTAAACCGATATTGTTTGAACTGTGAATCTGTTTGGATTTTACTATATATGGGGGCGTAACTTTGAACATATATCAAAGAATTTTAAATATAGCTTCATAGCAAGCGTGGATAAATCATTGTATGACTATTAAATTAAAATACAAAGATAAGTGGTTAATGAATGGGACTCCGATGAATCATCCTATTCATATCGCTTTTGTAGCAGAGTTTTCCAAACCAGGGTATAACAAATCAGAAAAACAATTACAAAAATTTAGATGACCTTAATCTATTTATAAGAAGAATGATTAAGGATAATGAAATAAAATATTCTATACTTTTTAATGAGGACATTAAATAATTATTATATAAAACATAATTTTCATTCGTACTTTCATATGTCAAGAATCAATCTTCACCGCACATTTCAGTTAACTGAACTTGCGGTATTTTTATGTCCAAATTTCAGACGCAAAATAAGAATTTTGAGAAGCAATAATTTTGAACATTGGAAGCTGGTTAGTTCGATAAAATTAAACTTGAATTGCTTCCCAGTATAATATATATTAAAACGTACAATAGTTTGGAAATAAATACATATGAGGTAGTCAATATGAAAAAGACCGGTGTTTTATTCTCAATTGGTTCTGTAGTGCTTATAATGCTTGTTATATTTGGATGTTTTCTTGTTGACTACTTATATGATACAAATAAAATTGGCGGGATTGAAAAAAAGCAAGTTCGATTTTATCTACACAAGAAATAAAAGACGAAGAAAGATTTAAATTAAATCGGGAGTTATTTATAAATGTAGCAAAGGAAATTGAAAGTCTCCCCTCATCAATTACAGACATACAGATCTACGATAATAAAATTCAAAATATTACTCTAGATGGTACTAATTATGGTGGAGAGCAACCGATTAGCGATATTTCAGAACAATTGGAACTAGCTATTTTTAAATTTAATAGCAATGTAAGTGATTCTATCATAAGTAAAAATCATTACGATAATGATATATCATTTACTATGTTTTACGATTCAGATGAAGTATGTTGTTATGGGATTGACATTTGTTATTCAAAGAACGAAAAACATACCAATGAAGATATTATTAAATTGGAAGATAACTGGTATCTAATAAAAAGTATTAATTGGGGAACGTAAAATAAGAAAATACCTAGCTGGAGCTTATAAATCTGCATCGGGCTGAGCAGTACCAAAAAATGAGTAATGAAGTCCAAAACGGTCAGGCGCAACCGCAGGATGTTGATGAGCTTGAGGAGGCAATGCAGGAGTGAGGGATATGAAAATGAGGAAATTTTTCTTTTTCAGTATCATTTCTGCGGAGTTTTACCCTGAAAAAACAGGGGTATGGGAAGAAATCCCGCAAATTCCGTACAAAAAACGCGCTTTTGGGGGCGGATATGTACGGCAGGAATAGTCGGGTGACACACCTGACAGAAAACAGCCTGCCAGCGAAGCTGGCAGCGGGTGGTATGGGAAAATTCGGGTGACAAAAGCCGGGAAAGCAGATATAATATACGATATAAGAGTTTAACCTAAGTGCAAAAATCTTATATAATAAATTATATAAATAAAATGAATCTAAGTTTTGATTGGAGGAATTCTCAGTGGGAAAGTTGAAGGAATTGTTAACTGAAATTGATGCTTTGCTTAAAGAGCTGAATAGTTACCGACCTCTCACAAAAAGTGAAGTCACTAGACTCAGAGAAGAGTTCCTGATCAATTTCACATATAATTCAAATGCTATTGAAGGTAATACCCTCACATTGCAAGAGACGGCATTGATAATAAATGAAGGGTTAACAATCGGAGAAAAATCACTTAAGGAGCATTTTGAAGTAATTGGACATAAAGAGGCTTATTTATTTATAGAAGAATTGGTACAGAAGCAGGAAGCGTTAACTGAAAAAGTAATCAAGGACATTCACAGCCTGGTCTTGATGGAGCAGAGGGAGAACAGGGGAGTGTACAGGCGTTTGCCTGTAATGATCATGGGTGCTGTGCATTCACCACCACAGCCTTACTTGGTACCATTGCAAATGGAACAATTATTAAATGTGTATACAAAAAATACTGATGAACACATTGTAACAAAAGTAGCAAAGTTTCATCTGGATTTTGAAGCTGTTCACCCGTTCATAGATGGTAATGGAAGAACCGGCAGGCTTATTTTAAACCTTGAACTGATGAAGCAGGGCATCCCTCCAATTAATATTAAATTCAGCGATAGAAAAAGTTACTACAACTGCTTCACAAGTTACCATACAGACAAAGATTCGAAGGAAATGATTTTCCTTATAGCAGAGAATGTAAAAAGCGAAATACTAAGGTATATTGAAATAATAAAAATGGCAAGTGACATAACCGAAGGTAAGTACCCAAAATAATAATTACACAGGTCTGATAAAAGTCAGTAATACTAATTTGGACAAAGTGAGAGCTTCGAATACCGCAGCTCTTATTTTTTTGTCCCTGAGAAAACTTGAGGAGGAAAGAGCGAATGGAAGCTAAGAGGACAAGTGAGGATAAAAACAAAAGATCAATCCGTTTTGAAGCTGGTACCATGAAGGAACTTAAAAAGTTTGCTGGACGTACAAATGTAACGGTATCTGATATTGTCCGTGAATATGTCAAAAAGGGCTTGACAATAGACAGCTATAAGGAGGACACTCATCTTATACGAGAAATTGTCCGGGAGGAGCTGAAGGATGCTCTGGAACCCCAAGTTAACAGAATAGTAAAGATGCTTATGAAGATAGGGAAGGTTTCTGCCGGTACAATGTATTCAACACTTAACCTGATTCAAACTATCTCTAATCAGGAGCAGCAAGAAGATTTTGAAATGGTATCAAGATGTTTAAAGCTGGGGGTTGAGTGTATGAAGAAGAAGGATATTGAAATCGATAATTATCTTGGTGAAGTAACTAATTTAATCAAAGATAACTATAAGATGAAGTGGTAATATTATGTAAGTTATTAGAAAATAATACATAATATATATAAATTGTTTGTATGTTGGTGGTATAATTAAAATAAAAGTCATTGCGAGGGTTATATGTCAACAGAAGATATTGAAAAAGTAATTTATAAAGGTGCGAATGCATGGAATATGTATAGAGATTTAAATCCGGATACATTATTAGATTCACGTTCTGGAGAATGTGTAGCACGACTGTTGTCAAAAACACGTACAGAGAATAATTTAGGTATTGACTTTACAGGATATAATTTTAGTGGATTGAATTTTGCAAAAGCTGATCTATCATTATTAAAACTTAATGCTGTAGATTTCAGAAATACAATTTTAACAGATGCAAAGCTTTTGTACACAGAATTGAGAGATGCAGATTTAAGAGATGCAACACTCCAGAATGCCTCGCTTCAAGAGGTAATATTTATAGGAGCTGATTTAAGGAATACCAATTTTATTAATGCTGTCCTTTCAAATGCAAACTTGCTTTATGCAAAGTTAGATGGCGCAGATTTTACTATGGCTAGACTTGATCGTTGCATTTGTAATATAGATGAATTTAGAAAGACTAAAAATGACAATACAGATGAAAGTACGATGATATTTTATTCATCAGAGTATGAAAAAAATAATAGAATTATTAAGTCAATTGTATTTCTACCTGAACATAAACAAGCCGGAATAGCTATCTTAGAATATTTTAGTGAAGTACTCAGACAGAAATATCCGTATATGGAAGTCAAAATTACAATTGAGCAACTTGATAAAAAAGTCAGGATGATTATAGATCCTCCTGAAGGTGAACAAGAAATTATTGAAAGAACACTAGAAGAGTATGGTATGGTTATATCAGGGAAAATGAAACCTGAAGAGTTTTTAGAAAATCCAATGGAAGTTTTGCGATTAAAAAATAAACTTGAAATAGCAGAAATGGAATTAAGACAAGAGCGAAGGATATTTCAACTTACGGAAAATCACTATGGTAATAGAATACTATCATTAGAAAACGAGATAACAAATTTGTATGGTATTATTGGCCAAGCGTTTGGTAATTCAAAAGAGACAAATAATATTATGAAAACCCTTGTCGAAAAATATCATGATAGCGAAATAGCACTGTCTGCATTAAATCTTATAGAAGAAAAAATCGAGACTGGTATTAGTGATGAGGATGCAGAAAAAATATACAAATTGCTATATGATGCAAGGGAAAAAAAGCCGGGGATAATTACTGACTTGAAAACATTTATTATTGGGAGTATGAGCGGAGCAACAGGAAATATGGTGGCTGATATTATTCCAAAGCTATTATTATTGTTACCAATAATCAATAAATTTTAATATGTAATGAATTTGAAAATATACAAGCGGTGGTAATTTATATCTATGAAATAACAGATTCACAAGGGAGTTCTGATATCTCAAAAAAGTTAAGATGTTATTTAGTGACATTTTTTATTTTTTAATACACGATTATATAATTGTTAAAATATCTTCTACTTAGTTAATTATAACGTATAGGGTTATTTTTTTTATACCCAAATGTTACTCAAGGCAGGTGATCCTCATATCAGTACTGATATACAAACAGCGCTTCAATGGGGTAAATTACAAGAGTACCCCTAACAAAAATGCAGAGCACATCAGATACATCGGCACCAATCCCGGTGTTATGAAAAATGAAGGTCAGAAGCACGGGCTTTTCAGCAACATTTACAATAAATTCCAAAGGAAATATAATGTATTATGTCTATGATCAGAGGGGAAATATTAAACAGTTTTCAGAGCTTGTAAACGGGTCTAATTTCAAAACACAATTTACTTTTGATGAGGATAACAGGCCGAAGGATATAACCTTTAATGCAACCAATAAAGTAAATATAGTTACGCCGAACCAAGCTCAACAGTGAAGCTTGACAGGCTTACAAGTACAAAAGTAAATGGTTCTGTGGGAGAGCCTCCAAAGGAAGTAAAAAATGAACTAAAGGACATGGGATGGGATTGGAATGAAAATGCTGATCACAGGGTAGTTCGGTTTATACCTTCATTATTATCTCCTTTCTGGTGGACCATACCATTTAACGCTGCGTGTCCATAAGTTTTTTTGTAAAAATTATAAAGGAAATGATAAATGTTAAAGGAGGTATACTTGGTGGATATCAGTAACGCATTTACTGCATTATTAGATTCAATAAAAAATAATAATGGATTTGAAGATAATGTATTTGATGAGTTTATTTCTAGGTCTGAAGATGAATACAAAAAGTGCGAAGATAAACTTTCAAAGAAATTTGTATCACTTTTAGTGAATAATGAATTTTTACATGATTCAGAAATTATTGGATTATCAGTTAAAAGCTACTTTTCAAATCAGAAATACTTATGTGATGTAGACATACAAATAAAAACTTCTCAGAAGAAAAAATTGCATACAATCACATATAAACAAGTTAGTCCGTTTATTATTGAGAGATATGAAGAAAGTAATAGCAGATGGACTTGGGGATATGGTTATATAAAAAAAATGGAGGATAACCATATTGAGCAAAACATTATATGCTTTCCATGTACTCTTATTAAAATGAAGTGTAAAAAAATAATAATTAGCTGAGTATGTCAAAAACTTTGGCGGGGCTAACTCTTTCAAGGATTTTATTGTTAACGAATACCACACGTAAAACGTGTGGTATTGACTATGCTTGTTTCTTAGATGCTATTTCAGAATGTACCGCCAGGTCGGCCAGCAAGTCTATTAGCTAGTGCATGTTGGTGGAGCAAGGAACTGCCGGAAAGTTAAAGGAGGTTATCCAAATGGAACTGCAAATATCATATAGTCTTTGCGCCAAAGTACAGGAGAAAGGTTCTCTTTAATAGGAAAAGAGAAAAGGTAGGTGCAATTTTAGGTAGCTATGTAAAATGGAAAGGGGTAAATATAATAGAGGCAGAGGTAGGCCCAGACAAAGTGCATATGCTGGTAGAAATACCACCAAAAATCAGCATATCAAACTTTATGAGATTTCTCAGGTAAAAGTAGCTTTATGATATACAAGCAATGGGGTAATATGAAATTTAAATATAGGAACAGAGAATTTTGGTGTAGAGGATATCACGTAGACACTGCTGGGAAAGATGCAAAAAGAATTAAATATATACAAAGACAATTAAAAGAAGATGAATTAAACGGTTAGCTTACGTTAGAGGAAGGCCGCCCGTTTACGGTAGCAAGTAACAAGCCTGTCGCGTGTGGCAGACCGTGCCAACCCCTTTAGGCATGGCGAGTAAATAAGGGCTACGACCGTTAAAGAAAAACCTCCGGCTAGGCCGGAGGATACTATTGACTATTTCAGGCAGCCGGGTGTACTGTCAGCAATCCATAATTCCTTTACCGGACAAAAGATACCTGGGGCTCTGTGAGATTTTTTCTGTAAATCGCTCTCTGTGACGATAGCAAAATTGGTTTTTGGAGCCAGAGGTGCAGAAACCAGCCACCGCGAAGCGGCGTGGCCTTGATTACGCTCTTGGCAAATGCTACACTTTATAAACCGAGCAGGCGATTACAGAAAATTGGTTTTCATCGCCTTCGGTTATCTTAAAAATAGCATCTGATGGGAGTGTTGTCAAGGCTGGCGGCCAATCTAGCTCAGACGTCCGGGATACATGATCGCCAGTTCGTTATGCACTATACCCCATTCCCGAAGGGTACCCGTCCATTTCTTTGTCAATTCAAATGTTGCCAGATATAGTGCCTTTAAAAGAGCCGTACTGCTCGGAAAAACACTTCTCTGGCGGTT
>NZ_MZGX01000007.1 GCF_002051585.1 Ruminiclostridium hungatei | reverse complement strand
CAACTGTGATTTCTCTTGCCCTTTGATATATTTCATATTAAGCACCACCTGCACTCAAACTTGATACAATAAATTATATCATAGCGGCTTTTAAAGGTGCTGGTGTGGTTACTTTTCGGACAGTCTGGCCATAATTTGTCCAAAAACCCTTGAAAATCAAGGGCTTTCGGCGTTTTAAGAACAAAGAAGACACTGAATTTTGAAGCCATTTCTTGAAAAACAGGTTTGTCACTTTATCTTGGCAAGTTAGGTGAATATAGATGCCGATTTATTATACTGTGCTTTTTGAGATTATTTCAAGCCCAAGCACAAGGGCGCAATAATTTCATATATTATATAAGGAATATATGTTGCTGGGTAGTGAATTAATGTTAGAGGAATCACTGGAAACGCCGGTAATCCTTAAAGCGGCCGATGACAATTTACGCAACGAGATTGATAAGGAATTCGGATATTTAATGGATTATATTAAAGGTTGCAGCTTGTCTCAGATAACGGATGACATTATAAGAAACCTCCGTTTATTCAAAGATACAGACATATCAAATTATACCGCAACAATAGATTACTACAATAAATATGACTACCTATGGGGTAAAATCAGACCGGAAAGCGGAATCTATGAGTTAGCAAACAATCGCGCTCAGAACTTGGTGGAGCATAGGCAGGATTTTGAGTGGCTGTACACTCGTTTGCATGACTACCGATCAAAAAAAGTGTTGTTGGTTATTCTTAGTTATTGGCTTTCCTCAAATTATAAGCCAATCGTTGAAATACAGGAAAAGCTCTTTCATCAGTATTTTGATTTTGATCTGATTCGCTGCAGCAAAGACGAAGTCTTTGTCGATATTGGCGCATATATCGGTGATACGATGGTGGACTATGTAAAAAGGTTTGGTTCGGACTGCTATAAAAAGATATATTGTTATGATATCTCACAAGAAAATATAGATTTTATTGAAAAAAACATTGAACTTTTTAAATTAAAAAATGTTATTGTAAATAAAAAAGGGGTAAGCGACAAGTCTGGTAATCTTTATATCTCCAGCGATGTCGTTTCATCCGTATATACGCTCAAGGAACAAGGCACAATTAAGGTCCCAACAGTCACGGTTGATGACGACATTGATACGCCGGTTACCTTTATTAAAATGGATATTGAGGGCGGTGAAGAACAGGCCCTGCTGGGATGCCAAAAGAAAATTCAGGAGAATCACCCTAAGCTGGCACTTAGTGCTTACCATAACCACAAAGATCTCTGGAAATTGGCCCGCATCATTGATAAATTCGATCCTTCCTATCACTTTTACCTGCGCTACTATGGATATCCATTAGTGCCCACGGAATATTTGCTTTATGCTCTCTAGTAATTGCTCATAAGGCGGCAGCTTAATGCTATTCGTACGATAGCCGGAGGGAACACTGCAACATGGGGGAGCAGGATGTATCCTTGTTCATATGATACTAAGTGAAACTATACTGTTGCTTACATGAAATTGGAGAGCTTCCGTAGCGCTCCTTAAAGGCTCTCGAAAAAGGAGTAATGTTTTCAAACCCTGTCATAAAACAGATGTCCGTAACCGATATGGAAGTATTCCTCAGAAGCTCCCTCGCCCGATCCAATCTTTTTTCTCTGATCCAATGATAGGGGGCATATTATATGGCTTGAAAATCTCTTTTGAAGCTGGAGAGGCTTCTTGGAGAGGCTTCTGCCGGACAAATATGCCAAGTCATTCAGAGAAACCGGATTTAAAATATTTTCTTCAACGATTTGCGGAATATCTGAGCGTACCTGATGTTTTAACTGCATTAATTGCTGCATCAGGTTTTCATCTGTGGCGGCAAGATCATATAAAAACTCCAGCAGTCTGATTTTGATCAGATTTCCATCAACTTTTTCTGGCTCTTTGAAATAAGGCTCCAGGGAATCCACATATTTT
The DNA here is from genome assembly GCF_002051585.1 of Ruminiclostridium hungatei. Classification (GTDB taxonomy): domain Bacteria; phylum Bacillota; class Clostridia; order Acetivibrionales; family DSM-1351; genus Ruminiclostridium; species Ruminiclostridium hungatei. The sequence goes on along the minus strand of NZ_MZGX01000007.1, from coordinate 190,286 downwards.
ATCAGGCGCTCGTTTACCGGCTTTACCGAAACCGGAACTGCCGCGGATAAGTTCAATCCTGCAGGAAAAGTGACCAGAGGTGAATTCATCTCTTTCCTGATAAATGCACTAAGGCTGGATACAGCAGGCACCGATAATTTTGCTGATGTAAAAAGCACCGATTCCTGCAGTAAAGCCCTTGGAATTACAAAGAGACTGGAAATTGCAAAAGGAACCGGAAACAACAAATTCAATCCAAAAGGCTTGATTATCAGGGAAGATAGGGCTGTGCTGACGCTCAAGGCCATACTGCTGGCTGAAAAGACCCTGGCCGAAGGAACATCAAAGGATATGACAAAATATAAGGATATTGCCAAGGTTGACAAAAATGCAGTCAACAGCAGTGCGTCCAGATCGGACTTGTCATAGCTTCCTGTCACCAGAAAAATCAGCAGGATTCCCAGGGCATAAATATCCGTCTGAGGCCTGTCTGCCCATAGCCGAACTGCTCGGGAGCCGCGGTCTGCTTTGTTCCAAGATAGACGGTGTCAAAGTACGTTATATAAAAAATATATTCTGAATAATAGAGCTGACATCATGCTTCAAAAAATATGTATATGACTTATAGATATATGTCCGAAAACTCTATCTTTATTTTCTCAATTCTTTCGTGTTCATCTGAGGAACCTTCTGCCTTGACCTCATTAACAGTGTACTCCGGAAGTTCCACCACAAATTCGCTGCCCTCTCCCAAACGGCTGTTTACATGGATTTTTCCCATGTGCAGATCTATTATGGACTTTGCAAGGGACAAGCCGATGCCGCTTCCTTCCGAGGGCTTGGTAAAGGACCTGTCAACCTGGACAAACTTGTCAAAGATGGCTGTGTGAAGCTCAGGGGGTATGCCTATCCCCGTATCACGTACAGATATTATGACACTGCTGTTTCTCTGGCTGACATTCACGCTGATGGCACCTCCGGGGGGTGTGAATTTTAATGCGTTTGACAAAAGGTTTAATATGACTCTCTCTATTTTTTCCTGATCAAAGGCAATTAGCTTTTCTTCCATTTCGGTATCAAAAATCAAAGAAATATTTTTATTCCTCACAAAGTGGGCCACCGGCAGAACTATGTCCTCTACAGTCTTTACAATATTTCTGTTTTCAAGTGTAAGACTCATATTTCCACAGTCGATGGTATTAATGTCAATTATATTGGATACAAGCCGTATCAGTCTGTAGCAGTTCTGCTTTATCGGGTACATGCATTTTTTTATTGCGGCTGCCGGAATCCTGGCGTTCTCATCCTTCAACTTATACTCCATAAGCTGTTCTGCCGACAAAATCACATTAATGGGAGTCTTAAACTCATGGGATATGTTTGCAAACAGGGACACCCTTAATTTTTCCAATTCGAGACTGGTATTCATCTTTACCAGCTCATCAGTCTGGGACTTTACTTTCAGGATTAATTCGTTATTAAGTAAGGCGATTTCCTCGTTTTTTGCATTTATTATCTGCTCCTTTATAACATGTCCGCAAAAGGTAGAATACATTATATTGGACACGAACAGGGCAACAATACACATGCAGAAGGAATTGATTATATGGCCGTATACTACAGGCTGGGAATCACAGATGATGATCAGACCCAGGGTGAAGGACATAAATGAACATGGGAGGAGGAGCAGGAATTGAACCGGAGTCAGGGTAATCAAAGCCGACAGGGAAAATACCGCTATCAGGTATGCCGAAATCTGACCGTGAATTGATTGAGCGTTCAGGCTCAATATCTCTGACCAGACAACCATCGTGATAATAAAACTCAAATTTATATGTCTGTAAATGTGACGTTTTTTTTTGTTTGCCTGGTAAAGAGCCAGATAGAAAACAAGGAGAGGAAACAAAGTCAGATGCAGATAGAATAAGCTTCTGTAGGATGGAATATGAGGCCAGATATTTCTGAAATAAAGGAAATCCGTTAAAAGTAGAGTGCTGTCCACCACAAGAACGATAATAATTATTTTTCGGATTCTCATATAATTGCTGCTTAAAATCTTCTCTCGGATTTCTTCGGAATATTTTTCGACCAACTCTTTAGGATTCGTTAAAACAAGTACATTGCAAATTTTACTATATATACTCATAATAGGTCCCCTTTAGAATAGAATTAACCTCTATTTATGAGTTCTACATTTTTATACAAATTCCTTTAAAATTGGTAATAAATACAAAATTTTATATATTTTTAACAGTTTTATTAAGCACATCAATGCCGGTTTTGCCGTCCACGTCCAGATAATATGGAAATTGTCTGCCGCAGGTTTGGCATTCCAGGTACTGCCGGGCGTCCTTCTGCTCGCGTTTATCGAACATAAATGGAAGAAACCCGGTGGTGTTTTTTAAACCGGGAGCATCGGAATCAATATTATATGAATAAACATATGTGGCTTCATATTTGATTAAGAAAGTGCTGCTGCTGCAGTTGGGACATTTTACGGGGATATCCTGGCTCATTTTAAATCCTCCTGGTATTCTTTTTTATAACTTTTGTATTAATTAACAGGCCAGTATTAACATGGCCAATATAAAAAAAGTTATTCAAACGGATTTTGGTCTTTCCATAATATTCATAATGGGTTTCATATATAACTCCGTATATTTTGCGGATAATAGTTTTGTATATTGTTGTTATTATACCATTTGTGCATCAAGAGATATCAAGAATAGCTTACCTTTTTAAGAAATGTTTATAAAAGTATTATAAAAAGGAGTTATAAAAGTAATAATATTGCACAACAAAAGGTAACCATCTTACGGCTGCCTTAGATACTATTACCTAGTATTATTAACCGTAACATTATTTCAAGGAGGAATAACGATGAACAAAATGCTGGTTAAAAGAGGAATGGCATTTATGCTTGCAGGAGCAGTAACCTTGGGTTTGACGGCCTGTGGAAAACCTGCGGGTAATACGGGTAATGCCACCAACAGCAATGCCGCCGGTACTGCTTCGGCAGGCGCAGGTCAACCGGTGGAACTGAAATTCAGCCACATCTGGGGCGGAGCAGTAGACCCCTTTACTCCCGCCGCCAAAAAGGTAATTGATGATTACCAGAAGGCCAATCAAAATGTAAAAATCACTGTTGACACAAATGAAAACGAAGCCTATAAGACCAAAATCAAGGCTATGGCGGGAGCAAATGAACTGCCGGATTTATTCTCAACCTGGGGCGGTGGTTTTTCCAAACCATTTATTGATTCAAATTCAGTATTGGCAATAGACAGCTATATAACAGAAGAGACCAGAAGCAAGCTGGTCAACGGTGCATTCAACAACCTGACCTATGACGGAAAAATATACGGAATGCCCTTTTTCCTGGCAGCAGGAGCTTTATTCGTAAATTCCGAGCTGTTTGAAAAGAACAGTGTAAAAATACCTGCAACCTATGAGGAACTCCTCACGGCTGTAAAAGCCTTCAAATCAAAAGGCATAACTCCTATGGCCGTATCAGGCAAGGACAAATGGACCATAGCCATGTATTTTGATGTTATGGCATTGAGGGCGGCAGGGCCGGACAAGATAGTAAAAACCCTCACTAAGCAAGGCTCTTTCAAGGACCCTGAATTCCTGAATGCAGCGCAGAGATTCAAAGAACTTATAGATGCCGGCGCATTTTCAAAAGGTGCCGCGGGTGTTTCAAATGACGAAGCTGAAGTTCCTTTTTATGACGGAAAAGTACCCATGATGTTCAAGGGAAGCTGGGCGGCAGGAAAGGCAGATGCCAAGGATTCTAAGGTTGCCGGCAAGATCAAGGTCATCTCCTTCCCTGCAATACCAAACGGTGTGGGAAATGCAAAGCAATTTACCGGCGGAGCAGTTGATGCGGTAATGGTTAGTGCAAATACCAAGAACAAGGACGAGGCTGTCAAGTTCCAAATGTATTTTGCAGAAAACTTTGCAAAGGAATCCTACCTGGCCGGAGCATCAATGCCTGCCTGGAAGTCTGAAGGCGTTGATGAGAGCAAGCTGCCTGCCACACTTGTTGAAGTTGTTAATCTGACAAAGGATGCGGAAGGCTTCACCATCTGGTGGGATACTCTCCTTGCAGGCAAGGATACCGAGACTTATCTGAATGCTTTACAGGAGCTTTTCATGGGAACTAAAACGCCGGAACAGTTTGTGGACAGCCTGCAGACAATGTACGGCAAATAGGGCAAATAGTCCTGACAGATTCACAAAAGTCAAAGGCGCCCGTTTGATTACCTGTCAAATTACCGGTTGCAAAGGGGCGCCTATTATCTTAACCGAGATCCATGTATTGCAAAAATAGGAAGTAAAAATATTTAAAAAGAAGGAAGTGAGTTTTGTGGATAGGGTATTGAGTAATAAGAAAGCCATAATATTTTTCCTGTTTCCGGCCCTGGTCATGTTTATTGCGGTTATTATCATACCGATTGTTATGTCATCCTATTATAGTTTGCAGGACTGGTCGGGCTTCGGTAAGGGTACATTTATTGGCTTTGCCAACTATAAGGGACTCATTTCTGATCCCATATTTATTAAAGCGGCAATAAACTCCTTGATTCTGGCGGCTGCCTCAGTGTTTATTCAGCTCCCCATTTCACTGTTTCTGGCACTGGTTCTGGCCAAGGGGGTCAAGTTTGAAAAAAGTTTTGTGACCATTTATTTTATTCCGGTTATCATTTCCACGGTTGTTATCGGACAGCTCTGGATGAAAGTATATAATTACGACTACGGTATTCTGAATTTGCTGCTGCGTTCGATAGGTCTTGACAGTTGGACCCAGGAATGGCTGGGTGACACCAAACAAGCATTGGGTGCAACCTTCATTCCCATAATCTGGCAGTATATAGGCTATCATATGCTGCTGCTGTACGCAGGAATTAAATCCATTTCCACCGATGTTTTTGAAGCCGCAGTAATAGATGGCTCCTCCTGGTGGAATACATCCCTGAAAATAACCATACCCATGCTGAAGCCTGTTCTCAATGTATCGGTTATATTTGCTGTTACAGGTGCACTTAAGGTATTTGACCTGGTATATGTTTTGACAGGCGGGGGACCTGCCCACGCCAGTGAAGTTATAGGTACGTACATGGTAAGCACGATATTTAAGGGAAATCAGTATGGTTACGGCAGTGCAATGGCTATATTCGTCATTCTGGAATGCTTTGTCCTGTCCATTCTGGTAGGCTTCCTGTTCAGGGAAAGGGAGGGTGCTGAAAGATGAGCAGAATAACAGCAGTAAGCGGTTCAAAACGCTCCGTGTCAAGTATACTTATGTATGTTTTCCTCATATTGGTAGCCTTCGTTCAGTTGTTTCCGTTGTACTGGATGTTTACCTTTTCTCTGAAGGACAACTCCGAGCTGTTTGGAGAAAACCCCATAGGCCTTCCCACCAAATGGCTCTGGTCAAACTACAGCAATGCGTTGATGGGCGGCAACGTGGGACATTATTTTTTAAACAGTGTAATAGTGACGGGAGCCACCATCCTGCTCACGGTAATTATGTCTGTGATGGCGTCCTATGCATTGACAAGAATGGTATTCAAAATAAGAAGGCAAATGAATTCCTTCTTTATTCTTGGCTTGACAGTGCCTCTTCACTCAGCTCTGCTTCCAATCTTCATCATGCTGAGAAGCCTTAGGATGGTTAATTCCTATTGGGCGCTGATTATTCCTTATTCCGCCTTTGCAATACCTATGGCAATACTCATATTTTCGGGTTTTATGGCATCTCTGCCCCGGGAACTGGAAGAAGCCGCATGCATTGACGGCTGCAGCATATACAGGATATTTTTCAGTATAATCCTGCCGCTGATGAGGCCGGCCATTGCAACAGTAACCATATTCACCTTCCTCCAGGCCTGGAATGAACTGATGTTTGCAGTCGTATTCATCAGTGATGTGAGATTCAAAACCCTGACCGTGGGCATCCAGTCCCTTGCCGGCCAGTACACCACCGACTGGGGGCCTATCGGGGCCGGTCTCATGGTGGCAACCATCCCCACTCTGATAATATACGCATTTATGAGCAAAAAGGTACAGGACAGCCTTGTGGTAGGCGCCGTAAAAGGATAGTACAGGAGCTCAAAAGGACGGCTGCCGGACGGTAAATTGTTTGCAGGTTGAGCAATAGTGCTATTTTGTAATGAAACAGGTAATAAAATTATATTCTTTTAATTGGAAATTCTGAGTAAAATAAATATATAAAGTTGCTGAATACATTTATTTCAGTTAATTTATTCAAGCATATTGAAGGGGTTGTTAAATTATTTTATGCAATAATAGCAGGGCTTGAGTCCGGGAGTGCCTGATATAAAATATTATTGCAGCAAAATTTTTTAACAGCCCCCAAAATATATCTTTCTTTAAAATGTATACTGATAAAATTTAATAAGGAGAATAACAAATATGGATAAGCCGGGATACTTGGATAAAGCATTGTCCTTCAAGGAAAGGGCGATTGATCTTGTGTCACGAATGACACTGGAAGAAAAGGCGGCACAGTTAAGATACGATGCCCAGGCAGTTGAAAGGCTTGGTGTTCCCAGGTACAACTGGTGGAACGAAGCGCTTCACGGTGTTGCAAGAGCGGGAGTGGCTACAGTTTTCCCACAGGCCATAGGACTTGCGGCAATTTTTGATGATGAATTCCTGCAGAAAATCGCCGACGTGATTGCAACAGAGGGGAGAGCAAAGTACAATGAAAGCTCCCGCAAGGATGACCGTGACATCTATAAGGGCATTACTTTCTGGTCTCCCAATGTAAATATTTTCAGAGACCCCAGGTGGGGCCGCGGACACGAAACCTACGGAGAAGACCCGTATCTTACCTCAAGACTTGGGGTAGCCTTTGTAAAGGGACTTCAGGGAAGCGGAAAGCATCTCAAGGGAGCGGCCTGTGCAAAGCATTTTGCAGTTCACAGCGGTCCGGAGGACGACAGGCATCATTTCGACGCCATTGCATCAAAGCAGGATATGTTTGAAACCTATCTGCCCGCCTTTGAGGCACTTGTAAAGGAAGCAAAGGTTGAAGCCGTTATGGGAGCCTACAACAGAACCAACGGGGAACCCTGCAACGGAAGCAAAACGCTTTTAAAGGATATTCTCAGGGATGGCTGGGGCTTTGACGGACATGTGGTTTCGGACTGCTGGGCAATAAAGGACTTCCACGAAGGACACGGAGTTACCAAGACTCCTACCGAATCGGTTGCCCTGGCTATAAAGAGCGGCTGTGATCTGAACTGCGGAAATATGTATCTGCTGCTTTTGCTGGCCTTGAAGGAAGGGCTGATAACCGAAGAAGATATTGACCGTTCGGCAGTCAGGCTTATGACAACCAGAATGAGGCTGGGAATGTTTGACGATGACTGTGAATATGACAGCATACCTTACGAGGTTAATGACTGCAAGGAGCATAATGCCTTGTCCCTTGAGGCGGCCAGAAAATCCATGGTACTTCTTAAAAACGACAGTCTGCTGCCCTTGGATTCAAATAAGATAAAAAATATTGCTGTTATAGGGCCTAATGCCGCAAGTGACCTGGCGTTGTTGGCAAACTACAGCGGCACTCCGTCGGAGAGCATAACCCTTCTGGACGGCATAAGAAACAGGGTGTCACCTGAAACACGAGTATGGTATGCCTTGGGCAGCCATCTCCACATGAACAGGGAAGAAGACCTTGCCCTTCCCGGAGACAGGCTTAAGGAGGCAGTGGCCGCGGCTGAAAGAAGTGATGCGGTGGTTTTGTGCCTGGGACTTGATGCATCTGTGGAAGGAGAGCAAAATGACCAGGGCACTGTAATCCTTGATGCGGGAGGCGACAAGGCCGACCTGAATCTTCCTGAGGCCCAGAGGACACTTCTGGAAGCTGTTCTTGAGACGGGAAAGCCCACGATTGTCGTACTCGTATCAGGCAGTGCGCTCAGTATCGGAGAAGCGGCGGATAGGGCGGCTGCAATTGTCCAGTGCTGGTATCCCGGTTCCAGAGGAGGCCAGGCCTTTGCCGAAATGCTGTTCGGAGATTATTCACCTGCGGGAAGGCTGCCTGTAACCTTCTACAAGTCAACGGAGGAATTGCCTCCATTTGCAGATTACTCAATGGAAAACAGGACCTATAAGTTCATGAAGCAGGACGCACTGTATCCTTTTGGCTTTGGTCTCAGCTATACAGGCTTTGAATATTCCAAGCTCACCTGTTCAGGCTCAAAGATCAAAAATGGCGACAGCATAACAGTCAATGTGGATGTAAGGAATACAGGAAACATGGATTCCGATGAAGTCGTACAGGTTTATATCAAGGATATGAAAGCTTCGGTGAGGGTTCCGCACCACAGCCTTTGCGCCTTCAGGCGTATTCACCTCAAAGGCGGGGAACAGAAGACCGTGAGCTTTGAAATAGATTCAAGAGCCATGACCATTGTTGACGAAGAGGGCAGGCGCTATGTGGAAGACGGCGACTTCACCCTGTTTGTTGGCGGAAGCCAGCCCGATAAGGTAAGCACAAGCCTGAGCGGAAAGGCGCCTTTGGAGCTGGCATTTACAGTAGGCTAGACAGCGTTCCTGATAAATACGATATTTTTCGCCCCCGGTAATTAATGCATAAATCACATGTGTTAAATACCGGGGGTACTGATTTTATGGAAATATAATAATACATAAGGTAAATTCAATTTATCCGATTAGGGAGGTTCATTATGAAAATATTCACATCAACCATGGAAAAGCAGTGGTATCAATATGGGCAGAAGGCAGGAGCTGAGGATACGACACTTGCTCTGGACGGTACGGTTCATCAGGAATGGGATGGCTTTGGAGGGTGCTTTAACGAGCTGTCTCAAATGGCGCTGCTTTCACTGGGTGAAGCGGAACGCAAGGCGGTATATGATAATTTATTCTCCAGGGAAGCAGACGGCCTGCGCTTTGATTTTTGCCGCATACCCATCGGGGCCAGCGATTATGCAGAAAGCTGGTATTCTCATAATGAGTGGGATGGGGACTATGCCATGGAGAATTTTTCAATCCAGAGGGACCGGCTGTACCTTCTTCCTTATATAAAAGAAGCACTAAGGCGCAACCCGGACATGAAATTTTTCGCATCACCCTGGAGCCCTCCTACCTGGATGAAACATCCAAAAGCATACAACTACGGGACTCTGGTCTGGACAGAGAGAAATCTCAAGGCCTATGCACTGTACCTGGTCAAATTTCTTCAGGCATATGAAAAGGAGGGTATAAGGATATGTCAGCTCCATATTCAGAATGAACCAGTGTCCTCCCAGAAGTTCCCGTCCTGCATCTGGACGGGGGAACAATTTGCGGAATTCATCGTCAAATATTTGGGTCCTGCATTTGAGGAAAACAATATTGAAACCAGAATCTGGCTGGGGACGCTCAATTGTCCTGAAACCGACGAAAGGGCCCCCTACACCAGGTATAACAACTATGCCAATCTGGTGCTGCACGACCAAATGGCGTATAATTATATTGAAGGAGTCAGTTATCAATGGGCAGGCAAATATGCCGTACAGGTCACTCACCAGTGCTTCCCTGAAAAGAAGCTTATTCAGAGTGAAAATGAATGCGGCGACGGAAATAATACCTGGGAATATGCAAAATATGTTTTTGAGTTATTCAGACACTACCTGGAAAACGGGGTCAATGCATATGTATACTGGAACATGGCCTTGCCTCCAAGGGGCAAAAGCACCTGGGGCTGGGAACAGAATTCCATGATAACTGTCGATGGAAAAGCACATTACAATTATGAATATTATGTTATGAAGCATTTTGCCCGTTTTGTGACACCCAAAGCCAAAAGGCTTGGAATAAAAGGTCATTTTGCCGGGACTGCAGTTGCCTTTAGAAATCCGGACGGTTCAATTATTCTGATAGTTCAGAATCCCTTTATGACTGAAAAAACCTTCAGGTTTAACGGAGAGACTATCACTTTGCAGCCGGATTCCATCAATACTGTAATATTCTAGTGGTCTGTAACATCTAAAACGTATATTGCCGGAGTGGAAAATCTTTGCAGGGTAAGGCGGAGGACGAAGGCAATACTGTACCACTAGTTACTGGAGGAGCAATGAGAAGAGACAGGGAGAGAAAGAGAAGAAGAGCCGGGGTGGTATCAGGTCTGCTTGGGCTGCTTATAACGGCGGCAGTGATTCTGGGGGCCTATACGCTGCTGCAGTATATGGGAGCACAGTGGGGACAGAAGCCCCCCGCGCAGACAAGCCATACCGGAGCAATAGGCAGCGTGGGACAGGCAGGTCCTCAGCCCGGAAGCCAGTCTGGCACTGATTCTCAAAATAACGGCCTTGATAAAATACAATCGGCAATTGCAGGCATGTCACTGGAAGAAAAGGTGGGGCAGCTTGTAATTGCCGGTATTGACGGCTACAGTCCCGACGAAAACACAAAGCAGCTTATAGAAGAGTACAGCGTAGGCGGTTTTATACTGTTTAAAAAAAACATTCAGAGTTCTGAACAGTTGTCAGCCCTGCTGAATTCCCTCAAAGAGGCTAATGCAGGACAGGAGAAAATTCCTCTGTTCCTGTCTGTGGATGAGGAGGGGGGACGGGTTTCGAGACTCCCCCAGGAGTTCATAAAATTTCCCTCCAATAAGATAATCGGAGATAAGAAGGACAAGGCTATATGCTACCGCATTGGGAGCATTCTGGGAGAGGAGCTGGGTGCTTTCGGCTTCAATATGGACTTTGCTCCGGTACTGGATATAAACAGCAACCCCAAAAATCCTGTAATAGGTGACCGGTCCTTCGGGACTGCTCCGGAACTGGTAAGCGGATTGGGGCTTGAGACAATGAGGGGTATCCAGTCTGAAAATGTTATATCGGTGGTCAAGCATTTCCCGGGACATGGGGATACCTCGGTGGATTCCCACGTAGGCCTTCCAAAAGTGAACCATACTCTGGAGAGACTTCAGTCCTTTGAACTGCTTCCTTTTAAGAATGCAATAGACAATGGCGCAGATGCGGTAATGGTAGCACATATCCTGCTGCCCAGGCTGGATGCCGGCAGTCCGGCTTCATTTTCCAAAGCCATTATTACCGATTTGCTGAGGAATACCATGAACTTCCAGGGAGTGGTGATTACAGACGATTTCACCATGGGGGCGGTAACAGAGAACTTCAATATGGGAGAGTCGGCAGTAAAGTCAATAAAAGCCGGCGGAGACATAGTACTGGTCTGCCATGGCTTTGAAAATCAGGAAACAGTTTTAAAGGCACTGCTGGAGGCGGCCCGGGATGGGAGGATCAGCGATGGCAGGCTGGATGAAAGTGTTTACAGGGTACTGAAGTTAAAGGAGAAATATGCTCTCACCGATTTACCGTCCGGCCCGGCGGAGCCGGAACATATAAACCGGGAAATAAAAGAGCTGCAAGCCCTTCTTAGATAAATTGTCTGTTTGGCACGATAAAACGCTGGTAAAGTAAAATCTTCTTCTTTTATTGCAAAACAAAGGGAGCTGTAAGAGCTCCCTTCGCCTGGCTTTTGTACTTATGCGGGATTAATCATATCTCTTCTTTTGTCTTTAAAGCCCTTGCAGAATTAAGGATAGCGATGATAGACACTCCCACATCGGCAAAAACCGCCTCCCACAGGTTGGACAGTCCAAAGGCTGCCATTACCAGGACTAATGCTTTGATTCCCAGGGCGAATGCAATATTCTGCTTGACAATACGAAGAGTTTTTCCTGCTATGGAAATTGCCGTAGAAATTTTTGACACCTGATCATTCATTATCACTATATCCGCGGCTTCTATGGCGGCATCAGAACCCAGTCCGCCCATTGCAATTCCTATGTCGGCCCTGGATAATACCGGAGCATCATTTATGCCGTCTCCCACAAAGACCAGCTTTCCCTTGGAGGACTTTCCCTCAAGCAAATTTTCAACCTTGCTGACCTTGTCTGCCGGCAGAAGTTCTGTATATACCTCGTCAAGCCCAAGCTTTTGTGCCACTGCCTCGCCTACTATCTTTGCATCTCCCGTAAGCATTACGGTACGCTTGATATTGCTTGCCTTAAGCTTTGCTATGGCATGGGCGGCATCTTCCTTTATCTCGTCGGAAATGACAATATAGCCTGCATATTCGGAGGCAATAGCCACGTGCACCGCCGTTCCGATTATTTCTCCGGAATAGTATGGAATATCCATCATTTGCATAAGCTTGTGGTTGCCTGCGTATATGGCTTTTCCGTCAAATACCGCCTTGACCCCGTGACCCGGTATTTCCTCCACCGCTGTAATTCTGGAGCTGTCAATCTCCAGGTTGTAGGCAGCCTTCAGCGAGTGTGATATGGGATGGTTTGAATAGCTTTCTGCATAGGCAGCCAATTCAAGCAATTGGTCGTCTGAAATATTTTGAGGCCGGAGCTCAGTTACTTTAAAGGTGCCCTTTGTAAGGGTGCCGGTCTTATCAAACACTACAATTTCGGCATCTGCCAGAGCTTCCAGGTAATTGCCTCCCTTTATGAGGATTCCTGACTTGGATGCTCCGCCTATTCCGCCAAAAAAGCCAAGAGGTATGGAAATTACCAGCGCGCAGGGGCAGGAAACAACCAGAAAGTTTAAGGCGCGGTAAATCCAGTCATTAAAAGCGGCTCCCGGCACCAGAAGGGGAGGAAGCACAGCCATCAGTGCGGCAACTATTACCACGACGGGTGTATAATACCGTGCAAATTTGGTTATAAAGTTTTCTGTTTTAGCTTTTTTACTGCTGGAATTTTCAACAAGGTCAAGAATTTTGGCCACGGTTGATTCTCCAAATTCCTTTGTAACCTGTATGGTGAGCAAGCCGTTTAAGTTTATGCAGCCGCTCAGAACCTCACTGCCTGCGGTAACTTCACGGGGTACTGCCTCGCCTGTCAGTGCGGAGGTATCAAGCATGGAGTAGCCGTCAATTACTATTCCGTCAAGGGGAATCTTTTCTCCGGCCTTTACTGCAATGACATCATTTATTTTCACCTCTTCAGGATCAACAGTTACCAATTCTCCATCCTTTTTGAGATTCGCGTAGTCGGGACGTATATCCATCAAGGCACTGATGGACTTCCTGGAACGGTTCACCGCATAGTCCTGGAAACGCTCTCCCACCTGGTAAAAAAGCATGACAGCAACACCTTCGGGATACTCACCCACAAAAAACGCACCAATGGTTGCTATGGACATTAAAAAATTTTCATCAAAAACCTGACCGTGGGCAATGTTTCTTATTGCCCGGAACAGTACATCACCGCCTATTATAAAATAGGCCAGCAAAAACGCTCCAAGTTCAAAATAGCCTGAGACAGGAGCAAATATGGCTGCCAGAAAAATTACAAAACCTATGGATATTCTGACAATTGTTTTTCGGGCTCTGGACATTATACCTCCTTCGGCCGCATTTGCGGCCTGTTGCCTTTATACTTTCAGCCTGCAATGGGGCTCGATTTTTTTTATTATCTTTTCAATAGCTTTCACAGTATCCTCTGAAACTTCCTGGTCCGATTCCAAGGTGAGCTTTTGTGTCATAAAGTTAACCGATGCATTGCTTACATCCGCCAGTTTGCTGATTTCTCTCTCCATTTTGGATGCGCAGTTGGCGCAGCCCAGCTCTTCAAGTTTAAATACTTTTTTCATACATTAAGCCTCCTGTTAATTTTCTCAAATTATTCTTCAATATGCTCAAAGCCCTGATCAATAATAGTTCTGACGTGTGAATCTGCCAGGGAGTAAAAGATGGTTTTTCCGTCTCTTCTGGATTTGACCAGTTTTGCCTGCTTTAATACCCTCAATTGATGAGATATGGCCGACTGTCCCATAGTGAGCAGTTGGGCAATATCGCATACACACATTTCCGACTGGAATAAAACATATAAAATTTTTATACGGGTACTGTCGCCAAAAACCTTAAACAGCTCAGCCAGGTCATAAAGCTGTGTTTCCTCGGGCATATGACTTATGACCCTATTCACTATATCCTGGTGAATACACAGCCAATCACACTTGTCAGCATTCTGTACGGTTTTCATTTGTTTCACCTCCGAAGTAATTTATTATTTGTGTCTTAGGTATGACTTGAGTTTATAAAACCGGCCTGTATTACTTTAATCTTAATTCATATGAATAACTGTTCACATATTGAATTATACTCCTTAATTTTCCTTTGTCAATTAAAAAACAAAAGTTTTTTCACCCTCTAAAAGTTACCAAAGTCAATTACGGTTTTAAAGCCTTCGCCTCCCAAAAGCCAACAAGTTGGCTCTGAATTATGCCTTTAAGCAAGCTTTGAATGCAGTTTGTGTTTGAATTAGCTTTGACTTCAGGAGGCTTCAGCCTCAAACCCAAACTATCGGCTTTCAGCCGAAAGTAATTGACTTTATACTGCTGAAAATATTTTGCTAAACCAGTGCCATAAAACCCCCGCATATAGTCCCAAATGAAAACCGGTTGCATATTATGCAATAAAAAGTTAATTTTGGAGTGATTTTTTTGGCTAAATTTCTAGTTGGAGATATTGTTACCAGAAGGTCTTACGGGGGAGATCTTCTTTTTAGAGTAGTAAATATAATACGAGATTTTGATGGAGCAGAGTGTTATGTTTTAAGAGGGCTATCTTCCCGCATCGAGGCCGATTCAAAAGCTGATGACCTGGAAAAACAGGATGCCCGGACTGCGTATACAAGAGCATATAGAGAGCTTTATCAGACTAAAAGCAGCATTGAGTGCTGCGGGCCATCTCATAGAGGTTTCTTCAGCAGATTGAAAAAGAGGCCCGGCAGAATACTTCACATTGATTCAGCTCAGGATTTTATGAACCAGTGTATAGATTTTTATGAACAGAGCAAGATAAACTGCTACGGAAAATGGGTGAGCGAAGATAGACAGCCCTCTGTGGTAAGGCAATATCTGAGGACCTATAAGCCTAATATATTGGTGCTTACAGGGCATGACGGCTTGAAGAAAAATGCAAAGAATTTTAAGTCGTTGGAAAGTTACGCAAATTCCTCCTATTTTATTAACGCAGTTAAGATTGCAAGAGAGTATGAGCCTGACCCGGATAGGCTTTGCATTTTTGCAGGCGCCTGTCAGTCATATTATGAGGCTATAATGGAAGCCGGTGCAAACTTTGCAAGTTCTCCCAGAAGAGTGCTGATCAATGCCCTTGATCCTGCAATTGTTGCACAGAAAATATCAATAACTGAGAATTCCACCGTGCTGGAGCCTAGAACCGTTATAGAACTTACCATTACAGGCAGCAGCGGAATTGGAGGAAAGGATACACGCGGGCAGTATAAATAATAGTTAATATTGCATGAACTCCGGAGAATATAAAATATATCAAGGCCTGCTTTTGCAGGTCTTATTTTTATTGTGTGGGAGAGTATAAGTTTTTTATTGGATAAAAAAAAATGCCCGGCATAGCCGGAGCATTTTTAGGGGGTTAAAATGTATTTTGTGGGGTCAGTTATAGTTATTGCCTTTTTTGTATATTGCTATACATTTATTTTCAAAAAATTAAAAAGTGTCAGGTTGCGGCAAAAAAGAATATGGATAAAATGCCTGTATAAAGGTTAATTACTTCATGATATAATTACAAAAATGGTAATACAAATAATTGTTTATTTACGTATTATTACTTGAAGAAATAAGCGGATGTTTCAACTGATTAAAGAATAGCATAAAAATGCGGGGGATGATTGTGAAAAAACGAGTATTTTCCATAGTGCTCATATTATTATTTATTTTTACCTCTACAGCCGGGGTTTACGCCAAATCCAGGTCTTTTGGAGGCAGCCGGTCTTTTTCCAAGTCTTTTAGCAGGAGCTACAAGGGCTCGTCCAAGAGCGGAGGCTTGTTTAGCTCGTCAAAGTCCAAAAGCAGCAGTACGAAAAGCAGCAGTGCCGGCAGCGCAAAAAGCAGCAGCTCCAGGAGCATACCTGGAACGGGAAAGTCTTACAGCGGTTCTTCCGGGTCTGCTTCCAAAAGCTTTGCGACCAAATCTGCTTCAAAAAAGTATTCCTATATGCAGGATAATTACAAGAAGCAGGTTTCAGGTAAGAATTTCAATACTTACAAGCAAAAGCTGAATACCGAGCAGCAAAAGGTCTATAATGCTTCCATGAAGCGGGACTTCGGTACAAGTGCAAAAAGGATGAATTTCGAGGACGCGTTGAAAACCAGAAGTTCAAGGCTGAATTCCTTCGGAAAAAGGCCCGTATTTATTAATGTGAACACCGGACTGTTCGGGAGTCCCTTTTCATATGGATATGCCTATGTAGGGCCGTGGGACCTGTGGTTTCTCATGAGAGCTTCGGAAATGTTCTGGTTTCATCACTGGCTTGATATTGCGCCGTATAAGAGTTATTTCAACCAGCAGGAATATGAAAAACTTGAAAATAGAGTTGAAGAGCTTGAAAAGCAAGGTATACAGAGGGATCCAAACTATGTTGAACCGGATGCTGATCCAGACCTGCAATTTTCGCAGCAATATCAGGAGGAAAATGTTGACAAGATATATTATACCGACAAGTATCCCACAAATTCTGCCGGCAGCGGGGTTGCGGTAGTTGTTTTTGTTATGACTGCAGCAGGCCTGGTAATAGTGGTGCGCAAGCTCTCAAAGCCCAAGCGGAGGAAGTCTCACTACAGCAGAATATACTAGGTTCCGGAGGTATTGTTATATGTTTGATTTTTTGAAGAAGGCTGCGCCGGATTTTTTGAACCCGCTGGATATCAATAAGAATTCCATGATTGAATTCCATCTGAAGGAGCTGGAACTTGACGGTTTTTTTACGTTTGAAAAAATAATACAGATGGAAGTGGGGCAGCGGCCGTACACCAGGTATCTATTGTACTCCAAGGCAGACGAAGCGGAGTATATTTTGGAGGTTTACAGTCCGGAGGAAGAAGGAGTGGCGTTGGAAACCTATATGTACTTTCTGGATGATACCATACCCTTTTCCGAGGAATTTCTTAATGTCGCAGGGCAAAAATATCTCTCTACTCCGGACGGCTCAGAGTATGAACGCTGTATAATGCCTGAATGCGATTACAGAATCGATGGAGTACAGGGCAGGGTAAAGGTCCTGGATTTGAACAGCGGAAAGGTAACCAAAGAAGTTGAAGTTGCGGTATGGGACTACCAGAGGGATGCCGACGGAGTGACCGAGTATCTGAATGTCGAGATGATGAAGGACGACGGGATGTTCAGAATATTTATAGGACAGAGGTTTGAGGGTGCACATTACAAGGTGTACCAGGGTTTGGACAAAAATTAAAGGATTGGAGAGATTCAAATGTTGGAATATTTAAGCTTTTTTTTAAAAGACCTGTCATTCAGCTTTATAATTCTTACTGTTGGCTTCATACTTGGCTGGATAATCTACAACAATATCATACTCAGGGATGTATGCCTCAAGGAGGCCCTGTTTACAAGAGACAACCTGGCGGTATGGATTGAATTTATCGGAGCTTTTGTATTTCCGGTATTATACCTTGCAGGCCACGGCATAAAAGGAGCGGCAAGCGACAACATATTTGTGGATTTGGCGGTATGCCTGGGTTACACCATATTTTACATAGCGATTCTGACCATATTGAGGCTTTGCTCGAAATTTATTGTGAACCTGATTGACGCAAGTGATGCCCACGGCAAAATTTGTCTTAACAAGGAGATCTGTGAGCAAAAAAATGTTGGAGCGGCACTGTTTTCCGTATCGCTGTCAGTTATATTTGTTAATATAATAAAGTTTTTGGATATTATTAACATTATAAACGGCAACGGCCTTGAAATCTTGATGAAAGTCATGATATTCCTTGTTTTTATGCTTTTGGCACTGGTGTGTTACAACTTGGTATTAAGAAGAAGGACAACTCTCTTCAAGGAGCTTTTTATTGACAATAACGCTGCCGCAGGTATAGGACTTTTGGGTTTTGTTTTTGCAGTGCAGACAATAATTTCAGAAGTAATGTCTTTTTACGGTATGGATTTCGATTTGCTGACTGTGGCATTTGTAATCGCCGTAAGCCTGATTATTTTCGGTATACTGTCGGTACTTTTCAAGCTGATATTTACAAATCTTGTGAAGGTGGATATATGGAAGGAAATATATGAGCAGGACAATGTAGGTGCGGCTATAGGACAGGTGGCGCTTTATGTGGGGATAGCGGCTATTATTGTTAACTTTATAATGTAAGGCATGAGTGAAATTTCTATTCACATTTTATTAATATTTGTTATACAATTTTAACATTATTTTAGGAAAAACGTGGTATAATAATAAGTGTAAAGCCATTATAAGCTTTTTCATTTTGTTCCTCCTTTAAACATATTGATTTGTTTTTTGTTACTTACGGCACCTATTTTATCAGGAATTATTATATTTTATATTCTGAGGTGCTTTTTTTTTGCTCTAAATTACCCACAGGTTTTTAAAATGCCCCGATGCCTTGTTGTTTTCCGGGCAGTATTCAAAATATTTACAGGACAATATGTATTGCTATGCTCAGGTATTTAGGTTATAATGTGTAAGGTGTACTGAAGTTGAACAGACTGATGTAGGTCAGTATGCATTACGATAAGCCAATTTTGGCCGTACTAGATGGGGAGGTAGCGGTGCCCTGTACCTGCAATCCGCTATAGCAGGATTGAACTCCTGTCAGAGGTTTAAGTATGTAGTGCCTGCCCTTTATAAGTGGCAATGAAAATTGGGTCTTGCGCAATAGAAGTCTGTGAACCCCGTCAGGTCCGGAAGGAAGCAGCGGTAAGCGGTTAATTCTGTGTGCCGCTGGGTTACCTGGTTAGAGTTAACTGTAAAGGTAACGGCTATGTATTTCTATCGACGATGGGTGTACGGCCATTCATTTATAAAACAAAGAAAGCCTGTTCAGAGTTTACAACTTGGAGCAGGCTCATTTTGTTTTAAAGTATTTGGGGATTTAAAGTATTTGTTTTGTCCTACTGATTGCAGAGAGGAAGTGGAGTATGTCGTACACAGCTTTATACAGAAAATGGAGGCCTCTTGTTTTTGAAGATGTGGTTGAACAGGAGCACGTGGTCAGAACTATTAAAAATACAGTAAGGTCCGGGCGTATAGGGCATGCATACCTTTTTTGCGGAACCAGGGGTACAGGAAAGACAACAATGGCCAAGATATTTGCCAGGGCAATAAACTGCCTGAATACGAAGGAGGGAGATCCCTGCAACGAATGCGAAATATGCAGGGGAATATTGAGCGACTCCATTCTTGACGTGGTTGAAATAGATGCGGCTTCCAACAACAGTGTAGACAATATAAGAGAAATCAGGGATGAAGTGGTCTATGCACCATCCCAGGCACGGTACAAGGTTTATATAATTGATGAGGTACATATGCTGTCGGCGGGGGCCTTCAACGCCCTGCTTAAGACACTTGAAGAACCTCCGGCCCATGTGGTTTTCATACTTGCCACCACAGATCCCCATAAATTGCCGGCAACCATACTTTCCAGATGCCAGAGGTTTGATTTCAGGAAGATCACCCCTGGAAGCATTTCCGGAAGAGTTAAGGCTATAGCCAGTGCAAGCGGAATAGGACTGGACGATGATGCGTCAATGCTGATTGCCAGGCTGGCCGACGGTGCTTTGAGGGATGCTTTGAGTGTTCTGGACCAATGTATTTCAGCGGGAAATAAAAATATAACCCATCAGGATGTCCTGGACGCCATTGGAATTGTAAGCGACGATTTTATTTCAGAGATTGTTGAATATATAAAAGATACAAATGTGGAGGGCCTCGTAAGCGGTGTGGAAAAGCTGTCCTCCAACGGAAGGGATATACTGAGGTTTGCTTCCGATCTTGTGATGTACTTTAGGAATCTGCTGCTTTGCAAGATAACCAGAAACCCGTCGGATATTATCGATGTCAGCAGGCAGTATCTGGAGAATATGATGCGGCAGTCGGAAGCCTTCACCAAGGAGAGGATAATTGCCATAATAAAGGAACTGTCCGCCTTTGAATCACAGCTTAAATACGCTCTGAACCAGCGTGTTTTTCTGGAGGTGATGCTGATTTCCATCAGCGCGGGAAGTTTCGGGGAAAGCAAGGATAACCGTGCTCTGGCCGACAGGCTTACAGACCTTGAAAATGCAATAAGAAACGGAGCGGGTGCTGTCCAGGTCAGGAGGCCCGATGCCGCCGCACCGCAGCTACCAGCCACCAGAATATTGGACAGTGTACCGCCCATACCTGAAAGCAGCAGTGCCCCAAATCCTTTTGCAGCACCTGTAGCTGCAGTAACTGCCGTCACCGGCGGCAGCAAGAGCGAGAAGAAAACGTCGGATTATCAGCCGCTGGAAATCTGGCCCGAGGTAATGAAGGAACTGAAAGCCAGCGGCAGGATGATGCTGGCAACATACCTGACTTCAGCCAGAGCAGTCCGGGGAGATGAAGCAACTGTTTTTATAGTATTTCCTTCAGGGGCCGGGTCAATCAAGTCTGTAATAGCGAAGCCCGAGCAGGTTGAGGTGCTTATGAATGTTGTGGGCAGCAAGCTGGGGCGACCCATACGCATCAAGTTTATAGACGAAGAGGAACTTGATGAAATGACCCCGGCGCAATTGCCCGAAAAAAATCAGGAGCAGGAAAGCGCGCTGCTTAAAAATGCAAGGGAAATTGCAGGCAAGCTGAATGTTCACCTTGATATAATAGACGAATAAGTTATAATAATAAGGAGCAATTAAATAATTGGTATTATTTGATTGATTATTTATTAACCTAACTTTAATATACCAGTTAACAGGAGGATGTTATATATGGCAAAAGGCGGATTCCCGGGAGGCGGTTTTGGCGGAGGCTTCGGAGGCGGAAACATGAATAACCTGATGAAGCAGGCACAAAAGATGCAGAAGGATATGGAAAAGGCCCAGCAGGAATTGGAAGGTAAGACGGTTGAGGTTTCCGTGGGCGGAGGAGCAATTTCAATAGTTGCAACAGGTAAAAAGGAAATCAAGGAAATAATTATAAAGCCTGAGGTTGTTGATCCGGATGATGTGGAAATGCTGCAGGACCTTATTTTGAGTGGAGTAAATGAAGCGCTCAGAAAGGCTGATGAACTGGCAAATTCTGAGATGGGCAAAATCACAGGTGGTATGGGCGGATTCCCGGGCCTGTTCTAAAAGTCAATTTTTATATAATTCAAAAACATTTGACAAAAGCGCTCCATAGGGCGTTTTTGTCAATAATAAGTAAAAAGGGAAGCTGCTGCGCAAGTGCTGCGGCTGGGGAGGAAAAATGGATTATTACGCAGTTCCTGTGGCTAAACTTGTAGAAGAATTTCAAAAATTGCCCGGTATTGGACACAAGTCTGCTCAAAGACTTGCATTTCACGTTATAAATATGCCTATGGAAAAAGTACAGGGACTTGCAAATTCCATACTGGATGCAAAGCAGAAGACAAGGTATTGCTCGGTTTGCAGTAATCTCACCGATGTGGACCCATGTCCTTTGTGCAGTGGAACCTCAAGAGACAGGGCTGCCATATGTGTAGTCCAGGAGGCAAGGGATGTTGTGGCCATGGAGCGCACCAGGGAATTCAAGGGGCTGTATCATGTCCTGCACGGGGCGATTTCGCCAATGCAGGGCATAGGGCCTGAGGAAATACGCATAAAGGAGCTGCTCAAAAGATTGGGAGGAGGAGAGGTCAAGGAAGTTATTCTGGCCACCAACCCCAATGTGGAGGGAGAAGCCACAGCAATGTACATTTCAAAACTGATCAAGCCTCTGGGTATAAAGACTACCAGGATAGCTCACGGTATTCCCGTGGGAGGAGACCTGGAATATGCCGATGAAGTTACGCTGGCCAAGGCATTTGAAGGAAGACGGGAGATTTGAGTGCCGCAGCCAGGTGTTCTTGTATGATTAAGTTTGATCAAAAGCATAAATAGTTTTATCATGGATAAATAAGTTTTGTCACGAGACCATAGTTTGGGTGAATATTTGCCTGAAGCTATGGCCTTTTGTTTTTAATTCCCTTCCAATATCTTATCAGTTTTATTTCTTAATTGATTTTAATAGGGAAATTACATGTATATATTTGGAAGATTGTGATAAAACTTAATTATCTCGCAGGATGTATTTGATTGTATATGTGACCATAATGTGGTAAGATTCTGCCTGTAAGTAAGCTGAAATGGCAGACATCTTTTGATAGAAATGATAATAATGGGAAAAAAGGCTAAAGTCTGTAACTTGATTCTGTTATTTGAGCACATTTAGAATTGATTGGCAAATATTACAAATAATGGCAAAGCATTTGCGTGATTAATGGAATAAATTTTAAGAGAGGATTGGACTATGTTTATAAAAAAATTATTATCTGCAATTTGTGTAATATCACTTATGGTTTCAATATTACTGTATCCCTCTTTTGCCAGTAGCTCAAAAGAGGATTCAGATGCTAAGTGGAACGAAAGAAGAGCTTTTTTAGAGGAAAATATAAAGGAATTAGGTGCAAAGGGTCCAGATGCGGTAGATGCGTTCTTAAAAAAGAATGGTGTTGAAAAATCTGATAAAATAATTGCAGACCCTAGTAGAAATATATCGCCAATGAGTGCACCGGGTTCGGTAACTTTATCTATTTCTGCATATCGTGATCAATATTCATCTAAATATTTGGTAACTGGATACTGGACTTGGAATGACATAGGGTTAGTGGACACTTCAGCCGGAGCTTTAGATGGAGTAGCATTATCAATGTGTCAAACTAATTGGAACCCTGTAACAGGTTATGTTTTTTCTTCAAATCCTGCTCAAATGGCTATTTATGATAATTATGGCACGTTGTATGACAACGCTGGTAGTGCTTCTGTTATCAGTAAATCTGGAGTAGCATATACTTTCCAAGACAAATGGATAACAGGAATTAACAAATTTTGTGGATACAGTGGATCAGCGTGGTTTTGGCTTGATACTTGTCCTGATCAATTGCCAATATACATAAAAATGGATTTTATACATACATGGACAAGTGCACAACTCAATAATTTTGGAATAAGCTGGCCGGTTGGCAGTGCTCCTACTTTAAATATGAATTTTTCAACAGTGCCATCGAAATTCATGAAAGCTGACCAAATAACACTTTATTCATGGCCAAGACTGTAAATATATATTTTTTGTAAGAGAATATAAGTAATAACTTACCATTAATTACATATCATGTTGTATGACTAATGGCCTAACTATTTATTTTAGTATAGTTAGGTCATTAAGTTGTAAAAGATAGATGCTTGTATAAAAATTTTAATGATACTTGTGAGGATAATATGAATAAAATAATAGGTAAACATTTTTTTTAATTATAATTTGCTTTAGCACTTTAATAATATCTACTATATTTATATTTTTATTTAATTATATTCAAGATAAATACCCGCAAGTAACGGCAAATATAGAATTGAGAGATATTACAGATGAAGAATATGCTAGCAATGCTTTAGAGAAATATAGTATTGAAAATCTTAAAAAAATATTTGTTCAAATAGATATAGTGAATTCAAAAGATTGTAAAGAAAAAGATATTCAAATACCTGATCTTTTTGTGATTGATCGATATGACAAGATTAGGTCTATAAAGGGTAGTGGTAGCGATAGTAACAATCTATATAAAGAAAACAATGCACAAGCTGTGAAGTATGTAATATTTGATTCAACGGGATTATCAATAAATGATATAAAAAAAATATATAAAGATGAAATTATATCGGTAAAAATAATAACAAAAAAAGGTAAAGAAATAATGCTTACCTATAATGTGGGAGAAATGTTAAAAGACGAAACAAGTAGATGAATATACTATGGAGGATTAGGAACATGTCTGAGAAAATTATACAGCTAAACGAATGGGAATAATCAAATAGGCGTTGGAGGAACTGGTCAGGTCGAGGTAGAAGAGACTCTGAAAATGATAAAGATCAAAGTTGTTGCCTTTGAAACTGCAATTATCCCTCCACTTTGTCATATCTTGTGTATCATAGTATAATTTTATAATCGGGGGCACTGTGAAAATTGGGCCTGATATTTCAATGAAAAGAGGACGGGTTGACATGTTTGATATTTATGAGGAATGTCCTCAGTATAGCGGTGGGCTTGTGAGTTTAAGAGGAACTGTTGCGGAGGATGCGGAAGAACTTCTGAAGTGTTATTCCGACCTTGAAGCAGTACCTTTTTTCAATTCTGACAACTGCCACGGAGATGACTTCCATTATGAAACCCTTGAAAGAATGCTGCAGGCAATTGAGTTTTGGGATTTCTCGTACAGGAACAAGTATTTTGTCAGATGGACCGTAATCTTAAACAGCACCGGTGAGAAGGTGGGAACTGTAGAAATGTTTCACAGATTGGCAGAAGATGAATTCAATCATTATGGCGTACTCAGGATTGATTTGCAGAGCAGGTGTGAAACCAGGGAGATTATTGGGGATATCTTAAATATTGCCCGAGATGATTTTTATACGGCCTTCAATGTTAAGGCCATGCTTACAAAAGCCGTACCTGATGCCTCTCAGCGCATTAGTGCATTGACTGAGAACGGATTTATACCACTTGGCAAAAAGCTTATGACCTATGACCATTATTTTTTAGGAAAAATGCTGGAATAACCTGATTTATAAGGCTTTTACTTGTTCAGTTTTTACTTGTTTATGCCTGAGGAATGTTATAGAATATTATTATTATCGATTTAGTCGAGATTATAAAGTTTCATAAAGAAGAACTTCATACTTTTCCCACTGACTTATCAAGCCTTTATGCTGCCACTTGGACAATATCGGGAAATAATGCAGAATATAATTATAAAACTTATCTCAAAGCGGGCATTTAACCGGTAAAAAGCCATATGCAAAATAAATTTAGACATTTTAGACAGAAATTAGGATAATAAAATTGTTAATTATATCCAATATTTTTTTTCAAACTTATTATATAATATTCATTATTAAGATTCATTTTGAATTATTTATTTTTAATTAATCATTTAAATATTCGTTTTGAATTATCATAAAGTCAATTACGGTTGAAACCTTCGCTTTCAGGCATTTTATTTTAAAGGTTTCAACAGTTCGGGTTTTAAAGAGTTTATACTTAAGGTGGATTTAGGCTCAAACCCAAGCCATCGGCTTTAGCTATTGTAATTGACTTTGCAAAAATGGAAACAGGAGTGATCAGATTTGCTGACAAGTGTTATCCGGGAATTTTATTCCGCACTTATAACTTCATTAATAATTTGCTTGGTTATATGCAGAGTAAACAGAGATTTAAAAAAAGTTCCTTTGATAAGCTATGCCTTAAGCAGCCTGTCCATTGCATCGATTGTAACTCTGATAAATTTATTAATGCCTGATTTGAATATGGGTATCAAATGGATTTGTTTCAGCCTTGTGGCGGTATTTGTTGTAATGACCTTTTACAGGTACAACATGTACTATACTGCAATATCTGCCGTTTTCAGCGTTTTGATTGTAGGGTTGGGCAGCCTGCTGGTAGCGCTGGCTTATGCGTATCCATTGGGGCTCAGCATGAACCAGCTTAAGGACAGTTTTGTGCATACCACCTTTTTGGGCTTGTCTGAGTTTGTGTTTTCGTGTGCCATTATGAAATTGATGGCGGATGACTTTATGAAAGCACGGAAGAGGATATATAAAAAGCATAAAAAATTCATGATTTTACTCTGTGGGAATCTTATAACTGCATTTGTAATCCTTTTATTTGTATTCAGTCTTCTGAACTATGCCATTGAATTCAGGTCAGCCATTGAAGAAAGCAGAACGGTATATGTAAGTGCCATTTTTGTTGTCGCAGTATTGATATCTTCCATAATTGGAACCATATATCTGATAAATTACTTCTTGCTTAATAAAATTAAATATGACAGGCTTAAGACAAACACACTCAAGGATTTAATGACCGGAACCCTCAACAGGGGCTCAGGGCTTAAGTTTATTGAAGAACAGATTGAACTGTGCAAAACACAAAAAAAGAGCATGACCATTTGCTATATTGACGTCAATGATCTTAAAGTCATTAATGATATGCTGGGACATAGGGAAGGGGATTTTCTCATTAAGACCATAACAGGCACTATCAAGAAAAATATAAGGGAAACCGACGTGATAAGCAGGCTGGGCGGAGATGAATTTGTCATAGTTTTTCCGGGCTGTACCATGGAGTACTCTGAGAAGCTTATGAATAGAATTTCCGGGGAATTAAGGCAGTTGAAGCCTTTTACAAATAAAGACTATACAATCAGTATAAGCTATGGGTTTTCGGAATATGACGGTGAGCTGGAGATTACGGTAGATGGGCTTCTGGACGAAGCCGACCGCCAGATGTATCAAAACAAGAGAGCTATTAAAGCTATGGCTTGAGTGCAATTACATAAATTTCATTTGAAATTCACCCGCCCTTCACAATTATTTTATGAGGATGATATATAATAATAACATCCCGGAAATGACTTGAAGGGTCTTTCTATTTTAAGGAAGGTGACTGTATGTATAAAATTCTGGTAGTTGATGACGAAACGGGTATAAGAGAAATTATTAAAAAATATGCAGTCTTTGAAGGCCATGAGGTCAGCGAGGCGGCTGATGGAATGGAAGCGGTGGATATATGCAGGGAGAGGGAATTTGACATTATTATAATGGATATAATGATGCCGGAACTGGACGGATTTTCAGCCTGCAAGGAAATAAGGAAAAGCAGAAAAACACCGGTACTCATGCTTTCGGCCAGAGGCGAGGAGTATGACAAAATACACGGCTTCGAGCTGGGAATTGACGATTATGTGGTAAAGCCCTTCTCGCCCAAAGAGTTGATGATGCGGGTCAACGCAATAGTAAAAAGAAGCAATGGTACTGCTGCTGATGAAAACAAGAAAGAGATTATAAGCTTTGAGGGCCTGACGGTGGATTTTACAGGCAGGCTTGTCTATATTGACAAAGTTAAAACGGATATGTCTCCAAAGGAATATGACTTGCTTTTTTACCTTGTCAAGAACAGAGGTATTGCTTTAACCAGGGAAAAATTGATAACAGATGTATGGGGATATGATTTTTACGGCGACGACAGGACTCTCGATACTCATATCAAGCTTCTGAGAAAGAGTTTGGGAAATTATAGCAAATATATAGTTACCCTTAGAGGGGTGGGATATCGCTTTGAAGCTTGACAAAATGAGCATAAAATTTAAGCTCTTTTTCTATTTGTCCGTATTTGCAGCAGCTATGCTCATAATGCTGTGGCTTTTTCAAATCGTGTTCCTTGACGATTTTTACAGGCAGATAAGAATTAACAATATAAAAGACTCGGCTGAAACCATTGAAGAAAATATAAACAATGATAACCTCAATATCTTGCTGAACTCAATATCCCAGCAGAATCAAACCTTCATAAGGATACTGCTGGAGGACGGCTCAAACGTGTTTTCTTCGGATGCTGCCCCTGACAGCCTGATTCACAGAATGCCCAGCAGCGAACTGTATGCGCTGTATCAGAAGGCTCTGCAGAACGGCGGCACTCTCCTTGAACTGCGTACCAGGGAGGAGCCCAAAGACATATTGTACAAGGACAAGCCTTTCGAAGGGAAAATGCCCCGGGGCTATGGCATGAAGGATGAAAGCATGATTTATGTTGAAACAGTTGAAAAGGAAGACGGATCAAAGGTTATTATCTTCCTCAATTCCACAATAACTCCTGTAACTGCGACTGTAGACACTCTCAGGATACAGCTTGTATATGTCACGGCCATTACTGTGCTGCTGGCGCTGGGCATGGCACTTTTTGTGTCAAAGAGCATATCCCGGCCCATCATAAAAATCAACAGTTCAGCCAAGGAACTGGCCAGAGGCAATTATGATACCGTATTTGAGGGAAGGGGCTATCTGGAAATTGCTGAGCTCAATGATACGCTTAATTATGCCGCAAGAGAGCTGTCAAAGGTTGAGGGACTCAGACGGGAGCTTATTGCAAATATTTCTCATGATCTCAGGACACCCTTGACAATGATAACCGGCTACGGAGAAGTTATGAGAGACCTGCCCGGCGAGAATACTCCCGGAAATATCCAAATAATAATTGATGAGGCAAAAAGACTTACCACCCTGGTAAATGATATTCTGGACATATCCAAGCTCCAGTCAGGAACCCAGGCATTGACTGCTGAACGCTTCAATCTGACAAAAGGCATAGAGGAAATATTGAAGAGATACGGCAAGCTGACAGAACAGGACGGATACAGGCTGAAGTTTGAAAGTGCAGGAGATATATGGGTCAACGCCGACCCGGTAAAGATTTCACAGGTCCTTTATAATCTTATAAATAATGCAATAACCTACACCGGAGCAGATAAAACCGTTACTATAGCAGAACGGATCAGTGGTTCCCGCGTCAGGATTGAGATAATTGATACAGGAGAAGGTATAGCAGAGGAACAGCTCCCTCTTATATGGGACAGGTACTATAAGGTGGATAAGGCACATAAGAGGGCTGCCATAGGAACAGGATTGGGACTTTCCATAGTAAAAACCATTCTGGATATGCACAGGGCTGAATATGGCGTAATCAGCAAAAACGGCCAAGGCAGTACTTTCTGGTTTGAATTGAGGCTGGATAGCAGGGACGCAGAGACGAAGGAGGGGGGCTGCAAATTAACTTGAAGGCGGCTGAAGATTAGTGTAAAATTAGGGTTGGCTGTAAAAACTCAAACTCTAATTGTTCATGGAGGCATAATTAGTGAGTGAACTAATATATATTACAGGTCATAAAAATCCCGATACGGATTCCATATGCTCCGCTATCGCTTACGCCGAGCTGAAAAAAAGACATGCGATGAATGCTTTGCCTATAAGGATAGGCGATATTAACAAGGAAACGGAATTTGTGCTTAAATATTTTGGAGTTGATATTCCGGAATATAAGGAAACCGTCAGGACGCAGGTGTCCGATCTGAATATGGACATTATAACTCCCGTTTCGGAGGATATTTCAATCAAGTCGGCCTGGAGCATAATGCAGAAGAATAATATCAAGGTACTGCCGGTGGCCGATATAAACGGCAAACTATTAGGTATCATTACCTTATCTGATATTACAAGCAGCTATCTGGATGCGCTTGAAAACAATATCCTTTCTGCCAGCAATACTCCCCTGAGAAACATAACCGATACACTGAATGCCAGGCTTATATGCGGAAATGAAGACCGGTTCAGAGCCGCCGGAAAGGTGGTGATTGCAGCCATGATCCCGGAGGACATGGAGCCCTTCGTTGAAACCGGGGATATAGTCATTATCGGTAACAGAAAGGACAGTCAGTTAAAGGCTGTCTCCATTGGTGTAAGCTGCATTATACTCACCTGCGGAGGACAGATTGACCAGGAGGTATTGAAATATGCACAGGAGTCGGGCTGCATTGTACTTGAAACGAACTATGACACATTTACAACAGCGAGACTTATAAATCAAAGCATTCCCGTCAGCTATATAATGACCAGGAAACAGCTTGTGGTTTTCAATATTCACGACTATATAGACAATATAAAGGAAAAAATGCTTAAAACAAGGTACAGAAGCTATCCGGTTGTTGATGACGAGGGCAGGATAGTGGGCTTTATTTCCAGATACCATCTGATTTCTCAAAGGAGAAAAAAAATCATACTTGTGGATCACAACGAAAAGGCTCAAACCATAGATGGGATTGAACAGGCCGACATTCTCGAAATCATTGACCATCACAGGATAGGTGATATTCAGACCAGCTATCCCATATACTTTAAAAATGATGCTGTGGGCAGTACCTCCACACTTATTGCAAACATGTATTTCGAAAACGGCTTGAATCCCTCCAAGAAGATAGCAGGAATTCTCTGTGCGGCGATTATATCAGATACCATGAAATTCAAATCCCCCACCAGCACTTATGCTGACGAATTGTCCGCAAACAAGCTGGCAAAGATTGCGGATATAAATATTGAAGAATTTGCAACTGCACTGTACAAGGCAAGTGCATCCCTTGAAGGAATGAGTCCTCAAACAATCCTGGACTACGACTTTAAGGACTTTATCCTCAATAAATATAAGATTGGTATAGGGCAGATAAACTCCAGTGATTCAGAGGCCTTCGGAAAGGTTAAGGACAGTCTTCTGAAGCATATGAAGATTGTGCAGGAAAATAAAGGCTACAGCCTGATACTGCTGATGGTTACCGATATTATAAACGAAGGTTCCGAAATCCTGTTCGCAGGAGATGACTCGGGATTGGTGGAAAAGGCATTTAATGTTAAGAACGGGGAAAGCAGCGCTTTTCTGGGCGGCGTGGTTTCCAGAAAGAAGCAGGTAATTCCCATGCTCTCCAGAGCCATACAACGAGAAATGATTTAAAAATAGAGGCTGTCTCTTCAGGAGACAGCTTTTTTTGTACCGGTGCCAGTTGCTTCAATTGGTGCCGCTCCTCTTCAAAAAGTCCAAAAGCTTCCCGTGAACGGGCATTTCTGCTGGTTACTTCAGCTCCGCCTATTAATACTTGCTTATTATATCCGGCATTGTTAAGTAAATGTTAACTTTTTATACAGAATTCATTCCATGTTCAGAAAATCATCACATTCATATATTATCATTTGTCATGTAGCTGGCAGTGGCGTAAGAACCAAATCATAGCCATAAGGGAGTGTTATAAATGGGTGAGCCCAAGCTCAGACATGAGATAAAACACAGCATAAATTTCTCCGATTACCTTGCACTGCGCAGAAGGCTGAAGCTTATAGCAAAGCCTGACCCGCATGTTGACCAAAGCGGAAAGTACAGAATCAGAAGCCTTTATTTTGATAATTTCAGCAATAAAGCCCTTTTGGAAAAGATAAACGGCGTCAATAACAGGGAGAAATTCCGTATCAGGTATTATAATGACGATTTGAGCTTTATCAGGCTTGAGAAAAAAGGCAAGGTAAACGGTTTATGCTTTAAACGGTCGGCGGCACTGACTAAAAAACAGTGCGAACAGATAATTTCAGGCGAGCTGGATTGGATGAAAGAAACCGCCCATCCCCTGCTGCTGGAACTTTATTTTAAAATGAACTATCAGCAGCTAAGACCAAGAACCCTGGTGGATTATATGAGAGAGCCTTTTGTTTATGAGCCCGGAAACGTCCGTATAACAATTGATACTGAAATCAGAACCGGCTTGAATTCCAGGGAGCTCTTTATCAAAGATTTGCCTACTCTCAAAACCAATCAGAATAAT
Source organism: Ruminiclostridium hungatei (assembly GCF_002051585.1). Classification (GTDB taxonomy): domain Bacteria; phylum Bacillota; class Clostridia; order Acetivibrionales; family DSM-1351; genus Ruminiclostridium; species Ruminiclostridium hungatei. Next base: position 159,003 of record NZ_MZGX01000007.1, on the reverse strand, counting down.
GTGATTATTTTGGAGGTAAAATACGACGAGTTTTTGCCCGGTATTGTAAGAGATATTATTCAGGTTGACAACAGGAGAAATATGGCATTCTCGAAATATGCCGAGGCCAGGGTGTACGGCTGATAAAAAATTAAAAACAAAAAATTATTTTACTGGAGGCTGACATGACTTTTAACGACATTTTTAAATCAGGCTTTATAGAAAAGGTGAGCACCTTTTCACCGCTGGATATGGTAATTGCGCTGGGTCTTTCCTTTATTCTCGGTCTATTCATTTTCTATGTCTACAAGAAAACCTTTAACGGAGTAATGTATTCTGCAAGCTTTGGTGTATCTCTGATGGCAATGACTCTTGTGACAACACTGATAATTCTGGCAGTTACCTCTAATGTGGTTCTGTCTCTTGGCATGGTGGGTGCGCTGTCCATAGTGCGTTTCAGGTCTGCCATTAAGGAACCCATGGATATTGCTTTTCTTTTCTGGGCCATCTCGGCAGGAATTGTCACCGGAGCAGGATTAATTCCTCTTGCTGTTTTCGGCTCTCTTTTCATAGGAATAATAATGCTGGTTTTTGTAAACAAGAAAAGCTCCGACAATCCATATATACTGGTAGTGAACTGTGCTGATGAAAGCTCTGAAGAGCTGGTGACAAAGACTGTAAATGACAGTGTGAGAAAACATATGGTAAAATCCAAGGCCGTATCAACCAATGGAATTGAACTTACCATTGAGGTCAGGCTTAAGGATATGGCCACCAGTTTCGTAAACAGCATTTCGAAGCTTGAAGGAGTGTCCAATGCCGTTCTCGTAAGCTATAACGGGGAATATATGTCATAGGCTGGAAGGGGCGTTTTTATGATAACCGGTAAGAAAATAAATGTCTTCATAATGAGTATGCTTGTCGTGGCTGTTATCTTTACCGGCTTGATTGTCTTAATCCCCAAGACCCCCGGTGAGGGCGTGCAGCCTGCACAGCCGGAATATGCCGGCAACGTATTTAATAAAGACAGGATAACTGAAATTGATATAAAGGTGGACGAAACACAGTGGCAAAAGATGCTTGATTCCGCCCAGGAAGAATATATTTCCTGCGACCTCACCATCAACGGCAGCACCATAAGTACGGTGGGGATAAGGCCTAAAGGGAACTCCAGCCTGGCTACCGTTGCCAGGTCGGATTCCGACAGGTTCAGCTTCAAGTTTGAGTTTGACCACTATATTGATGGGCAGACCTTTATGGGACTGGATAAAATGGTAATAAACAACGTCCAGTCGGATGCCACCTATATGAAGGATTATCTGTCTTATGACCTCATGACGTATATTGGAGTCAAAACACCTCTTTTTGTATATGCGGATGTGATGGTAAACGGAAAGGACTGGGGGCTGTATGTGGCGGTGGAGGCTATTGAAGAGGCCTTTGCCCAGCGTAATTATGGCAGTGATTATGGAAGGCTCTACAAACCCGAGAGTATGGAAATGGGCGCTGGAATGGGAGCGGGAGGCGGCAGAAATGGCGGTAATGACGGAAATTGGGGTGCAAGGCAGGCACCGCCCGGAATCAATAATGCCGCCCCGAATAATGCCGGGCCGAACAACGGCGGCAACAGCACATCCAATAGGAACAGCAGTACAAGCAAAGGCCAGTTCCGGCAGCAAAATGGAGGCGGAGTAGGAATGGGTGGCTTCGGCGGGAACGGCCCCAGCGGCGGTACCGACCTGAAATACACGGATGACAGTATAAGCAGCTACTCCAATATTTTTGACAATGAGGTCTTTAAGGGCTCAAAGGATGATTATAGCAGGGTGATAGCTGCCATTAAGAATCTGAATTCCGGTACCCAGCTCGATAAATACATTGATGTGGATTCCACATTGAGATACCTGGCCGCCAGCACGGTACTGGTGAATATGGACAGCTATTTCAGCGGCATGAAGCATAACTACTACCTGTATGAAGAAGACGGAAAGCTGACTATGCTGCCCTGGGACTATAACCTTGCATTTGGAGGCTTTCAGATGAATTCTGCTGAGGCGGCGGTAAACCTGCCCATAGACACTCCGGTTTCAGGAATAAAAATGTCGGAGAGGCCTATGGTGGCGAAGCTGCTGGAGGTGGATGAATACAGGGAAAAATATCATGAGTACCTGAAACAGATTGTTGATGAATATTTCCAGTCGGGAAAATTTCAGCAGACAATAGACAAGGTTGACCTGCTTATATCAGAGTCTGTTAAAAATGACGCTACTGCTTTCTATACACAAGAGCAATATGCCAAGGCTGTTCAAACGCTTAAGGAGTTTGGGAGGCTGAGAGCACTTAGCATAGCGGGACAGCTTGACGGCAGCATTCCGTCAACGTCGGAAACACAGAAGGATGCTTCTGACAAACTCATAGATACAGCTTCCATAAATCTTTCGACGATGGGCTCACAAGGAGGAGGCGGTATGGGCGGCGGCCGGGGACAGCCTGGAAACCAGCTGTCTGCAAACAGCCCGGCAGGAGAGCAGCAGAATGAAATGCAATCGCCCCCGGGTGAAAACGGGACACAGGACGATTTCCAGCCCCCGGATGGGATGCAGCTTCCAGACGGGATGCAGCCTCCGGATGGCTTTGAGCCACCTGATGGAGCAGGCCCTCCGGGAAATATGCAAGTTCTGGAAAGACCCGGAGAAGATAACCAGGGAAGAAACGGCATGGCTGTGGGCTCAAACCTGGCCATTCTGGCCGGCAGCGTGGTATTCCTGGTGGCGGGGCTGATATTTGCAGTGAGGTTTAAACGAAACAAGTATTTTTAAATTTCAAAAAAGGGCGGCGGATGAACTTTCAGTATCCGCTGCCCTTGCTCATTTGACACATATATATGTTTTTAGTATAGTTAAGATAATTACATACTTTTACATAATTTTGGAGGAAGAATTACTTGTTTACCAGGATACTGCTGCTCATAGTCCTTATCTTCTTAAATGCATTCTTTTCCGGAGCAGAAATTGCGTTGATTTCACTAAACGATAAACGCATAAAGAAACAGGCTGATGAGGGTGATAAAAAGGCCCGGCAACTGCATAATTTTCTCAGCGAACCCAGCCGGTTTCTTGCTACAATTCAGATAGGCATAACCTTTGCAGGTTTTCTTGCCAGTGCCTTTGCGGCTGAAAGCTTTGTTGATGATCTCGCAAGCCTGGCTGTCCGCTTGAAATTCCCACTGGGAGAAGCCTTGGTCCGCACCATTTCTCTTATACTCATAACTATCGTACTTTCATATTTTACACTTGTGTTTGGTGAACTGATTCCCAAAAGGATAGCCATGCAGAAGGCGGATTTTATTTCCAGGCTTGCAGTGGGGCCTCTGATTCTCTTGTCCAGGCTGACAAATCCTTTTGTGAAATTTCTCACCGGTTCAACCAACTTTTTTATCAGGCTGCTGGGAGGAAACCCGTCCGCGGATGACCATGAAAGGGTCACAGAAGAGGAAATACGCATGATGATGGAGGTTGGAGAGGAAAAAGGTGTTATTCAGGATACTGAGAAAGAGATGATTGATAATATCTTTGAATTTGACAACAAGCATGTTGCAGAGATAATGACCCACAGGACAAAAATAGTAGGCATTCCTGTCGATTCCGACCTGGATTATGCTCTCTACATAATGGACAAGGAAAAGTATACCAGAGTACCCGTATACAAAGATAACATTGATAATATAGTAGGAATACTGCATGTTAAGGATTTGATCCAATATATGCTCAGTCCCTCGAGGCAATTCAATCTGTCGGATATAACAAGGAATCCGTATTTTGTTCCCAAATCAAAGCGGACAGACGAACTGTTCAAGGAGATGCAAAAGGACAAATTGCATATGGCAGTTGTAATTGACGATTACGGAGGAACAGCAGGAGTGGTCACCATGGAAAACCTGCTGGAGGAGATAGTCGGAAACATTTTTGACGAATACGATATAGAGCATAAGGATGTCGAATACCTTGACAATGACACATACATATTTGAAGGTTCCATAAGTCTTGACAAGGTTGCGGAAATATTGGATGAGCCTTTTCCGGTGGGCGATTTTATCACACTGAGCGGCTTTATAATGGATCTGCTTGGCAGAATACCAAAGAACGGTGAAAATCCACAGGTGGAGTACCAGAATATCCAGTTCAGGGTGGCAGAACTGGAAGGAAAAAGAATAGTGAAGGTGGAAGCCGGAAGAAAGGCAGGTACTTCCGTGACAACCGTATGTAAAGAGTAATTTGATGAGGAACACTCAAGATGAAAATTGTATGAGGCCTATACAGGCCCAAATTCCCAGAGGAGGGGATAATGTTTTGCTGAAAAACCAGATATTGAAGCAATATTTTGGATATGATACGTTCCGAGAGGGACAGGCAGAAATGATTGACAGTATTTTGAACGGAAGGGATGTTTTGGGCATCATGCCGACAGGGGCTGGAAAATCACTGTGCTTTCAGGTTCCTGCCCTGGTGTTTTCCGGAATTACTCTTGTCGTTTCTCCTCTCATTTCCCTTATGAGGGATCAGGTGCAGGCACTTGTTGCCAATGGGATTCCTGCTGCTTTCATCAACTCAACCCTGTCCTCTGCCCAAACGGCAAAGGCGATTGACAATGCCAGGAACAACAAATATAAAATTATCTATGCAGCGCCGGAAAGACTTGATCTTCCGGAATTTCTGGAGTTTTTGCAGCGGTCTGACATTTCAATGGTAACGGTGGATGAGGCGCACTGCGTATCTCAATGGGGTCAGAATTTCAGGCCAAGTTATCTGAAAATCCGTGATGTGATTGAGAAGCTTCCCAAAAGACCGGTCATTTCGGCATTTACAGCAACAGCAACCAGTGAGGTTAAAGAGGATATCATCCGCCTTTTAAGCCTGTCGGAGCCTGGTGTGCTGATTACGGGTTTTAATCGTGAAAATCTCAGTTTTGAGGTAAAGAAGCCGGCAGACAAGTACCGGACGGTGATAACCTACCTGAAGGAGAATCCGGATAAAAGCGGAATCATCTATTGTTCCACCCGTAAAACAGTGGAGGAAGTATGCAGCAGACTGATTGGGGATGGTTTTAATGCAACCCGGTATCATGCAGGTTTAACAGAAGAAGAAAGAACACGCAATCAGGATGATTTTCTCTATGACAGAAAAGCGGTCATGGTTGCGACCAACGCCTTCGGGATGGGAATTGACAAGAGTAATGTCGCTTTTGTTATTCATTACAACATGCCGAAAAACCTGGAGAGCTATTACCAGGAGGCAGGAAGGGCCGGCCGTGATGGAACCCCGGCGGAATGCATCCTGCTTTATGGCGGACAGGATGTCATTACAAATCAGCTACTGATTGACAGCGCAAATGACCGGGATGAAATGGAACCTAAAATGCTGGAATTGGTAAAGGAGAAAGAACGGGAACGGCTGAAAAAGATGACCTATTATTGCCATACCTCCGATTGCCTGAGAGAATACATTCTGAAGTATTTTGGCGAGAGGACGGTTGGTTTTTGCGGCAACTGCAGCAATTGCAATGACAATTTTGAAAAAACGGATATCACAGAACAGGCGCAAATGATTCTCTCCTGTATTGCCAGGTTGAAGGAACGCTTCGGCATTAAAATGGTGATAGATACCCTTAGAGGAAGCAAATCGGAGAAGGTGCTGAAGCTTGGACTGGATAAGATAAAAACGTATGGAATAATGTCCGGGGTTCCGGAAAAAAGAATTCGTGATATCATTCATTATTTGGTGCTCCAGGAGTATTTGCTGCTTACCAATTCGGAGTTTCCGGTTGTCAAGCTGGCAGCCAGGTCGAAGGAAGTGCTGCAGGATAATGCCAAATTATCCATGAAGATGCCAAGAGAGAATGAAGCGGGCAATAGTCTTGCAAAAGCGGCAGAGAGAAGGAGAAAAGCATATGGGAACAGTTCATCAGATTCCAGGATTGAGAGCCGGAAAACCGCTGAGGACCCGGGGCTGATGAAAAAGCTGAAGGAGCTGAGGCTGAAAATAGCTCAGGAAAAGAAGGTCCCCGCATTTGTTATTTTTTCTGATGCAACGCTGGCGGACATTTGCCGCAGAAGGCCCGCCAACCTGGAAGAGCTTCTGGAAGTGTCCGGTATAGGAAAAGTAAAGCTGGAGGCCTATGGTAAAGTGCTCCTGGAGGTTATAAACGATTCCGGCGGTGCTGATATGCCTCAGCCCATTCAGACGGGATACGGGCTGGAGGAGGTATGCCAATTGATTATAAATACCGTGGAATTGACGGAGGAGCCTGTGCCTGTCAGCATGGTTGTGGATAAAATCAATATTATCCTGCTGCAGTGTGATTTTAAAGCAGTATCTGCACAGAAGTTAACAGAGTATCTGGTTCAGTATGGATATCTGGAAATTGTAGAGGAGAACGGCAATAAATCAAGAGTTGCATCCTTAAAAGGTATGGAAGCGGGAATTACGACGATTATAAAAGCATCCCACAAGGAAAGCTATAAGCAAAACCTATATAATAGAAATGCACAGAATTTTTTAGTGAGCAATATCCGGTCTGTTTTAAAGTATGTTTACAAAATAGAAGGATAGTAGTGCACTCCTGGCCCACACAGCCTGTGTAGTGTCTTGTTGGTTTTTTCTATGAGCTTTTTTGTACCTGCGGGGTTTTTCTGCCGAAAACTGAAAGGTTTCGGAAATAGACCTGTTTTTGCCACGTCTGTGCATCAGATAGATATAAATTATATAAATGGACAAACAAATTAATATATTTAATTCATTAATTATAAAAATTAATATGTTAATTAAAAATATTTAAATAAAAGTGTTGACATTTTTTGTGAATAGGAATAATATATATTTGTAAGATAAATAATATTAAACGATTAATTAAGAAAATTAATTTTTTATACAAAAGATTTAAGTGTTAATAAATAATTCGAATATTTTTAAAATTTTAAGAGGTGATTTTATGGCAAGAGAAGCTTTCGGTAAGTGCCCGGTTTGCGGGAGTGAAACAGAGGTAACAAGAATAACCTGCAATAGTTGTGATACGGTTATTGAGGGACATTTTGCACTATGCAAGTTCTGTAAGCTGAACAACGATCAAAGGAACTTTTTGGATGTATTTATAAAATGCAGAGGAAACATAAAGGAAGTTGAAAAGGAACTTGGAGTGTCCTATCCCACTGTTAAAAACAAACTTGAGGATGTTGCTTCCGCGCTGGGACACAAAAGTGAACCTGTCCCCGAAGTGCCGGGCAGAAAAAAGGAGATACTTGATAAACTTAATGCGGGTGAGATAAGTGTTGAAGAAGCATTAAGCCAAATGAAGGAATAATAAAAGCGGGAGAATTAGGAGGGAGTTTGACCATGTCTATTAGCGAAGAAAGAATATTGATATTGAAAATGGTGGAAGAGAAGAAAATTTCCACTGAAGAAGCTGCTAAGCTTTTGGCGGCACTTGAAGAAAAAACTGAAAGAGAAAATACGGAAAATTTCAATTATAGAAGAAATCAGAAATCCAACGGCTTTGCCGAAGAAGCTGCAAAGGTAAGAGACAGGGTAAATGAGTGGAAGAAGGAATTCAAGACCAATTATAACCAGGCTGATTTTGACAACATGATTGATGATTTTTCCGTCAAAGCCGAAAAGTTTGGAAAGAATGTTGCCAGCACCACTGCTGGAATTGTCGACAAGGTTATTGATTATGTGGGAAGCTTTGTAGATACAAACTCCTTTAATATTTTCGGAAGCCTGCAGACTGTTCAGAAAAACTATGAAGTTATTCCGGCAGAGGGGGCAAATCTTGAAATAAGCGGGGTCAACGGAAGTATTGTCATCAAAAAGCATCTCGATTCCAAGGTTATGATTATTTCAAGGATAAAAAGTGCTTCTCCCAATGGCGAGGGGATTGTGATCTTTGCAGATGATCCTGAAAACATATCCATAAAGGTAGGAAGCTCAGCTATCAATGTAAGTGTTTCACATGAGGTATTCATCCCGGATATTAAGTTCAAGTCCATAAAGATTGAAAATTCCAACGGCAAGATATATATAGAGGATTCACTCTCTGAAGAGGTGGAGGCGGTAACAAAGAATGCACACATCGATCTTATGGGTGTAAACAGCGGCAAAGTGTCTGTAAGTACCAAAAACGGCAGAGTTCAGATGAATTATATAATCAGTGACAAAATCGGCATAGACACCAGCAATGCTGTTATAGATATAAAGCATATCAAGGTCAGGGATGTAAGTGCTGTAACAATAAACGGAAGAATAAATATTGAGAATGCTCAAAATGTGGATGAGAATTCAGATATGAACATGTACCTCAAGACATCCAATGGCGGTATCAAGGTTAATATGAACGATATGGACAACAGGGTATACAAGATAAAGGCTCATGCCAGCAATGGATCGATTAACCTGCTCATTCCTGAAATTGTTTACCACAATGTAAACCGCAAGGGGGTCACAGGCAGCTTTGTTGAAGCTGAAAGCAAGGATTATGCCATGGGGATTGGAAAGGTAAATATTACCAGTGAGACCATGAACGGCCAGATTGAAGTAGTGAAATAGACCTGGAAGGGTTAAAAACGCTTACGTGATATAATTTTATATAGAATTTTAAACCCCAAAAAGAACTATCTTTAAAGGCTACTTAAAGGTAGTTCTTTTCTTGCGTCAAGGTGGCATTCATGTTATAATAACTAATTGCGTAACACCGGTGGGCAATTGTTTATACGGCAAGGCTGAAAGGTCCGTACGGTGAAGCATTAAGAGTATTGATAGTCGGTGGAGGATTTTTATGTTTGATAAGCTGCAGTCAGCAGAAGACCGTTATGAGGAAATAAGTCACAAGCTGGGTGATCCTGATATAATAAACAACCAGGAAGAATATAGGAAGTTAATGAAGGAATACTCTGACCTTGAAGAAATAGTTTCCAAATTCAGAGAATACAAGAAAGTCACCTCGGAGGTGGAGGAAGCGAGAGAATTGCTTGATGACACCCTTGATAAGGACTTTCGTGAGATGGTTCAGAGCGAATTTGAAGAAGCGCAGGAAAAGCTTGAAGTTATAAAAAAGCAGCTTAAGATATTGATAGTTCCCAAAGACCCCAACGATGACAAAAATGTTATCATAGAAATCCGCGGCGGTGCAGGCGGTGAGGAAGCGGCACTTTTTGCAGGTGTGCTTTTCAGAGCCATGACCAGATATGCCGAACGGAAGCGTTGGAAGACCGAAATACTCGACTCCAATCCAACTGAGCTGGGAGGCTTCAAGGAAGTTGTGTTTTCTATCGAAGGAAAGGGAGCGTATAGCCGCCTGAAATTTGAAAGCGGAGTCCACAGAGTGCAGAGAGTGCCCTCCACAGAGTCCAGCGGACGGATTCACACCTCCACAATAACAGTGGCAGTGCTTCCTGAAGTGGAAGAGGTAGATGTGGAAATAAATCCAAATGACCTGAGAATAGATACCTACAGGGCAAGCGGAGCGGGAGGCCAGCATATTAATAAAACAGATTCGGCCATAAGAATAACACATATTCCTACCGGTCTGGTTGTTGCCTGCCAGGACGAGCGTTCACAGCACAAGAATAAGGACAGGGCCATGAAAATTCTGAGGTCAAAGCTTTATGAAATTGCCCAGGAACAGCAGAACAGTGAAGTTGCCCAGGACAGGAAAAACCAGGTGGGTACCGGAGACAGAAGTGAAAGAATCAGAACCTATAATTATCCCCAGGGAAGAGTCACAGACCATAGAATAAATCTGACACTCTACAAGCTTGACCAGGTTCTGGACGGTGACCTTGATGAAATAATCGATGCACTTATAACTACCGACCAATCCGAAAAATTGGGTGCCGGCAGTGATGATGAAGATTAAAAAGTTGGACGAATTGTTAATAATTCGCGGGGTTTGTGAATAGTATGTTTTGTAACGCAAATTAAAAAAGAATTTGTTACAAACTTACTGTCAAAGGATGGAATTGCCGTGGAGCATATATTGAAAATAGCAGTAATTGGCTTGATATCAGGAATTACCGGAACCGGTATTGGTGGATTGATAGCCTTTTTTGTGGGCAAAAATATAAGTAACAGGATTTTGAGCTCAATATTGGAGTTTTCCGCCGGGCTGATGACTTCGGTGGTATGCTTTGAACTGGTACCTGAGGCTGTTAAGATAGCGGGTCTCAACCTGACTCTGATTGGAGTGCTTTCGGGGATACTGATAATCCTTGTCATTGATGACCTGGTGAAGCAGGTTGATGTCATCAAAAACGCCAAGGGCAACTCCGGACTGCTCAAAGCGGGCATACTTGTTTCAATAGGTCTTGCCATGCACAACCTGCCGGAAGGCTTTGCAGTGGGCTCCGGCTTTGAAGCTTCATTGAGCCTTGGCGTTACACTGACTCTCATAATTGCAATACATGATATTCCGGAGGGGATTGCCATGGCTTTGCCCATGAAGCTGGGAGGTTTTTCAGCGCTTAAGTCGTTCCTGCTTACGGTATTGTCCGGGGTTCCCATGGGGATAGGAGCATTGGCGGGAGCTGCCCTGGGGCATGTATCGGAACAGTTTATCGGGCTGTGTCTGGGCTTTGCCGGAGGTGCCATGCTTTTTGTGGTATATGGCGAGCTCATTCCGGAATCAAAGAGGATTTACCTGGGGAGGATGTCTTCGGTAGGTAATATATTCGGTATATTATGTGGTATAATAGTAACAATGCTTAATTAATTCCAGAGGTCAGAAATGAAAACAAAATTGATAAAAATAGATCCAGAAAATATTGATTTGCAAAAGCTTAAGGAGGCGGCGGACATCCTGCGCGAAGGTGAAATCGTAGCGATACCCACTGAAACGGTATACGGCCTGGGTGCGGATGCGCTTAACCCTGTGGCGGTGGAGAAGATATTCAAGGCCAAGGGCAGACCTTCTGACAACCCTCTTATCGTACATATTGCAGACAGGGAGAGAGTCGGAGAACTGACCGGAAGCATACCTGAAAAGGCTGTAGTGCTTATGGACAAGCTTTGGCCAGGACCTCTTACACTTGTAATGAAGAAAAGTTCCATTATTCCGGGCGTAATTACCGCCGGTCTGGATACGGTGGCAATCCGCATGCCGGAGCACCCTGTAGCCAGGGAGCTTATACGTCTGGCAGATGTGCCTGTGGCCGCCCCCAGCGCAAATGTGTCAGGCAGGCCCAGTACCACAACGGCGCAGCACGTGCTTGACGATCTGGACGGAAAAATTCAAATGGTGGTTGATGCGGGCAGCTCACGTGTTGGCCTGGAGTCCACGGTACTTGATGTCACCGTTGAGCCTCCGGTGCTTTTAAGGCCGGGAGGAATTACTCCGGGACAGTTGGAAGCGCTTATCGGTCCCATTGAAATTGACAGGACAATTCTAGGCAAAATCAGTCCGGAAAATACGCCCAAAGCTCCGGGAATGAAATACACCCATTATTCTCCGGAAGCACAGGTGGTGATTGTAAGAAGCAAGGATATGAAAAAGCAGGTGGATAAAGTTATTGAGCTTGCCAAAGAGAACAAAAAAGCCGGACGGTCTGTAGGGATATGTTCTACAGAGCAGACAGCAAACCGCTATTCCGGGTTTCTTGCCCTGTCACTGGGGGACAGGAACAGCCCTGAGACTATTGCAGCCAGATTGTTTGCCTTGCTCCGGGAATTCGACGGCAGGGGTGTGGAGGTAATAATTGCTGAAGCCGTGGAAGAGCATGAGGTGGGCCTGGCCATAATGAACAGGCTTATCAAGGCGGCAGGTTATCACGTAATAGAGGTTTGACAGCTTATTTGACATTACCGTATAAGGAGGTTTATATGGAACCCGGATATAAAGAGCAAAAGGCTCCACATATTGTTTTTGTTTGCACAGGAAATACCTGCAGAAGCTGTATGGCCGAGGGTATTTTCAGGGCATTCTCCCAGCAGGAGAAAACCTTGCAGGAGATGGCTGTTTCCTCCAGGGGAATACAGGCTTTTGACGGGGAGCCTGCTTCGTCACACTCGGTTGCTGCCTTAAAAAAGCTATGGGACATTGACATATCCATTCACAAGGCAAAACTGCTCAGTAAGGCAGATGTTGAAAATGCCGGGCTGATACTGACAATGACAAGACAGCACAGAGATTTTTTAAGGAGTGCCTTTCCTGAAAAAAAGTCCTCTGTTTATACCTTGAAGGAATATGCATATCCCCGGCTCTCGCAGGAAGCTGTCTCTATAGACATTGCCGACCCGTACGGCATGCCCTATGAAAGCTATGAAAGCTGTGCGGAGGAAATTTTCGACAGCGTTCAAGCAGTAATAGGCAACCTGACGGCTAATAGCTAAAAAATACTGCCGGGGCGACTTTTTTTTGACATGTAATAATTTATGCTATAAAATAAAAAGGAATGCTGGAACATAAGCAATTGTCAATAATATGAACCAATTATTTTAAAAAAAGTGCGCAGGACATCTACTCGGGAGGATCTGGTAACCTATTGATATGTTTGGTTTTCTGACTGGGCAGGTTGATTATCCTGAGCCGGAAATGGAGATAAATTTGATAGCGATAGGCAGCGATCACGCAGGATATCTGCTTAAGGCAGATATAATAAAGTTCCTTGAGGGCAAGGGGCTGGAAGTTAAGGATTTTGGCACAAACTGTCCTGATTCGGTGGATTATCCTGACTATGGACAAGCTGTAGCTGAGGCGGTAAGCAAAAAAGAGTGCGAAAAAGGCATTGTTATCTGCGGCACCGGAATAGGAATTTCAATATCCTGTAACAAGGTTCCGGGGATAAGGGCGGCGCTCTGTACCGACAGTTATATGGCAAAAATGAGCAGGCAGCACAATAATGCAAATATACTTGCAATAGGTGAAAGGGTTGTAGGCCCGGGTGTTGCGTTTGATATCATCGAGACCTGGCTTGAAACCGAATTTTTAGGTGGAAGGCACGGCTGCAGGGTTGACAAAATTTCTGATATTGAAAAAAAATATTTGACAAAGTGAGGAATAAAAATGGATAGCGTATTTGTTTTTGACCACCCGTTGATACAACACAAAATATCTTTACTCAGAGATAAGAATACAAACACCAAGGAGTTCAGGGAACTGGTTTCTGAAATAGCAATGCTTATGGGCTATGAGGTTACCAGAAACATGCCGCTTAAGGAAGTGGAAATTGAAACACCTGTTGGAATTGCAAAGACAAAGGTTATCTCCGGCAAAAAACTTGGAATAGTTCCAATATTGAGAGCCGGCCTGGGAATGGTGGATGGCATGCTGAGACTGCTTCCCATGGCCAAGGTTGGACATATCGGCTTATATAGGGATCCTGAAACCCTTGAACCTGTGGAATATTACTGCAAGCTTCCCGTGGATGTGGAGGAAAGAGAGATTGTAGTACTGGACCCCATGCTTGCAACTGGCGGTTCGGCATCGGCTGCCATCCAGTTCATTAAAAACAGAGGCGTAGGAAGTATAAAGTTAATGTGCCTCATTGCAGCAAAAGCCGGAATAGAGAGAATCCGCAAGGATCATCCCGACGTGGAGATATATTGTGCGGCTGTTGACGAGGTGCTGAACGATCACGCATATATTGTTCCCGGTCTCGGTGATGCAGGTGACAGGTTATTTGGAACAAAGTAATTTTACCATAGAATATATAATGTGAATCAATTCCCGTACCGGGGTTAAAGAGGGGTATATATGAGGCCGTCTTGGGATGAATACTTTATGCAGATTGTGGATTTGATAAAAACGAGATCTACTTGCATGAGGAGACAGGTTGGAGCCATCATTGTCAAGGACAGGAGAATACTTGCAACAGGTTACAACGGAGCGCCGGTGGGCTGCAAGCATTGCTCGGAGGTGGGTTGTATAAGAGAACAACTAAATATTCCTTCCGGACAGAGGCATGAACTTTGCAGGGCTATCCATGCGGAGCAGAATGCGATTGTACAGGCTGCTTACAGCGGAACCGGCATTAATGGTGCTACCTTGTATGTTACCACCCAACCCTGTGTATTGTGTGCAAAACTGGCCATAAATGCCGGAATAACACGAATTGTGTTTAATGGAGCTTATCCGGACGAATTGTCCATGACTTTGCTTCAGGAAGCAGGAGTAGAAGTAGTTAAGGTTTGACAAACAAGAAAAATATTACCAGAGGGAGATATGTGCCTCCCTCTATTTTGATGTTTGGGAAATAATGTTTATATATTTCCTGAGCATGGGATTCCTCTAGGAACGGAAGGTGTATGAATGTCTAGTGTATATGAATATTTTATTTCCTTCACGCTTGCTTTTATAGTAGCATTTTCTGCAACTCCTGTAGTTAAAAGCCTGGCATTTAAGATAGGTGCGGTTGATATCCCGAAGGATGACAGAAGAATGCATAAACAGCCCATTGCCAGATTGGGCGGCTTTGCAATAATAGCAGGTTTTTTTGTTTCAATCCTCTTTAGTATTGTAAGCTCAAAGCTGCTGTCGGTGGGAACGGCTATTGTTTTTGACAGGCAGTTTACGGGCATGCTGATCGGCAGCTCAATTATTGCAATCCTGGGAGTAGTTGATGATATAAAAGCCCTGAGCGCAAAACTGAAATTTCCTATTCAAATAATTGCAGCACTTATTGTTGCAGTTACAGGTACGAGAATAGATTTTATAACAAATCCTTTTTCAGATATCGGTATTTCCACTTTTGGGCCCTGGCTTTCATACCCTGTCACAGTATTATGGATTGTGGGTATTACAAATGCCATCAACTTCATTGACGGTCTTGACGGTCTCGCAGCCGGAGTGTCATCCATAGGCTCCCTGTCTTTGTTCTTTGTTTCGGTTATCAGACCTGAGCCTGATATACATACGGCGGTCCTGGCGGCAATCCTGGCCGGTTCTGCTCTGGGGTTTCTGCCCTATAACTTCAACCCTGCCAAAATTTTCATGGGTGATACGGGAGCAACATTTTTGGGCTTCATGTTGGGAACAATATCAATACAGGGTACATACAAGGCCTATACAGCCATTGCCATAGCAGTCCCAATACTTGTCCTGGCGTTGCCGCTCTTTGATACTGTTTTTGCCATATTAAGAAGAGTAGCCAGCGGAAAATCACCAATGACAGCGGACAGAGGTCATCTGCACCACCGGCTGGTGGATATGGGACTTACACAAAGACAGTCTGTTTCGCTTATCTATGTGGCAAGTGCGGCGTTGGGGCTGTGTGCCGTGGTCCTTGACTACAAGGGGCCGGTAAGTGCCATTATTCTGGTAATTGCGGTTGCGGTATTTGTAATAGTGGGTTCAATGTATATGAATGAGATGAATAATGCCAGCAAGGCAAAAGAGGAACACCGGCTTGACAATTCGTCAAGGCTGGCTGCGATTGGAGGAAGGAAATTGGACAAGCTGAAAGTCATGACTATATTCGGCACGCGGCCGGATGCAGTTAAAATGGCGCCGCTGGTAAAGGAGCTTGAAAAGTGTGAGAGAATAGATTCGGTCGTATGTGTGACTGCCCAGCATAGAGAGATGCTGGATCAGGTCCTTGAAATGTTTGAAATAACTCCAAAGCATGACCTTAATATAATGCAGAGCAAACAGACGCTGACAGGCATAACCACAAGAGCTCTTGAGGGGCTGGAAAAGGTCATTGACGGGGAAAAGCCGGATATCGTCCTTGTCCACGGGGATACTACAACCTGTTTTGTAGGGAGTCTGGCTGCATTTTACAGGCAGGTTGCCGTAGGACATGTTGAGGCGGGGTTGAGAACCTTTGACAAGTACTCTCCCTACCCTGAGGAAATGAACAGAAAGCTCACGGGAGCCATGGCTGATATCCACCTTGCGCCCACCGGAACCAACAAGGCAAATCTAGTGAACGAAGGAGTAAATGCCGACACCATATATGTAACAGGCAATACCGTTAACGATGCATTGAAAACCACGGTAAAAGAGGATTACGATTTTGAGTGTGGGGCACTGAAAACCATAGACTTTAAGAGCAGGCGCGTCATAGCCGTAACAGCTCACAGAAGGGAAAATCTGGGAGAGCCCTTGAGAAATATTTGCCGTGCATTGGCAACTATCGTAAACAATTATAAGGATGTGGAGATTGTTTACTCGGTACACCTGAATCCGGCAGTTCAGGAAACAGCCAGGGAGATACTGGGAGACAAGGAACGAGTTCACCTGATACCTCCGTTGGATGTGCAGGATATGCACAATTTGATGGCGCGGTCCTATATGATAATGACGGACTCCGGGGGAATACAGGAGGAAGCGCCTACTCTTGGCAAACCTGTTCTGGTTCTGAGAAAGGAAACAGAGCGGCCTGAGGCTGTAAAAGCCGGGACGGTAAGGCTTGCAGGAACTGTTCAGGAGGAAATCGTGGAGCATGCATCAAAACTTCTGGAGGATAAGTCAGAGTATGAGAAAATGGCCAGAGCTGTTAACCCATACGGTGACGGACATGCATCAGAAAGAATAGTACAGGTGCTGCTTTTCCACTTCGGTCTGACAGACCAGAAGCCTGAAGAGTTTACCGTATAGGTTTTTGAGAGTGAGGCTTAATGCAAGCTTGCTTTATACTAAAAAAAGACCGGCATTTTATTGCCGGTCTTTTATGCGCTTATTTCTGGTTGTGATTTCTCTCGGTTATAACACTAACCTGACTGGAATTCCTTATCTATTTATTGCCCTGTATATTATTGTTGTCAGTACTTGCCTCACCCTGACTTGAATCCTGGGTGAGTATTACAATATCCACTCTTCTGTTCTTTTCACGGTTGGCATCGGAGTCGTTGGGCACCAATGGAGTGAATTCGCCGTAGCCCACTGCGGATATCAGCCTGGGATCAATTTTGGATTTATCAACAAGTATCCTGAGTACACTGGTTGCCCTTGCACTTGATAATTCCCAGTTGGAGGGGAAGATGGCGCTTTTTATGGGCACATTGTCCGTGTGTCCCTCAATACGGATATGCTTGTTTGGAATTTTGGCCAATATGTCATTACCTATTTTAAGGACTTTTTCCTCCGACTCTTTTTCAATCACCGCACTTCCGGATTTAAAAAACAATCTCTCGTTAATTGATATTACGACTCCTCGCTCCTGCCTTTTTACATCGATACTTCCCTCAAGGCCCTGACCCTTTATGATTTCCCTGACTTCCTGGGCTATGCCGTCGATCTGCTTGTCTTCCATTTCGGCAGGAATGACGGGCGAGGGCATTGTGGCCGGAAAATCAATCAAAGAATTCCCCTGCCCGCTGCCCTGGAGAACCGAATTTGAGCCTGAGCCGAAGGCGGCGCTCAAGGATTGGGAGAGCTGCTGGAATTTTTGTGTATCAACCTGGCTCATAGCAAACAATATAATAAAAAGTATAAGCAGAAGGTTCATCAAGTCTGCATATGTCAAAAGCCAGCGTTCGGCATTGTCCTTTACTATCTTTTCCTTTGCCATTTCTATGCTTCAGCTCCTTCTTCAGCACCAGCGGTAACATTTTTCTTGCCGTTAAGTTTTTCCATAAGATTAAGGTTGAGTTTTTCCTTTATAATACGTGGATTTTCTCCAGCCTGTATTGAAAGCAAACCTTCAATAATAAGCTCATTAATCATTGTCTCACGGGAAGTCTTTGCTTTGATTTTACCTGCGAAAGGGATGAAAACCAGGTTTGCAAACCCAACACCCAGCATGGTGGCAATAAAAGCGCTGGATATCTTAGGCCCAAGCGCCAAAGGATCGCTCAGATCCCGGAGGATACTTATCATACCCATAACCGTACCGCAAACACCCATGGCAGGCCAGGTACCGCCCATTGCCTCAAACAGCTTGACACCTGCCTCATGGATCTCTTCATGAAGCTCGGTCTCTCTTGCAAGAATATCCTTTATGACCTCTGTTTCAATACCATCTACCACAAGAGCCAGCCCTTTCCGTATCAAATCATTCTTGTTGGATTGAGCATCCTGTTCCAGACTGAGCAAACCATCTTTTCTTGCTTTCTCCGAAAGGTCTGCAAGTTCGTTGATTATATCTATTTCATTATATTTTTTTTGGGTAAAAACCAGTTGGACTGAAGAAAATGCCTTTTTCAATTCGGATAGGGGAAAGGTTACAAGCATAGCACCAAAGCCGCCTCCAAAGACTATCAAATACGGAGATGCCTGATGAACCAGAGCGGAGAATTCGCCGCCTTCTTCATGATAACCCAGCAGAACGCCTCCAAACCCCAAAATTAAGCCGATAATGGTTGTAATATCCATATTTTAACCACTCCTGAATGTTAAATTCTTTTGTGCAAGAATACTAAAATTTTAATTTCACCTTGAGCACTTTTCGTCAAAGGGCCATTGATTTACACTTTTCACTGTGCTATTATTTAACTAATTTCCTGCTGTGCACTTTTTACCAGCATAGCAGGAGTAAAATAAACCTACATAAGTATCGTATAGTTTAGACAGAAACTTAACAACTATTTGCGGAGATTGTTTAAAAAAGTATAATGAGTAATATTTTAAAATTTTTTGTAAAAAGAGTGTGCATTTTTTATGGGACAGCTCTTATAGTATGCCTGGCAATAGGGGACCAGCAACTGGTTATGGTCACGGCCCTCACAGCCGGCGTACTTTTGTCGTTGTTGAAGTTTGCGGTACTGGAATCTGTATTCGGGCATTTAATAGGAACGGCAAGTAAAAAGCAGGCTGTCACTGTTAGCCTTGTAATATATTTGCTAAACTTAGTTATAATAGGAATAACGGCTGTATTTGCCATGCAGTTCGGAGTATATGCCCTGGGGGCTGCGCTGGCCGGAATACTCTCAGTCCTAATCATTGTTATGATAAATGCTGTAACAGAGGCTTTTGGAATTACAAAAAATCATTATGGACAGAAGGTGAAATAGCATGCATGAAGAAATGAGTATGAGTGAAAGGCTGATTGAGGCATTGAATCCTCATACTGTATTTACAATAAAGCTGCCCGGGATAAAAATACCAGTAGCAGATGTTATTGTTGTAATGTGGGTCATAATGGCGATGCTTATATTTTTCAGCATATTTCTGACCCGCAAGCTTGCAGCGGTGCCGGGCAAAAAGCAAAATATAGCTGAAATAATAGTTGAGATGATTAACAATATAGCCAAGGATGCCATAGGAGAACATCATTGGAAGGCATTCGCACCTTATCTCGGAACCATATTCCTCTTCCTTATTTTTGCAAATACAGTGTCAATATTCAATGTTATTCCCGGAGAAGGTTTTAAATTCAGGCCTCCTACAAGAAATATAAATGTAACTGCCTGTATGGCAATCATGTCAATTTGTGTAGTAATTTATGCGGGCATCAGATATAAGAAGATGAGCGGGTGGCTGAAAAGTTTTGTGGAGCCTATTCCGATGATGCTTCCATTCAAGGTGCTGGACTACGGCATAAAGCCGTTATCCCTTGCATTGCGTCTGTTTGGCAATATTCTGGGTGCTTTCATAGTAATGGAGCTTATCTATATGGCAATGCCTCCGGTGATACCGGCTGCATTAAGTATTTATTTTGATTTGTTTGATGGAATACTTCAAGCATACGTGTTTATGTTTTTGACTTCTCTATACATTGCAGAAGTAATTGAATAAGGGGGTGAAATGAATGAGTGGATTAATAGCTATAGCAGCAGCGATAGCAGTTTTTACAGGTATTGGCGCCGGAGTAGGTATCGGGTTGGCAACAGGTAAGGCTGTTGAAGGTGTTGCAAGACAACCGGAAGCTGCAGGCCAGATAAGAAATGTCATGCTGCTTGGTGCTGTTCTTGCAGAAGCAACGGCGATTTATGGTCTTGTTGTTGCACTGGTACTGGTTTTCTTGAAAATGGGCTAAGACAGTTAAAAATTGTAGTGAATATCTGTGAAAGGTGCTTTAACGCCTTTCACAGATATAGTAGTAAAGGCAACCGAGCAGGAAAAAATCTCCTGCTATAACATATAACGAGGCGTACAGATAGCCGCCGCCTTTACAGGCGGAGGGCACCACTTCTGTTTTCAGGAGGTAAGAATTAATTCCGCCTTGTTGAAACAGAGGTGCGTTATAAAGAATACAGGTATAAGGAGAGGCGATTATTATGTTAATGCCTGAAAAATATACGTTTATTTTTGTCGCATTAAACCTGTTCATTTTATACTTTTTCATGAGAAAGTTCTTATTCAAGCCTGTTACGGAGTTTATGGAAAAACGCAGAAACTCCATAGATCAGGCCTTGAAGGATGCCGATCAAGCAAAGCTTGAAGTAGCGGAATCAAGAAAAAACTATGAAGAGCAAATAAAAAAAATCAGGGAAGAAAGCGACAGGCTCATGAATGAAGCCAGAGCCAAAGCATCACGCGAATATGACGAGATTATTGCCAATGCCAAGAAGGATGCCCTGGCAATTGTTGAAAAGGGCCGTCAGGATGTAGAGCGTGAAAGGACTGAAATGCTGCGTCAGGTCAGACAGCAGATAGCTGCGCTGGCTCTTACTGCTGCAACAAAGGTTGTTCAGGCCAATATGGATACTGAATCCAACAAAAGTATCGTTGACAAATTTATAGATGAGGCAGGTGCTGCCTGATGCCGCTTGTAGAAAAAAGATACGCACAGGCGCTGCTGGAGTTGTCATTTGCGGATATCACAAATGTCAGGCAGGAGTTCCTGCAGTTTGTAGAGATATTCAATTCAGATAAAGACTTCAGGGATTTTCTGCTTGATCCTACAGTGAAGCTTGATAAAAAACAAGGTCTGATTAGAGAAGTATTTACCGGCAGATTAAGTAAGAATATGCTGAATTTTATTCTGGTGCTCATTGCCAAGCAGCGTATAAACGAACTCCCCGGTATATTCAGGCAGTTTGTTTACCTGGCTGATTCAAAGGCAAATGTGCTGGATATGAAGGTTATTACATTTGCCGCTTTGGAGGAAGGCCAGCTTAACAGCTTGAAAGAAAAGTTCGGCAAAATTTACAAGGCAAGTGCCGTTAAAATTACTGAAATTGTAGATCCTTCAATAATCGGAGGTATAAAGGTGGTTATTGGAGACAAGGTTTACGACGGAAGTATCAAAGGCAGGATTGAATCATTAACTGAACTGGTTAACATTTAAATTGAGGCCGGTATCGGAGTATATGGGGTGAAAAAAGGATGAGTCTGAAACCAGAAGAAATTAGCTCAATTATAAAGCAGCAGATTGAAAATTACGGTGCTGCGGTCAAAACTGATGATGTAGGCTATGTACTTCAGTCAGGAGACGGTATAGCAAGAATACACGGCTTGCAGTCCTGCATGTCCGGAGAGCTTCTGCAATTCTACAATGGCGTTTTTGGTATGGTATTGAATCTTGAAGAAGACAATGTGGGCTGTGTTGTATTGGGAGATGACAGGGAAATTAAAGAAGGGTCGGCTGTAAAAAGGACGGGAAAAACCGTGCAGGTGCCTGTTGGACAAGCCTTGATCGGAAGGGTAGTGGATCCTTTGGGGAAGCCCTTGGACGGTAAGGGGGACATTGCTACCGACAATTATAGGCCGGTTGATTTTACCGCTCCCGGTGTTATTGACAGAAAAGGTGTAAACAAGCCGCTTCAAACAGGTATTATGGCGCTTGATGCACTTATTCCCATAGGAAGAGGGCAGAGAGAGTTGATAATCGGGGACAGGCAAACCGGTAAAACGGCAATAGCCATTGATACGATTATAAATCAAAACGGCAAGGACGTTATTTGCGTGTATGTGGCAATAGGCCAGAAGGCTTCTACTGTTTCGGGCATTGTTAATACGCTTGAAAAATTCGGAGCCATGGAATATACAATTGTCGTTTCTTCAACAGCAAGTGACACCGCTTCTGTTCAGTACCTTGCTCCCTACTCAGGCTGTGCCATGGCTGAGGACTTTATGTACAGGTATCACAAGGATGTACTCATAATTTATGATGACCTGTCCAAGCATGCGGTTGCCTACAGGGCAATGTCACTGCTGCTCAAAAGACCGCCGGGAAGAGAAGCCTATCCCGGTGATGTTTTCTATTTACATTCAAGATTGCTGGAAAGAGCTGCAAAGCTCAGTGACGAGCTGGGCGGCGGTTCCATAACCGCATTGCCTATCATAGAAACACTTGCCGGAGACGTTTCCGCATATATTCCAACCAATGTTATTTCAATTACAGACGGGCAGATATATCTTGAGTCGGAACTGTTCTTCTCAGGTCAGAGACCTGCGGTTAATGTGGGTTTGTCCGTGTCCAGGGTCGGAGGCTCAGCCCAGATAAAGGCCATGAGAAAAATTGCAGGGCCTTTGAGGATAAATCTGGCCCAGTTCAGAGAGCTGGAAGCGTTTGCCCAGTTTGGTTCCGATCTTGACAAGGTGACCAGGGATAAGCTTCTTCAGGGAGAAAGACTGGTTGAGACTTTGAAACAGCCTTTATATTCGACTCTACCGGTTGAGGAACAGGTTGTAATACTATATGCTGCGACAAACAAATACCTTATGGATATCCCTGTAAGCAAGGTCCGCAAATTTAACAGCGAGTATGTTCAATTTGTTAAGGAAAAGTATCCTAAGATTTTAGCAGGTATTTCTGAAACAGGAGATATAAGTGATGAAATCATGCAGTCACTGAAATCTTCCGCAGATGAATTCAAGGCCCAGTTTGTATAATAATTGCAGGTGCCTATCATTATACCAGCACAGCAGGTAGGCACCGTTTATAAATAAAAGTCAGGCTGTGTGACAGAAACGGCGGGTTATCATATGGCAAATAACATGCGCGAAATAAAATTGCGTATCAAAAGTATAAACCAGATGCGGCAAATTACCAAGGCCATGAAGTTGATATCAGCGTCAAAACTAAAAAAGGCAAGAGCGCAACTAGAAGAAACCCTTCCGTATTTTAGCAAGGTAAGAGAAACTATTGCAGAAATTCTTGCACATAGCGGGGATGTTGAAAGTAAATATTTTGTTTCCGGGGATAAGAAGACAGGCCTTAAAAGGGCATATATTATCATAACCGGAGACAAGGGGCTGGCAGGAGGCTATAACAGCAACATCAAGAAGCTTGCCGAAAAGGCCATCGGACAGGACAAGGAAAATGCATTGCTTCTGGTAGCAGGAAATTCAGGCAGGTCTTATTTTGTGAAAAAGGAATACAATGTCCACACAGAATTTGATTATGCCGTTCAAAATCCAACAGTTTTCAGGGCCAGGGAAATAGCAGACATTATTTTGGAGCTGTATGAAAAGAACCAGGCTCAAGAGGTGTATATCATTTTTACTCAGATGATGTCGGCCATAACACTTGAGCCCAAAATGCTGAAGCTTCTGCCCCTTGAGATAGGGGCACTGCGGGATGATGTCGAGGCTGAGGACATAAAAATTGATGAGCAGATAAAGTACGAGCCGTCTCCTTCGGTAGTTCTGGATGTTCTGATATCCAAGTATATCAAGGGCATTATGTACGGCGCTTTTGTAGAAGCCTTTACCAGTGAACAGAATGCCCGTATGACTGCAATGGACAGTGCGACAAAAAATGCGGATGAAATGCTTGAGAAGCTGAATCTGTATAAAAACAGGGCAAGGCAGGCTGCCATTACTCAGGAAATATCTGAAATCGTGGGCGGGGCAGCAGCCTTGAAATAAAGCAATACCCGTATTTACATTGAGACTTGACGTTTTAGGTATAAAAGCCAAAATCATTAATGGATTCTTTCTTTTTAACATTGACTGGGAAATAGTAAATGGCGTGTATCCGCGCAGATGGGAGTGATAGTATGGCTGGAAGCACAGGAGTCATAGTACAGGTAATCGGACCGGTACTTGATGTCAGATTTGAAAATAGCATATTGCCAAACATATATAATGCAATCAGAATACCTACCAGGACAGACTCGGGTGAAAGTGTTATAACTGCTGAGGTAATGCAGCATCTCGGAAACGATACCGTAAGATGTGTTGCAATGTCTTCAACCGACGGACTTGTAAGAGGCATGGAAGCAATAGATACCGGCGATGCAATAAAGGTACCTGTTGGAAAAGAGGTTCTGGGCAGAATATTCAATGTATTGGGCGAACCTGTAGATAGAAAAGGCGAAGTGACGCCTTCTGATACTTATCCGATACATAGGCCTGCGCCATCCTTTGAGGAGCAGAGGCCTTCAACGGAGATATTGGAAACGGGTATAAAGGTTGTAGACTTGCTGGCACCCTATGCAAAGGGCGGTAAAATAGGATTGTTCGGAGGAGCCGGAGTAGGTAAGACGGTTCTTATAATGGAACTCATAAGAAATATAGCTACCGAGCATGGAGGCTATTCTGTTTTCACAGGTGTTGGAGAAAGAACCAGAGAAGGAAATGACCTGTGGCATGATATGAATGATTCCGGAGTTATTGAGAAGACAGCCATGGTTTTCGGACAGATGAATGAACCCCCGGGAGCAAGAATGAGAGTTGGACTCACAGGACTTACAATGGCTGAGTATTTCAGAGATGAGATGGGACAGGACGTGCTTCTGTTTATTGACAATATATTCAGATTTGTTCAAGCGGGCTCGGAGGTTTCCGCGCTTTTGGGAAGAATCCCGTCAGCCGTTGGTTACCAGCCCACACTTGCCACTGACGTAGGTGCGCTGCAGGAGAGGATCGCTTCAACCACAAAGGGTTCAATAACATCTGTCCAGGCAGTTTACGTGCCGGCGGATGACCTGACTGACCCTGCACCTGCCACTACCTTTGCCCACCTGGATGCCACCACGGTTTTAAGCAGAGATATAGTTGCCATGGGTATTTACCCTGCAGTTGACCCCTTGGATTCCACCTCAAGGATTCTTGATCCCAAAATAGTTGGAGAAGAACATTATTCTGTTGCCAGAAGAGTTCAGGAAATACTTCAGAGAAATAAGGAGCTTCAGGATATAATTGCCATACTGGGTATGGATGAGCTTCCTGAGGAGGATAAGCTTATTGTTTTCAGAGCAAGAAAGATACAGAGGTATTTATCACAGCCCTTCTTCATTGGAGAACAGTTTACCGGATATAAGGGAAAATATGTGCCTTTAAAGGAAACAATAAGAGGCTTCAAGGAAATTATTGACGGAAAGATGGATAATATACCTGAGTCGGCTTTCTACATGAAGGGCAACATTGATGAGGTATATGAAGCCGCTAAAGAGATGGAAGAATAGAGCCGCGCGAAATATTTAAAGCATGAATAGAGAATGCAACTGGAAATCAGCCGGAGCGAAATGCTTTAAAAGCGCGCATGGCTGGTTTGCCTCCTTATTCGCCTTGATGCGGGGACAGGAGGATATTGGTTGATATATTGTTTGTAGCCGCATCTGGCGGCTCATGGAGGTTTGCTTAAAAGCCCAGCGCTGCCGGACTTCCAAGCAAACCTGGTGAATGTAAGCCGCGCGAAATATTTAAAGCATGAATAGAGAATGCAACTGGAAATCAGCCGGAGCGAAATGCTTTAAAAGCGCGCATGGCTGGTTTGCCTCCTTATTCGCCTTGATGCGGGGACAGGAGGATATTGGTTGATATATTGTTTGTAGCCGCATCTGGCGGCTCATGGAGGCAAATGAGTATGTCCACATTTATGTTAGAAATTGTTACTCCCGAAAGAAATTTCTTTTCAGGAGAAGCGGAATGCGTTATCTTCAAGTCGGTTGACGGTGAAATGGGAGTACTCCCAATGCATGCTCCAACTGTTACCGCGGTTAATGTCGGACCATTGAAGATAAAGGCGGAGGGCAAATGGATAGAAGCGGTTGTGACAGATGGCTTTGCAAAAATCATGCCCGACAAGGTGGTTATAATGACTGATACCGCAGAATATCCCGAAGAAATTGATGTGAACCGGGCAAAGGCGGCAAAGCAGCGAGCTGAAGAAAGGTTGCAGAAGCAACTGAGCCAGTTGGAGTATATGCGTTCTAAAACTGCTTTGGCACGGGCAATGGCAAGACTTAAAGCAACGAGCAAGTAAATATTGAATACAGGTTTGCAGACCCCAAAACACCCCGCCGGCGAAAGGCGGGGTGTTTTGGGGTCTTGCCGTCTCCGTAATATATTTCCATTAAAATTATGCCACAATTTGCCGATATAAGTTAATAAAAGCGTTTTGGTAAAAGTATGTAAAAAACTGGGCACAAATGGGCAAATAGTCAAGTTTTGTTGTTTAAATGGAATATGTGGTTTATTATTAATTCATGGATGCATTGTGGCGGGGGTATGAAAATTGAGGTCATTACATAGTGGGAATAAAAACATTTTAAGATATATTAAAAAGGCGTCACTGGTTCTGGTGCTGGCCATACTGATACAGAGCATATATATTGCCGGCACAGCCCATGCCCTGGTAACGTCCAAGCTTACAGGAGTGATAATCAGCGATCTGCAGATTTCCTTCAAATGGGGCGATTATCTCACAAATGAAAAACAATATTACCTTGAAAGAAAAACCGATGCCGGAAGCTATGAGGTCCGTCCCATAACGATATATACAAATGCCACTTCCTGCACCGACTATTATGAAACCGGACATACGTATACCTACAGGGTAAAAGTACTGGATGCGGATAACAACCTTTATATATATACGGATGAAATAATATTCCGTCCGGGGGATGTGCAAAAACCGGATTCGCTCACGGTCACACCCATTTCATCCAATCAGATTGATCTGAAATGGGGATATCCCGGCAATAAGGCATATAACACAATCATAGAGAGAAGAGCCGAAGGAGAAACCTCCTGGGGTGAAATAGCGAGAGTGGGAATTGGTGAAAACACTTATAGCGACAAGAGTATCTGGTCCGGCGAAAGATACTACTACCGGGTCAGAGCCGCCGCCAATGACAGTGTTGTAACACCGGCCTATCCTGATGAGGGCAAATCGGCCTATTCATTTTTATACAAGCCCACAGAGCTGTACGGCTTTGCACTTTCATCCTATCAGATTCAGCTCACCTGGAAGGACAATTCCATAGAGACAGCCTTTATTATAGAGAGGAAGTCTCCTGACGAGGGAGTGTTCAAGGAAGCCGCGGTTGTCCCCCAAAATGTGACCGCATTTATTGACAGTGATACAAAGCTTAAGCCAAATACTACCTATTCCTATAGAATCAAGGCAGTTACCGGAGCCACAGCCTCCGAGTATTCGGAGGTCATTAATATAACAACAACATATCTTAAGCCGCCGGGGAGCTTGACCTCTTCCTGTACAGACGGGAAGTCCGTCCAACTGCAATGGCAGGATTTCACCGACAATGAAACGGGGTTTGAAATATGGAGGAAGACGGGAACCGATTCTGTGTGGGAATTGTACGAGTCAATGGGAAGGAATGCCACGACCTTTACCGATTTGACGGTTTCACTGGAGGGCAGCTACTCGTACAAGGTCAGGGCCAAGATTAATACTAACAGCGTATACTCGGATTTTTCCAATGAAACCACAGTCTGGTCCTCTACAATAACTGCACCTGCGAACCTGACTTATGAGACTGTGAGCCAAAATGAGATAAAGCTTACCTGGCAGGACACCAGCAATATCGAAACCGGCTTCAGAGTTGAAAGAAAGCTTGGATTGGGAGGCGAGTGGTTCACCATCTCATACCTTGAGCCAAATGCAGTAACCTATAACGACAAATGGATTAATGATACGGATACCTTTTTCTATAGAATAAAGGTCTTTGACAGGGCAAACTCGGTAAACTACAGCAATGAGCTGATGGTATCCCTGAAAAAGCCGGAGGCTCCTTCACAGCTTGCTGCCAATGCCTTGTCTTCAAATGAAGTCTTCTTGACCTGGAAGGATAACTCCAGTAATGAAAGCCAGTTTGTCATAGAGGTCATGCAGTACTATTACTTCAGAGAAGTTGGAAGAGCAGCTTCAAATACTGCATACTTTATCTGTAAGGATTTAAATCCTGAAAAAACCCTGACCTTCAGAGTCAGGGCTGTAAACGGCAACAGTCTGAGCGACCCGTCAAATGAAGTGGTTGCTACAACAAAAAAGAAGGTCGCATATTCTGATTTAAGCGGTGTCAGTTGGGCGGCGGAAGCCATAAGCAGCCTGGGAAGCAGGAATGTATTTGACATTCCGCCTGATACCAGGTTCTATCCTTCTCAAAAAATTACAAAAGGCGAGTACTGCGCAATAGTAATCAGGACACTGGACCTGGTGAAGTCCTCGGCGGGCAGCTATTCTGATGTAACTTCAAGGCACAGGTATTACAAGGAGCTTATGTCGGCAGCCAAGCTGGGGATAATAGCTCCCGATAAAAATAACAGATTGTACCCGGATAGTACCATCACCAGGGAACAAGCCGGAATTATTCTGGCTCAGGCATTAAAGGCCAAGGGCACACCGCTGCCGTACAAGGACAGCAGTGTGCTGAGGCAATTTGCCGACTACAAGTCAATGACTCCCGCTTCCACAGACAAAATAGCAGCAGTTTACGGAGCAGGCCTGATGACGGGCAAAATCAAAGCAGGACGGCCGTATCTGGATTTGTCAAGCAGTGTGACACGGGCAGAAGCGGCGGTAATGGCATATAAGGCCATTAACTTGAAATAGCATGCCGGACAGTCGGCGTGAAAAGGCGACTCAAAAGCAGGAGCAGGTTGGTTGACCTGGTGTCAATTTAACCTAAACTATTGGCATAACATGGAGGTTGTATGAAAAGGATAATTAAGGCAATATCTGTAATGCTTTTAATAGTCTATCTTGTGACTATACCGTTAAATGCAATGGCTGCCGTCGGGCCGGTCAGCATTGCGGTGTCGGCAGCCGATAAGGCATTGCTGAGCAAATGGAAAAGCATGGGCATACTGGATGGCAGTGCAGGGGTTGATGACCTGAATCAGTCTGTCATGAAGGTTGATTTTGTCACGTACATAAATAAGATACTGAATTCTTCCAGGCAGGCGGATATCAGCTTTAAGGACGTACCCAGGGAGTCCTGGTATGGAAAGGAAATTTCAAAGGCAGTAGCCTCGGGCTTCGTAAAGAATGATAAGTCCGACTATGAACCATTTTCAAATATAACCAGATTGGATGCGTCTCTTATGGTGGCCCGTGTTTTTGGCCTTCAACTGAGCGACCCCAAAATTCTTACTAAGATTACAGATGCCCAGAAGCTGGATAAGGAACAGCTTGAAGGACTGGGAGCGGTGATTGAAAAGGGCTATCTCTCTGAGATATCAGCAGGGAGGTACGCTCCTTTTGGAGTTCTTAAGCTGATTGATGCAATCAAGCTTCTGGACAAGTGCATCGGACAGGTTATAGCAAAGGCGGGCACATATACAAAGGATGCTGCGGGCAATCTCATTGTAAATGCAGGTTCTGTGACGCTTAAGGACATGAAGATAGGGGGAGACCTGACCATTGGAGAGGGAGTCGGAGAAGGAACAGTCCGGCTTGAAAATGTCATCGTAACCGGCAGAACTGTCATCAGAGGCGGGGGACCCAACAGCGTATATGTAAAGAATTCCAAGCTTTATGGCAATCTGGTGGTAGAAAAATATGCAGGAGATGTAAACGTCGTTGTACAGGGTACCACCACCATAGATCAGACCGAGGTGCGGTCGGGAGCAAAACTTGCCGAATCAAACCTGACTACAGGAAAAGGTTTCTTAAATGTTACCTGTACGGATGCGGTTCAAACAAACCAAACTGCCACACTAAGCGGGGAGTTTTACAACATTAAGCTGGACAACAGCAATTTAAATGTGAATTTAAGCGGAAAAGCGGAGACGGTGAATATTTCCAAGGATTCAACCGCATGCTTTACGCTTCAGAGCGGGAATATAAGTTCTATTACCACATATGCGGGCAAAAGCACGGTAGAGCTTGCGGCTGGCACGGTTTCGACCCTGACGGCTGAACTGGGCTCCAAGGGCAACAATGTCAACCTCAACGGGTCTGTAACAGTTGGAGCAATATCCCTTAAGGATACCACCAATCTCAACCTGGAAAAGGGTACTGTGCAGAAATTGACAGTTGCAGCGGCAGGAGGGGGCTCTTACATAAGCATAAAAAAGGATGCCGCCATTATTGAGGTTGCGGCTCTTGCAGCTTCAACCTTTACCGGTGTGGGCAGGGTAGTAAACGCATATGTTTATGCCAACAATGTAAGTATGGACATGAGGCCCACAAGCGTTTATATTTCCGGAGGAATTACTGCAAGCATATATGGCACCACCATAGATCCTACAAAACAGAATGTGCTTATATCAGTACCTTCTGAGATCAGTGTAGCCGAAGGAAAGACCCAGTCCATTACCATTAATTCCATAAATCCCGGAGGAAGCACCCTGGCATACATATCCTCCGACAATAATACTGCAACAGTCAGTGATAAGGGTGTGGTAGCCGGAATTTCAGCCGGAACAACATCAGTGCATGTGACGGCTCAATATCCCGGATACAATCCTGCCGTTGCCCAAATCAAGGTATATGTAACCTCGGGAAATGTAACAATGCCCGGAAGCATTACCCTGATACCTGCATCTGCTGAAGCGGGTACTCTGGTAAATGAGTTCGGCATACTATATACCGCGGGTGACGACATGGCAAACGGAACTGTTGTAATCAAGCTTCCGTCAGGCTTCTCGGTATTTGCAACCGATACGTACAAGATAAAGGATGGAGAGGAAAAAGCTCTGGATATATCACAGAGACCGGATATTCAAACAATTTCCTTTACAAACCTCAACCTGAAAAAAGGCGAGACTATAGAAGTAAGGCTGAAGAACAGGCATATTCCATCAGGAAAGACCTATGAGTTTGTGGCCATATCCGATGCCGACGGCACAGGACCAAAACTGCCTACCTCCGGACAGGAAAAGGGCATATTCACGGCAGACAGCCTCAAGAAGATGGTTGTAGGCTATAACTACTCTGCTCCTTCCTACGGTACAACCGGAGGAAGCATCAAGCTCACTGATCTGTCCTTCATCGGAATAACCACCGCAAATGAATTGAACTGGCTCATAAAGGTTCAGGACAGTGCATTTACAGCACCGAGCTATGATGAGGTATTGGCGGTTTCACCGTCTGACTATCTGGAATACAAGGATGGACAGGACATACCGGTTGCTGCGGAACAGATACTCAGACTTGCAGCGGTTGAAAAGGGCACAAACAAGCTCAAGGGTTATGTGGATATGACCGTACAGTCAGGCTGGATAAGACCTGACGATGCTGCGAAGCTTGTTCTGGGCACGAATTACAACAGTCCGGAAGCGGGTATAATGGCTAACTCCGTGAGAATAAACGGACTGGTGCCGACTGCTGCCGATACAAACTGGAAGATAAGGGTTCAGGATGCGGGAGCAGGTACAGTATTTGTGAACGCAGAATTCAAGGACTCCAAAGCTTATACAGAGGGAGACGATATCAGTGTTCTTAAGGGACAGCATATAATTCTGGCCGAAGTTGACGGGTCAAACCTCATTAAAGCATACGCAGACATAGCCGTAAGCGATAGTGCAATCAGCAAGTCTGCAAGCCTGCTGGTGCTGGATAACAATTTCAGTGCACCAACCTTTGGTTCGGCACCCGGCAAGACGACCATAGAAACACTTGCTGCAGGAAGCTATGAAATTGATAAGTGGATGATTGCCGTTCTGGGCAAGGATGCCGTAAAACCAGGTCTTGATGTGCCTGCTGCGGATTACCAGAAGTATACCTCACCGTCGGCTCTGAGCATTTATACTGCAAAGGCCGATATAACTGCACTTGAGGGACAGCACCTCCTGCTTGTGGGGGTAAGCGGGCCTGCAAACCTGATAAAGGCCTATGCAGATTTGAAGCTGACTGCCTCGCAGATAAGACAGTCAGATGCGCAGTTGATACCTGATGCAAACTTCAGTGCGCCTTCCATGGGCTCTGCTGCCGGAACCACCAGATTTACAGCTTTGAGCCTTACAGAGCCCACAACAAGCTCTGCAATATTCACAGAGGCCAAGAAGTTTATGGTTAAAGTACAGAATGAGCCTCTGGCAATTGCCCCTCAGTTTAACAGCATGCTGTCCGGCGCGGTAGATGTAATGGTTAACAAGGATATAGCAGTAACAGCCGGACAGTATATAATCCTGCTGGCAACAGATACAAGCGGCAAAATCAAGGCATACAGAAACATACTGATCGGAGGCGGCATGATAAAGCCTGCCGATGCAATGAAGCTCATAACACCAAATGACTACTCTCTGCCGCAGCCGGGCTCTGTCAACGGGTCTACAAAGATTATACTGTCCTCCAACGGCATAGCAGGGTTCAGCAAATGGTACTATATGCTTTCGGACAGCCCCTTTGAAATACCGTACAAAGGCTCCAGTCTCACAGGAACAACGGGAGCGGCTGTGTATGTTTCCGGTCAGAATATTGAAAGTATGACCGTGGGCAAACATATACTTATAATCGCAGTGGATGCCGACGGTAAAACTCTGGCCTATACTGATGAGGCAATAAGCTATGAACAAATAAAACAACCTGATGCCGCAGAACTCAAATCAAGCGCTGAAACGGCGGATGCATACAACTACACCTTGCCTGAGCCGGGACAGGTGGGAGGAACAACGAGAATTACCTATTTAAGCACGATAGGGGTGCAGGGTGCAGTGAAGTGGCTGTACAAGGTTTCAGATACACCCGCCCCCACACCTGAATATAACAGCATTGTTTCAGGACTGCTGACTTACCTGCAGGGAGACAGTGTATCGGTGACCAAAGGGCAATATTTTGTTTTGTATGCCGTGGACACAAATAACAGGATCAAAGCATATAAGAACATACTTATAAGCTCGGATGGCATGATAAGGACTCCTGCCGCAGCGGTGCTTGTGACGCCTACCAACTATGCGGCACCGTCACAGGGAAGTACTCAGGGAACGACCATGTTCACCTCCCTGTCCTTGGCCGGACTGGACGGTCAGGACAGCAGTTGGAAATGGCTGTACGCAGTGGGCAACAACATATTTGCCGCACCTGCCAAGAATACTACGGCAAGTGCCATAGGCTTCACCACCACGGAACTGGTTAAGGACGGAAGCGGAAAATATCAGGACATAACCGTCACCTCCGGCCAATATATATTGCTGCTTGCCACAGACAGCCTGGGAGCAATAAAGGCATATGCAAATGTTTATATCCCGCAGTCGGCAATAAGGCCCTTTGATGCGCCGGTAATCGCTTCCACAAGTTATACCCTGACAAAGGGAACTACCGAGGGGTCGACAAAATTCAGCAAACTGGATCTCATAGGTATAGTGGGAGCTACCGGGTGGATGATTAAAACCCAGACGGGTGCTTTTGAAGTACCTGCCAGGGATGTGGCTGTAACAGGAGCCACTACATATTCCGCAAACAACAATATTTTGATTACCGCAGGTGCACACATACTGCTGCTGGCAACGGATCAACTGGGAAGGGTAAAGGCGTATGCAGACATAACTGTTTCAGACAGTGCCATTCAAGCACCGTTTGCATATCTCCTTACAGAGAATACAAATTATACAATACCGGAACAGGGCATTCTGGCAGGTACGGTTAAGATTATGCTCAGTGCCAGGAACATACCAAATGCAACCACCGAGAGCGCAATAACCTGGAAGTACAGGGTGGGAGCACAGGATTTCGCCGCCCCTCACCTGAATGATGATGCTTCGGGCCCGGAATACACAGCATACACCAGCAACGGGGACATTCCGGTTGCTGCCGGAAACGTAGTGCTGATAATAGGCGTTGAAGGAAATCAGATCAAGGCATTCAGGCAGTTCACCATAAGTGCTTCCCAGATTAAGCCTGCAAATGCACCTGAGCTTGTGGAAAATACCAATTACACAGGACCGGTGGCAGGAAGCGTACCAGGCACAACCAGGCTGGATAATCTGAAGCTGATTAGTGTGGTTGGCGCCGACAGATGGCAGGTAAGGGTGGTGACTTCACCTTCCGCCCTTACTCTGGACAGTATTTTTACAAATCCTATCAACTATACCGGAGGAATGAACATAGAAGTCAGGCTCAATCAGTATGTGGTGCTGGCGGCTGTTGATTCCAACGGAAGGGTGAAGGCATACAAGAACCTTCAGATCACGCAGTTGGGGACACAATTGAATCCTCCGCTTGCAGACAAGCTTACCTCGGGTTTGAATTATGCAAATCCAAAATACGGTACGGCTACAGGCACCACTTCAATATATGTGTCGCCGGAAGGAATCAATAATTTCAAGAGCTTTGTGGTTAAAATAGCAGACTCTGTAACAAATATAACTGCAGGAAGCATAGTGGCATATACGTCACCGTCAGGAATAACCTATGAACAATACCATGCTTACGAGTCGGGGGCGGACATAGCTGCAAACCCCGGACAGTTCATACTGCTGGTTGCGGTTGACAATACCGGCAAGGTTCTGGCATATGACAACATAGCATTGACAGCCAACAATATAAGACCGGGCAATGCCATAAAGCTTAAAGCTCCTGAAAACTACACCGACCTGGAGCCCGGAGCCGGAGTGGGTACATCGAAATTCGGCTTCCTGGACAGAGTTGGTCTGCCGGGAGCAGAGAAGTGGATAGTTAAGGTTCAGGATACGGATATTACGGCAATCCCGTTGATAAATTCATCTGTGGAAGGTGCGGCGGTATATGAAGTAAATAAAGATATTCCGGTAAAGGAAGGGCAGTTTGTAATATTGTATGCGGTTGATTCCACAGGCAAGGTCAAGGGCTACATCAATGTCCCTGTCCTGGCCTCGGCAGTGAGAGGAATTGCTCCGCAGCTCAAGCTTAATGTAAACTACGCCAATCCTGTGCCGGGCTCAGAATTGAATACCACCACCTTTGAATACAGCAAGCTTGTACTGCCGACAGGAGCTACAAAATGGAGATATATCGTGCAGGACAATGCTGCGGGAACTCTGCTGAAGGACAGCCTGCCCACGGGAACAACCCTGTTTGTGACAGGTGGAGCAATCAGCGCAATTGAGGGACAGCACCTTATCCTTGCTGCAACCGATGACAACGGCTATCTTAAGGCCTATGCAGATATCCTGTTGAATTCATCAAATATCAAGAATGTGGTGGCAGGTATCACGGGAACCACAATGACTGCCCCTACCGGAGAATCAAACATAGTAACCGGAGGAAGAACAATTATTGTAACACTGGATATTTCGGAATGGCAGGATGATATACTGACAAATGTCACAAGAAGGAATATGCTGTTTGACGGTTTTACAGCCGCCGGAAGTGAAGCGGTCCAATGGGGCAAGGTTATTGCGGCACTTAAAAATGAAGGGGCGTCAGCCGCAACACTCAGTTCGGATAAAAAATCAATAACCATTACCTTAAGTGAGGCTACAACCTATGATATAACAAAGACACAGGAAATAACCCTTACCATTAAGCCGGAACTTATAAAGAATGCGGTTAAGGCAGTTACCTCCGCAGACATAATCAGGATTGCCGCAGACGTCAAGCTTGACCTGGGCGGAACGGCTGTTACTGAAGGGCTGGGAGAAGGAGATATAGTAGCAGGTGGTAAAACTCTCATTATAAGTCTTGTAAATGGAGAGTTCGCCGCTGATGTGGCATCAAACCAGGCCAAGAGGGAGTCTGTAATCGGAGGTCTTACCTTCCTGAACAATGCGGCACAGGGCGATTTGATTACACAGGCCCTCAAGAATGCCGGAGAAGCGGCTATGACCAGAAACTCCAGCACCAAGATAACCATAGTGTTCCCTGCTGTGTCCGGCTATGACATTAATACAAACGAAACCATTATTGTCAAGGTGCCGTACAAAGCGGTTACGGGCGGTGCGACAGATGCCATACTGGTGGGAGCCATAAAGGATGCCACAGCAGCCGTACAGTTGACTATTGCCGCAAAAGCCTCTGCCGACCTGTCAGGAACTCTTCTTGCAGATACCGTACCTGAAAACAGCATTGCTGCGGGAGGCAGAACACTTGAAATTACATTGACAGACGGACAATGGGTAACGGATATAGAAACCGACAAGACAAAGAGGGATGCACTCTTCTCGGGACTTATAACCACAACGGAAACTACCGAATGGGCGAAAGTTATAAGTGCTCTGAAGAATGCGGGACAGGGTGCAATAAAGAGAAACAGCAACACAAAAGTAACTGTCCTCCTGCCTGCTGTGTCGGGCTACAACATAAATACCAATCAGTATGTAACCCTGGCTATACCCGCTGCCTGCATTATCGGTGCCAAGGCGAGCCTGATTGCCGGACAGACTATAAAAATAGAGCGGCTGGCGACGGCGACCCTTTCAGGAACAGCTTACGGTACTTCCATAAATGAATCAGTCATCAGAGCCGGAGGGAAGACCATAGTAATAACCTTGAACAATGCAACCTGGGTTGACGACATCAATACAAATAAAGAAGTACAGGAGGCTCTCTTCAAAGGCTTTACTGCTGATGTGGAGCAGGCTCAGTGGGATAAGGTGGTCGCGGCTATGACAAGCTCGGCAATCGTTGCAAAGACAGGAATTGCAGGAAATGTTATTACAATAACGCTGCCTGCTGTAAATGACTATGATATAGCGGCAAGCCTGCAGACAATATCGCTGGTAGTACCCACCTGTGCGGCTATCGGAACATCCTTTGACATCCCTTCGACCAATGTACTTACCTTCAGCAGCACATTACCGACTGCTGCAAAGGTAGTTCAGGTGAGCGGACCTACGGGAGCATATAAGCAGGGAGCGAATATTTCAATAAAAGTGACCTTCGATCAGGAAGTTGACGTTATCGGCACGGGAATACCACTGCTAAACCTTGAGACAGGCACTGTTGACAGAGATGCGGTGTATGTATCGGGCTCAGGTACAAAGGAATTGATATTTGTTTATACAGTAATGCTGGGGGACAATGCCCCCAAGCTGAATTACAAGGCTACCTCCTCACTGCAGTTGTCGGGGACTACCATACAAAACAAGGGCACGTCTGTAAAGGCAACGGTGACATTGCCTGCATTGGCTGCCGCCACGGCATTGGGAGATTCAAACATACTTGTGGATGCGGTAGCGCCTAAATATGCAGCAGGGTATCCCAAGACAGGAGTACTTGGTGAAACAACAATGAGTGCACTTGTAAAGACAGATGAAAAATCAAAAGTTTACTTTGTGGCACTGCCCTCGGGCTTTACGCCGGCACCTTCCGCAGAACAGCTTATAAGCGAGGTGAT
Source organism: Ruminiclostridium hungatei (assembly GCF_002051585.1). Taxonomy (GTDB): domain Bacteria; phylum Bacillota; class Clostridia; order Acetivibrionales; family DSM-1351; genus Ruminiclostridium; species Ruminiclostridium hungatei. The sequence continues at coordinate 121,768 of NZ_MZGX01000007.1, read as the reverse complement.
TACGGGGGGAGCTATAACCGGAACGGCAATTACAGCAGGAATGAAGGGCCTGGCGGAATTGGATGCCAATATTGAGGGCAGTGTGGCTGTATCAGGTCTGATACCATATACGGAATATATAATTTACATGGCAGCGGTTGACAATCTTGGAAATGCAGGAACCGTAACACAGTACAAGGCAAAAACCACAGATGCCACCGCACCGGCATTTACTGCAGGTTACCCCAGGCAGTCGGCTGTAAAGTATGATAACCTGGCAGTAATCCTCGTTAATACAAATGAAGCCGGAACAGTATATGCCATAGCTCTTCCAAGGGGCTCGGCAGCACCGACCAGCGCCCAGGTCAAGGCATACAAGAATGCGGTTGGAACTGCGGTTTCAACCAAGGGAAGCACTGTAATAACCCAGGGTGCCATAGGTTTGGATGTGGAACTGACAATTACAGGCCTGGCGGTATCATCACAGTATGACATATATGCGGTATGCGAGGACTCTTCCGGTAATCTCACGGCAGTACCGGCAGCAGGTCAGGCAGAAACATTGCAGTTGAATCTGGACAACGTGGGAGTGGATTTGTCCAGAAGCCTCCTGACAGGCACTACGTCACAAATGGAGTACAGCTTTGATGATATAAGCTGGAAGCTGTGTACCACAGGAAATACGGCTATAACATACAATGCCGATGCAGAAATAATGACGGTATACGTGAGGGAAGCCGCCAATACAGGCAATAAAAAATTGGTGGCCACACTGACGCAGGCAGATGGAAGCAATATAGACATTTCAGCGCTTGACTACCATATTGCGGCTGCAAAAATTACAAATTCATCAGCAGTTAATTTGCAGTATAGAATCAGCGGAGGAGCATGGGGAGTGTTAAATGCCTCAGGTTCAGCCGTAAGCGTACAGTTTGTCCCCGGCATGCTTGAGGTGAGAACAGCCGCTACGGCGGGCAGCTTGCCTTCCAAGCCTGTCAAGGTGGATGATATAGCAGTCCCGATGCCTGCTCCGGATTTGAAGTACAGTGATGACCTGAATGTCATATACGGCCTCAGCAGTGAATACGAGTACAGGATAGGCGGAGAAGCAGGCACCTGGCAGACGGGTGCATCCGAAGGAACCTTTACGGGGACCAAAAAAGTGGAAGTCCGGCAGAAGGCAACCAAGGACAAGCTTCCAAGTGCAATCCAGCCAATAGATTTTACTGCGGGGAAGATCACTGCCATAGCTTATCCCGCTGCTGCAAACAAGACCTTAAAGAAAAATCATGTGATAATTACCTTTGAAGAAAGTACCGATAAGGCTAAAACTTCTTCTGTAACAAATGCCGCCATTTTGGTAAAGCAGTATTTCAATGTAACCGGGCTTTCGGGCGGTTCAATCGTAGCAAAGGATTGGGGAAGCAATATGACGGCTTCCTGGAATACCACCGGGAATGCAATAACCGTAGTATTTGATTCAATGGATGGATCTACAATAAAAATAGGTGATGAGATAAGAATTGATGAAGCTGCCGGAATAAGGAATGCCGCGGGTACTTCCACCAGCTACTCCTCTGTTGGAATACTGGAAGGAAGCTTCCATACGGTACCTGCCCTGGTAAGCATCAAGGCTGTGAACAGCGGAGGACAAAACGGGTTTGGTACGGGAGACAGCATTGTTTTGACCTTTGATCAGCCTACAAAGGCCACAACCTTCAGCGCAATCAACCTTTCCAAATTCCTTAAGGTCACAGACAGCGCCGGACAGAGCAAAAATACCGTCTGGTCGGCTGTAACCAATGATTCGTCAATTGCATGGAATACTGAGGGAACGCAGCTAACCATAACCTTTGACAATGTTACAAACCCTGCGATAAGGCTCATGCCGTCAATTGACAAGATAACCATTGATACCCTGCTGGGTTTGTGCGATGCCGATGAAACCACTGAAGCCTCCAACTCCAGCGCCTTTGTCAGCGGAAGCTTTACTTCACCGCCTGCAATTACAAGTGTGGTAATCAACAACAACGGTGCTAACGGTAAAAATGTTGGGGATACCATTACAATAACCTTCAACCAGGCAACAAATAAGAAGGCAATAAGCTCCTCGGCATTGATCAACTACTTCCACATAACTACTGCCGACGGAAAGACAAAGCACAATTGGGGAGTACAGAGCAGTTCAGGCATTACCTGGAATACCGCGGGAACCGTATTGACCATAGAAATCAGCAGCATTACCGGGTTGACTCTGGCAAAGGACGACATACTTACCATTGACCCGCTTGCCGGAATAAAGGATGCGGACGGCGGTACGGTGTGTGATGACAGCCAGGTAGTGACAGGACAGTATTGATAGCTGCGGGAACACCCATATTAGTAAAAATAATGGAATAAGATAAAATTAACCTGCAGTGTTGCAAAATAAATAGAACCCATGTATCAATAGGCCACGAAGCCTGTTGTGCATGGGTTTTTTATGTGCCATTATTTCTTTTTTACGTTTTCTTTACAAGTGCCTTTTTAAGCTAAGCAAATTGTGCCATAAAGCCGATATATTGCTATAGGATGGCTATTATTCCAATAGCGCCAAATTTATCACTTTTATGTGCTATAATTAAGGTGTGAACAATCTCAAGAATTATTTATTTAAGTTGTAAATCAATTCATACATATAGACTTCAGGGAGTAGTAAGAAAACAAAGTATTAAACACCGGGGGTATTTCCATGAAAAAAAGGTTGAGACTAATTTCTGCAATAATTGTATTAAGTATGATTTTTCCGTTTTTATCAGGTCTGGTGCAGCCGGTGTTTGCCGCTGATATTCCTATTAAAGTTTATATAGACAGCTATGACAAGGCTACTTCTACTGTCAAGCTCCGTTGGGATGCCGTTTCCAATGTTGACAGCGGGACTATAGAATATCACGTACCCAACGGCGCAGGGTATTCCACCGTTCAGGTTCCGGTGGACAAAACCAAAAACACTGCCACAATCACAGGAATAAAAAGCGACATAATATATGATTTCAATGTAATGCTTCAGGACACAAGCTCACAGACCTTTACAGGGAGGCAGTTTTTTCTTGCCCAGATTTCCTTTTATGCAGAGCAGGTGGACCAGCAGCCGGTGAATGTGGCGGGAGGCGGTGTAGAATCCGGAATTTACCCCACCATAAAGGTTACCTGGAATATGCCCAGGGTTTTTAATGCCTCCAATAATACAATGACCTATGCCAATGAAGCTCTGGCCCAGATAGACGGAAGCATCAAGAGACTGAATTTTTCAATAAGTGCGACAGCCGAGAAGTCCCTTGCCAATGTCATAGTAAAGATGGGAGACGACGGGCAGTATACTGCTGTCGTTTCAGGGGACACCAACCCGGCCAGGTATTCAAAGGTGAAGTTTGACACCACCACGGGCAAGCTTTCCTTTTACATGATGGGTGTTAAGGATGATGCGACACTGATACCTTCCATTGACGATATCCGTATTAATAAAATCGACACTGCCACCGGCCTGGCTACAATCCCCCAGGCAATATCCGCGGTGGGAGACAACTGGTATGTGCTTCCTCATGCTGAAGTCCGCCCCGGTACAATATATAAAATGACAATGAACACTCTCTTTGTTGACAGCCTGAACAACTATGTGGGAACAGTTGTTACAGGGCTGACGGAAAATCCGCTTTTGGGTACGCTGGATTATACATACACGCCCATAAGATTCCAGTTGACAAAGGATACCTTTGATAATATTTATGTAAGGATACACAGAATAAACCAGGGCAAGGTCAACATGCCCAGGCTGTACTACGAAGTACAGACCAGCAATGTTCCGGCGGATTCGGACACAAGCTGGACATCCAGAAAAAAACTGGATGATACATACTTTAACGGGGAATATGCAATTACTGTCATTACCGGCATAAATTCAAAAAACACCGTCTATTACAGAGTACTGGTAAGATCTGACGGAGTGTCGGACAGGATTCAGTCCCTGAAGCTCCCCTATACAATGCAGGAGGACACTGCACGGCCACCGGTTCCCAAAGCAATAGTAGTATCAAAGGTGGATCTGGCACAGCCGCCTTCAGGCAGCACAATAACCGATAAGTCCTCCAATATCACCATTTCATGGGACAAGCCCAGCAATTGGGATCAGATAAGAGGACATCTGGATAAGGATATCTATTTCCACTTCATGATAAGTGTAAATGCCAAGGACCTTGACAGTACGCCGTATAAGCTTGAAGCAAATGGCAAGAACTACGGTTCCTATACTGTAAAATACCGCCTGGTGAAGTTTGTCAGCGCAAATTCTCCCAACATAGTAGACGCAGGCACAAAGCTGGTGTATACCATAAAGGGCTATGAGCTGTTTAAAGGAGAAACTGAAAATCCCCAGGGAAGTCAGTTGACCATTGCAAATCCGGATAATTATCCCACATATCTGCTGCCCAATAAGACATATTATGTGCAGATGTACACAACCCTTGCCGCTGACAGGGGAACTGTGGACAACAGTTCAAAAATGTCGGAGAAATCCCTGGTGAGCAGTTTTACCACCCTGTCTCCGTCGGGACGGGACGTACCTATTCCAAACTATCTGGAATGGGTTAAAACCACTGTTACTCCCAACAGCCAGTCGGGGCCTGCAAATGCTGAAGTGCAGATAAGATTTGATGAATTGAAAATAGACTGGAGCAACTATACCTCAAACCATGACGAGCAGAACGATGCCATCATCTATGATTTGTACATGAGTACCAGAACCGAACCTACCTCATTTAAGAGGATAGGTACCACCGATTTGGCGGGCAATGCTGGAGATGTGGATTTTACAAAGCAGACTCTGGGCAGCACCACATGGGTTTATGCCACAATAAATGAATTCAATGACATCAATAATCAGACAGCCTTCGGCAAATATCTGGCGCCTAATTCCACCTACTATTTCCTGGTAAAGGTCAGGCTGAAAATGGTTAATGAGCCTGAGCAGAAACAATCGGTGGAAACGGTGCTGCTCCCTGTGACCACACCTACCGGGGAACCGCCTGTGCCTGACGACAGCGAGAAAAAGCCGCTGGCTCCGGCTGATTTTGCCATTGCCAGGGATTCAAACGGCAATCCCATGATTACAGGGCAGACTGTCACCTTTGAGTGGACGGTACAGGAAATGGCTGCAGCTTATAATCTTGTTGCCACTTCCTTCAGGGTGGAACCAAATACAAAGGAAAATGATACAAACATAATTCAGGACCCAATATACAGAAGCTATATCAGTTTATTCGGAAATAAGGACAACAACAGCGACAATAATTCCTTCAAACTCACTCTCAATCCGAATATGAATCCGCTGGCTTCTAATTTTACATATGACCCGAAGACCAAGAAATGCAGATATACCATAGATACATGGCTTTATCCAAATAAGATTTATTATTTCAGCCTGAGATCGGAGATAGTTGATGCAGGCAAGACAAGGTCCAGTGTATGGATATCCATACCGGTTACTACTTCTCTTATTGAACCGCCGTCATTATTGCAGGCGGTAAGCGATTGCGAATTGGGCTTTTACTGGTTTGATACCTCCTATGACCTCACGGCAGAAGGGTTTCAGATCAGGTTGAAGACCTCTGCGGAGAGCAATTATACCACGCTGGCAAAGTCCAAGTATACTATAGTAAAAAATGGCAGTATTTATTATGGGAGGCTTTTGAAGCTCAAGCCAAATACACAGTACAACATTCAGGTGGTACGCACCAGAGACAATGCGGTAATGAGCACACTTACCAGGTATACGAGAAATGACTATTACCAGATTGATGTAAAATGGCAGGGCTATGCAATCGATCCCTATTCAGGATTTGAAATAGCTGTAAGAACCGAGGATGACAGCGACTATGCAGTTTTGAACAATGATGTGGATCTGGAGCAGTATGTGGATATAACAACCCATACCTACCCGTATTATATAGAGAAAAGCAACAGTAACCTGAATACGAACTATTACACCTATAACGCCCGAATCAAGCTCGTACCCACAAAGCTGCCCGATGGCAGCATTGAACACAGGCCATTGAAGCCCAATACTAAATATTATATCAAGATAAGGGCTACAAAGGTTGATTCCTCAGACCAGACTGCAGTTACGCCTTCAAAGTATGTGGGCCCGGTAAATACCAGAACGGAATTCAACCAGGGTGACTATGACGATAACGATAACAATACCAGTGTGGTAGCAAAATTTCTGGATATGGTAAATAAGCTTGAACAGAATGTTTACTGGGATATCAGTAAGAAAAACGGTGTTTCCAACAAGGTATTTGTGCGGGATGAAAAGGTCATAAACATTCTTGAAGGATATGGGAATTTCACCTGTACCATAGATATTTCCCAGGGGCCGGCATATGTGTATACCGATGAAATATATCTTGCAAAGGATATTTTAAAGGCAATGAGGACCAATAACAGGAGTGTGATAATCAAGGCCAGAGATGCCGAGTTCACCATAACACCTGACACCTTTGATCCTGCCAGGCAGGAGGAGTTTAAAAGTGCGGCGGCAGCCAGCGGAGCAAAGGACGTGTATTTGAAGGTAAATAATACCCAGAGCACGGCAGTTCAGCCCCAGATACCCGCAGGTACTTCTGCGGCTGCAAAGATGAATACTTTCTCGGCACAGGCAGTTGCCAGCAAACAGACAAGTACCACCGTAAACGCCCAGATAAAGGACAAGCTTTACAACGACACTACCGGGCTTATTGCCAAGAAGCTGGAGGTAATAAAAAATCCCAATAATACAAGTGTCAAGGGCGATGCAAAAGCGGTGGAAACTTATCTGAACGGGCTGCTGGAGGAAGTGAGAAGCGAGCTCTCCTACTATCTGGAGGATACCTTGAATGGCGCAGGCTATACTCCGGGTGTACTGGATCAGAAATACAATATTACAAGGTTCAGCGCGAACATGGGTGTAAAAATGCCATTTAAGGCAGCCGGTAAAGTAAATCCCTATGTTTTTTACGAGAACTCCGCCAGTTGGCAGAAGCTTACTCAAAACCTTAAGAGTGAAGACGGCTATTTAAGTTATGTTGTTAACAGTACCGGAAAGTATACCTTGCTTTCATCACCTGATATGGCTGCAACAGTTCCTGCGGACAATGCCGCTAAGCCATATATTACCAGGTTTTCACAAAGTTATGATTTGACAGCAGTATTCCCCGGCTCGGAGGTATCCTTCAATTCAGGTCTGAACGTGACTGTCAGAGAAGGAATCCTTCTGTATGAACTGATAGCCGAGGATAAGGTGGATGAGCAGACTGATATCAAGACCAAGGCAAAGGCCTATGGACTTGACAGGATTATCAATACAACAAATATTTACAGGAACCTGACGCGTCAGGAAGCCGCTGCGCTGGTAATCAGGCTGTACTGCCAAAAAAACGGGGCGGACTATGACAGGCTAAGGGCTTCATACACAAAGCCCATAAAGGATGACAGTTCCATTGCGGGAAGATATGCCGTTCCTGTGTATATGTGCCTGCAAATGCAGTTGATGACACTGGATTCGGATTCCAGATTCAACCCGGAAAATGCCATTAACAGAGCTGGAATGATAATGGTAATACAGAAGATGCTTGAAGCCTGATAGGACAATACAGTAAGACCCATAGACAGAAACGGAGAGATACCCATGATTCTAAAAAGGATACTTGCAGCAGTTTTGGCAGCAACAGTTACTATAACTTCATACGGACTTGCTGAAGTATGGGCGGCACCCGGCGTTCCATCACAGCCGTCGCCCAGCAAACTGGCAATATCACCATTAAATCCAAATGTTGAACCTGCTATAGGATACAGCAGTTCGGACGGAGGTGCGTCGGGGTTCTATGCGGATATTGGCTGGGCTGGAGTGGATAACCCTCAAGGGATAACCATTACCGGCAAGTATGTAAACGTATATCTGGAAGAGTCTGCAAAGGGTTACAGGCCTCAGACCGGTCCGGTTCTCAAGGAAAAGGACATGCCCGCCGGTACGTCTCCCATCAGAGTGAGAAACCTGAAGTCCGGTACTGTGTACAAGGCAAATGCAAGGGCTTATTACGAGTATGCCAACAACAATAATACAATACAGAAATCCGAGGAATCTGCAGCCTCAAATACTGTGAAATTCCTGACGGATATCAAACTCCAGTGTATAACCATGAGCACCTCCAAGATAAAAATCATTTGGGATGATGTATGGAATGAAGGAAAGAGAATAAGTTACAAGCTGTATGTTTCTGAAAACAAGGATTTCACCAATACACTGCCAATATTCATATCAGAAGAACAAATAGGAATAAACGGCCCGGTCATATTAAACCAGGCCGACGGTTCACTGGAGTATGAGCATACGGTTAAAGACCCGGGAAGAGTATATTACGTTAAAATAGTTCCTGACATTTCCGATACCGAAATAATAAGGAATGAATCCTCAAATGTCGTGCTTTCAAGCACTTACATACTTGCAAAAAGTACAAAGATGTCTACCACAGATGCAGGCACTATCTGGAGGCTTGATTGGAGTCCTGTAATCGCAGGCATATCCTCTTCGGATATAAAGGTTCAGTACCAGATAGATAAATATGTGGGAAATGTGCCCATACCCATGCTTATTGAAGACAGTACCACTACATTTATTACTGTGCCCGAAGGTGAGCAGGTCAGCTACTATATTATAAGAGCAAATGTTACAAAGGGCGGACTGCCATATTATCCTGACAGTGTTAAAATAGTATCTGACAAAATCATACTTAAAGAGGGTGAAGTGGCAGCTTCTCCGGCTATGCCTGAAATTGTGCCGGAGTTTACCGATTCATCAGGGGCCAGGATTATTGCCTACAGCGATATTCTCAATGTGGACCAGTCAATTGCCTTCAAGGGAGAGCTTGGCACAAATACCGCAACAATATTGTGGAGGGTTCCCAAAAAGGCCAATGGAAGTATTGACACAGATGTATCCTATGACATTTGGCTGATTGAAAATCCCAACGAAATAGACAATCCTCCTGCCGACAAAAAAATTGTCACAGGCTTCGTACCGGCAGATGCAAATGCCGTCAGGGATGTGGCCGACAACAATAACACCATCGGCTACAAGTACAAGCTTACCGGCTTGAAGCCCAACCACACCTATTACTATAAGATAGTTGCAAAAAAGATTTTTGCCGAAGAGGTGGATGTGGTGATTCAGAATGTGGAATACAGGTCTTACCCTGCCCTGAAGGTTGTAATTACCTTGCCGGGAGGTGCTATTGACAGGCCGATTCTGCCGTCTAACCCGCCGCTGGAGATAAGAAGCGAGAATAACAAGAAACTCATATCCGACAACAGCGTTGTCATACAGTTGAAAAACCGCTGGTATGAGAAATTTGACGATATAACCGGTAAATGGTCCTATATCAAGGCGGATAAGGAGTCGCCCAACGACACCGTATCCTATAGTGCCATTACAATGCCTCTGGACAACATAAACTACAGGAAAGTATCCTATGATAAAAATGTAACGCTTTATGTAGGTTGTGAAAAATACTATGAAGGAATCGATATTACAAAGATAGACAGCTATAAGCTGGAAAAGGTGCCTACAGTCATTACCGACGCCAACGATGACCCTTATGAAGATCCGGAGCTGAATGCTCCCGACAGTATAGATGCCAACGGGACACGGACATATTCAAAACATAATCTCATAGTGCCTGTGAACCAATTGCAGTCAAATACTACATACATCTTATGGGTCAGAGCCGTAAGAAATCTGGGAAATGGTGAGGAGCCGCTTTTTTCAGAGGCCTCCAACCCAATAATTTTTACCACCAACCCGACACCCTCCCAGATTGTTGAGAAACCGGTGGTGCCGGCCTTCAACTACTACTTTGTTGCCGACAGCTATGTTGATCTGGGTTGGAATTACAAGGACGGCAACACCTATTACATAAAATACGGCACGGTGGACGACGTAACACGGGCCGCAGGAAATGTGACCGTAACAGCGGAACAGATAAAACAGTCAGGGGTAAATTATGTGAGAATCCCCGGGTTGAAGGCCGATACACTGTATTATTTCTGGATACAGGCCGAAGCCTTCAGCGAAGACCGGACGCTGAGTGAAAAGTCCGAGTGGAGTGATTCCCTGCCGCTCCGAACCTTAAAGGATATACCTCCGGCCACTCCCAGGGGGTTTGGTGTCAAGAACACTTCCGATGCTGTAACTAAAAACAGCGTGACCTTTGAGTGGATACAGGAACCCGGTCTTGAGTACAGGCTGGAGGTGTCGGGCGGAGTGGACTATAAGGATGTGAAGCAGTACAATGCCGGAGCGGTTTCAGAATTCAAGGTTGATGGCCTGAAGTCCAATTTCAGGTATTTTGCCAGGCTGTACGCCTATGATCCTGTAAAGAAGCTCACTTCCATTCCCACTCAAAGCATAAGTGTAAGAACCTTGAGAAGCAGTGATGATTATGACTCCGATCAGGATATAGACAATGTGATTTCGGGAGAATTTATAGAAAAGGCACCAACGGTTGTTGGAGGAGTCTGGGTGGTAAAGATAACAGGAGTAAATGCCGACAGGTTTGTTGAAGCTGTAAAAACAGACAACAGGCTTGACTATACTGTTGATGTGACCAAGCCTCCCACAACTGCCGGCAGTATATCCGTGCACATATCACGGAAGGTCTTTGACCGGCTGGAGCAGCTTAAGGAAAACATAACCATAAAAACCTCGGCAGTGGACTATACCTTTAAGGCAGGGGTTTTGTCAGGCACGACTGCAGGCGGAGATACTCAAAAAGAGCAGATTTATTTGTTCAACATAACCCTGGCGCCTCAAATACCTGCATCAAAGAATAATGAGCTTATATTGAAGAAGCCTCTGGCTCAGATAGACGTCACTCTGAACAACGGTGTGAATAATATAGCTGTCGCCAGATTTGCAAAACCCCTGCTGGTGAATTTCACATATTCCAACAGAAGTGACTATGTGGAGGGGAAAACCTTCGGTTACATATATAATGCCTATACAAGCAACTGGGAAAAGCAGCCCATAATAAACAGCTTTGATTCCGACAACAATTGGGGAGCAATGGGTATACAGGTGCAAGCTCAGGGGATATATGCCATTGCAGACAGAACCGGCGGAATTTATGACGATATCTACGGATATGAATATGAAGCTTCCATCGTAAACGTAGCATTTGCCCACGAATTGAAAAGCGTAAACAGCAGGCTTTTCAGACCTGAGGACAAGGTCACTGCCGGGGAGGCGGTGAAGCTGGTGTTTGACACCATAGACAATTACACCTATGACAGCAGCTACATGGAGGCCGCTGTAAAGTCAGGGCTTATAAAGAGCGGAAAGCCTGCCGGGAATGTGCTGACAAGGCAGGAAGCTGCCAGGATGGCGGTGGTGCTCTATGAAATAAAAGCAGGTACCAAGGTAAAGGGAAGCAGTTCAGCGGTTTCAGGCTACAGTGACTATGGGAAAATCGACAAGGACATATTGGACAAGGTGGCATTTGCAGTACAAAACGGCTTTGTTCCGGGTATGACAGCCTCCAGATTGAATCCATCCGACAGCGTAACCAGAGGAGAGCTGCTGTATATGATAGAAAAGGCCCTGATACTTGCCGGTGAGATAGACTAGCCTTACCAGACGGCGGACGGGTATTAATGACCTGAGCCGCCGGCATGCCAGGAGGATATATGAAGAAATACAATACAAAATATATATTTGTTTTGATTTTATCGTTGCTCATAAGCGGTTTTTCAGTTCAGGCCGCCGATGCCAACGGGGTAAAAGTCACCAGCCGATATCTGGAGGGAAAATATCAGATAACCCTTACAAGCCAGGAAAAGAACAAGGGTATAAAGATAGTTGCCGTCAGCCCCAGGAACGGAAAGACCGTCAATGTAACATATTCATTTACAAAGGGAGGCAGTACGTCTGCTTCTGCCAGTATAGATGAATATATGGTTATAGCTCCCTTCCGGGTTATAACCACCAATACCGATAACTTAAGCTTCAGGCCATATTCCGATATAATAAATACGGAATATGACGAATATGTGAGACATCTGCACGATGCAGGAATAACAGTTGCCTTCAGCGGGACAGCCTTCAAGCCAAAGAATTCCATAACCAGAGCAGAGCTGGCGTCAATGCTTGCTGTTGCTTTGAACCTGAAGCTGGACACTGCTGCAAAGACGAAATACGGGGATGTGGAAAAGCATTGGGCCAAAAAGTACATCAATGCAGTGGTGGGCAAAGGCCTGATGAAAGCTGCAAACGATAAGGCCTTCAAACCTGATGACAAGGTGACGGTGGCAGAGGCATGTTCAATAATATCAAAATCCTTCAGCTTTAAAACAAAATCAGAGGGTGTTTATACTAAAATCAAAAAAAATCAATGGTATACGGAAAGCGTGCAAAATGTTTTTAATTTGAAAATATTAACTCCCCAGGATAGTATATATAAAACCTTTAAGGAAACAAACAGCATTTCACGGGGTGATTTCTCTATGATGCTCAGCAGAGCTCTTTCCACTTATTAAGACTGCAATAATAATGGGTTTCTTATGATTTTTTTACCGGGAAATAGAAGGCCTTGCAATGTATATGGCTTTTTTAAAAAGGCAATAATTTTATTATCAAGATAAAGAGATTTTATCTTAGTAAAATTATTGTTTTTTTATTGCCTGCAGAAGCAGCAAGCATACACGCAAGGACAAGGGATATATGCCTGCGCTGCCGGGAGTAACAGGAGGGATTATGAGAAAACTGGTTTTTGTATTAATGGTACTTATTCTTGTAGCTGGAATTTTGGGAACCACATACTACATACACAATTACAGGGATTCTGAGGGTGAGAAGATTTCCATCGGTGATGCGTTTAAATCGTCCGGTGCAAAAATGGTTATCAATGAATTGTATTTTTTTGTACGGGCCGATAATAAAGTGAAAAAGCTGGATAACCTGACCGCTATTTGCGAGGATGTGTTCAAAGCGCTTGAGGTTACAGGATATTCAACGAACTCCACCAGTACCGATACTTTGATTAAGACCGACTTGTCAGGAACCACTAAAGATGGTGTTAAAATAACTGCAATGGCAAGTATTGTAGGGAATAAATCCGGTGATGGAGACAAATATATAACTATAGATGCCACCGAAACTGTAAATGGTTCGGCATTGCTTCTGAGAGACAGGATTGAAAGCGTTTTTGGCAAGTATGGCCTTAAAGCGGTGGTCAACTCTTGTATTACAGGCACCTACGAGGGAAATTTGCAGGATTCGCAGCTTGAGAACATTTGCAGAAAGATTCTGGACGACAGTGATGCAAAAAAGGTTGACAGCATGAGGCAGGAAAACATTATCAGCGTATCGGCCTTCTCCCCCATGATTGGCGATAAGCTGAGTATCGATGGAAAGAACATAAATCTTAGTCTTGCCATCAGATACAATAAGATCGAAAACAAAACTTACCTTTGGGTGGCGACACCTGTGGTGAACACTGAATACTAAGTGGAGCAATACAAAAATTTAAAAGGAAGGGAAGAGCTCACTTGGCGAAATACGTTATTAGCGAAGGTGTACCTTTAAAAGGCAAAGTAAGAGTGGATGGTGCAAAGAATTCAGTTCTTCCGATAATGGCAGCTTCCCTGTTAGGTGAGTCCAAGAGTATTATTGAAGAAGTACCGGATTTATACGATGTCAAAATGATGTGCGAGCTGATAAAATCACTGGGGGCGGACGTGGAAACAATTCCCGGCAGCAGCTCCATCAGCTTTCATGCCAGGGATATAACCAATTCCACGGCACCCTATGAACTGGTTAATAAATTAAGGGCTTCTTTTTTAATTATGGGACCCATGCTGGCCAAAACAGGATATGTCAGAGTTGCATTACCCGGAGGCTGCGCCATCGGATCGAGGCCTGTAGATTTACATTTAAAAGGGTTTACAGCTCTCGGGGCTGAGATAACCCAGGGACATGGCTATATTGAGGCAAGACGCAGCAAGAAGCTGACAGGCAACAAAATATATCTGGATTTTCCCAGTGTAGGCGCTACAGAGAATATACTGATGGCGGCTGTGCTGGCAGAAGGGCAGACAAGCATTGAGAATGCGGCAATCGAACCTGAAATAGTCGACCTTGCAAATTACTTGAATGAAATGGGTGCATGTATTAAGGGGGCAGGAACAGACACTATCAGGATTATTGGTGTGGACAGGCTTCAGGGCTGTACCCACACAATAATTCCCGATAGGATTGAAGCAGGAACTTTTATGGTGGCCGCTGCAATTACAAATGGTGATGTGGAAATCCAAAATGTAGTACCCGATCATCTTAAGCCTATAATTGCCAAGTTAAAGGAGACAGGCCTGGAAATAAGCGAGGAACTGACCTCCATAAGAATCAAGGGCGGTGGGGACCTGAAGCCGGTGGATGTAAAAACTCTTCCATATCCCGGATTTCCCACCGATATGCAGGCGCAGATGACATCGCTGCTATGCTGCTCACAGGGTACCAGCATAGTGACGGAGACCATTTTTGAAAACAGGTTTATGCATGTCAGCGAATTAAAAAGGATGGGAGCCAGCATCAAAATTGATGGGAGGACAGCGGTAATTGAAGGAAAGCAGTGTTTGACGGGAGCAACAGTCAAAGCCACGGATTTAAGGGCGGGAGCCGCACTTGTCCTGGCCGGGCTTTCAGCAGAAGGTGCTACGGAGATAGGCGAGATACAGCATATTGACAGAGGCTACTGCAAGCTCGAACATAAACTTAAAACACTAGGTGCGAAAATTGAAAGGGTGGAAGAATAAGCAGCAAAATGGATACTAATCATAAATAGCTGCAATTATTTCTGTAATGAGATAATTGCAGCTATTTTAATGTAAATATTCAAATTCGGGAAAATTGGTCTATAATCATAAATCATAATTTTGACCCTATATTAATATAAATAAACATGTCCTGTCTGGAGGGAAGCTCAGGCAGATATGTTTGCATTAACTTGTGCCGGTACCGCCCAGGTCTGGCACAGCCGGGGGTCCACATGAAGAAAATCTGCCTGTACATAATTGCCATGATAGTAATAATAATCTTTATACCTTTCGTTCTTGTCCGGAATTTTGTTGTTATTCAGGAGGAGATAAAGGAAAATGCGGAGCATGCAGAAAAAGCAATAACCATAAATGTATACCTCACAGACCAGAAAAAGATTGTCAAGATGAATATAGAAGACTACCTTGTTGGAGTCGTAGCGGCTGAGATGCCGGCATCCTTCCAACCGGAGGCGCTTAAGGCACAGGCAATAGCAGCGAGGACTTATGCACTGGGACGGGCAGCCAAACTTTATGGCTCTTCTGAATCTGTGCACAGCGGAGCGGATGTCTGCACAAATCCTGCCCACTGTCAGGCCTGGATAAGCAAGGAAACGGCCATGAGGCGCTGGGGACTGTTCTCTTCCTTTAAGTACTGGAATAAGATATTAAAAGCGGTAAACGACACAGAAGGGCAGATTATTGAGTATAACGGAGTGATAATAAACCCTCTTTTCCACTCCAACAGCGGAGGTCATACCGAAAATGTGGAGGATGTGTGGGCAGGCACGGCAGAACCGTATTTAAGAGGAGTTGAAAGCCCGGGAGAAGATACTTTTTCAGAGTATAAATCTCAGGTGGCCATGGAGCAGGAGGAAATGGTTGAAAAGCTGAAGGCTTTCAACCCGGAATTCGAGCTGAAGGAGAAGGATATACTGTCCACTGTAGAGATAAAAAAGTATTCGTCGGGGGATAGGATAATGGAGATGAAAATTGGCAATATAACAATCAAGGGTACTGATTTCAGGAAGATATTCCAGTTGAAATCGGCTAATTTTAAACTGTCTGAGCTGTCAAACGGGAAGGTGGCCATAACTACCCTAGGCTATGGCCACGGGGTAGGAATGAGCCAGTGTGGAGCTGACTATATGGCGAAAGAGGGATATACCTGCTCTGATATTTTGAAATATTATTATAAGGGCGTTACTATAAAGAAAATTAACTAAAATGATTTTACCTTCATGTATATTGTTGGCAATAAAGGAAACAATATTTAATGGAGGTGGAATATATACTATGAAGAAACTTATTCCAGACGAAAAGAATTGGAAAGACAAGCTGTCAAGATTCTTCAGCAATAAAGGATTCTATGTGATACTGGCAGTTTGTATAATCATTGTGGCAGCCACAGCGATATTTGTAACTACTCAAAAAATGAACTCACCTGATACGGCCATCAACAGCCAGGATAAGATAATTCCCGGAGATGAAAATGCCAATCAGGCAGATCAGGAAGACCCTGCGAAAGCGGTAGCGGCCGGTACGGCTGCTAAAAATGCTCCAAATCAGGCACCTGCATCGGATTCCACAAAAGAACCTGCAAAAGAATCTTCAAAGGAACCTGCAAAGAGCTCAACACCTGCAAAGACCAAGTCGACAGCCTCAAATGCAGCAATCACATTTATCCGTCCGGTAGATGGTTCAATAATGAAGGACTATACCAGAGACGTAAATACTTTCTCAGAATCAAAGACTCTGGGAGATATAAGGGCTCATACAGGTCTGGATTTCAAAGTAGACAAGCTTACTCAGGTAAGAGCGGTTGCAGACGGAACAATATCTCTTGTGGAGGACAATACCAGCGGCATAACGGTTGAAATCACACATGGTACAAGCGGCTTGAAGACCAGGTATGCAGGCTTGTCAAAACAGGACCTGGAGGACATAAGCTGTGGCTTGAAGGTTAAGGCAAATGATATAATCGGCCTGGTAGGAGATCCGATTCAAAGCGAATGTGAAGATGGTGCCCATCTGCATTTTGAAGTGCTGAAAAATGGAAAAGCAGTGGACCCGGTACCATATTTAAAGTCATCAACATCGGCAAATACGGCGAAATAATAATATACTGAAGTAATTATTTTATAAAAAAGCGGAATCCGTCACAGGGTTCTGCTTTTTCATGACGTCCTGAGAAAAAATGTGGCTGGCGTCTGTTTTAATTTTACTTGACGGGGTATATTCTTTATAGACTTTTAACTGCTGGAACTTTTACGGCAAGAGACTCAAAATTAATTTCACAGAGGAGATAGGATTATGAGCAAAATAAAAGAGATACTGGAATATGCCATGAGAATGGAGAATGACGCCCAGGAGTTTTACAGCTTCAACATGGACAGGGTCAAGTCCGCTGAGCTGAAAAAGCTTTTTGAAGAACTGGCCGAAATGGAAAAGAACCATTACGCCGTTTTAAGCAGTATTTACGATATATTGAAGGTAACACCTCCTCCTATTGTAATGTCCTGGGTGGTGGATGATACCTCCAGAGAAAAAAATATATCCATAATAGCTGATAATTCAGAACTTATAATAACTGATGAAAACACCATTTCGGATTTGGCTGTTATCAGACTTGCATATCTTATGGAAAGTGATTTTGCGTTGTTCTATTCCAATGCTGCCGCACAGGTTGAGGACGGAGAGGCCAGAAATTTCCTCCTTGAACTGGCAGAGTGGGAAAAGAAGCATGAAACCATGTTCAAAGAGAGGTATGAAAAGCTTTTGAAGCAGAGCTGGAAGGATGTGGCGGGAATAATCTTTAAATAGCAGACAACCATGGATATACATATATAAATAAATACGGGGATTTATCCGGAAGAGCCGGAACTTATGCCTTGGTGCGTAAGCTCGGGCTCTTTTGCCATGTTGCTGGATTTTCTTGTATTCTTGGTACTTAAATAGTAAAATGTAAAATATAATTTAAATGACATAGAAGAATCCCGGAATTAATATAGTAGGGGCGGAGTCAAAATTTTGACTTACGTACATTTATGGTATGGAGGTATTTATGGCAAAGAAAAGAGTGGCTGTAATATTTGGCGGACAGTCTTCAGAACATGAAGTGTCCAGAGTCTCGGCTCAATCTGTAATCGAGAATATTGATAAATCAAAATATGATGTTATTATGATAGGAATTACAAAAGAAGGACAATGGCTTACATATGAGGGCCCCGCCCAAAAGATCGGCAGCGGCGAATGGCAGGCTTTGGCCGAAGCTGCTCTTATAGGAGGCGGAGACTCCGGCACAGTCTCCGGCGGCTCCACGGACCTGCTGGTTAAAAATACTGCAAAAAGCATAATTTCAGAAGGTTCAAAACAGCCTGTGGATGTGGTCTTCCCTGTTTTGCACGGCTGCAACGGAGAGGACGGAACCATTCAGGGACTCTTTGAACTTGCAGGCATACCATATGTGGGCTGTGGCGTTCTGGGTTCGGCTGTGGGTATGGACAAGGCCTATACAAAGATAATATTTGAAAAGGAAGGCCTTCCACAGGGGAATTACCTGGTATTCAACAGAAAACAGATAAGCTATAGAACTCAGGAGGTAGTAGAGGAAATAGAAGGCAGGCTGACGTATCCCTGCTTTGTAAAGCCTTCAAATGCGGGTTCGTCTGTGGGGGTTAACAAGGCCTCCAACAGGGAAGAATTGATAAGGGCTCTTGAAATAGCAGCAAAAAATGATAGAAGGATACTTGTTGAAGAATTTATAGACGGCAGGGAGATAGAGTGTGCCGTGCTTGGAAATGACGAACCCATAGCTTCGGCAGTGGGAGAGGTAGTTCCATGTAATGATTTTTATGATTACGAAGCAAAATATCAGGTAGGAGACGATTCCAAGGGAATCATACCTGCTGAAGGGCTGCCTGCCGAAACGGTACAAAAAATCAGGGAGTATGCTGTCAGAGCATTCAAGTGCCTGGACTGCGCCGGACTTTCCAGAGTGGATTTCTTTGTACATAAGACTACCGGTGCTGTTTATATAAACGAAATAAATACTCTTCCCGGCTTTACACAGATAAGCATGTATCCCAAACTGTGGGCTGCC
The DNA here is from genome assembly GCF_002051585.1 of Ruminiclostridium hungatei. Taxonomy (GTDB): domain Bacteria; phylum Bacillota; class Clostridia; order Acetivibrionales; family DSM-1351; genus Ruminiclostridium; species Ruminiclostridium hungatei. The sequence continues at coordinate 102,813 of NZ_MZGX01000007.1, read as the reverse complement.
AGCGGGATAGAATATTCCCAGCTTATTGACAGGTTGATTGAACTGGCCGAGGAAAGATTTGAGGACTGCAAAAGGGAATTTACAAATTCCTGATTTATCTTCAGCAGGATAAACGGCTTAACGGCGCGGCGTACCTTACAGCTTAGCAATTCTGGAGTTTTTTGTATTAATTTCATGCTGACGGTTGAAAAAATCGCATTTAATGTATATTATATCATCAGTAGGCAGCAGACCCCGCCAGGAGCGGCTGGAGCAACGTGACCGGAATTTGAGGAGGAAACTGGATGAGTAAAGACGTGATAATTAATGTAAAGGGTATTCAAACCGATCCGGAAAATGACAGAAATACTCTTGAACTTATCACAGAGGGAAAGTATTATCAAAAGGGCAATAACTACTATATTACCTATAGGGAAAGCGAAGTGACCGGCATGCTGGGTACTACCACAACCTTAAAGGTGTCTGACGGTGTCGTGACCTTAATGAGATTTGGAAAAGTAAATTCGCAGTTTGTTTTTCAGAAGGGACAGAAGCATATATCCTCATATGAAACTGAATACGGGGTTTTTACAATTGGTGTGTACGCTAATAATGTTGACATAAACATAAATGATTCCGGCGGAGAGATACGTGTTGGCTATCAAATGGAGATAGATAGCCACAACACCGGAAGAAATGATTTTTATATGCAAATAAGAGAGGTAGGAGCTGCAAATGAGAAATATAACAGAGGAAATACGCCAGCAAATTAATAGTTCTGTGCTGAAGGCAGTCAATAGGGCCATAAAAGCCGGGGAGCTGCCCGAACTTGAAATCGGCCAGATTACCATAGAGATTCCCAGAGAAAAAGGTCACGGTGACTTTTCAACAAATATTGCAATGCAGATTACCAAGGTGGCAAAAAAAGCGCCCCGGCTTATAGCTGAAACCATAATAAAGAATATGGACCTCACCGGCACTTATATAACCGAAGTTACCTGTGCAGGACCGGGATTTGTTAATTTTACCCTTGACGCCAAATACCTGTATGATGCAATCAGGATAATCAAGGAAGAAAAGGACCGGTACGGAAGGATAAATGTAGGCAATGGGAAAAAGGTAATGGTGGAGTTTGTAAGCGCAAATCCCACCGGACCGCTGCACATGGGCAATGCCCGCGGCGGAGCTCTGGGAGACTGTATTGCCAGCGTACTTGCTGCCGCAGGCTATGAAGTTACCAGGGAATTTCTTATAAACGATGCAGGAAATCAGATAGAAAAGTTTGGTGCCTCACTTGAAGCAAGGTATATTCAGCTTATAAAGGGAGCAGATGCCGTAGAATTTCCGGAGGACGGATACCACGGAGAGGATATCACCGAGCACATGAAGGATTTTGTTGCTGCTAACGGTGACAGGTATATTGATATGCCCTCTGAGGAGCGGAAAAAGGTATTTGTGGACTTTGCCCTTCCCAGAAATATTCAGAGAATAAGAGAAGGCCTGGAAAGCTACGGAATTCATTTTGACGTATGGTTCTCAGAGCAGACTCTGCACAAAAGCGGTGAGGTAATGGAAACCATAGAGCTTCTTAAGACAAACGGCTGCACGGTGGAAAATGACGGCGCACTGTGGCTTAAGGGCTCTGTAATCGGCAGTGAAAAGGACGAGGTGCTCATAAGGAATAACGGTATCCCAACCTATTTTGCAGCCGACATAGCCTACCACAGGAACAAATTTGAAACCAGGGGTTTTGAATGGGTTATCAATCTCTGGGGAGCAGACCATCACGGGCATGTTGCCAGAATGAAGGCTGCCATGGCTGCCATCGGCATCAATCCGGAAAGGCTGGATGTGGTGCTGTTCCAGTTGGTACGACTGTACAGAAACGGTGAAATAGCCAGAATGTCCAAGAGAACCGGAAAATCCATTTCATTGATGGACCTTGTTGAGGAAGTGGGCAGGGATGGTGTCAGATTTTTCTTTAATACAAAGGCCTCAGGCAGCCACCTTGACTTTGACCTTGATCTGGCTGTAAAGCAGTCAAACGAAAATCCTGTCTTTTATGTACAGTATGCCCATGCCAGAATATGCAGCATGCTTAAGCTGCTGGAAAGCGAAGGGATAAGCATACCTGATATAAATACCGCCAGGCTTGAGCTGCTGGACAAGCAGGAGGAACTTGAACTTATAAAGAAGCTTTCGGAATATCCTGATGAAGTCAGGATATCTGCGGAAACTCTTGAGCCCAGCAGGCTCACCCGCTATGTCCAGGAAGTTGCGGCTTCCTTCCACAGCTTCTATACCAACTGCAGGGTCAAGGGTGAGGAGCAGGAGCTAATGAAGGCAAGACTGGTTCTGGTTGACGTCACAAGAACTGTTATCAAAAATGTGCTGGATCTGCTGAGTATCAGCGCACCTGAAAGAATGTAAGCAAAAGTGGAAATAAAGTTGTTGAAAGAAAATACTCTGTACCGCACCGGGATGGTAAATATCCGGCCTGGTACAGGGTATTTTCTTTCAATGCCTGACGGGTGTTTCAGCGGGAAAAAAATATTGTAGATATTGAGACATAATGGTATAATTTAGTAATTAAGGGAAGAAAATATAATTTTAGGGAGGAAACATGTTTAATAAGAAAAGACTCTCAACACTTCTGCTTACCATAACTTTCAGCTTATCTTTGAACAATATATCCGCATTTTCCATACCAGCAGCAGATAAATACCCGGCTTCCGGTGTACCTGCCGTATCAGCCGCCGGCACTACCAAAACAGGTGCGGCCGACACCAAAAAGGTCACAACAAAACTGGTGCTGAACCGCAGTGAGGTGACACTGGTCGCGGGGCAGTCACTTCAATTGGCCGCAGCCTTGCAGGCCAACGGCAAACTTTTGGCAGACAAGACAAAATTTACATGGAAATCTGATAAAACCAGCTATGTAAAGGTTGACAAGCAGGGAAAGCTGACTGCTGTGAAGGCAGGTACAAAAGCAGTTATAACCGTCGTCAGCACTGACAAAAAATATACTGCAGTCTGCAAGGTAAATGTATTGACCGAGAAGGAGGCTGCCAACTGCGTGGCATTGGTGGGAAAGTTGGCAATAACAAAGCAGGAGTATACACTTTTTACAAAAGCCAACATGAATGCGCTTCTTGAAAACAGCCCCGGAGTCACCCCGGATAAGGTGGATTGGTCGGCTCAATATAACGGAGCAACCTTGCGGGAGTCCATAAAGCAGCAAACCTTTGAAGTCCTGAAGGAATTGAAGATTCACGCAGCAAAGGCGAAGGAAGCAGGCTTATCGCTTGATGCCGATACTATAAAAGAAATAGAAACACAGGATGAAGCATGGATTTCAATGTACGGAGACCGCAAGACAGCAGAAAAACAGATTATGTCATATTACGGTATAACTCTGGCGGAATATAAAGAGATTTGCAAGACTCTTGCACTTGCAAGAAAATATGTTGAGGCAGAGCATAACAAAATCAAGGTCAGTGATGCTGAAATCGAGAAATACTATAATGCAAATAAAAACAGCTATGATACTGTGACAGTAACACATATACTGATTTCCACCATTGACAGCAACGGCAGTGCCTTGAGTGAGGACAAGAAGCTTGAAGCCAAAAAGAAGGCTGAGGAGCTTCTGGCAAAGGTAGATTCAGGAGAGGATATAAAGGAGCTGGCAAAAAAATATTCCGAGGACCCGGGTGTGGTGGAAAACAGCGGACAGTACACCTTTGGTGTGGGTGAAATGGTTCCGTCCTTTGAAGATTGGGCCTTCTCGCATAAGGCAGGAGAAACCGGCATTGTGGAATCCCAGTACGGCTATCATATAATGAAAATGGACAAGAGGGATTCCAAGGCCTTTAAGGATTTAAAGGAAGAAATCAAACAGTCCCTGATAGATACAAAATTCAACGACAGCTTCACAGTGAAGATGGAGACCTTCAATAGTGATCCGGGTTTTGATATTATCGTGAATAAAAGCATCCTGGACAAACTGGATAAGACATTATTTGCAGGAGCCTTGAAATAAAAGACGTATGCTATTGCAAATCATAGAGAATTGGAAGACCGGCTGAAAGCATCAGCCGGTCTTTTTAACAGGGTTAATCTTATTACGATTTTAAAAACTTACTTCATCACCTCATCACCTCGGAAAAGTATATTAAAAGCTCTTAAATTTTAAAATCGGACATATAGGTTTTAAGTTTTTCCGAAGCCGCTTTTGTATCCTGGGAGGCTTTTACCACTTCATTGCCCTTTTCCAGTATTTCCGATGCTTTGACAGCGATGTTGGAAGTGCCTTCCGCAGCTTCGTTAGTGGAAATAGTGACTTCGTTTATGGCCTTCATCATATTGCTGATTGATACCAGGAGCTCTTCGGAGGTGGAGCTGAACTCAAATACCAGTTCATCAATACGGGCAGCATCGCTGCTGTATTGCTCGCTTGCCTCAACCTGGCTGCCATAGTCTCTGATAACCGTCGATTCAATAAAGGATAAAATGCTTTGTGAGCCTGACACAAGGTTTTCCACCGCCACAAGGACATTTTTGGTAACGCTCTGAATTTCTCCCACCGCTTTTTTAGAGTCTTCGGCCAGTTTTCTTATCTCATCGGCCACAACGGCAAAGCCGCGGCCGGCTTCACCTGCTCTTGAGGCTTCAATAGCTGCATTCAGTGCCAGCAGGTTGGTCTGGCTGGTAATCTGCATGATTGCATCGGATAAAAGCCTGATCTGTTCTATGGATTGGCTTTGCTCAATTGCTTTTTTCAGTTCTGTGTTTGTGGACTGATAGATATTGTATGCGTGATCCCTGGATTCTTTTGCTGTAGCTTTCAGCGCCAGTGACTTTGCGTTGATTTCCTTTGCTGCAAAGGAAGTTTCCTGAGCCTTTTTGGCAATATTTTCAACTGCGGACTCTATTTCTGACGAGGTTGCATTCATCTCCTCCATTGTGGCCGCGGTTTGCTGCATTCCTGCCGACAACTGCTGGGTAGTTGCGGAAACATCTTCAATATTGCCGGTAAGAGAGGAAATTTCGCTGTAGGTATGTGCCATGGCCTGATTGATTTTAGAGGATTCACCTATGACAGATTCTATGATTCCATGAACAGCTTGCTGCATTTTGTGGGCAGACTTGGATATCTCCCCAAGTTCACCGCTTAATTTAAAGCTTTTTTCATCCAGAGTGTCACTGAAATCTCCTTCTGAAAATTTGTTAAGTTGGGTGTTGATCCTGCCTATGGCCTTGCTCAATACATGGCCTATGTAGAAGGCCAGTACCGCACCCACCAGCAGGGAAACAGCAATTAGAGCAGCTATGACGGTCACGATGCCGGTTATCTGCCTGTCTATAACAGTTTTATCGACTCCTACAAACCACATGCCTATTATTTTACCGCCTGAGTCCTTAAGTGGAGTATAATATGTAAAGCAGTTATTGCCTTGAACCATTGCAGTGCCCCTGTAGGTTTTGCCTTCCTGCAGAACAGTGGTGGCAACAGCAGAGGAGGCCTTTGTTCCCACTGCTCTGTTACCGTTTTCACCGGGTACATTTGTGGACACTCTGGTGTCGTCCAGGAATATTGTAGCATAATAGCCGCTTTCCTCTTTGACCGTATCCACAAATTCAGTGGAGTCATTAATTTTTTCATCACCCTTGTAAAGTGCTCCGTCTTTGATATTCCAATCACCTGGATATCTTTCATCAAAAAAGGCTAAAGACAAGTTCGCATTTTTTTCAATATTTTCCTGGTAGTTGCCGGTAACTATTCCCGATACTTCTATATAGACAAGAAAGAATACAAAAAGGGCAAAAAGCAGCAGAACAGCAGTAAAGGAAAGGACTAACTTTGCTTTGATCTTCATATTATCATCTCCATAAATCTATTATTTTTTAAGGACCTGCACATCATTACTTTTACGAGTATAATACCACGATATTAACGTGTATAACATGCAACCCGCAAAAAAATAACAAAGCTGTGCTATTCTGTCACAATCAGTCTGCCTGACTGCATCCTTTTCTTGTATCGGAAAAACAGTCAGTAAGAGTAATGAGTATATTATGGTAAACTTAATTGGACGAGCATATGAAGGATGACTGAAAGCGGAAAACCCGCCTTTTCCGGAACATTTACATGCAGGCAAGGCCGATATTGTAATGAAACTTTAATAATAAATATCCAAAAAAAGCCGATATAATAAGCATATAGAGAAAAATTTTCTAGATACAGGGGTCAGGTAAATGAATCATTTTAAGTCTTCAAATACTAATACCATTTCCAGGAACAATTCCGGACGGCTAACCAAAATTATGGCAGCGGCGGTTGCATTTGCTGTTATGGCACAGTCAAGCCTTGTGTTTGCCGCTGTGAGTAAAGAGGCAATAGTAAATACATATACAGCCACTCCTAACGGACAGGCTGTTATAAACAATCTTAAATATACGGATATAGGCAACGCGTCTTATGATTTGAAGGATGCCATTTACCAGAATGGCGCCCTTGATTTGCTAAAGGGCTTTGGAAATACAAAGTTCAATCCGAATGGAACTGTGTCAAAGGAAACGGCACTGTATCTGGCGTATATGGCTGCCAACAGGGTACAGGACATAACTGCCCAGGGACAAGCCTTAAATGCAGCCAGATCTGCGGCCCAGAAGAAAACCAGCCTGCAGGCCATACTCTATGACGGCAGTATACAACTGGCGGCCAACGAGGGCCTTATAACCCGGCAGGAGCTGGCCGACGCCATGAATTCCGACCAAAGCGGACTTGAAGCAGGTGATTTTATCAGAGGAGCAGCAGTACAAAGGCAGGAGTTTGCCACCTGGCTGGCCAAGGCGCTCATGCTGCCGCCTGCCTACGAGGAACAGGAGCTTTTCAATAATTTTTCCGATTGGAACAGTGCCATTCCCGAAAATGTACCTTACATAGAAGCAGTTTTGCAGAATAATATTATGAGCGGTGACGGCAAGGGCAGCTTTAATCCCAAGAAAGCCGTCACCAGAGAGCAGGCGGCAAGGATACTTAAAAATGCCGAAAATGTGATATTGCCCTTAAAGAGCATGGAAAAGCGGACAGCAACCGTTGAAGACATACAGAAGACAAAGGATACATCAAAGGGCTACAGAATTGACTATACCACCCTTGTTGTAAGAAACTCGGATGGACTTTTGGATGAACTGGTGGCTGAAACCCGTTACCAGGCACCCTCAACCACTTCAAACGAACAGACGGGAAAAGTCCAGGAGGCTTACAGGACTGAAATTCCGGTTTTCAGAGACGGAACAATTTCAAATTCCCAGAGCCTGAAAAAGGGCGACAGGCTTGAATACATAGCAGGTATGGACGACAGGACAGTAAGGTATGCCCGTGTGCTTTCCAACAGCGGAGAGGTCAGCTATGTGGCAGCTATAGTGAATAGTGTGGCCAATACTGCAAGAACCATAAACTATACTCCACTTACACAGGCCGTCAAATATCCCACCCAGGATATAGCAGACCCTGTCAGACAGACTGTAAACGGAAATGTTGTCTATGAGAACAGGACCTATTCAAATAACATTTTAAATGCAATAACAAAGGGGCCTGTGAATATGACTTCCATACTGCCGGATTCGGTGGTTATCATAGGCTTGAAGCAAAATATCGTAACAGAGATTGTTCCTATTACAGTCAAGAAGGAGCGTGAACTGGGACTGGCGGCAGGTATTGTTGAAGAAAACAATCCCCAGTTGGGTTACCTTACGCTGTATAACGTGGACGGATCAGGAAAGACTCCCCTGGAGCTTTCAGCCTTGAGAACCTTCAATTATTCCGACCCCAACAGTGTCCAGGTTTATAAAAACCACCAGCCCGCGGTCTTGGAGGATATAGAGCCGGGAGATACGGTGTTTGTGAGAATAGACGAAACAGGTGCGGTTTCCTCAATAAGCAGTGTTGACAACTATACCGTCCGCTATGGAAAAGTTGTTTCCAAAAAGCTCAGTTCCATTACTGTGGAAACCGATAAGGGCATACTGCAGTACAACACTGACGGCGTTAATGTAATAAAGGACGGCAGGCTGTCTAAAATCAGCCAGTTAAAGGATGGCGACAGGGTAAAGCTTCTTATAAATGAAGCTCCCAATCTCACAAGGCTGAAGGAAATAACCATAGAAAGCGGAGACAAACTTGTAGCAAATATATATAAAGGTAAATTCAGCAGCTATAACAGCCTGTCAAATCAGATACTGTTAAGTGATCCATGGGTATTGCGAAAGGGCGTCTGGGTCAAGGATGAGGTTGAGCCCATGAAATCCCTGAGACTTGGGGATAACTTTGCCGCATATTACGGAGGTACGGCCCAGCCTGTGAAGGACATGAACAAATACTTGCCGGGAGCGGTTGTGTACCTGGTAAGCGAGAGGGACTACGGCAACAATGAAAATATAGTAATGGCCAACTTTACAAACGACCTTGAGGTCCCATACAATGACAAGGTGTATACTGCCGGCACTAACAGGTTCACGCTGCAGCAGGCGCTGACCAGCATCACCTATGACAAGGGGACCATTGTTGTAAAGGATGGCAGACTTGTTCAGGGAAGCAGTGTGGCAGCCAATGACTATGCATACGTGGTTGCAAACAGGGATTCCGCCAGCGGAACGCTGGTGGCAGGAGTGGTTTCGGTGGAGCAAAGAGCCGGGACAGACGCAGTGCAGCTATACAGAGGAAGAATTACCGCTATCGATCCATATAAGAATGTTACACTGCAATCCTATTCAAGACTGAGCGGAGTGAACTGGGAATATGCCAATACTCCCATAACCTTTACTCTCAGTGCTGATACAAGGATTACAGACACAGACGGCATTGTGGGACAGGGTGATTTTATCAGCAGCAACAGTGCGGATACTTTCAGGGACAGGACGATTTATATCTTGAGCAATGGCACAAATGCAGTTGAAATAAGCACTGCCCCCTATGGAAACGTAAATGTAACAGGTGAGCTTGCAATGGCTTCCGGGGGTACGGTGGACGAGGAAGGGAATCTGGTGTCACAGCCTACGGCCCTGGAACTGAAAAACTGCAGGTACTACAATTCGTCTTCGAATATATATGTAAGCATTGCTGACAGTAAGGTCAACCTGCTTGCAAATTCACTGGTAATCAAAAATAATGTGAGAATTAATCCTTCCGAGCTGAAAAAGGGTGACAAGCTCAGGATATTGAAGAAAGACAGTGCCACAACAGGAGATGCCTATATAGTAATAGTGGAAGAATAGATAAAACAGTCGGAGGTCAGGTATTTTGCATAATCTATTTCTAAAATCAAAAACTGAAAAGCAAAAAAAACGCCACAGGGCCGGACCAGGTGGGGAAACTGTGAGAGTACCTGCAAGGAGGACTGCCGTGAGCCTGATTCTGGCGGTAAGCTTCCTTTTGACAATCAGTCCTGCGGGTGTCCAGGCAAGACAGGGAGACAGCGGCTATGAGGGAGGGATATCCTCCGGTGAAACCCCCAGTATGACAAACCTGTCCTCTTCCAGCAAATATGAGTTTGACTACCAGGAGCCTTTTTTCCTTACGGGAGTACCGGTAATACTGAAGGGCAAACTGACCCTTACAAAAAAGCTTAAGGAAGATACAAAAACAAAATCACAGGTTTTAACCAGCACTTATGTGTATTCCCTCAAAAACGGCACTCAGGACACCCTTACAAGGTCTCTGACCTTTGTAACCACCATAACGCCCAAGGCCAACGGACAGAAGGTGGAGTCCACGCAGTTGACAAAGGCCACCGAGAATGCCAAGGTTGGAGGCGCGGTGTATATAATCTCATCCATAGCAGATTATGAGCTGACAAAGTCCATTCTTAATGATATGAAACCTGCGGTAAACTATTTTCAGGGTGAAATAATCAGCAGGAAGAAGTACAGAATGGGAACTACGGGGTCCGATTATGTCACTGTAAACTCCACTGCCAGCTATACCGGCTATGACCAGTACTGGAGCTCTGCTGAGGCTCAGCTCATAAACCAGGAGATTGTTCAGCAAAGAGCCGGGAAGGCTCCTGTCACTGTGGGAAATATAAAAATGGAGGTCTCTACCACGACTAAAAAAGAACTTAAATATTATGAGAACCTTCCGGAACAATCAAGTATTCAAGGGGGTTATGTCCAGACACAGGCGAATGAAAATGTCCTGAAATATACTGCAGTATTAAGTGAATTGGATAAAAAGAAGCTGCCTACTACCAAACTGGTGCCATATGCAGGTGATTTGAAGCTTGAAAGCTTTCCAAGTTCGACCAGACTTGTTTCACCAAACCTTAATCAAATAAGAGGTCATGCCTCTGAGGAAAATATTGCCTTGCTGTTTGGCCTTGAGGCTTTTGAAAATGCGGAGGCCTTTGATCCTCAGGAGTACATAAGCAGAGCCGAATTTGTGGACGCCTTTTTGAAGGTGGCTCCGGAAGTACCTCTTGATCCCGCATTTAAAGCAAAAACAACGCCTTCCAGAACTACAAAAAATACTGTGGTTACTTCACCCTTTGCGGATGTTTCAGTAAACCGGGGAGATTTTGAGAGTATAAGCAATGCCCTAAAAAGAGGTGTTATATCAGGCAATGGAAAAAGCAAATTCAGACCTGATGATCTTATTACGGTTTCAGAAGCGGTGGCGATGATGGTTAACACCCTGGGGCTCAACAGTCTGGCCCCGAACCCGGTTCCGGTCACAGGCTTCAAGGACAATGACAAGATACCTTCCTATGCAAGAGCGCCAATGTATGTGGCTGAAAAAATAGGACTTATATCCGGGGACGCAAAGGGATATATTTATCCCAACGACAGGATAACCAAGGCAAAATATGCAGATATGATGAAGGCATATATTGACTATATGGGCAAGGATATAAGAAAAGAGTACATGGAAAAGCTCATAAGCTATTAATTTTAATTTTAAATGTGATATATGGAAAAGTGGCTGTATAATATACTAGTACAACATTTTACCATTCAGAGAGGACCTAAGCCAATGAACAAGCTAAAGAGATTTTCTGCGGTAATTCTGTCTCTGGCCATACTCATGTCAGTCTTCAGTTTTGGCACTGTTGCCGCTGAAGGCCAGGGGAGCGGCCAAACACAGATAACCGTTCAGGAGCAATATCTGGAGAGTGCCAGAGATTTTATCAGACAGAAGTATAACGGAGAAATACCCCAGGAGGCTTTAAGCAAGGCAACCACGCTTCAAGAAATGTTTGACATACTTGATGATTATTCGGTGTTCTTTTCATCCGATGAATTTTATTCCTTTGTAGGTTCCTTGGCAGGTTCTGTTGAGGGAGTGGGTGTTCAGGTTCAACTTGAAGAAAAGTCAAAGTACATAACCATTGTAAAAGTATATAAAAATTCACCGGCATGGAAGGCAGGAGTTCTTTCGGGAGACCAGATTGCAGAGGTTGACGGGGTATCGGTAGCCGGTCAGGCTTTGGATGCCGTTGTGGCGAAGGTAAAGGGTCCGGCGGGCACGAAGGTCAGGCTGGGGCTTCTCAGACAGGGAGAGAAAGATTTAGTCAATCTTGAGATGTCCAGAGCATCGGTAAATATTCCGTCCGTGCATTACGAGGCCAGAGGTGCCATAGGTTATATACTCATAGATTCATTTTCCAGCAACACCTACAGTGGAGTAGTGGAAGCCCTTGGAAGCTTTGATGAAAAAAAGATAACAAAGGTGGTGCTGGATTTGCGGAATAATCCTGGAGGATATGTGGATCAGGCTGTTCAACTGGCTCAGTTGTTTGTGCCAAAGGGCCTTATTACAAAATTGGATTTCAAAGATGGGGCGCAAACTGACGAGACCTACTATTCCTCGCTTTCAAGCCTTAAATACAAACTGGCTGTGCTGGTAAACGAGAACTCGGCCAGTGCCTCGGAAATTTTCACCGGTGCAGTAAAGGATACAAAGGCAGGAGTTGTTGTGGGCACAAAAACTTTCGGGAAAGCAAAAGTACAGGCATTCTATCCTATTTTAAACACCGGGGCCTTTGAAAGCCTGAACAAGGATATGAAACCTAAATCCGTAAATGCTTATGATTTTACATACGAACCAGAGGACAGCCAGCTTGCAGGCTGGGCAAAACTGACTACGGGCCTGTATTATACACCTAATGGGGATTGTATAGACCTTAAGGGTATAGAACCCAATGTGAAGGTAGACGATCAAAAGCTCACTGAGGACAATGTGCCCGTAAACCTCCTTGAGGCTTTGACTGTCACGGTTAAACCAAGACTCGGAAGCAAATATACCGATGTATTTTATGCGGAGCATATTTTAAAGCTTTTGAATTATAATGTTGATGATCCTGATATGACGCTTGACAGCAAGACTGTGGACGCCATCAAAAAGTTCCAGAAGGATAACAAGGTTTACAGCTACGGCGTATTGGATTTTTGTACACAAAAGCTTTTGAACAGCCGCCTTGCTGCTCTTAAGCAGGTTAAGGACCCTGTGTATGCCAGGGCAGTGCAGTTGATAAAGTAGAATATAAATATAAAAATTAAAATATGCTGTAATCCAGGAAGAACCCCTGCAGACTCAAATATTGTGAGCCTGCAGGGGTTCTTTGCGCAAGAGCCATTTCAAAACTTTCTGTATGGAAATGTATAAAATAGAGGCAGAAGGTAAGCTGATAAATTTATGGCATATAATTACAGCGCCTACCCAAATGCAACATAGATTATTACAATATATTATTACTTTGTGTAGAAAATTTGTTTTATTGTATGGGAAATGGCGAAGGTATTAAATTTACAAAATTACGTATCGGAGTATAATTTCAAATAAATGGAATTTAACCGGATTCTTCAACAATCCTGGTATAAGGCATGCAAAAAAGGACGGAGTTTGAAATGGACTTTAAAACGAAAGAGAAATGGTACGCCTTGTTTGTGGTTACCGGTGAAGAGGATATAATCAAGGACAGGCTCAACCTCAAAATGCGGGACGGACTCAGGGCTGTTGTACCGAAGAGGAGATTGAATGAGAGAAAACATGGAAGGTGGCAGGAAAAATTAAGGATACTGTTTCCCGGATATATTCTCCTTAATGGATGTATTCAAAATGATTCCTATGATTTATTCAGAGGAATCCCGGGAGTTATAAGGCTGTTGAAAGACAATGACGGACCTCAGCAAATTTTGCAGCAGGAAATTGAGAACATATGCAGACTGACCTCTGACAGCGAGATAATCGGATATTCCAAAGTATGTATTTCAGGCGGAAAAGTTGAGGTAATAGAAGGTCCACTGTGTGGAATGGAGGGATACATTCGTTCTGTTGACAAAAGGAAAGGAAGGGCAAAGGTAATACTTAACCTCATGAGTGAGCCAAGAATAGTAGAGCTTGGTGTGACCATGGTTAAGCCGGCATAGGATCCCGGAAAGCTCTTTTCATTGTTTCGGCATGGAAGGATAATACGGGGGATATAAGTATTTAAATATAAGCGAAGCAGGTTCTTACCGGTTCGTATGGCAAAGCACTGCCATTTTTAAAAAAAGAAGGAGAGGAACTATATGGAGTTTAAAAGATTCTTTTATTCTATACGCAGAATGTTCTGGCTGGTTATATTGTTTGCCATCGTAGGCGGAGGACTGGCTACTTACATGAAATATTACAGGTATATACCCTTATATGAAGCAGAAACAACGGTATATGCCTTAAACAGGAATACGGCAGTTGATGCAGCGGGAGGTATAAGCTATCAGGATGTGCTGCTAAGCAAGCAATTGCTTCTGGACTATCAGGAAATCATAACAAGTGAAAAAATTATTTCGGCAGCCTTAAGCAGCTTAAAAAGTAAATACAGCATATCAGGGAGTGAACTTCGCAGCTTGATATATGTGAAGCAGAAGGATGAATCCAGCATACTGGGAATTTCAGCAGTGGCAGATAGCCCGAAGCTGGCGGCAGATGCCTCCAGGGCAGTGACACAGGCTTTTATAACAAGCCTGAGAGAACTGACACAAAATAATATTATTGGAGTATTGGATGAAGCAAAAGTTCCGCAGTATCCCCTTCCTGATGACAGCATAAAAAAAATCATCATAGGGATTGTAGCAGGTATTGTTGTCGCAATTGTAAATATATATATTATTGATCTTTTTGATAACAAAATCAGAGTGCCTGAAGATGTTGAGATAAACACCGGCTTAAAAATTATTGGAGCCATACCCGGATTTGGAATTAAATAAGGAGGATTGGAAATGACAAATAGAAGCTATAACTTTTATAGCCCTGAAAGTTTTGTGGCAAAAGAAGCATATGTGGCACTTGCGGCAAACATATATCCTGATCTTGAAAAAAAACGGATATATACGCTGGTTGTAACTGGAACAGAACCCAGGGTCGGTAAAACCGTTACTGCTGAAAATATTGCTATAACTCTGGCTGCATTGGGGAAAAGGACATTATTGATGGATATGGATTTAAGGAAGCCGGTGGAGAAAAATGCGGGCTATCAACAGGGGGCAGTTCAATATCTGCAAGGGAATGCTCTTATGGAAGAGGTATTATATCCTACCAACATGGAAAACCTCAATTACCTTCCCAAAGGAAGAAATACAGGAAATCCTGCAGGGCTGTTTTGCTCACGTTACCTTTTGGAGTTATTTGAGAAGGCAAGGGAGAACTATGATTGTGTAGTTATTGATACTCCTTCCCTGGATTGTGTTCCTGATGCAGCAATCCTTGCAATGAGAGCAGATGCGGCTATCCTTGTTGCAAAAATGAATAAAACTTCAATAAAGTCCATAAACCAGGCAAAGGAGAAGCTGCAGGCGGGGAATGTAAATTTATTGGGAGTTATACTGAATCAGGTCAGTAAAAATAATTATAAGAACTTTTTTAAGTCCTATGGCTATTTCAATAAATTAAATAAAAAGCTGCCAAAGCCTGCTGCAAATAAAAATGGTTTGATGACTGCCTGATTACACCAACAATACGCAACAAGAAAGAGAACACATATGAGTAGAGAAAAAACTTTGGCAAAAAATTCTGTCATATATATGACAGGTACATTGTCCTCCAAACTGTTGGTATTTCTTCTTCTCCCTATATATACGGCATATCTGTCAACCAGTGAATATGGGTATTATGATGTGATATGTACAACGGTTTTGATGATTGTTCCAATAGTATCCGTACAGATTTATGACGGTATATACAGATTTTCACTGGATTCCGGAGATGACAGGTCAGTATCGGATAAATATATAACCAATGCCTTGTTTATAATTATAATAGCTGTACTTATGACAGTGCCTTTGGCTATTGCCGCCAATTATTTTTTCAAGATAGAATTTTTCTATTTGATTTACCTTCAAATATTGGCCACCTGTATTTTTAATACCTGGCAGATGATAGCCAGAGGACTCAAAAAGAATATGTTATTTGCGGTGTCCGGAATAATAATGACCTTTTTGATGCTGCTGCTCAATATTTTGTTTATTGTAGTATTGCACTATTCTGTCAGGGCGCTGATATTATCAAATATAGTCTCAATGTCAGCGGCTTTTATATATATGGAAGTAAAATTAAGGGTTTTCAGGCAAATCAGTGTAAATTACATAAATATGAAGACGATAAAGGAATTAATAGCATATACCATTCCATTGATTCCCAATACCATAAGCTGGTGGATTCTTAATCTGAGCAACAGATACATTATTATTTACTGTCTGGGAAACGATTACAACGGAATTTTTGCAGTGGCCTCAAAATTTCCCTCCATATTAATGACAGTAAATATGATTTTTAACTACGCCTGGCAGGATACGGCCATTTATGAAAAAAACTCGTCTGATCGTGACCAGTTCTACTCAAAAATGCTCAATTACTTTCTCAGGCTGCAATTGGGTGTGTTACTGATTATATTTCCATTTGTAAAATTATTTTCCGCAATAGCTATTGGGAAAGAATTCGCCGATGCGGTCAATTATGTACCTTATTTACTGATAGGTGCATTCTTCCAGTTTTTTATGACCTTCTTTTCCTCTTTCTATTATGTATTTAAAAAGACAGGACATTTGCTGTATACAACCTTAATCGCTTCAGGTATAAACATAGTTGTAACTCTTTTATTAGTAAGCAGTCTGAAAATCTATGCCGCCTGCATGGCAAATATAGTGAGTTCCTTTATTGTAGTTGTAATAAGGTATTTCTATGTTAATGCAAAGTTTAAAATACGGATAAAAATCAGCTTGAAAAGTACAGGACTATATCTGCCTGGAATGGTTCTATACTGTTGGCTCTATTATACGGGGGGGATTGTGGTGAATATTTTTGCGCTTATGGCAGGTATTATGGTTATCGGTGTTTTGAACAAGGCTGCCATAATGAAATTCAAAAATATTCTGATGAGGCGCAGGGCAGGCTTCAAGCCAATTTAACGGAGGTAAAAGGTTGAAAGAAAACCACTTTCAACCCTTTGAATTTATGTCCGCAGAGCGGACAGGGGGGATAAAAAATGAAAATAGGGATACTGACATTTCATATGGCGGTAAATTATGGTGCCTACTGGCAGGCGTATGCCTTAAATAAGTATATTAACGATAGATATAATATAGATTGCTATTTAATAAATTATGAAAGCAGATATACTTTCAAAAAGGATATTATCATGAGAATCCTCAATCCCAACCTTCCTAAGGGACTTTATAATTTGTTGGCCGTGGCGAATTTCAGAAGAGGCTGGAAATTAATGAAAAAGACCAGATTCTCCACTAATATAAAGGCTCATAAATTTGACGGATACATTTTGGGGAGTGACGAGATATGGAATTATACAAATCCTTTTGTAGAAAAGGGAGACTGTACATATTTCGGACGCAGCTTTGAGGCAAACAAAATAATGACCTTTGCACCCAGTTTCGGATGTGCCGGGAGCAGCAATATAACCAGGGAAATTACACAAAGCATTGCAAGGCTCAATCCGGACAATATTTCTGTCAGGGATGAAAATTCACAGGAAATTGTTGAAAAGCTGACAGGGTATAAAGTGCCTGTACTGGTGGACCCGGTATTTCTCAATGAATATACTCCAAAAAGAATTAAGGGAGGGAAAAAATTTATACTTGTTTACGGCAATAATTTTGATAGGGAATTCATTGATTCCATAAAAGAAATTGCTGCAAACGAGAGAGCACTGATTTATTCCTTCGGCTTTATAAATTCATTCGCCCATAAGAATATTGTTTTTAAGTCACCCATAGAAATTCTGGATTACTTCTATTCAGCAGATTATGTTTTTACTAATATGTACCATGGAGTGGTTTTTTCACTTTGCTGCAAGAAGCAATTTTTCATGCAATATAATGAAAGCAAGCAGAACAAGGTGGATACCCTGCTGGAAAGAATAGGGCTGTCGGATAGAGTGGTATGCAGCAGGCACGAGGCATATGAGCTGTACAGGCACATCAAGCAGAATCCTTACGACTTTAACAATTACATGGAAAAGCTTCAGAGCCTTATACAACAGTCAAAGGATTTTATAGATACCAGAATCAAACATTTAAATACTCCATTGATAAATAAATCCTATAGAGGGGCCTGAAGATCGGGGTGGACTTTGTGAAAAAACTTGAGTTTGTATTTTTAATAGCCTGCAGTATTGCAATTTTGGCCATAAGTTTATTTGTCAGCCTTATAATAGGTGTAATACTATTATTTGTTCTGGCGGCTGTGTGCTATTTTTTCCATAAACCGGAGGTTTGTATGGACAGATTGATACTGGCTGCAATTTTTCTGGCACCGTGTTCAAATATTTTCATGATAAAAACCGGCTATATGGACTTGAAGGTGCTGCAGTTTCTCTGGCTGGGTATCTTTACATGTATATTGCTCACAAAGACATATAAAAAAGATATATATCCTGATAGTTCAAAAACCCACCAGTCTGTAAAAATAATATTTGCACTGTACCTTACCGGTATTCTTCTTTCCTGCCTGTTTTCAGTTAATATGAAGATATCCGTCAAGGAATTGTTCCAATATATTTATTTGTTCTTAATGATGCTGGTAATATACAAGCAGTCACAGAGACAGGATTTCTTAAACAGAATAGTAAGTGTACTTATCATATCGAATATAGTTTTGGTTGTCACCTGCCTTGCAAGCTACTATTTTGGAAAGATGCTGATACCGTCCTTCAGAATGTATCCTGATGGGCATATAGTGATTCTGGATCAGATATATAAAACACAAGCCCTGGTTGAGTCAAAAAATGTAATTAACAGGATAGATGGGGTGATGGGCCTGGATACCATAGCTATAGCGAATTGCATCCTGATTCAGTCCATGGCTGTAAACTATAAAATAAGAAAATCCATTGGAAGGACCAGGCTGTTGTACTGCATTCTGTTTATAGCCGATGTATTGACCCTTAGTCTTACATACTCAAGAGCTGCCCTGCTTATATTCTTTGTGTTGAATATTGTGACTTTATTTGGGAAAAGCCCCAGGATAAATTTCCTGATAATTGTCATTTCCATATGCTGTGTTCCTGTAATACTGTCAATTTTCCCAAATTTGCTGGAAAGGATGCTGGAGGCACTAAATACTCAGGAAGGTTCCACCAAATATCATTTTGTCTACTGGCTGATTGCATTACAGGAGGGTTACGATCACATTGTTTCCGGCATAGGATTGGGAAATGCGGCGTTTCACCACGATGCATATGCTTACCTGTTTGAGAAATTCAGGCTGTATAAGTCCGATGCGGTGGATGTCCACAATTTTGTACTGCAAGTATGGGCTGAGCAGGGCTCAATCGGACTGTCGGCAAATCTGCTCCTTGTGACATATCCCATTGTAAGGTTTGTAAAACTCAGATTTATAGACAAGATGCTAAAGGAGAAAACACTGTTTGACTTCTTGATAACAGCTTATATTGCAACATTGGCATATAATCTCACAAATAATAATTTTTATCTGGAAACTTTCTGGATAATGGCTGCAATTGTGTATGCATGTAGTGCTGCCTATCCTTCTGCAAAAACTGTTCTGAAGCCCGGAGCAACTATAGAAAAATTAGGAGGTTCTTATGAAGAAGCTGGTCTCAAAGCTGATTTCTAAATTAAAGGGAGAAAATTATGTAATTGACAATGCCTTCTCAATATGGGATATAATCCACATTGTAATTAACAGAGCGGTGCAAATAGGCAGGGGAACAGTTAAGCGTATAGGTATCCGGGAGTGCAAAGGTCTTTTCTTCTGCGGAAAGAAGGTCAGAATTAGATCCGGCAGGAATCTGTATTTGGATAGAAATGTTATCTTTGAAGATAACGTATTTATAAATGCGCTCAGTAAATACGGAGTCAGAATAGGGAAAAATGTTTCCATCGGGCGCAACAGCATCATTGAATGTACCGGAGTTATAAGAGAACTGGGAGAGAGCCTGCATATAGGTGATAATGTGGGAATATCGCCCAACGCGTTTTTTGCAGTCAGGGGAAAGGTGGAAATAGGAGATAACACAATATTCGGCCCGGGAGTCAGTCTCCATGCCGAGAACCATATTTTCGGTGACAGATTCAAGCCCATAAGAGCCCAGGGTGCCACCAGAAAGGGGATATGCATTGGAAAGGACTGCTGGATCGGATCAAAGGCAGTTATTCTTGACGGAGTGCATATCGGTGATGGGGCTATTGTAGCGGCAGGAGCAGTTGTAACCGGGAATGTTCCGGAATATGCTATTGTGGGAGGAGTACCTGCAAAAATAATTAAGTACAGAGGAGTTATAAATGAGAATATTAGTTGTTAATAAATTTTTGTATAATAAGGGCGGAAGTGAAACCTATATTTTTCAGCTTTTTAATTATTTATCGAAGCTGGGACATGAAATTGAGTATTTTGGAATGGAAAATGCAAATAACCATGTGGGAAATTCAGCCTGTGAGAGCATGAGCAGTATGGATTTCAGCGGAACCCTGTTCAATAAGCTATCCTACCCTTTTAAGGTTGTATATTCCGTTGAGGCTCGTAAAAAAATTGGGAGAGTTATAGAAAAATTCAAGCCGGATATAATTCACCTGAACAATTACAATTACCAGATTACGCCTTCAATTCTGTATGAAATAAAAAAATACGATATTCCGGTTGTCCAGACCTTGCATGATCCGCAATTGGTATGCCCCTATCACCGTCTTTATAACTACACAAAAGGAGAAAACTGTGAAAAATGCAGCCATGGGAAATTCATAAACTGCATTTTTCAGAAATGTATAGACAACTCCCTGCTGAAAAGCGTTGTAGGTGCTGCTGAAAGCTATATTTACAATAAATTGGGGGTTTATGGAAACGTTGACTATTTTATATCCCCCAGCCGATTTCTTAAAAATAAAATGTTAAGCATGAATGTAAAAATACCTAAGGATAAAATTATAATTTTACATAACTTTACCAACAATAAAACTGCGGAACATACTGATAATAAGAAGGCATATGTCTTATATTTCGGCAGGCTGTCCGGTGAAAAGGGAATTCATACTCTGATAAAGTCCTGCATTAAACTGCCAGACATCAGGTTCATATTTGCAGGAGAGGGTGAACTGGAAGAAGAAGTCCAATCTGTAAAGAATATCGAATTCATCGGCTTTAAAAAAGGCGATGAACTGAAAAGAATAATAGCTGAAGCACTTTTTTCCATTTACCCGTCCGAATGGTATGAAAACTGTCCTATGTCCGTTCTGGAATCTCAAATGTATGGTACACCTGTTATTGGATCTAATATCGGAGGAATTCCGGAATTAATAAGCGATAAAATGGACGGACTGCTTTTTGAGCCCGGGAATGTTGAGGATTTGACCGAAAAAGTTAAATACTTATATGAAAAGCCGGAAATATTGCAGAGGTTTTCCCTGGCATGCCTTGAAAAAGCCCGGGGTTTCTCCATAGAAAAATACACAGACGAGTTATTGGACATATACGCAATGGCAGGGCAAAAACACAGGGGCAGGGGTAAACTTTTGGGATAGAAGCTCGAAACCCTTAATACACAATTGATTGCCGCAAATCAAATAATTTGTATTCAGAGGGAGAGTTGGCCATATGGGATTAAACAAAAATAAAAAATCCTATTTTATTTATATTTTATGTGCTTATTTAACAGTACTGGCAGTTGGTATTTATGTGCTGAACACTCGACATGCTAAAAACCTGGAGGTTGATAGCTATAACGCTGAAGGCAAGCAGAGAGCGGGCGAAATTGGAAATGCCAATTTCTTTAACAAAGCCGACGGCAAATATTATGAGGATTCAAGGTTTACAATTGAGGCAAATGACAATACTGAGTACTTAACAAGGCTGTTCAATTCGGAAAACACGGTAAACCTTCCTGCGGGGAACTTTTTCTGCAAATCAAAAATAATTCTTAAAGGCATGAATCTGACGGTCCAGGGAGTAAAGGGCAGTACGAAGATTGTTTTTGACAGCAGAACCTTCTCGAATTATGGTCAGGGCTATTTATCCGAGTGCCTGATAATTAATTCAAACTATGCCGACGAGTTTAACGAGACCACTGCACAAAAAATGAAAATTTCCGATATAAGCTTTGAATATAAAAGATACACAAACAGGTCGCCCAAAACGATTATGATCCTAAAGAACATAAGAAGGGCGGATATCCTCAATTGTGATTTTATAGCCGACCTTTCAAACACCATGCCGGTGACAAATTTGGATTTATATAATGCCTGTAAAAATGTTACGGTAGCTGATTGCAATTTTGTCAATAATACTATGGCCCTCAGCGGAGGGTGTGTCTGGGTAAGGAATCTTACCACAAGGCTTTCAGCAGTGGCAGATAATACCACTGAGAATGTTAAAATAACCGACTGCAATTTTGAAAAGGATTCCAAGGATGAAGTTATAGCAGTTTACTCAACGGTGGGGAATGTCAGGAATGTAATAATCAACAATTGCAAAATAGTGGACAGATTTGAAAAACAGGAAATCGTACTAAGCGTATACTCCAGTGAGGATAAGTACTATGGGACTGTAGACAATATAATTATAAGCAATAATATTATTATATCAGATTATTTTAATGCCTTCATCATATGCACCGGTATTGAAAACAGGAAAAAACCCACCACAAATATTTCAATTTACAATAATGATATAAATGCTCAATCTGTTGGAACCAGCAGTAAAACCATAATATATAATCCTGCAGGTAATGAGAAGAGCAATATATATGCAATTAATAACAGGATTACGCTCACAGGAAATGGGTATTGCAATGCAATTTCCAATGTTTCCTCCGCAGAAGGCAACGTAATTTCCGGGCAGTTCAGGTATGGAATAACCGGAGGAGCTGCCATCAACAATACCATTCAGGGGGCGGAATCCGCCGTTGTTTCACCGGTGGTGGCCTTGAGAAATACCATATCCGATGTTAAGTATGGAATAAGGTCCTTTGCCAACAACTCGTATATAGGCGGCAATACCGTTGATATCAGTGAGCTTTCAGGGTTTTGTGCCATTGAACTCAACTCCCAGGCCAGAATATACTGTGCAAATAATAATATCAGGACACATGACAGCAGCCAGTATGCAATAATCGGCAAGGGAGCAAACATTATTTTAGATAATAATGACTTGGCCGGTGAAGGGAAGATGATTGCTAGCAAATAAAAAATATTTTCAGGGATGGATTTTGAAATAAAGCTCCATCCCTGAAATACCCGGCAAAAAATGGAGGGCTGAACACATGGAATATTCATTGAGAAAAATGTCATTTATAAAGCGGCAGGCTTGTTTATGCTCAGAGCATGGTTTGGTGTGGATGAACCCCATTGGCACGATGGAACAAGGCTTATATATAAACCAATTAAAATAAATATATCTTGATGCTAGTGGCGTGTAACTCTGAAATTTATCTGCCGGCAAAGCATGAATTTAGCTGTTACAGACCAGTAAAGGAGGTAATTATGTCAAAAAGGAATTTATACGGCTCTGTAATCATTACATACCGGTGCAACGCCAAATGCAATATGTGTGATTGCTTCAAGGACCCCAGCAAGCCTGAGGAAGAGCTGACGCTGGAGGTTATAAAAAAGCTCCCGGAAATGGCATTTACAAATATAACCGGGGGCGAGCCCTTTATCCGCAAAGACCTTCATGAAATTGTGAGGGAGCTTTACAAAAAAACCGACAGGATAGTTATTTCAACAAACGGCTACTTCACCGACAGGATATTGGAATTGTGCCGGGAGTTTCCGGAGGTGGGAATACGGATAAGCATCGAGGGGCTGCAGGAGGCAAATGATGCCATCCGGGGAATTCCCGACGGCTTCAACAGGGGCTATAATACTCTGAAAAAGCTTGTTGTGGCCGGACACAAGGATATAGGCTTCGGCTGTACGGTGCAGGAAATGAATTCGGAAGACCTGGTGCCACTGTACAAGCTTTCGGATGAACTGGGAATGGAATTTGCAACGGCCACCCTTCATAATTCCTTCTATTTCAGAAAGACAGACAACCGGATAGGTGACAGGCAGAAGGTTGCAAGGGCCTTCGAGCAACTGGTAAACCAACTGCTTAAATCAAGCTCGCCTAAAAAGTGGTTCAGAGCTTATTTCAATCATGGACTCATAAACTATATATATGGAAATAGACGCTATTTGCCGTGTGATATGGGCAGCAACGGGTTTTTTGTGGATCCCTATGGCCATGTGCTGCCTTGTAACGGCAGTACGGAGAGAATGTCCATGGGAGATCTGAAAGAAAATAGCTGGGAGGAAATATGGAATTCTCCAAGGGCGGAGGAAGTCAGAAGTATGGTAAAAAGCTGCGATAAAAACTGCTGGATGATAGGCAGTGTGGCACCGGCCATGAAGCAAAGAATCCGGGTTCCCCTTTGGTGGGTGGTAAGGCACAAATTAAAGGGCGGGTACAGTCTCAAAGAAAATAAATTTATTGATGGCAAGGAGTATGGCACATATGAAAATCGCAATGATAGGACAAAAGGGTATTCCGTCTAGGTCTGGAGGGATTGAGATACATGTGGACGAAATATCCAAAAGGCTTGCCTGCCTTGGCTGTCAGGTGGAGGTATACAGCAGAAGGGATTATTGCGATGTGGAATTTGAAGACGGAAACTACCTGGGAGTAAAAATCAGGTACACCCCCTATATTAATTCCAAGCATCTGGATGCCATAACCCACACGCTTACCTCGACTGTAAGGGCACTTTTGTCACACTGTGAAATATTTCATTACCATGCATTAGGACCGGCAACTCTGGCTTTCATTCCACGGATATTCGGGAAAAAGGTTATATGCACTGTACACGGGCTGGACTGGCAGCGCGGCAAGTGGGGGAGCTTTGCCTCCTCCTTCCTGAAATTCGGCGAATATGCAACTGCAAAATTCTCACACAGGACGATAAGTGTTTCGCGAAACCTGGTGGGATATTACAAAGACAAGTACAATATAGAGACGGCATACATACCAAACGGGGTTGAGAGGCCGGATATATTAAGGGCTCAATTGATAAAAGAGAAATACGGGCTTGATACTGACAGTTATATTCTGTTCCTGGCAAGGCTCGTTCCTGAAAAGGGCGTACATTATCTTATTGATGCTTTCAACAAAATCAGAACGGATAAAAAACTGGTAATAGCCGGAGGCTCAAGTCACAGCAGTGGTTATGAGCTTGATATCAAAAAAAGTGCCGAAGAAAACAGGAATATAATATTTACCGGGTTTGTCCGGGATCAGGAGTTGGCGGAGCTATACAGCAACGCTTATTTTTATGTGCTTCCATCCGATATAGAAGGTCTTCCCATAAGTCTGCTGGAGGCTATGAGCTACGGTAATTGCTGCCTTGTAAGCGATATTCCTGAAAACACAAATGTTATAGGCACTATGGGCTATTGCTTCCGGAAATCGGACACCGGTGATCTGGCCCGTAAAATGTCCATGCTGCTGGCAGACCGTGAGAAAGTACTGAAGGTTAAATATCTGTCGGGAACCTATATTCTCAATAAATACAATTGGGACCGCATAGCAGTTGAAACAAAAAACCTTTATAAAAGTTTGCTCAAACCCGAGGGTAAAAATATGTCCGGCTGGAGGTTGGGAAATGAAGGAAAAAGACATAATCTTAACTGAAATCTTAGGTGCAGCCATCAGAAATGTGGACATGGATACTGAAAAATACCGGGGCCGCCATATCGACTGGATGGAGATATATATGGAAGCGGCAGCACATCAGGTACATACTCTGATTTATCCGGAAATCAAAATTATCCACCGGAACATAGGGATGGAACGTGAGATTATGGACAAGTGGACGAAATCAGTCATGTCCTGCGGCTTTCAGATGCTTTGCGATGAGATTTGGGTCGGGGAAGTGCTGGAAATACTCAATACCTACAAAATACAGACCATCATACTTAAAGGCATGGCAATTAATAAGTGGTATCCTCACCCGGAGCTGAGGACAATGGGAGATGCGGATATACTTGTTCATGAGAAGGATATGAAGAAGGCGGCGGAAATACTTCAGGGTCTGGGATACAAGGCTGATAAGGACAAAAAAACCAAACATGTTGAATTTCACCGGCAGCAATATATATCAATTGAGCTGCACAGGCTGCTGGCGGACTACAATTTTATTGAAAACTCGGATTTGCTGAACATTGACGCCTGGAGCGCGCCGATGGAGCTGGATATTGGGAACACAAAGGCGCTGGCATTATCCTGGGAGATGCAGATACTCCATTTTTGTATTCACATGGCCTCACATATTTCCCATGGAGGCATAGGATTACGGCAGTTATGCGACATGGTTGTGGCTGTTGAAAAGGGTTATGACAAAATTGATTGGAATAAAGTTGTAGATATGTCAATAAAATATGGTATTAGTCATTTTGTTAATCCGATACTTCAGGTATGCAACAAGCTTTTTGGAATGATTTTGCCAGATATACCGGATTTTAAAACAGACATTAATAATGACAAAATTAATTTTTTAATTGAAGATATTTTATCGGGAGGAAATTTTGGCAGAAGGGATATTAACCGTATAGCCACAAATGCCCTGACCAGAAATTTATATGGTAAAGGTCTTCAATATAATAATAAAATGCTCAGCACCATCAGAATAATTTTTCCCAGCCGTGAAAAAATGGCTGAAAGATATAAATATTTCTATATCAATAAAAACCCGCTGCTGCTGCCGGTTGCCTGGGTACATAGAATAGCGTTCGGTATTGTCAGGAAGGATTACAGCTTTGATAACAAAAAAGCCCTGTTCAAGGACGATACATTAATCAATTCGGCTAGAGATAGAAATGACCTATTGGAATGGCTGGGGCTGAGATAGGTTCTAAAGCCCCATTTTAAAGCCGGGGCTAAAATAAAAAACCAGGAGGAATGTTTATGAGAAGTTATGTTAAACCAAAATTAAGAATTATCGAACTCAGGGCCGAGGAAGGAATAGCATGCTTCGGTTCAAGCCAGGGCGGAAATGAAACAAATCCCATAGCAGGTCAGCCGGCTCATCATGGGGGACCCGGTAAAAAACCTGGAAAGAAACCGGGAAGCGGTTGGGTGTGGGGCTGGGGCTGGTTCTTTCCCTGGTGATGAGATAAAACTACAACTTGTTTTTGCTGTATAGCAAGGTATAGGAGGTCAAGATGCAGGTAAAGAACGGATTTATGCTCCGGGAGATTGCAGGTCAGCCTGTAGTTGTTCCCCTGGGTGCCAGGGTTGTGGAGTTTAATGGAATAATGACATTAAGTGAGAGCGGTGCTGTCTTGTGGAGAAGGCTTGAAAAGGACGCATCCGTTGAAGATATGGTTCAGGCTTTGCTGGCTTTATACGATGTAGACAGAGAAACAGCCTTGCAAGATGTTGAGGCTTTTGTTGAAAGTATGAAAAGCAACAGGTTGATTGACTGATATTGGGTCGGATTAACAAGTTCAGAGTAACATCAAATTGAAGTCGAGGTGCCGTATGAGCCTGGATTGGAAAGAATTTCACAGAAGAATTACCGCTCTGTCCATGGAGAAGGGACTGCCTCTCTCCGGTTCATTTGAACTGACGGCCAGATGCAATTTTAAATGTAAAATGTGCTATGTATGCGGTCCTGCAAACGATAAAAACATGCTCAAGTCAGAGTTGACCACCGGTCAGTGGATACAGATGGGGCGGCAGGCCAGGGACGCCGGCCTTTTTTACCTTATTCTCACAGGCGGGGAAGTTTTTTTGAGGGAAGACTTTGAAAAAATATATGAAGCGCTTAGTGAAATGGGTCTGAATATAACCATATTCACCAACGGCAGTCTGATATCGCCAAAAAGGGCAAAATGGCTTGGAAGAATTCCTCCCCACAGGGTAAGTGTGACAGTCTACGGAGGAAGTCCCGAGACCTATGAAAGGGTTGCGGGAAACAGGGAGGGCTATTTTAAAACAATGGGTGCGCTGGAGGCACTTCGTTCGGAAGGTATTAACCTTGAAGTAAAAACAACTGTTGTTGAGGGGAATCACAGGGATTACAAGGAATTGTACAAAATAGCCCATACATATTCAAATGTGCTCGGAGTTGTAAACTATATATCACCCAGAAGGGAAGGCTGTGGGTCCGACCCTCTGGGCAACAGGCTTTCGCCCTTTGATATTGTGGAATACGAAAACAGGATGAGCCTCTATGGCCAAAAGATGTATCCTAAAAGCTCCAAGCTGGAGTTGAAAATGAATGCTGACTCCATGGAACAGGAGAGCGTTTTGTCCCTGAAAACTCAACAAATGCTGGAAGCTTCGGCATTCAGGTGTCAATCCGGGAAAACGGGCTTCTGGCTGACCTGGGACGGAAGAATGATTCCGTGCGGCCTGCTGGATACCCCCAGTGCCAGGCCGCTGGAGACAGGCTTTGAAAAAGCCTGGCAATTGCTCAAGGAAGGCTGCGGCAGAGTGCCCAAATGCAGTGACTGTGAAGCCTGTGCTATAAAAAAAGACTGCATTTCCTGCCCGGGAAGACTGATGAGCGAGACGGGAAGCTTTACCAGGCCTGCGGAGTATCTATGTGAAAGTGCCCGGTACAGAAGCCTGCTGCGGCAGGAGAGGGATACCCGGTACGGGTGATTTCTGTCTGACAAATGGGTGGAGCAGCGGCGGGGCTGCTGATAATACATAAATGATATACAGGAGGTGAACGGAACATGAAAAAATACATTGCACCAAAAATCGAGTTTGTTGATTTAAGAGTGGAGGAAAGACTTGCTCATACGGTTTGCACAGGAGCATGCACTGTAGACATCGAGTACAATGGCAAGAAGTATTACGCGGGAACCACATCCGCATAGCACATAGGCTCAATACTTATATTTTTTGCTTAATGAATTTCCTTATGGAACGAGGTGAAATAATGAAAGAATATGTAAAGCCATCAATGGATATTGTTAATCTCAGAGTTGAAGAGAGAATAGCCGGAAGCTGTGTTAATGTAGGCTCATGCCTTGATGAGCTGGGCAATCTGATAACGGCAAATGACTGATACGGCCCAATACCGGTAAATACAAGTCATCAGTGCCGGACATCTGAATATGATTTTTTAAATGGAATGCCCATAATATATTTTTGTTTATATATAAAGGCATTCCATTTGCTGATTTGTACTGTAGTTTGGGAAATTGCCGCATAGACCGGTCTTTAAGGAAATTCAAAGGAGCAGGTTCTGCTTTATAACTAAAGTGACCATCATATATGGGGAGATGGAGGTTAAAATGCTTGTATATAATGTTGCAGGTACATATATAAAAGTAAATTCCGGTAACGGTTACCTTAAGGAAAGAATGAAGGGCTTTCTCTGCAATGTCACGGAAAGCCCCCATATGTCGGTTCAGATAGATCAATGCTCACGGATTGAGCGCCCGGAAGGCAGTGTCATTATTGAAGACAACATAAACTGGCTCAGAAAGGAAGAAGAAGCCTCCGGCTATCACATTTACAGCCTGGACAGGACAAAGACAAACATTCTTTCACATATTGATACAAACCTGGAATGGACTAATGCCAATATAAGGTGTTTCAAACCCGAACTTGACGAGAATGCTCCAACGGTGCTGAAAATGTGGTCGGATCACTATTCTTTCATGCTGATGGGCATTGTCTTCAGGAATAACCTGTTGAACAATGGTGGAATTGTAATGCATGCCTCTTCAATAGCCTGGGAAGGGAGGGGCATCTTGTTCACAGCACCTTCCGGAACCGGTAAGTCGACTCATGTGGGGCTCTGGGAAAAATATATGGGAGAGGCTGTAACAGTGGTAAATGATGATACTCCCGCCATCAGATTTGAAAAAGGTATTCCCCTTCTATGCGGAACTCCCTGGAGCGGGTCCTCCGATAAATTTCAGAATACGGAAGTTCCGGTATATGCAATAGTAGTATTGGAACAGGCGCCGGAAAACAGCATAAAGTTGCTGGAAATATCCGAGGCTCTGCCCATGGTTATGCCCCGGTGCTTTTTGCCGTATTTTGACGAGGTGCTGATGAAGAAGGCATATGACGTACTTGGCAAACTGCTCAACAGCGTAAAGGTATATCACCTTAAGTGCAGGCCCGACAGGGAAGCTATGGAGCTGGTGCGGCAATGGGTGAAGTGAAATTGATAAAGTCCGCCCACATATTTCCCGCAATCAGAGAGCTGCTTCAGGAAGGAACCCAGGTCTGGCTTACCGTAACCGGAATGAGCATGTACCCCTTCCTCAGAGAGGATAAGGATAGCGTAAAGCTGGTACCGGCCTGTTTTGACACTATAACTAAGGGAGATATAGTACTGATCCAGAGAGTAAGCGGGGAGTACATACTGCACAGGGTTCTTAATAAAGATAACAATTGCTTCTTTATGGCAGGAGATGCACAGAAGTGGATAGAAGGCCCCCTTGAACCTGACCGGCTGATAGCGGTAGTTGCAGAAATCAGAAGAAACGGCCGCACAATCTCCTGCCGCAATATATTGTGGAACTTATTGACGGCTTTCTGGATGAAGGCAATTCCGTTGAGGAATTATCTTTTAAAAACCATAAGGATATTAGTAAAAATAAAATGTAATTTCAGATGTTACCGGCCATAGTTTGGGGAAGTGGAGATATCATGCGTATTACAAAAGAGTATGGCAAACTTTTAAGGGATTTCAGATGGATAGCGGTCAATGCCAGGACAGTTTCCAAGAGCTTGCTGTCCATTATTTTGCTGGATGCTTTTACGTCTGTAACCGGTGTAATAACGGCGGTGTTTTCCAAAAACCTCATAGACAGTGCAGTTGACGGCACTTTGAACAGGGCCGCTCTTTATGCAGCACTGTTTGGCGCATTGATAATTATAAATCTTGGCATAAAAGGAGCATCCTCAATTATAACTGTCAGAACAACCGAAGTTTTGTCAAACAATATGAGGAAAAGAGTTTTTTCCCGCATAACAAGAACCGAATGGATGGCAGTAAACCGGTACCACAGCGGAGATATCCTCACAAGGCTCACAAGCGACGTAGGAGCGGTGACAACCGGAGTGGTGGATACCCTGCCAGGCATGATATCCCTGGGAGTGCAGTTGGCTGCGGCATTTGCAACCCTTCTTTACTATGAACCCACGCTGGCTTTACTGGCGTTTGTTTTAGGCCCCTTTACTGTATTGTTCAGCAGGATATGGGGGAGAAAGATAAAAAGGTATCAGATAAAGGTTCAGGAATCGGAAAGTGTTTACAGGTCATTTCTCCAGGAAGCTGTTGAGAACATGCTGATTGTCAAGGCGTTCAGCCTGGAGGAAAAGAATATTGCCAGCATTGCAAGCCTTCACAGTATCCGCCTTGGCTGGGTCAAGAAAAGGAATGTCACAAGCGTTCTGGCCAGCACCATATTGGGACTGGGCTACTGGGCAGGATATTTTCTGGCCTTCTGCTGGGGTGCGCTGAAACTTGGCAGGGGAGCTACTACCTTCGGGACACTGACTGCATTTTTGCAGTTGGTTTCCCAGGTACAGGGCCCCTTTGTGGGTTTGGCCAGAATGATACCCCAGGTGATAGCTGCCGTGGCATCTGCAGGAAGGTTAATGGAAATAGAAGACCTCCCCTCGGAAGAGAGTGAAAACAAGCTTCCGGCAGCTTATGAAGCCGGGATTAAGTTTCAGGGAGTCACTTTCTGGTACAGCGATGGAAAACCTATTTTGGAAAGATTGAATGTGACCATCAGACCGGGGGAAATTGTAGGCCTCATAGGCCCCTCCGGAGAAGGGAAAACAACCCTGATAAGAATGCTGCTGGCACTGCTGAAGCCCGAAAAAGGAAGTGTACTGCTGACCACCAGGGATAACAGGGAGTATTTTGTCTCCGCCGGAACCAGGGATTGGATTTCATATGTACCCCAGGGAAATACGTTATTCAGCGGTACTATTGAAGAAAATCTTTTATGGGGCTTCCCGGAAGCTACCGGTGAGGAAATAGTTGCAGCAGCGGGGGCGGCCGGGGCCTTGGATTTTATTAATGAGCTGCCTGAGGGTATGCAGACAAAGATAGGAGAACATGGAATCGGACTTTCGGAGGGGCAGGCCCAAAGAATATCAATTGCCAGAGCACTGCTGAGGAAGGCCCCGATTCTGATTTTAGACGAGGCAACCTCAGCCCTGGACAGAGCTTCAGAGGTTCATGTCCTTACAAGCATAAATGGAATGAGGCCTGCAAGAACCTGTATAGTTATAACCCACAGATATACCGCCCTGTCCATATGTTCCCGGGTTTTAAGACTAAAGGAAGGAAAGTTGCTTGAACAGCGGTTGGATGACTTAAACATAAAGGATGGATTCATAGCAAGTGCATAAGTGATAAATTTCTTGGAACTGAAATAAATATATTTTGAAAGGATATGGATATTATGATCGATATTCACAGTCATATAATACATGGAGTTGATGATGGACCGGCTAATATGGCAGAATCGCTGAAAATGATCAGAGAGGCTGAAAGGCTTGGGATAAGCATGATAGTTGCTACGCCTCATTATCAGGAAGAGGTATTCGGACTGGAGCGTCTGGAGGAAAATTACAAGGAACTGTTGTATAAGGCAAAAGATTATGAGGTGGCAATCAGCCTTGGATATGAAGTATTTGCAGATCCGGACGGCAGCGCCTTGTTTAAAAATAAGAGAAGGCTCAGCCTTAACAAGTCGGGAGCCATTCTTTTTGAATTTCCGTTTAACGCTTCTCCCCAGAAATGCATTGAGCTGGTATTCAAACTCAGAATGCAGAGAATAACTCCGATAATTGCCCATATTGAAAGAAACAGACCTTTCATTAACAGATTCGAGAACTTTGTGGAACTTATCAAAGCCGGCTGCTATATTCAGATGGACACTGCAAGTATAGTGGGGGTATATGGCTCCGGGGTGAAGGAGTTCTCCAGGAGGCTGCTGAAAATGAAATTTGTTGATATGGTTGCTTCAAATGCCCACTGTGCGTCGGATTACATAGACTGGTACAGGGAAGCCTTCAAAAATGTATCCAACTGGGTGGGAAAGGAAGAGGCGGGTATTCTTTTTCACAACAGTCCGAAAAGCTTGCTGGATGGCGGGTATAGTGAAGAACTGTCCAATGCAAAAATACTGAAGTGGGAGAAGCTGGTATGAGGGATATGGAACTGAATGCAAAATATGTTGTTGATCAGAGGGCCATGTTCAACAATGTACCCGGCTATTATTGTGTGGGAAAAAGGCTTTTTGATATATGTGCTTCACTGCTGGCTATTGTTCTGCTTTCTCCGGTTTTTTTGCTGGTAGCTGTGCTGATAAAGCTTGATTCCAGAGGACCGGTTTTTTTTCATCAAAGCAGGATGGGATTGATGGGAAGGCCTTTTAACATGCACAAATTCAGGTCAATGGTTCCGGATGCAGAGCAAAGGTTTAACGAAGTGGAAGATATGAATGAAATCAGCGGATTCATGTTCAAGGTCAGGAATGATCCACGCATAACAAGAGTGGGCAGGATAATCAGAAAGACCAGTATTGACGAATTGCCTCAGTTGTTCAATGTTCTCAAAGGAGAAATGAGCATGGTAGGACCAAGGCCGCCAATTGACAGGGAGGTTCAGAAATATCATGCCTGGCATAACCTGAGATTGTCTGTGAAGCCTGGTATAACCGGCCTTTGGCAAGTCAGCGGGAGAAATGATATCGGTTTTGAGGAAATGTGCAGGCTGGACCTTAAATACATACGTGAAAGAACTCTTTGGAAGGATATAAAAATAATTATCAAGACAGTACCTGTTTTGCTGGGTGACAGCAGAGCTTCATAGAAATGAGCCTGTAAAACCTGAACAGATAAAAGGAGAAGGATGAGTTACAAAAGGATAGGCATCATAGCGGTATTCCTGCTGCTCCTCTGGGTGGGCTTTATCATATTCATGTCCTCTCAGACTGCTGAGAGCTCAGGTAATATGAGCAGGACGGTATCAAGAGCAATTATCACAATGGCGGAAAAACTTGGAGTTGCGTATCCGGGGGCAGGCAATTCAGTGCAAGCTGTTGTCAGAATCGACGAATATGTGAGGGATCTGGCCCACATAGCAATGTATTTTATGCTTGCGGCAATTTTTTCGGCAGTACTGTGGCTGTGGGGTATTAGTAACAACTGCCGGATAGCCGTAGTTTTTATATCGGGCCTGTGTATAAGCATAATTGATGAGATAAATCAGATGAACTATTATGGGAGGAACGATTCAGGGCTTCCAGGTGCCGGAGTGGCTGACGTATTCAAGGATGTATCGGGCATCTGTGCCGCTGTGGGGATTTTCATCTTCCTCAGACGGAGGTTTGACAAAAGGAGCAGTCAAAAAAAAGTCAGTGAAGGATATAAGGGTAATACTCCCCTCGAATAAAAATTAAAATTGTGATATAATAAGAAAACGTATGATTTTGTCATATGTTTTTTTATTGCCTGTGGACAGACATACGGCTAATCGGATGCGGCAGTGTATACAGGTGAAAATAACTCACGGGGAATAAGGCGGATAATGAATAACAGGATTAAAGCAGCTATTGCTTGGGCTTCGGTTTTTATATGGATGTTTCTTATTTTCAGACTTTCTTCTCAGGGTGCCTCGGAATCCAACGGCCTCAGCCTGGGGATAACCGACTGGATTTACAGTTTTTTTGCGGGATCAGCCAGCTTTGATATGGAGGCGGTAAATCATTTTGTGAGAAAGGGGGCTCATTTCAGCGCATACCTGATACTTGCCCTGCTAACCTCAAATGCATTGCGCAAAACCGGCTTTCCGGGGTGGAGGAATTTTGTCATGGCATTTGCCATATGTGCCATGTATGCAGTCAGTGATGAAATACATCAACTGTTTATTCCAGGCAGAAGCGGACAGCCCCTGGATGTTCTGATTGACAGTTCCGGAGCGGCGGCAGGCCTGGGAATATATGCGGCAATCAGGTGGCTGGCGGGAAAAAAACAGACAAAAAACCGGCCTTCAAACTGAAAAATATTTTTGAAATAATTGATAAAAAATAAATGTTGCATATATATTGACCTTTGTTATGTCAAAATATAAAATATAACGAGGGAATAGATACCCGGTATTAAACGGAACGACTTTACCTCATTGAAACACGTTTGGGAAAGAAAATTTTTACAGCCGTGAGACTTTAAATTACACCTGAACGTTAAAAAAGTTATGAACAATGAGGAATTACTTACATTCCTAAATACAATTTAATTTGCATTTCTATATATAATCGTATGAACATGTCGAGAGGAGTAAAACAATGTCAGTAAAGTATATCTTCGTAACTGGTGGTGTGGTTTCCGGATTGGGAAAGGGAATAACAGCGGCATCATTAGGAAGGCTTTTAAAAGCAAGAGGTGTACATGTAACAATTCAGAAATTTGACCCGTATATAAATGTGGACCCAGGTACAATGAGCCCGTATCAGCATGGCGAGGTTTTCGTAACTGAGGATGGAGCAGAGACGGATTTGGACTTGGGCCATTACGAGAGGTTTATAGACGAAAATCTCAGCAAAAACAGCAATGTTACCACAGGTAAGATTTACTGGTCGGTTATCAGCAAGGAAAGAAAAGGTGACTTCCTCGGAGGCACAGTTCAGGTAATCCCCCATATCACAAATGAAATAAAGGAAAGAATTTATAGAGTAGGCAAGTCGGAAAGAACAGATGTAGTTATCACCGAAATCGGAGGCACCGTAGGTGATATTGAAAGTCTTCCGTTTCTGGAAGCAATAAGACAGGTATCCACTGAGATAGGCAGAGAAAATGTGATGTACATTCATGTTACACTGGTGCCCTTCCTGGGTAAGTCGGGTGAGCTCAAAACCAAGCCGACCCAGCACAGTGTCAAGGAATTGATAAGTCTTGGAATTCAGCCTGACGTTATAGTCTGCAGAACTGAAAAGTTCCTGTCCCAGGATTTGAAGGATAAAATAGCTTTCTTCTGCAATCTTCCGGGTGGGGCAGTAGTTCAGAATCTCGATGCGGAAGTGCTGTATGAAGTGCCTTTGATGCTGGAGAAGGAAGGACTGGCAAAAACAGTCTGCAAGAGGCTTGGACTGTCCTGCAGCGAGCCTGATTTGTCGGAGTGGGAAGAAATGGTAAACAGGCAGAAGCACCCTAAGGATTCTGTCACCATTGCACTGGTAGGAAAGTATGTGGAGCTTCACGACGCATATTTAAGTGTAGCCGAATCACTCAGGCACGGCGGAATCGGGAATGATCTTGAAGTAAATATAAAGTGGGTTAACTCGGAGGATGTTGAAATCGGAGATGTAAACGATTATCTCAAAGGTGTGGACGGGATACTTGTTCCGGGAGGCTTCGGAGACAGGGGTATTGAAGGAAAAATCCTTGCCATCACCTATGCAAGGGAACACAAGGTGCCTTTCTTCGGAATATGCCTGGGAATGCAGATGGCGGTGGTGGAGTTTGCCAGAAATGTGGCTGGACTTCATGATGCCAACAGCTCGGAATTCGGGGAGACTCCATATCCTGTCATAGATTTGATGCCCGACCAGCGAGATATTGATGAATTGGGCGGAACCATGCGTCTGGGTGTATATCCGTGCAAAATTAATGATGAAACCATGATACAAAAAATATATAATGACGAACTTATATATGAAAGACACAGGCACAGATATGAGTTCAATAATGAGTACAGGGATATACTGTCAAAGGCGGGTATGGTTCTGTCGGGACTGTCCCCCAGCGGAAAGCTGGTTGAAACCATAGAGCTGCTGGAGCATCCTTGGTTTATCGGAGTACAGTTCCATCCGGAATTCAAATCCAGGCCAAACAAGCCCCATTATCTTTTTAAGGATTTCATAAGAGCGGCATATGACAAAAAGCAGAGTAGTAATTAATAAAAATTAATATCCACATGACTAAAAGCCAGAGCAGGCAGCCACCTGCTCCGGCTTTTTCAATTTC
This sequence comes from Ruminiclostridium hungatei, assembly GCF_002051585.1. Taxonomy (GTDB): domain Bacteria; phylum Bacillota; class Clostridia; order Acetivibrionales; family DSM-1351; genus Ruminiclostridium; species Ruminiclostridium hungatei. The sequence continues at coordinate 66,335 of NZ_MZGX01000007.1, read as the reverse complement.
AGCCCTTCTTCCGGGCAGCCAGGGCTGTCCTGTCCCAATTTATAAATCAATCTGAAACATAGAAAATTTTCTTATTTTGTATAAAAAAACGAATATCTGACAATAATTATTTTATGAAGCTTATTACTAAATATTGATAGGTTTAAATAAAAAATGATTACCTTAAAAAAGTATATTTAATCATTTAATTGGGGAAAGGTCGTCAGCCGTATTTTTCACAAGCGGCAGCGGCAAAGGAGGGGAAAATTTATGAGTAAGGGACTTTTATACTTCAAACCGATAGCTTCGGGCCATAGGACGTCCAATATAATTAAAATATGCATGGCGGTTTTACTGCTGGTGATGCTTGGAGCATGGGTAATCACCTACAATTATGCAGAAGATGTAAATGCAGGACTTTCACAAAACCTGGTAAGACTTCATGTTGTCGCAAACAGCGATTCCAAAGCCGACCAGGCACTTAAGCTGAAGGTCCGGGATGCAATCATAGAGTTTATGAAGGACAAGCTTGCAGCTTCAAAAAATATAAGTGAGACCAGGGACATTATAAATGCCAATCTGGAAAAAATTGAGCAGGTTTCTTCAAAAATCATAAAGGAAAATAACAGCAATTATAATGTAAAGGCATCTATGGGAAACTATTCCTTTCCCACCAAGACCTATGGGGATATAGCACTTCCCGCAGGAGAATACCAGGCACTTAAGGTTGTAATAGGAGATGGTGCCGGTGCCAACTGGTGGTGTGTGCTTTTCCCGCCGCTTTGCTTCATAGATGCAACTCATGGAACCATACCGGATTCTGTAAAACAGGATTTGAAAACTTCGTTGTCCTCGGAAGAATACAAGTTGATTACCACCGCGGACAACAGTGAGGATATTCCTGTGAAAATCAGGTTCAAGGTGGTAGAGCTCTTTGAAGGCTCCAAAGTAAAGGTTACAGGTGCAGTTAACAAAATGTTCAGATAAAACGGTGCAGTCAGAATTAAATCTTCCTTAAAAAGAAAAGGAGTGTTGCGAACTACCCTTCGGATAGTTCAAAGCTCCTTTTCTTTTTTAATGTATAGTAATTTAACCCGTTGTGCTAGTTAATAAAGTCATTAAGAGGCAAGTTTAACTCACCCGAGGCCTGGATGGCCGAGTTGCTGCGACTGTTGAAAGGGCATGCTAGAGGGTATATAATATTAAATATGAATTGATAATATAGTGCAGAATGGCGGTATTTTATGTGGATATTAAATAATCTGTCAAGTTATTTCAGCAGCCAGGGCGAATTCTATCTATCTATGATATCCAGGCTTATTATAGCCTGTGTACTTGGAGGAATCATAGGCTTTGAGAGGGAGCACGTACATAGGCCTGCCGGCCTCAGAACCCATATTCTTGTATGCGTGGGTTCTGCGCTGGTCATGGTGACCTCTGAATTTATTTATTACAGGTATTCTTCTCATGTGAATGTTGACCCTGCTCGATTGGGGGCTCAGGTAATCAGCGGGATAGGCTTTCTGGGAGCCGGTACCATAATAAAAGAGGGTATCAGCGTAAAGGGCCTGACAACAGCCGCCAGCCTCTGGGCTGTGTCCTGCGTGGGTATAGCCGCCGGAATAGGTTTTTACTCCGGAGCCTTGCTTGCCACCGTAATAATTTTTCTTATACTGGTTGTAATAAAGAAAACTCAAGGCAGGATGACTTCACAGAAAAGTACAAGGCTTTTTATCCATACACAGATAAAAAGAGGCGAAGTCAATGAACTATCCAGAATAATACAGGAATTGGGTGTTAAAATAAAGAAAACAGATTTTGTCAGCAGTGAAAGAGACGGAGAAATGGTGCTGCGCTTCACTCTGGATATGTCCGCCCAGACACCCATGGCTGAGCTGATAGAAGCAGTTTTATGCCATGAACATGTCAGACGGGTTTACGAGGAATAGCTGCTGGGGCCGGGTGCCTGTCAAAGCTTCTCCTGTTCAATAATCTTGTACTATTTTGCCCTCCTCTTGAATAAAAATATTCGTAGAATACAAGAGAGGCGATTAATTGTTATGAGTGTTATTGAATCAAAGCTGAATTATGCAAATCCGGAAAGTATGCTAAACACAGGCCTTACCGACAAGGAGGCAAAACATAAGCTCCAAACCCATGGCCCGAATATTCTGGCTGAAAGAAAGAAGATATCTCCGTTAAAAATATTATTTGAGCAATTCACCGACCTGATGGTAATAATTCTGATGGTTTCTACCGTCATATCAGGATTTATGGGAGAAATGACCGAGGCAATCACTATAATAGCCATAGTTGTGATTAATGCCATAATGGGGTTTGTCCAGGAATTCAAAACCGAGAAGACAATGGAAGCCTTAAAATCACTTGCAGCTCCAAATGCCAAGGTAATCAGAAACGAGCAGCTTGTCAGCATACCCGCGGAGGAAATCGTACCAGGTGATATTCTTGTAATCGAAGCCGGAGACCGTATAGCCGCCGATGCTGCCGTTTTGGAAAGCAGCGGCCTTCAGGTGGACGAATCCCTGTTGACAGGAGAATCGGTTCCCGTTGAGAAAAGTCCGCTTAAAAGCAGCAAGGCAATCGTCGACCCTTATGATAAAAAATCCTCGGTCTATATGGGAACCGTTATAACCGGCGGCAGGGGCAAGGCCATAGTTTATGCCACCGGCATGAAGACCGAAATGGGCCACATAGCAGATATGATTCAGAACATAGAGGATGAAGAAACTCCTCTGCAAAAAAGACTTGCACATCTGGGGAGGTTTATAGCCGTAGGCTGCCTGCTCATATGCGCCATCGTCTCCGTAACCGGTGTCATCCGCGGAGAAAAACTCTTTAACATGCTGCTCTCGGGCATAAGCCTGGCAGTGGCTGCCGTTCCCGAAGGACTTCCTGCCATAGTAACAATTTCACTGGCTCTTGGCGTCCAGAGGATGCTGAAAAGAAACGCCCTTATCAGGAAGCTTCCTGCTGTTGAGACTCTGGGCTGTGCCAGCATTATCTGCTCTGACAAGACTGGTACGCTTACAGAGAACAAGATGACCGTGAGAAAAATATATGCGGCCGGATACCAGCTTTCTGTTACAGGTAACGGATACAATGTTGAAGGGAGCTTTCTTGTGGACAACAGAGCCTCCGACCCTCTCAAGGTGGATGGTATAAAGCTGGCACTGGAAATTGGCGCATTTTGCAACAATTCGGTCATAACAAGACCTGCTTCAGAAAGCTCGGCAATTGGCAGGATAAAGTCCATATTTTCAAAGCAGGAGACCTTGAAAATATCCGGAGACCCCACCGAGATAGCCCTTACCATAGCGGCAGCCAAGGCGGGGATTACTCAAAGTGACCTCAACGGTACATATCAGAGAATTGACGAGCTTCCTTTTGATTCCGACAGAAAATGCATGTCCATAGTCTGCAAGAATGACAAGGGTGAGATATACGTTTTTACCAAAGGCGCCCCCGACATGATTATAGACAAGTGCAGCAGAATAATGTCTGCCAGGGGAATTATCAAGCTGGATGAACTGACAAAAAGATCAATAACCAAAATAAATGACGGTATGGCCACAGATGCCTTGAGAGTAATAGGCCTGGCCTATAGAAAACTGGAGACGGGAAATTACAGCTCAAGGACAAAAAATGTGGAAAGCGACCTCATATTTGTGGGCCTCATGGGCTTGATAGACCCTCCAAGGAAGGAAGCCGTTGAAGCAGTGCAGAAATGCAGATTTGCAGGAATAAAGCCGGTGATGATAACCGGAGACCATAAGCTCACCGCAACTGCCATAGCCAGAGAACTGAATATTTTCTGCGACGGGGACAATGTATTGACAGGTGCCGAGATGGACAAAATGAGCGAAGCCCAGTTGGAAGCCATAGCCCCTTCAGTGTCCGTATATGCCAGAGTTTCGCCCAAGCATAAGCTGCAGATAGTGAAGGTGCTGAAAAGGCTGGGGCATATAGTTGCGATGACCGGTGACGGAGTCAACGATGCTCCGGCGGTAAAAGAGGCCGATATCGGAGTTTCCATGGGCATCACCGGAACGGATGTCACCAAGGAGGCCTCCTCAATGGTGCTGCTGGATGATAACTTTGCCACCATAGTCGCCGCCGTAGAAGAGGGAAGGGTAATATACAACAATATAAGGAAGTTCATCCGGTACATGCTGGCCTGCAATCTGGGCGAGGTGCTGACAATGTTCCTGGGAATGCTCATGTGGCTTCCCATACCGCTGCTGCCCATCCAGATACTGTGGGTAAACCTGGTTACGGACGGACTTCCGGCCATAGCTCTGGGACTTGACCCTGCCGAAAATGACATTATGATGAGAAAGCCGAGGGGCTCCAAGGACACCATATTTTCCCACGGTCTGTTAAGACTTATAGTATCCAGAGGAATCTTTATAGGGCTTAGTACCCTGGGAGTGTTTGTAAGCATACTGTATTTTGTAAATAATGTAGAACTTGCACGTACGGGAGCCTTCATGACTCTGGTAATGACCCAGCTCATCCATGTGTTCGAATGCAAATCCGAAACCAGGAATATATTTGAAATACCGCTTACAAATAATATTCCGCTTATATTGGCTGTTCTCTGCTCGCTTGCAATGATACTTGGAGTTGTATATATACCTGTATTTCAGGTGATTTTTGAAACTGTTCCCCTGGGGCTGAATGAATGGCTGCTCATACTGGGCTTCTCATTATTGGGACCGGTGCTTTCCAGCTTGCTGGGAAAGGGCAGGAGAAGGCAGTAGCATAAAGACTGCCGGAATTCGTACATAACCTGGATTGTAAGAGAAGGCACAGAAAAATAATGTTTGAGTATATGTGGTGACAGCAGTGAAAGAAGTTATCGCAGGCATATTTCAGGCATTATTTTTTTATTTGCCCTTGTTGGCAAAATACTATTAATGATTCCCCCCCCTTGAAAACCTATACAAAAAACTATATAATCTTAAAATGGCTAAACAAAAAATTCCATTTTTTTGTGGATTTTTGTTTGAATATTAAGTAGAACTTTGTTCAAAATGTTACATTTCGTTCATAGTTTATTAAAAAAAATTATGGATAATAATAAAGGAAGCGCGAAAAAAGCGTGAGCTTTCTTTGGAATGCAGAGCTTTCTTTGGAGGGGCGTGACCATTCTTTGGGGTGGGCAGGTTATTCTTTTTGAAAATAGCTTGGCCGTTCTCTTGAGTGTATTAACAAGGTTAATTACGGTAATACTCCTGAACATAAGCGGTTACGTTTCCTTGTAATTGACTTTTGTTCCTGAATGCACGAAAAAAATAGGGGGGAAAAGAATGATTGAAATTCAGAATTTGACCAAAAGCTATGGTCAGATAAAGGCTGTAGACAATATCAGCTTTACAGTTGAAAAAGGTGAAGTGCTTGGTTTCCTCGGACCTAACGGTGCCGGAAAATCAACGACCATGAATATTATAACCGGTTTCATTCCTTCTACCGAGGGTACGGTGAAGGTAAACGGGTTTGATATTATGGAAAATCCTTCGGAGGTTAAAAAAAGAATAGGCTATCTTCCTGAATTGCCGCCATTGTACATGGATATGACAGTATCCGAATACTTAGGCTTTGTTGCCGACCTGAAGGACGTAAGCAGGAAGGCCAAGAAGAGCCAGATGGCAGACATTATGGAGCTTGTCAAAATAACCGATGTAAGAGGACGACTGGTAAAGAACCTTTCAAAAGGATACAAGCAGAGAGTCGGACTGGCTCAGTCGCTTTTGGGAAACCCCGAAGTGCTTATACTTGATGAGCCTACTGTTGGTCTTGACCCGAAGCAGATAATAGAAATCCGCAAGCTTATAAAGGCTCTCGGCAAGCAGCATACAATCATATTGAGCTCGCATATACTGCCTGAGGTAAGCGCAATCTGTGAAAGGGTAGTCATAATAAACAAGGGAAAGATTGCTGCAATTGATACACCTGACAACCTTTCAAAGGGTATGAATACTGTCAGCAAGCTGTCGGCTACCATTGCAGGTCCAAAGGGCTCAATATCCAATGCCATTGAGCAGATATACGGAATCAAATATGTAGAACCCCATATTGAAAAAGAAAAAGATGTAACAGAATTTATAATTGAATCGGACAAGGAAATCGATATAAGAAGACCTCTATTCTTCGCAATGGCTAAAGCGGGATATCCCATAATAGAATTGAAATCTCTGGATCTCACTCTTGAGGATATCTTCTTACAGTTGACCACTCAGGAAAAGGAGGTTATATAAGTCATGTTTTCGATTTTTAAAAAGGAATTCAAGTCATATTTTAATTCACCTGTGGCATATGTAATGATCGGACTGTTTATATTTATTTCTTCCATGATATTTAATATTAACCTTACTCAAGGAATTGCGGAATACATCTTCAATCTGAATTATATGGCGCTTGTACTGATACTTATAGTACCCATATTGACCATGAAATTGTTGGCGGACGAGAGAAAAAGCGGAACAGAAGTGCTGCTTGTAACATCACCTGCAAGTCTTACCAGCATAGTTGTAGGTAAGTATCTTGCAGCCTTTTCGGTTTTCCTTGTGATGACGGGAATAACCTTTATCTATCCCATAATCCTGTCGGTGCTGGGGGAACCTTCCGTTCCGGAAGTCATTGGCGGTTATGTGGGCTTCATATTATTAGGAGCTGCATTTATTTCCTTTGGTGTTTTTGCATCCTCACTTACCGAAAGTCAGATTATTTCTGCAATTGTCAGTGTAGTAGGGCTTCTGATGATGTGGCTTTTACAGGGTATAGCTCCGTCTCTGGGCGGGATCTGGTCAAAAATTCTCTCCTGGTTTTCATTGTATTCCAGGACGGAAGACTTCTTCGCAGGTATACTTTCACTTGGGCCGGTTGTTTATTATCTGAGCTTCTCGGCAGTATTCGTATTCCTGACAATTAGAGTAATAGAAAAAAGACGCTGGAGCAAGGGGTGATAAAAAGTGGGAAAATTTAAATTGAATAGAAGATCTCTTAAATATGGTTCCAATTCAATAATATTGATAGTTGCCGTTTTGGCAATAGCAGTAATTGTCAACCTGCTTGTAGGCATGGGTGACATAAAGTGGGATTTAACTTCGGACAAGCTATATACCCTGGGTGATGAAAGTAAAACCATCATAAAGGATATAAAGAAGGAGGTTACAATCTACGGCCTGTTTGACGATGGCGAGGTTGGAGCAGGAAGTATAGCTAAGGATATAACAAACCTTTTGGCACAATATGAAAAGCTGGGAATAAAAGTTACCTATGTTGATCCTGACAAGGACCCTGGTACAATAGCCTCCTTTGACAAGGACAAGACCAAGGGTATAAAAAAATATGATTTCGTGGTAAAGAGCGGAAACAAGATCAAGAAGCTCAGTATGGAATCCCTATACGGCCAGGAGTCGGATTATGGCAGAATGTATACTGCGGAACCCCTGATAACAGGTGCTATAAAGTTTGTCACCTCGGATGTTACTCCTGTGGCATATTTTGTAGAAGGCCATGACGAGTATTCCGTGGACACAGACCTTACCAGGATAAAGGCCGACCTGGAAAACAACAACCTGGAAGTAAAGCCTCTTTCACTGCTTACAGGTGAAAAGATTCCCGAGGATTGCAAGCTTCTGGTTTTTGCTTCACCCAAGAGAGACCTTTCGGAAGCCGAATTGATAAAGGTAAATGCCTATCTCAAAGGCAACACGGGAAGGGTGATATTCCTGTTTGATCCTGTGGAATCAGGAAGCAAATTCCCTAATTTTGAGCAGGTACTGCAGACATACAATATTGGAATAAACTATGACAAGGTCAAAGAAATGGATGAAAGCAGGCATTTGCCGGGTGATGAATACTCATTTGTCGGCAAGGTTCAGAGCAATGATATCAACAATTCGGATACGTACGATGTTTTCCTGCCTGATTCCAGAAGCCTTTCGATTTTAAAGAATGACAAGGAGTGGCTTAAGACCTATTCAATGATAAAAACTACTGAGAAGGCCGAGGCTTTAAGCATATTGAACCAGGGCTCAACCGAGCAGGGGCCTTTTGATATTGCAATTGCCACGGAAGTGGAGGGCGGCAGTAAGGTGCTGGTATTTGGAAACGGTATATTCATTACTGACGTAGCACTTTCCAGCCAGTATTCAAATCAGTTTGCTGCGGGAGAATACTATTTCCTGAAAACAATTGTGAACTGGATGCAGGATAAGGAAGACCAGACTACGATTTCCTCCAAACTGGTAACTCCGAAAACCATTACTGTCTCACAGAGCCAGGCTAAGGGAATTTCCATAGTAATGATGGGGGTGCTTCCGGTCTTGATTATGGCATGCGGCTTGGTTGTGTGGGCAAGAAGGAGGCATTTGTAAGCTATGAAGTTATTTAGAAATGCTATCATTCTTGTAGTATTAGTAGGGCTTCTGGTTGCTGCATACCTGTATTTGGGGAGCCGGAAGACCGACAATACGGATCCGGCTGTTGATACTCCTGCGGAAGAGGAAATATCCATAATCGACTCAGCCCAGGATAAAGTCAGCTCAATGGAATTTCATAACGAAAGCGGTTCTTTCAAGCTTGTCAAAAAGGACAAAGGCTGGACTATGGAACCTGAAATGGAGTTTCTTCTTGATGAAAGTTTGGTGGATTCCGCTGCCAGCGATTTTGCAGATGTCAATGCAAACAAGATTGTGGAAGAAAACGCGGCGGATATGGGGAAGTATGGCCTGGACAAGCCAACGGCTTCAGTAAAGGTTGGTTTCAGCGACGGGACCTTCAAGGAAGTTGAAGCTGGATCCCTGACACCCACAGACGATGGAGCATATGTGAGAGTCAAGGGCGAGAACAAGGTATATGTGGTAGGTCTGTACTATCAGACAAAGTTCAATTATACCAGAGGTTATTTCGCTGTTAAGGATATACTGCCCATTGAAGCTACTTCGGTAAGTGCCATTACATTTGAGAAAAACGGTGAAGTACAGTTTGCCCTGGATATACTTTCGGAAAACAAGGTAAATATTACTGCACCCATAAAAGATGTGGCAGAGCCTGCCGAGGTATCTCAGATATCAAGTGCTGTTGTGCAGCTGAAGATAAAGGACGTTGTGGACGAAACCCCTGATCTGGCCAAGTACGGCCTGGATAAGCCTGCATTTTCCATACAGTATGGCGACGGCAGAAGTTCAAAAACCATATTGTTCGGTAAGCAGCTTGAAAAAGGTGTGACGGCCTATGCCAGATATCCTGATGGAAAAAGTGTGTTTACTGTTGATATATCCGGGCTCAATTTCCTGGATAAAAAGTTCAGCAGTCTTGTAAACTCCTTTGTATTCCTTCCAAATATCAGTGAAGTCAACAAGGTTGAACTGAAAATCGACGGTAAAACCATTGTGTCGGATATAACTACCGATAAGGAGGATTCCGACAAGGACACCTTCAAGGTTGACGGGAAAGATGCAAATATTGAGGATGCAAATGGAAAGTCCCTGTTCAGAAACTTTTACTCGGCAATGATAGGCATCACCATGTACAAGTATGAGCCCGGACTCAATCCTTCGGGAACTCCCGAGGTAACCATCAAGTACTATATGAAGCCTGACTCCAAGCCTGTTACCATAGAGTATATCTCCAAGGATGAGAATTACTACTATGCAATGAAGGATGGGGCTTATACAAACAGAATAGTGCTGAAAACTGTTCTGGACGAGCCTGACGGAATAAGAGCCACTTATAAGGCTCTCACGGAAGCCATTGACAAGGGGACGGCGGACAAAGGTACGGACAAGAAGTAATGCGGTGGATTGATTAATAAAATGTAATGTACAAGGCAACTCCCTCATAGAATTATAAAGAGGATCAAACCCTCTGGAACCACCGGTTCCAAATATTCTACGTTGGGAGTTGCTTTTTTTGGTTAAAGGTGAAATCAGTAATATTTTTAAAGTGGCGTTCCTGTATATGGCAACCATTATTGGAGCCGGCTTTGCATCAGGACAGGAGATTATCCGGTTTTTCTCCATGTATTACGCAGGAGGCTTTTTTGGTATAATACTTGCGGGAATGCTGTTCTCCATTATAGGTTATATAGTTCTGAACAAGGTGTTTTCAGAGAGAATCAGCAGCTATGATGAATTTTTGTTTCCCATGACAGGCTATTTTCTTGGCAGACTGATGGAATTTATAGTCATGCTTTTCATGTCCTGTATAATGTGTGTAATGATAGCGGGACTGGGAAATGTGCTGGGGGAACTGACGGGACTGGATTACAAATATTGCATTGTCATAAGTGCGGCAGCAACACTTCTGGCGATTATGACAAATATTAAGGGTATTGTGGCAATAAGCTCGGTTGTTTCACCTGTGCTCATTGCAGGAATAATATTTGTGGGTTTTTACATACTTGCGTCAAAGGATACGTCTGTTTTCAGCATATCAGGCAAAGTAAAGCTGTTGACCGACAATTGGGTGTTCTCAGCCATACTTTATGTAAGCTATAATACTATAATTTCTACGGTGCTGATGTCAAGGATGCTCCCCTATCTGAAATCGGGCAAGGTCAGCAAATGGGGAGGGGTGCTTGGGGGAGGCATGCTGTGTGTTACGGCATTAATAATAAATTCGGCCCTGTATTCCTTTTACCCCCATTCCATAATATCGGAAATTCCTGTCCTTGGAATAATACAAAACAACAGTAAACTGCTTTCCCACATCTACAGCATCATACTTATACTGGCAATGTACACCTCGGCGGTCACTTCAGGCTATTGTCTGACAGAGAGAATAAGCTCCAAGATGAAAATCAACTATAAGCTGGTGGGTGCGGTACTTTGTGCGGTGGCCATGCCCATGTCCACACTTGGCTTTTCCAGCTTGATTACCACACTTTATCCGGTATTTGGCTATCTTGGACTATTTCTGATGTTCATAATACTGTTCCAGTTTGTAAGAGGATATATTACAAGGCCGCGGTGATGTGCTGCATTTTTTATTCCGGGAATATAGTGGATATATTATGCCTCATATGCTAAACTTTTACTATAGCAAGTATAAGCGCAACATGCGTGAGACAAAAGAAAAAATTGAGGTGAAGTGACATTGCCGGCCCAGTTGAACCATGAACCCGACTCAGGCAGTAAAAAAAAGCCAAACACACTTACAGGTGTAATAATGTTTTTGCTGCTGGCTGCTGCAATCATAATTATGGCATTTGCAGTTTATCTGAAGTCCATAGGCTATGACTTTAAAGACTTCAGCATCGAGAGAGCGCTGGATTATGCCCGGAGCAACAGCAGGACTTCAACAGGCCCAGATGCTGCCGACATATCTTTTTCCCAGGATGGAAGCGTTGACTTCAAGGTATACAGGGAAAATATAATCCTGCTGTCCCAAGACGGAGTCAAGTGGTATGATAAAAAAGGCAAGCTTTTGCAGGAAGTTTCGCTGACTATGACAAGGCCTGTTATACGCATTTCAAAAAAGTATATGGCTGTGGTTGATATTTCGGGAAGAGATATCTATATGTTCAAGGAAAAAACGCAGCTTTGGACAAGAAAGCTGGACAATCAGATAATCAATGCCGAGGTAAGCGAGGACGGTAATTGCACCGTTGTAACACAATCCAGGGAATTCAAATCGGCAGTGCTTGTAATCGATGCAAACGGAGCTGACAAATACACAAAGCTCTGTGCCGAGGATATGGTGCTGGGTACAAAAACTCTTAATGACGGCGAAAATATAATAATAAACAAGGTTAATACAAAAGGGATAAAGGCAGGAACACAGTTTGAATTTAATAATTTCTATGAAGAGAAGCCATATGCGGCTATAGATATAGCAGACAACGTCTTCCCGGTATTACAGTCTGTTGGCGGGAATACTGCTGCAATCGGGCAGAACATAATTCTCTTTATGGACAAGCAGGGAAAGGAATTGTGGCGCAAAAATGCCCAGTCGGTTTTCTGCACTGCTCCTGGCAGTAGTAAATACGTTATAGTGGCTGGAAAATTCAATGACACCTCCGGCGCCTCCAGTCAGAGGGTGCTGGTTCTGAATCAAAAGGGTGAAGAGGTTTACAGCTTTGAGCAGCCGGAAAATATCAGCGGCATGAGTGCATACGGGGACAGGCTTGCCCTGAGGACACAGAGGAGCATATACCTGTACACCATCAAAGGCCAGAAACTCGGGCACTATATTGCGAAAAACGAGATAAAGGATGCATATTTGACCGGAGCTAATGAAGCTGTTGTCATAACCGGCGGAAATATATCGCTGGTAGAAATAAAATGAGCTGGAGAGGTTTGGGATGAATTGGACAGATATTGCTGTACTGGTCATTATTGCCGTATTTACGGCCATAGGCCTGAAAAACGGTTTCTTGTACTCTGTTTTCAGGCTGCTCTCATATATACTGTCGGTGATATTTGCCATAAAGTTTTATCCGGTTTTATCGGCAATGCTGCAAAAAACAATTATTTATACAAATATCAAGGAATCGGTTATTAACGGAATAATGCGGCAGCAGTCTGCGGATGGTGTATCCCTGCAGGAGCGGACAGCTCAAACAATAGTGGACGGCCTGAAGCTGCCGGCCTTTTTAAAGGAAACCATAATTGACAGCGTAGGGAAAAAAGATATTTTAGGTGTTCAGAAGCTGACCGAAGCAATCGGGGCGGAAATAGCAACCCTGGTCATAAATGTCCTCAGTATGGTTCTGATTTATCTGATAATAAGATTCGGACTCATATTTGCCAGGGTCATAATCAAGGCAATAGCAAGACTTCCGGTATTCCGGCAGTTGGACAAGGCAGGAGGCCTGGTATTAGGTGCTATAGAAGGAATCTTCATGGTGTATATAATGTGTGCGCTTCTGGTATTCTTCAGTGCATTTCCCAGATTTTCGCCTGCAATAGATTCAGTGCAGAAATCCCAGATTGCAAGCTTTTTTTACCAGAATAATTTCATTGTAGGCTTTCTGCTGCCGGAACAGCCGGAGGAACAATCCTCGGAAAATTTTCCGGAGCAGGCGGAAACTTGAAAGCAAATTAATGTTTTCTCCCCTGGGGTCAATTTGTTTTAATGTTTTTTATCCTATTGCCGTTTGTGTCTAGACACCTTTTCAACATAAGAGTAAAATAAGGTTAAATCAAGCTGGGAAGTAGTTATCCCGGCTCTTGTTTTAATAGGCGATGTTATACTGTTGACTTACTACTCTACCATGTTTATTATATGCAGATATATTGTGCAGATTTTCATTTCATTTATTAATTTTACAGGCTAAGTCAGGCTGCCAGCCATATACCGGTAAAAACCGGGTTTTACCTGAGACGGCAGGGGCCGCGGAAATAACAGGGTATTTGTTTTTTTGACCAAATACCGGGTGACAGACAAGCCGAACAGGAGGTTTACATGAAAAGTGATATTGTAAAAAAAGGTATTGAGAGGGCTCCGCACAGAGCGCTGTTCAAAGCGATGGGTTATACCGATGAAGAGTTGGAGAGGCCCTTGATAGGAGTCGTTAATTCACAAAATGAGATAGTTCCGGGGCATATTCATCTGGATAAGATTGCCGAGGCGGTCAAGGCGGGTATAAGAATGGCCGGAGGTACTCCCATAGAGTTTGGTGCAATTGGAGTTTGTGACGGTATAGCAATGGGACATACGGGCATGAAATATTCACTGGCTACCAGAGAACTTATAGCCGACTCCTGTGAGGCTATGGGCAAGGCACACAGCTTCGACGGAATGGTGTTCATACCTAATTGTGATAAAATTGTGCCCGGTATGCTTATGGCTGCTGCAAGAATCAATGTGCCGTCCATAGTTGTGAGCGGAGGGCCCATGCTGTCCTTGAACAAGGACGGAAAGCAGCTTGACCTGAATACCATGTTTGAGGCTGTGGGAGCTTTTAAGGCCGGAAAAATAACCCAGGAAGAGGTAGATGATTTTGAGAACAGTGCATGTCCTGGCTGCGGCTCATGCAGCGGCATGTTTACTGCCAACTCCATGAACTGCCTTACTGAAGTCCTGGGTTTGGGCCTTACGGGAAACGGTACCATACCTGCGGTATATGCGGAGAGGATAAGACTGGCAAAACATGCGGGCATGAGGATTATGGAGCTGGTGGAAAAAGATATAAAACCCTCTGACATATTAACTGAAAAGGCCTTTGAAAATGCGCTGACCGTAGACATGGCCCTGGGCTGCTCAACCAATTCGGTTCTGCACTTGCCCGCAATTGCAAACGAAACAGGCCTGCAGATTAACCTGGACATAATAAACAAAATCAGTGCCAGCACACCGAACCTTTGCAAGCTTGCACCTGCAGGTAGCTATCATATTCAGGACCTCTATGCGGCAGGCGGGGTACAGGCCGTAATGAAGGAGCTTTCAAAAAAAGGACTTCTGCATCTTGATCTGATAACAGCCACAGGCAAAACCGTGGGAGAAAATATACAAAATGCCAGGGTCAAGGATTATGACGTTATAAAAAATATCGAGACTCCTTATAGTGCAACCGGGGGAATAGCCGTGCTCAGGGGAAATATAGCACCTGACGGAGCGGTAGTAAAGAAATCTGCAGTTGCCGATTCAATGCTGGTGCACAAAGGACCTGCAAGAGTATTTGACAGTGAGGATGAGGCCATAAAATCCATATATGAAGGTAAAATAGTCGAAGGTGATGTTGTCATCATCAGGTACGAAGGCCCCAAGGGAGGTCCGGGTATGAGAGAAATGCTGGGCCCCACCTCTGCAATAGCAGGTATGGGTCTGGACAGTTGTGTGGCGCTTATTACCGACGGAAGATTTTCAGGTGCTTCAAGAGGAGCCTCCATAGGGCATGTATCCCCGGAAGCCATGGAGGGCGGTCCGATTGCCCTCATCAAGGAAGGCGACCTGGTGGACATAAACATACCCGAAGGGCGCCTGAATATCCAATGCACCCAGGAGGAGCTTGACAGGCGCAAAGCCTTGTGGAGCGCGCCCCAGCCCAAGATAACCAGCGGATATCTGGGGAGGTATGCAAGGCTTGTCACCTCTGCAAGTACCGGAGCGGTATTGAAGTAATGAAAAGGATATAAGGAGTGAGTGAATGAAATTATTAGGTGCCGACGTTATTATAGAATGCCTTAAGGAGCAGGGTGTGGACACTGTTTTCGGATATCCGGGCGGGCAGGCCATAATCATATATGATGCCTTGTACAGGGCAAGAAATGAAATAAAACATATACTTACCTCTCATGAGCAGGGGGCGTCTCATGCCGCGGACGGCTATGCCCGTGCCACCGGCAGGGTGGGGGTGTGCATAGCAACCTCCGGCCCCGGAGCTACAAACCTGGTAACAGGTATTGCCACTGCCTATATGGATTCTGTGCCCATGGTTGCCATAACGGGTCAGGTGCCAACCGGCCTGCTGGGAAAGGATTCCTTCCAGGAAGTGGATATAACAGGAATAACCATGCCTATAACCAAGCATAATTTCATAGTAAAGGATGTCAGAAGGCTGGCGGACACCATAAGGAAGGCCTTTGCCATTGCAAGGGAAGGCAGGCCGGGGCCTGTGCTGGTGGATATCTGCAAGGACGTGACCGCCACCGAGGTGGAATACACTCCCCGTATTCCGGACAAAAACGACTATATATCAAATAAATATAACGAAATAAGCAGTGCAGAGCTGGAGGAGGCAATTAAGGCCATAAACCGTGCAGAAAGGCCGGTTATCCTGTCCGGAGCAGGTGTGGGCATTGCCGGTGCCGAGGAGGAAGTCAGGCTGCTGTCCGAGCTTGCAGGTATTCCTGTAAGTACATCTCTCATGGGGATGGGTACCTTCCCGGGAACCCATGAACTCTTTATGGGAATGGTGGGTATGCATGGCACCAAGACATCAAACTATGCCGTGCATAATTGTGACCTGTTTATTGCAATAGGAAACCGCTTCAGTGACAGGATTGTCAGCAAGGTCAGCAGCTTTGCGCCCAATGCCGGAATAATGCATATAGACGTGGATTCGGCAGAGGTTGGCAAGAACATTACCGTAAGCTATCCCCTGGTGGGAAACATAAAAGATATACTTCAGACGTTGATAAAAGGCGTCAGTCCCCGAAAAAACACCCAATGGCTGGATAAAATATTCAAATGGAAAGAGGAGTATCCGCTGAAGTACGATAAGTCTCAGGAAATTCTCCGGCCCCAGTACATAGTAGAGCGCCTGTATGAGCTCACCGGAGGAGATGCCATAATAACTACCGAGGTGGGGCAGCATCAGATGTGGGCGGCTCAATACTACAAGTACACCAGGTTCAGACAGTTTGTTTCCTCAGGAGGGCTGGGAACCATGGGGTATGGTCTTGGAGCCTGTATCGGAGCGCAGCTTGGCAGGCCGGATAAAAAAGTTATAAACATTGCAGGTGACGGCAGCTTCAGGATGAACCTGAATGAGCTGGCTACAGCCGTGGAATATAAACTGCCCATTATAATCGCACTCTTCAACAACAGGGCGCTTGGCATGGTCAGGCAGTGGCAGGAGCTGTTCTATGACAGCAGGTTCAGCCAGACCTCCATAGACAGGGGTACAAACTTTAAAGCTCTGGCGGAAGCCTTTGGAGCAAAGGGAATAGATGTGTCACAGCCGGAGCAGGTTGATGCTGCCATCAAGGCTGCGCTTGCAGAGACTCATACACCTGTTCTGATCAATTTTGAGATAGACAAGGACGACAAGGTATTCCCCATAGTGCCGCCGGGTGCAGGGATAAATGAGGTCGTAGACAGTTAATAATAAAAATAGGCTTTTCAAACATAAGTGTTGATATATCTGCTCTGTTGCACGCAAGTATAACTTACGTAAATGGGACGCTTGGTTAAAGATATTTGTTTTGGATTTGTTGGTGAAGGCATGAGTGCTGAATGTTGGCGGCGGTAAAATAACCTATGGGCGAACCATCGCAAATTCAGCCAATATCTTGTGAGCGATTCATTTACGTAAGTTTGTACGGGAGTGCAATAGGTGATATCAAACATTTGTTATTACAATATCACCACTTTGCAATACTGTCCAGCTTCAAACTTCCGTCCTTTTGGGGAACGGCAGTGTAACACCAACTGTATTTCCTGTTCACATAGTTTTTGCCTGAGTATTTAACTGCAATTTCCTCATTGACGAAAATTCTATAGATTCCTGAAACATAATCCCTTTCAATAGAATAAATTTCATAATTTATCAGCTTTTCTCCTGTATTTTTATTATAAAGGTCGGACACCAGATTCTTTTGGGAATTGTAGAGGCTGCTCCCCTTTAAGAGGCAGGCTTCAACGATTTTAAAGCTGTTTTGGTTAATGGCGTCCACAATGCCGGTCTCATATGACGCTATAAGCCCTTCAAGGGTTTTAACGTCGCTCTTTTCAATGTCCTGCTGTACCTTGACCTTGTGCCGGACTATTACCTTGTCAAAGGAATTCCAGAGTGCTCCCCCTGTATTTATGATATCCGAAAGTCTGCCGTAGGGAATTTCAAATTCAGGGAAGCCAAAGGCATAGGAAGCAATCTCATAAGGCTGATAGTATATTTTTATGGCATCACTGCCAAGAAGGAAATCCGGCTCCTCCAATACCTCCGCATCAGTAGTAAAATACCCTGATTCGCCAGATAAGGCAGAGCACCTGTTGTCCAGCACAAGCTGTTCCCTTACCATGGAGGTGAGTTTGGAGGCGTATTTGCCGCGTGGAAGGAATAAATCCTTTAGCTGGTAGAAGACCCCTGTTCCGGAATCGATGTGGAAATATTCTCTGGAGGGTGTGCCGTGCGCCGCTCCCAGCGGGTAAAAGTAGCCGTATTTTTCTATTATGAGCAGATTTTTATTAATGGCAGCAGAGAAATCAATGGATATATCCTGAGCAAAATCTTCAGCTTCAGGCTTCCGGTTTAGGTAATCGCTTGTGAACTCATCCCGCAGCTTTTGGTTTATCTTGTTCTCAGCAGCCATATCGGCCAGTCCTGAAAGCTGAGGGTAGTGTATCAAGGTCAGATGGTCTTTTCTGCAGGTCACGCGCTTAACGGTTATGCCATTGCCAAGAGGCGTGGAGTCATCCTTTTTCCAGACTGACTCACCGTCTGGTTTAAGATATTGCAGGCCTCCATCCAAACTGACCTGCAAAAGGTTCCCCATACGCTTTATATTCCCGATGCCCCGGAGCTCAGGGAGGCTTTTATCCGTATTTCCCTCTCGGTCAATAAAGAAGGTGCTTGCATTATCATTTGCCACAGCGTGACCGTCCTCAAAAAGGGTAATATTATAAAACCTGTAGTCTGTCAACTGCTCTCCCTTGGAGTTAAATAAAGCTTTGAGGGAATAGGCTAAGGGGAAATAGGGATACTCCTGTTTTGCGGCTGCATACATACCCTGCTCCAGATAGACAATTCCGGAAAACTCCGGCTTCATTACATACTTTCCATACCTGTCGATCAAGCCGAAGCTGACCCCGTCCTTGCCTGCCAGGCCAACAATGGCGCAGCCGCTTGAAAAGGGCTGGGCAGAGATGTAGGCGGGCCTAAGGGAGATTGTTCCGTCAGTGCGTTTGTAACCGTAAAGCCCGGTTTGAGGTTCATAAAAAGAGGTAAGGCCTTCTGATGAATTATATCTGTCGTAATATTTGAGGTTTTTAACCACCTTTCCTCTCCTGTCTATGACGGAATAGACACCACTGTCTGTTTCAACTATGGCAGTACCGGCGTCAAAATTTCCCACACTTGTATAATCGGCAGATACAGCTACTTTTCCGGCAATATCAACAAACCCGTACTTTTCGGTTTTACTGTCATAGAAGCTGAACATTCCGTCGCTATATTCGCAGAGGCGATAATTGCTCTGCAAAACCTCCTCCCCATTTTCATTCACTGCCACAGAACCGTTTTGGTCAGTAGTCAGAATTGCCATGCCGTTTCTGAATTCAGGCATATAGGCTGAAAATGGGCCTGACACCGTCTCCCCGGATTTGTTTATTAAAAAAACCTTGCAAAGCCCATACTCCTGTTCACCATATGCAGCAATTGCAATTCCCCTTTGGTTGAATTCCCTTATAAAATCATATTTGGGCTCTATGGAAAAAGTCCCGCCGTCATTTATATAACCCCATTTATCTCCGTGGACGGTTGAAACCACGGCAGGATAAAGAAAGGGCTCACCTGCGGAAAGGTTAAATTTGCTGCTGGTCAGCAGAAGTATGGAAATTATAAGCAGTGCAATGGTTTTTTTTCTCATGTGGGACTCCTTCCATTTTTAGCGGATAAATAAAGAATAATCAAATGAGGAATATGTAATATTGACATCATAATACATAAATTATACAATAGAGCCTGGCATAAAAAGTGACAGTCTTGTAACATTCAGGCAGAGGAGGCATTCGATTTGCCTGCCCGAACTTTTATTTCATATTGATTTCAGGTTGTACCACTGGAAAAACATATGCTTGACTTTTTACTGTATATATGTTAAATTAGTTATTGCTCGTTGTGTAAGTCTTTTTTTTTTATGTCTAAAATGAAAATTCAATAAATGACTTATATGGTGAAATACACATTAGGCGGCTGGAGGTGTTACTGATGAGAGTTAAGATTACACTCGCATGTACTGATTGCAAGCAGAGAAATTATTCAAACATGAAAAATAAGAAGAATGACCCGGATAGACTTGAATTGAAGAAATTCTGTAAATTCTGTCACAAGCACACAGTTCACAAGGAAACGAAATAGGTTTGGTGAAATATCCGATGCTGAACTTATTGTTTTCTTTGGAAACAAAGTAAGTTTGTTATATTTAAGATGCTCCTGGGAAACTGGACGGTTTATTTTGGGTTAACCGGTAGGCTTTAAGGTTTCCTTTGGGAAATGAATACTTCCGTGGAAATCGGGTGGCAATGTTTAATGAGTCCCGTGTTTGGATATACTTCAGCATGAGATTCAAATTTATGGGAATTGTGTCAACAATTACTGTATAACTGCCAATTGATATTTAAAAATATTATTATTGGGATGTGATTATAATGGCTGAAAACGAGGTTAAAAAGGTGAATCGCTTCAAGCGAACCGGCCAGGGCATGGCAAAGCTATTTAGAGAAATCAGAGCCGAATTGAAGAAAGTTATATGGCCTAACAGGACTCAGCTAATAAACAATACTATTACAGTACTTATTTTCTGCCTGGTTGTTGGCGCAATAATTTGGGCTGCAGATTTCGGTTTGACAGCATTAGCTGATGTTGTATTTGCAAAATAGCATATATTGCCTTGATAAGTGCTGAAAGATTGATTGGTTTGGTACATATCATCCGATTGATGGTTTCAAGGCCAAATGAATTAGAGGGAGGACATGAGGCTCTGAATTGGTGGGCCTGTTTTTGATATGTCTGAAGATACTAAGTGGTATGTGGTTCATACTTATTCCGGGTATGAAAACAAAGTTAAGGCTAATTTGGAAAAAATAGTAGAAAACAGAGGCATGCAGGACTATATTGTGGATATTGTTGTTCCTATGGAAGAACAGATCGAGATTAAGGACGGCAAAAAAAAGGCAACGCTCAAGAAGGTTTTCCCCGGATATGTGCTTGTCAAAATGATTATGTCGGACGAGTCCTGGTACATTGTCAGAAACACCAGGGGTGTTACAGGATTTGTAGGACCCGGGTCAAAGCCGGTTCCATTGTCGGAAGATGAAGTCAAGGCAATGGGCGTTGAGGAATTTGCCCCTGAAGTAGATTATGAGGTCAACGACAATGTAAGAGTTACTTCAGGTCCTCTGGAGAACTTTATCGGAATTGTTGAAGAAATCAATCTTGAAAAGAAGAAGGTCCGTGTTTCCGTATCAATGTTCGGCAGAGAAACTCCTGTTGAGCTTGAATTGACACAAATAATGAAAATATAGGCCATAAGGCAGATAGAAAACATTTTGTTTTCTGTCCTTTTAATAAATAATTACAAGTATTACCGGCGGATACAAACTAATATCATTGTGTTCGCAAAAAATTGGGAGGTGGAATTAATGGCAAAGAAAATTGCAGGGTACGTTAAACTTCAGATTCCTGCGGGGAAAGCAACTCCGGCTCCACCGGTTGGACCAGCTTTAGGACAGCATGGCGTTAACATTATGGGTTTTTGTAAGGAATTCAACGAAAGAACAGCAAAGGACGCGGGACTTATAATCCCTGTTGTAATAACCGTTTATGCTGACAGATCTTTCTCCTTCATCACAAAGACTCCTCCAGCGGCTGTTCTTCTGAAAAAAGCATGCAAAATTGAGAGCGGCTCTGGTAAGCCAAACAAGGACAAAGTTGCAAAGATCACAAAAGCAGAAGTTCGTAAAATTGCAGAGTTGAAGATGCCTGACCTGAATGCGGCAAGTGTTGACGCGGCAGCAAGTATGATTGCCGGTACAGCGCGCAGCATGGGTATCGTAGTAATAGACTAGCTGATATCTTCAAGTAATTCTTGGATTGCTAGTTTGAGTTTGTGGGAGGAAACGAAGGTTTCCGACAATAATTAACCACTTAAGGAGTGTGACGTATGTTTAGAGGAAAGAAGTATCAAGAAAGCTCAAAACTTATTGATAGACAAAAGCTTCATGATCCGGCAGAGGCTCTCGACCTTGCTCAGAAAACCGCTAAAGCAAAGTTTGATGAGACTGTTGAAGTTCATATAAAGCTCGGTGTTGACTCCAGACATGCAGACCAACAGGTTAGAGGTGCAGTAGTACTTCCTCATGGAACCGGTAAAAAGGTTAGAGTGTTGGTATTTGCAAAGGGAGACAAAGCAAAGGAAGCTGAACAGGCTGGTGCTGAATTTGTTGGTGCTGAAGAACTGGTAACAAAAATTCAGAACGAAAACTGGTTTGAGTATGATGTAGTAGTAGCAACTCCTGATATGATGGGTGTTGTAGGTAGATTAGGTAAGGTTCTGGGTCCCAAGGGACTTATGCCAAACCCCAAAGCAGGTACTGTATCAATGGATGTGGCAAGAGCTATAGCTGATATTAAAGCCGGTAAGATTGAATACAGACTTGATAAGACAAACATTATTCACTGCCCCATAGGAAAGGTTTCCTTTGGAACAGAGAAGCTTATGGATAATTTCCATACACTTCTTGGAGCAGTAGTAAAGGCTAAGCCTGCAGCCGCTAAAGGACAGTATTTAAGGAGTGTTGTAGTTTCTTCAACTATGGGCCCCGGCGTCAAGATTAATCCTGTCAAGGTTGCTGAATAATAAATTTCAGGGTTTATTGAAAAAAGTACTTTACAAAATACTTGTTTAGTATTATCATGTAACCTATGTGTTATGAAAAATCATGCGAATAAACAACTTATCTGTCAAAGGAGGCGGTTGGTGTTCGCAGTTATAGTAAGCCATAGACAGTGGGAGCCAAGGTAGAAATACTGAAGCCTAACAGATGTTTACATCATCCCGCCGAGGTTGATAATCAATTGCAGTGCAATTGATTTAGTTGACAAAGTTGACCAAGTAAACTTTGAAACGGTTAATCACCCTTTGTGTGTCTGTGTGCATACAAAGGGTTTTTTATATATCAGCAGTGGAATGGCAAATATATGTCAGAGGCAGTAACATGAAAATTATATTTACTATATTTTTCTTGCAAAAACCGTAAAAGGAGGTGGATGTTTTGCCTAGTAACAAAATACTTGAACAAAAAAAGCAAGTAGTAGTGGAATTAACTGAAAAGGTTAAAGCTGCACAATCAATCGTATTGGCTGACTACAGAGGTTTGACCGTAGAGCAGGATACTGAATTGAGAAATGCTTTAAGAGCAGCCGGCGTAGAATATAGAGTTGTTAAGAATACCTTGACCAGCTTCGCTATGAAGGAAAATGGACTTGAAGGTCTGGATACTTTCCTGAATGGCCCGACTGCAATGGCTCTCAGCTCTACTGATGCTGTGGCGCCTGCAAAGGTTCTTTCCGAATTTGCCAAGAAGTTTGAAAAGCTCGAACTCAAGGCTGGTGTAGTTGAAGGTAAGGTTATTGATGTTGAAGGTATCAAGGCTCTTGCCGACTTGCCATCACGTGAAGTCCTCATTGCAAGGGTATTGGGAGGCTTCAATGCTCCTATTTCCGGCTTCGTAAATGTATTGAACGGAAATATGAGAGGTTTGGTTGTGGCATTGAATGCTATAGCTGAACAAAAAGCAAACGCTTAAAGCAAAAAATTAATAAACAGGTTTTATTAATTATAAAGTAATTTTATAATGTATTTCAAAAACAAAAAAATTTAATTTAAAAATTATTTGGAGGTATTATACAATGGCTAGCGAAAAAGTAACAAAATTAATTGAAGATGTGAAGGCTTTAACAGTATTGGAATTATCAGAACTCGTAAAGGCTCTTGAAGAAGAGTTTGGAGTATCAGCAGCAGCTCCGGTAGCAGTAGCAGCAGCTCCTGCAGCAGGCGCAGCAGCAGCTCCGGCTGAAGAAAAGACAGAATTCGATGTAATATTGAAGGATGTTGGAGCAGATAAGATCAAGGTTATAAAGGTTGTTAGAGAAGCAACCGGTCTTGGTTTGAAGGAAGCTAAGGATCTCGTTGACGGAGCTCCTAAGACTGTCAAGGAAAATGTATCAAAGGACGAAGCTGCTTCAATCGAAGCTAAGTTCAAGGAAGTTGGAGCAACTGTTGAAATCAAATAATTTTGATTTTGAACCGGATGCCGCCGTATAAAGCAGGTTATCCGGTATTGAAAAAGAGGCTACTCGAGATATTTTGAGAGTGGCCTCTTTTTTTAGAATATATGAACTTATATGTTTCGGAATAGGAATGAGGCACTTGTATTAATGGGATAATAAAAACCCGGACATGAGAAATGTAAAAATTTGAAATAAAAAAACGTATTTATTAATACGTTTTGATAATTGACAAGCAGTATGAACTATGATATCATTATACACTGCATTAAAAATGTGTTATTATACCCAAATGGGAAATTTCTTGTTTTGCATACATAATTATAGCATAGTCGCTTATATGACGCAAGGCGTCTGAAATGTGACACCATTATACTCCGCTCATTATTTTCAAAAAGTTTGGCAGATTTCCCAAACTTTTTTCAAAACTTAGTTGTAATGGTAAAATATACGAATAAACAAGACAATAATTGTTAATAATATTTTAATGTCTGCGAATCTGTCGATTACTGAATAGCTGATACTATTGCCACAGGTTCAGTATGCGTATTTTTGAAAATTATATACAACCCTTGGTTCCACAGTTTTTGTTGCAGCAATAAGGAATTTTAGAATCAGCCGAAGGCTTGATATTTGTACCGGCAGCTTAATGTTTTGATTTATGATTTCCCATAATACAATTCTAATTATGTGAAATTTTAAAATATTCCCAAAGAAGCTGATTATGAAATTAGATTTGAAGTCATTATGACATTCTATCATAATATGGTCAAATTAATTTAGGTATCAGATTCTTGTAAAGTCATAAGTTTATGAGGTGATATAAATATGGTACAACCCGTAAAATTGGGTAGAAACACCAGGATGAGTTACTCCAGAATTCAAGAAGTCGTTGAAATGCCGAATCTGATTGAGGTTCAGAAGAATTCCTATCAGTGGTTTTTGGACGAAGGTCTCAGAGAAGTTTTCAGAGATATTTCCCCGATAATGGATTATACAGGAAATTTGATTTTGGATTTTGTTGATTATTCGCTTGATGATACACCTAAGTATAGTGTCGAAGAGTGTAAGGAGAGAGACACTACATACTCGGCTCCCCTCAAAGCGAAGGTAAGATTAATTAACAAGGAATCCGGAGAAGTTAAGGAACAGGAAATTTTTATGGGAGATTTCCCCTTAATGACAGACAACGGTACCTTTATAATTAATGGTGCAGAGCGTGTAATTGTAAGTCAGCTTGTCAGATCGCCTGGTATATACTACTCAATGAAGTTTGACCGTGTAGGTAAAAAGTTGTACTCCAATACAGTGATCCCTAACAGGGGCGCATGGCTTGAATATGAGACGGATTCCAATGACATACTGTCGGTAAGGATAGACAGGACCAGGAAGCTGCCCCTTACAGTGTTGCTTAGAGCTTTGGGCTATGGCACTGATTATGAGATTACTCAACTGCTTGGGGAAGACGAAAGAATCCTTGCTACTATTCAGAAGGACAATGCAAAGACAAGCGAGGAGGGTCTTCTTGAGATATACAAAAGGCTGAGACCGGGAGAGCCCCCTACGGTTGACAGTGCGAAAACACTTTTAAACAGCTTGTTTTTTGATGCAAAAAGATATGACCTTGCTAAATTCGGAAGATTCAAGTTCAACAAGAAACTTGCCATATCAAATATGATAAGCGGTCAGATAGCTGCTGAAAACATAGTATCTGCTGAAACAGGTGAAATACTTGTTGAAGCTGGTGAGTCCATCAGCAGAGAAAAGGCTGAGCTGGTTCAAAACTCCGGAGTAAATGTTGTATTTGTATCTGTAGAAGGAAAATCCATAAAGGTTATCGGAAACAACACAGTTGACATACGTTCCTTTGTTGAATTTGATGTTGCAGATATAGGTATTACCGAAAAGGTTCAATACAATGTCCTGAAGGAAATACTTGATAACAACAGCGGAGTGGAGCAGACCAAGAAGGCGCTTTCCGAGAAGATAAATGATCTTATACCAAAGCATATTACAGTACAGGATATCATCTCATCAATAAACTATATAATCAATCTTGATTATGGAATAGGAACAATTGATGATATCGACCATCTTGGAAACAGAAGACTGCGTTCAGTGGGTGAACTGCTCCAGAACCAGTTCAGAATAGGACTTTCCAGAATGGAAAGAGTTGTAAGGGAAAGAATGACCATTCAGGATATTGACATAGTTACGCCACAGGCCCTTATCAATATCAGACCTGTTGCCGCATCCATCAAGGAGTTTTTTGGAAGCAGCCAGTTGTCACAGTTTATGGATCAGACAAACCCACTTGCAGAGCTGACACACAAGAGAAGGCTCAGTGCGCTGGGACCTGGTGGTTTGAGCAGGGAAAGGGCAGGCTTTGAAGTCCGTGACGTTCACCACTCCCACTATGGCCGTATGTGTCCTATAGAAACACCGGAAGGACCAAACATAGGTTTGATAGGTTCTTTAAGTACCTATGCCCGTGTAAATGAATATGGGTTTATCGAGTCGCCGTACAGAGTGGTTGACAAGGAAAACAGACAGGTTACAGACAAGATTGTATACCTTACCGCGGATGTTGAAGATCCTTTCATAGTTGCCCAGGCTACAGAGCCTCTTGATGCGGAAGGAAAATTCAAGTCACGTAAGGTAATTGCACGATATAAGCATGAAATATTGGAAGTGGAGAGCAACAAGGTTGACTTCATGGACGTTTCACCAAAGCAGATGGTTTCAGTTGCCACAGCCATGATTCCGTTCCTTGAAAACGATGATGCCAACCGCGCCCTCATGGGATCAAACATGCAGCGTCAGGCAGTGCCGCTTATAAAAGCTGATTCACCGATAGTTGGTACAGGAATTGAGTACACAGCAGCAAGGGATTCGGGCGTTTGTGTTATTGCGAGAAATGCCGGTATTGTTGACAAAGTATCTGCAAATGAAATTACAATTAAAACAAAGAATGGGCAGAAGGATGTCTATAAGCTTCTCAAATACATGCGTTCTAACCAGGGTACCTGCTTGAACCAGAGACCTATCGTGAGAAAAGGCGAAGTAATTGAGAAGGGCAATATAATAGCCGACGGTCCTTCAACCGATAATGGTGAAATAGCTCTTGGAAGAAATATTCTCATAGGCTTTATGACCTGGGAGGGTTATAACTACGAGGATGCTATCCTTATAAATGAAAAACTGGTTAAAGAAGACGTTTATACATCAATCCATATTGAAGAATATGAAGCTGAATCCAGAGATACAAAGCTTGGACCGGAAGAAATAACCAGAGATATTCCAAATGTGGGCGAGGAAGCCTTAAAGGATCTTGACGACAGAGGAATTATCAGAATTGGTGCAGAGGTTCGCGCAGGTGATATCCTGGTAGGTAAGGTTACTCCAAAGGGAGAAACCGAGCTGACAGCCGAAGAAAGGCTCTTGAGAGCCATATTCGGTGAAAAGGCCCGTGAAGTCCGTGATACCTCCTTGAGAGTGCCTCACGGTGAGTCGGGTATAATCGTCGATGTAAAGGTATTTACCCGTGAGAACGGCGATGAATTGCCGCCTGGGGTAAATCAGCTTGTAAGATGTTATATAGCCCAGAAGAGAAAGATATCCGTTGGAGACAAAATGGCCGGAAGACACGGTAACAAGGGTGTTATTTCAAGAATACTTCCTGAAGAAGATATGCCTTTCCTTCCGGATGGCACTCCTTTGGAAATCGTGCTCAATCCTCTCGGCGTTCCTTCACGTATGAATATCGGTCAGGTGCTGGAAGTGCATTTAGGTTTTGCTGCCAAGGCATTGGGCTGGAAGATTGCCACTCCGGTATTTGACGGGGCAACAGAAGAAGATATCAGAGAGACTTTGGTTCAGGCCGGAAAAGATTCTGACGGAAAAACCATCCTTTATGATGGAAGAACAGGGGACCCCTTTGATAACAGAGTAACGGTTGGATATATGTATTACCTGAAGCTGGCCCATTTGGTTGATGACAAGATACATGCCCGTTCCACAGGCCCGTACTCTCTTGTAACGCAGCAGCCTCTTGGAGGTAAAGCACAGTTTGGCGGACAGAGATTTGGAGAAATGGAAGTTTGGGCGTTGGA
Source organism: Ruminiclostridium hungatei (assembly GCF_002051585.1). Taxonomy (GTDB): domain Bacteria; phylum Bacillota; class Clostridia; order Acetivibrionales; family DSM-1351; genus Ruminiclostridium; species Ruminiclostridium hungatei. The sequence goes on along the minus strand of NZ_MZGX01000007.1, from coordinate 38,543 downwards.
GGCATACGGTGCAGCCTACACCCTGCAGGAAATCCTGACTGTTAAATCCGATGACGTTGTGGGTAGAGTTAAGACCTATGAGTCCATAGTAAAGGGTGAAAACATACCTGAGCCAGGTATACCGGAATCCTTCAAGGTACTTATCAAGGAACTCCAGAGTCTTGCCCTTGACGTCAAGGTATACTCTGAAGAGCAGGGTGAGATTGCTATCAAGGAGTCTGTTGATGACGACCTTGAAGAGCTCAATGTAAATATTGAAGGCAGGGAAGATGAAGTAATTATTGCCAACGATTTTGATGACGAATTAAGAGATGATGTTCTTGAGGACGAACTGGATATTGATGATCTTGATATCGGAAGCATAAGCACCGGCGACAATCTCGAAGAAGAATTGACTGATGAACTGTTTGCAGATGACGAGGAACTTAGTGAAGACTTTGACGACGAGGATTTTTAAGGAAGGGAGATAAGCTATGTTTGAACTGAACAATTTTGATTCTATTAAAATAGGATTAGCTTCTCCGGAAAAGGTCAGAGAATGGTCAAAAGGTGAAGTAAAAAAGCCAGAAACAATTAATTATAGAACTTTGAAACCTGAAAGAGACGGTTTGTTCTGCGAAAGGATTTTCGGACCTCAGAAGGACTGGGAGTGCCATTGCGGAAAGTATAAAAGGATAAGATACAAGGGAATTGTTTGCGACAGATGTGGCGTTGAGGTTACCCGTTCAAAGGTAAGAAGAGAAAGAATGGGACATATCGAGCTGGCTGCACCTGTTTCACACATATGGTATTTCAAGGGTATACCAAGCAGAATGGGCCTTATTCTTGATATGTCACCCAGATCGCTTGAAAAGATACTGTACTTTGCATCGTATGTTGTTATCGATCCCGGACAGACACCGTTGTCAAAAAAGCAGGTGCTGACCGAGAAGGAATACAGGGACAGTGTGGAAAAATTCGGACTCAGCTTTAAGGCTGCAATGGGTGCGGAAGCCATAAAAGAGCTTCTTATGGAGATAGACCTTGAAGGCCTTTCAAAAGAGCTGAGAAACGACCTGGTGGATTCCACAGGCCAGAAGAGAATCAGAGCGGTAAAGAGACTGGAAGTTGTTGAAGCCTTCAGACTATCAGGAAACCGTCCTGAGTGGATGATTCTTGACGTGGTTCCCGTTATACCTCCGGAACTCCGTCCTATGGTACAGTTGGATGGCGGAAGATTTGCAACTTCCGACTTAAATGACCTTTACAGAAGAGTTATCAACAGAAATAACAGATTAAAGAGGCTTCTTGATTTGGGAGCTCCTGATATAATCGTAAGAAATGAAAAGCGTATGCTCCAGGAAGCTGTAGATGCGTTGATAGACAACGGAAGAAGAGGACGTCCCGTTACCGGCCCCGGCAACAGACCATTAAAATCCCTGTCGGATATGCTTAAGGGAAAGCAGGGACGTTTCCGTCAGAACCTGCTGGGTAAGCGTGTTGACTACTCAGGCCGTTCGGTTATAGTTGTAGGCCCGGACCTTAAGATATTCCAGTGCGGATTGCCTAAGGAAATGGCCCTTGAGCTCTTTAAGCCCTTCGTTATGAAAAAGCTTGTTAACGACGGTCTGGCACACAACATAAAGAGTGCAAAGAGAATGGTTGAAAGAGTAAGGAATGAAGTATGGGACGTTCTTGAAGAAGTTATCAAGGAACATCCTGTATTGCTGAACCGTGCGCCAACACTTCACAGACTCGGTATACAGGCTTTTGAACCCGTACTGGTGGAAGGTAGAGCCTTAAAGCTTCATCCGCTGGTTTGCTCGGCATATAACGCAGACTTTGACGGTGACCAGATGGCGGTTCACGTACCGTTGTCTGCTGAAGCACAGTCTGAGGCCAGATTCCTCATGCTCTCTGCAAACAACCTGCTGGCACCGAAGGATGGAAAGCCAATCACCGTTCCTACCCAGGATATGGTTTTGGGCAGTTACTATCTGACTATAGAAAAACCCAATGAGCCGGGTGACGGCAAGATATTCGGCGGCATGGACGAAGTACTGATGGCTTATCAGGAAGGTGCCCTGGGCCTCCATGCTCAGATAAAGGTTCGTATAGAAAAGGTAATCGACGGAGTTAAAAAGAGAAAGCTTATCTCCTGCACTCCGGGCAGACTTATCTTTAATGAAGCAATTCCTCAGGATCTGGGTTTTGTTGACAGAACCGACCTTGAGAAGGAATTTGACCTTGAAGTTAACTTCCTGGTTGGCAAGAAGGAACTTGGAAAGATTATTGACAAATGCATCAGAGTTCACGGAACTACCAAGACAGCCGTTATTCTTGACAAGATAAAGGCGCTGGGCTTCAAGTATTCAACCAGGGGAGCCATAACCATCAGTGTATCGGATATGGTTATACCTGAAATAAAGAAGCAGTATCTGGAGGAAACTGAAAATACTATAGACAATATAGTAAAGCAGTATAAGAGAGGTCTTATCTCCAATGAAGAAAGATATAATTCGGTAATCAGCGCCTGGACAGAGACCGGTGAAAATATTACCAAGGCCCTTATCGACAACCTTGACAGGTTCAATCCTGTTTACATGATGTCCCAGTCAGGAGCCAGAGGTAATATCAACCAGATCAAGCAGTTGGCAGGTATGAGAGGTTTGATGGCAGATACCTCCGGTAAAACCATTGAGATACCTATCAAATCAAACTTCCGTGAAGGGCTTAATGTTCTGGAATTCTTCATTTCCACTCACGGAGCCAGAAAAGGTCTGGCTGATACAGCCTTAAGAACAGCCGACTCAGGTTACCTTACAAGACGTCTTGTTGACGTATCACAGGATGTGATAGTAAGAGAGCTGGATTGCGGAACTGATAAGGGTATTGAAATAGGCGATGTAAAGGATGGCACCGAAGTAATTGAACCATTGTCCGAAAGACTTGTGGGAAGATATACCATTGAGGATGTAACCGATCCGAATACCGGTGAGGTTATACACCTTAAGGACGATGTGATAACTGAAAAAATTGCAGACAAAATTACCGGTTCAGGTATTAAGAAAATCAAAATCAGGTCAGTCCTCACCTGCCATTCCGAGGTGGGAATATGCGCTAAATGCTATGGTGCAAACCTGGCTACCGGCGATGCCGTCAATGTTGGTGAAGCTGTTGGTATTATTGCAGCACAGTCAATCGGCGAACCTGGTACGCAGCTTACAATGAGAACCTTCCACACCGGTGGTGTTGCGGGTGATGATATCACTCAGGGTCTCCCCCGTGTTGAGGAATTGTTTGAGGCCAGACGGCCAAAGGGTCTTGCAATAATTTCAGAAATTGCCGGAAGCGTCAAGCTGGCCGACTCCAAGAAGAAGAGAGAGGTTATCATTACGGCAGAAGATGGTGAAACCAGATCCTATCAGATACCTTATGGTTCCAGAATCAAGGTATATGACGGAGATATTGTTGAAGCCGGCGATGAATTGACCGAGGGTTCGGTAAATCCTCATGATATCTTGAAGATTAAAGGCATCAGAGGAGTTCAGGCATACCTGCTGCAGGAAGTTCAGAGAGTTTACAGGATGCAGGGTGTTGACATAAACGATAAGCACATTGAAGTCATAGTAAGACAGATGATGAGAAAAGTTAAGATTGAGGATGCCGGAGATACAAACCTGCTTCCTGGCGGACTGGTTGACATATTTGAATTTGAGCGTGAGAATGCCACTGCTCTTGAAGCGGGATTAGCTCCTGCAACAGGAGAACGTACTCTGCTGGGTATTACAAAGGCATCACTTGCAACGGAATCCTTCCTGTCGGCGGCATCCTTCCAGGAAACCACCAGGGTTCTTACCGAGGCAGCTATAAAGGGTAAGGTTGACCCGCTTGTGGGCCTTAAGGAAAATGTTATAATCGGTAAGCTGATTCCTGCCGGAACAGGTATGAGCCGTTATAAGGACATAAGCATCAGTAATGTTATAGAGTAATCGGCTCATGGCGGAGCGGCTCTGTGCAGGAATTGCATAAAGGGGCTTCCCGGGGAGCAAAGAAGAGTATTTTATAAGGCGGAGACAGGATACTGTTCTCCGCTTTTGAAATTTTTATTTTATGATTTTTCCATTGCATGGTATTTCTGCATGCTTGACAAAAGCCGTATATGAGTGATAGAATAATTCAGTGCATTATTTTGTGCCTTTTTTTGTGTGTGTAAAAAAGTACTTTAAAGTACGGCGGCATAAAGGGCATGGTGCAAGACGGTAATAGTAACTTGGCTGGCATGAATGAACAGCAAGTGGAGGAGTTAAATTGTTGTTAGAGGATCTTAGACACTGTAAAAAGACAGTGGGCGTAAAGCAGTCCACAAAAGCTGTAGAAAACGGTGTGGCAGCAAGCGTCATAATAGCCAGGGACTGTGAACAGAGAGTCGTAAGAGCTATTATAGAACTCTGTGAAAAGACATCCGTTCCTGTAACATACGCAGACTCTATGAAGCAGCTTGGAAAAGCCTGCGGTATTGAAGTTGATGCGGCAGTTGCATGTATTTTAAAATAACGAGGCAATAACTGTCCTCTTCCTCTATGGATGGAGGGTGCTGTTTCTGGGGATGAGCATTTTTCCAGCCTCGTTGAAACGCCTGGAGGTAAGAAGATTTTTCTACAGCCGAAAAATTTTCCAAGCCAATGAGTTGGCTTTTGAACAGATGCGTTATAACATTGCTTATCTATTTATCGCCTTGATTAGTTTTGAGGTGGATATATATATAATATAAAATAAGTGTAGAATACATTTTACACTTTATTACCTTGAAAGGAGGTGTACTAATGCCAACATTTAATCAGCTGGTTAGAAAGGGCAGAGAAGTTATGGAAAAGAAATCAACTGCTCCTGCTCTCCAGAAAGGATTTAACTCAAAAAAGAAGAAACCTACGGATATCAGCAGCCCTCAAAAGAGAGGTGTTTGCACTGTTGTTAAGACTTCAACTCCAAAGAAGCCTAACTCAGCACTTCGTAAAGTTGCCAGAGTTCGTCTGACAAATGGTATCGAAGTAACTGCGTATATTCCGGGTATAGGCCATAACCTGCAGGAACACAGCGTTGTTCTTATCAGGGGTGGAAGAGTTAAGGACCTGCCTGGTGTAAGGTACCACATTGTAAGAGGTACTCTTGACACAGCCGGAGTTGCCAAAAGAATGCAGGGCCGTTCAAAATACGGTGCCAAGCGTCCTAAGGCAGGTGCTGCTAAGAAGTAATACCACAGCGTGCTGACAATTTAAAATGTTAGGTGCTTAGTACGTGATTATATATATATTTGATGTGCCCAGGCACATATGCTTTAAGAGAAAATAGGTTTTATCATAATTAATCTATAATCTGTTAAAATATTAAGGTATATAAAGTCGATTGCTATCTTTGGGCAGCAGTTGGCTTGGTGAATCTCCATTAAAGGAGATGTCCCCTCGGTTTTGGCGGTTGCCGCATCTGGCGGTATTTGCTGCGACGGGATTCACTGTACTTGCGCTGACGACGGTTTAAACCACGAGTACCTGTGATACGTTCCTATGGGTTTTGACCCATACTAAATGTTATCATAAAAGGAGGGAAGTAAGGTGCCAAGAAAAGGTCATATTTCTAAAAGAGACGTTTTACCAGATCCTATATATGGAAGTAAAATCGTTACCAAATTAATCAACAATGTAATGTATGATGGTAAGAAGGGTGTAGCTCAGCAAATCTGCTATGATGCCTTCGATATCATCAAGGAAAAGACCGGTAGAGATCCCCTGGAAGTTTTTGAAGAAGCTATGGCAAACATCATGCCTGTTCTTGAAGTAAAAGCAAGAAGAGTGGGTGGTGCTACCTACCAGGTTCCTATGGAAGTCAGACCTGACAGAAGACAAGCTTTAGGCTTAAGATGGCTTGTTGATTACTCTCGTAAAAGAGGCGAGCGTACTATGAGAGAAAGACTTTCAGGTGAATTATTGGATGCTATAAACAATATGGGTGGAGCATACAAGAAGAAAGAAGATACTCATAAGATGGCTGAAGCTAACAGAGCATTTGCCCACTATAGATGGTAGGATTGGAAATACCATTTATCATGTAATATCGTTGGTGATCCGATACCTGGGTTATTGGCGGATGGCGGACTCTGATAGGGCTATGTTGTGCATTTTTGCCCTTGTGCATGTTAAGAATGTGTAAAAAAACATATTTTCTTATACTGCATCTTAAGAAATAGGGTATTATAAGAATGAATTAAAAAAATGATGAAGAATTGGTGATAAATCAGCTTAAGACTGAAAATTATCAATTTGGACTATCGTGAAAGGAGGGTAATCATGCCCAGGCAATTTGACTTGCAACACACAAGAAATATCGGTATAATGGCTCACATTGATGCAGGTAAAACTACAACAACAGAGCGTATACTGTTTTATACAGGAAAAACTCATAAGATCGGCGAAGTTCATGAAGGTGCTGCTACTATGGACTGGATGGAGCAGGAGCAGGAGAGAGGAATAACCATCACTTCTGCGGCTACTACAGCACAGTGGAAAGGTAACAGAATCAACATTATTGACACGCCGGGGCACGTTGACTTCACTGTTGAAGTTGAAAGATCTCTTCGTGTACTCGATGGTTCAGTAACGGTTTTCTGTGCCAAAGGCGGTGTTGAACCCCAGTCTGAAACAGTTTGGAGACAAGCTGACAAGTACGGAGTTCCCCGTATGGCATATGTAAACAAAATGGATATTATGGGAGCCGATTTTTACAATGTAATCTCTATGATGAAAGACAGATTACAGTGTAATGCGGTGCCAATACAATTACCAATAGGCAGTGAAGACACATTCCAAGGTATTGTTGATTTGATTACTATGAAGGCGCAGATCTTTAAAGATGATTTGGGTCAGGTAATCGAGGAGGCTCCTATCCCTGACGACATGGCAGATGTCGTAAAAAAATATCGTGATCTATTAGTAGAATCAGTTGCTGAACAAGATGAAGAGACAATGATGAAATACCTTGAAGGTGAAGAACTCACTATCGAGGAAATCAAGAAGGGTATCAGATTGGCAACCATTGCTTTAAAAATGATACCGGTTGTATGTGGTTCATCTTACAAGAACAAAGGTGTACAGCAGATGCTGGATGCTGTTGTTGATTACATGCCATCACCTCTTGATATTCCGGCTATAAAAGGTATGTCAGCAGATGGTGAAGAAGAAATTGAAAGACCGGCAGATGACAATGGTCCGTTCTCAGCTCTTGCCTTCAAAATCATGACTGATCCTTATGTTGGTAAACTCTGCTTTTTCAGAGTATATTCAGGAACTTTGAACTCCGGTTCATATGTTCTTAATTCAACAAAAGGCAAGAGAGAAAGAATCGGTAGAATACTGCAAATGCATGCCAACCACAGAGAAGAAATTCAGGTTGTTTATTCCGGTGATATAGCTGCCGCTGTTGGTCTTAAAGATACAACAACAGGTGACACTCTCTGCGAAGAAGGCAAAGCTGTTATTTTGGAATCCATGGTATTCCCTGAACCAGTTATAGAGGTTGCTATTGAACCTAAGACAAAGGCGGATCAGGAAAAAATGGGTATCGCATTGCAGAAGCTGGCGGAAGAGGATCCCACATTTAAAGTTCATACAGATTCAGAGACAGGTCAAACTATTATCGGTGGTATGGGTGAGCTTCACCTGGATATTATCGTTGACAGAATGAAGAGAGAATTCAAGGTTGAAGCAAATGTCGGTAATCCTCAGGTTTCTTATAAAGAAACCATCAGGAAGGCTGTCAAGTCGGAAATGAAGTACGCCAGACAGTCAGGCGGTAAGGGTCAGTACGGACACTGTGTAATCGAAATCGAACCAAGAGAACCGGGAGAAGGTTACGAATTTGTAAACAAGATCACCGGTGGTGCTATTCCTAAGGAATACATCGGACCAATCGATGCGGGAATACAGGAAGCTATGCAGGCCGGTGTACTTGGTGGATACAACGTAGTTGACGTAAGAATTACTCTTATTGATGGTTCATATCACGAAGTTGACTCCTCTGAAATGGCGTTTAAGATTGCCGGTTCAATGGCATTCAAGGATGGCTGCAGAAAAGCAAGTCCTGTTCTCTTAGAGCCGATAATGAAGGTTGACGTTACTGTTCCCGAGGAATACATGGGAGATGTAATGGGTGGCATTAACTCAAGAAGAGGACGTATTGAAGGTATGGAAGCTCGTACAGGTGCTCAGAACATAAGAGCAATGGTTCCATTGTCCGAAATGTTCGGATATGCCACAGCGCTTCGTTCTTCAACACAGGGAAGAGGAACCTTCTCCATGGAGATCAGTCACTTTGAAGAAGTGCCTAAGAGTATTCAGGAAAAGGTTGTTGCAAGCAGAGTGAAAAACGATTAATTTGTTGTTAATTGCAAGAGGTTAAGGCTTCTTGTTAAATAAACCAAAATCTAAAAAGTAGCGCCAATGCGCTTTAATGAAAGGATGGAGATTTTAAAATGGCTAAGGCTAAATTTGAAAGAACTAAACCCCACGTTAATATCGGAACAATAGGTCACGTTGACCATGGTAAGACTTCTTTGACGGCTGCTATCACCAAGGTTCTTGGATTCCTTGGAAATGCAGAATACAAAGCCTATGATCAGATCGATGCTGCTCCAGAAGAAAGAGAAAGAGGTATCACTATCAACACTGCTCACGTTGAGTATCAGACTGAAACAAGACACTATGCTCACGTTGACTGCCCAGGCCACGCCGACTATGTTAAGAACATGATTACCGGTGCTGCTCAGATGGATGGAGCTATCCTTGTTGTTTCTGCTGCTGATGGCCCAATGCCACAGACCAGAGAACATATCCTCCTTGCAGGACAGGTTGGTGTTCCTTATATAGTAGTATTCTTGAACAAGTGCGATATGGTTGATGATGAAGAACTTATCGAATTGGTTGAAATGGAAGTAAGAGAACTGTTAAGCTCATACGACTTCCCAGGCGATGATACTCCAATCGTAAGAGGTTCAGCTCTTGTAGCTCTCGAGTGTACTTCAAAGGACGTTAACGCTCCTGAATATGCTCCAATAACAGCTCTTATGGCTGAAGTTGACAGATATATCCCAACTCCTGAAAGAGCTACTGACAAGCCATTTATCATGCCTGTAGAAGATGTTTTCTCAATCACAGGCCGTGGTACTGTTGCTACCGGTAGAGTTGAAAGAGGTATTGTTAAGGTTGGAGACGAAGTTGAAATCGTTGGTTTGATGGAAGCTCCCAAGAAGACTACCGTTACAGGTGTTGAAATGTTCAGAAAGCTTCTTGACCAGGCTGTTGCCGGTGACAACATCGGTGCCCTCTTAAGAGGTGTTCAGAGAACTGATATCGAAAGAGGTCAGGTTCTTGCAAAGCCAGGTTCAATCAAGCCTCACACTTACTATGAAGGTCAGGTATACGTTCTGACTGCTGCAGAAGGTGGAAGACATAAGCCATTCTTCAATGGTTACAGACCACAGTTCTACTTCAGAACAACTGATGTTACAGGCGTTATCGAAATTCCGGAAGGAACAGAAATGGTTATGCCTGGTGACCATATCACTATGAAGATCAAATTGATCACTCCTATCGCTATGGAAGAAGGACTTAAGTTCGCTATCCGTGAAGGTGGAAGAACAGTTGGTGCTGGTAACGTTTCAAAGATTATAGAATAATCTGCTGCTGATAAAAAAGAACCGATGCAAATCGGTTCTTTTTTTTAATTCCAACAAATATAAAATTGCGTGTTTAGATAAGCCTGAATAGTGGTATAATGCAAAATGTCGGACATAAACAGACCACTAGTTTATAATTAATATAAAATTGCAAATCAAAGTTTGAAAGGATGGGTAATAAAATGCTGGAGATAAAAAAGAATATTTATTGGTGCGGTATAAGAGACTGGGGACTGGATGTATTTCATGGACATGAGCTTTCCACACACAGGGGCTCCTCTTACAATTCATATTTAATTAAAGATAAAAAGACGGTTCTGGTGGACACTGTCTGGGACCCATATAAAGAGAAATTTGTTGAAGACCTGGAGAGGGAAGTAGGTCTTGAGAACATAGACGCAATAGTAATAAACCACTCGGAGCCTGACCATGGAGGCAGTCTGGGTCTTATAATGGAGAAGATTCCGAACACTCCCATTTATTGCACAAAGAGCGGCGCGGAAATAATCAAGAAGTATTTCGGAAAGGACTGGAACTTTCAGATTGTTAAGACGGGAGACTCGCTGGATTGCGGCGAGTATAAGCTGAAATTCGTTGAGATGCAGATGATACACTGGCCCGACAGCATGCTGGAATATGTGGAAGGGGCAAAGCTTGTAATTTCTAATGATGCGTTCGGACAGCATTATGCGGGTGTTTCACTGTTTAACGACGAGGTGGATGAATGCGAACTGTATGAAGAGGCTGTCAAATATTACGCAAACATATTATGGCCCTTTAAGCCGCTGATAAAGAAAAAGGTAGAGCAGATACTTGCCTTGAACCTTGATATAGATATGATTGCTCCCAGCCACGGTGTCATATGGAGAACAAACCCGGTCCAGATAGTGGAAAAATATTTGCAGTGGTCTGAGGCTGACTACAATGAAGGATATGCAACCATAATCTACGATACCATGTATCATTCCACAAAGGCCATGGCAGAAGCCCTGGGACAGGGCCTGGCCCAGGAGGGTATAAATTACAGGATATTTAACATTGCTACAAAGGACAAGAGCGACCTTAATGTTGAGATATTTAAAGCAAACGCTGTGCTCATAGGAAGCTGTACAGTCAATAATACTGTGCTCAGGCCTACCGCAGCCCTGCTGGAGGAATTAAAGGGTTTAAAAGCCAAAGGAAGGCTTGCTATGGGCTTCGGCTCTTACGGCTGGAGCGGGGAGGCTCATAAAGTCATCAGTGACAGGCTTGCGGAAGCTGGCATGACAATAGCTGTGGAACCCATAGGAGCAAAATACAAGCCCAATGGGGAAGAACTCCAAAAATGTGTTGATGCAGGCAGGGAGATGGGAAGACAGTTAAAGGCAAAGCAGGCATAAACTGAAATATAGTGTAATTTAATGGATTTTGCTGTAATTTTTTCGTGTATTTTTTAACAAAATGCTACTTACAATTAAGATAATTATGGTATAATATATGCTGGTATTAAAGATTGATTTTCTACAGAATTTCTTTAATGCCAGCTTTTGTTTTGCTTGGAATGTTATACCCTTCAAGCAGAATATACTGGCAGCAAATAACACGATTAAAAAGGCCAACAAAAGGATGATTAAAAAAATAGAATCCGATTTTTAATTAATCATCCATACAAAAATTTTAAAATAGTTACGCGAAGGGGGAACTCAAATGAATTACTCACATGAAGTAGAAAATATGTGTGTTGTAAAAAAAGGTCCGGATCACGGTCCTGCTCCAATACCTGAAGAGGGTAAGTGGGTAAAAGCGAAAGAAATTAAAGATATTTCCGGCTTGTCACACGGTATAGGCTGGTGTGCACCACAGCAGGGTACCTGCAAGCTTACTCTGAATGTTAAAGACGGTATTATTGAAGAATCTCTGGTTGAAACAATCGGATGTTCAGGTATGACACACTCAGCAGCAATGGCGGCTGAAATACTGCAAGGCAAGACTATTCTTGAAGCCTTGAATACTGACCTTGTCTGTGACGCTATAAACGTTGCCATGAGAGAAATATTCAAGCAGCTAGCTTACGGCAGAACACAGTCTGCTTTCTCAGAAGGCGGCCTTCCAATAGGTGCAGGTCTTGAGGACTTAGGTAAAGGCTTACGTTCACAGGTTGGCACAATGTTTGCAACCAGAGCTAAAGGTGTCAGATACCTTGAAATGGCTGAGGGTTACATATTGAATATCGGGCTTGATGAGGACAACGAAATTATCGGATACAAGTTTGTACACCTTGGAAAAATGATGGACATGATCAAAAAGGGTGTAGATCCTAAAGAAGCTTATGAAAAGAACATAAGCACCTACGGAAGATTCGCAGAAGCAGTTAAAGTAATTGACCCCAGACATGAATAATTAAAGAGAGAGGTGAATACTGTGATTAGATTTGAAGGTTATGAAAGAAGGATAGCTCAAATAGAAAAATGTTTAGCTGAGTACGGTTTTAAGAGTCTTGAAGAAGTTAAGGAGGTCTGTACTGCCAGAGGTGTAGATGTAGACTCCATCGTCAGAGGTATACAGCCAATCGCATTTGAAAATGCAGTATGGGCTTACACTCTTGGTTGCGGTATAGCAATTAAAAAAGGTGTAAAGAATGCCGCGGAAGCTGCAGAAGCAATCGGCCTGGGCTTACAGGCTTTCTGTATCCCCGGCTCAGTTGCCGACTCAAGAAAGGTTGGTATAGGCCACGGAAATCTTGCTGCAATGCTTTTAAAAGAAGAAACCAAATGCTTCTGCTTCCTGGCAGGACATGAATCCTTTGCGGCTGCCGAGGGTGCTATCGGTATAGCAAAAACAGCCAACAAGGTTAGAAAAGAACCACTTCAGGTTATACTGAACGGGCTTGGAAAAGATGCAGCTTACATAATTTCAAGAGTAAACGGCTTTACATATGTTGAAACTGATTATGATTTTGCAACCGATACCTTAAACGTTGTAAGAACTAAAGCATACTCAAACGGAGACAAATCAAAGGTTAGAGTATACGGTGCAAATGATGTTCTTGAAGGTGTTGCTATAATGAAAAGAGAAAATGTTGACGTTTCCATCACAGGTAACTCAACCAACCCAACAAGATTCCAGCACCTGGTTGCAGGTACTTACAAGAAGTGGTCACATGAAAATGGCAAAAACTACTTCTCAGTTGCTTCAGGCGGAGGAACCGGCAGAACACTGCATCCTGACAACATGGCCGCAGGTCCTGCTTCCTACGGTTTGACCGACTCAATGGGCAGAATGCACGGTGATGCTCAGTTTGCCGGTTCATCCTCAGTTCCTGCCCACGTTGAAATGATGGGTCTCATCGGAGCAGGTAACAATCCGATGGTCGGTATGACAGTTGCAGTAGCAGTTTCCATTGAGGAATCCATGAAATAATTGAAATTCTGGTAAATAGCGTATTTAAGCGGTTTTAAAGGTGGTTAGGAGTGGTTAATTGCATGAAAATGCGCGCCACTCCTATACTATTTTTACACTACTCCTATACGCAATTTTTATATGGATTTCTTTTGTAAAGGCTCTTACACAAGTTTTTGGTCACTGCATACTAAAAATACTTTAGTATAGCGATTGCGAATCGCTTGCATTTTGCAAAATAAATGGGGTATACTAATACTTAAAGGAGGCGATTTGTATGGGCAGAACAGCAAATATTTTTGCACGCGTAGAACCAGAGGTGAAAGAGCAGGCAGAAGAGGTACTTAACCGTTTGGGAATTCCTATGTCAAATGCAGTAGGAATGTTTTTAAGACAGGTTGCATTACAGCGTGGCATTCCATTTGAAATGAAACTGCCGCAGGAACTGCCGCTTGCATATGGCGCTCTTACAAAAGAACAGTTTGATTTGGAAATGAAAAAGGGCATGGAGGATATACGAGAAGGCAGAGTATATTCTGCGGACGCTATAGAAAATGAGATGAAAAAAGAATTTGATATATGAGCTGGAATGTGGTTTATTCTGTAAAGGCACGACAAGATTTGCGAAATATTTATGATATATTGCATATGAATTGCTTGTACCTAAAACAGCAGCAGGACAAACACAGCGAATCATGAAGGCAATCCGAACTCTTGATGAAATGCCAATGCGCCATCAGTTGTGTACGGATGAACCTTGGATTAGTCAAGGAGTAAGATATGTGCCTGTGGATAATTATTTAGTATTTTATCTGCCGGACGAATCCAAAAACACAGTAAATGTTGTCCGAATTATGTATGGCGGCAGAGATGTCCGTGAACAGCTAAGTGAGACAAACATATAATAAGTTATAATTGGATTTAGTTAAAAATAGTTTACTGCTATATCATTCCTACATTTTGGCATTCAAAATGCCAGATTTTCAAGGTTTCACGTTTCCATTGAGGAAACTGCTAAATAAGAGACTTTAAAAGGCTTTGCAAATCAAATGAAAGTACTGTAATCATGCACGTCATTTTGAAGGTATTCATTATGGTGTGCATTTATTCATTTCACTTTATTTTAGTATACAAAATCGTATTCCAATGCATATATAACAGTAGAAACCGGTTGAGCAGCAAGCACAGGAAATAATTGACCATTCCGGTTTTCGTATTTGCAGGATATAATTAGCTGGTACAGGAGTTAAAAATAAAAGGACAAAAAACCAAACTTTTTTATGCCTGCACCGTATTATATGTTGGACAAACAAACTACAAGCCGGGAGTTATAATATGAACACTGATTTATTGATGCAAAACGGGAAAAAAGGCTATTTGTATAGAATATTATTCATGCTGCTTGTACCCATGGCTCAGGGAATATATTTCTTTCTCAATCTCACAACCACCCAGGCCTATGATATTACAATCTTTCTGGATAAGTTCATACCCTTTAATGAATGGTTTATCATACCGTACGTATTCTGGTATGTGTACACCTTCGGAGCCCTGCTGGTGCTGGCCCTGACGGATTATAAGACCTACTACAGGCTTTTGTTCAGCATAGTCACGGGAATGCTGGTGTGCTTTGTTATTTATTATATCTTCCCCACGACTGTACCAAGGCCGCATGTGCCCGGAACAAATCCGCTTCAGAAGATGGTACTTTCCATTTACGGCAACGATAAGCCATATAACTGTTTTCCCAGCATCCACATGCTGGATACCCTGCTTATTACCCTTTTTGTATTCAAGCATAACAAGCACCTTTGGATAAAAGCGGCATCTGCTGTTATATGCGTGTCAATATATCTGTCTACATGGTTTGTAAAGCAGCACAGCATATTGGATGCCGTTGCTTCCACCATATTGGCTGTGATACTGTTTTTTGTATTTGAGAATCAACATGTTATCAAAAAGCTTGTAAGTCTTAGAGAATTGCTGTTTTTCCAGAAGAGAGTCAAGGAACTGTCCGAGTAGGATAATAACATATGGCTGCCAGCTTTACCAAAGCTTAAAAATATTATATAATCTTTTCTGTTGTATAAATATTAATTATTTGTATAATTAGAGATTATATAATATTTTTTTGTCCGGAATATTCCTGATGCGAAAGCTGTTCTGATTCATATGAGGGAGTGACGGGCATGGAGGTTATAATGGGCTTTAAGAGGGAAGAGTTAAAGAATGCACACCGCATTGTAATTAAAGTTGGAACGTCTACCTTGACATATGAGACAGGAAAAATTAATTTTACCAGAGTAGACAAATTGGCCAGAATAATATCAGATCTTTCAAATCAGGGAAAAGAAGTGGTGCTTGTCACATCCGGGGCCATAGGTGTGGGTGTTGACAAGCTCAAGCTGCCCGAGAGGCCAAAAAGTATACGTGAAAAGCAGGCGGTAGCTGCAGTAGGACAGTGCGAGCTTATGCACATGTACAGCAAGTTTTTTTCGGAATATGGCCATATAGTCGCACAAATCCTTTTAACCAGGGATATTGTGGGCGATGAAACCTGCAGCAGAAATGTTGTCAACACCTTTGAAACACTGCTGGCAAAGGGAATAGTGCCTATTGTAAACGAGAATGACTCGGTTTCCATTGTAGAGCTCAAGGTGGGGCAAAAAGATACCTTCAGCGAAAATGATACCCTTTCGGCAATAGTTTCAAAACTTATCAGAGCCGATATGCTGATAATACTTTCGGATATAGACGGCTTCTTTGACGGAGATCCCCGCAAGAACCCCGACTCAAAATTACTGTCCATAATCGAGGAGATTACTCCCGAAATCGAATGTTTTGCCGATGGAGCAGGAACCAAGCGGGGAACGGGAGGAATGGTAACCAAGCTCAAGGCGGCAAAAATAGCCACAAAAGCAGGTGTCAATGTTGTCCTGACCAACGGAAGCCATCCTGAGTCTGTTATGGATATTATAAATGGTAAGGAAATAGGAACCATTTTTGTAGGAAAAGAGTAATTGATACCGTAAAAAAAGTAAGGCGCTTGTTACGCCTTACTTTTTTTACGGTATAATGTTTTTCAGAGTTTAAAGCTTTATATATGCCACTGCTTCTGATTCCTGATTCATTACGGGATTACATCCATGCCGCCGTCAGGCAGCTCTTCGGATATCTGCTCAGGAGGCAGTGTGCCTTGATTGCCTGTGGAGCCTGAAGGCTTGTTGTTCGTGTTTGAGGGCGTGGAGGGCTGCCAGGTTGATGCATTGTGAATAGTACAGTATTCTCCCTGTGAAATCTCATACATCCAATCCAGTATCTGGGTTGACAGAGACTTGTTACTTGGGTCCTTGGGCAGGTATGGAACCGGCCTTTTTATAAACACTCTTTCTTCAACAAGATTTGGAGGACAGTACGGTCCCGCCAATAAAGGCCTTCCGTAAATATCCTTGCTGGATTTATCCACCTTGGCTAAAATATGAACGTCGCAGATATCTGTGGGCTCGGTGCCCTTGGCAAAATACTCGGTTTTGATCCGGTTTCCCCGGGGGTCGCTGGAGCAATAGGGGCCCGGAAGCTTTCCTGAATCTATGCATATGGCTTTGGATACTATTCCTTCAGGTGCAGGGTTGAATTCCTTGACCTCGAGATTTGTGTGTATCCGGTTCATTACCTTGTTCCACAAAAGGAGAGCTTCGCTCCACTCGGCTTTCTTTAAGGATTTAGGAGTATTATACCCGTACCAGGTGGCTCCCACGTAATAGGGGGAGTAGCCGACAAACCACTTGTCCTTGTAATCCTCGGTAGTACCGGTTTTACCTGCTGTAGGAATCACCTTTCCGGACTTGTTCTTAACTGTTCCATAGCCCGAGGCGGTACCGCCGGTAACAACATCCCGCATCATGCTTGTCATCAGAAAGGCAGTGGTCTCCTTATAGGCTACATTGCTTTTCTGCTCCTGCTTTCGGTCAAGGAGGACATTTCCCTTGTCATCGGTCACCTTTGTATAGGATATGGGTTCTATATACATGCCCTGATTGACGAAGGGCACAAAAGCTGCTGCCATAATCAGAGGGTTGACACCGTCCTTAAGCCCTCCAAGAGCCATAGAAATATAACCTTCGTTAGGTCTGTCTATGTTCACCTTCTTAAGATACTTTATTGAGTTCTCAGGCTTCAGGTAGTCTCTGAAAACCTGAGCTGCCACAACATTCTGAGACTTTGTTATAGCCTTCCTTATGGTTATAAGCCCCTGGTAGGTTCCGGACTCGGCATTAGTCGGATAAGGTGTTGTGGGCTTCGTATTGTCCATATAGACAGGCACGTCATCCACTACGGTTCCCGGTGTTATCAGCCCCATATCTATGGCCGGTGCATACACGGCGATGGGCTTGAAGCTGGAGCCTGCCTGGCGCTGCATATCGGTGGCCCTGTTGAGGGCAAAGCTTACTTCCTTGTTCCCATACTGGCCATACATACCCCTTATCTGGCCGTTGGCAGGGTCAATGACAATCATGGCACCCTGGGCCTGCATGGTAGGATTGCTGATTTTTTCGTTTACAGGGAAGTTCTTTATGTTTGTAAACTCCTCAGTCATAATCTTCTGAATGTTGGAATCCTGAGTTGTATATATTTTTAAACCGCTGTTATAAATCTTAATACTTGCAGCATCGCTTGACAGATTGTATTTTTTCATCAGGTCTTTTTTTACCTGGGTGAGAACATAGTCTACAAAATAGCTCTGTACATTCTTGGATACTTTTGTTTCTTCCTCCACCGGCTGATAGAATTTAAGCTGTTCGGCTACAGCTTCCTCATACTCATTCTGGGAAATATAGTTCTGTTTGAGCATTTCACTTAAGATGATTTCCTGACGGACCTTGTTTCTTTCCAGATTCTTTTCACCAAGTGTAGGATCAAATAAACCGGGAGATTTGGTTACTCCGGCAATACAGGCACATTCTGCCAGTGACAGGTCCTGTACGTCCTTGTTGAAAAACTTTTTTGCCGCCGCCTGAACACCATAGACACCGGAGCCGGTTGTTATGCGGTTCATGTAATTGTCCAGTATCTGATCCTTTGATAAGACCTTTTCCAAGGCTATTGCCTGCCAGGCTTCCTGAACTTTTCTCTTAATGGTGGATTCTTCATTCCCGGTGATGTTCTTGACCAACTGCTGTGTAATGGTGCTTCCACCGTAGGAGGCATTGCCAAAAGTAATAATATACTCCACGGCAGCACCTATAAAACGCTTGATATCCATTCCGTTATGAGTTCTGAATCTGGCATCTTCAATTGCTATAAATGCATTTCTCATATTGTCGGGTATTTCCGAGTGTTCAACCAGTACTCTGTTTTCACTGCCCTTAATCTGAGCTATTTCATTTTCATCCTTGTCATATATGAAAGAGGTAAGCTTAGTTATATCCAATTGATCAGGCGTAATAGGCGGAGCATTTTTAACATATCCGAAAACCGCGCCTCCTAAAATTCCGGCAAAAACGCACCCTAAAGATATGAGGATAACCAATACTGTCTTTACAACTGCAAAGGTAAACTGGGCATATGGCGAAGAGAATTTCTTTTTCTTTTTCTTCGGCTGCTCTTCATTTCCTTTTGCAGCTTTTTTACTAGGTTTCATAAATCCTCCTTGACTTGTCTAAATACATTTATTCACAATATTATACCACAGCCCGCAATGAGCCGCAACAAATTGCCTTGCCGCGGTTTTCTTAAGTTTTTCTTAATATGAATTTGCCTTATTTATGGCAGGAAATGCCGTGTTCGTAAAATGGAAAACCCGATCCAAGCTAATGGACCGGGCAGTCTATAGTCATGCTCATATGCTGGCCGGAGGCCTCTGCTTTTACCGGTCAGGCTTCTTCCTCACCAACTGCAGAGCTCTTTTTGAAATCTTTCTTTTTACCCAGCAGGATTGGTTTTGCTGCGGACACTTCAAGCATTTTGCAATTTCCGTCAAACAGGCTGCCTTCCTCACACACAAAGGATTTCACCTGAATGTCACCAATGACCCTGGCGGTTGTCAAAAGCTTCAACAGGCCGGAGCAATATATATTTCCCTCAACAGTGCCTGCAATATGTATGGTTGCGGCGGTCACATCCCCCTTTATTGCGGACGCCTCGCCAATAAAAAGGTCTCCCTGCACCGAAACATTTCCCGTGACTTTACCGTCTATCCTGACAATGCCTTTAGAGATCACATCGCCTTTAAGTTCTGTATTGCTTCCTACCAGTGTATCAAAGGTAGTCTTTGCAAAATCTGTTTGCTTATTAAACAATTTTATTTCCTCCTTCTTAAAGTAAGATAAGATTGGTATTCATCTGATTTCATAATATATTGCCTTAATTTGCCTTCAGGTCTTATATAAGGCTACTTGACTGAAGTAAAGTCCAAATACCCTGTGGGGTCAACCGGAGTATTTCCTATTCTTATTTCAAAATGCAGGTGGGGTCCGGTACTGTTTCCAGTACTGCCAACCAGTGCGATTTTCTGGCCTTTTTCCACCTTTTCACCTTTTTTTACCAGAAGCCTGGAGGAATGGGCATAAATTGTTCTTATACCGTTCTGATGGTCAATTTTCACATTATAGCCATAACCTGAGGAGTAGCCTGCAAACTCTACAACCCCGGAGGCTGCGGCATATATCGGGTCACCTTTTGAGGAAGTGATATCCACACCCTCATGTATCTTATATACCTTTTGAATCGGGTGGGTCCTCATGCCGAAAGGTGAGGAAATGCTTCCGGTGGCAGGCAGGAAAGTAGGTATTGCCCCAATATACTTTTCCAGTTTCCTGTCGGTTATCCGCAACTGGGCAGCCAGCTCCCCATCCTCGGTAAAGCCTTTGTTGAGCTCCTTTACCAGGGTGCTCAGCTTTGAAAGGTCAAGAACCGCGCTTGTGCTGTTCTTGGCAGCCGAAGCTCCCCGGCTGGTTTTGCTGATATAATCCTCTGCGATATTTTCGTACAGCTTTGTAAATTCTTCCACATTTGACTTCACTTTGGCGTTTTCTTTTTTAGCCTGCTCAAGCTGGCTTTTGCTCATGGAAAGAGCTTCATTCTGTGCACTTATTATATCGTTTAATGACTTGATTTGCTTCTCCAGTTCGCCGCTGTTCTGTTCGGCCTGGTGTTTTTGGGCGCTTCCTCTGTACTCGTGGATAAAGAGGAAGGCAGAGAATACAGAAAGAATTAAAACCATAAGGAGCAATTTGACAAGGGGTGCCTTTACAGCTAATCTTCTCACACTATCGTTAGTGTGGGGAACGATTACTACCGAGTAATTTTTATTCAATTTCTTTAAACTGCTTAAAACATTCATTTTAATAATTACCACCATTATATTTTCTCACGCGGGCAGCTTGTAAAAAGGCTTGCAGCACAGGACAGACCAAGATTATCCCTGCAGGGCCTATCTTAATTATTTCCATATTTCCGCCGCTGATAACAATTGTCCCGGTTAAAAGTGATCGATTTACGAAAAAATCGTATTTATCTTTTGTAGAAGTAAAAAGAGATACCCGTAGAAGCGAATTTGCAAATTATAATATTCTACAATTAATCTCAATATCCTCTTTTTTTGTGAATATTTTTAATAAATTAACTGTAGTGCTGCTTAAATTGACATCCCGGTCTGTTTAAAGTAAAACACATGCACATGCTGTAAGCCTGAAATTTCAACGAGTTAAATTAGATTTGCAGGAGCTTTAAAAAATAAACAAATATTTTGACGAATTATAACCTATCAGCAAAGGATTTTTAAAAGTTTTATCGAATTTATTATTTATCTGTGTCTAAATAACTGATATTTAATTTGGAGGTTACCATGAAAAACGTCAAGAGCACTGTGATAGGAGCTTTTAGCATAGTAATTCTAGTATCGCTGCTGTCAACAGCTATTTCATTTTTTGGTTATAATAAGGTGATAGATTCAGTTAAGGACATACAGGTAAATAAAACTAAACAGGATATGCTTCAGGAACTTCTGGAACTTTCGGCCAAACGCCAGCAGCTTGCCTCCGACAGTGTAACGTCGGTTCAGGCTGCGGATAATAAGGAATTTGAAGCATATACAAAGAACATTGAGGATATTGCAGACAAGCTGATGAATTCAGGGATAAGCCAGAAGGATAAGGAAGCGGCGCAGCAGCTTGTCTCTATTAATAAAAAATATTCGGATTTGTACCAAAATACAATGTCTGATGCTCTTAAGGCCTTTGATAATAAAAGTATTGCTGAGCTTTCCAAAGGCGTTCAGAAAAGCTATGACAGCATTCAAAAAGACCAGTCGGAACAAAAGGCGGCAGTGGCGGAAGCACTTGAGAAAAGCCTGGCAAACGCGTTATATGATACTACCGAAATAAACAGAAAGCTGAAGCTTATAAACTCCGACGCAAAAGAAATAGACAGCAGCTTTGTGGAGATAAAGAATCTTCTGGCGGATGTTTTAAGCCTCATGAGATCGTCAGGTGCGGAGGAAGAAGCTCCGGCTGAAGAAATGAACGGAAAGATTGAAGCCCTGAAGCAGGGTATTACAAATGCAGCTTCGGACAGCAGGCTGGTGCTTGACAACTCGGAAGTATTCGGCTTTGACAGGGTTTTGAATATGAAACAGTTGAAAACGCAGCTTGAGCAGTATCAGAAGCTTGCAGAAATCATAAATCTTACGGCCCAGAGCAATTCTGAGCTGATGTATTCCGCGGCAGCCTTTGAGGATGTGTCTGCCGTTCTCGTCAAAAACAGGGCTGCAATAGAAAAACTGCTGGAAGAGCTGGCAGGTTCCGGCTTGGACAAGGAAGTACTGGCTTCACTAAAAGTCAGGCATTCAGAATATAATACTGCCTCGGCTGAAATAACCAAAAGAAGTGCCATAATCCGGAAGGGGGCCATAGCAAACGGTTATAAAAGCCTGACGGGTATGAATAAGGAATTTAACGACAACATCAATAAGCTCAGGATTTCATTTAACAGCTATCTTGCAGAGGACATCAAAACCTCGGAGCATATTAAGAGTGTTATAATATGGATTTTTACCGGCATAAGCATTTTATCCATATTTACCGGCATGCTTATAGCGTTTGTGCTGTCCAGGAAAATTGCCAATCCCATTAATTCTCTTGCTGCAATTCTGTCCCGGGTGGAAAAGGGGGATCTGACCGTAAGAGCGGATATCGGGTCTGAAGGTGAAATCGGCGGCTTGAGCAGAAAAGTCAACAGCGTGCTTGACGGTCAGCAAAAGATGGTGGAACAGTTTAAAAATACCACATCTGAAATAAGTAATCTCAAGCAGCGGCTGACTTCTCTGGTTAATCAGAACCGTGAGACCGTAAGCAGGATGAACACAGGCAGAAAAGTGACCCCGGCGGGGAGCACCGCTTTTGATACAGAGAGTATCATGACTGACGTAAGAACTGTTTCCCAGCAGACCCAGAAGGCTGTGGACGACAGCAAAAAGGTGGTGGAGCTTGCCCGGTCCAGGGAAAAAACCGTGGAAGAGGCTGAGATGGTTATAAATACTGTCAATGAAACCGTAAAATCCATTGCCCAATCCATATCAAAGCTGGAGGCTTCCTCCGGAAAAATAGGTGAAATCACAAATACTATTACCCAGATAGCTTCACAGACCAACCTTCTGGCTTTGAATGCGGCTATTGAAGCCAACAGGGCGGGACAGCAGGGCAAGGGCTTTGCCATAGTTGCAGATGAAATAAGAAAGCTTTCCAATGCAAGCAATCAATCTGCCGTTGAAATAAAGAACCAGATAAAGGAGATACAGTCCTGTATCGGTACTGCAGTGGAGAAGATGAATGCAGGTGTTGTGGGTGTTGAAGACGGTGCCTCCAGGATTTATGAAGTTAAAGCGGGAATCTCGGAAATTATTCAATCGGTAAATCTGGTGGCCCAGGCCATAAAGGAATCCGCTGACAAGGCCTATGACCATTACGAATCAACGGTGCAATTCATCGAGGCTGTGGACAACATGTCCAAAGCTGCTGCGGAGAACTCCACCAACGGCGACAGCATCAACAGTATAATAGATATTCAAAACAACACGCTTAAGGACCTGGACCAGATATCAATGCTGCTGCATGAGACATCGGACGATTTAAAAAATATATGGGACAATGTTAAAATATAAAAGCAGGGCATACAGAGGATAAGGAAAATAATTGGAAATTAAAGGTATAAACCCTGTGTTATGTGGAATAATAAAAATAACGGCATACTGATTCAAATAATAACTTACTCGTCCCTTTATAAGGGACAATTTTTTTTTATGCGGGAGGAGGCCTACCGAGGGCTTCCTCCCGCAAATCCTACAAATCCAGCAGCACAGCTTACCAAAGTCAATTACGGTTCAAAGCCTTCGCCTTCCAAAAGTCAATAAGTTGGCTCTGAATTATGCTTTCAAGCTGGCTTTCAGCCGATAGCAATTGGGTTGCTGTAAATTGCTACATTGCCCTGCCCGGTATAATTGCATCGACCACACCATATATGACGGCGGCGATTAGTGCTCCGAAAAGGGTTATATTGTAACCGGGTACGATGAACTTAATTGCATATATTATTACTGCAGCCAGTATGAAGCCGGAAATGCCCCTTCCGAAGGGAGCTGCATTTATACCGGTTATTTTATTGACCAGCCAGTCCAGAACAGCTAAAGCAACGGCAGCCAGCAACAGTGAAAACCAGGACGAAATTGCAAAGCCCGGAGTCAGAAAAGCTGTTATGGCCAATATGACCGCGCCTACCACCAGACGCAATAAAAACGAGCCGAAGCCCGAACTCTCTCTTCTTTCAACTTTTTCCATAATAATTATCCTTTCATAAAGAATATTAAACGGTCAAGGTGCAATAACTGCCCATGAAGGTTATACTGTATTCTATTTTCTGCAATTATTTATAAGCTATTCAGTAAAATTGTGGAGAATCATTTACTTTGCTGGGCCTGGGGCTGGTTCTGCTGGCTCTGTTGACTCTGCTGGCTTTGTCCCTGGGCCTGGCCGCCTTGCTTGCCGGTCATGCCGGATATTATCTGAGGGATTTTGTCCATGAGCTGGCCCGCAGCAGTACCGTTAAGCTGCAGCAGGGATACATTGTCCTTGTCCACAACTATAACCGCATCTGTAGATAGTTTAGCTCCCAGGCCCAGAGCTCCTCCTGCCATATTTCCCGCACCGCTCATAGAATTCATGCCGGGAGACATGGTGGTGGAAGTCCCCTGCTGGGCTTTAGAGGCTGAGTTGCCGCTGCCATATCCCAAGGTCAGGGAGACAACGGGTAAAAAAGTCTTTTCTCCGTGAGTTACCGGTTTTCCTATAAGTCCTTCATTCTGAGTAAAACCTTCCAGGTTTGAAAAAAGTGAATCAACATTCTGTGTCAGGTTTGTGTTCTGATCCATTGAAAGTTCCTCCTGTGTTTGTAGTATTTTAGCAGGTTGGTAAGTGAGGCACCCAAATTTACACTTGCTTTTGCATCAAAATAGATATAGTCCCTGGCGGACATAAAGTCCGGCAGATTATTGAAAAAATCTATATTTATAAACTGCGAGGCTGCATTTAAAGCTCCGCAGGTGATGCCTGTAGCCGACGGATTTGAAAAGCCGTACCTTGTGTCAATTCTCAAATCCTTCGGCCTGATTATGCCTGTGAGGTCTGACAGCTTGATACCTGTCTTGCCGCTGTTTTTGCCCGGTTTAATGCTTTTCTTTAACAAATGGAGCCTGAAAAAGTACAGATTAAATACAGGGCTTGCAGCCTCCAGCGTTCCGGTGGCCTTGAACATAGGATACAGCCAGCATATTGAAAGCTGCATATGGTTGTGGTCGGTATCAAATTCCAGTCTCACTTTTGCATCAACTGCAAATAATAGAGAGGCAAACAAAGCTGCCAATATTAAAAGTATATAAATTATGCCCATGGATTGCCCTCCGTTTTTTTATTAATTGGTTACTTTTGGTTACTTTTTTCTTAATCTCGTTTTCAATATTAGATTATCCAGTGAACCTGCTTTTATGTTCTCAATTTTTACAAGGGCTGGAAGGATTGCTTTTTGCGTGGCTTAGAATAATTTTATTTTGATGGATGAGTTGGATTTTGCTGGGTGAATCAGATTTCTGAAAATGAGAATAATATTTTTATGGAGGTGGAGCCAAATGTCAACACTAGATAATGAAGTTAAAATAACAACATATGACAGACTGCTGAGAGCATGGGAAAACTCCATGGAGCTGGTCAGGGATTATGAGATGTACTCAAAGAGAATAGAGGATGACCAGGTAAAGCAGGTTTTCAGGAAATTTGCGGAGGATGAGGGAATGCATGCAACAAAGCTTCGTGAGATGCTGTTGGATTACAGAAGGGAACAGTGAGGATTAATTAAAGCTTTTTGAGGACATTACAGGCATCAGGGCATACGGGAGTTTGCCGCAGGGTTTTTGAAGCTCAGACGGCAGTTCCCCTATGCCTTTATTTTGATTGCGGCAGGCATTCAGGTTGTGTTATCATGTGTTATTATAAGGAAGCAGTGCGGAAGGTATCGGGATGTTTAAGATACGTGGAGGATTCTTGAAATATTCTTAAAATATTCTTAAAATACTATGGAAGATACTTGGAAGATATCTAAGAGATATTTATATGAAACCATATAAGGCAGATAAATTTTATAAAAATATAAGGTGGATGGATGCGGAAAGGCAGTGGTATTACAGGTATGAAGCGGGATACTCAAAAGGCTTTTTTAAAGGATAAAACGTACAGGCTCGAGATTACAGGACTTACCCAGGAGGGTCAGGGCGTAGGAAAAATAGACGGTTTTGTGGTATTTGTAGACACAGTCCTCCCAGGTGAAACAGTGACGGTAAAAATAGTCAGGCAGACCAAAAGCTATGCAGTGGGAAGGCTTATTAAGGTGGAGAAGCCTTCTCCCCACAGGGTTGAGCCTTTTTGTCCGGTTTTTGAACAATGCGGCGGGTGCGCGGTACAGCATATGACATATCCGGCGCAGCTTGAATTCAAGAAGGATATTGTCGTACAGAGCCTCAGAAGGATTGGAGGCCTGGAAAATGTAAAGGTTCTTGATACTATAGGCATGTCCAGCCCCTACAAATACAGGAATAAGGTCCAATATCCCGTGGGCAGGCAGGACAAGGAGATTAAAATAGGTTTTTATGAAAGCAGGTCCCACAACATTATAGACAGTGCCCAATGTGATATCCAGCCTTCGGAGAGCAATGAAATAAGAGGACTGGTGAGGGATTTCTGCAATAGCAACGGAATCTCCATCTATGACGAAACAACCGGCAAGGGACTTCTGAGGCATGTCATGGTCAGGAAGGGCTTCAAGACCAATGAGTTGATGGTGGTTCTTGTAATCAACGGGAGTAAGCTGCCCGGGGACGGTGCACTGGTGGAAATGCTCACAGGAAAATACCCGGATATCAAGAGCATTATGCTTAACCTTAACACTAAAAATACGAATATAATCCTGGGGGATAGGAATATATGCCTGTTCGGGCAAGCTTTTATCTCTGATTACATAGGCAAATACAGATTTGACATCTCACCTCTGTCCTTTTTTCAGGTAAATCCCGTTCAGACTGAAGTTTTGTACGGCAAGGCCCTTGAGTATGCGCAGTTGTCGGGAAGTGAAACGGTTTTTGACCTCTACTGCGGCATAGGAACAATCTCTCTCTTTCTTTCTGAAAAAGCCAAGAGGGTTATTGGGGTGGAGGTTGTGCCGGACGCCATAAGGGATGCTCAGAAAAATGCCGGGCTGAATAATGTTACTAACACGCAGTTCATGGTGGGAGAGGCGGAGAAGGTTATTCCCCAACTGTACGCCCAGGGCATAAGGGCGGATGTGGTGGTGGTGGACCCGCCGCGGAAGGGCTGCGATGAGGTGCTGCTCAACACGCTGGTTGAAATGCAGCCAAGCCGTATAGTGTACGTAAGCTGCAACCCGTCCACGCTGGCTCGGGATTTGAAGTATCTGAGCGAGAAGGGGTTTGAGGTGAAGGAAGTCCAGCCGGTGGATATGTTTCCGTGGACGGGGCACGTTGAGTGCGTGATAATGATGACGTATTGTGGTTCTGAGGATAAATGAGGCATGCCAACCGCTATATGTAGTGGTTTTGGGGCGAAAATTGAACAAAAACCGGGCCGAAAAAGTGCATTTTTTGACCCGGTTTTTTAGGGCATTTCATAGATGACATTTGAGATTTTTTAGATTACGCCCCAGAAACATAAATTTCATGGAGGAAAATCCAAAGGCATCGGGACAGCAAATCCTAATGCCTTTGTTTTTATATACAACCTAAACTAGAAAGTGTCCTTCTCTTACTGTTAGCTCAGCGAGTTCAATCTAGATTATCTCTGAGATAAAAATGGAGTTGCAAATTATTACAACAAAATAAGAAACCACATGCCATAGTTACTATTCTTCCAGGAGGTATTTTCGTCATTGCTTTTTTTCTTGGATATGTTCACTGTTCCGTAATTAAGCTTTCTACATCGTAAAGCCGTGGTGCCTTTATTCCATACTTTCTGGCATCTGTAATAACTTCCTGCACAGCATAGCCAACTTTAAAGTGGTTATGCGCCACAAGCGCATAGGACATGCTTTTCGGAGAAAAAACAACGTGACTCATAAGAAATCCAACAGCTCTCGGTGGCAGGCCGCTCAACACTTTTGTCAAAAAATCAAGTTTTGAGCCCTTTGCTTTCAAAACAGGGATCATTTCTTTCAAGTTCCGGCCTAATCCATCGAGCGCTTCGCGTGAAGAAATTACTTTTTCAAAACTGCCGCTTTTTAATACTTCAACTTCCATTGCAGCGTTAAACGCGAAGTGATTCCAGAGCCAACTTTTAACATCCTTTTGAACCATTATCTTAAAGCCTGCCTGAGCAAAAAGCTTACGAACCGCTAAATCCCTTTTGGTAGGCTCGGATTCAAATGTTCCAAACTGAACCGTCTTGTAAAGCCCGCCGTAAAGAGTGTTTCCTTCAAATCCGCCGCCGGCACCGGGGAAGCCATAAACAATTTGACTGTGCGGAATCGGCTGAACAGCTGATTGAGGGTTCTGCCAGAAGTTACAGAAAAAAAGAACCGTCGCATTTCCAACTCGCAGAGCAAGGTATTTTACCGCACTTGATACCTGCTCGGGGTTGACACTCATAAAAATGAGGTCATAGTCGTGATTTTCCTTTATCTCTTCCTGCATAACAATAGGCCATTTTTCTTTGACTATCCGGTCTTTTTTGCTTTGCCTTGCATCCCATAGTTCCAAGTTTACATAGGAGCCGTATTGTGCCTTCCTGCCTTCACGAACATAGAACTCAACGGTGTGGCCCGCGTTTTCGAAAGCCCAGGCGTACTGTGTTCCTATTACACCGCGACCAAAAAATAATATTTTCATACCGTATCCTCCTGAATAATCACGTGTTGATTTTTCAACAAGTGTTTGATATTCTTAGCATACTGATATGTGGAGAGAATTTCAATAGTTACAGTTGTTCCAACTGTTGAGAACTCAACACATTGTGCTAATCTGTTGAATATCTGGAGGGAAACTTTGTGGATAGAAGAATACAAAAAACAAGGCAGCTGATTATGAATACCTTCATCAACCTTTTGGCTGAAAAAGGATTTGAAAAAGTAACCATCAATGACATTGCCGAACGCGCGAACATAAACCGAGGGACTGTTTATCTGCATTACGTGGATAAATTCGACTTGCTTGACAAGTGCATTGAAACATATGTTGAGCTGCTGTTAAATCACTGTGCCAATAGTGCTGATACCATTCTAAACGCAAGCGCATTTCAAAGCGTATTTGAATATTTGGAGAAAAATTTTACAATATACAAGCTGCTTCTTAGCAATGAGGGCTTTGGATTTTTCCGCAGCCGATTGTACACCATAATTGCGCAAACAGTAACTGAGGTTGTCGGTATAAAGTCAGAAAATAGTGCATTTTCAAATGATGTAACCACTCATTTCTTGACTTCCGGGTTTCTTGGCGTATTGGAATGGTGGATCAATAATTCTATGCCATGCAATATTCAGGAAATTACTGAGCAACTTATGTTTTTGCTAGAACCATACACCAAGCACGTGAGAGTATAGCGGTTCAATTATGCCTGTATGTACTAAAGCTATGAAATTAAGATGAATAAATCCGTATGTTCTGCACATAGTTAGTAATAAATAGTGCAGAATCATTGAGCTTTGTGCAGAATACAGCTTTCAATTCTGCCTAATCTACTTGACTTCTGCATAAAATATATATAGAATTATGCATAAATGTGATCTGATGTGCAGAAAGAGAGTGAACATATGCGAGAATTCAACTACAATGTGATTCCAAACGAATTGTTCTGCAGTGATATCATGAATCTGGTATCAGCAATACATGAGTACAAAGGAAAACAGGAATTGTTTATAGAAGCGAAGCCGGATATTTTGAATGCGATGCTTGAGATTGCCAAAATCCAAAGCATTGGCGCATCCAACAGAATTGAAGGCATATGTGCTTCCGATGAACGCCTTGATGCCATTGTCAAGGAAAAAGCCGAACCGCGAAACCGTTCTGAATCTGAAATTGCCGGTTACCGGGAAGTTCTCCAGCTGATTCATGAAAACTATGATTATATGGCTCCCAGAGTAAATGTAATACTGCAGCTTCACAGGGATCTTTATCAATTCAGCCCGTCATTATCAGGCGGTAATTTTAAAAAATCAGATAATATCATTGCAGAAACCGACCCTGAAGGAAATAACAGAATCCGTTTTCAGCCCTTGTCTGCTTTTGAAACACCGGATGCGATGGAAAGACTGACAAATACATTTGTTGAGGCTATCAATGCGGAAAAGCATGATCCTCTGCTTTTGATTCCCATGTTTGTTCTGGATTTTCTTTGTATACATCCCTTTAATGACGGAAACGGAAGGATGAGCAGGCTGCTGACTCTTTTGCTGCTTTATCGCTCAGGATATATTGTTGGAAAATATATAAGCATGGAAATGATTATCGAGAAGACAAAGGAAACCTACTATGAGACGTTGCAGAACAGCTCGCAGCTGTGGCATGAGAATAAAAATGACAATCTGCCTTTTGTGAAGTACTGCTTAGGAATTATCCTCAATGCCTGTAAAGAATTTTCATCAAGGGTAGAGCATTTACAAAACAGGAGCTTGTCAAAACCTGAAAGAATAAGGCTGTTGTTTGATAACACGCTAAAGAGGCTGTCTAAAAGAGACATCCTTGAAAAATGCCCCGATATAAGTACTTCGACCATTGAGGTTGCACTGGCCGGATTACTGAAAGAGGGGTATATCATCAAAACTGGTGCAGGCAAGAAAACGGCATATATACGAAATACGGAACAGGCACAATCATAACGCAGAGAACCTCGCCGACAGGCGAGGTATATAGGTAATCGAATGGCAAAGCATGAGTTTGGAATCTTTGAAACGGAGCCGGAGCAAGATAAAAGGTATGATGAATATTGTCCCGAAAAATATGGCTGCATCGCAATACATGACGATTACATTGAACCCCTGCTTAGGGAATTAAGCGTACTGGAAACCTATATTCACACCCTTTCCCGTCCGGGCAGCGGGCTCGTATATTACGGCATAACATTAATACCGCCGTCATCCCTGCCCGAATTTAAGAAAATAATTGACTTAACCGGCAGGACAGGGCTGCAGTCCCTTTCTAAAAAAATAGAGGAAGCGATGCAGCGGCATAAGTTTATGATCCATTACAGAATATAAGTAACCTCTGAAATTCAGCGGGGAGTATTTTCTGACGAAGATACCCCGCTTTTTTTGTGCCCTTTTTTAGGGAGCTGAATGTACAATATCAAAACGAATGGAGGGAAGCACAATGGCAAGTGAAACAATGCGTATCTTTTTCCCTCTGAAGATTGTCACCTATCCGAAAGGTGAGTCTGGAATGGGGGATAACTCTGTTCAAATGACCTCCTCAGAGGCTGCGGCATATGAGGAGGCTATCCTGGCTGCCATCGCAAAAGAGAACCGCCAGTTTGAAAATGACAGAGGGCTTGCTGAGTACATCCATGATGAAGCCCTCAGCCAAAAGGTGCACAGCCTGTACCCGTCGGTTGAAATTGTCGGCGGCGAGCTGTGAGGAGTGATGACCGCGGGGCTGAAGGAATCATTATCAGGAGAAGAAACAGCAGGGCTATTGGATTTTATTTGCGGGCAAAACGCTGATGGTTATGTACCGAAAAATAATATGCGACGAAGCAGACCAAAAAGCTGGTTAATACCTGCACTTATGGCACTTTTATCGTCGCATATCATTTTGCTTTTACACCAGTCTTGAGAGCTTTTGAATCAAATCCTCATCGTCATTCCAATCGGCGAGTGTGGAACCAGTGATTTCAGGGTATGCGTTTTCCAAAGCGTCACGTTTACGCTCCGTGTCAACACGCGCATACACTTCCGTAGTTGCAATATCAACATGCCCAAGGATATCTCGAATATATATAAGATCAATTCCGGCTTGGTAAAGATGCATCGCTTTTGAATGACGGAAGAGCTTGCTGAAAAGTATCAGATTGCATCGGCAACACTCTGCAACTGGCACTACAGTTGAAAACTATGCTCAAGATTCTTTCGAAATCTGAATGAAAAATTTTACAAAAATCACTGAAAGAAATTGAACAAGTTTCATCTTGCTTTACTATTAAGTGATTTGTCGATAAATTATGTAAAGTGGAGCTTGATGAGTTAAGTAAAAAAGGAAAAATGAGATATACATTTACAACATACTATTCATCACCGGCCAAGAGTATTACAGACTTTAAGCCACAGAAAGTAAAGCTATCTGCGAAAAGTAGTAATAATATGGTAACAATTATGTTGGATAAAAGTGAGGGAGCAGTTGGATATTGTATCTATATGTCAAATAGCAAGGATGGTGACTATAAACTTATACAGACAATTAAGGCTGAAGATGCGTTGAAATATACAGCAAATAAGCTATCCGCTGGTGACTATTACTATAAAGCACGCGCATATAGAATTATTAATAATAATAAGGTATGGGGTGAATACAGCAGTATTGTTAAGTGTAAAATTAGCAATGAAGCTAATTAATGAATAAAGTAAAAAAGCGACAATATTAATTATGGTTTACGTTGGACGCTCTATTGCACACATGCTCACTGAAAAATGTGAGCATGTGAAGAAAGGTCTGTAAATTAAGCTTTCTATGATAAAATAAAAAATCATAGGAGGCTTTTTTAATGGCAAAAAGACGTGAACCAATGAGTGAGGGCAAAAAGAACATTATCGCAAGTCTAGGTACTGTCAAGCATGATACTGTCAAGTACTTTGCGCAAATTTAATTTTGCCGCATGGTTTCTGGCAGTTACCCTGCCAGATTTTCAGATTCTGTTTCCTCTGTACTATAGTTTTCAAGATGTTTCATATTCATATACCGCTTTACGCCCCATTGGGTTCCCGTAACATGGCGTAAGCGGCGCAGACGAGCATTAGGGCAGAATTGCCGTCAGGAAAGGTTCCGACCACTCTGGCACTACGCTTAATTTCCCGATTGATCCTCTCAACCAGATTTGTGGTGCGGATCTTTAACCAGTGTTCGTAAGGAAAAGCGTTGTATAATCTTTTCAGACATGTTCCTAAGCCTCCTTTGGTAATTGGTTTGTGGTGAATTAATTTTACCAAACGGCTTTGGACATGTCTATTTTTACCCTTTATTCAATTTGCGCAATTTATTGTACCTTATTTATGAAGTAAATGAATGGGAGAAAAAATTTAGAAAATCAAAATATCGCGATGGAACATATGGTTTAGATACCCCCATTGAATTTATTGATAGGAGTAGGAATATGAAAGAAAATTTGAAAATGGCGGGTAATGAGAAGATTTTTCTGTGGGAGAGGATCGTATTATTCTTTACATGGTTTTAACTTGCCATTTTTAGTAATATGATATAATTCAATAATAAACCATAGGAGGATTCATTCATGAAGTTAAGTAGAGAAGAAAGATCATGGATATTAGTTGATTGTGGCAACTCGGCCTATTCTATGGCTGTTACGACTGCATTACTGCCAATTATATATGGTATGTTTGAAAATGTAAAAAGTAGCATGGATCTTGGGTATTTTAATTCAATTGCTAGTATCTTGGTAGCAATTTTAAGTCCTGTTTTAGGTGCAATTGCAGATTATAAGGATAGAAAGAAACGCTTTTTCGTGTTCTTTACGTTCCTGGGTGTATTTGCTACGGCGGCTCTTGCATTTGTGTCTCCTTCCAGCGGACAATGGCAGCTATTGATTCTTTTCTTTATTTTGTCGGTCATAGGCTTTGCCGGTTCTAACATTTTCTATGATGCATTTTTAGTGGATGTTTCCAGTGAAGAGAGGATGGATAAGGTTTCTTCCAGTGGCTTTGCTTTCGGATATATATCCAGTGTCATTCCTTTTGGTATCAGTCTGGCGTTGATATTCCTTATGGGAATGGACAAAGCAATTGGATATCAGATTGGGTTTATCATTACTGCCCTTTGGTGGGGGCTTCTTACATTACCTATGATAAAGGATGTGAAACAGAGGTACTATATTGAACCGGAACCCCGCCCGGTGATTAACAGCTTTAAACGGTTGGCTGTTACTTTCAAGAATATCAGACAGCACAAAATTGTATTTATCTTCCTGGCAGCTTACTTTTTCTATATCGATGGTGTGGATACGATTATTAAAATGGTGGTGCCCTATGCTACTTCCATTTTAGGTGATGATGCCCTCAATACTTTCACCTTGCTCGGAATCTTACTTATTATACAGATTATTGCATTTCCCTGTGCGATTCTCTATGGTAATCTGGCAAAAAGGTTCACAGCCAGAACTATGATCAGTGTCGGTATTCTTACTTATATCATTTCCTGTATAGCGGCATATTTTATATCTTCCGTATGGCATATTTTTATTTTGGGTGCGATGATTGGCTCTGCCCAGGGAGGAATTCAGGCATTGAGCAGATCCTACTATGCAAAGATAGTTCCCAAGGAAAAATCAAATGAGTTTTTTGGCTTTTACAATATATTTGGCAAATTTTCAGCTATTGTCGGCCCGGCGATAATGGCCTTGACAGCAACAATTACCGGTAAAACCAGATGGAGTATATTGGGGATCATTCCTCTGTTTATTATTGGATTTATTATTTTCATAACTCTGCCTAAGGAGCAGAAGAGAAGTTCTGAAAGCGTGGGGTGAGTAAAAATGAGAGCAGGAAAATCAAAACATTTGGTAGTTATATCATATGATGCATTTTCAGAAGACAACTGGGAAAAGGCAAGTAAACTTCCGAATCTTTCCGAATTAATAAAAAATGGAGCTTATAGCACGAAATTGAAGAGCGTCTATCCAACTCTTACATATGTAGCACACACCACCATGGTAACAGGCGTTTATCCGGATAAGCATGGGATTTACCATAACAATCCCTTCCAGCCATTTATCAGTGAAAAAGAGCAGAGCTGGTTTTGGTTTAAAAAGGATATCAAAGTACCTGCTGTTTATGATGCTTTAAAAAAGCATCGGATGAAATCAGCCGGAATTCTATGGCCTGTGACGGGAAGAGCTTCCATTCGTTATAACATCCCGGAGATAAGAGCAATTAAAAAGGAAAATCAGGCTTTGAAAATTATAAAGAATGGTAGTCCCTTTTTCAGCATGGGGATGGAGAAAAAATTCGGGCACTTCAGAAGAGGAATCGAACAGCCTTATCTGGATGACTTTACGACCAGGTGTGCTGTGGATACCATTAAAAGAAAAAGACCTAATTTGCTTCTGATGCATCTGATTGACCTGGATGATGCCAAACATGAACATGGTATAGACAGCCCGGATATTGATAAAGTACTTGTCCGTATGGATAAAAGGCTGGGTGACATCATGGAGGCAGTTCGTGAAGCGGGTATTGAGGAAGATACGGTTTTTTTGGTAATAGGTGATCATGGACAGATTAATGTCAGGTACAAGGTAAGACTGAATCAATTATTGAAAGAAGCAGGCCTTATTTATGAAGAAAAAGGTGAAATGAAATGGAGAGCTTATATACAAAATGCTGGTGGAGCGGCTTATCTGCATCTAAAAGAAAACGATAGCGAAGCGGAGCAACGGGCACTCGATATTCTTAAAAAGGCTATGACAGAGGAATGCTATGGCATAGAAAGGATATATGGCAGAAAGGAACTCCATAACTATCATGTGGCTTACTCTGTCAGGTATATGTTGGAAGCTAAGACAGGCTATTGCTTTGAGGACAGTTTGGAGGACCCGGTTGTCACTGATTTGGAAGAACTAGGCATAAAGTACGCAACTCATGGCTTTTCACCGGATAAATCTGAATATAAATGCATATTGGTTATATCAGGAGATTGTATAAAAAATGAGTATCAATTAGGAGAAATTCAGATGGTAGATATAGCTCCTACCATAGCAAATATCCTGGGAATCGACTTTTATAACTGTGACGGCAGAGCCTTGAATGAGATTTTCCGCCAGGGTCAGATTGTAAAGCAAAAGTAAGTCCCTGATTAACGCAAATTATGGCGATGAGGAGAACTGATTCTTTAAAAGGCAGACAGTCCGTACCTTAATTATCTTTTCAGAAATATATCCCTTCTCAAAGGGAGTACCAGGTTCAACGGGCATCATTTTCGTCTTTTCAGGAACAGGCAACAGCGTATGGGCCGCAACGAAAATCTCAGAAGAAACTGGAAAACTGCGAAATTGTATTCAGGAGCTCCCATAAGGAATATACCCTAACAGTATCCGACGCGCTTATGCAGAAAATTCGCTGGCTTGACAAACTGGTTGACCAATTGGCAAAAGGCAAGCCAATGGAGAAGGTTTTGAAGAGCCGGGGATGAGGGAGGAGATTTATATGGCAAAAAAAGAGTCTTACAAGGAATTAAAGAAGATTGATATTAATGGAACGGAGCAATGGATATCTATAAGGGGGAAAAGTTTAGATAATCCACTCCTGTTATTTCTTCACGGTGGTCCTGGCGGTTCTGAAATGGCCACAGCTTATACCCATTATGGGAAAAGCGAACTTGAGAAGAACTTCATTGTTGTTAACTGGGATCAAAGGGGAAGTGGAAAATCATACGATAAAAATATTGATCCAAATACAATGACAATTGAGCAGTTGGTAAATGACGGGCTGGAAGTCACAAAGATACTTTTAAGAGAGTTTGGTAAAAGTAAAATATACTTAGTAGGGCATTCTTGGGGCAGTATACTGGGGATGAAAATGATTGCGAGAGATTCGGGACTGTTTTATTCATACATAGGAATATCACAACTTGTGAATATGAGCCTTAGTGAACAAAGGAGCCTGGATATTTCCATTGACTTAGCGCATAAACTAAAAAATAAAAAGGCGATACAAGAATTACAAGCTCTAAAAGATTTTGATTCTGATAAGGAAAACTTTTTGAGATACATGGATGTGCACAGGTCCTGGTTAGCAAAACTTGGCGGACTGTATTATTCCGGGAAAAGAATACATCCAAACATGTTGTTTATAGGCGCACTGTTTTCTCCAGAATATAAAATTTCCGATGTAGTAAAGCTTAAAAATGGGTTGGTATTCTCTGTGAAAAACATGTGGGCAGAAATCATGAATATAGATTTACTGAACGAAAATTGGGAATTTGACATACCCATCTATTTTATTTGTGGAAAGGCCGACAATATATCACACCCCCAATTAATTGAAGAATATTACAACAAGATAAAGTCGCCAGGGAAGGAATTGGTTGAATTTGAGTATTCCGGACATTCGCCGCACTTTGACGAATGGGAGAAATATGAAAAAACTGTAATAAGACTGCTTTTGAAAGGTTAATGCTATGAACTTTTAATTTCACGAATCCGTGGGGATTGATCCACCGCCAAGGGGGTACCAGCGAGGTACGACATCTTTTTTGCCCACTCAAGGCATGTGGAGAGTGTAGCTCTGATGGCGGATTGTGGTTTGAAGGGTAAATAAGACGGCTTGACCACCATATATAGTGGTTGTAGGCAAAAAATGAGTGAAAATCGGGGCAAAAAAGTGCATTTTTGACCATGCTTTTTGGGGCATTTCATAGGTGTCATTTGAGATTTCTTAGATGACACCCCAGAACCCATAAATTTCATAGAGGAAAATCCAAAGGCATCGGAATACAAAATCCCGGTGTCTTGTTTTTTATAAAAGCAAAAGACAACCGGAGCATTTCGGTGACAGACAAAACTTATGGGGTTATGCTTTTCAGTTAACGAAAAGAATGGTCTTTTTTGGCACAGGTGCATAGGCAGTACGAGATAAAGCAGAAATTATCAATTATTTATGAAGCGAAGTTTTCTAAGGATTTGGCTGTTAAACCACTCCTGAAATTTACTTAATATAACAGAGGCTAGATGGATATTTTAGGAGTGAGTCAAACATGATGACAAAGATGCTGGTAAAAAAGCCAGAGCCGGCTTTAGGCAGGACAAACAAGCCTGTTCAAAATAAGCCTGCCGTAAAGAAGAAAAATGTAAGAATAACGGATCACAGGATATTGATGACGATACTGCTCAATGATCCTGATGCTATAACAACCGAAGAGTTTCTGTTTTTGCAATCTGTTGTAGGATTCAGGCAGGCATCACTAACAAGAGAAGAAGGAAGGAAACGCAAACAGCAGAGAAAGCTTCAAGGCATGAACCCTACTTTGGCAGAAAAACCAAAGCTTGAAAGTAAGTATGATGGAAATACAGAGGATATGAGCTTACAGGATAGCAATACCAAGAATCCGATACAGATGGTAAAGCAGGATGCAAGCAGTGCTGCTCCAGGCTCGGGCTTGCCGGATAAACTGCAAATAGGGCTGGAAAACCTATCTAGGGTCAGTCTTTCTGACGTACAGGTGCATTATAATTCTGATAAGCCCCAGCAGGAGGGAGCACTGGCGTATACTCAGGGAAGCGAAATTTATATTGGGCCGGGCCAGGAAAAGTATCTCCCTCATGAGGGCTGGCATGCGGTACAACAGAAGCAGGGAAGAGTAAGTGCAGCATTTCAGCTTAAATCGGGCCTTGATGTGAACGCTGACGAACATTTGGAAAAAGAAGCCGACATAATGGGTAAAAAAGCGGAGAGTGACGCTGAGGACAGTATATTAGAGATTAAACAAACAAACGGAGTAAAAGCTCCAGGTACAAAAAGAACTGTTATCCAGAGAGTTACAACACAGGAAGAAGGAAGGGCACTTAATAACACTAAAAAACAGGAGACAGCAGAAAAAGCTGAGATAATACCGGCAGCATATG
The DNA here is from genome assembly GCF_002051585.1 of Ruminiclostridium hungatei. GTDB lineage: Bacteria > Bacillota > Clostridia > Acetivibrionales > DSM-1351 > Ruminiclostridium > Ruminiclostridium hungatei. Next base: position 74 of record NZ_MZGX01000007.1, on the reverse strand, counting down.
GCGAAACCAGCGAAAATGTAAAGAAAATACAGCAGGTTTTAATGAGTATGAATTACTGGACAGGAAGAAGCGGT
>NZ_MZGX01000006.1 GCF_002051585.1 Ruminiclostridium hungatei | reverse complement strand
TAAATCTCTGATCATGAAAAATTCCTCACTTTGTATCATTGCTGCGTCTCCTCCCAAAGAGAAGACTACGTTTTTTGTGGGGATTTTTCAACCGTTTATTAAGGGTATTTTAGCACCGATTCTTACACTGGGGGACAAAGGGGAGTGAACGTATAATCCAGAACATAGCAAACCTTCTGAGAACCCGCAGGTATGAGGTGGCATATGACCGGACGCTTGGCCTTTCGGGAGATTTTATAGACAAACCGTTAGACCAGGCTATAGCCATAGCGGCAGCAGAACTGTCCGATCTAATAACTCAACGTGAACCCCGGGCTTCACTGATCGAGGTGCAGTCTGCCAGCACTGATGAGGACGGTAACATTCAGTTCAAGGTGGTGGTGGAAATATGAGCGATATAAATTTTGTGACCGTTGACAGCGGGGAAATCCTTAATAACTTGATAAAAGCCTTTGAGGAGCATATGGGCGAAACACTTTATCCTGGGGATGAGCGCCGGCAGTTTCTATATAATTTTGTCCCGGTGCTGGTCTCGGCATATAATTCTATAAATAATACCGGCCGAGGAAACCTCCTTCGTTATGCTTCAGGAGAAGTGCTGGACAGCCTGGGGGAATTTTGGGACTGTACCCGGCTGCCTGCACAGAGGGCAAGAGTAACATTAAAGTTTTCACTGTCCGCAGCTCAGACATCCAGCACACACATACCTGCCGGAACGCGGGCGACTCCTGACGGGACTATATATTTTGCAACTCTGCAGGAACTTGTCATACCTGCAGGGCAGAATCAGGGGACAGTCACGGCAAAAGCCCAGGCAGGTGCACAGCTTAATTTTACCAGAATAGCGGTGGGGGACGGACAGCTTGCAGGACAATCAATATCGGATTTGAGCATAAGTGATATAACAATATATGCTGTAGATAAAGAGACTAATATAGTAACATCTTCAGGCACCACTGTTAATATCGAACAAGCCGTACAGTTGATTAATAAAGTTGTTGAAGTTCAACTTGAAAACACCTCATTGCAGAAAAGAGTTGATGACATAACGATAGCAATAACTGCTTTAATGGGAGGTGCTATATAACATGCCTATATGGAAAAAGAACATATTTGTAAATGCCATAAAAGCTAGGATGTTGCAGGAACGAAGGACGACGGAGGAAATTATTCGAGATTATCCAGCACTAACAGCAGAAGAGAAAGAAGAAATACTCAGCGCAATAGGGTAATATCACGACTCAAAGAGGGCTGTAAAAGACTCTCTTGTATTTTGCATAAACTTCTAATTATACCCTTATAAGAAATTAATTATCAGACTTATGTTAATCTAGATATTGAGGTATAATTTAGCAAAACATTAATTTGGAGGTAGAAACGATGAGAAGATTTGGTAAGTTAGCGGGGTTTTTTGTTGTTTTTATAGCAGTTATTGCAGCGTTTTGTAATGTTAGTTTTGCAGCGTCTGTTGGTCAGGTTTCAGCCAATCCAGATCAAGGATGGAGAAGGTATGATGATACAGATAGCAGAATAAAATATTCCGGCAGTTGGTTAACTGAAAATGTCTCAAGTAATTATAATTCAACTTCACATTATACTTCTACGTCAGATTCCAATTATACTTTTAAGTTTGTTGGTACAAAATTCAGAATTATAGGAGTAATTAACCAAGACCATCCGACAAACAACTCTATATCTATTGATGGAAATATTTACACAATGTCAGAATATGCAACATCATTACAAAGAAAAATCATTTTATACGAAGAAACTAATTTATCCTTTGGAACCCATAGTGTAACTGTTACAAGCAAATCAACTGGGAAGTTTACACAAATTGATGCCATAGATATTGATGAAACTGGCTATTTAGTTGATATTAACACACCAGATGCCCCGACAAATCTAAATGCAATATCTGGCAATAAAAAAGTTGACTTATCCTGGGGTTCCGTAGAAGGAGCTGCAAGTTATAATGTTAAACGGGCTTTAACTGCAGGTGGCCCGTACACAACAATTGCAACAACATCAGCCATTACATATATAGATTCAAATGTGAATAATGATGTTAAGTACTATTATGTTATATCCGCTGTAGTAAATGGAACAGAAAGTCCTAATTCAAATGAAGCTTCAGCTACACCGACCGCTCCTGAGGTTATTGGCAACCCTGGAATCCTTGAAATAACCATGACAAATGGACAAATCAAGGAATATGATCTCTCAGGTGCAGAGCTTTTAGCCTTCTTGAACTGGTATGATGGTAAATCGGATGGCACAGGAAAAGCATACTATACAATAACAAAGAAGAATAATATCAAGCCTTTCTTAAGCAGAAAAGAATATATAGCATTTGATAAGATTTCAAGCTTTGAGGTAAAAGAGTATACAGAATAAAAAACATTAATTTAATAGGTTGATTAAACGGGATTACTCAGAAACGGGTAGTCCTTTTTAGTATGCATAAAAAAAGAAAGGGTGAAAATTAATGAAACAAGAAGGTAAGTTTATCTTAATGAATGGGGAAGAATTAAGAGCCCATATCGAAGAGATAAAAGGCACTAAGAAGTTCACAAACATCCAGCAGCACCACACGGCAAGCCCGGCCTACAAGGATTTCAAGGGCAATCACATTGCGTTGATGAAAAGCATGGGAAATTACCATGTAGGCAATCTTAAAATGAGTGAAATAGCCCAGCACTTTTCAACTTTTCCCGATGGTACTATATGCGTAGGGCGGCCGCTTACAAAAGATGGTGGAGGCTTCCTGAGCCCCGGGAACAAAGACTCGATCACAATAGAAAATGTCGGTAACTTTGATACTGACACAATGACCGAAGAACAAAAGCTAAGTATTATATTGCTTAATGCGCTGCTTTGCAAAAAGTTCAGTATCATCCCTTCTACAACCACGCTGCCATACCATTGCTGGGTACAGAACAAGTCCTGCCCCGGCACAAGATATTTTGGAGGCAACTCCAGGCAGGCCGCTGAAAAGGGATTTATTCCACTTGTAAAGGCAGCAGTGGAAAATTTGATGACCTATGAAGAGGCACTGAAAATAGTCGCAGGAAAAGCTGGAACGTCATATGAATTCTGGTTGAGGAAGAGAGGGATTGATCCCAGTTTTGAAGCCCTGATTATTAAGATTGCAAAAAGTTATGGAGGTAGACAGGATGGATAATATCAACGCATTCAAAATAACAATCGTAGCTGTATTCGCAGGGGTGTCAGCCTGGCTGGGCTGGTTCGGATGGTTGATAGTCGCATTTATTTTTTGCATGACTGTGGACTGGATAACAGGTTCCATGGCTGCCTGGAAACGTGGAGCATGGGAAAGCAAAACGGCACGTGAAGGCATCTGGCATAAGACCGGCAGTATCGTAGCAGTATTGGTGGCATTGATACTTGACTGGGTAATAGGCAACGTGATGAACAACATTCCTAATATTCAAATACCATTTTCATATACGGTACTGATAACCCCGGTGGTTCTGGTATGGTACATACTCACGGAGCTGGGGAGCATAATCGAGAACGCAGGAAAGATGGGAGCACCAGTTCCAGGCTTTCTGCGAAAGGCAATATCAGTGTTCAAAGGAACTGTTGATGCTGCAGGCGAAAAAGCAATCAGCGGCAAATAGAATCTGCCCTCAGGCATATTGCCTGGGGGTATATTTTTTTAGCCGTTAAACGAACATATGTTCGAAATATATTTTATTTTGGAGGATATTTATGAATAGTTTCATCGGATGGATAGGCGGAAAGAATTATTTGAAAAAGGAAATAACAAAGAGATTCCCTCAGGGCTTCAAGAGATATATAGAGGTTTTCGGAGGAGCTGCATGGGTACTTTTCTACAAGGATTCACATGCTGACATGGAAGTCTATAATGATTACAACAGCGAGCTTGTGAACCTGTTCAGATGCGTAAAGCATCACTGTGGTGAACTTCAAAAGGAGCTGCAGTATGTTCTGAATTCCAGGGAGATTTTTAATGATTTCAAATCTCAATACAACATGCAGGGCCTGACCGATATCCAGCGGGCGGCAAGATTCTTTATGGTACTGAAAACCAGCTACGGCAGCAATCAGAAAAATTTCGGCTGTATAAAGAAGAATATCGCCCACATGGCGGAGTACCTGGAGCATATAAACAAAAGGCTTTCCGGCGTGGTAATAGAAAATAAGGATTTTGAAAACCTGATCGAAGTCTATGACCGGCCAGATGCTTTCTTCTATCTTGACCCACCGTATTACGGAACCGAAAAATATTATCAGGCGCAATTCTCCGAGGAGGATCATGTGCGGCTTGCCAGTGCTCTGAAGAACATTAAAGGTAAATTCCTGCTTTCATACAATGACTGTGAGTTTGTGCGGGATTTGTACCAGGACTTTCAGATAGAAGGAATTCAGAGAAACCATAATCTGGTTAATCGGTATGAGGGGAAGGAGAATAAGTATTGTGTAGGGATTATTAAGTGCAATTATACCTTTTGTAGGGACCAGGTGCATAAATTTCAAGGCCATGTTTACAAGCATACTCTTATTATTTGCGTTTCTTTGTTATTATCTGGAATGTAAGACTAATTCGAACGCATTAGCAAAAGATTACGAACAAATAAAGTTGATCATTGAGAATTGAATAATGAGGTACTTGTTATACCAAACAAATGTTGACACCAATTAATACCAATTGTAGTATAGATGTAATGGATTTCTGAATTATTACAGAGTTGTTTAAAATGCGAACCACCTATTATTTATATAATTGGTGGTTCGTAATGGGGTGAGTTACAAGTTATTGTTTATATTGATATATACAAAAGGAGGCAAAAATAATGAAGGCAAAAGAAACAAAGGACTTAAATATGGAGGGAACAAAGAAAGTCGATGGAAAAAAGACCCGAAAGAAGAACGAGCTTTTGTTTAAGATTAAAGAGAGCAAAAAAACAGCGGAAGTAGTGGGCATAAGAGATTCTTTTAAGACTCAGGCAGTTATCGAAATTCCGGATATGGTAGACGATTATCCTGTGACTAGCATTGGTAGAAGTGCATTTGCAACGCCCTATCTATGCAGAATAATCATTCCAAACGGTGTGACCATAATAAATGAAGATGCATTTCTTCTGTGTGTTAACCTAAAGCGTGTATCGATTCCCGACACTGTGAAGTGTATCAAAGATGGCGCTTTCTGTCCGGGGACGATCCTATCCGGTACAACGGAGTATATAAAGGCATATGCGGATATGAACAATTACGTCTTTGAACCGAAATAAAAGAATTCAGACTGAAATAAACAGTATAATCAGAAGTTGTTTTACTTTATAATGTTAAATAACAACAATCATTCTATTACCGCACATTCAGTAAACTTGAAATGCGGTTTTTTACTACCCATTTTAGTGCGTAGTTTGAACATTATGATACGAAAGGTGATCTTTAAAAACAGAATAGTGCGGTAGCGATTTAGAGTGATAATGATTAATTTAATTTTCTGGACCTTTAGGAAAAGTGTGTTTTTGAATTCATGCAACAATCCTGATTAATGACTGTTATATTCCCTATTTATTGCTACTATGTATAATTTATCAGAGAAACATAGTTGCTAATATATGTAAAAGATGTTAGTATTTTATGGATTACAGTTCCAATTATGATTACTATAAATGGAGGCTTTATGGGAAATGATTTAATGATAAACATTATAGGATGTATAATAATTGTAGTCTTATTAGGTCTAGCAGTTAACTCCTTACATTTAATAATTTCTGAGAAGATTATACAGAAAAGTGATAAAATTAAGCACATTATTATCGCAATACTATGTATCACTATGGCTACTGTACTTGTTGTATTTGGAACAAATAGAAATGTGCAGACTAATAATGCAAACAATAAACCAAATGATGAGGTTAGTAGTGAAAGTACAAGAGGTGTTGTTGACTCGATAAATACTTCTTTAGAACAACCAGTAATTGATTCTACCAAAAATAGTAGATCTCAAAAAGTTTCAGAAAAATCTGATTCACAAAAAAAACTTAGCATAAATAAACAAGATAATTTAGAAAAGAATACAATTAAACAGGCGCCAATAGATAACTATTCTGTAACAACAGGTGAAGCAGATATCGTCAACAGTAGTACGGTGACTTTGTATGGCAAAACTGGGGGATTTTATAGTAATATTGAAGAATGTGGCTTTATACTAGGTAAAGATAAGAATAAAATGGAAAGCCTTTACACATGTGGTGGTGTTAATTCAACAAATACATTTTTTATATCACCTACAAATTTACAAGAGTCACAAACTTATTATTACAAAGCTTATATAAAAGTAAACTCAAAATATTATTATGGTTCAGTACTGTCTTTTAGCACATCTGAAAATATTAGTATTAATAATTCTTCAACTAGTATAGAGGTCTATAGTATAACAACAGGTGAGGCAGATATCGTAAATAGTAGCACGGTTACTTTGCATGGTAAAATTGGCCAAATTAATGATAATATTGAAGAATGTGGATTCATACTCGGTAAAGATAAAAATAAGATGGAGTTTTTTTACACGTATGATGGAATTATTTCAACAGACACATTCGCTATATCACCAACAAATTTACAAGAATCACAAATTTATTTTTATAAGGCTTATTTAAAAATTAACTCCAATTACTACTATGGAGAAATACTATCCTTTTGTACAAATAAGTAAGTCATTATTAATCTAGTTGCTATCTATAATTGAAAATGTTCTTAATCGCTATATAGTTCTCCAAGATATATATACATACTTTAAAAACATATAATTGATAAATATTGTTTCAAAATAGAGGCTATATCATATGGCGGTAATAACTTATATTTGTTGTTATCTTTGACTGGTACGGTTCGCCTCCACCACATGATATAGGGTATGAGATCTGAACAAAAAAATTAGAAATGTTCAGATTTCATACCCTTTTCATTGCGTGAAAAGCTTGTTTGGCAAGGATTTCACGGTTTTGTAGAAATCCTTGTTATTAGAATTCATAATAACAAACATCGGAAAACTGTTATGAGAAAAGCGGAAAATACAACTTCCGAACCCCTGTTTCCAAAGATACCTAAATATTTCTTCCATACGGTTTGGCATCTTATAATTAATTGCCGCATGAGGTCTTTTCGTATTATAGAATGTAATATATTTTTCTATTCCCTTCTTAAATTCTGCCTCTGAACAGTAGCTGGTCTGATAGATTTCTTTTTGTTTGATGGATGAAAAGAAAGCTTCGGATACTGGGTTATCATGTGGCTTTCCAGAATTCGAAAATGATTGTACTACATTATAGTCACATAATAATTTTTGAAATGCGTAAGAAGCGTAGGGTGTGCCTCGATCACTATTAAAAATAATTGAGCTTGAGGGATTTCTTTGCACATATGCCTGTTTGAAAGTTGATGCCACCAGTTGCGTACTACTCCGTTTTTTTCCGTAATAAGAGGGGATGGCAGATTCATTTAGGATATTTGCTATTTGGCCAACAGCTAGTTTGTTCTCCTCGAATAATTTATAATCCCTTTTTTTTACAAAATAGGAGGATTTTTTTTGTTTTTGTAGAAAGAAATTATAAAATACAAACGATATATAAAATTTGAAGAAATTTTGTAGTATTTATGAAAGTAAATTAATAAAAATTTAGAGAATTTGAATTAATTTTCAGGGCGGATAAAAATCATGACTAGTGAAGAGGCATGGAAGAAAATAATTGATAAATTATCTATAGATCCTGATGATTATAAGAGTGTACCCCAAATTAATAGGATTCCGGTGTGGTTTAGTGCAAGTACTGATAAAGAATTTATCTTTATTAATAGTGCAAAGATGGAAAGCCCAAGTAGTAAAATAACTACACCGAGAAAGATTGTTTTTTCAGATTTTGATCAGGTATATGCGGTTTATGCAAGCTGGGCAGATGGTGAGAAGGGTGCTAGAAGTGAGGTTCGAAAGATATCAAGTAATACAGCATATATATTTGCACTTATTAAAGCATTACTTCAATCTTAAAATATTAATTTTAAAAGATTTAAGAGGATATTATGAATAATAATGAAAGTAAAATTTATGCAATACCAGATAAGATTAAAGAATTATATAAAATTGTAGACTTTCTTGAAGAAAGCTTTCCGGGAAGGCCATTTACTCCCGATGGACACTTGGTTGGAAGTATAGGTGAGGTTCTTGCAGAATTCTATTATGGATTAAAATTGCTTCCACCATCATTTGAAACACATGATGCTACGACAGTAGATGGAAGGCTTGTCCAAATTAAAGCTACTCAAGGTAGGAGTATTGGGTTAAGGGGTAACCCGGAATATTTACTTGTTATTAAAATTTTGTCTACTGGAGCAATTGAAGAAATATATAGTGGTCCTGGTTCCATAGTATGGGAAGCAGCAGGTAAGTTACAGAACAATGGACAAAGAAATATATCAACAAATAAATTGAAGGAATTATTCAAAAAAGTACCAATAGAAAAGCAATTGCAAAGAATAAAATAGTTAAGAAAAAATTATAAAAATGAACTGAACATAATTTGGGAGTTCTTGACGGTGGAGTTTTTTTAGGCTATATGCTTTTGATGATTGCAACTTCTAGATAAAGTATGGAAACAAGCTGGTAAAAATATAAATGATTATAAAGGATGATATTGTGAAAGAGGAATTAATTAATTTCTATAAACTTGAAAGATTGGCAAATTCTAACCCGGTTAAATTTCTGAATTTAATTAAAAGTTTAAGTGAAGAAGCGGATGTTAGCTGTTGTATAAAAATCTTGAAGATGTCTGGAATATGCGTAGATATTTATGGGACTGATAGAAATCGAGAATTATACGAACAAAGTTTAACAATACTATCTGATCACTTCGGAAAGAAATGTGAAGAAATTTTAATTTTTAAGTATGAGGTATCATTACTTGCCAAGTTAATAAAGGATTTTTTAAATTTACGATCTAAATGTGGTGTTGATAATGTAACAAAAATAAATCAAATTCCCGCTATACTACTAGTAGCAGAAATTTGGGTCAGAAGTTGTAGTGACTATATGAAAGGTTCTGAATTAGACAGTATTATAAAAAAATATCCATTTGCAATTATTGGTGGAGATTATAATGGGAAGCCTATAGATTTTACTATTTCAATTTCACAAATGGTACAGAGTATTGATAACATAATGGAGTATGTGGGTGTAATATTAAAATATTTGATTCATAATAATGCACCTTTGAGTGGGACACAAATAAATATACCATATGATGATTTAATTGTATCAAGACAGCATATTCCTTTAATTGATAAATGGGATCGTTTATACCATACATATGATGAGTGGAAGTTTACTAACTCAAAAATTTATAGTAAAAAAACTGGAGAAATTACTTTCATTCCTAGTGGAAATAACGATTTTCTTGCACATCATATATCAAACATAAGATTTAGAAGTATGAAATTTAAGTGGATGTTTGATTTTGAAGCTATAGGCGAGGAAAACATAAAAGTGGTACAAAATACTTTAGTTTTGCCACCAGAGGAATTTTGTTCATCAAAAGAAGCTCTCTCCACTATTTTGGCACATGAATTTTTTGGGTCGGATACTTTTAAAGAAGAGTGCTTTAAGGTTTCTATCGCAGAATGGATTAGAGCATACATAGTTTTAAGAATGGAAGCAGAAAACTATTTGAATTCATGCCAAAATATTAATACCACAGGGCTATCAATTAATAACTGGTGTATAGCGAAAAAGAGAAGCGAATGGATTAAGATAATTGAAAAGGGAGGTGTATGTGCAGAGAATGCCGAAATAATTATTAATTACTTAACGTTTGATAAAAAAGCTAAAGACTTATTAGACTGCCCTCTGATTCCGATGGATGGATATCTGGTAGCTTTACCATCATTTCTAGCAAATATTGAGGCTGCTAGTGCTATGTTGTCAAATTTTGTTAACAGGGGTGTTGATGTATCTTTTAAAGGATATGGTTTTGAAAGAAGAGTACTAAATAAAATTAAATCTTCAGGTTTTTCTGTTGTACGTATTGTAACCGAAGAGAAAAATGAGACATATGAGTGTGATGCAGTTTTTGTTATGGGAGAAGAATTATTCTTACTTGAATTAAAATCTTTCCTGCAACCCCATACTATAAGAGAACACTATGAATTAAAGCTGAAAATTCAATCGGCTGTTAGTCAACTGAATCGTATAAGCGATTTTTATTCAAACAGAATAGACATTATTAAAGATAAGCTGAATCTTCCATCATTTTGGATACCTAAAAAGATTCATAAGGTTATTGTATGTATGGCTAACTTAGGTGAAGCACTTAAAATAGATGATTGCGTGGTTGTTGATGAGTCAGTTCTTAGAAGGTTTTTTGATAGAGAGGCTCCAGCTATAGTTATAGGTAATAAAAAGATTGTATTTTTCGATGAAGCTTATGAAGGTGATATTAAACCTGAAAAGTTATTAACAATACTAAGTGAGCCTCCTCAGATAAAAATTGCAAAAAGTCAGCTTGAATATACCTCAAGGATTTTGGATTTAGATAATATTCAATTGAAATTCTTTGATTTTGTTAAAAAAACAGGTGATTTTACATATTTAAGTAAAGATGATGTAAGTGCAGTAGCTAATATTCTTAAGATTCCACCACAGGAGTTAATTGATAAGACAAATAAAAGTATGAATAAAGATGAGAGATAATTAGGAGGCCCGTCAGTCCCAGGTTGCCGCATATGGGTTGGCTGGCGTCGACAAGTCAGCCTTTCGCATAGGAAGGTCAAATGCCGGCACTGATTTGGCCATAGCCCTGAGCCATTTTACTGGATGTTATACAAAGCTTTATAATAGCTCCGTCAATCGCGGGGTTTTAATTATGTATGTAGGAATTCTTTGATTAATGCAGAACATAAATAGTTATGGAAATTAATAAATAAGAGTCAGTCAATGAAACTTTATTTGTTTTTTTCTGTCTAATATTTACAGAGGTGATTGGATTATGCAAAATAAAAAATGTAGATGTATTGAAAGACTCAGCTTGTTATTATTGTTAATGTTAATTTTATTTACTTTTGTAGCTTGCAATGACAAAAATGATTTAAAGATTGAAAATAATATGGCGTCCGATTCTAGTATAGAGACTCAAGGCCATGCGGCATCAGATTCCAGTATAGAAACATTGAATCAGAATACAGGCACTGATTCATTTGATATTAATGTGCAAATTAATTATAGAGTAACTATTGATAAAAACATAAAGGAAATCAATCCTAATATTATAAGAGCAACCAGACAGGCTATTTTTGACTACGATTGCAGTAACGCTAAGTTTTCTCATTATAATGGAGTTATAATAAACAATGATATTTGCGTATTTGAAGTAAATGAGACAGGTAAAAATACATGGCAGGTTAAGTTTTGGGAGAAACCCCAAAATTCCGATTTATATAACAAAGACGGATTCTGTTTTGCTACTGTAGAAAAACAAGATTCAGGAAGTTATAAAGGGTATGTTATAAATCCGGGAGGACCGGTGATTAGAGGAGATGAGACATATTAAGCATATTAATATTAATAGTAAATTTTACTGTGGATGAACCTGAGCCTGTGAAAAAAATTCTGTAAAATAAGCTTTCTATGATAAAATAAAAAATCATAGTAGGCTTTTTTCAATGGGAAAAAGAGCAAAACCATCCGCAGCAAATATGGAGAAACGGACGTTGTGGTTCCCCAGGACCGTGAAAGCACCTTCGAACCCAGAATAGTCCGAAAACGCCAGAAAGACATTTCAGCCATTGAAGACAAAATTATAGCCATGTATGCAAGAGGACTGACAACAAGGCAAATTTCCGACCAAATTGAAGATATATACGGATTCGAAGTCAGTGAGGGTATGGTATCAGACATCGCCGACAAGCTGCTTCCGGAAATTGATGCGTGGCGAAAACGACCGCTTGCCAGCATTTATCCCATTGTCTTTATCGATGCCGTACATTTTTCCGTTCGAGACAATAATGTGATTCGAAAGCTTGCAGCCTATATTATTCTGGGGATCAACGATTCCGGGCATAAAGAAGTTCTATCAATCCAGGTTGGTGAGAATGAAAGCAGTAAATACTGGCTGAGTGTTTTGAACGAGCTGAAAAATCGGGGAGTCAAAGATATCATGGTCCTTTGTGCCATGGGCTAACGGGAATCAAGGACTCCATAGCTGTGGCCTGTCCCCGGACAGAATACCAACGTTGTATCGTGCACCAGGTCAGGAATACATTGAAGTATGTTGCGGATAAGGATAAAAAGGCTTTTACCATAGATTTGAAAACAATCTATCACGCACCCTCTGAAGAGAGTGGGTATCAGCAGATGAAGGAAGTGATGGAAAAATGGCAGGAGCACTGCCCCAATGCCATGAAGAGCTTACAGACTGTCCTAGCAAAAAACAAACGGTCGGTCAAGAGTAAATACACGCCCTAAAAAAGGGCACTCTTGACTGCCATTTGTTTTTCTCTATAGTGTAGTCAAGGGCTTGTAAGCCAGATTCTGGCCTACAAGCCCACATAGTGCTTTTTCAATATCTGTGACTACTTTGTCTTTCTCACGCTGCTTCTTCTTTGCATATCGTTAAGATTTTATTTGGTCGTCATCAGGTTATACAGCACCTGTGCCATCTGAGCACGGGTGGTCTTTTCCTCAGGAGCAAGTTTTCCGCCGCTGACTGTTCCGGTTTCAACCATCAATGTCATGGCGTCCTTTGCCCAGGAAGCGATCTGTCCGGCATCACTGAATGCCGACAGCGTTTTTCCCGTATTGACTTTGGGCAGCTCGCCTATTGCTTTCAGTGCATTATACAGCAGGGTAAACATCTCCTGACGGGTGATTTCCTTGCCCGGCGCGAACATGTTCTTGCCTACACCGCCTGATATGCCAAGGCGTTTTGCCGCTGCCAGATAGCCTGTGTAATAGGTGTTGCCTGCGTCGGCGAAGTTATCCGCGGTCGCTGTGTCGGAGGCTATGTCATAAGCTTTCATCAGCATGACGATGAATTCGCCTCTTGTCAGTTTTGCATCAGGACTGTAATTGCCGCCTCCTGTGCCTGTGGTGATGCCTCTTGCTGCTATGAAGCCCACTGCCTTGCTGTACCTTGCGCTTTCAGCCACATCCTTGAAGGTCACTTTATTGTAGCCAACCGCATATTGGGAGAAGTGGCTGGTCTTGAAGCTTATTGTGCCGGTGGCCGGGTCATAGCTGCAATTGCTTACTACTTCCGGTTTGCCTGACCCATTTATGTAGTAGATGACGATAGCGTTCACATCCTCACCGGTTTTAGGCGTATAGGGCACCGATACCGATACGTTGCCGCCGAATTGGGAAATTGTCTTATCTCCGCTGGTGACACTAAAATTGTATACCGGTCTGTCCCCTATAATCTGCTGCGTTTGCGCAGACAGAGAAGAGACTTCTGCTTTGGAGGCCGATATGTTCACAGCTCCCGCCGCTTCTCCTGCTATGGTGGAAAGTGCGGCTGCGTCAAAGCTGATGGACGCAAAAGAGGTGGACACTTTAAGAGCTGCTGTTTTGCCGTCCGCAGCCAGTTCTATTGCTGCCTTGGGGATGCTGGTTTCTACGGTTTTGGCATCTGCCGGAGCCGTTACCTTAATTTCTACAACCGCTGCCGTACCGCTGCCTTGCTTTACCGCTGCTTCCACCGCTTTGGTGATGGCTTCGCTTACCTGTGCCTGTGTAACTGCTGCTGTGGCCTTGCCGCTGTTGTCAATAGTCGCTGTAGCGGTGGTTGTAGCCGTTGTTGTATTTCCTGAGGTTGTTGTTTCTATTTCCGGTTGTTTTGCCGGCGGTGTAACAACAGATACGCTGCTTCCGCCGTCTCCACCTCCGCCGCCGGAATACGCCGCCGGGTTCACCGTCACAGTTACATCGCGTGTATCCCCGTCATGGCAGCCCGCAGCGGTGAGTACGCAGCGGAAGATATAAGTCCCCTCCGTTAAATTCGTCGGGATGGAAAAGCTGCTGCCTGTCGCCCCGGCAATCTCACTGTAAAAAACCCCCCCTGGTACTTCGTTGCGCTGCTGCCACTGATAACCAATCGGATTGCCGTTGCTGGCTGTACCCTCTGCCGACAGGAATCCGCTGATTGCGCCCTGTGTGACAGTTGCATCCTGCGGCTCTGTGGTGACAGTGATCCCATGTTTCTCAAACAGACTGCCGTTCCAGAAATATGTGCCCTCCGTCAAGCCGGCTGCCGAGGCCGGTGCGTTACTTGCTCCCACCGCGACCTGCCCGGGAGCGGTAAAGACCGTGCCCCGGTCCTTGAATTTGTTGCCCATGCCTTCGACCTTTGAGGTCACAATTAAATAAAGCCCGCTTCCCTCCTCGGGAGAAAGCGTACCGGAAGAATATTTCAGGAAGCTGCCGCCTTTGCTGCTGGAAATACCCTGGTTAACCCCTGAACCTACCTTAACGCTTAATGTGCCGCCGTTTACATGCACTGTGCCTCCCAGGATGTCAATGCCCCTGTCTGTAAAAGCATTGACATTCACCGCGGCGCCGGTGTTGATGGTCAGGGTTCTATCGTTTCCTAACCGGATCTGGCCTCCTGCTGTCGGAGACTTCAGATTGATGGTGGCGTTGTTGCCCACAGTAATGTCCATATTGGACAGGCCGCCGGAATTGCCTGTGTTCTCCAGATCCACCGTGACATTTACAAGGTTCAGCGTACCACCGGCGATATTGCTGGTACCGTTGCCGCCCCGAATACCATTCTGGGCGGGGGTGGCGACCTTTACCGTGCCGCCGCCGTTAATGGTCAGGGCTTTGCCGTTTGTAATGATGCCCCTGTTATTACTGATGGTCAGGGTGTTGCCGTTAATGTTCAGCATGTGGTCTGCGCCCACTGTAACGTCGGCCGCGCTCAGTGTGATGGGTCCCGCGACGGTGATGGTTTGCGGCAGCGCATATTCCAGCGCCACTTTCAGCTCGTCTTCGTTGTTGACACTAGGGTTTTCATCGGGTTTCGCCTTGATCATATCGACGCAGTTGGCCAGGCCGGGTACCTCCTTGTAGGTATCCACTGCGCCCGCCGGAACATAGATGGAGGATAGCTTATCGCAATATAGAAAATTATAGTTGCCTTCGATGGCGGGCGGATTATTCCTCTCGAAAAACACGGCGGTCAGCATGGAATCGCCCGGAAATGCATTGTCCCCAATGGAGGTCACGGTATCGGGGATGACGACGATGGAAAGATCAGTTTCGTCAAACGCGAATCCGCCGATGGCGGTAATGCCGTCCTCCACGGTGTATTCACCGGTTATCCCCTTAGGGAAGGTGTACAACGTGGCCCCGCCGTCTGTCAGCAGCGCGCCACTTTGTGCGGAGACGCTGAAGTCTGTATTACCATCCGCCACGGTAAATGTGGTAATCGGGGTGCCGACAAATGCTGTGGGGTTAATCGCGTTAACATTGGCGGGTATGGTAAAGGCGGTGAGGGCACAGTAAGAGAATGCGCTGCCGCCAATGCTTGTCACGGCCGGTGTGCCGTCAAAGGTTACCGTGGCCAGATGGAGGCAGCTAACAAACGCGTTGACTGGAATGCCGGACACGGCCTCGCCGATGGTCAGGGCGGTGACGGAGGCCTTGGGGTCATAGCCGGCAGCTATCCAGCCGGTCATGCCTGCGTCGCTGGTGATGGTCAGGTGACCGTTATTCAGCGTCCAGCCCGCGTCGCCGATCGGCGCAGAATACGCCGCAGCCTCTATTTTCAGCGGGTCGCTGATGTTGTTTGCCGCATCCTTGACCACCACATATATGTCCTTTGCCCCGGCGATCAGGGTAACAGCTTTGCCGGTAACTGTACCGGTAACCATGCCAAGGGAGGTTCCTCCCGCGACACTTTCCTTTGTGGGAACCGCTGCGCCGCTGTTCACTACCGCATAGAACGCAGTGCCCGCTTCACCGGTGGTAAAGCCGATGGTAGCCTCCGTATCGCTGGTGCGGTTTACCGTTCCAGCCGAAAGCGTGGGAGCAGTGGTGTCAACGCTCTTTGTAAAATAGGTGCTATCCCACGTATAGGTTCCCGCGCTCAAGCCTGTGGGGGAGGCCGGTGCGTTCGCCGCGCCCACGGTTACCGGGGCTGTTGAGGTCAGCGGTGTGCCGCGGTCCTGCATGGGATAGCCTTGAAGCTCGGCGCCTTCTGCCAAAATAATCTTTGAGGCGCCGCCCCCCCCGACTGAAGATAAATTTTGGGCTATCATTGCTTTGCCGGACGGAACGGTGATTGTAGAGTCCTCATAGACTACTGATCCTGTACCCAACGAAGAAAAAATGCCCCATTCTGAAGTATTTGCCGTGATCTCGCATTCTTTAAAGGTCAAAGCTCCGTCGCTAGGATCAATGGCCACTCCGTTTGCATCATTTTCAAACACAACCTGGCTGCTTTCGATGTCAGCAGTACCCACCAGAGAAAGTCCTGTGTTTGAGCCGGACTGCCTGCTATTTTTGATGGTAAGAGTGGACCCCGTTATAAGCATGCTGGCAAAGGAGAGAATTCCAACTGACCCATCACCAGTGTTCTCAATCGTTATTTCGCATCCATCCGACACGGTCATCTGACTGAGGGAGAAAAATCCTGTTGAACCAAAACATTGATTATAAATCTGGAGCGTGCCGCCTTGAATATCAATGGTACCGAAAGAGGAAATTCCAATGGTGCCGGAGCTGGAAGCATCGGAATTCCCTATGGCTATCGCACAATCCACCGATTGAAGTTTTCCGCTGGAGCCGATGTTCACTCCCATACCCGTATTGTTGTTAATGACATTAAAGGTCAGCCCATCCTTTAACGAGAGCGTTCCCTCCAATTCGATACCATCTTTCAACCAATTCCTGAAGGTTCCCGGGCCCTTTACCGTCAGTGTTTTACCTACGGGAATGGTCAGTATACTGCCCATGACCTCTACTATCTGGCCTGTGGCAATGTTCAGCGTGTGGTCGGCCCCCACCGTGGTGAGATTCATTTGGATGAAGGTGTTGTTCACCGTGATATTTTTGGGCGTGGCTGATTCCAACGCAACTTTAAGCTCTGTCGCCGTTGAAACGGTGACATTTTCTTCTGCTGCAAAAGCTGTCGCCGGCATCATTGTCAGCACCATGCACAGCGCCAGCAGCACTGCGCCGAGTTTTTTGAGTGTTCGTTTCATTTTTAATATTACCTCCTCATTCATTGTTTTTTTGAACTGTCAGCCAGCGCAGGATTTCTTCCAGCGCAAGCCGGGGGCCGTCCCGCCAGAAAACGCTCCGGCCGTCGGTGCTGGGGCGGGGCAGTACCTCCAGGTCCCGCAGGCTGTCGTAGATGTGATCCGTTTCCGGCAACTGCCGGATATCAAACAGGATCAAATGGCCGTTACTGAGCTCAATGTCCAAGGTCTGGCCGTCTATAATGTCCACCCGGGTAATTTTCAGCATACGTTATCACCTCATTTCCGCCGGTTCCGCTTTTACATTCCGGCATAGTTTAAATCGTAGCAGAAAAATTTCTCCCTGTGCGTAAGGTTAAGAAATCTTTACCATTTTTTAAAAGAACTTTTCGGCGTTCCATTCTTATATAAAATATGGTAAAATAATTCGGTGAAATGGAGGTGAGGGGATGAAGAAAATAAAGCTCTTAATGGTAGAGGATGAAGCCAACGTGCTGGAAATCAACCGGGAATATTTCGAGGGCAAGGGATATGAGGCAATCTGCGGGGCGACCCTTGCAGAGGCGCGGTTTCTGCTGGAGGAACACGCCCCTGACCTGATTCTTTTAGATGTGATGATGCCGGACGGCTCCGGCTTTGACTTCTGCGCCGAGCTGCGGCAAAAAACAAACGCCCCCATCATCTTCCTGACCTGCAGGGATGAAAATGAGAGCGTGATAAAAGGACTGCTTCAGGGCGGTGACGATTACGTCACCAAACCCTATGACTTGAATGTACTGAGCGCCCATGTAGCGGCGCAGCTTCGCAGAAACGGGGTCATGTCCGCCGGGAAAATCGAGCTTCCTCCGTTGACTGTTGATTTTCTGGCGGGAGAAGCCACCTTGGACGGAAATCGCATTCCGCTTACGCTGAAAGAGCTGCAGCTTTTAGGCTGCTTCGCTCTGTTTGCCGGACAGCGGCTCAGCTTTAATGAAATCTACCGCCGTGCGTGGGGCGAGCTGTCCTCCGGGGCATCCGGCACGGTAAAGGCACATGTGTCCAATCTGCGCAGAAAGATGAAGTTCGATGAGGGCGGCTGGTTTGAACTGTCCAGCCCCTGCAAAAACGAGTACATATTCAGCAAGGTGCGGTATTAGCCTTTACAGTACGGGCAGAGTGAAAAACAGCTTGGTTTCATGCCCTTCCTGGCTTTCAATCCAGATTGTTCCGCCGTGCTGCTCCACGATATGCTTGCATATGTATAACCCAAGTCCGGTGCCGGTATCCTGACCAACCCCGGATTTGTGTTTTTTGCTGTAGCGTTCAAAAATATGGGGAAGCCGCTCTGCCGCGATTCCAACACCGGTGTCCGACACGCAGACCAGGATATGAGAACCCTCCCGCCTTGCGGACACGGTAATCAGACCGTTTGCCGTAAACCGCACCGCGTTGGAAATCAGGTTGACGATAACCTGAGAAATTCGCACCGGGTCGGCATGGACGGCGGGAAGCCCGCTTTCGATGCGGATGTCCAGCCGGTTTTGGTTCTTGTTCAGGATGGGGTAATGAGTTTCAACGGCGGCATGAATGATTTCATCCACATAGCAGCGCACCGGCTCCATGACCATACGCCCTTCCTCCATGCGGGTCACCTCCAGAACCTGTCCCACCATCAGGGAAAGCCGCTCCGCTTCGGATGAAATGAGGGTCATCCGGCGGGACACTTCGCCGCCCTCCAGCGTATCCGGATTTTGGGCAAGCTGTTTGGTGGTCTGCGCATAGCCGGACATCACTGTCAGCGGTGTTTTCAGTTCATGGGAGACATTACCCAGAAACTCGGTTTTCAGCCGGTTAAGCGCTTCTAGCGCATTCTTTTCCGTTTCCAGCTTCTGTTCCGCTTCTTTGGCCTGGGCCAGCACCCGGTTGTTCATCAGAAACAGGGAAACCGTCTGCGCCAGCACAAACACCAGCATGGCCATTTCCGATATGGGCGCATTGGGCCCGTCGCCGAACAAATCGCTGTACATCAAAATATCCGACAAAGCGGCAAGGAAAAAGACCGCGATGCCGTATATCGCGGCGCCCTGTTCCTTTGTCGGGCTGCGCATGTTCCAAAACAGCCCGGCAATGCCGGGAACGATGCACAAAACAAGCAGTATCTGATAATAGCCCAGCACTGAGGTATAGAAGATGGAATCTCCAAGCAATACGCATAGTCCGTAAACACAGGAGCCGAAAATCGCCGTATATTGAACGCCCAGCAGCAATTTCCCTGTGGCATACTGTCCGAGATACAGCGAAAGAAATACGGTCAGCAGCACTACGCTTAAATATTCCAGCATAAAGGAGAGGTTGCCGGGAATATGAAAGTATGTCCATGCCTGACTTTGCAGGCATTCCCGCAATGCCATGACAACGCAGGCCAGCGCAAAATACAGGGTTGCTTTTGTACGCGACAGCAGCAGGTAAATGCCCAGCAGCAGTACCGCCGCACACAAAAACGCACCTGCGACGGCCATCCCCTTGATTCGGTCAAAGGAAAACGAATCAGGGACGGTTCCTGATTTACTCAAGCTCAGCGACCCAAGGGACGCGCCCCGTTTAACATGATAAAATTGGGCGCTGTGGAGAATGATATCCATTTTGCCGTCTGTGGCTGCCGCGTCGAAGGTGATGTTGTTCTCCCACACCTCGGTGTCCTGCTTTGTGGTTCCCGGATGACCGGCCTGGGCAGTCAGGCTGCCGTTTACATAGACGCGCATGGCGTGGCGGCCGGAGAGGGCAATGGTCAGGGTGTAAACCTCGCTGGTATCCGGGAGTCTCAGAACAAACCGCTGAGAGAGGTAGTCGGCGCGGATTTCTTTGTAGCGGTCAATGCTTTCGGGAACAGCGGCAGCCGCATTTTCCGGTGACAAATATGTATTGGGGTAATAGGTTCCTGCCGGAGCAAGACGGATCAGCGTTTCATCCAAGTCCGCAAGGCCGGTCAGATCATACACGCCGTTCTGCGACCTGACCGTGACGCTTTCAGGACCTTCCGGCGGCCTGACCATCAGCCTCAGCGCAAGAACCGTGAAAAGCGCCGCTATCAGAAGCAATGACAGCCCGTACTTATGTGTAAAAGGTTTGATAGGTACCGCCTCTAACGATCCGGTATGCTTTTCTCCTTTGTGCCTGGGAGGGAATAACGGCGTCATGGGTTTTTTACCATGGGCTTGCTCCCGTTTCCTTTTCGCCTGTCCTCAGGCCGGGTGGCGTCCCCCGGAATCAGCCACACACCTGCGATTTTCTGCGAACCCTTGATGCGCCCATTGACACAGTGGTAGACCACCATCCGAGGGGTAAGGCCCCATTTCTCCGCCGCTTCTTTTGTGCTGATATATTCCATATTGGCTTCCTCTCAAAAAAACATCTTGTTATTGAAATTATATTTCTTATTGAGGAAGTTTTCAAGAAAAAAGCGATTGGACTTCGCATATGTATTTCGAATTTGCTGAGCTGCAAGCCATAAGAAGAAACCGATGCATATGGCAGACTGGATCAGCGGCAGCCTCACCCACCACCAATGCTAACAATTGCACCTTTACTCTCTTTCCCGAAATAATCCCGGTTTATTTCCCCATACCTTCAATCAACGGCCTTATGGCCGACTCGTAATAATCCAGTTCAAATAATGAGTACAAATGCTCTCTGAAGTTTAAATCACCTACATATAACGGATTAGTCAGAAGAGGTTTTGTCCTGTTGTCACCTGATAAAATAACATGGGAAGTTCCATATATCGTAACTATATATTCTGCCGGCTGAAAATCAAACAGGCAGTTTGGGGAGTATTTCGCTTGAATCTCATTGGCTTCAACATAATTTTTCCCGAAGTAGATGTAAACATTCAAGCCGTCTGAGGAAGTAACCTTGTTTGAAAGTGAGATAGCTGAGGATGAGGTTATTAACATGGCATAGGGGGCCGGTGACGTTATGACCGGTGCTGTAACGGCCGGTGGAGTTGTTTGAGGAGTTTTCACGGGAGCTTTTACAGGAGTTTCTTCCGCCTTAATTCCTGTTCTGAAGCTGAGATTGAAGGGAGTTATAAGCATGTTGTCGGACAAATCCTTAACTGCCCCTTTGGCTATTTTCAAGACATAAGCAGTATTATTTTCAAGATTGCCGGAGGGGACTACAGCAAGGCAGTCAGAAGTCACAAATAATCTTATGGGAAAAGAATTTCCCCACTTATCCGTCAATACTATTTTTTCAAAATTTGTACCCTTTTTAATCTTTTCATTAAAGAAGATTTTAATTGACTTATTAATAGTCACATTTGAAGCATTATTTTCAGGGTCACTGTACTTTATCTTTGGAGAGGAGGTATCCTTGACTGCGCTTAGAGTAAAGCCTGAAAAGAAAACAAAAGAAAAAAATATTGACATTAACATTATTAAAAATATTTTCTTCATAAAAACCCCTCCCCAATAACTGATGTAACATAAATCTCCTAACTATATGATATTATTGCTTTCGCAAAATTATATCCATAAATGGAATAAATGCAATTTTCACATATAACCTGAGGTTTAAATATGGCTTTGATTGACTTAAGCAGTGTTACCCCTGTTTTTGTTAAACGTGCAAATACTGGAATGAACAATAATTCAAGTACTTGTAATATTTTACAACATATAGTAAATTTAATAATATAAATTTTAGGGAGAGTGATTATATTGAAGAAGTTTATAGCAGGACTTATTATTGGTGCTCTGTTAACCGGTTCCATTTCATTTGCAGCGTCAAATCTCACAGCAGTTAAAAGCGCTTTTGCTACTTCAATAAATGGCAAAACAGTTAAACAGGATGTTGTCACAATTAACGGTGAATATTATTCAAGCCTGAAACAACTTGCTGGAAATCTGGGAATTAAGTATAAGGTAGATACCAAGGGCAAAAAGCTTATTCTTGGCGAAGCACCTGCAGTAAATACAAATTCCCGTAATAATCCGGCTCCGGTAGGTAAAACCCAGACTCTGACTTCACAGGCGTATACCGCTGATATTACAGTTAAGGAAATAGTCAGGGGTGACAAGGTAAAGAATTTGATAACTAAAACCGAAATTAAGGACTTGAAATTAGAGGCTGGCTATGAGTACCTTTTTGCAAAAGTAAAATTTCATATTAAAAATACAGATGAAAACAGGGCCATCTTTGTTTTTAACGCCTCATTTTTATTAGTCTCCGAAAAAGGCAGTACATATGAATCTATAAAGAGTTCAGAGCTGCCTGCTGAGACTTTAAATTCAGCTTTATTTAAAGGTCAGTCTGCCGAAGGCTGGGTAATATTCAAGGTGAAAACTGATGATAAAAAACCCTTGATTACATATGGGGGATATGACGGTGCGGGCAGTTTATGGTTTAAAGGATTTTAAGCCCTGATAGACACGGTTCAAATGTTTCAAATATTGCAGGAGGGGCCTACTTCAAAACGAAAGAGTTTTGCTTAAGGCTTCTTTTTGTTTACAAATAGAGGCTGGGGATGTTACTATTGGAGTACCTGTGTAACCTTTTTCCAGTTTCCGGATTTAAATTATTGGAGGCAAAATGAAAAAGCTATAGTTGTTATAATTGCTTTTACAGTAACGCTGTTAATATTCAAATATTATAATCAAAGTGCATTGGATGATGCAGGCAAGGTAAATGAAGATACTGTTTCACAGAGCAATCATTCACCCATAGCTGATAAGAGTTTAACGACAGAGATGGATAACAGGATAATGATTAAGTTCAATAACCAATGAGTATGACAGCATGCCGATAAGAAACGGGCGTAATGGCGATTCCAACAATACAATTACCGATTTGTCCGCTTTGAGAAATCTGGAGCATTTGGAAGTACTGTATTTGGATGATATGGGTGTTTCTGATATAACACCCATAGGCAAATTTGTACGGCTGAAAAGACAATGCCATAAGGGATATTGCTTGCATTTCCGGACTGTCCGGTCTGGAAAGTCTCAGCCTTGACTACAATAAAATCGAGGATATAAGGGCACTTGGAAGTTTACCGAATATTATGAGTATACATTTTGAAAACAACAATATAAAGGATTTCTCGGTGCTCAAGGATATTCCGAATTTACAGGAGTCTTATTTTGCAGGCAATCCTGGAACAGATTCCAGTCCGAGAAAAACAGACATATCTGAGTCCCGTGGGGACTGAGCTGTATTGCTATTTATCTTTATACTTCAATAAAACCAATGAACTATTAAAATACATCCCTAAAAGATGGGAAATATAAGTCCATCTGTCCGGCTCGAGGGTTGTATCTTGAAAGTCATTATTGCCATCAGGTTCAGCGATATTTAAAAGGGTAAATATGTATTTGGTCAATTTTTTATAAATGTTATCAATAGTATCAAAATGCTCTCTTTTTTCACGTATTGTTTTTGCAAGTTCGTCCCAACCGTTTGTACCTTTTACTTCTATTGGATCTGAACACCAGCGGTATCTCCAGGGTGCAGTCTGAAATATTATGTCATGTTCAGCATTTCCACTATTTTTGGGAATTGTACACAGATTTATAAATACACTATTGTCCACTATCCGGCCATGAGTGTGAAAAGAATCGAATTGGTCATAATCAACAAAAGCGGAGGAACAATAGTAAACAAAAGGAAAAACCGTGCTTAAGGACTTAAGCCTGTTATGCTGCGGTGATTTGGTTGCCGGATAAACTGAAAAACGGAAAAAAGAAGAAGAAAACTCCTTCCAGTTTCTGGCTGATTTTCTTATCATATAGTCCGCAACTTTATACTGTAGGAATACAGGAGCATATAAGGAACCGATAGCCACATCAAAGCCAAACTTTGCTTCTTCAATTAATGTGGGAAAATAGGGCGCACATGAGCAGGAACTACCTAAACGATTTTCCAACTCGCGGGTACAACTGTATGCATATTGAAGTTCACTAAAGGCTGCTTCCATAAAATACCTCCCAAATTATAAATTTTATTATAAATATATTACTATTGATTGACATTTAAAGCAATAATTTGAATGAAATTGTCATGATATCAATTTATTTGTTGTAACTTAAAATAGGATTGCTGATATGTAATTTCAATTAAATGATATAATTTTTATAAGTTAAGTCTGTGATTTTAGCTTGTGCCTCCCCGCACTTGAAAACATCTTAGCAACCAGCGTCAAGAAAATCAAGCCATAAGTTGGTATCCTTATATCAAGGAGGTGAGAACATGGAGCGATGGGAAGTAATAAATGCAGTGCAGCGGATGCAGGATTACATCAGCGAGAACATCAATTCAACTGTTACCCTTGGTGACCTTGCAAGGGCTGCGGGGTATTCACAATGGCATTCTGCAAGAATATTCAAAGAGCTTACCGGCAAGTCGCCGTTTGAATACCTGAGAGCACTGAGGCTGAGCAAGGCTGCCATACAGCTCAGGGACAACCGGACCAAAATTGTGGATGTGGCGTTTGACTTTGTATTCGATTCCCACGAAGGTTTTACAAGAGCCTTCAATAGGCAGTTCGGCATGTCCCCTAAAAGGTATAGTGAGAATCCCGGGCCCATACAGCTTTTTATGCCCCACCGTATTCGTGACTATTACCTTACACTGCAAAAAGGAGAGAACAAGATGTCTGAGAAAAAAAGCACCAATACTGTATTTGTCCAGGTAGTGGAAAGACCGGCCAGAAAACTGATTATGAAGAGAGGGCTTAAAGCCTCCCACTATTTTGAGTACTGTGAAGAGGTGGGCTGTGATGTATGGGGAGTGCTGTCCAGCATAAGGGAAGCCATGTACGAACCTGCAGGCATGTGGCTGCCCGGCAGGCTTATAAAGCCCGGCACTTCCAGATACATTCAGGGCGTGGAGGTTCCCGGTGACTACGCGGGAGAAGTCCCGGAGGGTTTTGAAATCATTGACCTTGAGCCATGTAAGATGATGGTTTTCCAGGGCGAGCCCTATGAGGACGAGAATTTTGGAGAAGCTATTGAAGAATTGTGGGATGTGATAAAAAAGTATAACCCACAGCTTTACGGTTTCCAGTGGGCGGAGGAGGCCGCACCGGCATTTCAGCTTGAACCCCAGGGCTACCGGGGCTATATTGA
Source organism: Ruminiclostridium hungatei (assembly GCF_002051585.1). Classification (GTDB taxonomy): domain Bacteria; phylum Bacillota; class Clostridia; order Acetivibrionales; family DSM-1351; genus Ruminiclostridium; species Ruminiclostridium hungatei. Next base: position 187,036 of record NZ_MZGX01000006.1, on the reverse strand, counting down.
AGCCAGACCTGTAAGACAACTGAACGAAGGAATATAACCGTTATCAAAAGCACTTCTTTAAAGGAGTGCTTTTCTCAAGTTTAAAGGCGGCAGACCGGTGAGCAGTCGGCCAGCCGTCTGCCTCAGGCAGCTTAAAGCGGCTTCAGGCACTCAGCCGGGGTTTCATAATTTATTGTATAAAACGGCTTAATATGCTAAAATAAAGCAAATATTATGCTTTATTGTGAGGTCTTATGGTAACTTTAAAGGAAATGGAATGGAACAGAATAAATGAACTTCTGCTTGAAATCTATTCAATGGACAATGAGCATGAAATTGCAGACAGGTTTTTAAAGATTATCCGGGGACTGATTCCTTACTCCCAGGGCTTTATATTGATGAGCTCTGAGGAAAATGAGATTAATGCTGAAAACAGTTCTTTTATAAACATAAGCGAAAAGATGAAAAATCTGTATATAGATCATTTTTACAAGGTGGATTATATTAATTATATAATCAATGATTCCTCAACACTGGTATTTAAAGATACTGAAATACTGGAGAATTCCCTAAGGGTTAAGAGCGAGCTTTACCTGGGGTTCTTAAAGCCGCAGAATATTGAATACGGCTGCGGTATCATATTCATAAAAGAAGGAAATGTACTGGGAGTTTTGAATTTATTCCGCTCGGCAGACCTGGGGGATTTTTCGGACAGGGATATAAGAATACTTCATCTGGTAAAGGACCATATGACAAATATTATCCACTCCCTGAGAAAAAGCAGTAAATCCCTGGGGGGCAGGCTTTCAATAAATTTTGATGAACTGGAAAGCTACAAGCTGTCAAAAAGAGAAAAAGAAATAATTCAAATGATGATACAGGGCTTGTCAAATCAGGATATCAGCGATAAATACATGATCAGCATATCCACCGTAAAAAAGCATGTCTATAACATTTTCACCAAAATCGGCATAAACAGCAGGATGCAGCTTTTGAAAATATTCGGGGAGCAAAGATAAATAGAACTTTAGGAGTAGGGTTCATTCTCCTAAAGTTCTATTTATTTCAGAAAAATCAGTATTTAGTTCAATTGTGGTCAATATGGTATTGTAATATACTTTAAGCAACATTTAAATACTGTTGCATACAACGTGGTATGGGAAAGACGGCCGCGTTTGTATGTGAAGCAAAATAACAAACAACACTGTTTGTTATTTTTTTTATTCAATTTTTGTGGTTTGAATTGTAAAAGGAGGTAAAAATATGAAAAGTATTTGGACTAAAACCTTAAAGCCGGGTGAGAAATGGTCAGGAAACATCGGCAAAGGCAGATACCTGAAGTTCAGAGCCGATGAAGCCGGTGCCAACCTGTCCGTGCTTATATATAACATGTGGGACTCTTCTGAAAGATACAACATGCCGGATACCCTGAAAGCCCAGCACTGTGCCTATCTGACAAAGGGAAACATACTCCTGAGCGATAACGGAAGGGTACTTGCCAGTATTGTGGAAGACAGCCTGGGCTGGCATGACAGCATTTCGGGACACACTACCAGGCTGGCTACGGACGAAAAGTATGGAGAAACGAAATACCAGGAGGTGGGAAACGACTGGCTTAAGAGCGGCGAAGAGAATTTTGCAGTTGAGCTGGTGAGAAATGACCTGGGAATACGGGATATGGTTCCCTGTGTGAATTTATTTTCCAGGGTCTACTGCCGGGAGGACGGTAGCATGCACTATGACGAAAATCATTGCAAAAAGGGAGCTTTCGTCACTTTGAGAACTGAGATGGATATCATCCTCATATTATCAAATACTCCCAATCCTCTGGACAATCGAGCCGATTACCCATCTGTGCCTGTAACCGTGGAAGTTTTCCAGGCTCCGGAAGTAGAGCTGAACGATTATTGCGTCAATTTCAGACCTGAAAATTACAGGGCCTTTCAGAATACCTGGGACTATATAAATTTACTTGGCTGGTGAATAGGGGGGACAATATGTTGGGTTTTATTAAAAAAGAGAGCTTTTTGAAAGTAGAGGATGCCGTATACGAAGAGACAATTCTGGCGGGAGACGGCTGGATTCATGAGCTATTAAAGGGACAGAGCCTCAGAATAATCGATTTGGGAGGCAACCAGGCAGTGGATACCACTTTCTATGATTTACATAATCCACAGGACCACTATAGTGCCGTTGCAACAATTGTCTCTCAGGCAAATATCTACCTGACTACAGGGAGCATACTGAGAGCCGAGTCGGGCAAGCCTCTTCTGGAAATCACTGCGGATTTATGCGGCAGGCATGACACCCTTGGCGGGGCATGTTCCTCCCAGAGCAATACGGTGAGATATTCCAGAGAAAAGATGTATATGCACAACTGCCGGGATTCTTTTATGCTCCAGCTTGCAAAAAACGGTGAGACCGTCAGAAAGCGTGACCTGGCGCCAAACATAAATTTTTTCATGAATGTGCCGGTTACTGAAGAGGGAGCTTTGAAGTTTGACGACGGCCTGTCCGCACCAGGGTATTACGTGGAAATGAAGGCTTTGTGCGATACCATGGTTCTCATAAGCAATTGCCCGCAGATAAACAATCCATGCAACGCATACAATCCCACTCCGGTTCATGTGATTATCTGGAATGAACAGGAAATTCACGCAAAGGGGGCGGCAGTATGAACGTAATCTGGCAAAAAGTATTGATGCCCGGAGACCGATGGTCGGGCAATATCTGCAAGGAACGCCTTATACGCTTTACGGCGGAGGGGGACGGAGCAAACCTGGGAATGCTTTTGTACAATGTGCGGAATCTCAGCGAGCACTACAATGCACCTGATACCTTGAAGGCACAGCATACCTTTTATTTGAAAAAAGGCCACGCCATTATCAGCGACTGCGGGCGGGCCATGGCAAGCATAGTCGAAGACGATTTGGGCTGGCATGACAGCATAGCAGGCTGCACCACCAGAAAGATGACAGACGAAAAATACGGATTTACCAGCTATCAGAAGCAGGGAAACGACTATTTGAAAGCAGGTCAGGAGAACTTTATAAATGAGCTTATAAAGAATGGAATGAGTAAAAAGGACTTGATGCCTCCGGTGAATTTTTTCTCCAAGGTGGAGGCGGATGAGACCGGCAATTTAAGCTTTTGCAAAAACCACTGCAAAAAGGGCGCAGCAGTTGCTATCAGGACGGAAATGGATGTTTATATTGTTTTATCAAACACGCCTAATCCAATGGATGAAGCGGTGAATTATCCTTCGGTTCCCGTAAGAATAGAGGTTCTGCCTGCGGCCAGGGCTGATGAACTGGATTTTTGCGTAAATTATTCGGAATATACTAAAAGGGCGTTTGAAAATACCTGGGAATATGACTTGTTGCTGGGGATATAAGGGGTGAAAATATGATTCGATTTGAAAAAACTTTAAGCAAAAAAGAACCGGGCGATGCAGTATATGAGGAACTCATACCTGCCGGAGAGGGTTGGATGCATCCCTTGCGGAGAGGCCAGACACTGAGAATAATAGACCTGGAGGGCAACCAGGGCCTGGATCTTTTGATTTATGACCTGCATAATCCGGAAGACCACTACAGTGCGACCCAAACAATTGTCAGGCAAAAAAAGCTGTATATAAATGCAGGCACCGTATTTGTTACAGAATCAGGTAAAGAGCTGCTCAAAATGGTGGCGGATACCTGCACCTGCCATGACACAATGGGAGGTGCCTGCGCCACTGAAAGCAACACTGTCAGGTATGGACATCACACCCTGCACATGAAGACCTGCAGGGACAGCTTCATTTTACAGCTTGCCGGGCATGCAGACAGGTATTCAAAATCGGATCTGGTTCCAAATATAAATCTGTTTGCCCAGATATTAAAGCTTCCCGACGGAAGGTTCGAATTTATGGACGGTATTTCCAGTCCCGGTTCATATGTGGAGTTTGAGGCGTTGAATGACACAATGCTGCTCATAAGCAATTGTCCGCAGATAAACAACCCGTGCAGCGGCTTCAGGCCAACCACAAACAAGGTTCTTATATGGAATTAAAGAGCATAAAGCGTCAAGACCGCATTAAGACAGTATCAAGACCGCATAAAACAACAGCTTATAAATAAGTATGCCGCGGCTGCGGCGGAAAGGAATTAAGGCTATGAAACTGATAAAAGCAGTGGTAAGACCCGAAAAGGCAAACGAAGTACTGAGCGCACTATGTGATGCGGGCTACATATCCGCAACGAGATACAGCATTCTGGGCAGAGGCAAGCAAAGAGGACTGAAGGTAAGCAATATAAGCTATGACGAGCTGCCCAAGGAAATGATCATGATGGTAGTGCCGGACGAAGCGGAGGAGGAGATAAAGAAAATCATAATCCAAACGGCCCGTACAAGTAAGAATGGGATGTTCGGAGACGGAAAAATATTTATCATGCCTGTCCAGAAGTCGGTTACCATAAGCTCCGGGCTGGAAGAATAGGAGGTCTTATGAAGCAGGTATATATATTCATACGTCCCAATATGTACTTTAAAACCAAGGCTGCACTGGTGGAAAACAGCTTTCATTCCATGAGTGTAAAGGATGTACTGGGCAGAGGAAAGGGCAGCGGGAAAGGTTCCTTTGTGGCAGGCAACGAAGAAAGCCTGGTGAACCATATGGACAATCCGTTTATAGCCAAGAAGATGATAGAAATATTCTGCCGGGATGAAGATGTGGACCGCCTTATCAGTGTTGTGAAAAAGGTGAATCAAACCGGAAATCCCGGAGATGGAAAGGTATTTGTCCTGGAGGCCGAGGAAGTCATCAGGATAAGGACCGGAGAGAAGAACGACAATGCGCTTATGTAAATGAAAAGGAGATTATAGCCATGAGAAAAATAATTAAAAAAGTTTTAGTACTGCTTTTGTCAACTGCTTTTATCGCCAGCTCCCTTGCGGGCTGCGGCAGCGGTGACGAAAAGGGAGCTTCTGAAGGAAAAACATATAAACTGGGCGTTTCAGCCTATCCTGCCTTTTATACCTGGTACATATGCCAGGAAGAGGACTTCTTCAAAAAGAATAATGTCAAGGTTGAACTTGTTAATTTCCCGGTTTACAGCGACAGCGTACAGGCCTTTTCAACAGGCCAGCTGGACATGCTTTCCATAGCCACCCCCGACACAATTGCACCTTACATAAATGGGATAAAGCTTGAAAGTGTGCTGGTGCTGGATAATTCCAACGGTGCAGACGGGCTGGTAGCCAATTCCTCGGTGAACAGCATTGCGGACTTGAAGGGTAAGTCGGTTGCCACGGAATATGGAACCATAGAGCACTTCTTCCTGTTGAATGTGCTCAAAACCGCAGGGTTGAAGGAAAGCGACATAAATATGGTGAACCTGTCAATATCCGATTCCGCACCTGCGTTCCTGTCTGACAAGGTAGATGCTGCATGTCTGTGGGAGCCGTCCTTAAGCCAGGCGTTGGCAAAAAAGGATTCCAAGCTGCTGACCTCCTCAAAGGACACTCCGGGCCTTATTCCCGATGTGCTGGTGGCAGGAGGGGGTATGCTTGAAAACGGAAAGCAGGACATTGTAAATGTGATTAACGCCTACTATGATGCTATGGATTTCTATGTGGCAAATGAGGATAAGGCTATAAAGGATATGGCCAAGGGAGCCCAAATAAGCGAGGCGGAGATGAGAGTTGCCATGAGCGGCTCCAAACTGTTCACTATCCAGGAGGGAATCGACACCATGGACAACAAGGCTGAGGACTACAGCTATTTACCCTATACCGCGCTTAAGATAGCAGAATTTTTAAAAGGTGTGAACCTGATAGGCGAATTGCCGGATGATTCAGCAAAGCTTGTCAACAGCTATTACCTGAAAGAAGTTCTCAAGGGAAGAAAATCCAATCCTGTGCCTGATACAAGCATGAATTAACTCGTTGTGCTAGTTAAAAACGTGGTAACCAGGCTGCTCGGATGCTTAAACTGACATCCTGTCAATTTAACTGCAAAATCAGCAGGCTGTAATATTCCAAGTGTAAGCTTACACTTGGAAGTACAATTTCAGCAAAAAGCTTTTAATCATACTGCGCATTTCTTTAAAGTCGTCCTCGCGTGAGCAAACCTGTCTCTTCAAGACTTTATTAACTAGCGCTACAGGTTAAGTCAGGGCGGGTCCTCCAAAAGGAACAGCGGTGGAAAACCGGGCTTAAAAAACTCAGAACAGGCTTAAAACAGGCTCTTACGAATAAAAGAGGTGAAAACTGATGAACAAACTATTTCAAATACGCAAGAGTATTGATAAAAAATTATATATTTTCATAGCTGCCATGTCCTTTGTCATACTGATAGCTGTCTGGCAGGCAGCCAGTGTTTCAGGTGCGGTGAACCAGGTTTTTCTGCCCACTCCGGGAAGGGTTCTGTCAACCATCCTGGACCTGTTCATAACAGGTTCCATATGGGGAGACTTGTACATAAGCTGCTACAGAATATTCATGGGCTTCATATATGCAGTCATACTGGGCATAGTACTGGGCATCCTGGCCGGAAGCTTCTCGGTAACCGAAGCATTTATACAGCCTATGATAGAGTTCTTCAGATATCTGCCTGTTCCGGCCTTTGTACCGCTGATTATGGTCTGGGTGGGTATAGGAGAAGAGGCTAAAATAGCAGTTATATTTCTGGGTACCCTTTTTCAACTGGTTCCCATGGTGGCAGACGATCTGAGAAGCGTACCGGAGGACTATATAAATGCAGCTTATACACTGGGCTCAAAAAGATTTAAGGTACTGTGGAAAATAATAATTCCATCCATGCTGCCAAGACTGATGGACACCTTGCGGATGATGATGGGCTGGGCGTGGACCTATCTTGTGGTTGCAGAACTTGTAGCCGCAAACTCAGGCCTGGGCTACAGCATATTGAAAGCCCAGAGATATTTAAAGACCCCCTACATTTTTGCGGGTATTATAATAATCGGCCTGCTTGGGCTGCTGATTGACAGAACCTTTGCATTGGTGAGCAGGAAGCTGTTTTACTGGTCGGAAGGGGGAGTCAAATAGTGTTGGGAAAAAAATCGACTAGGACGGAAATATGCAGCGGGTCACAAATTGAGGCCCGAGTGGCAAACAGCAGGATTTTCGGAAGAAATGTGACAAAAGTATATAAGAGCAGAAAAAAAGAGACGCTGGCCATCGATCATGTGGATTTTGACATACTTGAGAACGAATTTGTCAGCATTGTGGGCCCGTCAGGCTGCGGAAAATCCACGCTGCTTAAAATGATAGGCGGGCTGGATGATATCTCAGAGGGTGCAATCATTCTGGATGACCAGGTTCTTAAAGGACCCGGCGCCGACAGAGGAATGGTCTTTCAGACCTATACCCTGTTCCCGTGGATGAGTGTGGAGGAAAACATACGCTACGGACTTAAGGAAAAAAAGTGCCCAAAGGACAAAGCCGATGTAATTGTAAACAAATATCTGGACCTGATAGGGCTTTCACAGTTCCGCAAGGCACTTCCCAAGGAACTTTCAGGAGGTATGAAGCAAAGGGTTGCAATAGCAAGGGCCCTGGCAAACAGTCCGGAAGTGCTGTTAATGGATGAACCCTTCGGGGCACTGGACCCTCAGACCAAAGCAAATATGCAGTTGCTGACCAGAAAGATATGGCAGAAGGAGAAAACAACAGTAATATTTGTAACTCATGATATTGAAGAGGCGGTTTATTTGTCTACCCGGATTCTTGTCATGAGTCAGAGGCCCGGCAGGTTCATAGCGGATATCCCGGTATTCCTGCCGTATGAAAGAGATCTGGAACTGAAGGATACACAGGAATTCATTGCATTACGAAAAGAAATAACCGGAATACTGCACCAAGGCGGTGACAATTCCTGAGGCAGTGACAATACAAGTGGATGAGGTAGATAGCGTGAAAGATACATGTGGCAAGTCAAAGTGGCTTTCACGCAGCGAAAGCCACTACGTGTCTTTCATTACTATTTGTGTACGCACTATGCGCGTAGATGGGAGATAATATGTTCAATAAAGTCTTAATAGCCAATCGGGGTGCAATAGCAGTGAGAATAGCACGCACTCTTAAAAAAATGAATGTAAAAGCTTTAGCGGTTTATTCCAGAGCGGACCAGGACAGCCTTCACACAGACTATGCAGATGAAGCAATATGTCTGGGAGATGGTCCGGTCACAAACACCTATCTGAATGGTGACAGGCTTCTGGAGATTGCAAGGGAAAACGGTGCCGACGCAATTCATCCGGGATATGGATTTTTAAGTGAGAACAGCGAATTTGCCAGGAAATGTGCCGACCAGGGCATTGTGTTTATCGGCCCTACACCCATGCAGATGGAACTGTTCGGCCTAAAGCATTCTGCCAGGGAGCTGGCACGGACGGCAGAGGTTCCCATGCTGGAAGGTACGGGACTTTTAAAAAATGTGGATGAGGCTGTAAAAGCGGCAGCTTCTCTGGGCTATCCGGTAATTTTGAAGAGCACCGCAGGAGGCGGAGGAATAGGTATGAGGGTCTGCCGGGACAGAGAGGAACTGGCAGGAGCCTACGAAGCCTGCAGCTATCTGGCAAAGACTAATTTCAGCAATGCGGGAATATTTCTGGAGAAGTATCTGGAAAAGGCAAGACACATAGAGGTGCAGATATTCGGCAATGAATATGGAGAGGTTGCGGCACTGGCAGAAAGAGATTGTTCCGTACAGAGAAGAAACCAGAAAGTAGTGGAGGAATGTCCTGCGGCGGGTATCTCGGAGCAGACCAGAGAGGCAATGCAGGAGGCCGCACAAAGGCTTGCCCTGTCTGTAGGCTATAGAAGTGCCGGAACGGTAGAGTTCCTGTATGATACAAAAACCGAAAAGTTTTATTTTCTGGAGGTGAACACCAGACTCCAGGTTGAACACGGAGTAACGGAAGAGGTGCTGGGTATTGACCTGGTCGAATGGATGGTCAAAGAGGCGGCAGGTGAGCTTAAGAACCTGCGGCAGTTGTTTTCAAAGCCCCGGGGCTTTAGCATTGAGGCCAGAATATATGCTGAGGACGGCAAAAGAAATTTTGCGCCCAGCGGAGGAAAAATTGACAAGCTGCATTTTTCAGATAAGGCAAGGGTTGAAACCTGGATAAGAGACAATATCGTCATTACCACAAACTATGACCCCATGCTGGCAAAGCTCATAGTCAAAGCGGATACCCGTGAGGAAGCAATAGCAAAAATGAAAGTAGTGTTAAGGGAAACATCCGTTTATGGTGTTACCACAAACATTGAGTATATAAATGCATTTATAAATACTGAGGAATATCAGAGAGGCCTGCTGTATACAGGAATGCTGGAGGGCTTTGAATACAGGGAGCATAAAATCGAGGTGCTTGACGGAGGTGTACAGACCAGTGTTCAGGATTACCCTGCCAGAACAGGCTATTGGGATATAGGCGTTCCTCCCAGCGGAGCCATGGACAATCTGAACTTCAGGATTGCAAACCAGCTCCTGGGAAACTGCCCTCAGGCCGCCGGATTGGAGTTTACGCTCCGGGGAGGGAAATACAGATTCCGAGACGACTTCATCCTCTGCATTACAGGTGCCGATATGAAGCCCAGACTTGACGGAGCACCCATACCCATGTACCGGGCCGTCAAGGTCAAGGCGGGGCAGGAGCTGGAACTTGGGAAAGCCGCCAGGGGCATAAGGGCATATCTTGCCGTTCAGGGGGGACTGGATGTTCCAGAGTATCTGGGCAGCGCTTCAACCTTTGCCCTGGGAGGCTTTGGAGGCCACGGGGGCAGGTGTCTCCGCACCGGGGATCTGCTGCAGGTTACGGAGGCAGCGGAAGGTATTACCTATTCAATCAATAAGGTACTGGTGCCGGAGATAACGGAAGTGATGGAAATCGGAGTGGTAGCAGGTCCCCATTGTACGGAGGAGTTTTTGAAAAAGGACTACCTGGAGCAACTGACTGAAACCTGGTGGGAGGTACACTTCAACAGCGACCGCACAGGGGTGAGGCTTTTGGGTCCTGCACCGCTGTGGGAAAGAGAGGACGGCGGTGAAGCAGGCCTTCACCCCTCAAATGTACACGACACTGCATATGCGGTAGGTACACTTGATCTGACGGGAGACATGCCCATTATTTTAGGGCCGGACGGTCCAAGCCTGGGAGGCTTTGTCTGCCCAGTAACAATACCCTCCGGGGAACTGTGGAAGACAGGACAGTTGGCTCCCGGCAGCAAAGTGAGATTCAAGCTCATAACAATTGAAACCGCCCAAAAGATAAGATTGGAGCAGGAAGCCTTTATAGCCTCAATAAAAGAGGGAAATATGAAGGCTCTGCCGGAAATCAATGAGACAGAAACAATTACCCCGTCTTATCCTATTTTGAGGAGGATAGAAAAAGAGGAGGGAGATGACTTTGTAATCCGCTGTGCGGGAGATGAATACATACTTTGTGAATATGGTGCCATGGAAATTGAAATGAGGCTCAGAATCAGGGTGCATGCATTGATGGAGGCGGTAAAAGGCTGTGGTGACATTCCCCTGATAGATGCTACGCCAGGCATACGTTCCCTGCAGCTTCATATTGATTCGGGCAGGATGTCCATACGGGAACTGGCAGACAGAATTGTAATGCTGGACGGGCAGATAGGTGACCTGAACGGTTTTAAGATAAAGTCCAGAAAAATAAAACTGCCGCTGTCGTGGGATGATCCGGGAGCCAGGCTGGCAGTGGAGCGGTATTATCAGAATGTCCGGCCCAATGCTCCCTGGTGTCCCAGCAATATAGAATTCATCAGAAGGATTAACGGCCTGGAGAGCCTTGAAAAAGTCAAAGATATTATTTTCCAGGCCCGATACATAGTCCTGGGCCTGGGGGACGTATATCTGGGGGCTCCGGTTTGCATACCCATGGACCCAAGGCACAGGCTGGTTACTACCAAGTATAATCCTGCAAGAACCTGGACCCCGGAAAATGCAGTGGGAATCGGAGGAGCCTACATGGGAATATACGGCATGGAGGGGCCTGGGGGATACCAGTTGTTTGGCAGAACCCTTCAAACCTGGAATCCCATAAGGGTTACAAAGAGCTTCCGGGAGGGGAAACCCTGGCTGTTGAACTTTTTTGACCAGATATCCTTTTATCCTGTCAGTGCAGATGAACTGCTGCAAATCAGAGAGGACTTTCTCAGGGGCAGGTATGAAATTATGGCTGAAGACACGGTCTTCGACTATGGCGAGTATATGGAGTATCTTGATAGCTGCAGAGAAGAGGGCCTGGAGTTCAAGAGACATCAGACCCGATCCTTCAATATTGAAAAGAATATGTGGAAGGAACAAGGTCTTGACCAATTCATATCAAAAAATGAAGACAGCAGGGCACAGGAACTGGAAATTCCGGAAGGAACCACACCTGTTTGCTCAGTTTTGCCCGGCAGTGTATGGAAAATACTCGTAGCAGTGGGTGACAGGGTCAAGAAGGGCGACACTATTGTCATAGAAGAAAGCATGAAGATGGAGTTTCCCCAGGTATCCACCTGTAACGGGGTTATAAGGGGCATATATGTGGGAGAGACCCAGGAGGTATGTGCAGGGCAGGTGCTTGCTGCTATTGAGGAGGACGGCTGATGAAAATTGCGGATAAAATCACAATAGAATATGTAAAGAAGGCATATGAAACCGGGGATTTCACTCCGTATGACCTGTGCCGGGAAATAGTCAGACGGTCGGAGGAAATAAGGGCGTGGAATATCTGGATTGTTGAGCCTTCCATGGACAGGCTTCAAAAGCAGGTTGAACGTATAATGGTTATGGACAGGAAGACCACCCCTCTATGGGGAGTTCCTTTTTCCATAAAGGACAATATAGACCTGGAAGGGCTGGAAACTACCGCAGGCTGTGAGAGCTATGCCTATTTGCCAAAAGAGAGCGCAACGGTTGTAAGGCTTCTCATGGAGGCCGGGGCGATTCCGGTGGGGAAGACAAATCTTGACCAGTTTGCAACCGGACTGGTTGGCACACGAAGTTTATATGGGGCAACCCATAATTCACTGAAGCCTGAATTGATAAGCGGAGGTTCCAGTTCAGGTTCCGCAGTCAGCGTTGCACTGGGCCTGGCTGCATTTTCCCTGGGCACCGACACCGCAGGCTCCGGCAGAGTACCCGCAGCCCTGAACAATCTGGTGGGCTTCAAGCCGACCATAGGTGCATGGTCTTCAAAGGGAGTCGTTCCGGCCTGCCGGTCTCTGGACTGCGTTACGGTCTTTACCCATACCACGGAGGATGCCATGCTGGTGGACAGTGTTGCAAGGGTCCATGACAAAAATTGCCCGCAGTCAAGGGAAGTAAAGAAAACGGTATTAACAATACCTGAAAAAATTCTCCTGCCGGAGGAGGAACTCGAATTTTTCGGAGAATTTGAAGTGCAGTACAGGGCCTGTTGGGAAAAGGTACTGGAAAATATTCAAAAGCTGGGACTGGCCGTTGAATACATACCCAATAAAATCCTTTATGAGGCCGCCTCCATTTTATATGACGGGCCCTGGATAGCTGAAAGGTGGGCTTCCCTGGGTGCCTTCATAGAAGAAAACGGAGGCAAAGGCATGGTGCCTGTTACCGAGAGAATATTGAAAAACGGCAGCAGGGAGGATTTAAAAGCAGGAGATGTTTTTAAGGCAGTGCACAGGTTAAGCGAGCTTCAGTGCGAAATCAGGAGATACCTGAAGGGTGGAGTTCTGCTTTTACCCACCGCAGGAGGAACCTATACCATTGAGGAGGTTAACTCAAACCCCGTTGAAACCAACAGCAAAATGGGGTTATATACAAATCACTGCAATCTGCTGGACCTCTGTGCCGTCAGTTTTCAAGCCGGTTTTGCCGGGGATAAGCTTCCCTTTGGAATGACCGCATTTGCACCGGCTGGGGAGGACGGCTTGAATCTGGGCCTGGCCAGGCTGTATCAGGCACTGGCGAACTGTGATAAGGCTGGAAAAGAGACTGTTCCTATCGCGGTCTGCGGACAGCATATGCGGGGAATGAAGCTGGAAAGCCAACTGCTGGAGCTGGGGGCAGAGTTTGACAGAGAGGCTGTAACTGCTCCGGAATATAAGCTTTACAAGCTGGACACTGTTCCGGTAAAACCCGGCCTGCTGCATGTAAATCAGGAGGGTAACAGTATAGAGCTGGAGGTTTGGAATATTCCTGTGGAAAGGCTGGGGGAATTTTTGCTGAAAATAAAGGCACCGCTGGGACTTGGACAGGTCAGGCTGGAAAGCGGAGAAGAAATCCTCGGCTTTTTGTGCGAGGAGTATGCCACCAAAGGGCAGAGCGACATAAGTGAACTGGGCAGCTTCAAGAAATTCACACAAAATTCATGAAAACAACAATTTTTATTAACATAACCGGTCTATTATAAAAGCATATTCTTTTTCATAAAGTCAATTTCGATTGACGTTTTATCTTCCTTTATATTTATATTATTTAATTTAGGCTCCGTGGACCACGGGGCCTAAATTGTTTATGCACTACTTATCCGTCATTTTACATTTTTGCTCACTGATTTAGCTGTAGATTAATATAATATAATAATTATATTAATCTGGAGGGTAAGAAAATGAATTTATTAAAAATAGCGCTGGATTTGGGCAAGCTGGTTCAAAAAAGTGATGTTGCCAAAGGCTGCCTTATCGGCAGCGCAACTACTCTTGGTACTGGAGGAGCTGTATATATAGCAAAAAAATTGCTGGAGGGCAAGCTTGCGGAAAAGGGAAAAAGTGCCGATTTGAATATTGACATCAAATAAAATCCGTAAAAGGCAAGGCCGGAGCCCATAAGGCCCAAAGTCCAAGAGCATCCGTAACTGTGTGAAAACAGCCGGGGATGCTCTTGTTTTCTGCTTATACCTGACACCAGATATCCTGCTGCCTCAAAACAGCTTGTATTTGGGCTTTTCCTCTTCAAACAGCCAATACCTGAGCCAATCATCAAATATTATTGCTCCAAGGCTGATGAAAATCCATAGTATTGCATAGTAAAGACATATCTGTCCATGGAAATTCAACGGTAAGCTGCTGTAATCCCATATATTCAGCTTCAGCCATACATTCAGGATCAAGCCGCTTACAAGTTCCACCGCCGTAACAATAACCGATGAAATAATGCCTTGCAGCCACAGGGGTATTGTCCAGGTGAACAATTCATTTATCAGACCTATAAGCACGAAGCAGGTACCTCCTACTATTACCATAGGCCAGGCGGAATACCCATTGTACATCCGCTCCAGAAAATAGTAGAAAAATCCTCCTATTGCAAATAAAATCAGCAGTTTTAAATACTTCATATCAGCACACTCCTGCATATTATTCCATAATATTCATAATATGCCCTGAGCGTTCACAGGGTGCAATAATGATACATTATGGAAAACAATGGGCTATACACCGGAAAAGGTTTTGGAAAAAATTGTGACGCAGCGTAAATCCCCTGCATATGATAAATTGATATGTCTTTGGAGGTATAGCATCTATGTGGGAAAAAATAAAAAGCTTTTTCAAAATCTTCTTTGCCAGAAGGGTTCTCAGGTACATGGAAAGAGATCCTGAGGAGAGCATACCTGCTGTTTTAAAGTGGATAGAGAGATTTGACAAAGCCGGAAGTGTCAAGCGCCAGGTCAAAACCTTCAGGAGCGCTATTGAGGATAAGCAGAGTAATTGGAGCATATTGACCAGAAGCCTGTGGTCAGATATAGATAAAGGAGTGCGCAGAAGAGTATTTGAAAACCTGGTGATAAATTCAACCCTCATCGGAAGCCCCAGGCAGGACAAAACCAAAGCGGAAAACAACTGCAATATTCCATGGACAGTCCTGATGGACCCCACCTCAGCATGTAATCTTAGCTGCATCGGCTGCTGGGCGGCCGAATATAAAAACGGACTTCAGATGAGTTATGAGCAGATGAACGATATTATCCTCCAGGCTAAGGAAATGGGTATATATACTTTTTTGTTCTCAGGTGGAGAGCCGCTGGTAAGAAAAAAGGATATCATCCGTTTATGTGAGAAAAACAGCGACTGCCTGTTTTTGGCCTTTACAAACGGGACACTGATTGACGAAGCATTTGCAGAAGAAATGCTCAGAGTTAAAAATTTCATACCTGCCATCAGTATTGAAGGCTTTGAAAAGGATACCGATGCAAGGAGAGGTACAGGGGTATATAACTCCGTTACGGAAGCCATGAAAATACTTAAGCGCAATAAGCTCCTGTTTGGAATATCCTGCTGCTATACCCGTGAAAATACGGAAACAGTAGGAAGTGAAGAATATTTTGACGAGATGATCTCCCAGGGAGCTAAGTTTGCATGGTTCTTTACCTATATGCCCATAGGCTCCGGAGCGCCCACCGAACTGATGGTCACTGCGGAACAGCGGGAATTCATGTACCGCCGGATACGAAGCTTCAGAAATACCAAGCCCATTTTTACACTGGACTTCTGGAATGACGGAGAATATATAGGCGGCTGTGTAGCAGGAGGACGCTACTATGTCCACATCAATGCAAACGGAGATATAGAGCCCTGTGCCTTCATTCACTACTCGGATTCAAATATCAGGGACAAAACCTTGCTGGAGGCATTAAAATCGCCTCTGTTTATGGAATATTACAAAAACCAGCCCTTCAATGAAAATCATTTAAGACCCTGTCCGCTGCTGGATAATCCCCAGAGGCTGGTTGAAATGGTAGAACGGTCGGGAGCAGTATCCACGGATATGAGGGATCCCGAGCAGGTTGCGGATCTGGCGGAAAAATGCAAAGAAGCAGCCGAAAACTGGGCGGTGACTGCCGAAAGCCTGTGGCAGGGGCAAGAGACTGCTTCCAGTGATACGGGCTGCTGTGTAAATTGCGGAGGCTGCTGCTGCGCCGGATACAGGATTGACAGGGAGAGCTGATATTTTACAGGTATTACTAGCTGCTTTCAGCCCATAGTAATTGACTGTGCAGGCAATGCGCATTTTGATACCTTCATTTTATGCAGATACATGAAATAAAAGGAAAAAATCAAAAGCAGCAGTTGCTTGCTTTTTTTATGCTGTCATTGCCTTTATGGGCCTTATACCGGAGCTATCCGGCAATACGCTACAACAATGTTGAAAATAATACAAAATTTGGTATAATATAAACTATTCAGAACTTTGCTGCAAAAATTATTTTTAATTATGAAATATAACCTTCATTCATCCTGCCTGAAATTTCTGATTATTCAGAGCTGACTCACTGCCATCTGATGTTACAACCTGCCGGGGGCACAAATATCTTCCTTTTTCCGAAAATGACATGACAAGCTGTTGTGCCGTTGGAGCAAGGCTGGTAAAGGGCGCCTTTGGCTTGAAGGGGGGATGCGGATACAGGCGCTTTGTTCGCCGGATAAAAAAGAGTCTGCTTAAGTGTAATATCAATTCAGAACAGGAGGATACAGGTGAATGAAATTTGAAAGTTCAATCAAAAGCTTAATCAAAAGCTCAATCAGAAGCACAGGTAAAACTACAGGCAAAAACAGGAGCATATTGAAAAGTAAAAACCTTATGAAAGCCGTCAGTTGGATTCTGTGTGCAGCCACGGTGGCATTGCTGTTAATCGTTCCGGCATTTCCGGGGGCAGGTGTTTATGCCGAGAGCATACAGCCGGGCAACTATCAGTTCGATACAAGAATCAGAATAAATTCTCTCGGTTTTATACCGGATCAGGTCAAAAAGGCCACAATCGCCGGCAGTTGCTCAGAGTTTTATATCGTAAGGGAAAATGGCGAGGTGGTGTACTCGGGCAAGCCAACTTCAATGAATAATGCCGATACCGGTGAACAGGTGAATATAGTGGATTTCACACCGGTTTCACAGGAGGGCTCCTACCTTCTTATAGTCCCGGGCATTGGAAAGAGTACGGTCTTTAAAATAGCAAAGGATATATATCTGGAGCCATACAAGGCCTCCATGCTTGCCATGTACCTGGCACGCTGCGGTACTGCAGTGTCGGCAACCTATAACGGAAAAACCTATGCCCATGGAGCATGCCATACAAGGGACGCTTTTCTGGACTCAATAACAGGCCAGCACACTGTCAAGGATGGCCTAAAGGGTTGGCATGATGCAGGAGACTACAACAAGTATGTTGTCAATGCGGGAATCACTGTAGGCTCCATGCTTTTTGCCTGGGAGCAATTCAAGGACAAGATTGAAAATATTCAGCTAACCATGCCGGAAAATACCAATTCCATGCCGGATTTTCTGGATGAAATCAAGTATGAAACCGATTGGCTGCTGACCATGCAGTACCCGGATGGCAGCGGCAAGGTTAGTCATAAACTTACCACCAAAAATTTCGGAGGTTTTATATTGCCGGAGCAGGAAACCGCCGACAGGTTCTTCACCCCCTGGGGAAGCCCTGCAACGGCAGATTTTGTCGCCATGCTGGCAATGGCCTCCAGAGCCTTCAGGCCGTATGATGCAGCCTATGCGGATAAATGTCTGAATGCTGCAAAAATCAGCTATGCATTTTTAAAGGCTAACCCCAATAATACAAATCCCAACCAAAGCGGATACTCTACAGGAGGGTATGACACCACTGATCCCGACGACAGGCTGTGGGCGGCTGCCGAGATGTGGGAAACCACCGGAGACAGCAGCTATCTCAGTGATTTTGAAGCCAGGGCGGAAACCTTTACAAAAAAAATTGATGTGGATTTTGACTGGGACAATGTCAAAAATCTGGGTATGTTTACATACCTGCTTTCAAACAGGACCGGAAAAAATCAGACACTTTATAATTCTATAAAAAGTGCCTTGCTGAGCGCTGCCGACAGTATAGTGAGCACTGCTGACAGCCATGGCTATGGCAGGACTTTGGGAACAACCTATTACTGGGGCTGCAACGGTACTGTGGCGAGACAGACCATGGTTCTGCAGATTGCAAACAAGCTGTCGCCCAAAGCTGATTATATCGACGCCTCTCTTGATGCCATAGGCTTTCTCTTGGGCAGGAACTATTATGACCGTTCCTTTATAACGGGAGTGGGCTTGAATCCGCCCAAAAGTCCTCATCACAGGCCGTCGGGAGGAGACTCCCTTGCCGAGCCCTGGCCCGGATACCTCATTGGTGGCGGCTGGCCGGGTGCAAAGGATTGGGTTGATAATCAGGAGGATTACAGGACAAATGAGGTTGCAATCAACTGGAATGCGGCTTTGATATATGCCTTGGCGGGGTTTGCAGGCGGGACTTCAACTGCCGAAGGGATCTATGGAGATGTCAATGGAGACAGCGTTGTGGATTCCATTGACTATGCACTGCTTAAGGGCTTCCTCATAGGGCAGGTAAGCACCTTCCCCGGAAAGGATGGCCTGAAGCTGGCGGATGTATATCTTGACTCCAATGTGGACGCTATGGACCTGGCAATATTAAAGAAATATCTCTTGGGCCAGATTGAAAGACTGCCGGTAAAATAATCTGTTTTTGCATATTTGATAAGGGAGTATGGCGCACTACTTTTCAGTAGTTTTGCGGTACTCCCTTTTTTAATGGTTATTTTTGAGATTTCAAGGTGTAATATATTACATCAGAAACCTTAAGCCGGCGGCCGGGACTAATCCGCCGGGAAACTGCCTATTTTTCCAAGGAGGTATTGCTTCAAATAGGCAAGATCAAGGGCACTTAAGGAGCCATCTCCGTCAACATCCGCCCTTTGGACCTGCTCCGGCGTGAGTGTGCCCTCGCCTGTACCCAGCAGATGCTTTTTAAGCAGGGCATAGTCAATTGCATCAATATCCCCGTTGCCGTCAATATCTCCTGGCAGGAATGCTGCCGCAGGATTAACCTGGATTCTCACTACACCTGTGTCACTGAGTCCTCCTGGATCTTTTACCGTAAGGTAGAATTTAAGTATGGTTGCAGAAGTAACCTTGGGGGCGGTAAATACAGGCTTTGGACTTGTGGTGTCGGATAGCTGGACTGTTGTTACGCCCACCTGGCTCCACTGGTATTTAATGGTGTCCTTATCGGTATCATCCG
The DNA here is from genome assembly GCF_002051585.1 of Ruminiclostridium hungatei. Lineage (GTDB taxonomy): Bacteria > Bacillota > Clostridia > Acetivibrionales > DSM-1351 > Ruminiclostridium > Ruminiclostridium hungatei. The sequence continues at coordinate 168,005 of NZ_MZGX01000006.1, read as the reverse complement.
AGCCGGTTCCGTCCAGTGTGACTGTCTGACCGGAGTTCACGGTCTGCGGATTGCCTGCCTGAGCCCAGGGCGTGTGGTTTGAGCTTGCATCCCGGGGTTCAAAGTATACCAGCAGTACCTTTTTGGTTATGCCTCCCTTGTATTTGGGAGAGGATGAGGTGGAGCCGGAAGCCAGGTCCTTTATGGTAAAGGTCAGTACATTGGGACCGGGGAAGTTTTTAGCCATATCATCCTCAACGGTATAAGTATATACATTACTATTTATAAGTCCTGGGAACTCGGCATTCTTGGATATTTCAACCTTGTCCCCGTCAGGGTCGGAGGCGTTTATGGAAAGCCTCAATGTATCACCTGCCTTAACCCTGTATATATTCTTGTTCTTTCCGGGACCTGAACCGTCCGGAGTAATCTGTGCATCCGGAACGCTATTGGCAATAACGGTTATTTTTGCACTCTTGCTTGAAATATTACCAAACCTGTCCTTAACTGTAAACGTAACTGTATGAACGCCTACATCTGACTTTTCCGGCTTTACCGTGTAAATGCCTGCGGTATTCCAGGTATTGTTGATTACCTTTCCAAAGCTTCCTTCCATTGAGTAAAGAAGATTTTCAGCATAATAATTCTGCACGGTAAGAGGGAAGGACAGTTCCTGACCTGCATAAACAGAATAGGCTGGTATATCCTCAAGCACTACGGGACTTTCTGCCGACAATACATTTATTTGGGCAGTGGTACTGGAAGTACCCATGCTGCTGGTGCCTGTAAGATTGATGGTATAGGCTTTTCCTGCCTGGTCCTTTGTGGGTGTCCAACTGATTGAGTATTCATAGTCGTTGGCTGCCCATTTTCCCTTTGTTTTAACCAGCTTTGCACCGGCAGGAAGGTTTGAGGCAGTTATTTCTATATCACCGTCATTTGCCTGGGCCCTTATTATTCTTAAAACATAAGGCTTATCAGCAACTGCCGTGTCAGAGCCAAAAGGCAGTATTACAGGCTTTTGAGGAGCGGGGTCTACGAGGTTCCAGTTATAGGCCGTAAAAGGCTTCTGATAACCTGACGGGTTTGTTGGATAAATCCGCCTGATATAGGCTTTGACAAAATCCTTCTGGGTTGCTGTCATGACGCTCTGCAGGCTGTTGTATGAGAATATGAGGAAGTTGTATCTTTCAGAATCCTTGTTTCCTGTGGGCAGATTGTAGGCGTCACTGTAAGGGTCCCGCAGGTTTGCGTTAGGTGCGCCGATGGAAGCAGTCCACTGTCTGTAGATGAGTTCAAGGAAGGCGTTCAAAGCCGCCTGCTTGTTCCCGCTGTAATTCATAAAGCCTTCATACGGCCAGGTTACATCCAGCAGGTATCTTCTGGTGGTATCTCCATAGTTGGGTATGGAGGATGTGCCCGTATATGATGCCGCTGTATAGGTCTTGGAGTGGTTCCACAATTCTGCAAACCCTTTGAGTCCGGTAAGCGTCTGGACATTCTTGCCTCCAAACAGGCCCGAGTCATAGGTCTTGCAGCCCCACGGCATGGTGGCATAGTAAAAATATGTATTTGGAGTAAATACTCCGTTCTTACCAGTCACAAACATGGTGGAATACTGGGTCCATTTGTTCCTGAAAGCTTCCCTGGAGTTTATACCTTCATCTGCATTTATTCCGTAGGTATTCAGATTGTCCAGATTAGAGCCGGGTCCCCATAGTATGGTGTTTTCGTTCACACCCCAGGCCCATTCTCCGTTCCACTTATTGTTGACACGCTGCGGAAGCCCGTATTCAAAATCCAGGACAGACAGCCAGGTCAGCAGTGAAGTACTGTTAACCGCTTCAAGAAAGTCTTTTGAATGATCTGCTTTTGTATAGTCGTGACTTGTAAATTGATATTTGTTGTATATGCTGTTGGCGGCATAGCCGAAATACCGGCCCAGTCCCTTGTCGGCCAGCGGCAGATTGCTCAGGTTGTACCTCTGTTGATTGAAAAGGTTTCTGACTTCTGTTACGGCAGCCTTAAGAGGAACCTCATGAGGCATAAATTCCGACCAGCTTGCGATACTGTAGGGAAGAACAACATTTTTCATGTCATATGAGTTCCAGATTTTTTCCAGATTTACGTCATCCGGGGTGGGAACCCTGTGTCCGGTCAAAGCCCCCCAGAAATCTTCATCCTTTGAAAGGACGGGATTCCCTTCGCCTGGCTCCAGACTTAGAGGACCTGGCTGTAAAAATGGGTCGTTCTGACTCATAAAAGGACCGTCATTGTTGTACCTGAGATACTCGTAAACCTTTTCTCCAATTTCCGGATCACTGGCTGCACCTGCAAATTTTTTGGTGCTTCCTATAACCCTTGAAGAGTTAAAATCCGGATCACCGAAATAGACCAGGTCTCTCCCGCTGTCAGTGTGACAAATGGCACATTTTGCATCAAACATGGCCTTGCCTTCGGACAGCCTTTTCTGGGAGTACGCATCCGGTTCCAGGTAGTCCACGGCTACCTTGCCCCCTTTTATAGGAGTAACTACTCCTTCGGAAAAAATTTGTATACTGCAGAAAATGAATACTGATATGATACACAGAAGAGCGATGGTTTTTGATCCTTTTCGCAGCATTGTACACCTACCTCCTTACATGATACTGTTTTTAACTTTATGTAAATTTTGTGCTGTCACAAAACCTCCTCCGGCATATAATATTGAAGAAGCCAATATCATCAGAATTATGCCCAGCCACAAAAGAGAAAACCACTTGAACAGGGAAACCCTTAAAAGTACACTTCCGTCGTCGGCTGCATTCTCAATATTGATGTAGAGTTCTTCATTAAATGAACTGATAATGAATTCTTTGGAGTGGTATACTTTCTTCTTTTTGTAAAAATGGAGAGAGGTATCAAGAGCTCTGGTGGATTTGCCGTCCCAACAAGACAACCCGGCGGTCCAGGTTTTTTTCTCAGGCTGGTCGATTACCTCCAGGGTGTCTAATTCCAGTGTGTATTTTCCAATACTTATGGAGGAATTTTTGTCAATGACACTGCTGGTTTCTATTTTCATGCCTCTGGTGCCGATTAAGCCAAATGCAATCAGCACTATGGAAAGATGGATAATGAATAACATGAGAAGTCTGCTGTCATTAAATATACTGTTTATATTAACAAGCAGACCCAGCAGCAGAGAAATCAGACATATGACAGCCGCCGACAGGGAGAGCCTTGTAAAGCTTTCGTATGCGGCAAAGGAGGGAAGGAAGGACGTCACTGTTCCCGATAATAGTGAAGCCGCCCATACTGCCGCCCTGTATTTGCGGGACAGATGCCGGAAGGAAAAGATGGCTGATGAAGCAAGAATTATTGCCAATCCGAAAATGCCGAATACAAGGTCGTAGGTTTTTTCGGTTATTTCAGGTCCCCCTATTTGAAACAGGGGGTATACCGTCATCAGTGCAATAGCCATGGCAGTCACAATAAGAAGAAACGGAGGAATATATATATATAACCGTACTGGTTCAGAGCCGGTATCCTTTAATTCAGTTTTCCTTCTGAAAACAACTATAAGTACTGCCAGAACTGCGGCGGCCGCAATTATCAGCAGTATGGGGAAGAAAATTTTGCTGCTGTGGCTTGAATACGCATGGACCGAGTTCAGAATGCCGCTCCTTGCAAGGCCTGTCCCAAAAAGCACCGAGAAAACAATAGCTGAAATTACTGCTGTTAAAGGACGGCTGCTGATGGCATTGCTTCTTTTCAACTGAAGCATATGCAGATATGCTGTGGAAAGCAGCCAGGTTACCAAAGCTGAATTTTCAATAGGGTCCCAGTTCCAGTAGCCGCCCCAGCCCAGCTCTCTGTATGCCCATATTCCGCCGCTGACAATGCCTGTGGTAAGTATTATCCATGCCAGGAGAGGAAGCCTCCCGGTGATTGATAGTTCAGGGCTTTGAGGATAAAGTGTCTCATAGAGCATAGAGGAAAAAGCTGCAAAAAAGCATGAATAGGCCAGCATGACAAGCGGAGGATGAAAAATCATGCCTATGCTCTGAAGCGAGGGGCTCAAACCGAAGCCGTTACTGCTGGGGCCGACGGCCTTAAAGGGATTGCTTACTAAAATAAGGACAGTTAAAAAGGCCAGATTGAAGATAATGGTGGTGGCAGTCAAACATACCATATATTGCCGGTTTGAATACTGCTTAAAATGGAAAATGCCATAGATGATGATATAAACAACGGAAATACATGTGGCCCACAGCAGGAGGGACCCTGCCGAACCTGACCAGAAGGCGGAAATTTTATATATAAGAGGCAAATTCCTGTCGGTGTTTTTATACACGTATTCAATGGAGAAATCACTGGTGACCAGAAGATAGAAAAGTACCAGTGAAGTCAGCAGAATAAAAGCATTGGAAATAAGACCGGCTCTAAGTCCATAATTGCGGGTTTTAGCAAATTTTAAAAGTATAAGGCAAAAAATCCCCATAACAAATGAGCTTATGAGGCAAATATAACCCAATGTACCCATACGACCTCCTCAATGGGATTTATAATTTTCCCATAATTTTCTATATATAATTATATATTAGTTCCAATGTCTATTATTGTAGAATTTTCTTAACTATTACATCTAATTAACATATATGGTAATATAAGTATGTAATAATTACTGGCAGATTGCCTGCAAATTTATGATGAGGAGGGAAGGCTTGATATGTTTGAAACATTAAAACAAGGGAATATTTCGCATGAAAATATTCCGGGGATCAAGGTGTATTTGCTTCCGGCAGAGTCTATAAATTTGAGACAAATCATGGTGACACAAAATATCCTGGGTATCGTCAGGTTCGGGGAAGATGAGGGGTATCCCGAGCTTGAGGGGCTTAAGATATGCTTTCCAGCAATGAATGTGGCAATGAAGACTTTTTCCGCGAAGGCCTATTACGAGATTTGGACATCTGAAAACACTGTTGCCTGTGGAACTCTCCAAGGCCTGCAATTTTCAAGTGACGGATTTCATCAGCTTTTAACAGTATGCTTAAAGGAGGAGGACAGGGATTTACGTGAAATTGGAAGATTGGCCTATGACTTGATTTTCCAGTCGGTGCAAAAAAATAACCATCCCAATATTTCAAGAGTCTGGAATCATATTCCCAATATCAATCAGTTCGGGGACGGGTCTGAGAGATATATAAGGTTTTGCCTTGGCAGGGCGGAGGCCTTTGCACGGAACGGCAATATATTTCCTGCGGCCACAGGTATAGGCTGTCAGGGCAGCAGCCTGTGCATATATATGGTATCCATGCGGAAAGATATGAATAAATACCTTGAAAATCCTAACCAGACACCTGCCTACAAATATCCTGCCAAATACGGGATAAAGCCTCCCAGCTTTGCAAGGGGAGCATACACGGATTACGGCGGGGGAAGAGGAATATTATATGTTTCAGGCACAGCAAGCATCATAGGTTCTGAGACGGTTCACCAGGGTGATGCCGCCAGGCAGTGCGAGACAACTCTCAACAATATAAGTGTTCTCATATCAGGCACAAATTTGAGCAGTTACGGCATAAAGAAAGCTTTTACCCTTAAGGATCTGGATTGCATTAAGGTATATATAAAAAATGAAGCTGACTATGAAATAATAAAAGCTGTCTGTACCCAGGCATTTTCGCCGGATAAGTCAATAGCCTATCTGAAGGCGGATGTGTGCAGAAACGACCTGCTTGTGGAAATAGAGGGAATTGTTATGGAAAACCCGTAAGAGCTGATAAGGTATCAGCTTGTAAATGGAGGCGGCTCATCATAAAACTCGTATGATGAGCCGCCTCCATTTTTATTATCAGAAGTTTAGCCGTACTATTGCAGAACGGGCCGCTCGGACCATTATCTGGATAAAGGCAGCGTCTGCACCGCCCCCAGGAGATATTGCTTGAATACTGCAAAGTCAATGGAATCTATTGCCCCGTCAAGGTTTAAATCCGCCGCTTTTGTATCGATGGCCGGGTTGCCGCCCAGCAAATATGCCTTCAATAAAGCAAAATCTATGGCATCGATATTTCCGTCGGTATTGACATCTCCGTATTTTATCACCACGGAGCCGCCTCCAAGCGTCACGCCATTTTTACCCAAGGGTATCTTGTGATCCAGACCGATAAACTTGCCCTGATTATTTTTCCACAGCACCGGCAAAAGATAATTGTCGTACTTGTTGTCATTCCATTTCAGATCCCTGCCGCCGGGGAAGGCCGTTCCCTCACCGCGGGTAAGCAGACCGCCAGTATCTGCCGAGTCAATATTTATACACCAGAAAGTATGGTGCAATTTGTATTTGTTCTCCAGGATATAGTCTCTCATTGCCCGCAGATATTTTTTGTTGGAGTCCAGAAGCTTGTCTCCGCCTTCAGTGAGGCCTCCCCACTCGCCCACGAGTATCGGGGAAATTCCTTCTTCCATGATAAATGCCCAGTTATCCTTCCAGCACTGTTCATACAATATTTTTTTTGCAGCCGCATCGGAAGCTGTGGGGAAATCGCCTCTGAACCACTGCTGCTCATATACCATAGGCCCATAATCATGAGGTGAATAAACAAGCTGGGACTGATATTTTCCAAGATTTATGGGATAATCCCTTACGCCCCTGAGATTGCCTCCCCACCAGGTGCCGTAGTAATCATTGTTTCCTGTCCAGGGACTTGTATTGGTTTGTTCGTCATCCCATATGCCATCCTTTGGGTATATTTCCACACCTTCAACAAATATAAGTGCTTTGGGATGCACTTCAAGTATCTTAAGAGCGGTCTCCTGTGCAACCCTTTTCCAGTTGGTGGCACGGTTGGAGTTATCCCAGATTGCGCTTTGTGCCATTATTTTAAGGTCGCCTGTATTGGTGTGAGGCTCGTTTTTCAGGTCAAAGCCAATGATGGTATCATCATTTTTATACCTGTTGGCTACCCATACCCAGGCGGCCTTGAAAATGTCCTCGGTTATGGCACCCTTAACCCACAGAGGAGCGGTATGGCCCATATTGTCGGTTTCGGCACTATGTACGTCAAGTATTACTTTGATTCCCACTCTTTTAAAGTTTTCCAGCATGAAGTTGAACAACTGGTAACTGTTTAGCCCGGCTAGATCCGCATTATTGTAGCTGGTATCCGTTGAAGCGGGATATTCCCCCTTGCTCCACGCATACAGCAGGTCGGTTGCAATGGGTATCCTCACAACATTAATACCCTTGTCCGCCACTATTTCAATATCCGCCACAATATTGCTGTGGTAGGAATCCAACAGCATTCTTTCCCTGCAATTGAACCCAAACCAGTTGGCACCGGTCAACCAGACTTTATTTCCGTATTGATCCACAATATTGGTGCCCTCCACATGCAGCCAGTCATCATTTGTTTCACCGGCCTCGGGGGCTGCAGCAAGTACTTGTAAGCTGGATGCTATCAGCAGCACAATAAGTGTCGCCAATAAAAAAGATAGACTTAAGGACCTCTTCATATCTTTCCCTCCTGTACTTTATTTTAATAAAAAATAATAAAATTAATTGAAGAATACAAATAGGATTTCTACTTGCTTCATCTTAATTAATGATACCATATTAATTAACAAAAATACAATAAATTAACATTGATGCAATATTTCGACAATATTCGACCACTACCGGCTGCGCTGTTTTAAGTACCTGCCGGTGCTCCACTCTCGCCGGCTGATGCTCGCAGAGGGCTGAAGCAATGAATATCCTGACAACAACGTTGATTTCTTGAGACCGTGCAAAAACAATGATATAATCTTGAGAAAGCAGTCCCAATACGGTTAAGCCCATGCAGGAGGCTTTTATTGAGCTCAGAAGAAAATGTCGATGTAATCATCCCTTAAGGGGGAATGGATAGCAGGGACAAAAAAGTCCCATGAGAGAAAATTCATTGAGGAGTGGTTGGATGTATAGAGATAATAAAAAATTAAAATTACTTATAATAGGAGGCAGTGGTTTTGTAAGCAGCCATCTTGTCCGGAAAGCACTGGAATACGGTCATGAGGTCTGGGTATTGACCAGGGGCGGCAGGCCGGTTCCGGAAGGAGCCATTTCCCTGAAAGCGGACCGCTCAGACGGACAAGCCTTCAAAAGTGTCATCAGGTCAGCCGGAATCAGATGGGACGCAGTTCTGGACTGCATATGCATGGATGCTGAAAATGCCCGGCAGGACATAGAGGTTTTCAGCAAACTGGCAAAGCAGCTTTTGGTTATTTCCACTGACATAGTGTACGAACCGGGTTCCAGAAGCTTTCCCCAGACCGAGGAGTGTAAAGGCTGGATCACTGAAGGCTATGCGGGAAACAAGCGCTTGTGTGAGCTGGAATTCATGAACGCCGGAACAGGAGATATGTCCTGGACAATACTCAGACCCGGGCATATTTACGGGCCGGGTTCTCAGCTTGGCTGCCTGCCTTTGCACCAGCGCGACCCTGAACTGCTGGAAAGGCTTCTTGGCGGAAAACCCATTTCTCTGGCAGGGGGAGGCCATTTTTTGCTGCACCCCGTATTTGTGCTTGACCTGTGTGAACTCATGCTGGACCTTTTGGGAAACGAAAAGGCCGATAACGAAATTTTTTGTGTCGGGGGGCCGGATGTAATCGAGTGCAGAAAATATTACGAAATCATTGCCGGTATACTTAAGGTAGAGGCAAAAATAGAAACTGTCCCTGTTGACAGTTTTATACCTGACCATCCCGAGGCAGTGCCGTCCTTATGCCACAGGATATATGACCTTTCAAGGCTTAAGGCTGCCGGGGCAAAGCTGCCGGCCACCTCCATAGAAAAAGGGCTCAGGCTTCACGTGGAATCCTTGCTTCAGGGGCAGGAAAGGGCTTGAAGGGAGTTCGGGAAGCCGGTTTACTTTTTCCTGTTCTGCCTGTATTCATTGGGTGTCATACCACTGTGTATTTTAAAAACCCTGTTGAAATTTCTGATGCTTTCAAAGCCGCACTCCAGAGCTATGTTGGAAACACTTGCGTCGGTTCCGGCCAACAGGCTCTGGGCCATGTTTATCCTGAGCTTGTTTACATATTCATTAAACTGTTCTCCGATTTTACCGTTAAATATGCGGGAAATATGAAACCTGCTGAAGCCCAAATCCCTGGCGACACTTTCCAGGGTTATGCTCTCGCTGAAATGGCTCCCGATGTATCGCAGAAGCTTTTGAATGGTAGTATCATGCAATTGCCTGCCATCTTTGAATATAAAGTTCTGCTCAAGTTTTCCCAGTATGGAGTATAAAATACCTTTAATAACAAATTCGTTTCTATGGCTTGAACTCTCTTCTACGAGCATATCCAGCAGTGTGCCTACCGCTTCATGGGAGCAGACCCCTTCAATAAAGGGATTTTCAAGAGTCCTGCCCACATGTTTCTTAAAATACTCTCTGATAATCTCCGGAGAAAAAATCAAAATCAACAGTTTTGAATGGGCGGTGCTGCTGTAGCTATGAACATCATTGGGAAAGCAAACGGCAATATCTCCCTTTTTCAAATTCTTCCTGCTGTCATTTACAGAAAAGCACATTTCACCCTCAGCTACAAATACCAATTCCATATGTGAATGAAGATGGGGAGGAAAACTGAAGTCCTCCTCAAAGAGGATATTGAAATCATAGTGCTCTTTTGTGCTTATTGCTTCATAGTACGGGTACATGGCATCCCTCCATTGCTGTTGATTTAAATATACACTTAACAGCAATCTATGTCCATATCCTGTTAATATATTGCGAGATAGTTTTTAAAAATAGGGATAATATTATATTATCAGAAGATTTTAAGGAGGCATGTAAGATGAAGTGTAACAAGGAGTATCGTTTAGGATTTACCGGAAAAGCTGAAAAGATTCTGAAAAGTCTGACCCTGGAGGAAAAGGTTTACCTGATGAGCGGACAAATCAGCCTGCAGGATGAATTGGCCAATATTACAAAGGACCCCGACAATCTGCATTACAACTACTTTCCATATCCGGCAGGAGGTATTGAAAGGGTTGGACTTCCGCCCATGCTGTTCTGCGACGGACCAAGGGGCGTGGTATGCGGTAATGGTAAAACCACCTGTTTTCCGGTATCCATGCTGAGAGGCGCCAGCTTTGACACTGAGCTGGAGGAGAAAATCGGACGTGCCATAGGTAAAGAAATAAGAGCCTTTAACGGAAACCTTTTCGGAGGAGTCTGCATTAATCTTCCATATAATCCGGGCTGGGGAAGAAGCCAGGAAACTTACGGAGAGGAGTCCTTCCACCTGGGACAGATGGGAGCGGCCCTGGTTCGGGGCGTGCAGGAAGAAGACGTTATTGCATGCATAAAGCACTATGCCTTCAACCAGATGGAAAATTCCCGCTTCAAGGTTAGTGTGGAATGCGATAAAAGAACCGAGAGGGAAGTATACCTGGCGCACTTCAAGGACTGCATAGATGCAGGAGCCGCAAGCGTAATGAGCTCTTACAACCTTTACAAGGGCACACACTGCGGGCACCATAACTATCTCCTGAATGAAGTACTGAAAGAGGAGTGGGACTTTGACGGCTTTGTCATGAGTGACTTCTACTGGGGAGTCAAGGATACCGTTGAGGCGGCAAACGGCGGTCAGAATATTGAAATGGCTCATACCATGTACTTTGGGGACAAGCTCATAAAAGCAGTGAAGGATGGTCTGGTGCCTGAGGAGAAAATAGACGATTCCGCATTACGCATAATCCGTACCCTGCTGGCATTTACAAGCTGGCATGAAGCTCCTGCGGAGACTTCTGTGCTGGCCTGCAGGGAGCATGTTTCACTGGCCCTGGAAAGTGCAAGAAAAGGTATAACACTGCTGAAGAATGAGAACAAGGTTCTGCCCCTGGATAAAAAGAAGACCAAAAAGCTGCTTGTGCTGGGTGCATTAGGGGAATTGGAGCCAATCGGAGACCACGGCTCAAGTTGGGTACGTCCGCCTTATGTCATATCCCCTATTCAGGGTTTGCAGATGGTTGCACCCGAAACTCAAATCACCTATGACAGGGGAGATGATTTTGAAAAGGCAAAAGCACTTGCAAAGGAGGCCGATGCAGTAGTTTTCATAGTTGGCTACGATCATAATGACGAGGGAGAATTCGTATCTGAGGATGAAGCTGAGGGTTATACCGGTACCATGGGAGGTGACCGCAGGTTTTCACTGGGACTCCACAGGAACGAGATAGACCTGCTCAAGACTGTGGGGCCTGTAAACAGCAACTCGGCAGCAGTATTGATAGGCGGAAACATGATAATGATAACTGAGTGGAAGAATTGTGTAAGCTCAATCCTGATGGCATATTACCCCGGCATGGAGGGGGGAAAGGCTTTAGCTGAAATTCTGTTTGGAGATGTAAATCCAAGCGGCAAGCTTCCGTTCGTTCTGCCGTATAATGAAAGCGACCTGCCTGCGGTTGAGTGGGATACTACTTCCCAGCATTATGATTATTATCACGGCTATGCAAAGCTTGACAAGGAAGGTGTCAAACCTCTTCTCCCGTATGGTTTCGGAATGTCCTATACAACCTTCAGTATAGGAGGAGCGACATTTGCTGCTGAGGGAAGCAAAGTGTCGGCAACCTGCAATATCAGGAATACCGGCAGTGCTGAAGGCACCGAAGTGCTCCAGTTGTATGCGGGCTTCAAAAATTCCTCCATAGACAGACCTGTGAAGGTTTTAAGAGGATTTGAGAGAGTATCCCTGTTACCCGGAGAGGAGAAAACAGTCACTATATCCTGTCCTATAGAGAAGCTGTGCTTCTTCAATGAACAAACAAATAAGATGGAACTGGAGCACATGGAGTACGAGTTATATATAGGTACGAGCTCCTCCAGTGACGATTTGATTATGGGAACCGTTAAGCTGTGATTTGTTAATACGTTAAAAAACCTTGCATGTATTTGTCGGAGGCTTATTTTGAGCCAAGGACCAAATACATGCATTTTTTTTACAGTTCTGCTTTTTTACTATTTTTTCAGGGCAGATAATTAGTCCTGCTTAAGAAAAATGAAAATAGTGCAGAATTTTACAATTTATAGCAAAATAATTTCGGATAATCGTTATTATTGTCAAACTATTTGTATTGTAATGGAAACTGTCCGCATTCTATAATAAAATTACCTGCTGTTACGGTGGTTCCGGCCGGGCCGGAATCCGATGTCCTTTTGGCAGCTCTACATATCGCAGCATATCTATCCACTGGATTGCACACCAATGTACCCTTAAAAGCTTTTCCAAGGAGTGAATCATATGTCAATAAAAAAGAATATTGTCAGAATGGGATCAGTGCTCACGATTCTGTTGGCGTTATTGACAGGAACTGTTCCAAGGCCTGTCGCTGACGGATTTGGTGTGGAGCCGCTGCCGGATATTGAAAAGAGCAGTCCCTCTATATGCGGAGACTGCAACAATGACGGAAGCATTGACGCTCTGGATTTTGCACTTATAAAGCAATATATAGCCGATTCTGCGCATGGCTACAACAGTACAATGGACCTCAATGCAGACAATTCCATAGATGCAATTGATGTTTCCATAATGAAGCAGTACCTCATGGGCAAGCTGACTTCTCTGCCGTATACCGTACCTGAAACAGCCACAAAATGGGTGGGTACATGGTCAACTGCACCTCAACTGACGGAAGCGGCAAATATGCCTCCTTCTCCCGGGTTGTCCAACAACACTCTTCGCCAGGTTGTATGTGTCTCTGCGGGAGGCAGCCAATTGAGATTAAAATTTTCAAATGAGTATGGAAATTCACCGCTGACGCTGAATTCTGTACATCTGGCGGAATCAGCCGGAGAAAGCTCCATCCGGCAGGGAACAGACCGGGTATTGACCTTCTCCGGCAAGGAGGCGGTGACAATTCCGGCAGGAAAAACCGTTACTTCGGATACCTTGGACTACAGCCTGACAAAGTTGACAAATATGGCAGTAACCATATATTTCGGCAATGTACCTGCAGCGCTGACAGGACATCCCGGTTCAAGAACAACCTCCTACCTGAAGCCGGGAAATGCAGCAGGCAGTTTAAGCATGTCCGGTGCGGCAGTTACCGAGCACTGGTATGTCCTCATAGGCATTGACATATTTGCAGGAGATTCCTGCAAAGCAGCAGTAGCATTGGGAGATTCCATTACGGACGGAAGGGGGTCCACAACAAACGGAAATGACCGCTGGACCGACAGATTGGCATGGCGTTTGCAGGAAAATACGGCCACTTCAAAGGTTTCGGTACTGAATCAGGGGATTGGCGGGAACGCTGTACTGTCAGGCGGACTGGGGCCTACGGCACTTTCCAGATTCGAACGTGACGTGCTGCAGCAAAGCGGCATCAGGTACGTTATAATATTTGAAGGTGTAAATGATATTGGTGCCGGGGGTTCTCAGGCGGTTGCCACAAACCTGATAAATGCCTATAAGGAATTTATCACAAAAGCACATGCAAGGGGCATCCTGGTTTATGGTGCCACAATCACGCCCTTTGGCGGCTCCCAGTATGACAGCGCGGCACATGAGCAGGCCAGGCAGACTGTGAACAACTGGATCAGAACAGGCGGACAGTTTGATGCGGTAATTGACTTTGACGCCGCCGTTAGAAATCCGGGCAATCAAAAGCAATTATCGGGTTCCTATGACAGCGGTGACCATTTGCATCTCAACGCCGAAGGCTATAAAAAAATGTCTGAAGCAGTGGATTTGACTCTTTTTTCAAAATAAAACAAAGAAATATATGACAGGAAAGTGAGATGATACATATGAGAAATACAGCTAAAATGAGCAGATCTTTGACGGGAGGTATGATGATTGTTATGCTTCTTGCCGTGTTAATGCTTCCCATTGCTGCAGGCAATGCGTATGAAAGCCCTTCCGACATTGAAGCGAACAGTACTTTGGCAGTTTCCGGACTGATATACGGAGACTGCAACAACGACACGAATGTTGATGCTTTGGATTTTGCATTGTTTAAAAAATATTTAATGGAGCCGGAACAGCCATATATGGAATACATGGATTTGAATATTGACAGAACCGTTGATTCGGTAGATTATGCAATATTGAAAAAATTTCTGCTGGGCGGGATAGCATCGCTGCCATATGTTCCCGACCCGGTAAATCCCGGTGTACTGTTAGTGGGGCGTTTTGATACCAGTGATCCTGCCGGCCCCAAATTTGCGTGGAGTACATCTGCTATTAAGGCAAATTTCCAGGGCGCGGGAATCAGTGTGACCCTGAAATCAACCGGTGACAACTGGTTTAATGTGATACTGGACGGCAGGGTGCTTGCGCCTGTAAACGTGCCCGCAGGGGCATCAAGCCCTGTTGTGCTTGCAAGCGGTCTCACCAATGGCAGCCATATCATAGAATTGGTCAGAAGGACTGAGGCCTGGCTTGGAGAAGTCCAATTCCTGGGCTTCAATGTTTCCGGCGGCAGTCTGCTGGCACCTCCGGCTCCTTCTGCCAGGCGGATTGAGTTTATAGGAGACTCTATAACCTGCGGCTATGGAAATGAGGGTACAAGCCAGTATCAAAGCTTTACCTCCAAGAATGAAAATGCTTACCTGGCTTACGGTGCCATGACTGCAAGGCTGCTGGACGCTGATCCGGTTACTGTCTGCTGGTCTGGAAAAGGAGTAGTCAGGAACTATGGCGGAGATACCAGCGAGCTTATGCCTGCACTTTACCAAAGGATTCTGCCTTACAGCGCCATACCTGCATGGGATACCGGGAAATGGACACCTCAGGTGGCGGTCATTAATCTTGGAACCAACGACTTCAGTGTGGGAATACCGGACAAGGCAGCTTTTACTGCGGCCTACTCCGCGTTTGCAGGCAAGATCCGCAGCCAGTACCCACAGGCTCACATATACTGTGCTATGGGGCCCATGCTCAATGGGGACAATCTGACAAGTGCGAGGGATTTTATAAATACCGTGGTAACACAGAAGAATTCTGCGGGAGACGGAAAGATTCATTATATCGAATTTCCAATGCAGGATGCCTCAAACGGATATGGAGAGGATTGGCACCCCAGCGTTAAAACCCATGAATTAATGGCAAATCAACTTGCTGCCGCAATCCGGAAGGATTTGGGCTGGTAGCTGCCAGACCGGTCTGTTATATCTGTTATATAAGTACTGCCAACTTTATGGAAGAAAAAGCTCCTGCCCGGCAAAAACCTTGCCGGCAGGAGCTTTTTTGATGCGTCTGCTGAAGCGGAGCAACACCTGTCAAGGCTGGGAAAGGTTTATTGAAATACTCTCAAGCAGGCGTTCTGTTAAAACAGGTTGTTAATCCTGCCCGGGGTTTGCCTTAAATATGGGAGGACAAACCTAAAACCATCAAGTACCTGTGACAGCTTGATGAATCATTAATCTGAAGGGAGATGGGTATAATGCTGGATTTTTTATTGAAAAATTGGTTGGTTATAGTAACGGCACTGGCATTAGCAGCATATATGGTCTATTTGGCGGTGAACAGGCGTTGGGATAAACTCAGGAAACTTGCCTATAAAATGATAAGGCAGGCTGAGGATGTCATCGTGGGCACGAAGAAGGGGCAGGAAAGGTTCAACCTGGTGCTTGACCAGCTATACGGTATAATTCCTGCGTGGCTGAGATTGTTCATCCCCAGGAGCCTGCTGAAGCAAAAGCTCCAGCAGTGGTTCGACCTGATCAAGGACGGCCTGGATGACGGCAAAATCAACAAGTCGGTTTAAGAGCAAATGCAATGTGATTTCAAGGCATCCGGGTGTATCCGGGTGCTATTTTTGTAGCTTGACAAAGCCCTCTGTTTCGTATAGCATAGTATTTTGGTTAAGTAATTATGTAAACAATAATGCGCATTTCATATGTGCTTTATATGCTGAGCGAAAATGGAGTTAACTATGAGCGAAAAATACAGAAGAATTGTCATGACTGTGGCAGGTGTACTGATGGCGGGGTTTAGTGTAGGTATGTTTAATTTTTCAGGTTTCGGCATGGACCCGTTTCAGGTGCTGGCACATGGGATTTCCATGAAGCTTCCTCTGGGCTATGGCACTTTTTATACAATTTTGAACATTATTATGTTGATTGCAATATTTTTTATTGACAGGAGAAAAATTGGTCTGGGAACATTTGTTAACATTTTTCTGCTGGGATATGTAGTTCAGTTTTCATCCTGGCTGATGGAGGCATGGATTTCTGAACCGACTCTTGCTATCAGACTTATTTTCCTGGTTGTGGGCATAGTCATCATGTGTTTCGGATCATCCCTGTACTTTACAGGAGACCTGGGAGTTTCCACCTATGATGCCGTTGCACTTATTCTGTCTGAAAGAAAAGTCGCACGTTTTCAATATTGCAGGATAGGTTCTGATTTTATATGCACCGCCTGCGGGCTTCTGCTGGGTGCGACCGTCGGTATAGGGACACTTGTCACCGCCTTTTTCATGGGGCCTTTTATAGCGCTTTTCAACCGCAGGATAGCCGTTCCGCTCAGATATGGCAGAAGGTCAGGCCACTAGAATAATGGGTTGATTTAACCTATAGTGCTGGTTAAAAAGGTGGTAAACAGGCAGAAAGCTGTCCGGCTGCCACCTGCTACCTGCTTCCGGACGAGCTTCAAATAAATACTTGTATATGACGCTTTTGGCGAAAAAGCATACCTTACGAACTTATTTTTTAAAGACTTTATTAATCAGCACGACGGACTAATTTAATACAATTTGTGGTAAACTTTAAATAGATAAATATAATTCTATTTGAAGGGATAAATCATAAATGGAACAGGAACTTATTAAAAAGTATGCACAATTGGTAATAAAAGCAGGTGTGAATATCCAAAAAGGACAGATTTTAGTCATCAATTCCCCTTTGGAATGTGCGGAATTTACAAGGTTGATAGCGCAGACGGCGTACCTGGAGGGTGCCGGAGATGTGGTGGTCAACTGGAAGGATGAGCAGTTTTCCAAAATCAGATTATTGCATGCCTCTGAGGAGGTACTTGACGGCTTTCCCCAATGGAATAAAGATTTATACATGTCATATGCCGTCCAGGGAGCAGCATTTTTGAGTATTGCAGCCTCCGACCCGGAGCTTTTGAAGGATGTGGACGCAAAGCGCATAGCAAGGGCAAGCAAGGCCAGAAGTTCTGCCCTTAAGGAGTATTCAGACAGGCTGATGAGCAGCAAGAATCCCTGGTGTGTGATTTCAGTACCCACAATTCAGTGGGCAAAAAAGGTATTTCCGGAGGCGGCTGAGGAAGAAGCGGTTGAAAAGCTCTGGAAGGCCATATTGAGTTCTGTCCGGGCTGATACGCCGGACCCTGTTGCAGCCTGGGAGGAACACAAGGCGCAGTTGGCCGGGAGATTAAATTTTTTAAATTCAAAGGAGTTCAGTTATCTGATATATAAAAATTCCCTGGGCACCCGGCTTAAGGTTGAACTGCCTGAAAAGCATATTTGGATGGCAGGGGCGGAGCATACACCCGAGGGTCAGGTATTCCTGCCCAACATGCCCACCGAGGAGGTTTTTACGCTTCCTGTCAGGACAGGTGTAAATGGTGTGGTTGTGAGCTCCATGCCTCTTTGTTATAACGGAAGCCTTATTGAGGATTTCTCCATTACCTTTGAAAAGGGCAGAATAGTTGATTTTACGGCAAAGAAAGGTTATGAGGCGCTGAAAAACCTTATTGAAACTGATGAAGGTTCTCATTATCTGGGTGAAGTGGCACTTGTTCCTTTTGACTCACCTATTTCAAATTCAGGGATACTGTTTTACAATACGCTTTATGACGAGAATGCCTCCTGCCATTTGGCCATAGGAAAGGCATACCCCTGCTTTAAGGATGCTCGGGAGCTGACGGAGGAAGATATGAAAAAACGTGGAGTAAATGATTCCCTTGAGCATGAGGATTTTATGATTGGTACTGCGGATATGGAAATCGTGGGTGTAGAAGCCTCCGGTGAAGAGGTGCGGATTTTTCACGCAGGCAACTTTGTTTTTTAATTTAACCTGTAGTGCTAATTAAAAGTGTGGTAACAGTATATGGCGCTTTTGGCGAATTTGTATACCTTAAATAAAAAAGCCAGTCCCGCCGGAATAAATTTATTCCGGCGGGACTTTAGCCGTATCAGCAGGGGCTTTATATACTTCGGAGAGGAGTGTCGTTCCAGCAGTCCGGAGAGTCCAGCACTTGATTTACAATTTCCAGATAGCTGATTAAGCTATGGCATTTCTTTATTTTTTTCATCAGCTTTCCATCTCTGTCGGTATGTACCGATATATAGGACCAGAACTCCTTCATTTTGTCACATATGTGTTTTTCCCCGGAAAGAGAAGTTTTGTAGTATTGAAGTATTTCTCCATGGAATTCTCTCAGCATATGCACTTTGTCTGCAGGGGAGAAGGTTTTCCCCCTGATAGCCCAAGGAAGAAAAGGATCGCGCAGAGCACCTCTGCCCAGCATGAAATTATTTACTGCGGGGAGCCTTTCGCTGATGCTTGTAAAGCCGCCGCTGGTGAAGATATCGCCGTTATAGGTCACCTGATGCCTGCAGGCTGCCGAAAGGGCTTCAAAGGCTTCCAGGTCAACAGAGCCGGAATACATCTGTACACCGGTGCGGGCATGTATGATGACACCTCCCAGGGGATATTGATTAAGTATCTCCATTACTCTCAGCCCTTCTTCGCCGGAGTTCATTCCCAGGCGCATTTTAACCGTCAGGGAATAGGGCAGGTTCTCACAAACAGTATCAAGAAAGCTTTGTATCATATGGGGATGGGACAGTATGCCGGCTCCTTTTTTCTTTTTTGTCACCATTGGAAAAGGGCAGCCTATATTCCAGTTTATTTCGGTATGGCCCATTTCATATATGGTCCCGGCAAACCGCCGAAAAGCCTCGCCGCTATTGCTCAGAAGCTGGGGTACGATTTTCACCCGGTCCTCGTTATGTTCCGGAAGCAGGTCCTTCAACAGGGCCCTGCTGATTCTTTCATTGTCCGCCGTAGCTATAAACGGTGAATAATACGCATCAATCCCTCCGAAAATTCTTGCATATGCGTTCCTGTAGCAAGCTGTGGTCATTCCTTGAAGGGGTGCCAGGTAAAGCTTCATTTTCAATATCTCCTGTAGTATAAATTGATTCATTCTCAATAATAAATAGTAATCGGATTAAATACAATAGTTTTTTCAGGAGGGGAACACCTTACGGTAAAATTTCATAAATTTTTCATTTGTGCTAATAATTCCTGGAATTGTGGTGATACTAAACATTGGTAAATACCATAATATTTAGGAGGTTTTAAAGATGAGAAACAAAAAGTTGATAATCCCCGCAGTACTCGTACTTACAATTGCCCTATTCACAGGCTGTGCCAAAAAGGAGGAACAGCCCGGCAATACCACGACTCCCGCGACACAGACAACCACGCCTACAACCGCGGCCATCACTACTGCCGCAGGTACAACCTCTGCCGGAACTACTTCGGCGGCAACATCCACCACCGATGCAGTCACCTCCGCTTCAATTGTCGATAATGCGGCAGCCTTTGAAAAGGCCATAGGGACAAACGGAACATGGATTATTGCCATAACCAAAGATGTGAAGCTGGACAAGGATATTACCCTGGAGGGCGAGTATAAAAACGGCAAGAAGGACACGGCAGGCAAGGATATTATCCAGAGGAAGGTTGCACTTTATTCTCAGGACGAGAACCGCAATATAACTGCGAGATACACCTTGACCGCTCCCAAATTCACCATAAAGAGCCCTGAGGCCAGTATCCAGCATGGAACCTTCAAGGGTGACCTGTATGTGTCCGTGAAGAACTTCAAGCTGGTGGATGCCACTGTAGACGGAAATGTATATTTTACCTCGGAGGATATCAAAAAATCCTTCAGTATGGATGAAAAGAGTAAAGTAACAGGAAAGCAGGAAGTAAAGACCACATGATTTTAAGATAAAAATGCAGAGACTTGGCTGTTCAAGTCTCTGCATTTTTTAACCGGGCAATATACATATCGGAACCAAAATCTCCGTACAGCCTTACATTTTCATTGTAACCCGAGCCTGAAAACTGTGTGGGCAGAGGTATCCCCTTTGCCAGCGCCCTGTTTGAGCATTCAAATTCCTGTATACAGTCAGCTATGGCGGGGTCCGCTTCCACGGCCCCGAACACGGAACCGTCAGACTTGTGCTCTTTCGGGAGCAGATGCATCAAAAGCTCTCCGAAGCTCTTTAGATAAAGCCGCCGGGGACGGTTTTTCACACTGTACAGACCAGCCTTCAAATCTGCTATTATTAGTTTATCGTCGCTTTCCGCAGCAGTGGAGAGCAGTTGGAAAAAGCCGGTCAGCGCGGTGGTCCTGTCCTGGCTGAGGCTTTGCCAGACTACCTTGTTTGACTTGTAGGTTTTTATCCTGTAAAAGGTGCCATACTGCAAAATCTTCCGGTATTGCTTGTAAAAAGCTATCTGCTCTGCAATATCCTCCTTTTCCTCCTGGGACAGGCGCTTGAGGTCAAGCTCATAACCCAGGCAGCCGAAACAGGCAGTGTTAAAACGTGTGGACAGCGGCGTCCTGCGAAGAGTCTGCTGGTTGGGAGATTGTGAAACATGGGCACCCATGGTTGAGGGCGGATACAAGTAGGAAAGTCCGGTTTGGATTTTCAGACGCTCTACCGGATCTGTGTCGTCGGAGGACCATACCTGCGGGCTGAAGCACAGCATGCCCAGGTCAAAGCGGTTGCCGCCGCTGGAGCAGCTTTCCAGCAGGATATGGGGACGGGCGCCGAATATACGGGATAAAACCTCATAAAGCCCGATAATATACCTGTGGTAAAATTCCCCCTGATTATTGAACACCGGCGAACAGCCTTCTGCCATATTCCTGTTCATATCCCACTTTACATAGTCTATTCCGGCTTCGTCCAGCAGTGCTCCCACATTTTTTACGATATATTCCCGTACCTCGGGCCGGCAAAGATCCAATACCAGTTGATTTCTTCCCATGGCCGGTGTTCTGCCGTAAATGGTTACTGCATACTCAGGATGGCTTCTATAAAGGTCACTGTCGGGATTTATCATCTCAGGCTCGAACCACAGGCCGAAATTCAGCCCCAAAGCCTTGATCTTCTGCACAAAGGCTTTCATGCCGCCGGGAAACTTTTTGGGGTTTACCCAGTAATCACCCAGACCGCTCTTGTCGCTGCTCCGCTCTCCAAACCAACCGTCATCCAGCACGAAAAGTTCCACGCCCAGATTTTTGGCATCTGCTGCCAGCTCCAGAAGCCTGTTTTCATCGAAGTCAAAGAAATGCGCTTCCCAGTTGTTGAGCAATACAGGCCGTTCACGGTTTTTCCAGTGACTGCGAACAATATGTTCGTTTATAAACGAATGCATATTATGACTCATGCCGTTAAAGCCCCTCTCACTGGAGGTCATAACAGCCTCGGGGGTTTCAAAGCATTCTCCCGGACTGATATTCCAATCAAAGCAGTGAGGGTTTATACCAGTCTGAACCCTGACAATGTCCCGACCGGATTTTTCCACAAGGCTGTAATGGTTTCCGCTGTAGACAAGATTGAAACCATAGACATGGCCGGTATCCTGGGTGGCATCCGCTTCTGCCAGCATGAAGCCGGGATTGTGACGGCTGCTGCTGTTGCCTGTTGTGGAAGAATTTACTGTAATTCCGTACTGGACAGGTCTTTCATGAAGATGCGCTTCCTTGATCCAGCCGCCGTCAAGAGTGAGCAGCCTGAAATCTTCGTCAGGCAGGTCCAGAGACAGGCTCATAATACGGCGGACGGACAACAGGCCGTCACCCTTGTTTGTCAGCACTGCACGGCGGGTTATAACATCAGTTTTTTCAAAAACGGTAAAATACAAATCCAGAAAAATATTGTGACATTTATCCTTCAAGGTAACCACAAGTGTCTGATCTGCATTGTAAGCACAGGGTAAGGATTTTATGGAAACCGAACCTGAAAGGACATTATGTGAATAGTATACAAAGTCACTGG
Source organism: Ruminiclostridium hungatei (assembly GCF_002051585.1). GTDB lineage: Bacteria > Bacillota > Clostridia > Acetivibrionales > DSM-1351 > Ruminiclostridium > Ruminiclostridium hungatei. The sequence continues at coordinate 145,993 of NZ_MZGX01000006.1, read as the reverse complement.
TAAAGTTTCCGTCGGGCATTTTCAGCTCGGTGGGGCTTTGTCTGTAATCGCCCCTGCCGATATCGGACCATTCCAGGTATAAATTGTCCAGGCAGTACAGCTCGTCGGAGGAATCATACAATATAGTGCAGCCCATGGGTACGGTCCGCTTCTGAGACAGCCCGGAGGCAGCTTCATACCCGGCCAGGCGGGCCCCGTAGTATAAATGTTCAAGATGGCCGAAGCTGGTAATTTTGAAAAGATAGGAGGTGTTTCCAGTATCCAGCCTGAATGCGTTACCTTTAATAGTTATCATAACAGTTCCCCCTCAAATAAGTTGAAAGCCAAAATCTGTTACTGTTAAGAATAACACAGTTTCAGGCAGGTTACAAGCAAATGGGCCAGCCGGAACGCTTTCCGGAATTTAAAATATTTTGTAACCTAAAGTCAAAAATGGTAATATATTTGTATAAACAAAATATTATTCCTTTTCTTAGTATTGACTTTATAGCTTTGCAAATATGTTGAATCAGATATGGCAGCAGCGTTTTTACATAACAAATGCAATATTAATTTGAGAGGGGTATACATATGATGACACTACAGCCTGTGGATGAAATCTTTGCATCTTGGAGGAGGTGCATGAGCAGCGGAGTGGATAACACTACCAGCGTTATTAATGCTGGTATTAACGAGGAGGTCTTTCAAACTGCCCTGAATGAGAGCAAACTGCTGGGGACGATATTCGGAGACCTGGGTTGTGATTTTGACGACTTGTCCATAAACAACAATTTAGCAATGCTCCTTGTGAATTCGGAAGGGGTACTTTTAAAAAAAAATGCTGTAGGGAGCTAGTTCGCAGAGTTGAAAGAATAGGAATAAAAGAGGGTATATCTTTTTCCGAGAAAGTTATGGGGACAAATGCTGTTGCCCTTTCCATGAAGCTGAAAAAGGCGGTGTACACAATTCCCCAGCACCATTACTGCGACCTGCTCAAGGATATCTTTCTATATTCCATTCCTTTATACTTCAACTGCGAGGTATTGGGATATTTCGTACTATGCAGGCTGAGTGAAAAAATAGAAATAGATCTTAAAATTCTTGCAGATTTGACAGCTTACAAGATTATGAATGAGTTTAAAGTCGGAAAACTGCATTCTTTTCTTTCTGACGGCAAAAATTGCTGCCTGACAAAGAAGCAGATCGAAATACTGAAGCTTATGGCGGCAGGAATACCTGACAAGGTTATTGCCTCAAACCAGGGCATCAGTATAAACACTGTAAAATACCACAAAAAATTCATTTTCAGAAAGCTCAATGTGGAATGTACGTCCCAGGCGGTGATTAAGTGTCTGAAGCTTAATATTCTGAATATTGACGAAATAGAATGCTGAATTTTGCCGGTAAAAACAAAAGTGGCACTACCTATGTGGGTAGTGCCACTTTTGTTTTTGGTAATAACTACACAAAGGCATAGTAGTTATGTTTACATTATCTGTTAAAATATGTATTATCACACAAGTTAACAATAATTTGCAGAAAAAAACAAATTTATTCAGAAAAATGCAATTTTGGATTCCAATCCGACAGCTATAAAAATACTGATGAGAGAAGGATGTAGAAATGCCTCTGATTGAAGTTAACAATCTGGTAAAGGACTATAAGCTAAATGTAAGAAAGAAGGGGCTATTGGGTTCGATTCAGGGTTTGATAGTACCTGAATACAAGATGAAGCGTGCAGTTGACAACATCAGTTTTTCAATAGAAAAAGGCGAAATGGTCGGATTTATAGGGCCCAACGGAGCAGGTAAATCCACCACTGTAAAAATGTTAACAGGAATTCTGGTTCCCACCTCGGGTTCAATTTCCATAGGCGGACTTTCACCTTCCAGGGACAGGAAGCGGAATGCAATGAGGCTTGGAGTGGTATTCGGACAGAGAAGCCAATTGTGGTGGGATTTGCCCGTTGTTGATACCTTTGAATTGCTCAGATATGTTTACAAGATACCTGAAAAAACCTTTAAAAGCAATATGGCGCTGTTCAATGAGCTGCTGGAAATAAATGCTTTCATGTCACAGCCCGTAAGGCAGTTGAGTCTTGGACAGAGGATGAGAGCGGACATTGCGGCTGCTCTGCTCCATGATCCGGAAATAATATTCTTTGACGAACCCACCATAGGACTTGACGTAATTGCCAAGGAAAAGGTAAGGGAATTCATACGGTTCATCAACAAGGAAAAGGGAACCACCATGCTCTTCACCACACATGATATGCAGGATATAGAAAAGACCTGTCAGAGAATGATTATCATAGACCAGGGTACTACAATATATGACGGTACCGTCCAACATATAAAGGACAGCTTTGGTACTACCAGAACACTGGTGGTGGATTTTTCCGAGAATGTGGGAAAGATTGAAATACCCGGTGTTGAGGTGGTTGAGGAGAAAGACCGGAAAAAGTGGCTCAGATTTCAGAAGGAGCAGGTTCCTGTCTCAGGCCTGATCTATGAGTTGACCCAAAAGTATGGAATAGTTGATTTGACCGTTCAGGAACCTGAGATTGAAGGGATAATCAGAGAGATCTATCAGGGAGGTATAAAGTTTGATGAGAGCGTATGTAGAGTTTGCTAAAAAAGCCTTTCAAAACAATATCACCTATAGAGCGGATTATGTCGCAGGTGTAATAAATGCAATCGTAATGATATTTGTAAATATATGCATATGGAAGGCTATCTATGAGGATGAGCAGTCTGTAGACGGCGTGCAGTTCAAAATATTGATCACATATGTGGTGCTGTCCTTCCTGATGCAGTGTATATATGGAATGGACGAGTATCATATAGAATACAAGGTCAGATCGGGGTCAATAGGCCTGGATTTGCTGAAACCTATAAACTTCAGCGCATATGTTTTCTCATATAACCTGGGAATACTGGTTTTTCGGATAGTCATGCAGCTTATTCCCGCATTGATTGTATCAATCGTGTTATTCAAGATGTATCCCCCGTTTTCCCTGTCAATGGCAGCATGCTTCGTATTAAGTACAATACTGGGCTATCTGGTATTGTACAACCTGAATTTTATTGTATGGATAAGCTCCTTCTGGTTTTACTGGACCTTCAGTCTGGTTACCATCAAGGATGCTGCAGTAATGATACTGTCGGGAGCCTTGCTGCCCCTGTGGTTCATGCCGCAATTCCTGGTGGATTTTATAAATCTTACACCCTTTGCCTCCATATATTACGTACCCATAACCATATATCTGGGACAGGTTCCCATGGAAGAGATAGCCATGGTTATGGTAAAGCAGTTGATATGGGCACTGGGCTTGTTCCTGGCAGGAAAGGTACTTTGGAGGATTGCCCTGAAAAAATTGGTGGTACAAGGAGGATAGCCAGGTGGAAAAAAAACCTTTATACAATATATTTGAGCTCTTGATACTCATGACGAAATATATAAAGCTCAGTTTAAAGTCCATTCTTGAATATAAGTTTGACAGGACCTTCATAACAATCGCAATTTTTTGCAGAGAAATGATAAGTGTAGTGGTTATGTACCTTATTCTGGCAAGATTTGTACATATAAAAGGCTGGGAATACGATGAAATGTTTTTCCTTTACAGCTTTTTGTTCCTGTCGTACAGTATTTTTGTCCTTTTCTTTGCGGGAATGAGGGATTTTGCCAGTATGATATATTCCGGTGAATTTGACAGATATCTTACCAGACCGCTGGGCCTGATGTTCCAGATAATAGTATCACGGATTGATCTGAGTGCCGGTCTTGGACATGGTATAGTGGGAATCATACTGTTTACAAAAACGGCATTTTCCGTGGGGATAATATGGAGCCCCAAAAATATCATATATTATATTGTTATTCTCATAAGCGGAGCAATCATACAGGCATCAATTTTCATGTTTGCATCCTGCTTCAGCTTCTGGACAATAAAAACCGAAAATTTACGCAATATGCTTTTTTTCAATGCCAGAAGATTTTCCGGCTACCCCATAAGTTTCTATCCGGGAATTATTCAAAAGCTGCTGATGTTTGTGATTCCATTTGCTTTTGTCAATTATTTTCCGTCCCAATTCTTTCTTAACAAAGCAGAAATGAACTCGTTCTGGAGCGGATACCTCTACCTGTCACCTGCTGTTGCAGCAATAATGTTCGTGCTGGTTTACGCCTTCTGGAAACAGGGAGTAAAGCGCTACTCAAGTACGGGAACTTCCATGTAGTCTTATAAATTTTACGGGATTCATAATTTTGCGGGCTTCACCTGCCGGTCCAGGCAGTTTACGCTATAAACCCTTCATAGCATTTTCAGGCGGCTTTGGAATGTGCTTTATAGATATGTGTTTTATGAAAAATGAAATCATGGAGGCAATCAAAATGAAAAGCTATAAAAATTTAATCGCGCTGGGCCTGCTGATACTGGCAGCAGCCGTATTTCTTGTGGTAAAGTACGTCAATTTCAACTCAATTCTGGTCAGCGCCGGTTATTATGAAGAAAGAATAAGTATATTAAGTACCGCAGATATACACGGACACATAGTGTACGATGAAGAAGCCGGCGGTTACTACACGCTGGACGAAGTAAGCGTAATGATGGGTATGCCTTTGATGAAGCATATAGTTGATGAAGTAAGGGCTGATAATAAAAATACCCTTCTTCTGGATTCGGGGGACCTGTTTCACGGAACTAACGAGGCCAATATCGAAAAGGGAAAAGGTGTAGTAGAGGTGGCAAACCTGATGGGCTATGACGCCATGACACCTGGAAACCATGATTTCAATTTCGGCTTTGACAGGCTGCTGGAAATCAGGGATCAGTTGAACTACCCCATACTATCTTCAAATATTTACAGAGACGGTAAGCTGGCCTTTGACGATTATAAAATAGTCAATGTGGGCGGCAAGAAAATCGGGCTGTTCGGTCTCACTGAGACGGGAGCCCTCATAAACACAAATTCAAGAGACAATTTCGGTGTGACGCTGGAAGACCCTGCGGAATGTGCCAGGAGAGTCATAGGAGAGCTGGAGGGCAAGGTGGATGCCATTATTCTTATATCCCATCTGGGAGATGACATGGATAGGGAATTGGTAAAAAAGGTTGACGGAATTGATCTTATCCTCTGCGGACACCATCATTTCTTATATGAAAAGCCTGACAAGATAAACAATACGTATCTGGTGGAGGCCGGCGGCTATAGCACCCATGTGGGGCAGGCAGACATGTATTTCAAGGATGGAAAGCTATCCAAGCTTATCTGGTATACCAAAAATATCAAGGATAAGTCCCTGGCTGACCCCAAAATGGATTCGGTTGCCCAGAAGTATCATGCCATAGCCTTTGAAGCAGGCAAGGAAGTTGTGGCAAAAACCCAGGAAAAGCTGGATGGCTTCAGATCCAACGTAAGAACCAGGGAAACAACCCTTGGAAACCTGCTTACAGATGCCATGCGGGATACCGGCAAGGCGGACCTGGCCCTGATGAACGGAGGCGGAATAAGGGAGAGCATACCTGCAGGCGGTGTCACCTTGTATGCCATAGGAAAGTCCCTCCCCTTTGTAAATTCTCTTGTAACTATAGAGGTCAAGGGAGAGGACATATACAGTTCAATCGAAAGAGGTGTGCGGCTGTATCCTGACGGAGGCTCAAACGGAGGTTTTCTTCAGGTTTCAGGCATGAAGTACATATTTGATGCCTCAAAGCCCGCCGGAAAGAGAGTTGTGAGCATTACAACCCTGGATGGAAAGGAACTGGACAGGAACAAATACTATAAGGTTGCGACAAATGATTATCTTTTTAATGGCGGAGACGGCTATGATGAGCTGAAGAAAGCCAAGCTTTTGTACAAGGGCGAGCTTTTAAAGGACGTGCTGTCCAAGTACCTGAAAGCAAGGGGAGAGGCAAGTGCAAAAATAGAAGGCAGAATAAAGCCTATCAACGAAAGATACAAATAGGCTGGGACAAGGGCTTTGTAAAATAAATTACTATATAAATCAATAAACAATTTCAGAAAAGGAGAGTTCTTATGCAAAAACAGGAAATTGAACAAAAGATATGCGAGGTTGTAAGCCGTCTTGCACAATTCAACAATGACAATATTGAGGTGGACAGTGATCTGAGAGATAACTACGGAGTTGACTCAATAGTGTTGGTAGAGCTGTTGGTTGAACTGGAGGATGTCTTTGCAATCACCTTTGACAGCAGTTTCTTGACCTATGAGGTATTCTCGACTGTGAAGTCCATTTCGGATTACGTATACGGCAAAATAAATACCGACTGCGTAAGCATCAATTAAGGGTGCCGCATGGAGAGGAATTTCATTGAAAAAGTACCAAGATATTTTGAACCGTATGTCAATGACTGTTTCCACAACTCATATGGGGCGGTGCTGCAGTATATGGGACTGAATCCGAATATCGTCCTTGCCGACTATCTTTCTTTCATGTACGACAGTGAGAATGGAAATATCGGGGTCAACTATTTCTACCGTTACAGCACAACGGTTGAATTTAAAGAGGAAGAACTTAATACTTCTCTGGAATTTGCCTATGTACCTGCTACGGCAGTTTTCAACCGGGAATCGGAAGATACCGAAAATATCAGGTTTCCGGACAGAGTGAATATCAATATGTTTATAAATGATGATAACGATACTGCGTATTTAAGGCTCAAAAAACTGATAGACAGCGGAAAACCTGTGGTTGCGGCGGTGGATCTTTTTCACATGAGCTATCACAGGGCATATCACAGGGATCATGGACTTCACTGTGTGGTGATAACCGGCTATGACGAAAAAGAAGGGTGTTTTGAGTTGTTTGACAAGTTCAGGCTGTCCAGCAGCGATTTTGAGGGGAAGCTGCCCATGGCAGAGGTTAATGAGGGCAGAGCCTCCGACAATCCTGCAACCTGGTCTGAGGATATGCTGAAAAGGCCTGTCAGAAATTTATGGATAGAAATATGTGCCCATAAGGACTTCCGGATAACAGACAAAAAGCTGATAAATGTACTGGACGAAAGCTGTAAGCGGTTAAAAGGCTTAAAACAGGTACTTGGCAAGGACTGCGGCTTGAAATCCCTGGAGGCTTTCACAAGGGATTTGCTGCTTAAAAAGGAAGAAGAGCTGGACGCTGGCCAATACAACTGGTTCAGATATTATTTAAACATAAATTTCAAGAATATTGCACGTAACAGAAAACGCTTTATGGCCTTTGTGGGTGAAATCAGCTCTTTGCTTCCTGAACACATTGCTGCCGATATTTGCGGCAAGCTGGAGGACGCTTCAAAGCATTGGGACATAGCTGCAAGCATAGCCTTGAAGATTGGAATAAAAAAGTCTCCTGAACTGATTGAGGATTTAGTGAAGCAGCTCTGTGAAATCCATGAGTTGGAAAGCTGTATTGCATCAAGTCTTGAAAGCTGTCTCAGGGGAAAAATGCCGGTAGAGATTTGACTGTCCTGCAGGATATATATTGAGGGAGTGATTTATATGGAGAAAAATGATTATTCGCCATGGAAACTGTTCAGCGAGAGCTGCGGGAAATACCGTGACAACACATTACTTGTCTATAACGATAATTCTTATACCTACCGGGAGATTTATGACAAAGTTATTGCTTTTTGCAATCTGCTGGAAAAGTGGGATTTTACGATTGGAGGAGTTTATCTTCCCAACTGTACGGAATTTATCACCGGCATGCTTGCCTTAAACCGGCTGAAAAAGGTATTTGTATCATTATCCTACCAGTTCAGGGGGGATACTCTTACAGAGTTGATCAACTATACGGATGTGGAACTTTTAATCACCGATGCAAAAGGCCATGCTGCAATCAAGGACAGCATCAGTTCCATGAACATCAGGACAGTAATTGTTTTACAGGAGAACGGCTCCTTCGACACCTATGAATATCAGAATAAAAATCTTAGGGAACTGCCTGGGATTTCAGAGAATACTTTTGGTATATGCTTTACATCAGGTTCAACATCAAGACCAAAAGGGATACTTTTGTCTAATAAGGCTATCACCGGCAACGCGTTAGCAGTTGCCGAACATCTCGGTTTTACTTCAGAAGAAAAGACGATTATTCCCCGTTCTCTGGCCCAGGCGAGCCCTATTTCAGGTGATGTGCTGATGGCGATCAGCCGCGGCGGCGGCATCATACTGCTTAATAATGTATTCCATCCCGCCATATTTTTAAAGGCGGTTCAGGAATACAAGGCCACAAATTTCTACATTGTAAGGACAATGCTCTTGCAGGTGCTGGAATATTCCCAATTGAAAAACTATGACCTGAGCTCAATAAAAAGAATACTTATCGGAGGCATGGTAAATCCTCTGACCATTTATCAGAAGACTGCCCAGGCCTTCCCGGCGGTGAGGGTGTATAACGCGTATGGAACCTCTGAGGCCTCGGCAAGGGTGACCTTCGGAGAACATGAGGATGTGATTTCCCTGCCCTGTGTCATTGGAAAGCCCATGAGAGGCAGCGACATAAAAATATACAGGGAGGATGGAAGCGAGGCCGATACAGGTGAAATCGGAGAATTGTACATAACCTCGGATTATATGATGGACGGCTATTATAAGTCTGACGAGCTCACCAGGGAGGTATTGGGGGCCAAAGGCTTCCGGGTGAGGGATCTGGGTTACAAGGACCGGGAAGGACGGTTTTTTGTACTCAGCAGGAATGATGACATGATCATGCAGGGAGGCAGCAGGGCTTACCCCATTGATATAGAGGAGGTACTGCTCAAGAATCCTGCGGTGAAGGAAACCGCAGTAATTGGAGTGGAGGACGAAAGGCTGGGCCAGAAGATAGTTGCCCTGGTTGTATTGAAGGAAGCGGGCAGCCTTGAGGTTAAGGACATATATAAATGGTGCGTTGCTGAGCTTGAAGACAGAAAGGTTCCCAAAGAAATATATATCATACCTGAAATACCGAGGAATGTCATAGGGAAGATCAGCAAGAAGGATATAAAAGAACTGTATACCAGTTTAATTACGAGACAGGAGGCTATATGATGAAAAGGGAAGACATATCAATAGAAAGACAGTTGGTGCTTTTAACCGCTGTTGAAATGGATGATTCTCAGGGAGAGACTCTGAAAAATATGCTGTCAGGGCATATAGAATGGTCCGAAGCCATTTATCAGATGGTAACACATAGAACCTTGAACATGTTCCGCTATAATCTTAAAAAGTTCGGGCTATTCCATCTGATGGAACAAGAACTTCAAAGGCTGATGAATACCCAATGGGGAGTTTTTAAGGAAAGGAATAGTTTTTACCTTTCAAAGCTTGTGGAAATCTTGCAGGAATTTGATAAAAAAAATCTGGTGGTTCCAATCCTGAAGGGAAACCTTCTGGCAAGTATCGTATATCCTGAAATTGAAACAAGGATTTTCAATGACCTTGATATGCTTATGAAACTGGAGGATGTGACTCCTGTGGTACAGACCCTTGAGAGCATCGGCTACATTCAGGGCAATTATGATGAGGAAAATGATGTAATAGTGGAAGTTTCAAGAAAAGAAAAAGTGCTTCACCAGATGGCAACCCACGAAATCCACCAGTTCTTGAAGCTGAGTGAAAGCAAGTTTGCAAAACTGGTGGAGGTGGATGTAAACCATGATATCCTCTGGAAGGGAAATTGTCCGTATAAGGTGCTTACCAAAGACCTTATAGAAAGGGCTGTTCCTATTGAACTGAACAATACCAGAGGCTATATGCTGGATTATATTGACAACATCATCCAGTTGAGCTGCCACCTGTTCAAGGAGGCCTGCCTTATGATATGGATAGCCAGCCTGAAGGATTTGAAAATATACAAGTTTGCAGATTTGTATATGTACATAAGGAAGTTCTATGGAAAGATTGACTGGAATGCGCTTGTGGATAGGGTTAAAGAATATAAGCTTGAAAAGATAATATTCTATAATTTCTATTATATAGAGCTTATGTTTGGAGAGATAGTGCCAAAGTCCGTAATGGAAAGCTTGCAGCCTGAGGATTTGGAATATCTGGACCAGTATGCCATAGAGAACAAGGAACCGTCAAAATGGGAGTTTGACTTTTTCACCCGCCTGTTTGACGTCAACAGAATTTTGAGTATAGACAAAAGCAAGGCAGAGGGTATGACCAGATTTTTGGATGCAAAATTCGGCTAAAAGGGCCGAGGCAAATAAATGCATTTGAAATCCATGACTTGATTGAGGAGAGATACCATGGAAAAAAGGACAGTTACCATACTCTGTTCAGGCTTTGGACTTGGGCTGTACATACCGGGCTTGCTGGCCGCACAAAGATTGAAGGAAAAAAATATTTCAGCCCGGGTGGAAGTATTTGAAAACCTCATGTCAAAGGATAAAAGAGACAATATAAAAAAAAGCAGGAAGGCGTATCACGGCAACTTTGCCCTGGCACAGATGTCCGCAAGAATGCCCATGGATATCAGGCAGAGTATTGACAGCCAGTTGGTGGACCAACTGCTGGAAAGCTGGCTGGAAGAAAAGAAACAGGACTTCATTATTCTTTCAGGCCACTGGCTGTATGTGCTGGAGGAGTACAGGAAAAAAAACGCACCGGCTGCAATAAATGCTGAAATCCTGTATGTGGACTGCGATCTGCCTCCCTCATGGAAGAGCTTGAAACAATATTTCCCTGATTATCACAAGGACTACAGGGAGATATGGCTGTACGATTTTGAAAATATGAAACTTCAATATCAGATTCCTGTGTCCAAAAGCGAACCAATACCATTTCACCAAAGGTCTGAGAGATTTATCATTCACGGAGGCGGTTGGGGCATGGGAACCTACAGGACAAAAATACCGGAACTCAGAAGCAGGGGTTTGTCTCTGGACATAGTGGCTTATGAGCCGCAGGAGGCTTCGGAAGGAAGCCCCAGAGACAGATATTTTATGGTGGATCCCGACTGGTGCGCCTGGAATAAAAATAGAAAAGGCTCACACGAATTTCCCCCCATTAGTGAAATTATTTATTCCAGGCCACCACTTTTTTTTAACAAGGAAGAATACCATGATCTTTTTGATGTGACCGGTCAGGACAGGGCCATAATCGGAAAGCCCGGAGCAGGTACCATGATGGATTCGCTGGCATCTGCAACGCCGCTTATCATGCTGGACCCTTTTGGAGAGCATGAAAAAAAGAACACGCAGCTTTGGGAGCACCTGGGCTTTGGCATAACCTATGAAAATTGGGAGAAGGCAGCCTTTTCAATGGATATACTGGAAAGTCTGCATAAAAATTTACTGGTCGGAAGGAAGGCAACAGTTGACTATACCGAGGACTATAAGAATAAAAATGGTCTTGTCTGACAGTAATTGACTTTACTCCAGGGTTAAAAATATAAAATTTAATAAGAGGTGCTATATGAAAGCTTCAGTAATAATTCCTACATACAATCGTAGTAAAATTGTTGAATTGACTCTTTCTTCGCTGGTTGACCAGGATATAGGACGTGAAAATTACGAGGTGATTGTAATTGATGACGGTTCCAGCGATAACACCCGCGAAGTGGTGGAAAGCTTCAAAGACAAAATAAATCTGATTTACTATTTTCAGGAAGACCGCGGATATCGTGTGGCATTGGCCAGAAACGAGGGGATAAAGAGGGCTTGCGGAGAGGTTCTTATTTTCCTTGACTCAGGCATGGCAGTAGGACATTCCTTTGTCAGTGCACATTGTGACGCCCACAGGGAGAGCAGCGGCAATGAAGGCTGTGCTGAGGCCAGGAAGGTGGTCATAGGATATGTATTCGGTTATGATCCCGATTACTACACTCCAGACAGCATACCTCCCATAGTAAACTTTAACGACCCCGATACTACACTGAGAGAGCTGGAGAGAACCCGCGAATATCCCGACATAAGGACGTCGGTTTATCTGCAGGTCAGTGATGAAATTAACAGACTGCCAGCACCGTGGACTCTTTTCTGGACAACCAATGTCTCGGTGGAGAGGTCCATAATGCTGGAAGCAGGCTGCTTTGACGAGGAATATATAACCTGGGGCATAGAGGACCTGGAATGCGGCTACCGGCTTTTCCAGAAGGGCGCTGTCTTCATTCTTTCAAGAAAGGCCTCGGGGATACATTATCCTCACGGCCGGGAAAACTATACCAATATAATAAGCAACCAGCGCAACAAGAGAAGGTTTTATCAGAAGCATCCCAATACCGACCTGGAGCTCTTTATGGCATCCGGCCCCTTAAGATTTAACCAGCATTATGAAGATTACCTCCTGTTCAAAAAACAACTGGTGAGCATACCTTCATATTCTGAATTAATTACCGGAGAGGCCGCTGAAATTCTTTCGGAAGAGTTATCGGGAATGCGGAATATTGTTTTCGGCTGTCAGGACGGATACCTGCTGGGAGTGTGCAAAAGTTCGGCAGGTATTGAAAAAGATCCCGAGCTTGCGAAAACAGCCAGGGAAAATAATCCGGAGGCAGATGTACAGGAGTTTATAGGCTGCCGGACCTTTTACGGGACTAAAGAATTTGAGGCTTGTCTGATTGCGGGAAGCGGTTTCGGGCTGCCACAGCAAATACTGGCAGGTATGGTGAGAGAGGCCGAAAGGATAGCAAAGAGGGTATTCTGGCTGGGTACTCCGTTGAATACCCGGTTATCCTGTTTCAAGTATCATCAGATAAGAGACCTTGGAAACGGATTAACACTGGATGAGGTCAACTCCTTACACAACATAATTTTATAAGCAATATTTTATTGATGTGAGGCTTACGATGGAAGATAACTTTATAAAAACTCTCGACAGGGGAATTTTAATAGTATTTGAGGGTATAAGCGGCTGCGGTAAAAGTGAGAATGTGGATAGCTTGCAAAGTTATCTGACTGGAAAAGGATACAAAATCCGTGTGATTGAATGGAATTCAAACTGTATCATCCGTGGAATGATTGAAAAATTAAAATCCTTAAGGCTTCTGACTCCCGGCGTGTATAGTTTTTTCCAATGGCTCAGCTTCGCACTTGATTACTTTTTCATAATCCTGCCCTCATTAAAAAAACGCTGTATAATTCTGGCCGACAGGTATGCATATACAGGCCTGACCAGGGATAAGGCCAATGGCGCCGGAGGCAGACTGGGGAAATTTATATATGGAAGGATTGTCAAACCTGACCTTGTATTTTTTCAGGACGTTAATCCCAGGGTTTGCTACCAGAGAATCCGAAAAAGAGGCAAGTCCCTGTTTCATACCAACAGGCTCATATTGGAAAACCGGATTATTAAAAATAAGGATTTGTTTTACCTTATGAAATTAAGGAAGGAATATCTGCTGCTGTTTAACAATCACACTGTAAAAAATGATACCGATATAATATGGGTCAGAAATGACAATGAAATTGTGAAAAAATACGTTGATGACTTTTTATCAGTTAAAAGGGAGGCACAGGAATATGCCAAAACATTCAATTAGGAATGTGCCCAGGTATTTTGTACCTTATACGGCCGATTGCTTTCAGAATGCATACGGTGCACTGGTTTCATATTACAATTTGAATACCGATCTGATTCTCGCCGACTATCTGTCTTTTATGTTTGACGCCGGGACAGGGTATATAGGCATGAATTTTCTGCACAAGCCCTCAAGAACCTTTGAATTTACAAAAGAAGAGATGAATACCTCCCTTGAATATGTCCGGTTTTCGCCCGCCGTCTGCTATGACAGCGCTGTTTCATCAGAGACAGAAGCTGCTCCTGACGATAAAATCAATATTTGCCTGTATTTTCAGGATGACCGGGACCTTGCCTACCAACGGCTGAAAGAGCTGATAGCTGCTGATATTCCTGTGGTGGTGGTTGTGGATCTCTATTATATGAGCTATCACAGAGCTTATGGGAAAGACCACGGAGCACATGCGGTGGTGGTTACGGGCTATGACGAGGAAGAAGGCTATATCGAGCTTTTTGACAAATACAGTCTTTCAAGCAGTGACTTTGACGGAAGGATACCGGTTGAGGAATTTAAAAGGGCCAGAAGCTCGGAGAACTTTCAAGGAGCATATTCCAAACCCATTAGGAACATGTGGATGGAAGTGGAGGTAGACAGCCGTTTCCACTATAATGACCGCAGATGGAAAGCGATTATCACGGAGAGCTGCAGCAGGATGCTGGGAGAAAAGGACGTTCTGGGTTTTAGCTGCGGGCTTGGGGCAATAGACCAATTAAGGAGAAGTCTGCTCCTTAAAAAACAGGAGCTGCCTGCTGAGGAACTTTTTCCGGAATACAGGCATTATTACAGTCCTGCCTTTAAAATAATTTCAAGGAGCAGAACCCGTTTCGGAGTCTTCCTGAAGCTGCTGGAAGCTGAACTGCCCCGTGGACTTGCGGAGGAAGCTGTCTTCCAGCTTGAGGAAGCTGCAAAGAAGTGGGAGATAATATCAAATCTGTCACTAAGACTGGCAATGACAAAGAATTTAAGCTCCATAGACAATGTGTGCAAGCAACTGGAGGCAATAAAAGACAACGAAAGCCGGGCTGTAGACAAGCTGCTCGGTGGTTTGAAGACAGGAGGCTGACATAATCAGCTATGAGAAATATCAACCTTTTCTGCCTGCCATATGCAGGCGGTTCTGCAGCAGTATACTCAAAGTGGAGTAAATTACTTAACAACGCTATAAGGCTTCATCCCTTTGAAATGGCAGGAAGAGCGGGCAGACACAGAGAGCCCTTCTACAACAGTATGCAGGAGGCGGTGGAAGATGTTATAGCCTTGATTCGGAAGGAGTGCGGCGACAGCGGTGATTACGCTGTTTGGGGCCACAGCATGGGCAGTATCCTGGCATATGAATTGGTCTGCCAGCTTCAGAAGAAAAACCTGAAACAGCCTGTGCATGTATTCTTTTCAGGCAGATATCCTCCCAGTATTGCCAAGGAGGAAAGGAACCTGCATATGCTTCCGGAGCCGGAGTTTGAAGAGGAAGCTGTAAAACTGGGGGGCCTGCCGCAAAATCTGTTCAGAATCAAGGGACTCTTAAAATTGGCACTGGATACCCTGCGAGCGGATTATAGGATTTTGGAAACCTATAAGCCGGGTACGCTTGAAGCCAGGTTCGATTTCGACATATCAGTGCTGGCAGGGAAAGCGGACGAGCTTGCTGAACCCGAGGATATGAGAAAATGGATGAACTATTGCGGCAGACAATGTAAATTTTATTATTTTGATGGAGGCCATTTCTATCTGCACAACCATGCAGAGGAAATAACCAGGATAATAAACAATACCTTGTGCTTGCCGAAGAGGAGGTAGCAAATGGAGGATAAAATACTAAAGGATATTGCTGAACAGTACGGAACCCCGCTTTACGTCTATGATACGGATAAGATAGTTTCTCAGTATGAGATACTTAAGAAAAGTCTGCCGGAGGAATTGGGAATATTCTATTCAATGAAGGCAAACCCTCTGCTTGGTTTGTGCCAGTTGTTCAAAAAGCTGGGCAGCGGAATAGAGGTGGCCTCTTCAGGGGAATTGTATACCGCTGTGGCAGCAGGCTTTTTACCTGGGCAGATTATTTTCACAAGTCCCGGCAAAACCCGTGAAGAGTTGGAGTTCGCCATAGAAAAGGGAATTTACAGCATAAATGTTGAAGCTGTGGAGGAAGCTGTGCTGATTGATGAACTCGCAGCCCAAAAGGGAAAAAAGGTGAAGGTGTCTGTCAGGATAAATCCCGACTTTGACATCTCGGGCTCAAACATTAAAATGACAGGCGTACCCACACAGTTTGGCATAGACGGGATAAATGCCGAAGCTGCCTTTGAAGCCTTGGGTAAGCTTGCAAATATAAAGGTGACAGGCATACATATATATACGGGAACTCAGGCACTAAATGCAAAAAATATAGTTCTCAGCATGGAGGAAATAATAAAGCTCTCCCTGGATTTATCCCAGAGATGCAATTTCCCGCTGGAATTTCTGAATCTGGGCGGAGGCTTTGGAATACCGTATTTTAAGGATGACATGCCCCTGGATATGGAAACCTTTGCAAAAGAATTTTCACTTGTGTGGAGCAGGTATAAAGAGAGGCTTGCAGGTACCAGGGTTTTCGTTGAAAGCGGCAGGTTCCTTATGGCCGAGGCGGGTACCTATCTCACAAGGATATTATACTCAAAGGATTGCAAGGGGAAAAAATACCTGGTTTGTGACGGCGGCTCAAATCAACATGCATCCTCGGCCTTCCTGGGCAGGTATATCAGAAACAATTTCCCCATGCACATTCTGAACAGATGTGAAAACGAAGAGCAGGTAAACGTAACAGGCCCGCTGTGTACTCCTACCGATATCATAGGGCAGAATGTAACGCTGCCCCGTGCAGTTGCCGGAGACGTCCTTGCAATTCACAAGTCGGGGGCATATGGCAGCACTCAAAGTCCGGCATTGTTCCTCAGCCATCCTTTGGCAGCAGAGGTGCAGTATTACCGGGGAAAAACATATATTCTGAGAGAAAGGTGGGGAAAGGAAGATTTCATAAAAGGCCAGAAGGAACTGGAGTTTGAACCCTAGTAAAACATTGGATGAATAGGGTGCATAAATTTGGTGGAGATGTAGTTCAAAAGAATATACCCAAATCATGTGCCGGGATTTACCGAATGTCGTACTGGTATCCGAAGGGCCCTATGGGATTTTTCGTGGCGGTATGGATAGAGAGTTTAATTTGATTAAATATCTTACACAGGACAGGGATAAAGGTGTAATTATCTGGTTGTGCAATATAGGTGCGGAAAAGTACTGGAACAAACTTAGTGCAGGGGTTGTTGACAGGAATGAGGATATTCCGGTCAACAGGATCGAGGAAATGAATCTGCTTGTTTGCAGGGAGCAGGATATCATGATACTGCGCAAGAAGCCGGATGAAGAGTATCTTGATAACCTCGGAAGGCTGGGTTTTTCTATTCCAAAAATATTGACACCCGGGGAAGCGGATCTTCTCACCCCCATATCGGAACTGGTGGTAAAGGATGAGGAGCTGCTTAAAACCCTGAAAACAATTTCAATGCAGAACGAAAATGTATATTTTGTTCCCTATGCGGTCACCTACCTTGAGGAGGAAATAGCAGAAAAAGCCGGGCTGAAATTAATGGGAGCTCCTTCACAGGTAAACGCCAGGATAAATGACAAGATCTTCAACAGAGAAATATCCGAGGAACTGGGCTTCAATGTGTGCAGGGGAAAGGTATGCAGCTCTGTAGAAGAGCTTCGGCAGGAATACCTCGAACTTACGGAGAGGGAACCTTTCTTTGAGAAGGTTATAATAAAAGAGCCAAACGGAGCATCAGGCAAGGGCCTGTATGTCATAGAGAACAAAGAAAAGCTGGAGGCAAGCCTCCGGATGATTGCCAGGTTTTCCAGAGGAAGGTCCGATTCCAAATGGCTGGTGGAAGGCTGGTATAAAAAGAAATTCGATATCAACTATCAGATTTACGTTTCTCCCAAGGGAGAGGTTGACGTATTCTCCATTAAACAGCAGTTGTTAAGGGACACGGTTTATATCGGCTCGGTAATGCCGCCCAGGCTTGACCAGAAAACCATGGATTCCTATGTTGAGTACGGCAGGGTAGTTGGAAAGCATCTCTATAAAATGGGCTTTACAGGCGTTGCAGGAATAGACTCCATTATTACGGAGCAGGATGAAATCATACCGGTTATTGAAATAAATGGGCGTTTTACCCTGTCCACATACATATCGTTTATTTCTCAAATCCTCAAGAATAAAAAGGTATTATCCAGGTATTTCAGGCTTTTACCCGATCATGCGGTGGGATACGCCGACATATGCAAGGCTTTGGAGCAGGCAGAAATACTTGTTAAACCCCTTCAAAAGGAGGGCGTGCTTGTTTATACGGCAGGAACACTTCCTTACATATTGAATGAAGGCGCTGATTATCATGTGGGCAGGGTTTTTACATTAATCGTCTCCGAGGACTGGGACAAAATCCATGAGTACGATTTAATGCTGGAAAATATAATGAACTCGTTTTCGTAATATAAACAACAGGATTAAGAGGAGGAATATGTCATGGAATTGACTGAAAGAATTGAAAATATTATCACATCTGTTTTAAAAATGGAACCTGAGAAAATCAAGGAGATATCTCAGGATGAGACCCTTAACAGAATAGGTGTGGATTCGGTAAACTTCATAGAAATAGTAATCAGTCTGGAGGATGAGTTCGGCATAGCTTTTGAGGATGATGAACTCCTTCTTCAGAACTTGAATACAATAAATAAATTACAGAAAATAATAGGTGACAAACTGGGATGATAATGCAATTGAAGGCCAGGTGCTTTCAAGAGCAGTTTTTCCTGTTGTTCTGAAAGGCGGAAGGTGCTAAAATGGGAAAGGCTTTGGATATTGATTTGTATAAAAACGGATTTGATGTCAGGTATATTGACTGTATACAAGGACCAATAGCAGCAGCTTCAGGCTACTTCAACCATGAGAATTATTTCTATTACTGCTTTCTTCACAGCATACTGGGAAACATGCACAACTATTTCCGGACGGACATCTCGGAACATGCAAACAACATATTGGACGGAATGGGTTTAAGGCTGGAGAAGATAACTTGCTCCAGCCATTCCTTTGATGGGGTGCTTTTAAGGATTACTGAAGAAATACAGGCAGGCAGGCCTGTAATAATGGTGGTAAAATATAATTCCCTGTTTTATAGCATGTACTATAAAAACAGCTCCTTTACAGCCAACCACGGCATAATTGTAAATGAGTTCAATGAGGTGAACAGCACCTTTGGAATCAAGGAGGCTACCCTTCTCAGAGACAGCATCGATGCCTATGAAAACAGGGATGTCTTTTTCTCACTGCATTTAACCTATGCTATGCTCAAGGACGTATGGGAGGACTCAAACCGGCAGTTTCGGGCAGATAAGGCATTTTTTGAGGACAGTATATACTCACTGCGTAAAACTGAAGAAATTGAGCTCAATATGAACAAGGTATTAGGCATGGCCTTGACCATGCTTAAAAACAATAAAAACGGATTGATAAGTGAAATTAATGATTTCCAGGGTGAAAAGAATTTCAGTAACTTTATACAGGTAAAGCGGCTGAGATTCTCAGGCTGCCTTAAACCCATATTCAGCCTGCTGTACAAGCAATGTGCCCTGCTGAAGCTTGATGAAACCCGGCTTGAAAACCTTGAAAAAGAGCTGGGCCAAATCAGGGACAAAGTTCTTAATGTATTGAACAGGGCCAGCCATAGGGGAGAGGTTATAAGCCGGGAACGCAAGGACGAGCTTAGCAGTCTTGTGGCAGAGGGAGACAGGAGGCTTGCGGAGCTTGTTGAAAGCCTTATGGTGGATGAGAGCAGAAAAAGACAGGTTGACTATTTTGTTGATATAAAGGCTCTTTATAATAACCAGGCCTTTGAAGAAGAGTTGAGAGACGACTCAATTGCCGACATTACCGGAGAAGGGACCCACTATATTTTCAAGGATGTGGTTGTGAACACCGCCTGGAAAAAGGGGGAATACTGCTTCCATTATTCATACTCTCCCGGATGCAGCGACAACATAAGCTGTTCAGGTCAGGAGATATGGGTGGACGGAATCAGTGCAACCCATCTGAGCATTCTAGGGTGTGCCGAGTATGGGAATTATAATGAAGAGATAATTATAGAATATTCAGACGGCAGGAGCCATACTGTCAAGGCGGATTTTTCCGACTTTTTTCAGCCCCCGGTCTTTCTGGAAAATGTTTATTGGGCAGGAGAGGCAGCGGTCAGGAAGAATGGAAAAACTATATATCAAAGCTTTAATTCAAGGCTGTTTGCAAAAAAATACAGTATAGAGTCCGGTGCAATCAGCAGATTGATTCTGCCGGAGCGCAGGAACGTACATATCTTTGCCATGACCCTCTCGCTGGAGGAATGGGACTGATCCCTGGAGCAGCCTATGGCGCATAAAGGTTAACAGTAATTAAAGTTGAAAGCAACATATATAAGAGCAACCTGTATATACTATAAAAGATATATTAATATAAGTTGGAAGCTTTAAGAAGATATTGCGGTTCAATAATTTGACTCGTTGTGCAGGTCAATAACAGATAAGTTTGCAAGTCCCGGGAGTGAGTAGCATTTTCTGACTGTTACCATATTTTTAATCAGAACTATAGGTTGATTTATATTTGGGTTAAGGATTTCGGCTTAATTGGCGATAGAGTATATACCCTCTATTAACAATGTACAATACGTTTTTGAGCGGCGAATTTGGCTTGCGGCTGCGTTGAAGCCGCTTGCAAGGCACAAAGCATTCCTTCGCGTCTTCGCCTTGTCGCAAACCAAATTCTCTCGCTCAAAAATCTCCAACCTCACGCCGAGATATTTTGTCAACTTTCGAGGCGGATGGACGCAGCCTTGCTGACGCAAGGCAAGGACGACAACAAAGAAAGGTGGCAAAATAGCTGACGTGAGGCGTGTTATACATTGTCAATAGAGGGTAATATACCAGGACATATACCGGATATTGGGATATGTCCTGAAACAATTACAGAGAATGTTTCAGGAGGATTGAATGAGTAATATTTCACAGAGAATTGACAGGCTTCCGGCCACGCCTTTGCTTTGGAGGGTACTGTTTCTGACAGGTATCGGCTGGATGTTCGATGCAATGGACCAGGGAATGGTTTCGGGAGTCATGGCCTCCATAGGCAGGGAGTGGAAGCTTTCTCCTTCAGACCTGGGCTTGCTGGGCAGTGCGTCCGCAGTGGGTATGGCAGTGGGTGCGGCAGTGGCGGGCATGGTTGCCGACAGGCTGGGCAGGAGAACGGTTGTAACCTACACACTTGTCTTATTTGGCATAGCCAGTGCTTTGTCAGCCTTTTCACCAAACTTTCATTTTCTGCTGCTATTCAGATTTTTTACCGGATTGGGCCTGGGGGGAGAGCTGCCTGCTGCCTCTACACTGGTAAGCGAATATTCTCCTGCAAAAATCAGGGGGAGAATGGTGGTATACCTGGAAAGCTTCTGGGCCTGGGGTTGGATTATCGCAGCACTTATTGCGTATCTTCTGATACCTGTATACGGATGGAGAACAGGCTTTTTGCTGGGCGGAATTCCTGCATTGTACGCTGCATATATGAGAAGGGGAATCCCTGAGTCGCCAAGATATCTGGAGCAAAACGGACAACTGAAGCAAGCAGATGAGATTGTAAGCAAAATGGAGCAGCAGGCAGGCTTCAGCAGTGAGGCGCTGCCGTTGGAAAGCGGGGCCGGGGAAGCAGACAGGAAAAAGGTACTTCTGTCTGAGCTGTGGTCAAAAACCTATATCAGGCGGACTGTTGTGCTGTGGGTATTATGGCTGGGGATCAATTTCGGATATTACGGCTTTGTTCTCTGGACACCTACCCTGCTGGTGGGCAAGGGCTTCAGCCTTGTAAAGGGCTTTGAATTTACGCTGATAATGTGTATAGCCCAGCTTCCCGGATATTACAGCTCCGCATATCTCATAGAACGGATAGGCCGGAAGGCGGTTCTGGTCATATACCTTGCAGGAACTGCGGCGGCAGCTTATCTGTTCGGGCATGGGCAAAGCGGGAATGCTGTGCTTGTTTCAGGCTGCCTGCTCTACTTTTTCAGTCTGGGAGCCTGGGGTGCCGTATATGCCTATACACCTGAAGTATATCCCACCAGGATAAGAGGGAGCGGCACAGGCTGGGCGGCGGCTGTGGGACGCATAGGTGCCATTCTGGCTCCTTACATCGTGGGAGTGTTGTATGAATCCCAGGGTAAGGAGGCAGGCTTCAACAATGTCTTTTTAATCCTTACAATAGTCTTTGCGGTAGTTGCTGTGGTTGTTGCGGCAGCGGGTATTGAAACCAGGGGCAGGACGCTGGAGGAAATCAATACCTTGAAATAATTATTATATAGAAAGCACATTCATACCCGGCGGCTGGATAAATTATACAAAAAGCTGTTTTATTTGACCTTGAAAGTATATATAATAGTATTAAATTAACTTGTCGTACCGGCTTAAAACAGACAGAAAGCCGTCCTCCCGGGATATGTAGACTTATCTGTTAAATTAACTGGCACAACAGGTTAATTTAACTCATAGTGCGGGTTAAATCGTATAAATACTGAAAAATGGAAGGATGGGGGAAAACAATGGTTACATGCAAGAATCTATTTGAGAATAAAAACATTGAAATCATTGAAACCAGGGGTGAGGTCAAGGTCCTTGAATATAAAAAGGATATAAGCGTTGACACAGGAAATGCCATGGCAATGTATTACGCATCCCAGATGAATGTCAGAAAGAGACAGGTCCTTATAGAACTCAACAACAGTGCATATACAATAAGTGCGGGAGCAATGCAGTGGACGGCAGGTGCCGTGGCTATGGCAGCCGATGTAAAGGGACTGGGTGACCTTCTGGGAAAAGCCTTGTCTTCAAAAGTGACGAAGGAATCGGCAATCAAACCCAAATATCAGGGTAACGGCCTGCTGATGCTGGAGCCCACTTACAAGCATATACTTCTGGAGGAGGTCTCCGAATGGGGCGGTATGGTATTGGATGACGGCTTGTTTCTGGCTTGTGAATCCAGAATTCAACAGTCTGTTGTAGCCAGGTCGAATTTTTCTTCGGCGGTGCTGGGGAAGGAGGGCCTGTTCAATCTTTGCCTCAGGGGAGCGGGTGTTGCAGTACTTGAAAGCCCTGTTCCCAGGAATGAGCTGATAGAGTTCGTGCTCCAGAATGACGAGGTCAGAATTGACGGAAATTATGCCATAGCCTGGTCGGATACCCTGGATTTCAGGGTGGAAAAATCCAGCAAGAGTCTATTGGGTTCCGCTGTTTCAGGAGAAGGGTTTGTAAATGTATACCGGGGAACGGGCCGGATTCTGCTGGCTCCCGTAGGCTAGAAAAATATCGTTGACACGAACATATGTTCGGTATATTATATATATATCATAGTTAAACAGGTGATATGTATGGTTGAATATTTTCTTAAAGCCTCTCTGGAGAGAAACAGGATTATAAATATTATCTATTTAAAGAATAATGAGATTACTGAGAGAAACATCAAGGTTTTTGCTATTGACCGTGGAAATGTAAAGGCCTTTTGCCTTTTAAGAAAGCAGAACAGGGTGTTCAAGATTGAAAACATCCTGTCTGCCGGCTTTGCCGTCAGCAGACCTATGCGGATGGCGGAATAGCAGTATAAAACTACTTAAATTAACCTGTCGTGCTAGTTAATAAAGTCTTTAAGAGACAAGTTTGCAAGTCACGTGAGGACGACTTTAAAGAAATGCGCAGTATGATTAAAAGCTTTTCGCTGAAATTGTGGGCTTACAGCATGCTGTTTTGGCAGTTAAATTGACAGGATGTCAATTTAAGCAGCCCTGGAGACCTGGATGGTCGAGTTGCTGCGACGGCTAAAATAAGGTATACAATTTCGCCAAAAGCGTTATATACAAGCATTTATTTGAGGCTCGTCCGGGAGTGAGTAGCATTTTCTGACTGTTACCACACATTTTTAATTAGCATTATAGGTTAAATTATTTGCTGTTTTTTCCGATATTTACTAAAAGACCTTAAGATTTCTATGTCTTTCGGGACACTGGTATTGGAGAGATAGTATTATGAATATAAATCAGAAAATCCACAATAATATCATATCTTTGATGCAGCCGAATAAGCTTTACGGTGTATTCCGGCAGAACGGCCAGGGTTTGGACGGCAAAAACGGCCAGAGCGGCCGGAACCCAACCGGTACATGCTGCATGGGCAGCGTGTGGGATAGTTCCAAAGGAGAAAATGACATAAAAGAGTCTATAAATAAATTAAGAGAATATGACCGTGATATCCAGGCAAGGGCATACGAGAATACTGCCAGGAGACTGGAGCTGGAAAGGCTTGAAAGGGAGGAAGTTACTGCAAGGAACCTGCATGAGAAAGGATTGGTTCTGGCAAGGCATGAAGATACCCTTAACTGCTACAGCTTCGGCAAGCTGCTCTCGGCCAAAGGAAAAATGCATGCTTCAAATACCTCCTCTAAAGCTGAAGAAGTGGGCAAAGAGCTCAAAGAATCCGTGGAGTTTGGCATTGCCGCCGCAAGGGTTGCAGTCAGAAGGAAAAACAACCGTATAAAGGAAGAAAATGAACAGGCCTTGGCCAAAAGAAACAGCAGGAAAAATAAACCTAGAAAGCACATAAATGTGGTATTATAGCAGTTTGGCGGCTTGGTACTATCAAAAGGGGTAGTTTTCCCGAATTTTGTTTAAAGCCAGGGATAATATATTTTTTAAATAACCGGATGTCGGAATTTTGGCATCCGGTTATTTGTACTTTACCACTTGATTTTGACAGACTGTATTTATCTATGGTGATACCTCTGATATGAACTGATTTTTCAGAACTCATACATAATTACTTATTCTTTAGTATGGGTATAAGTACGTGGATACTGTAATTGAAAAAATTATTGAATTCATGCCGGGAGCACTTGCCTTTATCTGAATTGTCTGCCGTATGCCAGGAAAACTTGAGTATATCTGAAACCCTTTTCCAATAAAATTTGGATTGGTACTGACTGCCGAAGCTATTCCGTTGTTGTCAGTATAAACTGTTATCTTACTCTGATTGGTTCCCGGCATAACGACTGTTATATAGGGGTGTTTAGTGATATCTTCAAATGTAACCGGAAAATTAATTAATGGTCTGCCTTGGGAGTTTAGTGCGCACACCTTTAGCGGTTCCGTGTATCCTCGTCCTCCAGGAGCCGCAGGTGAAGGCTCTGCCAGCCTCACACTCTGTTGAAGCGGTGAGTTTACAATATCCGTCAGGTAGTCACCTGCAGCAGCGTTTACAGGTATTGAGGGTATCAGTAGTGTAGCCAGCAGCAGGATTGCAATACAGCATCTACCTATGGCTGTTTTACCTCCAAAAAATTTCTTGACTTTATAAGTATTCATTTAATGAATCCTCCTTTTTCTTTTAATAATATGAAGCTATTTCAGATTTGCCTTTTTGCTCTTCTTTTTGGGATATTCTACATAGAGGTATCACCGTTATTATGCCATATTTTACAGTTTATGTAAAACTGTACATGTGTATAATTTTTATGTCCTTTTTTGTATATAATGGCTGGCAAAAAACAAATTTTTTATCTATTCCAGGAATTGTATTCTTCTCACATAAACTTTTTCTGATTGTATGCCTTCCCAACCGGCACTACAGCTTAATTTAATTTTTAGGTATTAAACGCCAATTTCCTTGGAATGTTATAAATGGAATACATAGATTGATTCCAAATACATGGAAAGTTGGTGATTGAAATTACTAAGCCTCAGGAAATTGATGTCATGAAGCCTGTGGGAGATACTTTTCCCCAGGAAAAGTATCAGGAGCTTGACGGATTCATTGAAAGCCTGGAGACCACAAAGGGTGCACTTATAGAAATTCTCCACAGGGCACAGCATATTTTCGGCTACCTGCCCAGGGAGGTACAGCTTTATATTGCCAGGAAGCTGGGTATCCCCGGAGCGGAGGTCTTCGGCGTGGTCAGCTTTTATTCCTATTTCAGTACAAAACCCGGAGGAAAGCATACTATCAGTGTATGTATGGGAACGGCCTGCTTTGTCAGGGGTGCCGACAAAATAATCGAAGGCTTTAAGGAAAAGCTGTGCATTGGAGCCAATGAAACCACTAAAGACGGACTCTTTACCATAAAGGATGTAAGGTGCATAGGCGCCTGCGGCCTGGCACCTGTTGTCATGGTTGACGGTAAGGTTTTCGGAAGGGTGAAGGTGGAAGACATTGAAGGAATTCTGGATTTATACCGGACAAAGGAGGTACAGCATGCAGATAAAATCTCTGGAGGAGCTAAACAGGGCTAGGCAGGAGGCGGCAGAAAAGGTCAGGATCAGACAGCACCGGGATACGGACCTTACAGACAGAAACATACTGGTCTGCGGAGGCACCGGCTGCCTTGCCAGTGACAGCCTGAAGGTGGTAAAAAACCTGGAAACCATTATAAAGGCCAGAGGCCTGACAGATAAGGTTCAGGTTGTGAGAACCGGGTGCTTTGGCTTTTGTGAACAGGGCCCCATTGTAAAAATAGAGCCCGACAATGTTTTCTATGTAAGGGTCGGGCCCAAGGATGCAAAGGATATTGTAGACCAGCATCTGGTTAAGGGAAACAGAGTGGAAAGGCTTTTGTACGAAGATCCTCAAAAGAAGGAAAAGGTTCATACCCAGGAGGAAATGAGTTTTTACAAAAAGCAGCAAAGGGTTGCACTCAGAAACTGCGGCCTTATTGATCCGGAGGATATTTGTGAATATATAGCCATGGACGGCTATCAGGCACTTGGAAAGGCGCTTACCCAAATGTCTCCCGCCCAGGTGGTGGATACCGTCAAAAAATCAGGTCTCCGGGGGCGCGGAGGCGGAGGCTTCCCAACAGGCCTCAAATGGGAGATAACCGGCAGGCAGAACAGCCGGGAAAAATATATCATATGCAATGCGGACGAAGGCGACCCGGGGGCCTTTATGGACAGAAGCATTCTGGAGGGAGATCCTCACAGTGTAATTGAGGCTATGGCCATAGGAGCCTATGCAATCGGCGCTCAAAAGGGAATAGTGTATATCCGGGCAGAATATCCCCTGGCTATTGAACGGCTGACCAGGGCACTGGGCCAGGCAAGAGGGCGCGGCCTTCTGGGAGAAGATATTTTCGGCACCGGTTTCAGCTTTGATATCAGGCTAAAATATGGAGCCGGTGCCTTTGTCTGCGGAGAAGAAACCGCCCTGATAAATTCCTGTGAGGGAAAAAGGGGGGAACCTGACTACAAACCGCCGTATCCTGCTGAAGAAGGCTATTGGGGCTATCCTACCTGTGTCAATAACGTGGAAACCTTGGCAAATATTCCTGTGATAATGAATCGGGGTGCTGACTGGTTTGCTTCTATGGG
Source organism: Ruminiclostridium hungatei (assembly GCF_002051585.1). Lineage (GTDB taxonomy): Bacteria > Bacillota > Clostridia > Acetivibrionales > DSM-1351 > Ruminiclostridium > Ruminiclostridium hungatei. The sequence continues at coordinate 119,039 of NZ_MZGX01000006.1, read as the reverse complement.
AACGGATAAAAGCAAGGGCACGAAGGTGTTTGCTCTTGCAGGGAAAATAAACAATGTAGGCCTGGTGGAAGTACCTATGGGAATTACCTTAAGAGAAATCATATTTGATATAGGGGGAGGAATTCCCAGAGGAAAGAAATTCAAGGCGGTTCAGACAGGGGGGCCCTCCGGCGGTGTAATTACCGAGGAAAATCTGGATACCCCCATAGACTATGACGGACTTTTAAAAATCGGCACAATGATGGGTTCCGGTGGAATGATAGTAATGGATGAGGATGACAACATGGTCAATATAGCCAAGTTCTACCTGGAATTTACCATGGACGAAGCCTGCGGACGGTGCGGCCCGGGACGAATCGGAACAAAAAGGCTGTTTGAAATGCTTCATAAAATAACCTCCGGAAATGCCACCATGGCTGATCTGGATGCCTTAAAGCAGTTGGCCCATATTGTAAAGGACAGCGCCTTGTGCGGCTTGTGCCAGACAGCTCCAAATCCTGTGGTGAGTACTATGAAATACTTTTGGAACGAATATCTGGAATTTATAAAGGATGGGGATAAGTCTCAGGAGAAGGACAGGTATGTTCTCAAAAACAAGATTGGTATGCAGCCATAAAGGAGGTATGTGGAGTGAGTATAAAAATAGGTAAGGGTGAAAAAAGCCCGCAGGCTGACAGCAGTATTGAGACAAAAAAAATTAAGGCAAGGATAAATGACCAGGAAATTACCGTTGCGGAGGGCATGACAATTTTGGAGGCCGCTCACCGGGCAGGTGTTAAAATCCCGACCCTGTGCCATCTGGACCTGCATGATCTGCAGCTTTACAATAAGACGGCCTCCTGCAGGGTGTGCATGGTGGAAGTGGTGGACCAGCGGAATAACCGGAACAGGCTGGTGCCCTCCTGCGTTACAAAGCTGGCGGAGGGCATGGCTGTGAGGACGGACACCAGGAGAGCCATCATAGCAAGAAGAGCGGCAGTGGAGCTTTTGCTCTCAAACCACCCCAATGAGTGTTTTACCTGCCCTAAAAATGTGGAATGCGAGCTTCAGGCGCTTGCCAAGGAGCTGAATGTAAGAGAAATACGTTGGGAAGGGGAGAGAATGAGCTATCCCAAGGACATGTCCAGCGATGCGATAGTAAAGGATGCAAATAAGTGTATCTACTGCAGACGCTGTGAAACTGCATGCAATGAGGTGCAGACCTGCGGGATTCTTTCAGGCATAGGCAGGGGCTTTAACTCCTTTGTAGGACCGTTTGCAAACATACCCATGGTGGAATCCTCCTGCACATACTGCGGACAATGCGTGCAGGTTTGTCCAACTGCGGCGCTTACAGAGGTGTATCATACGGATAAGGTTTGGGAAGCAATCAATGATCCGGACAAGTATGTTATCGTTCAGACTGCACCCGCCATACGGGTGGCGCTGGGTGAACTGTTCGGCATGGAGGCCGGGACAATCGTTACCGGAAAGATGGTGACAGCGCTTAAACGCATGGGCTTCGACGCTGTTTTTGATACCGATTTCGGAGCTGACCTGACAATTATGGAGGAGGCTTCCGAGCTGATATACAGGCTTCAAAACAATAAGACCCTTCCAATTCTCACAAACTGCTGTCCGGCCTGGGTAAAGTTTATCGAGCAGCAGTTCCCGGAGCTCATACACGTGCCTTCAACCTGCAAGTCACCACATATTATGCTGGGGACCATCGCTAAAACCTATTATGCGGAAAAGATGGGAATCGATCCTGACAAGATAGTCATGGTGTCGGTAATGCCGTGTATAGCTAAGAAAGCCGAAGCAAAGCGGCCCGAGCTTACAAAGGATTCACGGAACAATGTGGATATTTCCATAACCACCCGTGAACTGGGAGCTATGATACATGAGGCGGGCATAGAGTTTATAAAGCTGCCTGACAGTGAATTTGACAGTCCGCTGGGAGAGACCACCGGAGCAGGTGTAATATTCGGAACTGCAGGAGGTGTTATAGAGGCTGCCCTGCGTACTGCCTCGGAATGGATCACCGGAAGCCCTCTGGAAAAAATAGAATTTGAAGAGCTGAGAGGTCTGGAGGGAGTACGCAGGGCTACGGTAAAAATCGGAGACCGGGAGCTGAATATTGGAATAGCAAGCGGACTTGGCAACGCCCGGCATATTCTTGAGGATATCCGGGAGGGGAGGGCGGACTATCACGCCATTGAGATAATGGCCTGTCCCGGAGGCTGTATAGCGGGAGGAGGACAGCCCTACCATCATGGGAATGATGAAATAGTTAAAAAGCGCAGGGAAGCCATATACCGGGAGGACAGGAGCAAGACCTTGAGAAAATCCCATGAAAACAAGGAGATACTGGAGCTGTATAGGACCTACCTGGGCGAACCTTTTGGAGAAAAGGCTCATGAACTTCTCCACACGCATTTTGAGAAGAGAGACAGGATATAATTTCATGAAGTTAACGCGTTGTGCTAGTTAAGGATGTATATGAGTAGAAAACAGCTTATAGACTGTTTCCTCCCGGACGAACTTTAAAGAAATGCTTGTATATAACCCTTTTGCTTGAAATAGTACGACTTGCAACATGCTTTTTCAGCAGTCGCAGCGACTCGACCATCCAGGTCTCGCGTGGACAGTCTCTATCAACTTTTTTCATGTTCACCACATGTTTAACTAGCACAATACGTGAAGTTAGTATGGAAGTACCCGCTGATATAAAATTTACACAGGTAAAGTAAAATTTAAATCAATTAGCACAACGGGTTAAATTAAAAGCTTGAACAGAGTTACTTTTGTTTCAAGCTTTTTTATATTATGCCGCTGCAAAAGAACCGGAAGGATGTCAAGCTGAAGAAAACAAAATTATAACCAGCATAATTCTAAATTTACTCTTATTGTAAGATAAGTAAATGCATTCTATACTATTAGAGTATATATTGGGGGGGAGACTCTTTTGGTGAGTTGACAGGGAAAAAGACGGTTTTGCCCGGTATAGGTCAAGGAGGCAGCAGAGAATTGTGATTACGTATGAGATAGGCAATAAACTTTATATTAATATTACCAACCGTTGTACAAATCAGTGCGGCTTTTGTGTGAGAAATGATGCAAAGGGTATCGGCTTTGATTTGTGGCTGGAAAAGGAGCCCACCGTAGACGAGATAATCAAAGCCGTCGATAGTGCGGGAATACATGACGAATTTGTTTTTTGCGGTTATGGTGAACCAACGCTAAGACTGCCGGAAATTATTGAAACAGCAAAATACCTGAAGAAATTTGGAAAACCAATTAGAATAGATACAAACGGTCAGGCTGATTTGATATGGAAAAGGAGTGTAGCAAGGGAACTGGCAGGTTATATCGACGCCATATCCATCAGCTTGAACGCAAGCAATGGAATCAGATATCAGGAGCTATGCATCTCGGATTTCGGTGTGTCAGCATTTGACTCAATAATTTCCTTTGCAAAGGACTGTGTAAGATTTTTGCCCAAGGTTACAATGTCGGTTGTGGATTTGATATCTGAAGATGAAATTGAGAAGTGCGCCCGAATTGCAGAGGAAATTGGTGCGGGTTTTAAAGTAAGGCATTTTAATGGGTGAATCTGCCACTGGTAGAAACTGCAGAAAGGGTGTAAAAATATGGCGTTGGAATCTGTTGAGATAATTAGAAGACGTTTGGAAGAAAGGCCGGGAGAAATAGAGGCTGCCAGGAAGAAAGGACTTAAAGTCGCAGGCTGGCAGGGCTATATTTTGCCCGAGGAGATCATATATGCTCTGGGGTTTATACCGGTAAGAATCGGTGCCGGCGGAGACGACAGATTTTTTGAAATCGGATCCAGATATGTTTCGGCAAAAAGTTGTGCTGTAGACAGTGAAACCGCAGGTATATTTGCGGACAATAAGGATTTTTATATAAAAAATACCGACTTTCTGGTTTTTGATGCCACCTGCCTGCAGACACCCCGTACGGCAGAAATTCTTAAATACTATTTTCAGAAAAATGTTTTACTTTTAGGAGTACCTAGAAATTTCCAATGGCCCGAGGCACAGAAATATTTCACAAGGGAACTTGAGTATTTCGTTGAAAAGCTGGAGGAGCTTGCCGGCAGTCGGCTGGAAGAAACAAAACTCAGACGGGCTGTCAGCCTTTACAACAATATAAGGCTATTAATCCGCCGGATATATGACTATAGGGCAGAAAGGCAGCACCTTATCTCGTGGAATGAAGTCCATGAGATAATAAATGCAGGTTATTTCCTTGACAGAAAAGAGTATCAGGCCCTTCTGGAAGGAGTGCTTCAGGAGCTTGAGGCTGTCCGGGGCGGAGAAATTGATGGTAAGGATGCTGATGAGGCCAGGATATTTATATCGGGCAGTGTTATTCCCACAGAAGCACATGAGCTTATAAATATCATCCAAAAGTACGGCGGGACAATAGTCGGAGACGATCTTTGGTCTGAAAGCATCCCATCACTGGGTGTTCATATTGAAGAGGAATCACTGGAAGGTCTGGCCTCGGCATACCTTAACAGGACTTACCCTGATGAGCTGCCCTATCTTGAACTCAATACTCAAAAAAGAACAGTGAGATTAAAAGCGTTAATGCAGAAGTTTCAGGCACAGGGTGTCATATACCACACTCTTCGTCACTGTGATCCGTATGCCGTCAAAGCAAAAGAAATAAAGGATGTCCTGGTTGAGGAAGGTATACCGTTACTGGAAATTCAAACAGAATTTACCCGTTGGGATTACCGGGCATTATCCACCAAGGTCGAGACTTTTGTTGAAATGATAAAGGATAGAGCTTAATAAAAGCTAAAAAACGAATCCTAGAGACTGGAAGCCAGCCTTCATAATTCTTGTTCTTCCATGGCTTTACGCTTTGCTCACGGGCTTTTCAGCTTACTTTGTCAAAACAGGAACTGTCGCGGACCAGATTTGCATAATACCCTTCCCTGTCTAATAATTCCTGGTGATTACCCATTTCAACAATTTCTCCATACCTCATTACAACAATTTTATCACAGTTTTTAATTGTTGATAATCTGTGTGCTATCACCAGGGTGATCCGGTTCTTTGTTGTATTTTCCAGAGCCTGTTGAATCAGATTTTCAGTGTGTGTGTCAATATTGGCAGTTGCTTCATCAAGAATAAAAATATCAGGGTCATGGGCGATTGCTCTTGCAAAAGACAGCAGTTGCCGCTGTCCTGCTGAAAATGTTGAGCCCCTTTCCATAACCGATTCATCAATACCCTTCTGAAAATCACTTATAACTGTATCAAAACATGAGTTTTTTATTGCTTCCGAAATGGTTTTATCATCTATTGGGTCTCCCAGGGTAATATTGCTTTTAATGTCACCTGAGAACAGGAACACATCCTGCAGGACCACCGATATGTTTTTCCTCAGGTCCTTCAGCTTTATATCATTAATATTTATGCCATCAATTAATATTTCGCCTTTCTGAATTTTATAAAATCCTGTAATGAGACTGATGATTGTGGTTTTCCCCGCCCCTGTCTCGCCCACGAATGCAGCGCTTTGTCCCCTGCTGACCTTAAAGCTTACATCCTTTAAAACCCAGTCTTTATCATTATATGAAAACCAGACATTTTTAAATTCTATGTCTTTTTCTATTTTTTGAAGGGGCAATCCGGTTTCAACGTCCTCGGTTATATCTTTTTGCTTAAGCAGATTAAAGATCCTTTCGGTTGAAACCAGTGCAGACTGGATGCTGTTGTACTTTTCCGAAAGATCGGAGATTGGATTGAAAAACTGCTTGACATAGGTGGTGAATGCATAAAGTACTCCGATTTGCAAACTGTGGTCGGATATTTTTCCCATGCCGAACCATATGAGGATGGCGATAGCAATATTCTGAAATACATCGGAGGCCGGCCGCAGGATGCTGTTAAGCCTGATCTGTATTATAGTGGATTTATAATAGTCGTGATTAAGCTCCTTAAATTCCTGCTCCTTTTCTTTCTCGGCCCGGAAAATCTGAATTACTTTCATACCTGAGATATTTTCAGCCATGGAACCATTTATTTTTCCTATGATATGTTTTAAAGTAAAGAAGTTTTCTCTTATCTTATTCTTTATAAAGACCACCAGAAGAGCCATGAAAGGAATTACGGTAAAGGATATCAGGGATAGCTGCACGTTGATGCTCAGCATGGTATATACAATTCCGACAAGTAACACAATATCTTTAAAAAGGTTTATGACAATATCGGTATACATGTCGCTGATTTCTGAAATATCATTGGTAGCTCTTGTGATCAGTCTTCCCGAGGAGGTTTTATCCAGATAGCTTAAAGGAAGGAATTGTATGGTTGAGAATACACGCCGCCTTAGATTTTTTATTATTTTTTGGCCTGCCGAGTTTACAAGATTGGCTTGCGTATAAGAAAGCAGGCTGACTGTCAGGGAAACCAGCAAATAGGCAATGCCCATGGCAGTTATGGAATAAAATCCCGATTGGGCTTTTTTACCTACTAGGAAGTCATCAATCACAAGCTTTACGATTATAGGCTTAAGCAGAACGGAGGTATTGATGAGGATAACACATGCGATTGCCAATAAAAACTTGTTTTTGTAAGGCAGAGAAATTTTTATCAGTTCTTTAAAACTGCTTGTTTTTCTGTGTTCACCTTGTTTATTCTTCTGCTTTGCTTTGTTCGGTATAAATTTCATAATACAAACCTTCCTTATTAATCAGCTCTTCATGGGTGCCGGATTCTTTAATCTTACCACCATGAAGTACAATAATTTCATCACTGCCGGAAACCGCCGAAACTCTGTGGGAGATGATCAGTGTTGTTTTTCCTCTCCTTTGTTGTTTAAAGCTGTCCAGAATATTCTTTTCTGTAATTGTATCCACTGCCGAAAGGGAATCGTCCAGAATCAAAACCGATGGATTCCTTATAATTGCTCTTGCTATAGATATCCTTTGTTTTTGACCGCCCGACAGATTGACTCCGCGTTCGCCGAGAATAGTATCAAATCCATCTGTAAAGCCTGTAATGCTTTCGTAAATACTGCTGAACTTTGTAGCTTCTTCTATTTCGTCATCGGTGTAGATATTTTTGAAGGAGGCTATATTTTCTTTTATGCTGGTGGAAAATAAAAAGGTATCCTGAGGAACAAAACTGAAACTGTTTCTGACCGCATCAATTGAATAATCGTTAATATCCTGGTTGTCAAGGAAAAGCTGCCCGGAGCCGGTGTTGTAGAGTTTCAAAAGCAGGTTTGCAAGAGTGGTTTTGCCGGAACCGGTTTTGCCGACGATTCCAATGGTTTTACCGTTTTCTATTTTTAGATTGATGCCTTCAAGTGCGGGTTTTTTCATTCCCGGGTAATAAAAGGTCAGGTTCTTAAATTCAATGTTTCCGTCTATTCTTTCTTTAATGGCATTTTCCTGATCTACAATATCGGGAGGTGTATTTAGAATTTCCTGAAGTCTTTGGAGGGAAACCAGACCTCTTTGTATATTATTAACGATACGGCCTATTGAAACAATCGGAGCCATTATCATTGTGACATATGTATTGAAGGCTATGAAATCTCCCAGAGATATCGTACCGTTTAAGACCATACGGCCTCCCAGAATAAGGTTTAAAACAAAGGATACACTAAAGCATGCCTCAATGATAGGAGTGAGCTTTGATGACGTTTTTACCATGTCTATATTGGCATCCATCATATTATCACAAAGAGTATTGAATTTTTTGATTTCAGGTTCTTCCTGAACATATGCTTTTATGACTCTTATTCCATTAATGTTTTCTTGGACTCTATCCGATATTTCCCCGAAAAGTTCCTGAACTCTGTGAAAACGGAATTGAATCTGCCTCCCTATAAAGAGCATACAGAAAATTACGATAGGAATTGGAGCCAGGGTCATCAGCGTTAATTTGAAATTAATTGAAGTCAGCATCAGATAAATGGAGGAAGCACATATGACGATACCGTTTACAGACATTGCAGTTGCGGGTCCGAAGGCCATCCGTATGGCAAGGACATCGTTAATTCCGTAGGCGATGAGATCACCGGTTTTCCTTTTTGAAAAAAAATCCTGGGAAAGTATCTGTAAGTGGCTGTATAAAGTTTCTCTCAACGTACATTCAAGTTTTCTGGCTGCCCCGATAATCAGGTTTCTCCATATAAATGTAAATATGAAAGTTGCGGCTGCTATTAAAAGCAGGTAGCCTATCCTGGTGTATACCGCTGTTTTGCTGAAATTTTCCTTGCCCAGTATATCTATGATGTTTCCCAATACTTTAGGAAACAGTGTCTGAACAAAGGATGCTAAAAGTATAAAGAAAAATCCTATTAAATATATTGCTTTGTTTTTTATGATAAAATCTTTCAAAATCCTATACTTCAAAGCTTTTACCTGCTAAAGTCATGTTTTGAAATTTGAGACTGACTCCCTTTCTATCAATTTACTTAGAATCATGATACTTTCATAAGGCTTATCAGGTGCAGATATTCTTTTCAGCAAGGTCTCAACTACACAATCGCTGGTATATCCTATGTTTAAATCCAGAGTTGTCAGCGCCGGTGAGGACAGACTTGAAATGTCGGTGTTTCCGCTACCTATCACCGAAACATCTTCAGGTACCTTTATATTCTTGGAGTTCAAAAACCTGATTAATTCAACTGCCTTAAAATCATTTTCACATATAAATGCCGAAGGAATTTTTTTCTTCTTTATTAAATCCAAAAGTTTTTCCTGATACTCTGTTTCGGACTCAATATAGTAATCACTGTTGAAGGAAAGATTATAGTCTGCCAATGCGGAAGTTATGCCTAAAAGTTTTTCCTGATTTTTAATTTGACGGCTGTTACCCATAAACCCAATCTTTGTATGATTTCTTTTTAATAGATAAGCACACTGCTTGTAACCTGCGTTGCAAAAATTGTAACGGACACAGTCATAATCATATGAAGGAGAATAGCCGGTAAAATAAATAATATTATTTACCTTTTTTTGGATAAAATCTGCATACTCGGGATTAAATCTGCCAACTAAAATTACTCCGTCAAAGGTTATACCTTTTGACAGTTTATAGGGAACGGCTAATTTTTCGTGGGCATTTGCATCTACAAATTCCACACTGTAATCAAGATTGTGTTTCTGCAAAGACTTTTCAAGTCCCTGAACCATGTAGCTGAAATTGCTGTTGTCTTCTTTATATGGCTTTTTATGCAAAACAAGAATATTGAGCTGACTGGCCTTCTTACTTTTCGCATAGCCCAGTTCTTTTGCTTTTTGAAGGATCCTGCTTTTTAATTCTTCACTGATGCCCGGTTGACCGGAAAGAGCTCTGCTGACAGAAACGGCGGATATGCCTAAAGCTTCTGAAATGTCATTTATTGTGGTTTTGGAATTCTTCAAAATTGTGCCTCCTTAATTTTTCTAAAGTTAATTATACGTACTAATGCTTAAAAAGTCAATGTTAAAAAACTTAATTATACGTAATAAAAATTAAAATTTTACGTAAAAAATTAATTATATAATTGTGATTGCTTGGAGGCTGGACTAATGGTAAAACTCAAAAATTTATGGAATAGAATTATTGAATTTAAATGCTGTCTTTCATTTAAATCAATATAAATATAGGTAGACAAATAGTTTTAATAACTGTTTATTCTACGGCGAATAAGTCGAATGTAGATGATTTAAGTCGTATTAAGTTAATAATTGATTAATTATGTTGAAATTATGGACGTTAATTTAAGTTATATAAAATTAAATTATAAAGATAAAAACTAAATATTTTCTCGTATATTTCTAAATTTCGTAGCTTGAAGCACTGAAGGTGGCATTGTATTATAAACATATTGGAATTATAGGTTTTGCTAAAATATACGTAACAATTTAATCAAGTTTAAGATTATTCTCAAAAAACACTTAATCAGACATAAGGTTAGCGGTATACAAAAATTGATAGAAAGGAAGGCGTGAAAGAATATGGCTTTAAACAGCATTGAAAGAATAAAAAAGCGTCTTGAGGAAAGGCCAAAGGAAATTGAGGATGCAAGAAGGGAAGGCCGTAAGGTGGTTGGATGGCAAGGGTATAATGTCCCGGAAGAAATCATTTATGCACTGGGACTGATACCTGTACGTATTGGCATAGGCGGTGATGACAGGCTGGTGGAGGTTGGAGCGAGGTATATATCAACCAAAAACTGTGTTTTCTGCCGTGAGACAGTGGGATTGTTTGCCGAAAACACCGATCCCTATGTTAAAAACACCGATTTTCTCGTGTTTGACGCTACCTGCCTGCAGACATTCCGTACAGCGGAGCTTCTCCAGTACTATTTTGGAAAGGAAGTCATTGTTTTAGGAGTACCAAGGAATTTTTACTGGGATGCGGCAAAAACCTATTTTCAAAAAGAAGTTGAACATGTGGTCAGGCGGCTGGAAGAACTATCGGGAGTGAAGCTGGATTACACAAAGCTTAAAGAAACAGTAGAATTGTACAATAAAATCAGAAGTACCCTCATTAAAATTTATGATTTTCAGGCCACCAGAGAAAATTATATTTCATGGGACGAAGCCTATGATATTATACAGGCCGGGTATTTTCTGGACAGGAAGGAGTACCTGGAACTGCTGGAAAATGTCCTTGAAGAATTGGAAGAAAAACAGGGCCGGCCTGTCATTGAAGCAGTTGAAGATGAAGCACGGATTTTTATTTCGGGCAGTGTGATCCCGCCCAAGGATAGAAAACTGCTCGATATTATAGAACAGGTAGGGGGAAGGATTGTAGGAGACGATCTCTGGTCGGGTATAATACCCTATCTGGATGTTAATATTGATGAAATCACACCGGCAGGGATTGCTCTTGCCTATCTCAACAGAACTCCTCACGGTGCCCTGCCTTATCTGGAGCTTGAGTCGGACAGGAGGGTCAAAAAGCTGAAGGAATTGATAAAAACATATAAAGCAGAGGGTGTTATCTATCATACCCTCCGGTATTGTGACCCCTATACTTTTAAAGCTAAGGAAACAAAAGATATTTTGCAGGGGGAGGGGATACCTTTACTGGAAATCCATACCGAATATGCAGGATCTGATTTTGAAGCTGTCCGTACCAGAGTTGAAGCTTTTGTGGAGATGATAAAAGCAAAGGAGGCTATTGCATGAGTGTAGCACAAAAATTGTTCCAGTATCCGGAAACTGCCAGGGAAGCGTTTATAAAGACAGAAGATATTATTTTCAGAGACGGTTCAAGGGCCACGGCAGAAGAAGTTTGGAAATATCTGACTGAGGTTGGCCCGGTAAAATATCCTAATGCTTACGATGACACTGAATATCACGGCAGAAGGATATCCGGCGATGTTACCTTGCCCTTTTCACTTAAACATAATTATTTGCTGCTGACTATGGATGACAGAATGACAAAAGCCAAAGAAAACGGTGTTCCGGTAATATTTGTACAGGGCGGACAGAGTGTAGACCCTTATTATGCTGCCGGAGGCATTGCACTCAGACCTGCAAGCACCGGGATTTGGGCACGTAGGAAAATTCAGGGTCTGGATTTGTATCAGGAACAGGTCAGCAGTTCGGATGTCAAAGAAAAGGCTCGCAGGGCTTTAAGCTTCGAGGCGTGCAATACTGCGGGCTATGAACATATTCAGGAAGGCACCCTTCCGGTTGATATGGTTGCACCCTTTTCATGTCTCAGATGCTCGGATGTTTCCTACGGACTTGAAGCGCACAGACATGGTGAAAGAAGAGATGTAAAATTATTTCTTGCAGATTACCCAATGGATGGTCAGAAGGATAAGGAGTGGGCAATAGAGTATTTTGCAGAAAACATGCGGAGGCTTATTGAAGAAATAAGTGGATTAACAGGAAGGGAAACTACCGCTGAAGATTTAAGAAATGAAATAAAGGTACATAACGAGGGGAGAAGGTTGGCAGTGGAAATAGCCGATTTGTGGTGGTCGGCCGAGGTTCCTCCCACAAACGGCAAGGACAGGCGTGATTTATTCCAACTGGGCGGTATGGAAGTACATGGGGATCCGCAGGCAAGCCTCAGTCTCCTGAGAGAAGCCAAAGGTTATATTGCTGAACGGGTCAGAAAAGGCATTCCCGGCTATAAGATTCAAGGCAATCCCGCAAGGATTTTTGTCTGCGGTTCATGCGTATTCCCCAATGAATACCGGACAGAGGAAGCGGGCGGTATCATTGTGGGGAATGATAACCATTGGAGTGATATCGCAACAATCGTGGAAGAAGAAGGCGATCCATACTACAACCTTTCCAGGGCAATACTGTCTTATCCCTATGAGCAGTCCATAAAAGAACGGGCCCAATGGACTGTTGAACAAATCAAAAGGTCAAGGGCGGACGGAGTATTGTTCCTTTACAACTGGGGCTGCAATACACAGTCGGCGATAGCAAGGGCGCTGGTTGATGAAATCAAAAAAGAGACAGGTCTTCCCACCTTGATAATAGAGCACGACAGGGGCTCTGAGCAGCTTCAGAACCGCGTGAATGCTTTTGTAGAAATGCTGAAGTAATGTAACAGGGTTTGGAACAAACAACAGGCCAATGAAAACTATTTGCAGAGGTGAGAAGTATGAGTGATTCCAACTTTTTCAGTTATCCGGAAGAAATAAAGGAAGAATTTCTTCAGACCGAGGATATCCAGTTCCGTGATGGATCAAAAGCCACGCCTGCAGAGGTGTGGGAGTTTTTAACCAAGGAAGGTCCGGTAAGATACCCCTTTGCTTATGACCACAGCAGGTATCACGGGAGAAGATTTTCCAAAGATATGACACTTCCTTATACCTTAAAGCATAATTATTTAATTCTGACTATGAATGACAGAATGACCAAGGCCAAAAAAAATGGTGTTCCTGTGGTTTTTGCACAGGGAGGGCAGAGTGTCGATCCGTATTATGCGGCCGGAGCAATCGGGCTCAGGCCGGCCAGCGTTAACATATGGGCGCGGGGCCAGCAGGAAGGCCTGAATCTGGTCCAGGAACAGGTAAGAAGTTCAGATCAGAAGGAAAAGGCATACCGGGCCACGAGTTTTGAAATATGCCAGTCTGCCGGATATGAAAATATACAGGAGGGTACCGTCCCGGTGGATATCATCGCTCCCTATACCTGCCTTCGATGCTCGGATATTTCCTATGGCCTGGAGGCACACCGGCATGGCGGCAGAAAAGATGTGAAACTGCTTGTGGTGGATTACCCGCTGGGCGACCAGAAAAACAAGGAATGGGCTATTGAGTATTTTGCAGAAAACATACGCAGGCTGACAGATGAAATAAGTAAACTGACCGGAAAGAAAATGACAGCCGGGGATTTAAGTAAGGAAATAAAACTGCACAACGAAGGAAGACGGCTTGCACTTGAAATTGCAGACCTTTGGTGGTCGGCAACTGTTCCTCCCACCAGCGGTGAAGACCGGCGGTATCTGTTACAGATGGGCGGAATGGAAATACATGGAGATCCGGTTGCCACTCTGAGCGTCTTGAGGGAAGCCCGGAAAACCATTGAAAACAGAGTGAAAAATGGGCAAAAGGGTCTTGGTGTGAGTGAAAAGGCGGCGCGGCTTTTTCTGTGCGGTTCATGCGTACAGGTCAACAATCACAGAACGGAAGAGGCAGGAGGAATTGTTGTAGGCACAGATAATCACTGGAGTGATATTACAACAATTGTAGAAGAAGATGGTGATCCGTTTTATAACCTTGCCAAAGCAATCCTGTCCTATCCATATGAACAAACCATCCAGGAACGCGCCCAATGGACCATTGACCAGATCAATAAGTCCAGAGCGGATGGAGCGCTGTTTATGTACAATTGGGGCTGCAATACCCAGTCGGCGGTGGCAAGGGCAATTTGCGACCAATTGAAGAAAAAACTCAATTTGCCAACACTGATCATTGAACATGAGATGAGAGGAACTCAATCGGAACAATTGCAAAACAGGGTCAATGCTTTTGTAGAAATGATTCAGTAATTGATTACCTTCCCAATATACTATCACATTTTTCCTGGTGTTTCTGAAAAAATATTCTGGCTGTATATGCTGCTTTGATGCACCTGTCGGAACAATGTGAAGTAAACACAGTGGTTCATGGGTATTCGATTTTGATATAATAAATAATTTTTATAAGGAGAGATTTAAAATGACAAATATTAATGCATTCGCCGGAGTTGATGTGGGTTCGCTCGGTACCAAGGCAGTTATTCTTGTAAATGGAGAAATTGCCGGCTCCAGTCTTATCAGAACCGGAATCAATTCTGTGGAAAACGGCTTGGAAAGTCTTGAGAAAGCACTTGACAGTGCAAATTTGAAAAAGGAGGACCTGAAATACATTGTTGGGACCGGATACGGCCGTATTTCAGCACCCTATGCAAACAAGACCATCACCGAAATCACCTGTCATGCAAAGGGAGCGCACTATCTGCACCCCGCAACCCGTACCATAATCGACATGGGAGGACAGGACTGCAAAGCCATCAGAGTTGATGAAGAGGGAAATGTTGTGGACTTCGCCATGAATGACAAATGTGCTGCCGGTACAGGACGTTTCCTTGAAGTAATGGCAAACGTATTCAAGGTGGACATATCAGAGTTGGGTCCTCTGGCGCTGAAAGCCACACAGGTTCTCCCTGTCAGCAGTACCTGCACCGTATTTGCGGAATCCGAAACGGTTTCCTTGCTGGCTCGTGGAGAAAAACCCGAAGATATCATTATCGGTGTTCATCATGCCATTGCAAACAGAATCAAGGGGCTGTTCTCAAGAGTAGGGATTCAGAGTGATGTATTCTTCTCGGGAGGCGTTGCAAAGAATACCGGTATGAGGAAGGCCCTGGAAGAGGTTCTGGAAGTCAGGATAGCCAATCCGGAAAATGATCCTCAACTGGTAGGTGCCATAGGGGCTGCTGTTTCGGCTCAGAGGTTATATGAGAAGAGTGGTAACGTAAGCCAGAGATCGGCTTAATGTTTTGGATGGATTATAAGAGGATACATATCCTTGGGAGGCGTGTAAAGTTTATGAAAAAGTTGATAAATACACTGATGATTATTTTACTGCTGGCTTCATTGATAGGGTGCGGAAAACAAGCTGGCACAGCTCCGGCAGGCGGAAATCCGTCAATAGAGCATAAGCCGGTTACATTGCAGATATTTCAAAATCTGACTCTTACCGACAGCGAATATGTAAAGCTGATAGAAGAGCCGGTCAAAAAGAAATTTCCCTGGATTACGCTGATAAGAACCAGTGCCAGTTCCTCAAACCTTACCTTGGAAGATGTTATAGCTAGCGGCAATGTACCGGATCTTATTTACGGCAATATAACTTCATATTATGCTTATGAAAAACTTGGCCTTATTTATGATCTTGCTGATTTTATTAAAAAATATAATTTTGATATAAACCGTATTAAACCTGGTATTCTCGAATCCATCAAGAATCAGTCGGAAACCGGAAATATTTATACCTTGCCGTTTAATGCCAACATACCAATTTTGTACTATAACAAAGATATTTTTGATAAGTTTGGTGTCCCATATCCTTCAGATGAACAAATAACCTGGGAAGAAGCAATCGAGCTTGGAAAGAAGCTGACACGCACCGATAACGGTGTAAATTATGTGGGACTTGATGTAGAAGATGGTCCTATCAGGATATATGAAAGTCTGGGATTGCAATTGATAGATCCTGAAACAGAAAAAGCGGCAGTAGTGAGTAATCCCGGTTGGAAAAGGGTTTTTGATGTGGTAAAAAGCAGCTTTGAAGTGCCGGGATATATCCAGGGAGAAAATTATATTTATAACATCGACAACTTCCTTAAGACGCAAAACCTGGCAATGCGTGTTGCTCCACTTGCAAACATGGTAGGAAAGCTGGATGATCTCCTTGCTGCAGGCAAACCCATCAATTGGGGAATTGCGCCGCCTCCCACCTTCAAGGAAGCTCCTGGAAAAGGGCCTGAATATAGTATACATACCTGGTACATTACCAGTCAGAGCAAGTATAAGGATGAAGCCTTCCAGGTAATCAGCTACATTTTGTCCGATGAGGTTCAGAGAATTCTGGCAAGAAACGGCAGAGTCCCCGCAATTGTGAATCCGGAGCTTGAAAAGGAATACGGAGCAGATTTGCCGGCACTTCAGGGCTTAAATGTTCAAAATGTATTCAAAGCAGAGCCTCAGCCTATATCAAAAGACCATCCTTATGAAACAGAAGTTGCCGCATTTTTGAAAGATGCGTATAAAGAGCTGGCTATAGGCAATGTGGATGTGAATACGTCACTGCGTAATCTTGAGGAAAAAATCAATAAAAAAATAGATCAGTTGAAAGTTGCAGGCAAATAGCGGTTATACAATCCGGATAAACTGTAGTTTTGAAGAGCTTAAAAATTAAAGGCATACATAATATAAGGCGGTGTGAAAATATGAAAAGGTTAATAAGTTCTGTAATAATTATTTTTCTGCTGGCTTTCATGATAGGATGCACAGGCAAACAAGCCGGTGCGGTGGGTTCGGAACCGGATTCGGCAGCTTCAGAATCAGCCTCGTCAACTGATGGACCCACATCAGCAGACCAAAAACCCGTTACGCTGAATTTGTATCAAAGTCAGAACATTACTGACAGTGAATACAAAAAACTGATCGAAGAGCCTCTGAAAAAGAAATTTCCCAATATAACTATAATCCGGACCAATGCTACTACTGCTACATTGGATGAGGTTATTGCAACAGGCAATATTCCAGACTTTTTTTACGACGGACTGAATTATCATAAATACCAGAAGCTTGGTCTTCTTCAGGATCTGGAAGATTTGATCAAGAAGCACAATTTTGATCTGAACCGTTTGAAGTCCGGTATTATTGATTCCATTAAAAATCAGACGAATGAGGGGATAATATTCACGCTTCCATTCAGCATAAATACAACCATTTTGTATTATAACAAGGATATTTTTGACAAGTTTGGTGTTCCTTATCCCCCGGATGAGCAAATTACCTGGGAAAAGGCTGTTGAAATCGGCAGGAAGCTGACTCGTACAGACAATGGCATAAATTATGTGGGTATTGACCTGGAAAACGGTCCTCTCAGGATATATGAGAGCCTTGGATTGAAAGTGCTGGACTCTGAGACGGGAAAAGCAACGGTGAACACTTCCGGGTGGAAAAGAGTTCTGGATGTTGTAAAGTCAAGCTTTGAAGTGCCAGGGTATGTTCAGGGTGATAAATATATATATGATAAAAACTCATTCCTTAAAACGAGAAATCTGGCCATGCGTGTTGCTCCGCTGGCAAATCTGATAGGGGATCTGGAGGATGCACGTGCCGCAGGACAACCTATCAATTATGATATTGTGCCGCCTCCCGCTTTTGAAGAGAACTTTGGAAAGGGATCCGAGCTTGCCATGCACACCTGGTATATTTCAAGTCAAAGCAAGCACAAGGATGAAGCCTTTCAGGTAATCAGCTACATACTGTCGGATGAGGTCCAGCGGCTGCTGGCAAGAAACGGCCGCGTACCATGCATTGAAAACAAGGAGCTGGAAAAGGAATTTGGAGCTGATGTACCATCACTCCAGGGAGTTAATACAGCAAATGTTTTTAAAGCCGAGCCTCGGATTTTTCATAAAGCACACCCGTATGAAGGTGATGTTACGGGATTTATACAGGAAACCTATGAGGAAATAGCGTTGAAAAATGTGGATGTCAATACTGCGCTTCGGAATCTGGAAGAAAAAATCAATAAAAAGGTTGACCAGTTGAAAGTAGCAGGAAAATAAAAGGTTATCAATCGGGAAAAACTGCACTGCTTTAAAAATTCAAATAAAGGGGGTTGTAATGTATGAGCAGAAAGGAGCTTTTTAGATATTCGGAAGAGAATAAGGAAGAATTCTTGAAAAGCGATAATATTACCTTCAATGACGGGACGGTAGTGACTCCGGAGGAAATCTGGCATTACCTGACCGTTGAGGCACCTGTGAAATACCCTAATGCTTATGAAATTAATGAGCTGCGCGGGAGCAGGAGAACCAGGGACGAAAAATACGTAACAGGTTTGAAAAGCCAGTATTTGAGCCTTACCTTGAGTGAACGCATGGAGAAGGCAAAGGATAAAGGCAAAACAGTGGCCTTTATTCAAGGCGGGCAGGCAGTAGATCCCTATACTGCAGCAGATACAATCGCACTTCGGCCGGCGCTGGTTAACAATTGGAACAGCGGGCGAAAATATGGCGAGACTGTCTATGAAAGAAATGTAAGGACGAAAGGCATCAAGGAAAGAGCGTATCATGACATGAGCTTTGAAGCATGTCAGACCGGCGGTTTTGAACATATTCAGGCAGGAGATCTGAGAGTTGATGTCATAGCTCCGTACTCTGCACTGCGCTGCTCGGATGTTTCCTATGGTCTGGAGGCACACAGGCATGGTCCCAATGACAAGGTAAAGCTGTTTTTAGGCGATTATCCCATGCGTTTTCAGGCAGATAAGGAATGGGCCATAGAATATTTTGCCCATAATATCCGCAAGCTGATTGAAACACTGGATGAGATTTCCGGTAAGAAAACCACCGAAGAGGACCTCAAAAATTCAATCAAGCTTCATAACGAAGGCCGGAAACTGGCTATAGAGGCTTCTGAAATCTGGTGGTCAGCCGAAGTTCCTCCCACGACAGGCGGTGAGAGGGGTGCTCTCTTCGGACTGGGTACCTTGGAAGGTCACGGAGACGTTCAAGCTACTCTCAGTGTATTAAAGGAAGCAAAAAATATAATAGCTGAGAGAGTGAAGAAGGGCGTTAAGGGCCATAAAATATCGGACAATCCCAAAAGATTGTTTGTGTTGGGTTCCTGTGTGGGAATCAACGCTTCCAGGAGCGAAGATGCCGGCGCCATTGTGGTAGGTACGGACAATCACTGGAGTCATGTAGTTAAACTGGTGGATGAAGAGGGGGACCCATATTACAATCTGGCCAAAGCAACCCTGGAATACCCATATGAGCAAAGTATTGAAAAAAGAGCAGCCTGGACTGTCGAACAAATAAAGAAGTCCAGAGCGGATGGGGTTATTTTTCTTCACAACTGGGGCTGCAACACTCAAGCAGCAATTTCAAGGGCAATTGTAGATGTAATTAAGCGTGAAACAGGTCTTCCCACATTCATTTCCGAGCGGGAATTGGGTGGTCTCTCAAATGAGCAGGAACAAAACAGGGTGAACGCCTTTGTTGAGATGCTTTAAATTAAATTAATCAAAAAATAAATAAAAAGAGGTAAGAAAAGATGGCAATTAAAACTTTGGATATTATAAGAAGACGTGTGGAAGAGCGTCCTGAAGAATTAAAAAAAGAAAGAGCAAATGGTAAGAAGGTGCTGGGCTGGATAGGCTACCATATTCCGGAGGAAGTTGCGTACTCCCTGGGATTTATTCCAATACGCATCAGTGTGGGCGGAGACAGCAAACTGGTGGAAGTGGGAGCAAGGTACGCATCCAGCAAGACCTGTGTGTTTCTGAGAGAAATAGTAGGTGCGTTTGCAGAGAATACCGATCCATACATTCAGGAGACGGATGTGCTTGCGTTTGATGCAACCTGCCTTCAAAACTTCCGTGCTGCGGAGGTAATCGAGTACTTTTTCAAGAGGGACGTGGTTGTATTAGGTGTACCCCGAAATGTCTATTGGGAGGAAGCAATAGAATATTTTACACAGGAAGCCAAAGAGTTTACCCGCCTGCTTGAGGAAAGAGCGGGAGTATCGGTGGATAAGAAAAAGTTGGCGGAGGCTGTGGATTTATTCAACAAAATACGTGCGGCTTTGAAAGAAATATATCAATATCAGGCATCAAAAGGCAATGTCATATCATGGCTGGAGGTATATGACCTTATCCAGGCAGGATATGTACTTGATAAGCAGGAGTATCTGCAACTGCTTCAGCAAACTCTGGCCGAACTGAAGGAACAGCAGTCTTACATAGACATTGAACAGGAAGCAGGCGAAGCAAGAATTTTCATTTCAGGAAGTGTGATTCCACGTGGAGACCGTAAACTTATAAACATAATAACCTCACTGGGCGGGAGGATTGTGGGAGATGATATCTGGACAGGTATTATTCCTTACCTGGATTTAAATATCAAAGAAATATCACCCGAAGGAATAGCACTCGGTTATCTCAACCGTACACCTCATGGCGCACTGCCTTATCTGGAACTGAAAACCGACAAGCGCCTTAAAAAGCTGCATGGGCTGCTGGATGAGTATAAGGCACAGGGTGTTATTTACCATACCTTGCGTTACTGCGACCCATATACCTTTAAAGCCAAGGAAACAAAGGATGTACTTGCACAAAGCGGAATCCCGCTGTTGGAGATACATACGGAGTATGCCGGCTCAGATTACGAAGCTATCCGCACAAGGGTGGAAGCCTTTGTTGAAATGATCAGAAATCAGACAATAGAAAGTGAAGAGGAAGTGAGCGCATGAGTGACAAGAAACTGTTCAGATATTCTGAAGAAAATAAAGAGAGATTTTTAGACAGTGCGAATATTAAATTTGATGACGGTACAGAAGTGACACCGGAGGAAATATGGCACTATCTGACTGTGGAAGGTCCCGCAAAATATCCAAATTCTTTTGAAATCAACCTTTATCAGGGAAACAGGGGAACAAGGGATGAAACACTGATCTCTTCCTTAAAAGCCCAGTACCTGAGCCTTACGTTAAGTGAACGCATGGAAAAGGCAAAGGACAAGGGCAAAACCATTGCTTTCATTCAAGGGGGGCAGGCGGTGGATCCTTATACGGCTGCCGATACGATTGCATTGAGGCCGGCTTTGATTAACAGTTGGTATGCGGGAAAAACACATGGGGAGACCATTTATCAAAGGAATTTGAGAACCAGGGGTATTAAAGAAAGAGCCTATAACGATATGAGTTTTGAAGCCTGTCAGACAGGCGGTTATGAACAGATACAGGCCGGGGATTTAAGAGTGGATATAGTTGCTCCATATTCCGTGCTGCGCTGCTCGGATGTTTCCTATGGATTGGAAGCTCACAGGCATGGACCGAATAAGGATGTCAAACTGTTTCTTGCCGATTTTCCAATGCGCCATCAGGCTGATAAAAAGTGGGCCATCGAGTATTTTGCAAAAAATCTCCGCAGATTGACCAAAGCACTGGATGAAATCACCGGCAAGGAAACCACCGAGGAAGATTTGAGAGAATCAATAAAGCTGCATAACAAAGGACGCAGACTGGCAGTAGAGCTTGCCGACCTGTGGTGGTCGGCAGATGTGCCCCCCACAAACGGCGGCGACAGGGGTTCGCTTGTTACACTTGGCAATCTGGAAGCGCATGGCGACGCACAGGCCACATTAAGTGTACTGGAAGAAGCCAGGAAAGAAATTGAAGAGCGTGTGAAAAATGGCGTCAGGGGACATGGTGTGGCTGAGAATCCCAAGAGATTGTTTGTTCTGGGTTCCTGTGTGGGCTTAAATAACTATCGAAGTGAAGAATCGGGCGCAATTGTAGTAGGAACGGACAATATGTGGAGCCATTTGACTACAATCGTGGATGAAGAGGGAGACCCGTACTATAATCTGGCCAAGGCAACTTTGGAATATCCATATGAGCAAAGCATTGAAAAAAGAGCTTTGTGGACGGTAGAACAAATTAAAAGATCCAGGGCCGAAGGCGTCATTTTCATTCACAACTGGGGATGCAATACGCAGGCAGCGGTTTCGAGAGCAATTGTCGACGTAATAAAGCGTGAAACAGGATTGCCTACATTTATTTCTGAACGTGAGTTGGGAGGACTTCAGCACGAACAGGAGCAAAATCGTGTGAATGCCTTTATCGAAATGGTTTAATTAGTTTGTATGCAAAAGGAGTAGTTAAGGTGGCAGGTTTAAAAATTGAACGTCTATGGAAACGGTATAATGATACAGCGGTTGTAAAAGAAGTTGATCTGGAGATAAACGACAAGGAGTTTATTGTTTTTGTGGGTCCCTCCGGCTGCGGAAAATCAACTACATTACGCATGATTGCCGGTCTTGAGGGTATTTCTGACGGAGAGATATATATTGGCGGCCGGGTGGTTAATAATGTAGTGCCGGCAGACAGGGATATTGCCATGGTATTTCAGAATTATGCCTTATATCCGCATATGAGTGTTTATGATAACATAGCTTTTAATTTAAAACTACGTAAAGTACCTAAAAAAGAGATAGACCGGCGTGTAAGGGAAGCAGCAAAGGTTTTGGAAATTGAAGAATATCTTCAAAGGAAACCCGGAGCACTGTCGGGGGGACAGCGGCAAAGAGTTGCTCTTGGCAGGGCCATCGTGAGAGAACCGCAAGTATTTCTTCTGGATGAACCCTTATCAAACCTGGATGCCAAGATGAGGGTACAGATGAGAAGCGAAATAGTAAATCTTCATCAGCGCCTTAAAACAACTTTTATTTATGTGACCCATGATCAGACAGAAGCCATGACCATGGGAGACAGGATAGTCATTATGAAAGACGGTGTGATCCAACAGGTGGGCACTCCCGAGGAAGTATATGATCAGCCGGTTAATATATTTGTAGGCGGTTTTATCGGTTCGCCGCCCATGAATTTCATAGAAGGGGAATTAATTGAGGAAGGAGAGCGTCTTTATTTTTACAATCAAGCAATAAAGATTGCCATCCCTTCCATCCAGGCTCAACATTTAAGGGAAAGCAAGAATATAAGGAGAAAAGTGATATTGGGTATAAGACCTGAAGACATCCATCAGAACTCTTTAGCTTTTGGAAACAGAGTTCAAGCGGAAGTGGAGCTGGTGGAACTGACAGGAGCCGAAAAATACCTGCACATATCATTAGAAGAGAAAAAAGTTGTTGCAAGAGTAAATTCACGATCAATCATCAAGGTGGGATCAAATGTAGAGCTGGCCTTTGATACCGACAGGCTGCATTTTTTTGATGCGCGTACAGAACAGAGGATAGCCAATTAATGAGCCGGGATGAAATCAAGCATTGGTTCAAACGCATGGAGGTAATGTTATGGCAAAAATTTTAATCAATCATTTATATAAAATATATGGTAAAGAAAAACATGCTGTGGTTAAAGATTTCAATATGGAGATTAAAGACAAGGAGTTTTTAGTTTTTGTAGGTCCGTCGGGCTGCGGTAAATCCACCACCCTTCGTATGATAGCGGGGCTTGAGGATATCACGGACGGAGAGATCTATATCGGTGATACATTGGTTAATAATTTGCCGCCCAAAAATCGTGATATTGCCATGGTGTTCCAAAACTATGCCCTTTATCCCAACATGAGTGTTTTTGAAAATATCGCTTTTGGACTGAGATTGCGCAAAACTCCCAAACATGAAATCGAACAATCCGTGAAAAGAGTTGGCCGTGTCTTGGAGATTGAACAGTATTTTAGCCGCAAACCAAAGTTTTTATCCGGAGGCCAGAGACAGCGTGTTGCTCTGGGAAGGGCAATTGTCCGCAATCCGGAGGTTTTTCTTATGGATGAACCGCTATCCAACCTGGATGCCAAATTGAGGGTGCAGATGCGTACCGAAATCATTAAACTTCATAAATCACTGGGAGTAACCTTTGTCTATGTGACCCATGACCAGGTTGAAGCCATGACCATGGGAGACAGGATTGTTGTAATGAAAGACGGCGTCATTCAGCAGGTGGATACTCCTGAGGTGATTTATTCAAAACCGTGCAATACTTTTGTTGCCGGCTTTATCGGATCACCTCAGATGAACTTTGTAAAAGGACGTATTCTTGAAAACAGTAAAACAAAAAAACTGGAATTCCATACCAACCGATTTGCTCTGGAAATTCCTGAAAACGCCGTACGTGCGGTAATCAAAAACAAGCAGGTGAACCGGGTGGTTACACTTGGTATCCGTCCGGAGAACATCGGATTGGAGGTGCTGTTTTCTGAGGTGACAATCAAAGGGATATATAAGCTTGGCGAGCTCATGGGAGCTGACCGGTACCTCCATTTGGATATAGGAGAAGAACAGCCGCTGGTAGTTCGTGTCAATCCGTCGGCTGCCTTCTCGCCTGATGAGGTGGTGAGCCTGGCGCTGGATATGTCAAAGGTGTTGTTTTTTAACTCAGAGACAGGTGAACGCTTGATTGAATAAGGATTAACTAATTGTTAGGAGTGAAGTAGTTGTTTTCCATTCATTCATTGAAACAATATTATAAACACATAAGGACTATCTTCATGATAGGGGTTTTTGCAGGAATGGGCTGCTTTCTTCTGCTAAATGGCGCAGCAATTTTGGCTTCGGAGACAAAAGAGGTCCAGGCGGAAAATCCACCTGATAATATGCGGATAAAATCCAACGATGTAGAGCCATATTATTTAAATGTGCTGGAAACCTGGCAGCAGCAAAACATAAAATATTCTGCTGCATCTATAAGGATCAATGCGGCAGATAAAGTGAAATCTTCTGATGACAGCAATATTGCAGCAGGCAGTTACAACGGTAAAAACAATGTACTGCTCTGGAAGGGAAACGGCAACGGCTGGGTGGAATTCCAATTTACCGCTCCTGAGGATGGTTTGTATGAGATAAGTACCTCATATTGTCCCATTACAGGAACCGGGTTTCGCAGTGCGATAATATGGGATGTCACCATAGATGGCAGCCGGCAGTTCCGGGAGTCCAGTTCCATAACACTGTGCCGCCTTTGGAAGGATGCACGGCCTATCAAGAAAGATGATGAGGGGGATGACATACGCCCTCAATCACTTGAAATCTCTTCTTGGAATACAACTCCTTTCAGAGATTCCGGAGGAGCATATTCCGAACCCCTTAAGTGGTATATTACCAAAGGCACTCATACGCTGCGCCTGGCAGGCTCTGAACCGGTAGCCCTGGAAACTGTCAATATTGCTCCTCCGGAGAGGTTAAGTACATATAAGGAAGCGGCTGCTTCCTATCCTGAAACAGAACCTGTCAAAGCTGAAGCATTGACTATACAGGCTGAAGACTTTCAGTCCAAAAACAGCTCGGCCATCCAAATGGTATCAGATACCGATATTAGAAGCGTACCTGTGTCTAAGGGAAATATCACCTTTAATACATTGGGCGGACAAAAGTGGCGTTATCAGAATCAGGAAGTTACCTGGGAATTTGATATTCCCCAGACGGGCAAGTATAAAATTGCTATGAGGACGCTGCAGAATATAGTCTCTGAGAAAGCGTCCTACCGTACAATAAAAATCGATGGTAAAGTTCCTTTTCAGGAGTTCCTGGAGTACCGGTTTCCTTATTCCTCCGATTGGGAAGGTACGGTTTTGAAAGACCCTGAGGGCCAGGCATATGAGCTTTATCTGGAGAAAGGCAGGCATACCCTTTCAATGGCGGTTACACATGCCCCTTTTAAAACTATTATTGTTGGAATTGAGGATTTGCTGAGCAGTCTGAACCGCATTGACCAGGACTTAAGGGCTCTGACCGGCGGCAGGGAGGATAAAAACCGTACCTGGAATATAAAAGAGGAACTCCCTGATCTGACGGATCAGTTAAAACTTGCTGAAAACAGCATGCTGGAGTTGTCCAAACAGATAATAAAAGCCAATGGCAGACCTGATTCCATCAGTCAGAGCTTTAAAGTCAGGGCTGTAGATATTGAGGAGCTGCTGGAAAAAGTAAATGACATTCCGTACCACAGGGATCAGATTTCTATTATGGCTGATGAAATAAGCCAGTATATCACTATTTTGGAACAGCAGCAATTGCAGCTGGATGAAATCCATATAGTACCTGCAGAGCAGGATTTCTCCAAAATGAAGGCTTCATTTTTAGAAAAAGTAAGGGGAACCATTCTGAATTTCTTTTATTCCTTTCAAAGTAAGGACAGCTTGAGAAATATGGATGATAAGGTGCTGAATGTGTGGGTATTCAGAGGCAAGGACTATGTGGATGAGATTCAGGAGCTTGCCAATGAGCAGTTTACACCCCAAACAGGTACGAAAGTAAAAGTGAATTTGCTGCCCAACACACAATTGCTGGTTTTGTCCAATGCGGCCGGTGTTCAGCCCGATATAGCCCTTGGACTGACACAGGATCTGCCTATTGACTACGCAATACGCAACAGTACCTATGACTTGTCGAAATTCGATGATTTTCAGGATATATATAAGAAGTACAGTCCGGGCTCATGGCTTCCTTTTTACTACAATAAAGGATACTATGCAGTACCTGAAACCCAATCTTTCCAAGTACTGTATTACAGGAAGGATATTCTGGGCGGACTTGGCTTAAGTATACCGCAGACCTGGGAGGAGGTATACGATTTACTTCCTGTATTACAGCAGAATTATATGAATTTCTACGTCAATCCAAAGGCATATATACCGTATTTTTACCAGAACAACGCAGCGTTTTATGATGAAAGCGGCTTAAAAACTGCACTTGACACGCCGGAAGCCTTCAAAGCCTTCAAACAATGGACCGATCTGTTCAATATTCACGCGCTTGAACTTGAAGTACCAAGCTTCTACCAGCATTTCCGCGACGGCACAATGCCCATAGGTATTTCAGATTACAATATGTACATCCGGCTTGCAGCAACAGCTCCTGAATTGCACGGACGGTGGGGGATAGCCCTGATCCCGGGTACAAAACAGGAGGATGGCACCATTACCCGTTGGGCAGGAGGCGGGCAGACAGCAGGAATCATTTTTAAATCCTCCCATAAGAAGGAGCAGGCATGGGATTTTATGAAGTGGTGGATTTCTGCGGATGTACAGGAGCAATATGGTTCCAATATTGAAGCCTTCAACGGTATTGCCTTCCGTTGGAATACTGCCAATATAGAAGCCTTCGTTAAGCTTCCGTGGGCAAAGGAGGATGCTGACGTCATTCTGGAACAGTGGAGATGGTACAGGGATTTACCCAACTTGCCCGGAGGCTATAGACTGGATATTGAAATAAATAATGCATGGAACCGGACTGTAGTAGACCGTATAAATTACCGCAGTTCACTGGAAGCAGCCGTTATTGACATTAACAGGGAGTTAAGGCGTAAACAGCAGGAATTCGGATTTATTGATAAAGACGGAAAACCATTGAAAACATTGAAGCTGCCTACCGTATTAAAACCGTGGGAAGGGGTAGATGACTATGTTAAGTAATTTGGGGAAAAGATTCAAACGCTTTTTTTCAGTGATATGGGAATACCGTTTGTCTTACGCATTTATCACACCCTTTATGCTGTGCTTTATTGCCTTCATACTGGTACCTATTATCGTGGCGGTTGGATTAAGCTTTACTTATTACAATGCAATTGAGCCGCCGAAATTTATCGGCTGGACCAACTACCAGAATCTCATATCCCAGGATTTGCTGTTTTTAAAATATGCCCTGCCGAATACCTTTAAGTTTGCCATTATTACCGGACCGGGAGGTTACGTGGCCTCGTTTATTCTGGCCTGGCTGATATCCCAGCTTCCGGCACGCCTCAGGAAATATTTTTCCCTTGCAATGTACAGCCCGTCTCTGACTATGGGAATTGCAATGTCCATAGTTTGGCTGCCTTTGCTGACGGGAGACCGCATTGGCTATTTGAACAGTATTCTGCTGCAGATCGGCATGATTGATGAACCAAGGCTGTGGGTGACCGACAAAGACTATCTTATGAACTCAATGATTGCAGTTTCGCTGTGGTCAAGTATGGGAGTCGGCTTTCTTGCCATGCTGGCGGGCATTCTTAACGTAAAACAGGATATGTATGAGGCGGCAAGAATAGACGGAGTGAAAAGCAGGCTGAAAGAGATATGGTATATAACTATTCCCGCAATGAAACCACAAATGCTTTTCGGTGCAGTTATGGCCATAGTCAATACTTTCAAATCGGGAGCTATCGGCGTGGAGTTGTCAGGGCAAAATCCCACTCCCCAATATGCCGGCTACTTGATTATCAACCATATTAACGATTACGGCATTATACGCTTTGAAATGGGATATGCTGCTGCCACATCAGTGTTTCTATTGATTTTGATGTATTTTTCAAACAAATTCTGCTGGAGTTTGTTTGGTCCGAAAGGTGATGAAGGATGAAGAAGATAATAAAGCTATTAAAGCTATTAAAGCTACCGGTAATGGATGGATTTCAAATATTGATTACCATACAGTTGGTCATATTCTCAGTTTTTATGCTGCTGCCCATTGTATATATTTTCAACCATGCTCTGAAACCATATTCCGAATTGTTCATTTACCCTCCCAACATTTTTGTGAGAAATCCGAATTCTCAGAATTTTAACGAACTGTTTCTGGTGGCGGCATCTTCGGCTATCCCCATCACAAGATACCTGTTCAACAGTGTGTTCATATCGGTGGGTTCTGTAGTAGGTATTACTTTTGTCAGTATTTTATGTGCTTATCCCATATCCAAGCATAAATTTCCCGGGCATAAAATTGTTTTCTCAATCATAATTTTGACGTTGATGTTTGCACCCGAGGCGGTGCAGATTCCCAGATATCTTGTAGTGAGCAAACTGGGGATCATGAATACATATTTTGGCCATTTTTTACCCCTTCTGGCAATGCCGGTCAGTGTATTTTTAATGAAGCAGTTTATAGATCAGATACCTGATGAATTGATTCAGGCCGCTTATCTGGATGGGGCAAAAGAGTTTTCAGTTTTTTTGTACATTATTGTTCCAAACTGTATGCCGGCTGTGGCAACAGTGGCTATATTGGCCTTTCAAGCCTCCTGGTCCAATATTGAGACTTCCACGCTGTTCATGCAGGATGATGAAATGAAAAACTTTGCTTATTTTCTTTCCACACTGACCAATAATCTGACCAACAATGTTGCAAGACAGGGAGCAGCGGCAGCGGCAGCCTTGATTATGTTCATACCAAATCTGTTCATATTCCTGTTTTTCCAGGGGAAAATGATTACCACCATGGCTCATTCAGGGATAAAGGGCAGTGAAAAAAGCGGAAAAAAATCGGAATAAAAGAGGGGGAGAATTGATTGCGTTCAAAAATACAAAAAAGTCTGCTTGTCCTTCTTATTATTTTAATAATAGTGGAATGGCCCACGCTGGCATTTTCTGCAGTTCCTTATAATACCAGCTACAGGGATGCCTTCAATCGCCAGATCATGACTCAACCGGCTTATATTCCATCGGATACCTTTGGAAAGGATATATATATTCCCGACCCTGAGAAGCCGGCTCAAAAAATATATTCACCGCTTTCAAAGCCCAAGGATTTGTTTATTGACAATAAAGATAATATTTACATAGCTGATACCGGCAACAATAGAGTTGTCCAGCTTGATGAAAATGGAAAGCTCATACGTGTGATAGCTGTCAGGGAGAGCCCGTTAAGCAAGCCCCAAGGGTTGTTTGTGGATAGCAGGAATGGCGATATATACATAGCGGATACCGGAAATCACAGGGTTGTACGTTTGGATAAAGAGGGAAGCTTTATTCGTGAATTTACACGTCCTGATACGAAATTTTTAAGCAAGGATTTTAAATACGACCCAATCAAGCTTATAGCAGATAAGCGCGGTTTCCTGTATATAGCTACCATGGGTGGTTATCAAGGGCTGCTGCAGCTTGATCCCGAAGGGAATTTTCAAAATTTCTTTGGTGCAAACAGAGCGGCTTTTTCGGTTATGGATGCTGTAAAGAGAACCCTCTACAGCAGGGAAATGTATGCCAAAGAGATACGAAAGCTGCCAGGTTCGGTTACCAGTGTTACCATCGATACCGACGGTTTTATTTATACTGTGACCAATGGCGTGGAATCGGGGCAGGTCAAAAAACTTAATGTAGCCGGAAAGGATTTGCTTGCAAGTATTGATGATTCAGGTGCCGAAATAACCAAAAAATATGGTGAAAAAGATGATGATACGTCCCGCAGAGAAAAGCCCACACTGAGTGACCTTTCTGTGGACAGTGACGGCAACATTACAGTTATTGATTCAACGCTGATGTATGTGAGCCAATATGATTGCAATGGAAATCTGCTGTTCTTCTGGGGGGGAGATACCTCCGCCACCAATTCAAAGTTCGGCCTGGTTAAGACTCCTTCGGCTGTTGCAAATAACACAAAAAATGAATTATTTATACTGGATGAAGGCAACAATGTGGTACAAAAATTCCGTTTGTCCGAATTTGGCGCTATGGTGCATAAAGCTAACCAATTAACCCAGGAGGGCCGTTATCTGGACAGTGAAGAACCCTGGCAGGAAGTGAAACGCCTGAATGCCTATTATACGCCTGCTACTCTGGGGCTGGCAAAAGCGGCTTATAAAAAAGAGGAATATACCAGAGCACAGCAATTGTTTATGGAAGCAGGAAATGTCACAGGCTTTTCAGATTCTTTCTGGCAAAACCGTCTGGGCTGGTTCCAGAAGCATTTTGCTACTTTAATGAATGTACTGCTGATAATATTTTTACTGCCATACGTTGCAAGAAGGATAAGAGGAAAAAAGAAGGGAAGTACATGGCGGCAGTGGAGGTTCTTCCAACATCCCCTGATTATTCAGCTGAACCAGGCCTTTGTTATTTTGAGACATCCTCTCGACGGATTCAGTGCCATACGCTATGAGGCCAGGGGAGGCTTCCTCAGCAGCTTTATCATTCTGACCCTTTCCCTTGTATCGTATTCTTTTATCAGAGTTGAAACGAGTTTTACATTCAATCCCTCCAAAATCCTGGACAATAACCTGGTTATAATCATTGTACAATTTCTGGCGATTTGGGCGGGCTGGGTGGTTTCAAATTATCTTATGGGAAGTATTTACAAAGGGGAGGCGCGATTCCGGGACATTGTATACGGAAGCTCCTATGCGTTGTTTCCGCTGGTATTGATAGGTCTGCCTCTGACATTGCTTTCAAATGCCATGTCACTTAATGAAGGAGCCATTTTTTACTTCTTTCAGACAGCTATGGTCATTTGGGTTGCCATTCTTGTCTTCAGCAAGGTACAGGCCTTACAGAATTACAGTATAGGAGAGACAGCGGTAAATATCCTATTGTCGCTTGTAACCATGTTAATCATGTGTCTTTTAATCTTTATATTGTTCGGACTCAGCAGTGAGTTGGTGGACTTTATCAAATCTATATATATGGAGGTGAGGATCCGTTGAAGGAAAAACCATATATTATCCGGCTTGCAGTCATAATTTCTGTAATAATACCGGGGATATTGCTGATTGTTTTTCAGGTGGTGCCTTTAATAAATAAAACATTAATTTATTCAAGTGAATCCCAAAACAGCCAAACCGCAGACAGCCAGGGTACAAATGCTGTGCAGCCGGTTGCAGGGGCGAAAAGGACAATACAACTGCCTGACGAAGATAAATTCATCCTGGCGGCGCAATCCTCCAAATTCCGTTTGTGGGTGGATAACGAAACAGCGCACTTCAAGCTGGAAAGCAAGCAAAACGGCCGGATATGGAGGTCATATCCTGATCCTGAACAATGGTCAAAAGAAACCATTACCGGCACGTGGAAGAATAATCTGCTTTCCCCTGCAATGGTTGAGTATATTGACCTTGCCGACTTTAAAGCACAATCCAAAATTATAAGCTGGTCGGAGGACAACGGACAGCTTGAGAATTTTAAGATAACAGGGGAGGGTTTCAGGGTTACTTTTCACTTCTCCGGAACACAGTTCAAAATCCCTGTAGAGGTGAAGCTGAAGGACGATTATATTGAGACAACGATTATAGATGACAGTATTCAGGAGGTCAAATTAAACTTAATCAGCCTAAAGCTGTATCCCATGTTCGGTGCAGAACCTGCATACGGACAGGAGGGATACCTGTTTCTGCCCGATGGTTCGGGTGCATTGGTCAGGTTTAAGGAGAATTTGAGCAATACCAATGACAGCTCTGTTTATCTTGAAACCGTTTATGGCAGGGACAGTGCTTTTTACAATGAGAGTACTTCAAGAAATCCGGTAAATATGCCGGTGTTTGGTATAAAATCTGCAAATCAGGCTTTTGTGGGAGTGATAACTGAGGGAGAGGAGTATGCCAAGCTGTTTGCCGCGTCAGGAGGGGCATTTGGACAGTCTTATTGGGTTACGCCCGAATGGCAATACAGGGTCAAGTATTATCAGAATACAAGTAATACAAATAATACCGGATTTTTTACGTATAACAAAAAACGGTTTAGTGTGCCAAAACGCTCTGTCAGATATTATCCTCTGGAAGAATCCAGGAGTGATTATACCGGAATGGCAGTTAAATACCGGGAGTATTTAATGAATGAAAAAAAGTTGAAGGTACTGAGGCCTAAATCGGACAAAACCCCATTTTTTGTAAACATTGTAGGTGCTGATGTAAAGCGGGGACTGATTTGGGATCATTATCTGAAAGGAACTTCAACTTCTGAGGCGGCTCAAATGATAAAAAGTCTATATGATATGGGAATTGACAATATGACTGTTATTTATTCCGGCTGGCAAAAAGGAGGATACAGCTCTTATGGAGGACTGTTTCCTGTGGATTCCCGGCTTGGCGGCAGCACAGGGATGAAGGAATTTATTGAATTTGCCCATTCTTTGAAAATACCTGTGTATCTGAATTCCATATACAGCCAGAACAATAACGGCGGTGATGGGTTTATTTCCAGGTATCACGGTTTGCAGGACATGGGAGGGACTCTTCTGGAACAGAAGAACTACTCCAATGGAGACATAATTACTCAAACCAGTCCCAGATTTGAAGCAAAAACAATATTAAGAGATTTAAAGAAATATCAGGAACTGGGTGCCGATGGAATTAATTTTGACAATGGAACCGGAAGCCTTTTAAATAGTGATTTTAATAACCGGTATAAAGCAAACCGCAGTGAAGTCAAAACCCTTCAGGAAGATGTACTGCGTCAGGTTAAACAGGCACTTGGCGGCGTATCGGCTGCGAAAGCAAATTTTTACGCCCTGGAGCAGGTAAATCATATTGACCGTTTAGCTGATGATTATTCTTATGACTGGTTTGAAGATGAAGCAGTCCCATTTGCGCAGATTGTACTTCACGGTTTGATAACCTATACATCGGATTGGTCAAATTTCCGGGAGGAATTCAGTACCGGGTTTTTAAAGGGTATCGAATATGGAGCATATCCAAGTTATGTATTTACGGATAGCGCTTCTTCAGATATGTTCGGAGCATATTCGACCAACTATTACAGTATGGACTACCGGGAATGGGAAACAAAGGCATATGAGGAATATAAACGCTATAATCAGGTTTTTGCCGATTTGCAGGATAAAATGATTATGGGACACCGCAGGTTGGTGTCAGGTGTCGCGGAGATTACCTATGAAGGCGGGAAGATAATAGTAGTGAACTATAATGAGAATCCGTACTCCTATGGAAATATTCAAGTACCCGGACAGGATTTTATCTCCATTGAGGGAGGGAAAAAGCCATGAAGAAAAAACATATTTTAAGTTCGGCTGCGCTTCGAAAGCTGGAAGGCTCTCTGTTCATTGCACCGTGGGCCATAGGTTTTTTGGCTTTTGTAGCGTTTCCGCTGCTGTATTCTTTTTATATGACCTTTCATCAGGTGAAAATTATTGCAAGCGGTATCACATATATTTGGGTGGGTCTGCAGTACTACCGCGAAATCCTGTTGGTGGACGGAGGACTTTTATACAATGATTTGCTGCCCTTCCTGAAAGAGATGATTATGATGATACCCATCATTGTTGTATTTTCTCTTTTAGTGGGTATTTTGCTGAATCAAAAACTGTTTGGAAGAACCTTCTTCCGTTCCATATTTTTTCTTCCGGTTATTTTCTCCTCCGGTCAGGTTATTAATGAGTTCATTTCACAAGGGGGAGGTACTCTGTCTTTTGTGGAAAGGTTTAATGTGGTCTATTATATCAATACATATCTTCCCGAAGCATGGGGCGCTCCCATTGCAAACCTTATAAGTTCCTTCGTTATGGTCCTGTGGTATTCGGGAATGCAGATTGTAATTATTATTGCAGGCAGGCAAACCATACCTGCGTCAGTATATGAGTCTGCACGTATTGATGGGGCAGGTTCCTGGGAAACATTCTGGAAGATTACACTTCCCGGTCTTTCTCCATTTATTTTTCTGAACTTGATTTATACGGTGGTGGATTTGTTTACTTTCCCGGAAAATCCCATAATCAGTAAGGTTAATACAAGCAGTTACGGTATTTCCAGTGCCCTGGCATGGATCTATCTTACAATAGTTTTAAGTCTTTTAGGTATAATCTTTTTGATTTATAACAGGGTAACCAAATTAACAGCAGGAAATCGTTAGAAGGAGGGCGTATGGAGAAAATTATCGTCAGACACAGGCCGGCAAACAGCCGGAAAAAATTTATTTTTAATAAATTGATCAGTATTGCAAGGTATGATTTATTGGGGAAAGAATCGGATAAGGGGTATGTTTTTAAGCTGCTTATGTATGTGATTTTAATCGATACCGCATTTATCTATATGAGACCTGTTTTGTACATGGCGACCACAATGGTCAAGGATGCCGGCAGCTTGCTGGACCCCGGGGTAATATGGGTGCCGCGGACGCTGTACTGGGGCAATCTGCAGGATGCGTTTCAGCTTCTGAAATATCCGACCTCTTTTACAATCAGCGTCACGGTTTCTTTGTTGATTTCAGGGCTGCAGGTTATAACCTGTGCCGTTGCAGGATATGCATTTGCACGGTTGGAATTTCCCTTTAAGAAATTTTGGTTTATTGCACTGATTTTCACTTTTATCCTTCCTCCGCAGGTAATTATTCTGCCCACAATACTGCTTTTCAAGCAATTCAACTGGCTGGATACCTACCTGCCAATGATTATTCCGGCTATTTTCGGGCATGGTCTCAGAGGTTCATTATTTGTAATTATTTACCGCCAGTTTTTCTCCACCCAGCCCAAAGAACTGGAAGAAGCAGCCCGCCTGGAGGGTGCCAGCGTGTTCCGGATATTTTACCGGGTCATGCTTCCCATTTCCTCTTCGGCCATCATTGTTGTATTTTTGTTTTCATTCGTGTGGAACTGGAATGACTCATATTTTCCCACAATGTATCTGTTTCAGGCACAGGACGTGCCACTGTCCATAAGCTCGGCGAGACTGGCTGCAAAGCTGGCTCTTGAAGCAGACCAGGCCGGTCCGAGTATTCTTGCCGAACCCATAAAAATGGCTGCCTCCTTTCTGATCATCATGCCTGTGCTGATAGTATATACTTTCACACAGCGCTGGTTTGTGGAAGGTGTAGGACGTACGGGTATGGTGGAATAAAAGTCTCAAATAAGGGGTGTCAGGTTAAGTATGATGGAAGGAAATTTCAATGATGACAAATGGAAAAGAAGACAGGATATACCCAGGCTGAGGCTGCGGGATGTAAAACTTAAGCGTATATTGCAGCTTTTCAGACCATACAGGTTTTTGTTTATTGCACTGCTGGCATTTTCCATAGGAGCTGCAATTCTAAGATTACTGCCTCCGCTTCTTATGAAAGAAGTAATTGACAAAGCCCTTCCGGAGAAAGACAAAAACTATTTGATTTTATTGATTATAGGTATGGCGGGATTGCCGGTAATAGGAGGGCTGCTTGAACTAGGCCAGAATCATTTGAATAATCGGGTAGGCCAGGGCATAATGAGTGATCTCCGGAAATCCCTGTATAAAAATTTACAGCAGCAATCCATAGCTTTTTTTACCCGCACCAGAACAGGAGAAATAATTCAGCGGGTGGTAGGCGATGTCTCCGCCATACAATCAATCTTTACAACCTTGAGCATCACAGCAGTGACGCAAATCATTACTATTTTGTCAACAATTATTATTCTTTTTACCCTTGATTGGAGACTGGCGTTATTGGCA
The DNA here is from genome assembly GCF_002051585.1 of Ruminiclostridium hungatei. GTDB lineage: Bacteria > Bacillota > Clostridia > Acetivibrionales > DSM-1351 > Ruminiclostridium > Ruminiclostridium hungatei. Next base: position 83,184 of record NZ_MZGX01000006.1, on the reverse strand, counting down.
ATGGTGGTTATGCCCTTACTGGTTTTTCCTGTAAGGTCGGTTTCAAACCTGCGTAAAAATCTGCGATGGGAAACACAAAAGGTCAGAGGGGATATGTCGTCACAGGTGGGCGAAGAATTCAATGTATCCGGGGCTATGATGACCCGGATATTTACCCGGGAGGATTATCAGGAAAAGCGTTTCCTGGCGCTGAATAAAAAAGTAATGGAGCTGGAATTGCGTTCCAACCTGGTGGGAAGGTGGTTTAGACTGCTCACCGGTTTACTGGAGCCGGTAAGTGCGGCAATAATATATTTTTATGGCGGCTTCGGAGTTATAGGAGGCCGTATGACCATCGGAGCAGTAGTGGCATTTGCCGCTTACTTGGGAAGGCTGTACAACCCTTTAAGTAATTTGCTTAACCTGCATGTGGAATGCATGACTTCTCTTGGGATTTTTCAACGAATTTTTGAATATCTGGATTTGGAACCGGATATCAAAAATGTACCCAATGCCTATAAACTGCCGGCTCTGGAGGGGCATATCCTATTCAAAGAAGTATCCTTCTCCTATCAAGCCGGAAAGGAAGCCCTGCAGCAGATATCCTTTGCAGTTGAACCGGGTCGGATACTTGCCCTGGTCGGACCCAGCGGGTCGGGCAAAACCACCTTGATTAATTTAATCTGCCGGCTTTATGATCCCACCGGAGGTCATATTGAAATTGATGGTCATGATATACATAATGTGACTTTGGAGTCCTTGCGGGGCCAGATTGCCGTAGTTACGCAGGACCAATTCCTGTTCCATGCCTCAATAAGGGAGAACTTGTTGTTTGCAAGAGAGGATGCCACACAGGAAATGCTTGAAGACGCATGCAGGAGTGCTTATATCCATGACTTCATCACGCAGTTGACGGATGGTTATGAAACCATCGTCGGGGAAAGGGGCTTTCGCCTGTCCGGCGGCCAAAGGCAGCGTTTGTCTATTGCCAGAGCTATTTTGAAAGATCCGAGAATACTTATCCTTGACGAAGCAACCTCCTATCTGGATTCGGAATCCGAGGCGTATATTCAGAAGGCTCTGGATTCTGTTATGAGCAACCGGACTACAATTGTGATTGCACACCGCCTTGCCACGGTTTTGCAGGCGGATAAAATATTGGTTATGGAAAATGGGTGCATTCAGGAGGAAGGCTCACATTCGGAGCTGCTGAAAATGGATGGGTTGTATGCAAAGCTGTTTCACACACAATTTGCCAAAAAAATTGGTACATAACACATTTTTAATTTTGATATTCAATATATTACAATACATTCCTGAATATTGTATATTCATACAAATAATGCATGTGTTGAAATATATATTGATTATATTTAAGTAATACTTGTTTTAAATTTAAAATTATCAAAGGAGTGGTTGAAAATGTCAAAAATTAATGCATTTGCCGGGGTAGACGTGGGTTCGCTCGGCACAAAAGCTGTTATTCTGGTTAACGGAGAGATTGCCGGCTCCAGTCTTATCAGAACCGGAATCAATTCTGTGGAAAACGGCTTGGAAAGTCTTGAGAAAGCACTTGACAGTGCAAATTTGAAAAAGGAAGACCTGAAATACATTGTTGGGACCGGATACGGCCGTATTTCAGCACCCTATGCAAACAAGACCATCACCGAAATCACCTGTCATGCAAAGGGAGCGCACTATCTGCACCCCGCAACCCGTACCATAATCGACATGGGAGGACAGGACTGCAAAGCCATCAGAGTTGATGAAGAGGGAAATGTTGTGGACTTCGCCATGAATGACAAATGTGCTGCCGGTACAGGACGTTTCCTTGAAGTAATGGCAAACGTATTCAAGGTGGACATATCGGAGTTGGGGCCTCTGGCGCTGAAAGCCACACAGGTTCTCCCTGTCAGCAGTACCTGCACCGTATTTGCGGAATCCGAAACGGTTTCCCTGCTGGCCCGTGGAGAAAAACCCGAAGATATCATTATCGGCGTTCATCATGCCATTGCAAACAGAATCAAGGGGCTGTTCTCAAGAGTAGGGATTCAGAGTGATGTATTCTTCTCGGGAGGCGTTGCAAAGAATACCGGTATGAGGAAGGCCCTGGAAGAGGTTCTGGAAGTCAGGATAGCCAATCCTAAAAACGATCCTCAACTGGTAGGTGCCATAGGAGCAGCCGTTTCGGCGCAAAAATTATATGAAAAAGGCGGAAACGTCAACCAGAGGTCAGCATAAACGGTAAAAATAAATTTAACCCCGTAAAGAAGTATTGAATTTTGTAAGACCAAAAGCGTCTGCACAAATTTAATACTGCACATATGGGGGACATGGAGGTAAAAATGGCAGTTCAGGAACTGGAATTAACAAATAAAAAGAAGAGTACTAAATTTAGTACTGTAAAATTTGATGAAAATATCAAAGAAAAAATAGAAGCGGCACCCGATCTTGTATTCAGGGACGGTTCCCGGGTGAGTGGGTCTGAAATGTGGCGGTTTATGACTACCGAAGGCCCCAAGAGGTATCCCAACCTTTTCAGCAAAGGCAAGAATCATGGGTTTTCTGATGATGCGGAACTGATTAGCGGGTTCAGGCGGAATTACTTTAATACTACAATGTATGACAGGCTCAACAGATTTGCAGCAAAAGGGACTCCTGTGGTTTTCATCCAGGGAGGCCAGACCCATGAGCCTTACTATGCCGCAGGGGGGATTCCAATCCGTCCCGGTCAGGTAAATGGCTGGGCAACCAATTCAAAAGAGAATATGGATTATGATGAAGCAGATCTCCGCAGGCTTCAGATCAGGGAAATAGGGCGTCAGGCACTGACTGTAGACGCTTGTCAGACAGCCAAGTATGAAATCATACAAAATGAACTGGTACAGGGTATAAGCATAATAGCTCCTTATCTTTGCACCCGGTGTTCCGATATCGGCTATGGGGTTGAAGCCCACCGTCACGGCAAGGTTCAATTGCCGCTTCTGCCTGTGGATTTTCCTGTGAACAATCAACAAAACAAGCCCTGGGCCAGGGAGTATGTGGCTGAAAATTTGCGGAGGCTTGTAAGGAAGATTGCTGAATTAAGTAAGGTTGAAGTTAATGATGACGTTCTTTGGAAAGAGATAAAGCTCCATAATGAAAAGAGACGGCTTGCAAGGGAATACCTGGATTTGTGGTGGTCGGCACCGGTTCCTCCCACAAACAGTCAGGATCATACTGCCATCGCAGGTTTGGGAAATGAAAGCAGCAATGACCCGGTTGCCGCCAAACAGATCCTTGAGGAATCCCTTAAGGAAGTCAAAGAAAGAATCAGGAACAATGTCAAGGGCAAAAATCTTTCTGACGATCCTGTACGTTTATTCATATGCGGTTCCTGTGTCAACCCCAATCCCCATGTAGTCGACAGAGCCGGTGGTGTGGTAGTGGGAAAAGATGACGGGTTGAGTGAAATCTTCTATGATGTTGAGGAAACAGGGGACCCCTATGAACAGTTGGCCAAAACCATGCTTTCGTTCCCCTACGAACTTCCCACGGAAGAGCGCGGCCGCTGGGTAGCAGAACAAGTCAAAAAGTCAAGAGCTGACGGAATGATTTTTATGTACCAATGGGGGTGCAATTTCCAGTCGGCTGCTGCCAGATTGGTGGCTGATGTGGTTAAGAAGGAAGCCGGTGTTCCCACAATCATTATTGAGCGTGCAATGGCTGAAAGTGCACAGGGCCAGGAGCAGCTTCACAACAGGGTAGAAGTTTTCATTGAGATGTTAAGACAGGGTAAAAAATGATGTTTTATAAAGGAGTAGAAAAGAATGTCACTAGAAACTTTGGTTAAAATTTCTGAAGCAGTTGGAAGAAGGCCTGAAGAACTGGCTAGGGCAAGAAATCAGGGACAAAAGGTGGTTGGCTGGCTGGGCTATAATATTCCTGAAGAATTGATTCACGCCCTGGGGTTGATTCCGGTCCGGCTTGGCACAGGTGGGGATGGAAAACTGGTGGAGGTGGGCTCACGCTATATCTCTTCTAAAAATTGTGTTTATACGAGAAATCTGGTAGGTCTTTTTGCTGAGAATACAGATCCGTATATTCAGAATTCGGATTTGATCGCTCTGGACTCTACTTGTCTGCAATTGTACCGGGTGGGCGAAATTATACATTACTATTTTAATATTAATACGCTCACCCTTGGCGTACCGAGAAATTTTTTCCTGCCGGAAGCAAAGAAATATTTTCAAGCCGAGCTGGAAGAATTTGCAGGAAAATTAGAGGGATTTGCAGGGAAAAAGCTGGATGCAAAAAGTTTATCTGAAAGCATTAAGCTTTTTAACGGGATACGTGAAAAGATTAAAAATATTTATAAATTCCAGTCAGAGGACAGCCCGGTTATAACCTGGAGTGAGGTTTATAATGTGGTACATGCGGGGTATTACCTTGACAGGGAGCAATACTCGGCTTATTTGTCAGAGCTGCTTCAGGAATTGGAAGAGAAGCATAGAAACAGAAATATTGATATTGAGGAGGAGGAGGCTCGCGTTCTGCTGGCCGGAAGTTCCATACCGCCCGGAGACAACAAGATTATAAAAATAATTGAAGATTTGGGAGGCAGGATTGTCGGTGACGATTTATGGACGGGAATCCTGCCCTATCTTGGAATTGATATTCAGGAGAGTTCAATAAAAGGTCTGGCTGATGCCTATCTGAAGCGTGTGCCTCATGGAGCTCTCCCCTATCTTGATTTAAATACCGATAAACGTCTCCAAAACCTTCGGGAATCCATTAAAAGCAACAATGCCAGAGGAATTATTTATTATACGCTCAGGTATTGCGATCCTTATACTTTTAAAGCCGGGGAAACTAAAGATGTTGTCAAGCAGGATGACGTTACGTTATTGGAAATACATACGGAGTATGCAGGCTCTGATTTTGAAGCAATCAGAACAAGAGTGGGAGCATTTCTGGAAATGCTGAGGAGCGGCATATGAGATTAATCTGTTTGGCCGTACGGTAATTTTAATAAGAATCCCATACTTTCAAAAGTCTGGGATTTATTCTTTTACAGGTGTAATTTATTGCAATATATTGGAATTTAATGCCTTGCCAGGCAGCGCTGCTGTTGCACCGGACTGGCAGTTGGGTTTATTATTTGATATAGGCGGCATAATTGATACATACACAGGTGCGTACCTGTAAAAATTCCGTATTTAATAGAAAAGAGGGAAAAAATATGTTTTTAGATTTGTTAAAATCCAGAAGAAGTATAAGAAAATTTGAAACCAGGGAAGTTGAAAAAGAAAAGCTGGATACTATTCTGAAAAGCGCCCTGCTGGCACCTTCATCAAGATCCAAAAGACCCTGGGAATTTGTGGTTGTAACAGATAAAGAAATATTGCAGAAACTTGCCCGTTCAAAGGAACAGGGTTCTTCATTTCTTTCAGGTGCTCCGTTGGGGATAGCAGTGATTGCAGATCATGAGGCATGTGATGTATGGGTAGAGGACGTATCTATTGCTTCAATATTAATTCAATTATCTGCTCAGTCACTAGGTCTCGGATCGTGCTGGATACAGGTCAGGGAAAGATTTCATTCGGAATCTGAGGGCGTAACGGCAGACAACTATATTAAGGCGGTTTTAAATATACCTGAGAAATATAGTGTGGAGTGTATAATTGCTGTGGGGTATCCTGCTGAAGAAAAGAGGGCCTATACAGAAGATGGATTATTATATGAAAAGCTGCACGTTGACAATTATAAGGCATGCAATCCATAAAGCTTTTATGGTAAAATCTTATTCATACAGGAACCTTATTGGATATAAATGTTGTATATAAATGGAGTGATGATTATTGGAAAAAAATGTGCTGGTACTTATCCCGCTGAAGGAGGAACAAAAAAGAATTCTGGAAGAGAAAGCCCCTTCTGCCAATTTCACATATGCAAAAAGCCAAACGGTTGATGCCGGGCAGGTCCAAAATGCAAACATTATTATTGGAAATCCCCCCGTTCATATGCTTAAAGCTTCAAAAAAACTTAAGTGGCTTCAACTCAACAGTGCAGGTGTGGGAGAGTATGCAGAGGAAGGTGTCTTGCCCGAAGGCGCTGTTTTGACAAATGCCACAGGTGCCTACGGGCCGGCCATATCGGAATACATGCTTGGAGTGTTGCTGGAGCTTTTTAAAAAGCTTCACATATACAGGGACAATCAGGCAGAAGCCAATTGGTCTTATGAAGGGAAGGTTAAGGCAATTTTTGATTCAACAGCGCTTATTGTGGGGGCAGGGGACATTGGCGGCGAATTTGCCAAAAGATTAAAAGGGCTGGGCGCCTATACCATAGGTGTAAAACGTACCGAAGGCCATAAGCCGGATTATCTGGATGAGCTTTATTTGATGGACAAGCTGGAAGCTTTACTGCCCCGGGCCGATATCGTTGCGTTGAGCTTGCCGGAGACCCCGCTCACAAAAGGTATTATTAATGAGAGTACGTTAAAGCTGATGAAGAAGGATGCAGTGCTTATTAATGTGGGGAGGGGAAGCGCTGTTGATACCGAAGCATTATGTGATGCACTTGAGAAGGGACAACTGCTGGGAGCGGCTCTGGATGTGACCGAGCCTGAACCTCTGCCAAAGGAGCACAGGCTGTGGAAAATCAAAAACGCCGTTATTACACCCCATGTATCGGGAGGATACAGCCTGGAGGAAACCCGCCGGAGGATTGCAGGCATAGCCGCCGGTAATCTTGAAGCGTTTATCAGGGGCACAAAGCTTATTAATGTTGTGGATTGTTCAAAAGGTTATTGATCAATTTGCGTTATAAAAACAGTATGATACGTTATAAATGTGGAGGCGAAGGCTATTTATGAATGCAAATAATGAAGAAAATACAAATTGGTGCCAGTCTGTAGGCGGAGTTGTTTTAAAGGGAAACGAGGTTTTACTTGTCAGGCATACTTACGGCGCAGGTAAGGGCCGGCTTATTATCCCGGGCGGCTATGTGAAAATGCAAGAGACCCCACAGGCTGCATTGCGCCGTGAAGTTCTGGAGGAAACAACTATTGTTGCAGAACCTGCCGGGCTTGTGGGAGTACGCTTTAACCTGAAGGATTGGTATGCTGTGTTTTTAATGGAATACGTATCAGGAACTCCCAATTCCGACAACAGGGAGAACAGCGAAGCCCTGTTCATGGACATAAATGAAGCCGTCAAGGCCGCCGATGTTCCTGACCTGACCAGAGTAATACTACAGGGGGTTATTGACAATGGGGGCAATGCCTTGATGAACCTGCCCTTTATATCAAGAGAGAAGAACGGAGAATATTCATACTATGGGATTTGACCTTGAGCCGCTGCTGGAGCAATTCCTTCCCCGGAGCAAATGGACAGCAAGTCCCCATAAGGGCGGAATGAACAATACCACCTATCTTGTACGGACTGAGACTCACAGGTACATGCTCCGGATATACGAGACACACCGGGATTTGTATAAGGTGAGATATGAGCATCACATCCTTTGCCAATTGGGAAAGCTGGAGCTTCCTTTTGGGATTCCTCGACCGGTTGCCGGCATCGGCAATGAAACCGTCAAGTATACCCGGGATGGAAAGCCTGCCGCTTTGTTTCATTACCTGGAGGGTATCAATCCGGACTTGAGGGCATATGAACAGCTAAAGTCCTTCGGGTGTGCAGCGGGAAGCTTGACAAATGCCCTGGAAAACATGAAGACCAGTTTGAAACCGGTGTACAGGCCCTATTATGAGATTGAAAATACTCATCCCAGGTGTTCCGTCTCCCAGGTAATCGACTTCTGCGGTCAGCCGTCTGCGGAATTTGAGGAATACAAGCCGGAATTGGCCGAACTGGCAGACCGGCTGTCGTTGTTTATTGTAAGCATGGAGGACTTGAAAAAGCTGCCGCACCAGCTTGTACACGGAGATTTGAATGGGTCGAATGTACTGGCGGACAGAGACGGGAACATCACTGCACTGCTGGACTTTGAGTTTGTCACCAGGGATTTGCGGGTTATGGAGCTCTCCGTATGCCTGTCGGAAATAATCAATATGAAGCAGAGCAGCCTGTGGGGGCAACTTGAAGCTTTCCTGGAGGGTTATGGCAGGTTTGTGAGGCTGTCGGAAGAAGAAGCCAGGGCAATACCTTCGCTCATAATGCTTCGGAGGCTGGATGTCTTTATACACTTCCTGGGCCGGTATCTGGATGGCGTGGACGGTACGGAGGTGGTTTCAGAGCAGATAAAAAATGCTGCTTTACAGGCCCGGTGGTTAAGCACAAACGGCTTAAGACTCAGAACCTGTATAAACAGCCTGGTAGAGTAGCTTATTGATTTGTCCCGCCTGCTGCCTGCTGCTGGTATTGCAGTTGATACAGGGAGTAATACATACCCCGGGCAGCTAAAAGCTCCTGATGTGTGCCGCTTTCATGGACTCTTCCCTTGTGCAGCACGATTATTTTGTCGGCGTGCTGGATGGTTGACAGCCTGTGGGCTATTATAATGGTAGTCCTGTTTTCCGTAAGCTTGGTCAGGGCATCCTGAATCAGCATTTCGGTTTCGGTATCAATGCTGGAGGTTGCTTCATCCAGCACCAGAATAGCAGGATCAAAGGCCAGCGCCCGGGCAAAGGCAAGCAGTTGTCTCTGTCCCGAGGAAAAAGTGGAACCCCGTTCCATGACCTCCTCCTCATAGCCGTTTGGAAGCCTGCTGATAAAGCCGTCGGCGTTAACATGCCGGGTCACGCTTTGCAGCTTTTCATCTGTAATGCCTTCCTCGTTCAGCCGGATGTTGTCCTTCAGCTTACCGCTGAAAAGGAAAACGTCCTGGAGTACCACACCTATTGCTTTTCTCAGAGAAGCCTTTTGAATATCTTTTATACTTACGCCGTTGATAAGAATATCTCCCCGCTGAATTTCGTAGAACCTGCTCAGCAGGTTGATGACGGAAGTCTTTCCTGCACCGGTATGTCCCACTATGGCTACGGTGCCGCCTGCCGGAACCTTGAAGCTCACATCCTTTAAAACCCAGTTTTCGCCGTTGTAGGCAAACCAGACATTTTTAAATTCTATATCACCGGAAGCGGTTTTCTCGTCCAGCAGCAGGTTGCCGGCATCTTCTTCGGCAGGAGTGTCAAGAATCATGAAAATCCTTTCGGAGGCAGCCATGGAGGACTGCAGGATATTGTATTTCTCCGCAAGGTCATTTATGGGCTGAAACAAAAGAGCTATATAATTTACAAGGGCATAAAGCACTCCGAATTCCAGTGAATTATCCATAACCTTTCCTCCGCCGAACCAGATGAGCAGGGAAATAGCCAGTGAAGAAACCATTTCAATCAAAGGCCTGAACAAGCCAAAGGTAACAACTTCACGCATGGACGCCTTATAATACTCCCTGCCGATTTTGTGGAAGCTCTCAAAGTTGGGCTTTTCCTTATTGAACAACTGGATCACCCGCATGCCGGAAATATTTTCTGAGATAGCCGAGTTTACCTTTGCTATTGCGGTACGTACATTCCGGTATACCTTTCTGATTTTAATACGGAAAATTACGGTGAGCACCAGCACGGCCGGCATAACTGCCAGGGTAATAAGCGTAAGCGTGGTATTCAGCCTGAACATGATTACCAGCGTACCCGCCAGAATGGAAAAATCCTTCAGCAGGGTAATAAGTACATTGGTATACATGTCGTTCAGCGTTTCGGTATCATTGGTTATCCGGGTTACAAGCCTGCCCACCGGGTTCTTGTCATAGAAGGACAAGGGCAGCTTTTGCAGGTGGGTAAAGACAAGCTGCCGTATATTATATATGATATACTGGCCTGCATAGCTTAATACGTATATCTGCAGCAGGTTGAACACAAAGCCGGCGGCTATGAGCAGTACGAAATACAGCCCCAGCCTGTTCAAGGCTGCTATATTGCTTTTCTTTATATATTCGTCTATAGCCGTACCCATGAGATACGGTCTGGCCAGGTCAACAAGTGTGGCTGCAAAGAGAAATAACACAGAAAGCAGGAACAGATGCCAGTATTTCCGCGCAAATTTCAAAAGGCGGGCCATAAGCCGCGAATCATAAACTTTTTCGGTGACTTCATCTTCCTGCATCATATTGCTTTCATCAGACATAATCAATATTCCTCCAACTGGTTAATAAGCAATTGCTTGTTGTAAAGCTCCCGGTAAAAGCCGGTCTGTGACAGCAGCTCCTCATGGGTGCCTCTCTGTGAAATGCTTCCGTCCTCAAGTACTATAATCTCATCGGCATCCTTGACGGCAGATATCCTGTGGGACACTATTACGCTGGTCCTCTGCCGCATGATTGACTTCAAATCCCTGAGAATTTCCTCCTCAGTGTGGGCATCCACCGCAGAAAGACAGTCATCCAGCAGAAGTATATCCGGAGACCCTATTATTGCGCGGGCAATGGCGACACGCTGTTTCTGGCCTCCGGAAAGTGTTACACCCCTTTCACCCAATACGGTAGAAAACTTGCCGGGAAATTCATTTATGCTGTCCAGTATTCTGGCCGTATTTGCAGCAGCTTCAATATCCCGGGAGCTGTTTTCTCTGAAGAAATCTATATTTTCACTTATGGTGTCTGAAAACAGAAAAGTGTCTTGGGGTACGCTTCCTATACGGCTTCTGAGAACATGCAGGGGTATCTTTTCTATATCGGTGCCGTCGATAAAAAGAGTTCCCGGGGGAGACTTTAAGAGCCTTGGGATAAGATTGACAAGGGTTGTTTTTCCGCTGCCGGTACGGCCTATTATTCCCAGTGTCCTGCCGGCCTGCAGCTTTAAACTTATATCTTTTAAAACAGGCTTGTCTGTGCCCGGATAAGTGAAGGTCAGATTTTTAAATTCAAGGGTTCCGTTGATACCGGCTGTGTCAGCAGTATCTTCATCGTATATCTCAGGAGTTTCGTCAAGAATGGTATTTATACGTTCCAGGGAAACCAGGCCCCTCTGGAACATGTTTGCCACCCAGCCGATAGCCGTGATGGGCCAGATAAGCATGCCCAGATAGCTGTTGAAGGCCACGAAGCCGCCAAGTGTCACAGACCCCTGTATTACCAGTATGCCACCCAGCCAAAGGGCTATGACAAATGAAAGGGCGGATATTGACATAACCGTGGGAAACATCATGCTCATAAGCCGGACATACTTAAGATTTGCTTCTCGGTTGACGGCATTGATCCGCTCAAACCGTTCTATTTCTTTCTTCTCCTGGGCAAAAGCCTTAATTACCCGTATGCCTGAAAAATTTTCCCTGGCAGCTTCAGTCAGGTTTGAAAAGGCCTCCTGCTGTTTTTGAACGCTGGATTGCATGATTTTCATGAAGAAAACCACTGCTATTCCTAAAAGCAGCAAGGGGAGGAAGCAGGCCAGGGTAAGCTTCCAGCCTCCGGTGAACAGCATCATTATAAGTGCCACAATGGGTATTAAAAAGCTGTCAATAACGAAAATAACACCTTGACCTGAAGCCATGGTTACATTGCCCATGTCATTTGTGGCATGAGCCATCAAATCTCCGGTTTTATGAGTGTTGAAGTAGTTGCTGGAAAGCTTTTGCAAATGGGCATAAAAACGGTTCCTGAGTGAAAGCTCAATAGACCTGGATACACTCATAAGGGTATACCGGAATAAGAACCTTAATGCTGCCACTCCCACAGCAATAAGTGTTATTATAACGGCATATTCAGCCAGTTTTTCCTTTGTCAGTGTATGGTTTTCAAGCAGGTCGGTAACATTCCCAAGAATCTTGGGCAATACCAACTGCAGAATATCTACGCAAAGTAAAAATACTATTCCTATGGCGTAGCGGAATTTGTTCCTTGATAAGAGATCTCTGATGTGGCGCAGTTTGTCCATAGCTTTATTATTCCCCTTGTCAGCCGTATACATATATGGTACTCAGTATATTTTCAATGAATTCATTATATCAAAAAAATGTGGCAATGGCTTAAAGATTTTTCTATTATATAACAGTTTATTTACATTCAAATTACAATACTGGGAAATTATTGACCGGGACATGCTATATATTGTAAAATTCATAAGAACCCTGAAAAGGGGAGCAAATATTATTCACCGATAAAACGGGAAGTACAAATTTACGAAAGGAGGGTCTGGCAATGTATTGTATCAATATGTATTCTATTGACCTTTGTACGCAAAAAATAAACAAGGCAGATACACAGGGAAATCAATGTTTTAATGGTAACCTGCACTGGTTTGATCCTCATTTGAATAAATGCTGCGGAAAGGAACTCCCCTTATGATTTTAAGGTGAATCCTGGAATATTGACATTTACAAGCGAGAGTGATTAATCCGGTGATATGGATTTAATCACTTTTTTATTGTCTTTGAAGATATAAAAATATGCGCGTGTACACCGCGCAAGAAAAAGTGGTTTTGTTATTTAAGAAAGCTGGTGGAAAAATGAAATTTTTTAATTCGGTACAAAAGAACATGAGTTTTGCAGATGTGGTAGCAAGTATAAGATATTTTATAAAAATGAATCCTGACTGCAAATACAGGCTGGCTGTGGGAACCGATTCACAGACAAAGGGTAAGTTTACCTGTTTTGCAACCGGAATATATATTCACAGGGAGGGCAGCGGTGCCTGGGGCTGCATATCCAAAAGAATTCAGAACAGAAGGTATATAAGCCTGAGAGAGAAGATTTCAAAGGAGACGCAGTTGACGTACGAATTTGCAAATATGCTTAATACGGAGCTGATGTCCTCTCTTTACGACTTCGTGGCCAGATATGAAAACTTCGACTGCAGGCTGGAGGCCCATATTGACGTTGGGACAAAGGGAGAAACCCGGAGACTTATAAGGGAAATGGTGGGTTACTTCGAGGGAATGGGCATAGATACCAAAATAAAGCCCGAGGCTTTTGTAGCAAGCAGCTATGCCAACAGGCACAGCAGGGATGTAAGGGTTAGCTGACCCGGCAGTCCTTGAATAAAGTTTTATATAATTATTAAAAAATGCAAAACATAACGGGAAGAACCATTATAATAATCGGAGAAAAAAATGCTGGATGTTTGTTTACTGGGAACCGGGGGAATGATGCCGCTTCCTGACCGGTGGCTGACCTCATTATTAATGCGTTGCAAGGGCAGAATGCTGCTGGTGGATTGCGGAGAGGCCGGACAAATACCTGTCAGGCTTTGCGGCTGGGGTTTTAAGGCAATTGATGCCGTGCTGTTCACCCATTACCATGCGGATCATGTGGCAGGGCTTCCTGGTTTGCTTTTGACACTGGGAAACTCGGGCAGAGAAGAACCGCTGATACTTATGGGTCCTCCCGGAATAAGGATGGTTGTGGAGGGTCTGATGGTAATAGCTCCGCGGCTTCCCTATGACCTGAAACTTCTGGAACTGCCGGTAAATCAAGTTTCAGAAGTTCAATTGGATGATGTATATATAAGAAGTATTCCTGTTGAACATTGGATGCCCTGCCTGGCCTACAGCTTTGAAATACGCAGACAGGGCAGGTTTGACAGTACAAGGGCGGAGGAGCTGGGGATACCTGTGAACTTCTGGGGCCTGCTTCAGAGGGGAGAGGAAATCCGGCTGGGAGACAGGCTTATCAGCCCTGAAATGGTTATGGGAAAGCCGAGAAAAGGTATAAAGGTATGCTATTGTACCGATACGCGGCCTGTGGAAAGTCTGGTGGACTTCATTAAAGGTTCGGAGCTTTTCATATGTGAAGGAATGTACGGTCATAATCACGAGCTTGAAAAAGCTGTGGAAAAGAAGCATATGTTATTTTCAGAAGCTGCGCTGCTTGCACGGTACGGGGAGGTGGGAGAGCTGTGGCTGACCCATTTCAGTCCGTCTTTGGAAAGGCCCCGGGAATTTGAAGCTTCGGTCCGGGACATATTTAAAAATACTGTTGTGGGCAGCGATCTGATGAAAAAGAATATAAAATTCAAGGAATGAAATATTGTGTTAAAGGCCCGGATGACTTGACTGCATCCGGGCCTTTGAATTTTACGGGCAATTCCGGCAGGCATAGAAAGCAACCCATAAAACGGTTAAATTAACCTGTAGTGCTGATTAAAAATGTGGTAACAGCCAGAAAACACAACTCACTCCCGGACGGGCTTCAAATAAATGCTTGTATATAACGCTTTGGCGAAAAGCTTTTAATCATACTGCGTATTTTTTTAAAGCCGCCCTCCCGGGACTTGCAAACTTGTCGCTTAAAGACTTTATTAACCAGCACTACAGTTTAAATTTAAAAACGGGTAAATTTAAATGCGATATAATAGGAAGTAAATCGTATATTGTATAAAAGTATGCAACAGGCCGGGGGTGAATGCTTGGAAGCTGATATATTTGCCATGCTGTACAGGGACTACTATAAAATAATATACCGCTATTTATACAGCTTGACCTTCAACAGGCAAAAGGCTGAGGACCTGACCCAGGATGTGTTTGTCAAGGCCATGTGCCTTATGGACTTTCCCGATGCCCGCATTAAGTCCTGGCTGCTGACCGTAGCTCATAACCTCCATGTGGATTACATAAGGAAAAACAGCAGGGTAAAGCTCACGGAGGACGAAATACTTTCCCCGCAAGCCTCCCGGGACATACAGGACGAGGTGGAGGACAGGGCCCGGCTGTCAAAGGTTATTTCAAAGTTAAGGCTGCTTCCGGAAAACCAGCGTCAGGCTGTTGTATTGTGTCTTATAAATGAACTGAGCTACCAGGAGGCTGCCGTAATAATGGGGGTATCGGTTTCTGCGGTTACAAATCTTATATACCGGGCAAGGAAAACATTAAGAGAGAAGGGGAGGCTGTAAAATGACCGAGGATTTCAAAGAAAAGCTGGATTTATACAAAAAGGGAGAACTCAGTAATGAGGAAGCAGAGAAGGTAGAATGCGAACTGGACAGGTTTACTGCAATGAGTGAGTATCTCCGACAGGAGGAGAAGCTTTTTGAAGCTGAACTGAAGGCCGGGCTGGACAGCGGAGTACCTTCTGAAAAGCTGACGGGCAAAAGGATAAACAGAAGAATGGTTGCAAGAATTGCCAGGGTCACGGTTATTACCTTGCTGGCCTGTATTGTAATCGTTCCCTTGCTTTATCTTTCGCTTATGTCTGTTCTGGGCAGCGTCTTTAGAATAGATGAAGACAGGTTTGCTCAGGAGCAGCATTTTGCAAGTGATTTCATTCATATGGCTTTTCCTGATAAGGCAGTGATCGGCGGTAGAAACAGTACCCAATTTTACAAGCAGGATTTTTCCTGCGAGCTGACAAAAGGTATCAGCAGAGAAGCAGGCAGGCTGGAGCTTTCGGTAAGCTACTCCTTCGGAAGGCTTAAAAAGCCCAGGGTTTCTTTGGAGGAAAAGCTCAGCTACTATAACAGGGACTTGTTTTATGCTGTAAACAAGGACACTTATTTTAATCCAACGGAATGGAGTCTGCTGGAGAAGGCGCCGTCCGGCACCAATGCGCAGATATTTGTTACCTACAGGCATAAATTGACACCCGGAGAGGCAAAGGCTGCTCTGGGTGCTCAATACTTCCTGCCTTCCGGGGGATTTACCGTGGATATGCTGGCAGACACCGGCTCAACCCTGGCACTGGCAAATTACAATCCGTCTTATTATTATATTATTAATAACGGCAACAGCTCCAAAATGGATGATACCGATTTTATTAACAGCTTTGATTCCTACGATGATGAAACACACAAAGAGGTTATGCTGTATGGTCTTGAAAAGATAAAGGAGAATGAGCACCTTGCTTCATATATATCCGAGTACTACACCAATGGCGGACGGCAGGCCCTGGGCGACACCGGAAAAATGCTTGAATATGTGAAAAATAACGGAGTACTGTACATTGGGGCTGTTATTTCGGGAGATGCAAAGGAACTTCTGAAATTAAAGGAGAACCCTGAAATATATTCCTGCAGGGTGGATGAGATAACAGTCTGGTAGCAGCATACCCCCTGAATGCTGTCTCTGGTAATGGGTGACTTATGAAAAAAGTGATATAATTTTATAAAAAACGGGGTTTGGCATCAGGAGTGACCAAGCCGGAGAGGTCAGTATGAAATTAACTGTTTTGGTGGACAATAACACAACCATTGACAAGAATTATTTTGGAGAACCCGGTCTGTCCTATTATATAGAAGAGGAAGGTAAAAGGCTTCTTTTTGATGTGGGCTATTCGGACATTTTTTTAAGAAATGCCTCCAAGATGGGGATAGATTTGAAGAAAACCGACTATCTGGTACTTTCCCACGGGCACCTGGATCACACCTGGGGAATGGTCAACCTTTTTGGAATATTGGATTATTACAGCGGGGCAGACTCTTTAAGGCCCACCTTGCTTGCCCATCCCGGTTCACTGGTTACCAAGATTGATAAGGGAGAGCAGATAGGCTTTATTTATTCCCGGCAGATGGTGGAAAGCGCCTTTAACCTGAATTTAACCAAAAAAACCGTATGGATTACCGAAAAGCTGGTTTTTCTGGGGGAGATAGAAAGGACAAACGATTTTGAAAATACTGAACCCATAGGTATCACCCTCGACAATGGAGTGGAGGTACCTGATTATATCATGGACGATACCGCTCTGGCGTATAAAACCCGGGAGGGCATCGTGGTAATAACTGGTTGTTCCCACTCCGGAATATGCAATATAGTGGAATATGCAAAAAAGGTTTGCGGAGATGACAGGGTAGTGGACATTATAGGGGGATTTCATCTTTTAAAGCCTTCTGAAGTACGGTTGGAGAAAACCCTGGCCTATATGAAAAAGCTGGCTCCAAAGGAAGTTCATACCTGCCACTGTACCGATCTGGCCTCTAAAATTTCCCTGGCAGGGGTGGTAAATTTGAAGGAGGTTGGAGTGGGTGAAATATTTTCATATTAAAGTTAAATTTGAAGGTTTTAATTTCAAAAATTGCAAATTAATAAATATTCACAAAAATTAATTTGCAAAATTTAAATTTTTCTACAAAATGGATTTACTCGGGAAATAGGCTTGTTTATTTGGGTTTCAGCACAAAAAAAATATAAAAGTTTGGGTTTAAAATCAAAAAACCATGAAAAATTCCAAATAAATACTTTTAAAATTTGCATGTTTTATGTTAGAATTGATGTATAAAAAATATATAAATAGAATTAAGGGTGTGAAATATGCAAAAATATGGTTTACCAAACAAGCAGGGGCTTTACGACCCGGCATTAGAACATGATGCATGTGGAATGGGGTTTGTCGTAAACATAAAAGGAGAAAAATCCCATGATATCGTTGCTGACGCGTTAACCGTACTGGAAAACTTGAATCACAGAGGAGCCAGCGGAGCAGACGAAAATACAGGTGACGGAGCCGGGATACTGGTACAGATTCCCCATGACTTTTTCAAAAGAGAATGTGAAGTATTAGGCTTCCAACTGCCTGAAAAAGGCAATTACGGCGTAGGTATGATATTTGCTCACAAATATGAGGATTTCAGAAAAACGCAGATTGAAGCTTTTGAAAAGATCGTTCAGGAGGAAGGCCAGAAGATACTTGGCTGGAGAGAAGTGCCTATTGATGTGACTACAATAGGAGTCAGTGCGAAATCTGTTATGCCGAGATTCATCCAGGTTTTCATTGAAAAATCACCAAGTATTTCAAGTGAGATGGAATTTGAAAGAAAGCTTTACACTATCAGGAAAAGATCCGAAAAAGTAATCGGACCCATGTGCGAAGACAAGGGAAGTATTTTCTATATAGCAAGCCTGTCTTCAAAAACTATCGTTTATAAAGGCATGCTTACTGCCGAACAATTGAGGAATTTTTATCTGGATCTGTCCGACCTGGATTTTGTTTCAGCTCTGGCAATGGTTCACTCAAGATTCAGTACAAATACCTTCCCGAGCTGGGAAAGAGCACATCCTAACAGATATCTTGTACACAACGGTGAAATAAACACTATCAGAGGTAATGTCAACTGGATGAAGGCACGTCAGAAATGTATGGACTCAAAGCTTTTTGACGACATCAACAAGGTATATCCCATTGTTGATGAAACAGGCAGCGACTCATCCATGTTTGATAACAGCCTCGAATTTATGTATCTTACCGGAAAGCCACTTCCCCAGGCCATTCTGATGATGATTCCCGAACCCTGGGAAAAAAATGACCTTATGTCAAAAACCAAAAAGGATTTCTATGAGTTTCAGAACTTCATAATGGAACCCTGGGACGGTCCTGCCGCCATGGCTTTTACAGACGGTGACGTAATCGGCGGTATGCTTGACAGAAACGGTCTTCGTCCCTCAAGATACTATGTTACAAAGGACGACAAGGTTGTACTTGCGTCTGAAGTAGGTGTAGTCGACATAAAGCCTGAAAATGTAAAATACAAGGGTAGACTTGAACCGGGAAGAATGCTTCTCATAGATACAAAGGCCAAGAGAATCATTTCCGATGAAGAAATAAAGGAAAGCGTCTCAAAGATGCATCCATACGGTGATTGGGTCAAGAAACATGTTTTCAGCCTGAATGACATGCCTGTTGAAAAATCGAAGGAAGAAAAGGTCGGAGAAGATCTTCTGCAGCAGCAGAAAGCTTTCGGGTATACTTATGAAGATGTAAACAAGTATGTTTTGCCTATGGCTGTTTCAGGCGCCGATCCTGTGGGTGCCATGGGTATGGACACTCCTTTGGCCGTACTGTCTGAAAAACCGCAAATGCTGTATATGTATTTCAAGCAGTTGTTTGCCCAGGTAACAAATCCTCCTATAGACGGAATAAGAGAGGAAATTGTCACCTCAAGCAGTATTTTGCTTGGAACGGCAGGTAATCTGCTTGATCCCGACCAGGAAAAGACAGCGAGTATTTTTCTTGACCACCCTGTTTTGACAAACGATCAGCTTAATACTTTAAAAAACTTAAATAATAAACATTTCAGAGCTACAACCATATCGACGCTTTATAAGGTGGCAGAAGGACCGAAGGCCATGGAAAAAGCATTGGTAAGAATATTTAAGGAAGCTGACAAAGCTATAAATGAAGGTGCAAACATACTGATTCTCTCCGACCGCGGAGTGGACAGGGAGTATGCTGCAGTTCCTGCACTGCTGGCTTCGTCAGGACTCCACCATCACCTCATTAGAAGAGAAATAAGAACAAGTGTGGGTATTGTGCTTGAGTCGGGAGAACCAAGAGAAGTTCACCACTTCTGTACGCTTATCGGCTACGGAGTAACTGCCATAAATCCATACCTTTCCTACGAAACCATCAGAGATTTGTCCGAAAAGGGCCTGTTGGGCTCACTGTCCTATGAGGAGGCCAAGAAGAACTTTATAAAGGGTACTGTAAAAGGTGTTCTTAAGGTTCTCACAAAGATGGGTATATCCACCATACGAAGCTATCACGGCGCTCAGATATTTGAAGCCGTAGGTCTTAGAAAGGACCTTATAGACAAGTATTTCACACTGACTCCTTCCAGACTTGAAGGTATCGGCATTGAAGAAATAGCCATGGAAAACCAGATGAGACACGAAAGTGCCTATGTGGAATCTCCGTACAGAGATACTCTTGAAGTGGGAGGAACTTTCCAGTCCAAGGATGACGGAGAAGTACACATGTATAATCCCGAAACCATATACATGCTTCAAAAAGCGTGTCGTGAAGGGGATTACCAGTTATTTAAGAAATATTCCAAAAAGATAAATGACGAAGAAATTATTACTCTCAGAAGTATACTTGAGTTCAACTATAACATTGGGGACACCATTCCTGTGGAAGATGTGGAATCTGTTGATTCCATCGTCAGGAGGTTCAAGACCGGAGCCATGTCTTACGGTTCTATAAGCAAAGAAGCCCATGAATGTCTGGCAATAGCCATGAACAGACTGGGTGGAAAGAGCAACACCGGTGAAGGAGGAGAAAATCCGGAGAGATTTAAGGTGCTGGCAAACGGAGACTCCAAGAAGAGTGCCATCAAGCAGGTTGCCTCAGGACGTTTCGGTGTTACCAGCAATTATCTTGCAAATGCAGTGGAAATACAGATAAAGATGGCTCAGGGTGCAAAGCCGGGTGAAGGCGGACAATTGCCGGGACGTAAGGTTTACCCTGAAATAGCCAAGGTCAGGCATTCAACTCCGGGCGTGGACCTGATTTCACCGCCTCCTCACCACGATATTTATTCAATTGAGGATTTGGCTGAGCTTATCCATGACCTGAAAAATGCCAACAATAAAGCAAGGATCAATGTAAAGCTCGTTTCCGAGGTAGGCGTCGGTACAATAGCAGCAGGTGTTGCAAAGGGCAAGGCGGATGTAATCCTTATCAGCGGGTATGACGGAGGCACGGGTGCTTCTCCGTGGACAAGCATAAAAAATGCCGGTCTGCCGTGGGAACTGGGGCTTGCGGAAACCCATCAGACCCTGGTGCTTAACAAGCTGAGAGACAGAGTAGTTCTGGAAACTGACGGTAAGCTGCTTTCGGGTAAGGATGTAGTTATTGCTGCATTACTCGGCGCAGAAGAATTCGGTTTTGCTACAACTCCTCTTATTGTACTTGGCTGTGTGATGATGAGGGTTTGTAACCTGAACACCTGTCCTGTAGGTATAGCTACTCAGAATGAGCAACTGAGAAAGAACTTCACAGGGAAGCCGGAATATGTTGAAAATTTTATGAGGTTTATAGCTCAGGAAATGCGTGAAATAATGGCCAAGCTGGGCTTCAGAAGCATAAATGAGATGGTTGGGCGTACAGACAGACTTAAAGCCAAGGACAATGTGAAGCATTGGAAGGCTGCGCACCTTGATTTGTCGGCAATACTTTACCAGCCTTATGCCGGTGCAGATGTGGGCAGATACAACATGCAGGAGCAGAACCACATGATGGATAAGTCGCTGGGCATCAAAAAGCTTCTCAGAATGTGCAAGCCTGCTCTGGACGAAAAGAAGTCAATCAGGGCAAAGCTCAAAATCGAGAATGTTGACAGGGTCGTAGGTACCGTAGTAGGAAGTGAAATATCCAAGAGATACGGTGAGGACGGTCTTCCTGAAGATACCATCAAGCTCAATTTTGTAGGTTCGGCAGGACAGAGCTTCGGAGCTTTCATACCGAAGGGTATGACGCTTGAATTGGAAGGTGATTCCAATGACTACATCGGAAAAGGTCTTTCCGGCGGGAAAATCATTGTTTATCCTCCGAAGTCTTCAGACTTTGAACCTGAAAATAATATACTCATCGGCAATGTTGCCTTCTATGGCGCAACTGAAGGTGAAGCCTATATCAATGGTATAGCAGGTGAGAGATTCTGTGTCAGAAATAGTGGCATAAAGGCGGTTGTTGAAGGTGTAGGCGACCATGGCTGTGAGTATATGACAGGCGGAAGAGTTGTAATACTTGGCAGAATCGGAAGAAACTTTGCAGCCGGTATGTCTGGAGGTATTGCATATGTTCTGGACTTTGACGAGGCTTACTGCAACAAGTCCATGGTATTGCTTGAAAGCATAGCCAATGAAGCCGAGCTTAACAATATTAAAGAAATGATTGAAAATCACATTGAATATACAGGCAGTCCTTTAGGTAAAAAAGTTCTTGCTGACTGGAAGAACTATTCGCAGAGATTTACCAAGGTAATACCAAAGGATTACAAGAAAATGCTTGAGAACATTGAAAGTGCCCACCAGAAGGGATTAGTGGGAGACGAGGCATTGATGGCGGCATTTGAAGAAAGCTTGAAAAATTAGTGAAAGGCTGAATAATAATGTGGACCCGGCCCGGGCATTTCAGGTATAGTAATGCTGAAATGCCTGGAATAGGCACATTAAAGAAATTAAGGTGTGAATGCGAGGAATAAATGCGTGCCTTACATGCCATGTTACACCCTCGCATAGGCAAAGCTCGCTTTGCGTGTTTTGTTGGAATAGTATAGGAGGATATAATGGGAAAAGCTACTGGATTTTTAGAATATGAAAGAATTGACCCGGAAAAAAGAGCTCCAGAGGAAAGAATCGGAGACTGGGATGAGATTCGTATTGAACGCGACCCCGAGGTGATAAAGACTCAGGCCGCCAGGTGTATGAACTGCGGAATTCCTTTCTGCCACGGAGGAGTGCTTTTGAACGGAATGGCTGCCGGATGTCCTGTTCACAACCTGATTCCAGAGTGGAATGACTTGATATACAAGGGACAATGGAAGGAAGCTTATAAGAGGCTTATCAGAACCAACCCCTTTCCGGAATTTACCGGAAGGGTATGCCCTGCCCCCTGTGAGGGATCATGTACAGAAGGCTACAATATGGAGTCTGTGACCATACATGAAATCGAATATGAGATTATTGAAAGAGCCTTCGCCGAAGGCTGGGTGGAAGCAAGAAAAAGCCAGCCAACCGGTAAAAAGGTAGCTGTGGTGGGTGCCGGGCCTTCAGGCTTGTCTGCTGCGTATTACCTGAACTATGTGGGACATGACGTAACGGTATATGAGAGAAGTGACAGACCGGGCGGGCTTCTGATGTATGGTATTCCCAATGTAAAGATAGACAAGGGAATTGTTGAAAGAAGGATAGAACTTCTGAAGGAATCGGGAATCAAGTTTGTATTGAATACCGAAATCGGCAAGGACATCAGCGCTCAGGAACTTGTGGACAGCAACGATGCGGTGGTGCTTTGCGGAGGTGCTACAAAAGCCAGGGGGCTCAATGTTCCGGGCAGTGACCTGAAGGGGATTTACTATGCGGTGGATTTCCTGAAGGCAAACACAAAGAGCCTGTTGGATTCAAAGCATCAGGACGGAAATTATATAAGTGCGAAGGACAAGAATGTCATAATCATTGGCGGGGGAGATACCGGAACAGACTGTGTGGCAACATCCCTAAGGCATGGCTGCAAGAGCGTATACCAGTTTGAGATAATGCCGGAGCCTCCAAAGGAGAGAGAACCCAGGTCAAATCCATGGCCCGAATGGCCCAAAAAGCTGAAGGTGGACTATGGACAGCAGGAAGCTATAGCAATAGCAGGCAAGGACCCGAGAAACTACCTCATTAATACTACAAAGATAGTTGGTAATGATAAGGGTGAGGTTACAGAGGTTCATACCGTTGAGGTTGTATGGAGCAAGGATGCTCAGGGAAGGTTTGGACCGCAGCCGGTACCCGGCAGTGAAAAGGTCTGGAAAGCTGATCTGATACTTCTTGCAATGGGCTTCCTGGGACCGGAAGATACCTTGCCCAATGAACTGGGACTGGAAAGAGACCCAAGAAGCAATATAAAGGCTGAGCTGGAAGAGCACCAGACCAATATTGACAAGGTATTTGCCGCAGGAGACATGAGAAGAGGCCAGAGCCTGGTGGTATGGGCCATTCAGGAAGGAAAGCTGGCAGCAAGGGAAGTGGACAAGTTCCTTATGGGCAAATCAACCATAAGAAGCTAAGACACTCAGAAGAAAAGCAAGTATACGCAAACTTATAAAGACCTGCCAACTTAAGGCAATAATAAAAAGTAATAAATAAAACACCACTGATAGACCGACAGTATTTGCTGTCGGTCTAAATTTTATGAAGAGGAGATATTAATTACATTTATTTATTGGTTTGCAATTGCAGACGAAATAATTATGTAAACAAATGTAAATAAATACCTGAAAAAACATTTGTGGAAATTAAAACAATAATTGACAAATAATACTACAGATTATATGATTTATAGCGGATAAGAAGTATTCGTATCCGAAGCTTATAGATTATAAGCTGATTTTTTCCGGGGACCATGCTCGAAGTAAACACGTGTTTACTTATAGATATTCAGTTTTGGGAATGATATTTGTTTTTCTTTCTTGCTTGAGCCAGTGCTCCCAATAAAAAATAATATCGTTGATTGAAATTCAAAGGAGGATCTTTAAATGTACAGAAACATTAAAAACAAGGTTCTGGCAATTATAATCGTTGTTGCCATGATGATGTCAATCTTACCCACAACAGTCTCCGCAGCAGAAGCAGATTATTCTCACCTGCTTGTAACTGCTGCCGAAAGGCCATCGGAGGGAGGAGCGTTGCAGATACTTGATAAAAGTGGTGTCAAAACGCTTTGTGATGAAACAGGGAAGCCCATACAGCTTCGCGGTATGAGTACCCATGGGCTCCAGTGGTTCCCGCAGATAGTCAATGACAATGCATTTGCAGCGCTCTCAAACGATTGGGGCTGCAATGTTATCCGCCTTGCCATGTATGTGGGTGAAAGCGGATATGCTTCGGATCCTGTTACCATTAAGCAGAGGGTTATTGATGGAATTGATCTGGCTATAAAAAATAATATGTATGTTATAGTTGACTGGCATGTGCATCAGCCCGGAGATCCCAATGCTGAAGTATATGCCGGGGCAATGGATTTCTTCAGGGATATTTCAGGAAAGTACCCTAATAATCCTCATATTATCTATGAATTATGTAACGAACCCAGTTCCAACAGTCCCGGTGTTACAAATAACGCAGAAGGCTGGGATAAGGTAAAGTCCTATGCGGAGCCTATAATTGAAATGCTGCGCACAGCCGGAAATGAAAATCTTATAATAGTCGGGAATCCAAACTGGAGCCAGCGCCCTGATCTGGCGGCAGATGACCCCATTTCCGATGATAATACAATCTATGCGGTGCATTTTTATACCGGAACACACCAGCCTGCCGCTGACAGTTCGGACAGGTCCAATGTCATGAGCAATGTCAGATATGCACTTGATCACGGCGTGGCTGTTTTTGCTTCCGAATGGGGAACCAGTGAGGCCAGCGGAAATAATGGTCCGTTTCTTGATAAAGCCGACGTATGGATTGATTTTTTAAATGAAAACAACATAAGCTGGTGCAATTGGTCGCTGACAAACAAGAATGAGACCTCAGGTGCGTTTATTCCCTTTGAGCTGGGAAAAACGAACGGTACCAGCCTTGACCCAGGTAATGACCAGCTCTGGGATATAAAAGAACTCAGTGTTTCAGGTGAGTACGCCCGTGCACGTATAAAGGGAATCTCATATGTACCGGTAGACCGTACCGTAAGAGCAGACTTTACAACGAATATCTGGGATTTTAATGACGGCACCGCTCAGGGGTTTGGCGTCAATGGCGACAGCCCTGCTAACACAGTAACCGCAGTAACCGTTTCAAATGAAAATAATTCCTTAAAAATAGATGGCATCAGTGCCAGCACCGACTTATCGGAAGGAAACTATTGGGCGAATGTGCGCCTTTCCGCGGATGGGACCAGTGCCCGCCCCGATATTTTTGGAGCAGATAAGCTGACCATGGATGTTATTGTCAATACTTCTCCAGCTTCTGTGGCAATAGCTGCAATACCACAAAGTTCAAAACACGGCTGGGCAAATCCTACACGTGCTATTACCGTCACTCCCGGTGCTTTTGAACTCCAGGCTGATAATACCTACAAAGCGGTATTGACAATAACAAGAGCCGATTCTCCAAACTTTGAAGCAATAGCTGCCGACAGTACTGACAGTATACTTACAAATATTATTTTATTTGTGGGAGCAGTTACAGACTCAAGTTCAATTTATCTGGATAACATTTCGGTGTCCGGTAACCGGGCTGTGGTTGAAACACCGGTTGTTCATGATGCTTTAGGTACACGAAAGCTGCCGTCGGATTTTGAAGATTCCACCCGTCAGGGCTGGAATTGGGATGCGGGCTCCGGTGTTAAGTCGGCACTGACTATTAAGCAGGCAAACGGCTCAAAGGCTATTTCCTGGGAAGCTACATATCCGGATGTCAAACCTGTGGACGGTTGGGCATCTGCACCGCGTATCATGCTGGGAGGAATCAATGCAACACGTGGCGATAACAAGTACCTTGCTTTTGATTTTTATCTCAAGCCGGTACGTGCAAGCACGGGAACCATTGCGATAAATCTGGCCTTTGCACCTCCAAGCCTTGGCTATTGGGCACAGGCAGCTAATAATTACGAAATTCCGCTAACATCACTTGGAGGGTTGCAAAAAACAGCCGATGGATTATATCATTTCCAGGTAAAATTTGATATGGATAAGATCAATGATGGAAAAGTGATTGCAGCAAATACACTTCTACGGGATATAACCATTGTTGCAGCCGATGTGGAAAGTGATTTTGCCGGAACCATGTATATGGATAATGTGCGGTTTGAAAAGGAAACCAGCAGTGAAGACCAGGGTGCCGGAGATAATGGTAGCAGCGGAAATTCCGGCAGCAGTACTTCAGGTGATCCTGCACAGGTAGTGAATAAGGACGGGAGTGTAACCGTGCAACAAAAAATAACTGCTGAAAACGGGACAGCGAAAGCCGTTGCTACCAGTGATATCCTGAACAGGGCGCTTACTGCTGCAGTTAAGGACGAGGCGGGAAATAAGAAGGTTACCCTGGAGATTCCTGAGGTGACAGGAGCGACCTCATATGTACAGCAGCTTCCTGCAGCAGCACTTACATCAGGTACAGCCATCGGCAGGATTGATATTAAAACAAAATTAGGAACCGTAACTATCCCCGGGGATGCACTGGCGAATGTAGAACTGAACAATGCCGCCAATGTGGATTTAAGCATTTCCAATGCAGATAAATCAAAGCTCAGCAAGTCACTTCAGGATCTGATAGGCAACAAACCTGTTGTTGATATCAATCTGAAGGCCAATGGAACAGTTATTTCATGGAATAACCCGGCTGCACCGGTTTCAGTTTCTGTTCCGTACACTCCTACGGAGGATGAATTGGCTAGTCCGGATTATATAGTAATCTGGTATATAGATCAAAACGGGGAAGTCAAAGCTGTTCCCAGCGCAAAATACGATGCAGGGACAAAATCTGTAGTATTTACAACTACTCATTTTAGTCAATATGCGGTTGCATATTCTAAAAAGACATTTACTGATATAGAAAAGTATCCTGACATAGTTGAAGCTGTACAGGTCCTTGCATCCAAGGGAATAATACAAGGTACCTCGGATGAGCTTTTCAGTCCTGAAAAGAGCATATCAAGAGGGGAGTATGTAAGGTGGCTCATTAATACTTTGGGCTTGACCGCAAAATACGAGGCCAACTTCCTTGACGTTAATGAGAATGCCGATTACTATGAGGCATTGGGTATGGCCAAGGCTCTGGGACTTGTGAGCGGCATAGGCAACAACAAATTTAATCCTGAAAAGTCTATTACCAGACAGGACTTGATGACAATTACCGTAAAGGCTTTGATGCTGGTAAATAAAGATATGGCGTTGGGTACAGACGAAGACATCAGAAAATTTGAAGATGCATCCCAGGTAGCGGCGTATGCTGCCGGAAGTGTTGCAACTGCGGTAAAAGCCGGTTTAATCAGCAATGAAGGTAAGGGGAAATTAAATCCAAAAGCGGCTTTTGGCAGGTCGGAAGCAGCACAAATCCTTTATAAGCTTTACAAATTTGCTTTTTAATAAATAATAGCAAGTACTGAAACACATAACCTGAAAGTCCATGTTGTATTGAGGGCTTTGAAATCGGTTTAAAACAACAGACAAGGGAACAGGCCTCTGTTCCCTTGTCTGTTGTTTCTTATTGTCCGGGAACAATAAGTACTTTTAACTTAAAAAACAACAATTTGCGACAAGAACCGAGAGGTCATGTAAAAATGGAATTAATTATGCTATAATTTAGTAATAGTAAATGCAATGCTGTGCCAGATTTTCCTCCACATATTAAAACTCAAGAAGGGTCAGTAGTATGATTTTCAGATTTTTATTAATTTTAAAGGGGAAGGCGCTTAAATATGTATACAAATGAGGATAAAGTCAACATCGGTTCTTCGATTGAGCAAATAATAGAGCTTCTTATGAAAATGAACTCAGAATATGCAAATCTCACCTCCAAGGTTCAAAGCCTTGAAAACAGACTGGCGGCTGTATCTGTACTGATTGATATCAATGAGTATATGGGGAATATTTTAAGTTTCTCGGATATAATCAGTTATTTGAAGGATGTAATAGCGGGGGTGCTGGGCTTGGATTGCAAGATTTACACACCTGCCGAAATAGCCGTATTGGATTTGAACCCTGTGTATTTGACCAGCAGCGAACTTTACCTTCCTGACATAACGGCTTCCAGTGAAAAACTGTTCGGGTACGGCTCAGGATGCCTTGGAATTATAAATCTGTCAAAGCGCGGGCATATTTATGGTTATCTCGTAATCCACCACAAAATCCCCGATATGATAAATGAAGATAAAAAGGCGCTGCTGCAATTAATAAAAAGTCAGATTTGCATATACTTTGAAAATGCGGACCTTTTTTCAAAGGTAAGGGATTCGGCTGAAAGAGACGGGCTGACAGGCTTGTATAACAGGCTGTTTCTGTCTCAGCTTCTGGATGACTGGAAAAACAAAATGTCTGATATAAATGGTGCAATTATCCTCGACATAGATAACTTCAAGGCCATAAACGATAAATATGGACATCTCAATGGTGACAATGTCATAAATATGCTGGTGCAGGTCATAAGGGATGCCACCGTGAACCTGCCTGTTTTAGCCATCCGCTATGGAGGAGAAGAGTTCCTGCTCTTGACAAGGGGGATGGAAACTGGTGATATGTTAAGTGTTGCCGAGAATATCAGAAGCGGCTTTAATTCTCTGAAATTTCAGGAAAGCGGCCTGAGCGTGAGCGTGGGGGTCTCGGTTCTGGGCCAATCCTGTAAGGTGATTGATTACATGGAGCTTATACACACTGCCGACAGCGCACTGTATACCGCTAAAAAAATCGGGAAGAACAGAGTGGTGCTGTCGGAGAAGGACTCCCAATTATTTGATAATGTGTCCTTCGATATTACAAAATATCTTTCAAAATACAACAGGTTCAATACTGCCGGAGGTATATACAGAATCAATTTCAACAGCGCAAGGCTTTTGTCAACGGATGAGTATGGCAGGCTGAAAAGGTGTATAGCCTCGTGCTTCAGAGAGTATGATAATATTTATGATTCGGTATCGCTGGCGTTCGTTATTCTTTCAGACAATGAAATACCTCTGGCGCTGATGACGGATAAGATTCAAAAAGCCCTTATGCTTGCGGAATTTGATTTTCTTTCTTTTGATATGTTCTCACATTCCGACGCCTACCGGGAGATAATGCTGCATAGTGAGAGGGTTGCAGCGATAAGTACGTCCCTGGCCGAGGCATATGGCTTGTCCGAAGAGGAATGCTGCAGGGTGAGGCTTGCTGCGGCCAATCACGATGTGGGGAAACTGTATATTGATCCCGGAATATTGAATAAACCGGGTAAATTGACTCAAGAGGAGTTCGGGCAGGTAAAGATGCATGCATTCTACAGCTATCAGTATGCCCAAAGCCGTGAAAACCTGAAGGAAGTGGCGGATTATATCCTATATCACCATGAGTGCATAGATGGTTCGGGCTATTTCGGAAAAAAGGACATTCCTGTTTATTCTCAAATCATCATGGTTGCAGATATATTTGATGCGCTGACTGAAAACAGATGCTACAGGAAAGCCTACACCAGAAATGAAGCCATTGAGATAATGGAAAAGGAAAGGTATAAGTTTGATAAAGGTATTTTTGACCTTCTTAAGCAGATGCATAAATATATTTGAACATGGGGAATATTCTGAGAAAATGGCCGGGCAAAAATTTAATTTAGCTATATCACAATTTACATAAATACTATATAATAAATTATGACCAACTACTAAAATCTGATAACAATTAAGATTACACATTAAATTTTACAAGGAGGGTTTATATGGTAGGTACCATATATAAAAACGTCTTCAGACCTGAAGCCACGGCAATTAAATTCAAGGACAGCACCGTAACCTACAGGCAGCTTGATGAGAATGTCACCGGCTATGCCAATTTCCTGAAAAAATTAGGAATAAAGGCTGGGGAAAGGGTTATATTAAGCTGCACCAATTCACCTGAGTTTATTTATTCCTATTTCGGTGTTGTAAGAAATGGCGCAATAATCGTTCCAATCAACCTGCTTTTGACTATGGAGGAAATAGCCTACCTGATTAAGGACTCAGAAGCAAAATATATGATTATCCACCCAATTATCCTGCAAAAGGCAAAAATCACCAAAGAGACAATTCAGAATGCCTTGGATATAGAAGTTATAGTGCTGGACGAGGAGCTGAAAAACAGCATATGTGAGCTGGAAAGTGTGGAGTTTGAGGATTTTGCAGATCAGAATGAAATATCCACATTTCTGTATACTTCAGGAACCACCGGGAAACAGAAGGCTGCCATGCTTACACATAGAAACCTGGTATTTAATGCAGAACAGTGCAGACTTGGACTCAAGGGCGTACCGGAAGACAACTACATGTGCGTGCTTCCAATGTTTCATGTATTTGCCTTTACAGCGTGTGTTCTGATGCCGCTCTGGGCAGGAGCTGCAATAACAATATTGGAAAGCTTCCAGCCAAAGGAAGTGGTAGAGTCGCTGCTCAGAGACAAGATTACGGTATTTATGGGCGTGCCTGCCATGTATGTGGTATTGCTGGAGGCAGGGAAAAACAGCTCA
Organism: Ruminiclostridium hungatei; assembly: GCF_002051585.1. Classification (GTDB taxonomy): domain Bacteria; phylum Bacillota; class Clostridia; order Acetivibrionales; family DSM-1351; genus Ruminiclostridium; species Ruminiclostridium hungatei. The sequence continues at coordinate 52,678 of NZ_MZGX01000006.1, read as the reverse complement.
GGCTTTCCCGACCTTAGATTGGCAGTATCCGGCGGAGCTGCTCTGCCTGTGGAGATTTTCAGGCAGGCCAAGGATATATTGAAATTACCCATCGTTGAAGGCTATGGACTGACAGAAGCATCCCCTGCCGTATGTTTCAACCCGTTGGACGGCGTCCAGAAGGAAGGTTCAATCGGTCTGCCCCTGCCACATCAGCAGTGCAGAATAGTAGATGAAAACAATGTGGAGCTTCCCGTAAACCAGGTAGGTGAGCTGGCTGTATGGGGAGATAATGTAATGCAGGGCTACTTCAGGCAGGAGGAAGAAACCCGCAGGGCATTGGCGGATGGCTGGCTTCTCACCGGGGATATGGCTAAAAAGGATGAAGAGGGATATATTTATATTGTGGACAGAAAAAAGGACATGGTCATTGTAGGCGGCCTGAATGTATATCCAAGAGAGGTTGAAGAAGTCATATACCAGTATTCCAAGGTGAAGGAAGCTGCGGTTATCGGCCTGGACGACAAACTGAGAGGCGAATATGTCAAAGCTTTCGTAGTGCTGAAGGAGGGTGAAACCTGTTCCTCCAAAGAGCTTCTCCGCTACATGAAGGAAAGGCTTGCGGTGTATAAGCTTCCCAGGGAAATAGAATTCATAGCCAGCCTGCCAAAGAACAGCACCGGCAAGATTATGAAACGCTGGTTGAAAGAGCAGTAAGGCAGGATATATGATAAACTTAAAATAACCGGCTGGATTCATTACTGATAGACAGCCATACAAAAATAAGATAATACAAGGTGAAAAGCATATAATGTTTAGCAATGTAGAGATTGTGCATGAGGGTATATGTCATCTGGGCGAAGGTCCGGTCTGGAATGTTCAGAGGCAGAAGCTGTACTGGACCGACATTTACAACAGGAAAATCTGGGTTTATGACCCTGCTTTAAGAGCGGAGGCTGTTTTCTGGAGCGGTGAGCTGCAGGTGGGAGGCTTTGCCTTCACACGTACTGGAAACATGGTCTTGTGCACCCACAAGGGTGTGTTTCTTCAAAAGCTGGACGGGGAAGGTGAGCCGGAGCAGGAGCCCCAACTCCTGTTTGAGATAGACCTGAGAGGAAATGAAATGTTCAATGACATTACTGTTGACCCCAAAGGCAGGATTTTTGCGGGTACTCTTTTAAGGCCGGATTTTGAGCATGGAACCCTGTACCGTCTGGAAAAGGGGAAAGAGCCCCGGATTGTCTTGAAGGACTTGCAATGCTCAAACGGAATGACTTTTTCCATGGACCAGAGGTACTTTTTTCATACTGACAGCAACAGGTACAGGATTACCAGGTATGATTATGATAGTGAGACAGGAGACATATGCAATCCATATGTATACTTCCAGGGAAACGCCGGAATGGGTTCTCCCGACGGGATAACTCTTGATTCGGAGGACCATGTCTGGGCTGCCTTCTGGGGCGGAGGCTGTGTCAGGAGAATGGATGCTTCAGGCAGACTTGTTGCGGAAACAGCCTTGCCTGCCAGGCAGCCTTCAAGTGTCATGTTCGGCGGAAATGGCCTTGAGGAGCTCTATGTTACTTCAGCCGCAGAAAATGCTGAGAATATTCTTACAGGTTACGATAGCAGCGGCAGCTTTGCGGGAGGACAGGTATACAGGCTGAAGCCGGGAGTTGCCGGAAGAGAAGAATGGCTTGCGGATTTTTGACGGCAGGCTGAAATATAAAATCAAGCAGGAGGCATATTTGTTTTGGAAGACAAATATCAAGCTTTCCTGCTTTTTCTTTTAAAAATGAAATTATAAATTTTTTCGGAGAAGCTGTAGCTCATTATCAGCAATACAGGATAAATTCCGAACAGATAGCGTGATTTTATCTCCCATAGCAGATAAAAACCCATATACATATATAATATATAAATCAGGAGCTCCATTCTGAAGTCTTTTCTTATGGCGGCAGAGAAAAGGTAAAGGCTGGAGAAAACCAATTGCAGCCAGTTAAGGGAATGAAGCGACCAGGCCAGCCAAAGCCTTGCGGTGGTATCCCAGGGTTCTATATACCGTAAGAAAGGTGTGCTGTAAAGCATAAAACGGTCAGCCCTCAGAGCCTGTGAAAGCCCGTAGTAGTTTACGCTGTATGTTCCCTCGGTCCACAGCCAGAAGGTCTTCCTGGCATAAGCCTTCAGTACGCTTACAAAACCGTCAGCTTTGTATTTTTCAAGGATTTCATTGATAAAAAACCTTCCTGCAGCATGCTTGTCGCATTTGAAGCGGTTAACAAAAATGGCTGTATTCCTGCCGCCGTCCCAGTAGCCCAGTTTTTTACCAGGGAAGCCCATATTTACCCACCTCCAGACAGGATTTGAGTGCAGGCCCACCGGCTCGGTCAGTATGCCCGTTTTTAAGCCGATAAGGCTGAGGAGCTTTAGAGGGAGGTTGAACAGCATTATTGCAAGGGCGGCACAGCCTGGACTTTTTAAGCTGTACCCACATTTGCTTCTCATATTCAACAGCCAGTATAAAACAATAGCTGCCAAAAAAAGCAGGGCTACATTTCTGAGGAAATTTGCAGCCATAAGGCATAGAGCGGTATAACAGCCGTAATGTCCGGCTTTGTGCCTTACAAAACGGATAGCGTTTAAGACTGCGGCAAGACAAAAGGTATTGCACAATATATCTCCATAAGTGAAATTAATCAGAAGCACCGGAGGAGCGAAGCTCACAGCCAGTAATAAAACGCCATAGGCCTTGTGCCGCTTCTCCGGGTAAAGCTCCAGATATATGTCATATATAAGCCGGGCAGATATGGTATTGAAAATCATGTTTGTGATTCTGAGAGTAAAATAGCTGTTGGGGAAAAAATTATATAATAAAGCAAAAAATACCGTTATACCTATGTTGTTGGGGAAATATCCCAGGTATTTCCCGGTGCCAAGGGAAGTATAGTTCCCTTCAATAAACTGCAGGGCAAGCTTTCTGACAATAACTGCGTCTTCATAAGCGTTGACCGGAAAAATAAAAATGAAGGCCGTCTGAAATAACGCATATAAGGCAAGTGTCCAAAACAGCAATTTTCTGTGTGAAATCTTTGACAACACAAGGGAAAGCTTGTTTAAAATCAGAAAATACAACACAGCCACAATAACCAGGCATAATAGCTTTAACGGCTTCTGGGGAGAAAATTCCGGAAATGGTGCGGACCTGCTCTGAAGCAGCAAGGCCGGAATCCACATAAAGGAGAAAAACATTGCAAGAAAACCGAAAGCCAGAGTTTTAAACCTTGATTGAATGCCGCTCAAATTAATCCCTCCAACATAAACAAACATGTAAAACCAGCATATTTCTCTTTACATAATATCCGCCTGAAAGCTTTAAAAATTCGTGTCAATTAGTTACACAAGTTTTAAAATACGGGTAAAAATGCTTAATTAACCTTTGAATGAAAAGAAGAATAAAAAGGAGAATAAAAAGGAGAATAAAAAAAGACGAGTAAAAAGAGGGCGGGTAAAAGCGCCCCGACAACAGAATAACGGCCGGATTTTCAAATTGCTCATCCGACCGCTATACTGAGTTCGCGAAACATTTTTCAAACATACTTTGTAAATAATAACCTCATTCTTTCCACTACCTTTGGCCTTAACACCAATTTTAAATTTCTGGTGGACCCATCTCCTTCCGGTAATATTTTTAACTTGCATCAACCATTAATGATTGTGTTTATTATATACCCCATTATAAAATATATAAACATATGAAAATAAAAAAAGTTATAATTATGAATGTAATATTTTAAAAGGCGGCAGCAGTGTAAATGACCTGTCACATCACAGCACATAATGACAGGACAGGAGAATTTTCAAATGCTAGTATTATGTTGTAGGCTAAAACACGGAGAACAGATATGGAGAGGATAGAGTGAAAGAAACATGTGGTAAGTCAGAGTGTTTTTCACGCAGCGAAAGCCACTACGTGTCTTTCATTACTATTTGTATACACGCATAGCGTGTAGATGGGAGATAAAATGGAATGGTTTGAAAGAATGAAGAATGCCCTTGACTATCTCGAAAATAGCATGCAGGGAGAGCTTGATATTGAAGAGGCTGCAAGGGTGGCGTATTCGTCTACCTTCCACTTTCAGAGGATGTTTCACATGCTCACGGGTGTTACTGTTGCCGAGTATGTGAGGAGGAGAAGGCTTACGCTGGCGGCCCAGGAACTGGCAGCAAGCGACATAAGGGTACTGGATCTGGCTCTTAAGTATGGCTATGAATCGCCGGAGGCGTTCTCCAAGGCATTCCGGAAGCTGCAGGGCATAAGTCCGTCTGCTGCGCGCGAAGCAGGCATAGAGCTCAGAGCTTATCCCAGGATTTCCTTCCATATAAGTCTGAAAGGAGACAAGGACATGAATTATAAGCTTATTGAAAAAAGCAGCTTAAAGGTGTTTGGAAAGAGCAAAAAGGTTTCAACGAAAAATGGAGAAAACTTGCTTCAAATTCCTCAATTCTGGAGAGAATGTGATGCAGACGGGTTTAGGGCGAGACTGTTAAGTGTGGAAGGTGGAGAATTGTTCGGTATATGTATGAATGATTACGAAAATGAATGCTTCACTTACTTAATAGCAAGAGAAAAAACAAAAGATATTGAACTCCCCGAGGGGGCACAAGAATTTACTATTCCCGCTGCCACCTGGGCGGTATTCGAATCCGTAGGCCCTATGCCCGGTACAATTCAAAAGGTTTGGGAGAGGATATACAGCGAATGGTTCCCTTCCACCGGCTATGAACAGGCAAATGCGCCTCAACTGGAATTGTATCCCGAAGGAGATGCCTCAAACGATGACTATAAATGCGAGGTTTGGATACCTATAGTCAAAAAGTAGCCAGGGGCTTCTGTTGAAGCAGGCTGAAATATGAAGCCTCTGGCATAAAGAGGCGCAAAAAAGTACAAAGAAACATAAAGAGGCACAAAGTCACGGGAAAGGTTCTTATTGAATCCTGACCTGTTGACTTTGGCCTTTAAGCTGTGCTACAATCAAAACAACTTAATAAGACAGTTCGTAACCATCCTGTCTATAAACAAAACTACGGACCGGCTGTCGGAGGACGGCTTATTTTTGTTTATGGGGGCGTATGCCCTTTTTTTATTGTCTGGCAAAGTGAACAGCGGGCATATAGCTTTGAACTGTCTATAAGATAAGTGCACCATGAACAAAAAGGGGGAAACAATGAAGCAAATAGGAATAACTACTACCGTACCGGTGGAAGTGCTGTTGGCTGCAGGTTACAAAGTAATAGATATAAACAATCTGTTCATATCCGCCGAAAGCTACTTCCAGGACATAGAGCGGGCTGAAAGGGACGGCTTTCCCAAAAGCTCCTGTGCCTGGATAAAGGGTCTTTACGGCGCATGCCTGAGATACGGGATATGTGAAATTGTGGGAGTGTCGGAAGGGGATTGTTCAAATACAAAAGCCTTGCTGGAGGTGTTGAGAAGCAGGGGAGTCAGAACATATGACTTTTCCTATCCCTCACGGCACTCTCTTAAAGATGTCACTGCCGGTATTCTCAGGTTTATGGAGGACTTCGGGGTAACACAGCAGCAGGCCGAAGCCGAAAGAGAAGTCCTGAAAGAACTCCGGCGGTGCGCCCGCACTATAGATGAGCTTACATATAGCCACAACAAGGCTTCGGGCTTTGAAAACCATCTATACCAGGTGTCTCTCAGTGATTTCAACGGTGATTCCGGGCAATGCCTGAAAGAGCTGAAGGACAAAATCCTGGAGATAGAAAAGAGAGCGCCTCAAAAGCAGGCTGTACGTTTGGGGTATATGGGTGTACCTCCCATGACCTGTGACTTGTATGACTATGTTGAAGGCTTCAATGCCAGAGTGGTTTTCAACGAGGTTCAGAGGGAATTTGCCTTCCCAAGATTTGAAGCTGCCGAAAGTATTTATCACCAGTATTATGACTATACCTATCCATACCATCTCAATTTCCGGCTTCAGGAGGTAAAAAAGCAGATAGAGCTGCGGAAGCTTGACGGCATCATACATTATACCCAGGCCTTTTGCCACAGGGCCATTGAGGATATAGTCATAAAAAAGGAACTGGACATTCCTGTTCTCACAATTGAAGGTGATAAGGCAAACAGGCTGGACTCCAGGACGAAGCTCAGGCTGGAGGCATTTCTGGACATGCTTTGGGACATGAAGGAGGGTTTTAATTGAAAGTGCTGGGTATTGATTTGGGCAGCAGGGAAGTAAAAATGGCTTTTATGGAAAACGGGCTGGTACTTGAAAAGAAAAAAACAGGCACCATGTTCTTTTATAAAAACTATTGCTCATATAAGGACGGCAGGCTGCAGGTGGATATTGACAGCCTGGAAATGGGTATCCCCCATAGGGCCGTATCCACTGGATACGGCAGGAATAACACTGATCTGTGCATGTTCAGGCCCATAACTGAAATTAAGGCCCATGTTCACGGAGCCATGAGGCAGACCGGTCTTGAAAACTTCATATTACTGGACATAGGAGGTCAGGATGTGAAGGCGGTAAAGGTGGAAAAGGGTCTGGTCACCGACTTGGAGCTGAATGAAAAATGTGCTGCGTCCTGCGGCAGATACCTTGAAAATATGGCAGCAGTTCTGGAAATAACTGTTGGACAACTGTCTCAACACTACCTCTCACCTGTGGATTTGAATTCTACCTGTTCGGTTTTTTCGGAGTCGGAGCTCATTGGAAGGATTGCAGAGGGTACTGCTTTGGAGAGGCTCTGTGCCGGGGTTAATTACTCGCTTTATAAAAGGCTCAGCCCCATGCTGGAACGGTTTAAAGGCGGCAAGCTGGTACTGGCGGGCGGAGTGGCAGGAAACAAGGCATTGTCCCGGTATCTTAAAAATGATTTTGATGAAATAGTGCATATGGCTGAATCCCAATTTAACGGGGCCATAGGCTGCTGCAGTTTTGCCATGAAACTCAAGCAATGGATGTAAAACTTAAAACGAAACAATAAAATAATCTGTTGCACCGGTTAAAAATGTGATAAGCAGGCAAAATGCAAGGATGTCACACATGAAGCTTATTTGCAAAAGCTTTACTAATTAAATTATAAGCAAGAAAAATATAAATAAAAAATGTAAAAGGAGTCAACTATGAAACCGGTAAAAAAAATTACCATATCAGCAATAGTAATTGCCCTGTATATTGCAGTAATGTTCGTATCCCAGGGGTTTGCCTTCGGACAGTATCAAATAAGGCTTGCAACCTCGTTATATTCTTTGAGTTACGTGTATCCCTTCCTTATCGTTCCGCTGGGCCTTGCAAATTTCCTGAGCAATACCCTTATGGGGGGGCTGGGCCCCCTGGATATGCTTGGAGGGATTATAGCAGGAATAGTTACCTCGGGTGCTGTGTACCTGGTGAGGAAATTTAAATTGAATCTATGGCTTATCACCCTTCCTATTGTTTTGTGTCCGGGACTTCTGGTGCCGGTGTGGCTGTCAAGGCTTTTAAACGTGCCGTATCTGCCCCTGGCACTGAGCCTGTGTGCAGGGCAGGTGCTGCCGGCCATTGGAGGAGTGTTTATAATCCGTGTGGCATGCAGGTATATTCTCAGGCCGGGTAAAAATACCCACGGACTGTGAAAAGAAAATACATAATAAAATTATAACAAGGGCTTAATGGTGCTGTCGGATTTGATGATACACCATTGGGCTTGTATTTTATATAAAGACCTGCTTGACGGAAACCGGACCGGCGCATATGATTTAAAATAAAAATTGACAAGCTATTACTTTGGGTATAGAATAAAAATATACTTCGTTACAAGAACTATTTTAAGGGGTGTTTAATAATTTCTTATAAAGAGATTGACTTTGAAACAATAATTTTTGATTATATAGATCAATTCAAGTTCCTGTTTTTTCCGGACAGGTGGAGTACGGTATTTTTGGACTATTCCAAGAATGAGCTGCTGGTACTTCTGTACCTGTACAAAAGGAAGTCTGCCAACATGACAGAGATATCGGAGTATATATGTGCGCCTCTCAATACCGCCACAGGGGTTGTGGGAAGACTGGAAAAAAAGAATATGGTTGAGAGGTTAAGAGGCAGCGAGGACAGAAGAGTGGTGAACATAGTACTTACACCTGCTGCCCTGGCCTTTATAGCAGAAGAGAAGGAGCTGTTCGGCTTCTATTTCAGAGAGCTTTACAATGCCTTGACCGATGAGGAAAAGGGTTGCGCACTGAACATAATTAACAAGGTCATGACTGTGCTGAAAAAAGGGAAGTCTGGGGAGAACCCCCCGGTGGAGGCTGCCAAAAGGGTGAAAAGAATCAATATAGAGTGATGGCTGCCGCAGAAGCATAACATAAAATAACGGCTTGGAACCGGGGGTTGACCGGGTAATCTGAAACGGATATTTTTTTGCAAAAATAGTTCGAGATAAGAACTATTCCTGACGTGAATATAAATACTGGAGTACTTATGCTCTTTATTATCAAGTATTAAGAATGGAGGATATTATGGGGAGAATATTGATATTTACCGGCAAGGGCGGAGTAGGGAAAACAAGCATTGCCGCGGCCCATGCCGTCAAGGCTGCCGGAGAGGGCAGGAAGACACTTATAGTCAGCACCGACATGGCTCACAATTTAAGTGACCTGTTTATGATGGAGCTGAAGGAGGAACCGGTTGAGCTTATGGAAAACCTCCATGGACTGGAGATTGATCCCAACTATGAAATGGAAAGGTACTATGGAACCATAGCAAAAACCTTTAAAAGCATGCTTACCTTTGAAAAACCCAAGGATAGCCAGATTTTTGAAGATATTGTGGTTTTCCCGGGAATTGAAGAACTTTTTTCTCTGCTGAAAATCAAAGAACTGTTTGATTCGGGAGGCTATGAGCTAATAGTAGTGGACTGTGCACCCACGGGAGAAACTCTGGCCCTGCTGAAATTCCCGGAGTTGTTTTCCTGGTATATGGAAAAGTTATTTCCTGTTGGAAAGGTGGCCATGAAGGTTCTGCGGCCTATTTCAAAAGCTGCCTTCAAGATTGAAATGCCCGATGACAGGGCAATGAATGATATTGAAAGGCTGTATGTGAAACTGGGACAGCTTCAGGCACTGCTGAAGGATAGAGATATCTCAAGTATAAGGCTGGTTACTGTTCCTGAAAAAATGGTTGTGGAGGAGACCAAGAGAAATTACATGTACCTGAACCTTTACAACTTCAATGTAGATGGCCTGTATATCAACAGAATCATACCCGGGGATGCGGTTAACAGCTTTTTCCATGACTGGAAGCTGATTCAGAAAAGCTGCCTTGAGGAAATAGAAGCGGTTTTCGCAAATATTCCCGTGTACAGGGTCAAATGGTACCAAACAGATATTATCGGGGTTGAGGGGCTGCAAAGGATAGTGCAGGATTCCCTTGGAGATGAAAATATATTCAAGGTTCTGAAAACCACCTTAAATGAAACCTTCACAAAGACGGAAAAAGGCTACAGGCTTGACATATATGTGCCTTTGGCCGAAAAAGGGGCGTTTGATCTTTTTGAATCAGGAACTGAAGTTATAATCAAGATAGGAAATTTCAAAAGAAACATACCTGTTCCCAATACCCTGAGAAAGTACAGGATGACAACAGCCCGGTTGGAGGAGGGAGTTCTGAGCATTGATTTTGAGTGAGAAACCGGAGATTTACGCAGGAGCCACGGTGGTATGGCCGGTGGCAGGAGGCTGAAAGCTGAAAGCTGAAGGAGGGCAATATGAACAGAGAATTTGTAAAAAAGCTGGTGAAAGCTGAAATGTTACGCTATGAAGCTCTGAAGGAAATCCTTCCGGAGAATATGAAAAGCAGGCTTAAAGGGATTGAAAGAGAAGCGGGCAGTTTAATAAAGGATATTGCATTTGAATTTATGGCAGAAAGCCTGTTTAAGCAGGAAGACCAGGGTCAAGAGGAAACCTCCCGGGCTGACCACAAATTTGCTGCAAAAAATACCCCGGACAAATCCGGAGGTGCTGCTGAAAAAACAGTCAGGCAGGTTGAGGTGGATTTTAATTGACCTTTCGCTGTGGCTTTCCAACTAGTGGTCTGTAACACCTAAAAGTCACATATTGCCAACGGTTAAATTCTGCGCAGAATTTAGTTGTCGTTCTTGCCAATATATACAGTATTGCCTTCGTCCACAGCCTTACCCTGCAGAAATTTTCCACGCCGGCAATATAAGTTTTAGATGTTACAGACCACTAGAACCAAATTTATAAATTGAAGTCAAAAGGAGATGCTTTTATGAGGATAATTTTATATACCGGGAAGGGCGGAGTGGGAAAAACCAGTATTGCGGCGGCTACAGCCTGTAAAATCGCCTCGGGTGAAAAAAAGGTATTGATAATGAGCACCGATATGGCCCACAGCCTGGGGGATTCCTTTGATGTAAAGCTTTCAAATGAGCCTGCTGAAATAAGCAGGAATCTCTATGCCATGGAAATTGACCCGGTTTTGGAAAATGAGAAATCCTGGGGAAATATAAAAGTATATTTTGAAAAGCTCATGGTGTTAAAGGCTGAGAGAACTGTTGAAGCAGAAGAATTGCTCGTATTTCCGGGCTTTGATGAATTAATGTCGCTGCTGAGGATAAAGGATATATATGATGAAGATAAATATGATGTGTTGATTGTGGATTGTGCTCCTACCGGCGAAACAATGTCATTGCTGAAGTTTCCGGATTTGTTCAAATGGTGGATGGAGAAGCTGTTTCCCATTAAAAGAAAGGGTGCCAGGCTGGCCAGGCCGGTTATTCAGGCAACCCTCAAGGTACCGGTGCCGTCCGAAGAGACCTTTGATGATGTTGAACGCCTTTACAACAGGATAGACCAGCTCCATAAGCTGCTGCAGAATAAGGAAGTCGTAAGCATAAGAATTGTAACCACACCTGAAAAAATAGTGGTAAGGGAAGCCAAAAGGAGTTTTTCCTATCTTCATCTCTTTGATTATAATGTGGATGGTATAATAATCAACAAGATTTTTCCCCAGGTTTCATTAAGCGGCTATTTTCAAGAGTGGGAGACAATACAGGCAAAAAGCCTGCAGGAGGTTCTGGAGGGTTTCAAAGGCATTCCTGTCTTCAGGCTGGAATTGCTGGACAAGGAATTAAGAAAAATTCAGATATTGAATGAAATCGGCGGAAAGCTTTATGGGGATACCGACCCTGAAAAGATTCTTGTTTCCCAGAGGATATTCTCCGTGGAAAAGGATGCGGAAGGTTATCTGCTGCTGCTCAATATGCCCTTTGTGGACAAACGGGAGCTGAAGCTCTCTCAGAAAGGTGATGAAATCACCATAGCGGTTAAAAATGAGAGAAGGTGCCTGGTGCTGCCGGCAAAGCTTCATTCATTGAATATCCGCGGGGCAGGATATTCAGACGGCAAACTGAAAATCCACTTTGCAAAGTAATAATAAAGTAATAATTCAGTACAGAAGCATGGGCTTGAGATATTCCGGCATAAATGCAATGATAACATGCTTACCGTCTATTCAAATGATTTGAAAGAAGTTCTTGATATTAACAGCTTGAAATTTATTCAAAAAAGTGTAAATATGCAACATTTACCGGGTTGCATATTTACACTTTTAATGTACCATTCTATAATTGTGTCCCACCATACATGAAAATGCAAGGATATACAAGAACTTTTTCAGACAGAGTGCTTCTCCTTACGGTATAATAGAGGTAATTGAGGAAATTTTGAGCATATAACCTCATTTATAATAAAAGAGCAAGACACTTGGAGATGTATATGGACAGATGGTTTAAAATAGACAATGCAGGAAAAATATTCAGATCGGTTTCAAATAAATCAAACACATCAATTTTCAGGGTTGCAATGATAATGACGGAACCGGTACAAAAAGACCTTCTGCAAGAAGCGGTGGATATTGTTATAAAAAGATTCCCCACCCTGGCGGTAAGGCTTCAGCAAGGTGTCTTCTGGGATTTTCTTGATCAAAATGACAAAAGGCTGCTGGTAAAGGTAGAAGAAGAATATCCCTGCCATCCGTTGAAAGCAGAAGAAAATAACGGTTATCTTATTAGAGTGCTGTACTATAACTGCAGAATATCAGTTGAAATTTTTCATTCCCTCACCGACGGTACAGGGGCCATAGAATTTATTAAGACACTTGGGTACCAATATCTGCGCCTCTGCGGAAAGGACATTGAGGACGAGGGTTTGGTTTTGCATCCCGAGGAACTCCCGAACAGGTATGAAATGGAAGACAGCTTCCCAAAGTATTATCAGCCTGTACAGGCTAAAAGACAAAATGAACAGAGAGCTTTTCACATTGAAGGTACACTGCTGGAACCCTTTGGAACCAATACTACTCATGGCGTTATGAGTGCTTCTGGATTGAATGCCATAGCTAAATCCAGCAACGCAACCATTACGGAATATCTGACGGCGGTCTTAATCCATTCAATCTATTCCCAAAACATGAAATATGGCATATATAGTAAACCAATTAAGGTTACGATACCTGTAAATCTGCGCAGAATTTTTCCTTCAAAAACGCTGAGAAACTTTTTTACAATTGTAAATGTTGGTGTTAAACCCAGTGAAGAACTGTCCTTTGAAAAAATATTAACGTCTGTATCGGCAGAATTAAAAGAAAAGACTAAAAAGAATAATCTGAATAATGTCATGGCAAGCAATATAAAGCTGGAAAAGATGCTTGTTGCCAGGTTTGTTCCGGTATTTATCAAAAACATTTTTATGAGATACGGATTTGAAAACTTTGGAGAGAATGCAAAAACTATTACACTCTCAAACCTTGGAAATACAAGGCTGCCCAGCTCCATGCACAAATATGTAAGGCAAATGGAAGCAATTATTTATCCTACCAGGAAAAGTCCTGTAAACTGTGGAGTTTGTACCGTAAACGACAGCCTGACAGTAACATTTTCACGAACAATTATCGACACTGGCGTCATCAGGAGTTTTTTCAGCTTTCTCGCACTGGAAAGCGGACTTGAAATAAAAGTATATTCAAACAAGTGGGGGAAAAGCTTATGAATAAGTGCAATCAATGCGGTATCTATATTTACGGAAATGATAATAAGTGTCCGCTGTGCAATAAATCGGTAGGAGAATTAAAAGATACTTATGAAAATGAATGGTATCCTGCTTATAATATTTCAGAAGCTAGTACTGGAAAGGGCATGGTTAAAAAAGTATACCTGTTTATTGCCATCACAGTCATCAGTGTCTGTTTGCTTGTAAATGTTTTGGCAGGGTTGGAAAATCTGTGGTTCTTGTACGTTGCATGTCCGATTATGTATCTGCTCCTTCTGATTAACCATACCATACTGTCAAAGGTACACACCGGAATGAAGATAATCCTCCAGATATCGAGCATATCGGTTTTGCTGTTTACAATCGATATACTTTCAGGTTTTTACCGATGGTCGGTTAATATTGTGATACCCTACTTATTTATAGCAGGCACTTTGATTATTACAGTCATCATACTCAGAAAGAAAATGCTTTGGAAAGAGTATGCAGGCTACATTATAGCTATGATTTTCCTGGGGTTTTTACCCATGCTTTTATATTTGACAGGTGTAGCCGACACTTTATGGGCTGCTGCCATATCTGCATTATATTCGTTTTTAACAGTAATAGGAATGTTGATTTTTGCAAACAAAAGGTTCAAGAATGAAGTGACCCGCAGATTTCATTTATAGTGACAATTTAGTGTTTCAGATCCTTTTAAAAGTTTTCAAAAATTTTTCCTGACTACTTAATTCTCTTTAGGACAAAATATAAAAGAATGATAACATTTAAGCAGTTCAAGGGAGGGATTTTTATTCATATTATTGGAAGATTCCTTGACCCCGGACAGGTTGGCGGCCTGGTAGATTCTCTTAAAAACAGCGGTATACAGCGAAGGGATATGATTATCAGCGCTATGGATGAAGAAAAATTCCAAAGCATGAGAAATGATGTAAAGGATAACCAGACCAGTGCCGTAATCAAATCGGATCAGGATGATCCGGGGCAGTTGGAGGCATTTGTAGAAAGCGTCAATGAACTCAGTGATTTACACGAGGACGCAGGTATTGTAGTCTACGTGAATGCAGCCAGGCATAAAGCGCAGGAAGTAAAATCAGTAATGGAACAATCCGGAGCAGTTGAAATAAAAATTCATGAAAGCTGAAAAGGAGAGATTGAACATGGACAGGCCCAAACCCGATGACAGGAGCAATAACGCAGATAGAATACAGTTTAACATCAATCATACTATAAGAAATATGGAAGCTGCCGAGGAATTGATTGAAAAGACTGATGACAGGAAAATGAAGAATGAGCTGGAAGAGAAAAATGAAAGACGCGGAGAGGCTCTCCAGGGCATGCGTGAAGAAATAAGGGAAGAGGCTCTGCATAAAAAAAGAAGGCAGTAAGGGTAAAATATCTGAAACAGACCTCCATAATGATTTGGCCTTTAGTGGTTCTCATTATGGAGGTTTTTTTAGCTGAAGGCTACTCACTCCCTGACGAGCTTCAAATAAATGCTTGTATATAACGCTTTTGGCGAAATTGTACTGTCGTCCCCCCGGGACTTGAAAACTTGTCTCTTAAAGACTTTATTAACCAGCACTTACAGGTTAATATTAGAAAAATATTGAAAAATATTCAAATACCTATTGAAATGGTATATTATTGATGATACAATAGCAGAAGTTAGCAATGGCTAACCACATCCAGTTAGCCATCGCTAACTGGATGAAAAACTGTGAAAACACTGTTTAATTAAGGCTAAGCTCTGTAGTAGGTTAAGCATTTAAACAGACGGCTGTTTATCCACATAATGAAACAGTGTTTCATTGGGAGTTAATAAAATAATCGCCGCAATTTATCCATAGAAGTTTACAGGGTTTGTTTTCATAAATATTCCGGAGGATACGCTATGAACATGGAGACTAAAAACAAACTGGAGCGATTTTACAGGAAGAATGTCTGGGAGCCGGTTACTTTAGGTGGGGCACTGACTTTATGGAGCCAAAGGTACGGTGAAAATGTAGCTGTTACTGAAAACGGAAGACAGCTTACCTATGGACAGTTGGAAACTGAGGCGGGGAGCGTGGCACAGGGCTTCCTGAGCAGCGGTTTCAAAAGGGGAGATAAAATAGTTCTGCAAATTCCCAATTCCATGGAATTTGTCATTGCCATATTTGCCCTTTTCAAAGCAGGAATGATACCCGTCATGGCTTTGCCCGCCCAAAGAAAAACGGAAATTAAAGGCATATTGGAAAAATCAGATGCCAGGGGCTATATCATAAAAGACAGATACCTGGGTTTTGATTATAAGGAAATGGCCAGAGAAATTCTTAGTGAATCGTGTAATGGAGTGAGAGTTATTGTGCTTGGAGAAAATGAGGAATTCACTTCATTCGGGGAATTGCGGGCAGACTGTGTATTTTCTGAAGCGGAGGCGGCGGACTCCGCAGACATAGGCCTGTTTCTGCTTTCGGGAGGGACTACGGGCATACCTAAACTTATTCCACGCAGGCATGCCGACTATTTGTACGTGGCAAAGGAAACAGCCGGGAGATGCAAGCTGACTTCAAACTCGGTGTATCTGGCAGCACTGCCCATCGCCCATAACTTTCCCCTGGGATGTCCGGGCTTAATGGGAACCCTTACTGCCGGAGGGAGAATAGTAATATGCAGTGTTACCAGCCCGGATGAAATTATCCCGCTGATTGAGGAAGAAAAAGTCACCATAACCGGACTTGTGCCTGCAATGGCAAGCATGTGCATTGAATTTCTGGAACTGGGTGAGGAATATGATTTGTCGTCTCTTGAGGTGATTCAGGTGGGAGGGTCGGTACTTGACCCCTATTTGGCACAAAGGGTGGAGAAAGCCTTTAATTGCCGGCTGCAGCAGATATTTGGAATTGCCGAAGGTCTGATTTGCTGTACTGATTTAAAAGGCAGTGACTATGTGAGATATCACACCCAGGGGAAACCCATATCTCCCTATGACGAGGTTTTAATCGTGGATGAAAAGGGAGAAGAGGTGCCGGAGGGTGAGTATGGGGAGCTGCTTGTGAGAGGTGCCTATACCATTTACGGTTATTACAATCTGGAGGAAGTCAATAAGGACCGCATATCGGAGGAATGCTATTTTAAGACGGGGGACAGGGCAAGGAGGTTAAAAGACGGCAATTATCAGGTGGCAGGAAGATTGACCGAAATGATAAACAGGGCCGGAGAAAAGATAATTCCATCAGAAATAGAAGAATTGCTGCTGAAAAATGAGCTGATAAGTGAGGTCCAAGTGGTAGGAATCAAGGATAAGCTGCTGGGTGAAAAAATCTGTGCCTTCATATTGGAGGGCTCTGAAAAAATGTCTTTGAATAATATCAGAAACTGTCTGGCAGATATGGAGGTGGCTGCCTTCAAATTGCCGGACCAGGTTGCTTATATAAGCAATTGGCCTCTTACAAGCGTGGGGAAAATAGACAGGAACAAATTGAGAGAACTGGGGGAAAAGCTGTAAAAGGAGGGCTTTCATAATGACAAATGAGGATTTGAAGATAGACGCGGTTACTTTTGTACATAAAAAAGCGGAGGATATGCTAGCTATTTCCGGGATAACTGAAAATACCAATTTAATTGAAGCGGGCCTAAGCTCCATCATGATAATGCAGATTTCAAACCATTTGAGAAAATATGGACTTAAGATACCGTTTTCCGGCTTGATTGAAAAGCCCACCCTGGGTGAGTGGGCGCAAATGATACACTCCTCCGGGGTAAGTCAAGGCAGGAAGCAGCAGGTAACTGCCAAAATAACTGAAAACAGCGAATTTGATTTGACTGATGTTCAATACGCATATTTTGTGGGAAGGGACGATGAACAGCCGCTAGGCGGTGTGGGCTGTCACGCTTACCTGGAAATAGACGGGGAAAGGGGTGACGGCGAAAGGCTGAAAAAGGCCTGGAACACCATTTTGGACTACCACCCCATGCTGAGGGCGAAGTTTCTGGAAACAGGAAAGCAGATAATAATGCCCACCCCCTATTCCCGGGAAATGGGAGTATATGATTTCAGCAGGCTGCCTAAAAATGCTGCCGAAAAGGAGCTGCTTGCACTGAGAGAAGAATTGTCCCACAGGAAGCTGAAAGTTGAAAAGGGTGAAGTTGCAGGGCTTTCCCTGGCCCTTTTGCCCTGTGAAAAAACAAGGATGTTTTTAGATGTGGATTTGCTTGTGGCTGACGTGTCAAGTCTTGGCATCCTTCTTCAGCATCTGGCGGAAGCCTATACGGGAAAGGAATTCATCCGGCAATCCACATACACCTTTCAGGATTATATGGAAAACAGGAAAAATGAAATAAGTGACAGGGAATTTAATGAGGATAGAAAATTCTGGGAAAATAAAATATCCGGGTTGAACTGTGAGATACCGGGTATACCCCTGGCAAAAAAACCGGAACTTATATCAGAAACAAGATTCAGCAGAAGGCAGTGCATCATAGACAAGGAAGCCTGGAGTGAAATCAGACGCGTAGCCTCAGGGTATAAAGCCACTCCCTCCATGTGCCTGCTGACCTGCTATGCACTGATACTTGAACGGTGGTGCAACCAGGCTTCCTTTTTGATAAATATACCGTTGTTTAATCGAGATACTGAAAATGAAGAAATAAGGAATATGGTTGCAGACTTTACAAATCTTCTGCTGCTGGATTTTCACAGAAAAGGGAACGAAGCTTTTATAGACACCCTGCACAGGGTCAGGGGCACATTTTTGGAAAATGTGGCCCACAGCCATTATTCAGGAGTCAATGTACAAAGGGACATTTTTAAAACAATGGGGAGTGCCGGTTTTGTGGCCCCGGTGGTTTTTGCCTGCAATATAGACAGTCCTCTTGAAACCGGTTTATCCAGGGAGGTTTTCGGAGATATAAGCTATATGGTATCCCAGACGCCTCAAGTATGGCTTGATTTTCAAACTTATGTCAGGGACGGTGCTCTTATTTTGTGCTGGGACGCAGTTGATGAGTTGTTTCCAGAGGGCATGCTGGAGGACATGTTCAATGCCCTTGTGGACCTGGTGAAAAAGTTGGCGGCAGCAGATAACTGGAATGCCGTTTTTGACGTACTGCCCCAAAGGCAGCTTGAGCAAAGAAAAGCAGAACTGGATGGAATCCTGCCTGTAAGCTATCCCAGGAAATCGCTTATAACAGATTTTTTGAAGAACGCCCAAAGTAAGCCTGGAAATGTTGCTGTTATTGACGGGATTTCAAAAAAAGAAATCTCTTACGGCCATTTGTATAGTAAGGCCATGGCAATAGCCGGCCTGTTGGTGAAGGCAGGAATAAAACAGGGAGATTATATAGGGATTACACTTCCCCGGGGGTGCGGTCAGATATATGCAATGCTTGGAATACTGTTTTCAGGAGGGGTGTATGTTCCCATTGGAGTGAACCAGCCTGAGGACAGAAGAAAGAAAATCCTTCGTCAAACAGGAATAAATTATATTGTTTCAGATACCGGGACAATTAGAGACTGTTCACTGTACGGTGAAGAAATCAGGATAATAAACCTGGATGAAGCAGAAGAAAGAATATCGCTGGAAAAGCCTGTTCCGGTTTCTCCGGAAAGCAGCGCATATGTGATAATGACTTCCGGCAGTACCGGCGTGCCCAAAGGAGTTGAAATCAGCCACGGAAGCGCAGTCAATACCATAGAGGATATTAACCGCAGGTATGGCATAACCTCAGAGGATACGGTACTTATGGTTTCTGCAATCGATTTCGACCTGTCGGTATACGATGTATTCGGAATGCTGTCCTGCGGAGGCAGACTGGTGGTGCTGGACGAGGCGGGTTCCAGAGAGCCCGCGCTGTGGCTCTCCCTCATGGAGCAGTATAGCATAAGCATCTGGAATTCGGTTCCCATGCTCTTTGACATGCTGGTCACCATGGCTGAGGGAAAGGGAAGAAAGCTCAATATAAGAGTGGCAATGCTCTCAGGAGACTGGATAGCTCTTGACCTGCCTTCAAGATTCTACAACAGAAGCGAAAACTCTGTTGTGGCGGCAATGGGAGGAGCTACAGAGGCCTCCGTCTGGTCAAATTATCTTATTGTACCCAGGGAAATACCCTCTGCCTGGGTATCAATTCCGTATGGGAACCCACTGGGAAATCAGATATATAGAGTAATGGATGACCTGGGAAGGATATGCCCCGAGTATGTTCAGGGAGAACTCCGGATAGGAGGCGCAGGAGTGGCCAAGGGCTACAGGGGGGATGAAGAGCTGACCCGGGAAAAGTTTATAACGGATACCATAAGGTGGTACAAAACCGGGGATGCGGGAAGGATATGGAAGGACGGCACCATTGAGTTTTTAGGCAGAAAGGATAATCAGGTAAAAATAAAAGGTTACAGGATAGAAATCGGAGAAATCGAAAGCGCCTTGAAGAAAAATCCCCGGATTGCAGATGCTGTTGTGTGTGTTGTCAAAAGGGCAGGGGGAAGCCGTTTGGCTGCATATGTGGTGCTGAAGGAAAAAATGGAACCGGGAGGGGAGGCATTGAAAAGTGCTTTGGAAAAACTTTTACCAGGCTACATGATACCTGAAACATATTACTTTTCAGGCAGAATTCCATTGCTGGAAAATGGAAAGCCGGATAAAAGGGAGATACAAAGGCTTTTAAATGAACACACGGATACTGAGACTTACGTTCCGCCTCAAAATCCATTGGAAATACAGATAGGAGAAATATGGAAAGAGGTTCTCAACAGGGAAAGGCTGTCCAGGTTTGATAATTTCTTTACATTGGGGGGAGACAGTCTGAAGGCGGTGGCCATAGTAACCAGAATCGAAGCCATTTTTGATGACCCGGTGAACATATCGGTAAGAATATTATTTAAAGCCCCTACTATTCATGCATTTGCACTGGAAATTGATAAACTGAACAGCGATTTTGAAGTTGAAGCCATTTAAAATCAACCGCTATACCGGCGAAAAATACTTGAGTGTCATTTGAAAGGAGATGAAATATGGATATCAGGAAATTAATTGAGGAACTCTCAGAAAAAGAAATTGTTATGTGGAGCGAAGGGGAAGCAGTGAAATTCAAGGCTCCTAAAGGCGCAGTGACCGAAGAAATAAGAGAAAGCCTGAAGGATAATAAGGCGGAGCTTTTGAAATACCTGGAAGCGACAAACAATACCATGTTCACCAATAATACTGCGGCAAGGTTTGAAGAATTCCCGCTGACAGATATTCAAAGTTCTTATGTTATTGGAAGAAACAAAATGTATGAATTGGGGGGAGTAGGCTGCCACGGCTACCTGGAAGTGGTATTTGATGAAATACTGGACGTAAATGGACTTGAAACTGCCTGGAATAAAGTAATCCGGAAGCATGACATGCTCAGGGCGGTCATATTTGATGCAGGCTGCCAGATTGTTCAGGAAACTGTCCCCCATGTAAAAATCACTTTTGCAGACCTGCGTGAGAAGTCTGAAGAGAGCAGCCGGGAAAAGGAAAGGCTCAGGTCACAGCTTGCCAACAAGCAGTATAAGCTTGGAGAATGGCCCATGTGTGATGTGGCTTTGAGTGTGGAGGACGGAAGAAGTATTGTCCATTTTTCACTGGATATGCTGATTGCAGACTTTCTGAGTATGAACATTATTTTAAATGATCTGGAAGAGTTCTACAGAAAGCCGGATATGCCCATAATATACTCAACCTTATACAGGGATATTGTAAGCTACCAGAATAATCTGAAGCTCCTGAACAGCAGGAAACGGCAAAATGCTCTGGAATACTGGGAGAATAAGCTGCCGGAAATGGGGGAGGCTCCTGAGCTGCCGGTGCTTAAGAAATCAGGGCTCACAGGGCATGAATTCTCCCAGAAGAGAATATTTCTCGATGGTGAGAAATGGAACAAACTATGCGGTGTTGCAAAAGACAGCCAGATTACCCCAACGGTGCTTGTGCTGTCCGCACTGGCGGAAGTGGTTTCACTGTGGTCTTCAAATGAGAGCTTCTGCATAAACACCACCTTTTTCAACAGGCCACGGGTTGTTGAGGATATAGACCGGGTTGTGGGTGATTTCACAGATGTCAATGTCTTGTCGGTGAAGCTGGATTTTCAAAGGACCTTCCTTGAAAGGGCAAAAACAATACAGGAGGACCTCTGGGCCGATTTGGAACACAATGCTCTTTCGGGTGTTGAAGTATTAAGGAAGCTGACCAAGGAAAGAAAAAAGAATGTCATCATTCCTGTGGTGTTTACAAGTACCGTGGGACTGGCAGGTGAAAATGACGCCACAGTCAGAAGGAGCATTGAGTACAAGATAAGCCAGACCCCCCAGGTATATATTGATTGCCAGGTATCGGATGAAAACGGAGGCGCAAAAATAAACTGGGATGTCAGAGAAGGTGTTTTTGAAGAACATATGATAAATGATATGTTTGAAAGTTTTTCCGGCTTGATATTCTCCATTTGCAAGGAGAACGCGGGCAGGGTGCTTTCCCGGCTGCATCCGGTGAGCCTGCCCCGGGACACGTTGGCTGTGAGAAAACGCATCAACGATACAGGTAAATATTTCGCACCGCTCATGCTGGAGGAGGGGTTCCTGGAGTCGCTTGGAGCTTTCCCCAACAAAACTGCCCTTATAACCGATGACAGCGAATTTACCTACGGGGCATTGGCAAAATATGTGCGTTGTGTTGCCGAGGCCTTAAAAGCAGAAGGTGTCACAGCAGGAGACAACATAGGGATAAATATTGATAAAAATGAGTGGCAGGTGGCGGCGGTAATGGCTGTACTGCTGATGAAAGCCACATATGTGCCCATTGATGCAAAGCAGCCTGCTGCAAGAAAGAAAAAAATAATAAACACCGCCGGCATCAGGGTTCTGCTGTCTGAGCAGGAGGAGCCGGAATTGCAGCAGTGCTGCCACAATGTCAATGTGAGAGGCCTTCAACCGGGCGACGGAGATTTAAGCCGCTTTGAACGGGACAGGGACTATGACCGTCCGGCCTATATCATTTTCACCTCGGGGACCACCGGCGAACCCAAGGGGGTTATTATTTCACACAGGGCGGCAATGAATACAATCCTGGATGTGAATGAGCGGTACGGCATCAGCCGGGAGGATGTGTTCCTGGGGCTGGCAAACCTGTCTTTTGACCTTTCGGTATTTGATCTCTTCAGTTGTCTTCTGGTTGGCGGTACTCTTGTATTGCCAAATCCGTCCGGCATTAAGGACCCCAAATATTTATACGATCTGATACTGCTTCACAGGGTGAGCGTGTTGAACACAGTACCTGCACAGACCCAGATGATAGTCAATTATCTGGAGTCGGCGGAGGGCATAAGAAAAAGCACCTTCCTGCGTCTGTCCATATTATCAGGTGACTGGATACCTGCAAATCTGCCTGACAGGATATACAACCTTTTCCCAAATATTTCGGCAGTGAGCAAGGGCGGTGCTACCGAAGCGTCCATATGGTCCGTTTATTATGATATACAAAGGAATGAAACCTTTGAAAAAAGTGTACCCTACGGCAGGCCCATGGCAAATCAAAAATTCCATGTGCTGAATAAATATCTGCAGCCTTGCCCGGATTATGTAGACGGTAATCTGTATATCGGAGGAGACGGCTTGTCAGCAGGCTACCTCAATGATGCCGTCTTGAATTCGGAAAAGTACCTTACTCTGCCCGGAACAGGAGAAAGAATCTACAGAACCGGTGACAGGGGCTGCTACAGAAGGGATGGCATGATTATCTTCAAAGGCAGGGAGGCCGGTGACGAGCAGGTAAAAATACACGGACACAGGATAGAACTGGCTGAAATAAGGGCTTCCTTATTGGAATATCCCCAAATAGATTCAGCGGCTGCCCTGACGGTGGGAACACCCCCTGACGAATTGAAAATCAGTGCCGCAGTCTCGCCTAAAAGAAAGAGCGGCTCCATGGAAGCGGAAATTGACGCCCAGGAGCTGGAAATGCTGAATTCTGCGGGAAAATCCCATGCCGGCAGCATCGATGAAAATCTGCTGGAAATCTGGACCAGAAAGTCGGAGCTGGTGGTTATCAGTGATATCTATAATGTGTTCAGAGGGTATGGAATATTCAAGGATTTACATAAGGCACACAGCTTTAGTGAGCTGACACAGGTGATGAACATTCCGGAAAAGCTTCACAAGCTGACGAAAAGATGGCTGAAGGTACTGGCACAGGAAGGAATTCTCAGGGAGCAGGAGGAAACCTACATGCTCGTTGAAAATCAGCATAATTTTGATTCCAGTGCTCTCTGGGAGGATTTTTATAAAACAGAGGAGGCCTTCAACTACAGCAGGGAATTTCTCCAATATCTCAAGGAGTCCAGTGAATTGCTTCCCCAGATGATTCAGGGAAATGAAAATCCATTAAACCTTTTGTTTCCAAAGGGAGATGTAAAGCCTGCAATGGCCGCATATCACGACAATAAAATCAACAGCATGCACAATGGCATAGCCAGGGAGGAAATCCTTTATTTATGCGGCAAATCCAACGAAAAACATCCGGAAAAGGTATTCCGCATTCTGGAGGTGGGAGCCGGAGTAGGAGGGACCTCCATCGATCTGATACCCGCGCTGGACGGCCATAATGTGGAATACCACTTTACTGACCTGTCCACCTTCTTTTTAAACAAGGCACAGGAGAACTTCGGAAAATACGGCTGGGTGAAATACGGAATCTTTGATATTAACAGGGAATTTGCACTGCAGGGCTATGAGGCCTTCTCCTTTGATTTGATCCTGTGCGCAAACGTCCTGCATAATTCCACAGATATACATCATGTAATGGAAAACCTGCGTAATTTGCTGGCGGATAACGGAAGCATGATAATTTTGGAGGAGACCCGCATGAGCTACATGCTTCTCACCTCCATGGAATTCAAGGACGGCTTGACAGGGTTTCTTGACGAACGGGGGGAAGACGAGACTTTCTTTTCACGAGGCCAGTGGGAGAGCATTCTTAAAAGGCATAACGGGGAGATAGTTTATCAATTCCCCCACAAAGACAGCAAACTGGATTTGTGCGGTCAGACAATCTATATTGCCAGGTTCGGCAGTGAATATGAAAAGCTGGAAAAGCATCACATTCTGCAGTATCTGAAGGACAGCCTGTCCTCCTACATGATTCCGGGCAACCTGGTCATACTGCCCACAATGCCGCTTACAGAAAATAGAAAAGTAGATGTGAAAAAAATAAGGGCCTTTCTGGAGAATAGTGAGACCAATTCTTCAATCGGGGGAGACGAAAAGGAAATGCCCGAAACAGATCTGGAGAAGCGGATAGCAGAAATATGGCGCAGAGAATTAAAAGCAGCCTCCATAGGAAGAGACGACAACTTCTATAATGTGGGAGGTGATTCTCTTTTGATTGCCCAGGTGGTGGGAAAGACCGTAGAAGAAATTGAAGAGGCAAAGGACTGGGAATGGAGCGCCCTGCTGACAGAGATGATACAGACCCCCACCGTACGAGAGCTTGCCATGAAAATACACAAATTCCAAAATGAAAAAGACAGTTTCATTGACCCCTCTCTCATACAGATTAAAAACAGCAGCCAGCCCAATGAAAAATCTGTGGCCAAGGTTTTATTCCATGCGGGAACGGGGACTTTGTCGGCATATACCGCCTTGCTTTCCCATATTGAAAAAGCCAGCGGAGAAAATGAAAGCATATTGGGTTTCTCCTTTGGGAATGAGGCCGAGTATGTTTCCATGGAGACACAGGACACCTTTAAGCTCCTGGGAAAAAAATACGGCAGAATTCTGAAGCAGCTTGGCTATTCAAATTACATACTTATGGGCCATTGCGTAGGGGGACTCATAGCGCTGGAGGCTGCGGAATATCTGAGAGAATACGGGCTCAGTGTGTCAGACGTAACCTTGATCAGTGCCACCATACAAATGAACAAGGCTATGACGGCTTTTGGCGGAATGACAGACGAAGCCTATGACAGAGCCCTGAAATCAAGCCTTGAAAATGAACTGCTGCTGGAGAGAACCTTCTCAAAGCTTATAAATGCCGACGAATACAAGGCAGGCTATAAAACAAGCGAAGATACCCTGGAAAGATGCATCAGGTACATCGTGCAGGAGGGAGACGGTGAAGTTACCGCCGAGGCCTTATGCAACCTGCAGGGGGAATTTAAGGAGGTTGCGGAAGAGTTCCGCAGACTATCCGTCAAGCCCATATCCGAGAGGCTCAATGAGCTCTATGCCACAATAGACAGAAATGATGCGGATTTAATGGAGCATGAGAGGAAAATGCTGAATACGCTGTTTCACATATTTGCTCAAAATTTCGGGTGTGTGGCAAGTCACCTGCCAAAGCCCTATTACGGCAATGTCAGGATATTTTCCTGTGAACAGCAGGGAGCCAGCTTCTACCGGGAATTTTTCGGAGAAAATTTTGAAACCTGGAGTCCTTATATCAAGGGCAGCTTTAAGTATGACATTATTTCAGGACAGCATTTTGACTGTATTATTGAACCCAACCTGAAAAAGAACATTGATAAGATACTGGATTTTATACCGGCACAAGAGAGGGAGTTGTGCCATGACGCCGCCTGCGGCTGTCATGGCACAGGGGAATAAAACATATCAGGAAAGAGGGAAAACCAAATGCATAAGATCAGTTTCGGTATTGGACTTTTAAAGAGGTTGCTGGGACTGGCCGCAGTCATATTCGGTGTAGTTACTTTGAGCTTTTGCCTGCAGCTTTTTACCGGAACTGATCCGGCAGAAATCATTGTCAGGAAGCAAAGTGTTTTTGCTACTGAAGAACAGATACAGGCGGTGAGACAGGAATTGGGGCTTGATGCCCCTTTTGGGGAAAGATACGCGGATTACATAAAAGGTGTGTTCAGAGGAGACCTGGGGACTGCCATTACCAACAAAAAGCCGGTAATAGGAAACATACTGGAGGCGCTGCCTGCAACCTGCATGCTTATCGGTATGGCTATGTTCTGGGTGGCTGTATTTACAATTTTGACAGCGGCCTTTTCGGTCATCTTAAAGGGAGGCATTTTTGACAATGCAATGCGGATAATCTGTATCCTGGGAATCTGTGTTCCCAGCTTCTGGCTTGCCTTAATACTGCTCACCGCTTTTGCCGTTGAGATACCTGTATTCAAGGTTATTTTCGACGGGAGTCTGAAAGCCTTGATTTTGCCGTCCATATCCATGGCATTTCCGGTGATGTGCATATCTGTAAGGGTGCTGAGGGCTTCCATATTAAATGAATTGAAAAGCGATTATGTGGTTTATGCAAGAGCGCGAGGCTTTTCCAATTCTCAGGTTATTTATGGGGAAGTCCTTAGAAATGCTTTGCCGGCGGCAATAACAATATTTGCCCAATACTGTGCGGCACTTTTCGGCACCTCAGCCCTGGTAGAACGTGTTTTTTCCATACGGGGCCTGGGCTATTATCTCATGGAAGCCTGTGAAAGCATGGATGTGTACAGCATTTCAGGTTCAATACTGATATGTGCGGTGCTGTTTGTACTGTTCAATACTGCAGCCGACATACTTTCAGGCATCATATGCCCTGCGTACAGGCGAAAAGCCTGAAGAATGTTAAAAATCTGAAAAGGAGGCAGCAGGTCCATGCATAAGTTCAATATTTCTATTGTAAAAAGAAGTCCGGGAAGCAATATGAAAAGAAAAAAGACAATGGTTGTTGGATTGGCTCTGATAGCGGCTTTTATTCTGATTGCATTGTGGGCTCCGGTTTTAGCACCAAATGATCCGAATGCCACAGACCTTTCCAGGAAAAATGCCGCAGCTTCAGCCGAATTTCCTTTAGGCTGTGACCAGATGGGCAGATGCGAGCTTTCAAGAATCCTATACGGAGCGAGATATTCCATGGGTTTGTCGGTGCCTGTGCTGGTTCTGCTTGCGGCAGTCACCCTGTTTGCAGGCTGCTATTGCGGCTATAAGGGAGGCATAGCGGATAGGATTGCAGGGCTGTTCTGTGACATTTTAATGGCATTTCCGTTAATTGTAATTGCAATGGCGCTGGTTACTTCCATAGACAATTCTGTGCTGTGTATTCTGGCAGCTATAAGTATTTCAATGTCCGCATGGTTTATGAGAATGGTACGTTCCTATGCAAGGAGTGAATGCGGAAAAGAGTACATAGAGTCGGCAAGGCTTGCGGGTGCATCGGAACTGCGGATTGTGATGAAGCATTTGATTCCCAATGTATTGCCGCAGTTTTTGATTTATTTTACAACGGGAATAGCCTCGGCAATCATATCGGTGTCCAGCTTTGCCTTTCTGGGCATAGGACTTATAGCTGGAACTCCAGAATGGGGAGCCATGCTAAATGAGGCGAGAAACAGTATTTATACAAATCCGGGCTTGATTATTTATCCGGGGATTTGCCTGGTACTATGCTGTGCGGGCTTCAATCTTTTTGGAGAGGGGCTAAGGGATTTTATTGGTAGGGAGGATGAAATAAATGCCACTTAATGTAAGGAATTTAAAAATATCATTTACATCTGGTGAAAGCGTAACGGAGGAGATTTCCTTCAAAATTGAGAAGGGTGAGATGCTGGCCGTAGTCGGAAGCTCGGGAGCGGGGAAGACCACGGTATGCAGAGCTATAATGGGACTTCTGGGAGCTGACTTTAAAGCGGAAGGCACGGTCTGCTTCAACGATACGGAGCTTTTGAATGCTCCTGAAGAGCAGGTGCGGAAAATCTATGGAAAGGAGATTTGCTTTATCATGCAAAATCCCATGACTGCTTTCAATCCATCCATACCTGTGGGACGGCAAATGGTAAAAACCTATCAAAAGCATAATGCAAAGCTGCCCAGGGCTGAAATAACAGCGAAGTGTGAAGAGGCAATGCATAGTTTAGGACTTACAGACACAAAGAGGATCCTTAAAAGTTATCCCTTTGAGCTTTCCGGAGGGATGCTGCAGAGGGTCATGATTGCAACCGCCCTTGTAAATAAGCCTCAAATGCTGGTGGCTGATGAGGCCACCACGGCAATTGACGCCTGCAATAGAATAGAGCTGATGAGGGAACTGAAAAAGCTCTGTAAACAGGGAATGTCAATTCTGTTTGTCACTCATGATTTGAGCGCTGCGGCAAATTCGGACAAAATGCTTGTAATGGATAAGGGCAGGGTGATAGAAGCAGGCAGAACGGCTGATATTCTGAACAACTCCAGGGAGGAATACACCAGAGACTTTTTGAATGCGGCTGTCTAGGAGGGAGGCGGCATATGATGATGGAACTTAAAAACCTGAGCTGTGCTTTTTCGGGAAACTTTTTTTCCAAGGATAAGTTTACGGCAGTATCCCCCCTCAATACAAGTTTCAGAAAGGGGGGCCGGTATGCGATAGTAGGGGAATCGGGGTCGGGCAAAACCACTCTTGCCAGGATGATGGCAGGACTCCAAAAACCAAGCGGCGGCAATGTATTTGTTGAAGAAACCCCGGTATACGGGAAAAATAAAAGTCCCAGGGAGCACTTTAAAAAAGTCCAGCTTATCCAGCAAAATTCTCTTTCTGCACTGGACCCCAAAATGACGGTGGGAAGGTCCATTGAAGAACCTCTGGTCTGCTTTTTTCATATGAACAAAGCCCTGAGAAGAAAGAGGTGTGAAGAGCTGATGGAATTATGCAGCTTACCGGCAGACTGTTATTCAAGGTATCCAGATGAACTTTCGGGAGGAGAGCAGAAAAGGGTTGCCATTGCCAGAGCCCTGGCTGTGCAGCCCAAATGCCTGATATTTGATGAGGCAACCAATGGCTTTGATCTGCCTCTGAGGAAAAAAATCACGGAGGATATTCTCCTGCTTCAGGATTCCATGGGCTTTACAGCAATATTTATTACCCATGATATTGAGCTTGCCGTCTCGGTGGCGGAGGAAATCCTTGTAATGAGGGCTTCACAATTGCTGGAAAAGGTAAGGTTCTCAGGAGATATATCTGTGTTCAAAGACGAGTACAGTAAGCTTCTGTTAAAAGCAAGCTGGTATAAGCCTCTGGGCATATATCAGAGAAATAATACAAATCAGTTGGTTTAAAAAGAAGGATATGGAGGATAGAAATGACAGGTAAAAGGATTATAACATTATTAATGGCTGTAATTATAGCAGTTACACTGGGAGCCTGCAGGGAAAGTGCAAACGGCGGGGCCGGGGAAAAGGAAACAAATATTAAGACGGCTGGAGGGGTACATGTCAATTTGCCTGAAAGCTGGAATTTTGAATCGTTCTATACAATCATAACTCCTGCCAATTCGTCGGGAGGCTATGGAATAACCTATTATCTGACCAGCTTCTATGACACGCTGGTACAGTATGATGAAGCTGGAAAGCTCACAGGCTCGCTGGCGGAAAAGTGGTCGGTCAGCGAGGATGGAAAGGTGTATACCTTTGATATAAGAAAGGGGGTGAAATTTTCCGACGGCTCCGACCTGACTGCTGAGGATGTGGTAAAATCCCTTAAGGCCACTCCGGTGAATCTGGGGCAATATAACGGTTCCTACGGAAAACTTTCAACTATTATAAGCGATGTGAAGGCAACGGGGGAGCACACGGTGGAATTGCAACTGACACAGCCCTATTACAGCACTCTGAGGGATTTGTGCCTGGCGAATCCTTTCGGTATAGTTTCAAGCGAACAATTGAATGAGGATTTGACGGTGAAAGGCAGCTTCAATACGGCAACCTTCGGCACCGGCCCATACATGTACAAGGGAGACGGAAACGGGCAGACCTATGATTTTGTGAAAAATCCTTACTATTGGGGAGAACAGCCTCAGGTTGACAGCTTTTCCATTAAAGTGCTGGCTGATAATGATGCCAAAATTCTTGCACTGAAAAATGGAGAAATTGATTTTATTTCAGGTATTTCCAAGATTTCTTCGGAAAGCTACCTGGAGATGAAAAACACTGCGGGCTTTGGCGCAAAGGCGGATACCAATGCCACACAAACCTATTACATAGGCTATAATCTGAGCCATCCGGTTTTCGGGGACAGGATAGTGAGAGAAGCCATAGCTTCCGCAATTGACAAAAAGAATATTGTGGATAACATCTACGGCGGACTTTATGAAAAAGCAGACACCTTTTTTTCAAAAGCCTTGCCCTTCTGCGATGTGGAACAAAAGGTATACGGTTTTGACCCGGAAAATGCAAAAGTGCTGCTGGATAAGGCAGGATACAGGGATACCGACGGGGACGGTGTCAGGGAAAAGGATGGAAACAGGCTGGCTGCAGACTTCTTATACCAAACAGGCTCTGCCTCGGATGACGATATGGCGGTTTATATATGCGACCAGCTAAAGAAGATAGGAATTGAATTGACTCCAAAAGCTGCTCCCATGATGGATTGGTTTGCAATGATAACAGGAGGTAAATATGGCTTGACGGTTTTTAAAACACAGGGCGGCTACTATGACCCGGCCAATGTAATCAGCAATATGGACCCGGATAAGTCAATGGACCCGGTCATGTCTCAAGCAGCAGGCTTCCTGCCCGGAAAAGCACAGCTTGTCAGCGAAGTTAATTCCTCTGCGGACGAAAAAAGAATCCGGGAGATATACGGTACAATATTAACCGCCATGGCTGATAACTGTCTCAATACTCCCATTTATTACACCCACCAGGTGGTTTTATTCAATGACCGGATTGCAGATTATAAATTTACCCGGGATGCAAATTTTACGGCAGTTCAGAATATTAAAATGAAATAGCTTCCGGAATACCCGTATTTACAACATGTAAAAACTGCGTGGAAAGGAAATGTGGTAAAAATGAAACGAGTAGGGGTTCTTGGCGGGACGGGGGAGATAGGAAAAAGGACAGTGGAAGTTTTAAAAAAGGAGTACCCTGTTATAGCCTCCTATTATTCCAGATATGAGAAATCCTCTGAAAATTGTGTGTTTACCAGGGTCGATATAGCAGATACTGAAGCGGTAAGGCATTTCTGCGGACAGTGTGACATCATTGTGAACTGTGGAGGAGCCTCCTTCCTGAACGGTGAGAAAGTGGCCAGAATTGCTTCCCAACTCCGTATTCCATATGTAGACCCCTCCGGGGAAGCATTTTTGGAGACGAAATTATCTGATATAAAGGAGGAAAATGTTTTTGTACTGTCCAGCGGTTATTTCCCGGGGATGAGCGGATTATTAATGCGCCATATCTGTGAATCCTTTGACATACCTGAAAAAATCTGCGGTCTGAGCGTAAGTGAAGAGACGCCCAGCCAATCTGCAATTGAAGACTTTATTCTGACAAACCTGTCAGGCTTCGGGGTGGCCTTGAACTATTATGACAATGGATATTTAAGGAGGGATGAAAGAGAAAGGTTCGAAATCATCAGGAACAAAGGCTACAGATTTCAAAACTATCTCACAGTAGAAACTGAGAGGATAGCCAGAAAATATGCTCTTCAGAAAGCAAACTGGTACAACACCTCCTTTGGGGAGGAAATAATACAAAAGCTGCAGATGGCAGTTATAAGACTGAAATCCGGAGGTGAGGGCTAC
This sequence comes from Ruminiclostridium hungatei, assembly GCF_002051585.1. Lineage (GTDB taxonomy): Bacteria > Bacillota > Clostridia > Acetivibrionales > DSM-1351 > Ruminiclostridium > Ruminiclostridium hungatei. The sequence continues at coordinate 21,105 of NZ_MZGX01000006.1, read as the reverse complement.
AGGGAGATAGTTGGGGAAGTAATAGAAATATTCAGGAGAAATTTGAAAGACCGCCGGCAATTTACTTATATTAAAATTGAAGGTCAAGGCCTCAGCGGTAATAAAAGATTAGTCAGAAAGGCTGAAATGACAAGTGACTGCAGCAGTGAAATCAGTGCTATTATTGCAGCATACGCGGTAAAGTCCCTGCTGTCCGCCCCTTTGAAAAATGGAATCTATTATGCAATGGACATTATAAGCAGTGAAGCCCTGATTGAAGATATGGACGGCTTAAATGCGCGGCTGGCTATTTGTGAAACACAGGAAAGGAGTGAGGATGAGTGCGATGAAGGGGAAATCTAGGATACATATGATTGGAGACAGTTGTAAACGGAGAGTAATGTTGATTCATGGTGCGGGGTTTTATTGGGAGACCTGCTTTGCAAGCATTGCAGATGCTTTAAGGGATAAGTACTGCCTTTTGATAGCCGAATTGGAGGGCCATTGTCATGAGCCTGATGAATTTATGGTCTCGGTGGAGGAAAGTGCAGATAAGATTATCCATTCACTTAATCAAAGGGCTGTCAGAGATATAGACATTATTTACGGTATTTCACTGGGAGCAAGTATTGCTCTGGAAATTGCGCTGAAAAACAAGCTAAGTGTTTCAACGCTGATCCTGGACAGCGGGCAATATGAGTCCATGGGAGAAATGACCGAGCAGTATTCCGCCATTATGGCAGGGGAATTTAAAAAGATAATCAACGGTGAGCATCTTATCTCCCCGGTCAAAGAAAATATGGGATACCTGTCAAATAATGATGTTGATGTTTTACAGCCGCTGATATTTCCCGATATTACTCAAGAGGCTTTGTACAGGGCATTTTTAGCTGCCTACAGCTATGATATAAAGGAAAGAAGTGAAAAATTGGGAATGAAGGTGGGAATTCTGCTGGGAGGGAATGAAATTTATGCAAAAAACTCCATTCCGCTGGTGGAGCGAATATGCCTCAAAGCACCGGATATACATGAATTCCCTCACAAGGGTCATGCAGAGGCCTTGAGCAGGGAGCCCCGGTTAATTACAGGGATAATAAATAAATATATGTGCGGGCAGTAAAGGAGAATCAAACTTTATCCATGGTATTTCCGCTTGTTTGCCGCCAACCCTTAGCTGTATAATGATTAAAACGCTGTTTTCATCAGGAGGGAAAAATATGGCTTTATGGGTTGAAGAAGCAACGGAAAACATTATTGCGGCTGCAAAAGAGGAATTTATGAATTATGGCTTTATTGCGGCATCCTTAAGGAGGATTGCAGAGAAGGCAAAAACAAGTCCGCGTTCCATTTATACCAGGTTTTCTGATAAGGAGGAGCTGTTTTCGTATTTTGTCAAGGAGCAGGTGGACTATTCTCTGGGGCTTGTAGAGGAGTATCTGAAAAATTTCTCCGCATGTCCCAAAGAGGAGCAGATGGAGGGGAGAGGAGAAAATTCCAGCAATTTTGCGTATAAGCTGCTGGATTACATTTATGACAACTTTGATGCATTCTATCTGATTGTCTGTTGTTCCAAGGGAACAGTTTACGAGAGCTTCATAGAGCAGCTTGCTGCTTTGGAGACAGAGCACACCCAAAAGTATCTGGTTGCCATTGATTCTGAAATAAGGAATTTGCCCAAGGTTACCGTGGAATTTATTCATATGATGAGCCGTTCGTTTTTTGACGGTTTTTTTGAGACCGTGAGACACGGCTTTGACCGGGAAAAGGCCAGAGAGCATGTGGAAAAGCTTATTTTATTTCACAGTGGGGGCTGGGAGAGGTTTTTGATATAAGACAGGATTTTCTGTCGATTTGAAAGAGAGGACTAAGGTTGAAAGAAATTTTGAAGCAAATAAAAATGTTGCACCGATTCCATGCCGTGACTTTCATGGAGTTTTGTGCGAGATGGGAGGCATGGAAATATTAATGAAAAAATACTATGAAAAATACATTTCAAACCGGAGCGGCATGGCCATTTATGAGCTTGCGGGCCATATATGCGGCGGTGAAAGGGATAATTGCTATTTATATGAAAACAAGGATGTTGTATCTGTGGGTATAGGAATTCATAAAGAAATAATTGCCTCACCGGAGGAAATAGTCATACAAGGTGAGTATGCAAAACAGAGCGTAAGGGTATCTGAGCTCAGACAGGATATTGACAAGGTGTTCAGGTCAATGGATGTTGATGGCTGGAGGGCTTACGGAATAGCAAACTTCGGCCTGGCAAGACATATATACGGAATGGACCTGGGAGCAGAAGCAAAGGAGCTTCTTCATTTTGTCATACCGGACAGGGAATACAGGGTCAAAAAGGATATAATACTGCTGCGTGCATTGAACGAGGAAGCTTTAAAAAGCATGGAGAGCAATGTGCGCAGTGCGGCGGAGCGCTGCGGCAAAGAAGAGCCTTTTTCGTATTATGACGGGAAGGAAGTGCTGTCCTTTGACCGGGATTACTATATGGATATAGTCAGGCTTGCAGTACAGGAGATAAAAGACAGAGAATACCAGAAGGTCATCCTATCCAGAAAGATTCCTGTGCTGAACAGGCTTGATATGCTTAAAACCTATATTCACGGCAGGAGCGGAAACACTCCTGCAAGGTCATACCTGTACAGGTTTTCCAACCTGGAAGTGGCCGGCTTCAGCCCCGAAACCGTTGCGGAAGTAGATGCTTCCGGCACTGTTTATACTTTTCCTCTGGCTGGAACCAGGGCTTTGACCGGGGATTCCACGACAGACAAGAGTTTGAGGGAAGAACTTCTGAATGACCCAAAAGAAAATGCAGAACATGCGATTTCTGTGAAGCTGGCGGATGAAGAGCTGGAACAGGTGTGCGTGCCGGATTCCGTGGTGGTAACGGAGTTCATGAAGGTCATTGAACGGGGAACGGTACAGCATCTGGGCTCCAGATTGAGAGGAAAGCTCTGTGAGGGAAATAACACCTGGCATGCATTTTTCAAGCTTTTTCCTGCTGTCACTGCCTCCGGGATTCCTAAGAAAGAGGCCATTGAAGCAATCGGAAGGATTGAAAAGGACCCGAGAAACCTGTACAGCGGCAGTGTAATGACTTATGACTGGGATGGGACTCTGGACGCGGCACTGGTATTGAGAAGTGTCTTTCAGAATCAGGAAGGGGCCTGGGTCAGGGTAGGTGCCGGAATTGTTGAAATGTCAAATCCGGAAAGAGAGCTGGCAGAAACCCGGGAAAAGGTGGGCTGCATATCGGGGCAACTGGTAAAAGAGCTTCAGCAGCAGTATGTGCATGTTTCTGTCTGATTGGATTCAAAGCCGTCGTTTGGGAGCTGAGAAAACTGAAAAGAACCTATATAATATAAGTGGTGGTTAGCGTATGCTAACTGCCGCTTATGTTATTTTGCTAAAAGAGAATGGGGGTATTTATATGGAAGGAATATTAACTGATCAAAAAGAAAAGCAGAAGCAGTTCATCCTGAACGGAAATTTGTGGAAGGTGATGATTGATTTATCATGGCCTGCAGTAGTAGCAATGGTGTTATACGGGATGAACTCCATGCTGGATGTTTTCTTCGTAGGAAGGTATGTGGGAGAGACAGCACTGGCGGGAGTGTCTGTGGCATATCCGCTTTCTCAGATCAGCGTGGGCTTTGGCTCGCTGCTGGGCACGGGAGCGGGGGCTGTCTTGAGTATTGCCCTGGGCGCCAGGGACAAGACCACTCAGGATAAGCTGCTGGGCAATCTGAATGTGCTTTCCCTTGCAATGACGGCAGTCTATATGGTGGTGGGACTGCTGCTTTCCAGCCGGCTGCTGCAAGTAATGGGCGCCGCAGGTGAAGAACTGCTGCTGGGTGACCGGTATTTCAGAATTACCATTATAGGAGCTTTCTTTTGGATATACGGCCTTGCCGGTAACATGATCGTAAGGGCGGAAGGCCGGATGAAAATGGCCGCGGTCATGATGGGGGGAGGCCTCCTTGTGGATGTGGCTGCCAAATATCTGCTGGTAGTCATATTCCCGCTGGGGGTGGAAGGGGCGGCCTGGGCCACCAACATAGGAATGCTGGCATATACTGTTATAGGCTGGTTCTATTTTGGTAAGGGCTTTGCGTCCTTCAGGTCGAAGTTGCTTTCCATACGCTGGGACAGGGATATTGGAACCTCTATTCTGAGGTTGGGTATGTCGGCCTTTATTATGAGTATCATGAGTCTTGTGCAGTCGGTATTTGTGTTCAATGCGCTGGCGAAATACGGAACTACGGCGGATATTGCATTTTATGGTGTTGTATACAGGATTTTTACCTTTTTGCTGACGCCGATTTTCGGTTTGATGCGTGCACTTCAGCCCGCCATAGGAATAAATTACGGAGCAAGGCAGTATGAACGTGTTATCAGAGCATATAAACTGTTTGCGGTTGCGGCGCTTGTGCTGACCTTGCCGTTTTGGCTGCTTTCCATGGCGGTGCCGGGACAGGTGCTGGGCATGATGCTGAAGGAGCAGGTTTTTACAGATTTACAATTGATATGCTTCCGGGTTTATATGGCAATTCTTCCCCTGCTTTCATTTATTTTCATGGCAATGACCCTGTTTCCTTCCATTGACAAGGGAAAGCCTGCGGCAATGATAGGCATTGCCAGACAGCTTGTTTTCTATGTGCCGGTTATGCTGCTGGTGCCTGTATGGCTGGGAGTATCCGGCATTTATTACGGCTCCTTTGCAATTGATGCGGTTATTGTGCTCTGGACACTGCTGATGGTGAAAAAGGAATTTCATCTGCTGCGCCGGCGGAATTTATGATAGATATTTATAACCGGCCTGGCTGACCAAGCCTTAAAGATTTGTTCGACATATCCATAAAAGATATATATTGCCAAGGTGCTGATGGAATAATAATTTAGCACAGGATGGAAAAAATAGATTGAGTATGAGCTGCTGTGGTATATCTTATCGAGAGGAGAACATATGAGTTTATTTTTAGGGAAAATCCATTTCTGGCTTTATAATAAAATCCTGTGGGCAGAAAAAATCGAGGAGTCCATTATTGAATGGGCTGGAGGCAAGGGAATGCCTGTTGACAGGTGGATTGCAGAAAACAATGAAAAATTCGGAGCTTCAATGGGAAAGGAGCCGCTGGAAAACATAATAGACACTTCCAACATTCATGGCTGGCTGCAGACCCGTATAGAAAGTGCCGAACTCCGGCAGGCTGCGCTGGTAACCGGAATACTTGAACAGAGCAGCGCATATAAGGATGAACTGCTGGGGCTGTACAGGGAACAGGGGGAGAAGGCGGCAGCCCAATATCCGGAGAAGCCTGATACGCCGGAAGAGGTATTCAATGCATTGAATGATTTTATACTGGAGGGCATGCCCTGCGACCGGGTAAATGAGGTGGCGGTCTCAAGTGAATATGAATTTGTCTGGAGAACCACAACCTGCCTTCACACCCCCTATTGGGAAAGGGTAAAGGGAGACATAAGACATTTTTATGAATTGAGGAAAGCGTGGGTTGCTGCCTTTGTGGGCGCAGTCAGCCCCGGCTTCAAATACAGTTCGCCTTCGGAGGGACTGCACAGAATAGAAAAACTTCAGGCTGCCCAGCCGGAAAAGAGGTCAGAATGTCCAGGAATCTGATAGACTTGATGGTGGAAGAACATAAATATATAAAACGTATGCTGGCTGTTACGCGAAAATACTGCTACAAGGTTATGAAAAACGAGCCGGTCAGGTATGAGGATTTTTATAAGATTATAGACTTTGTAAGGAATTACGCCGACAAACACCACCATGGTAAAGAAGAAAAACTGCTTTTTGAAAGCATGATGAAGGAACTGGGCCGGCCGGCTGAAATGCTTGTCCGCCACGGAATGCTCGTTGAGCATGACCTTGGAAGACTCCACATGCAGGAACTTGAAACTGCGCTGAAAAAGGTCCTGGAGGGAGATGACGAGGCAAGGCTGGATGTAATAGCAAATGCAATATCATACACCCACCTGCTTCACCGGCATATTGACAAGGAGGATGGTGTGGTTTACACTTTTGCACGCAGGAACCTGGTCACGGAAACTTTGGACAGGCTGGATGCAGAAGGTGAAATCCTGGAGCAGGAAGCAGAAGCACAGCAGGTACAGCAGAAATATATACAGCTTGTGTCTGAGCTGGAAGCGGGGTTGACATAGTACAGTTATGAAATTTACGGTTAAAAGTTTTTTGTGGGCTGGTTTATTATAAAACCAGCCCACAATTTTGTTTTAAATGAATAAAAAGGTCATATGAATAATCTGTTCACTTTTGGTTATGATAGGATAACGCATAATGTAACTTGATTTTTATTCCTGTTGAAATGAGTAAGGTGAAGGTATATGGAAACATGTAAAAACTGGTTTACATACATATATTTGACTATTTTCGGTATATGTCTGAGTTACAGCCTGTTCAGCGCCACCTTGAATATGGGAGTCAATGCAAAATATCCGTTTATATGGTATGGAGGCATGCTTATAGTAATGGGAGGCTTGTGGCTGGTATTAAATACTTCAGCAGCCATAACCTCGCACTTCAGACTGTCGTGGGTAAAGCCGGGAAGCAGGAAGGCCGCGGTTTTCCTTGAGGCTTTTGTATTGCTTTCAATAGTGACTGCCGCTGCCTTATTACGGTTTTGGATCATTTCCAACCTGCCCATGCAGCCTGAATCGGATTACCTGACCTATTACAAGGTTGCTGAATTACTGGCCCAGGGAAAGCTTATAAGTGATGGAGCAGGTTATTGCGATTACATTTCTCAGTTTCCCCATGTCATGGGATTTCCGTATATACTTTCTCTGGTTTTCAGAGTATTCGGGGTATCGGTTTCAACAGGCTTGTATTTTAATCTGGCAGTAAGCCTGCTGAGTATTTTTTTCGTACACAGGACAGCCAGACTTCTGGCCGGAAATGTGGGAGGAATTCTTGCGGCTGCCTTGGTCGCCTTTTGGCCTTCACAGATACTTTATATAAATCAAATGGCTTCAGAACCGGTTTTCATGTGCCTGACACTTATTTGCATATGGATTGCTGCAAGGCTGTTTAAGGCTCCTGACGGTGAAAAGGCATGGAAAATTCTTGTTTTTAATATAGCGTTGGGTATCCTTCTGGCAATAGCAGGAGGGGTGCGGCCGGTGGCAATTATTTTGCTGATTGCCATCATAATATGCTCCGTTACCTATAAGGCCCGTCTTACGGGAAGTGCCGAAGCGGGGCTCATAAAAAGCTGTATGTCCAGAGGGTGGATCAGGGCTCTGGCCATACTCACAGGCTATATGGCCTGTTCCCTGCTAATAAGTGCAGCTACGGCCAAGGCAATCGACAGGGAGCTTCCGGGTACGACTGCGTCCTTTGGTTATAATCTCATGGTGGGTTTTAATATTGAATCCAGGGGCGGTTGGAATGAAAAGGATTCCAGCTTTCTCACCCAGAGGTTTGCCGAAACAGGTTCCGCGGAGGAGGCTCATATTGCTTCCCGGGCAATGGCCTTAAGCAGGCTGAAAGAGGACCCGGTTGGAATTGCAAATCTTATTTTTCAGAAATATACCCTTCTGTGGGAAAACGACGATTATGGTTCCTATTGGAACCTGCTGTTCCTGAAGCAGCAAAACAACCTGACGTCTCAAAGAAATGAATTTATAAATAGTGTAACCATCTGGAACAATATATATTATATCATCTGCGTATACCTGTCCTTGCTTGCAGGCATTTACCTCTGGTTCGGAAAAAAGGTGGGGACGGAGCATGTGCTTGTACTTTATTTTATAGGCATTGCTATGCTGCATATGTTCCTTGAAAGCCAGAGCAGATACCATTACAATATATTGCCGGTATTTGCCATCCTGGCTTCTGCAGGGGCAGTGGAAATATTCATACACCATGCAGATGCAAGAAGGACTGCAACTGACAGCATTGCAACGTCCGCCACTGATTTCAAATCCGGAGAGCAGTCCCTTGAGAAGGCAGCAGCTATTGAGGAGCAAAAGTCCTCGGAGGAAGAGCTTATAGAAAAAGAAGCAGGTCAGATTGATAATAAATTTAACCTGCTTGATGCCATAAAGCAGGGGCATGTTACCGTAACGGTGACCGAGGCTTACCTGAACAGCGATAAAGATAAAAAGGAGCCGGGAGAGAAGGAATAGTTTCCTTTTAAATTGCTGCCTTCAAAATACTTGTCTTCAATATGTTTAATTAAAATAATTGTCTTTAAAACAGAAAGGATATTTCCATGAAGCCCTTAAAGCGATTAGAAGGAGCTGGACGCCGAGGGTGAAATCCTGGAGCAGGAAGCAGAAGCACAGCATGTACAGCATAAATATATACAGCTTGTGTTTGAACTGGAAGCGTGGTTGACATAGTACAGTTATGAAATTTACGGTTAAAAGTCTTTTCATGGGCTGGTTTTATTAAAAACCCAGCCCATGATTATGTTAAAATGAAAAAAATGTCAAATTATTAATCTATTCATTTTTCGCAGGTTATGATAGAATAACGCTTAATGTAACTTGATTTTTATTCCTGTTGAAAAGAGTTAGGGGAATGTATATGGAAACACGTAAAAACTGGTTTACATACATATGTTTGACTATTTTCGTTATATGTCTGAGTTACAGTTTGTTCAGTGCCACCTTGAATATTGGAGTCAATGCAAAATATCCGTTTATATGGTACGGAGGCATGCTTGCGGTTATGGGAGGTTTGTGGCTGGTATTAAATACTTCAGCCGCCATAACCTCGCGCTTCAGCCTGTCGGGGATCAAACCGGGAAGCAGGAAAGCCGCCGTTTATCTTGAGGTTTTTGTATTGATTTCAATAATAGCCGCTGCCGCCTTATTGCGGCTTTGGGTCATATTCAACCTGCCGGTTCAGCCCGAGTCGGATTACCTGACCTATTACAAGGTAGCTGAATTACTGGCCCAGGGCAAGCTTGTAAGTGAAGGTGCCGGTTATTGCGACTATATTTCCCAGTTTCCCCACGTTATAGGATTTCCATATATTCTTTCTCTGGTTTTCAGAGTATTCGGGGCGTCGGTTTCAACAGGCTTGTATTTTAATCTGTTGGTCAGCCTGATAAGTATTTTTTTCGTCAACAGGACAGCCAGGCTTCTGGCGGGGAAGGCAGGAGGAATTCTGGCTGCTGCCATAGCCGCTTTTTGGCCTTCACAGATACTTTATATAAATCAAATTGCTTCAGAGCCGGTTTTCATGTGCCTGTCACTTGGCTGCATATGGATTACGGCTGTGTTGTTCAAGGCGCCTGCTGCTGAAAAATCCTGGAAAATACTGGTTTTTAATATTGCGTTGGGCATACTGCTGGCCATAGCAGGGGGAGTACGGCCGGTGTCAATTATTCTGCTGATTGCAATAATAATATGCTCCTTTACTTATAAGGCCCCTATTACGGCAAAGGCTGAAGCCGGGCTCATAAAAAGCTGCATGTCCAGAGGCTGGATCAGGCTTCTGGTAATACTGGCAGGCTATATGGCCTGTTCCGTGCTGATAAGTACAGCTACAGCCAAGGCAATCGACAGGGAACTTCCGGGTACGACTGCATCCTTTGGCTATAATCTCATGGTAGGACTTAATATTGATGCAAAGGGAAGCTGGAATGAAAAGGACGCAGGCTTTCTCATAGACAAGTTTGCAGAAACCGGCTCGGCGGAGGAGACTCATGTGGCATGCCGGACAGAGGCTTTAAAAAGGCTGGAGCAAAATCCTGCGGGAATTGCAAATCTTATTTTTCAAAAATATGCCCTGCTTTGGGAAGACGATGATTATTATTGGAATCCTACGTTTTTCCAGCAAGACGACCCGGCGAAAAATGAATTTATAAATAATGTAACGGTATGGAACAATATATATTATACCGTTTTCGTATACCTGTCCCTGCTTGCGGGAATTTTCCTCTGGTTTAAAAAGAAGGTGGGGACGGAGCATGTGCTGGTGCTTTATTTTATAGGCGTCGCCATACTGCATATGATCCTTGAAAGCCAGAGCAGATACCATTACAACATATTGCCTGTATTTGCCATCCTGGCTTCTGCGGGGGTAGTCGGAATATTCAGGCATCATGCAGATGTAAGAAGGGCGGCGGCAACTGGCAGAAGCCTGCCTGCAGATGAAGCCCTGTCAGAAGAGCAGTCCCTTGGGGAGGCAGCAGCTGTTGCGGAGCAAAAGCCTTCGGAGGCAGAGCTTGCAGAAAAGGAAGAAACTGAAGTTGACAACAAATTTGACCTGCTTGACGCCATAAAGCAGGGGCATGTTACCGTAACGGTAACCGAGGCTTACCTGAACAGGGATGAAAAGAAACAGGAGCCGGAAGAGAAAGAATAGTTTTCTCAAAAACAGAAAGGATATTTCCATGAATCCTTTAAGGCGATTAGAAGGAGTTATAAAGGTATTATTGATTGTCATGCTGGTTGTTTCCATATGCTTGATAACGGCCTGGCTGCTTTCTGAAAGAAATAGCAATAGGGACGCAGACAACCCCGAACCCGTTACAGGTACAGGTCAAAATTCAGCTTCTGCAAATACTCAACTGGCGGGAAAAAAGGATCTGCTTCCTGACAAATGCACCCTGAATCAGGATTTATCTTCACTTGCCTTTGTAGGAGAGGATGGAGAAAAGATAGCTCTGTCCCAATATAAAGGTAAAACGGTGGTACTGAATTTCTGGGCAAGCTGGTGTCCCCACTGCAACAGGGAGCTGGAGCAGGCACATGCCATACAGGAGCTTCTGGAGGGGTATCCGGATGTGGAATTTCTTCTGGTCAACAAGCTTGACAATAACAAGGAGACAAAAGCACAAGCCCTCGATTACCTGAAAAAGAACCAAATTCCCTTTGAGAGTGTTTTTGACCAGGATTTGGTGGTATATAATCTGCTGGGACTTAAGGTTATTCCCACCACGCTGGTATTGGATGAAAGCGGACGGCTTAAGGCCTGGTATGCCGGGAAGGACATGGATATGGAGCGTTTCAGGGCCATGCTGGATTATGCGGTTTATGGAGCTGCTGCCGGAACCTTGAATTTCATAGAGAAAGAATTGACTGACCCGGAGGGCGGGGTAAGAACAAATTATACTTCCGAGAAGGATTCTGATTTGAAATATACAGATGTTTTAAGCGAATCACAGGGGCTGGTAATGGAGTACGCTGTCAGAACCATGAATAAAGGCCTTTTTGAAAAGAGTTACGGCTATGTAATTGAAAATATGAAAAAAGACCCGTTGGTTTCCTGGCTTGTATCAGAGAAGGGACCGGCAAGAGTTAACTCGGCAGTGGATGACCTGAGGATTTTCAGAGCTGTATACGGCGCGGACGGGCTATGGGGTGGGTATACCGGCTTTCTGAAAAATTATGAGGAGGTTCTCTACAGGTATAATGTTAACAATCAAAATCTGGTTAATCATTATGACTTTAAATATAAAAAGAAGTCCGGAAGTTTAAAACTGTGTTTTGCAGACTTTGAGGCACTGGAAAAGCTCAAGGCTGTTAACCCCCGATGGGACACCGTATATAAAAACAGCCTGGCTGTGGTAAATAACGGTTTTTTAGGCGACGGGTTTCCCATGTACCATTCGGAATATGATTATTCCCGGAAAGCTTATAAAAGTGACGAAATAAATATGGCTGAAGGGATGGTTACCCTTCTTCACCTGTCAAAAATCGGACAAGTAAAGCCGCAAACAATACAGTGGCTTAAAAAGGCTGTGGACGGCGAAGGTATCTTTGCCGGATATAATGCCGATGGAACGGTTGCAAAGGGCTATGGCTTTGAATCGACGGCAATATACGCAATTGTGTACATGATAGCCGATACGGTGGAGGATGCGGATTTGGCAAATAAGGCTCTGGCCAGAATGGAGACAATGAGAATTTTTGATTCGGATGACAGGCTCAATGGTGCTTTCGGAAGTCCTGACGGTACGGGAATATATTCCTTTGACCAATGTATGGCACTTCTGGCTTACGGTATGTCCGATAAGAAAGTTCTTGCAAACCCTTAGAATATGAAAGATAACAGGGATCAATGGAAAGTATTAAGATTTATAATTATCAGTTTAAATAAGCTTACCGTCCAACTGAAAAAAATTGTGGGGAGAGTGAATCAAAACAGGGAGGGAAAGTATTCCGACAGTATAATCGCCATGGTTGCAGGCGGGCTTTCTCTGGTTTTACTGGTGCTTATGCTGTTTGTGCCTCCATTTCTGGGAATGTCAGACGATGGTTCCTTTGCCCGTGTTATTAATCCGGCAGGGATTTACCATATGGAGGCTGCAAGCGAAAACCTTTACTTTAATTATTATGTCAGGGAATATCTGTCTCTGGCTCCGGAGGGCGGGGTATTAACCGGCATCACGTGCCAGCGGGCCATGATTTATACGGCAAAGTGGCTGGACAGCATATTTACCCGGGACAGTATCTTTGACTTGAGATTCCTGGCCCTTTTGTATGCCTTGCTATATATACCTGCAGTAATGCTTCTGGTAAAGCAGGCGGCAGCCAGGGCAAAAACATTTACTGAATGTATGGTTATTGGCCTGGTTGGTGTTGTTATATTTTCAGATGTTTCTTATGTAACCTATTTCAGTTCCTTTTTCACAGAACCATTGGTTTTTGTTTCAATGCTCATTTGCACGGGTTCTGCCCTGGCATTGCAGAAGGAAAAGCATAACATATTTTACCTGGTGCTGTACACCTTGTTTGGCATGGCGCTGACAACAATAGAGGATAAATATGCTGCTGCGGGACTGATTCTGGGGCTGCTGGGGGTCAAGTTCGTGTTTGTAAACAAAGCCCTGCTTTGGAGGATAGGCTGTATAACAGCGGTATTGTCGCTTTTTTTAAGCACCATGTTTTCCGTCAGCTATGCGCCTTCTTCGTTTACAACTTCGGGCAAATTCCATGCTATGACCAGGGGGGTGCTGCTTCAGTCCACAGATCCGGAAAAAACCCTTGAGGAGTTCGGTATTGACAGTTCGTATTCGATACTTGCCGATGCAAGCAGCAATGACAGGTATCCGCTTATAAAACCTGACAGCAGGGATTTGCTGGAGGGCTTTTATGACAGGTACAGTCCGGCAAAAATAGCCTTTTTTTATTTAAGGCATCCCACTGCGCTGGTGGCCATGCTGGATATCTCCGTGAAGGCGGCATTCAATTTCCGGAGGGACTTCAGCGGAAATTATGAAAAAAGCGCCGGTATGCCTAAGAAGGCAAAAAGCTTGTTCTGGTCGGCCTGGAGCAGTTTTAAAGCCAATTCGCTTCCGAAAACAATTGGTTTTCTGGCAGTACTGCTTTTAGCCCTTATATTGCTGTTCAGGCAAAAGGCCGTGAGGCTTGCCGGCAGCTACAGGCTTAGAAGCTCAATACCTCTGGAGGTAATGCTTATTATATTTTTAATGGGAATATCAAATGCTATAGTAACAATAGTTAACAGCGGTGACACTGAAATGACCAGACACCTGTTTCTTTTCAGCGTGACACTTGATATTATAATGTATTACAGTTTTTCAGAATTGCTGCATAAGCTCAGGATATTGTAAGCGGGAGGATAAGATGACTAATAGGCGCTATGACATATTGGTTCAGGACCTGGGATTATTATTATTTTTAATATCCATGGTCTCCGGGTTTATGATTTTATATGCCGGAGGTTCTGCACTGCTGGCAGAAAACTCGGTGATGCTGTTTATTACGGTTGTTGCAATTGTGATAGTAACCTTTTCGCTGGACTTTTCGGCATTTATTATAGTTGGTGCGCAAATTATATGTTTTACGGCATACAAGCTTTTCGCACTGTACCAGCACGGGACGGTCATAAACAATTATTCTTTCGCGTGGCTTGTCCTGCCAATAGCAGCAGTAGGCTCAATGAGACTCTTCATAGCGGGACGCAACAGGCTTGAATTGGAGAACAGCGTGCTGCGGCAGCAGATAGAAGAGCTGGTCATGATAGACCCCCTGACAGGGCTGTATAATCTCAGAAGCTTTTATTATGATATAGACAGGCAAATAAGATATACCCGGAGAAATAAGCTGCCCCTGACACTGATGATAATCAGGCTGCGCTATGCCCAGGAATTGAGAAAAATACTTTCCAAAAGAAATTTTGACAAGCTGAAGCAGCGTTTTGCGGAGATTATCGGCGATGCAATCAGGGTGGAGGACAACCAGTACAGTATTGATAATGAAGGCGGACTGGCAATTATTCTTACCTGTGATGAGGCAGGCGGCCAGTTGGTGAAGAATAGGATAAAGTCCATGGTTGGAGAAAAGGATGCCTTTGATGGAATAACGGATACCTCAATAAAGGTTGAGGTCCAGATTGCTTTTGTCCAATACAGGGATGAGATGGAAAATGATGCAGCTTACTTTAAGCAGAGTGTTGAAAAGGAATTGCAATATGATGTTTAAAAAGACAACTATTTTTATTTTAATGCTATGTTTCAGTATAATGCCTCAAAAGGTATGGGGGGCGGAAGAGAATGTGTCAAAGGCCAGGGATATCCTTTTCATATATGATGCGGAGCTGACAGGAGATGGCAGTGACAATATTGCGGCTATGGCGGATATTCTTACTTATATGGGCTATGGGACAACCTACAGCACTGTGGAGGAGAGCAGGGGGCGACTGGGTAAGTTTGACAGCATACTGTTTTATCATGAGAGTGACAGCATAAGCAGTACCTTTCTCAAGGAGCTTAAAGGCTTGAATAATAAAATCATGCTGGTGGGAGGAGGAGCTGTGACTGACCTTCTCGTGTCCTTGGGCATGAATAATGCAGCAACCCGGTTGGAGGACTCAGATGTGCGGTTTTCCTATGCCTTTGGTGCCAACAGGCAGAGCCGGGGCCTTTTAAAAGCCCGGAAGACCTGGTTTCTCCAGGGTGAATTTCCTTATGAAGCCGGAAATATGGAGGCCGGAGGAAAGTCCGCCTCCTTGTGCCTGAGCTCGGGGAGATTCAGCTATTTAGGATTATTCAGCTACAAAAGCGACATATTGAAGGCTGTTTTTTCAGATCAGATTTCCAGGTGGAAGTGGCCTTATGAGAATATGCCCAACAGCTACCCCCAGTATGTTGTTTTTGACAATGTCTATCCCTTCTTTAACGGGGGAAAAATGCTTGCGGCTATAGATATGATGGCTGACAAGGGCATTCCGTATTCCATTTCGGTTGCCCCGGTATACAATAATACAGAATACCCGGCCATGAAGCACTTTTGTGAGATACTCAGATATGCACAGTCCAAGGGGGCAGGTATTCTTCTCAAAGGACCTCTTATAAATACCGACTCGCCTGTGCTTGAGGAAATAAACGGTAAGCTCACTGCCGCAGTGGCGGCCTATAACAGCTATGGAGTATATCCTCTGGCAATAGAAGCCCCCAATAATTGGATTCACGAAAAGTTGGGGCTGGACATATTGAGAAGGTTCAGTACTGTAATATTATTTAATGAAGAAGCCAAAAACACCTGGACGGACACCGACGGATACAACACCGTTTATTCTGACGGGCATAAGCTTATTGCACCTGCACTTTTTGACGGGAACATAGGGGATAACCTGATTAAAGCTTATCCCACTGCGGTTTATCTGGATATGAATTCGGATTTGGAAACGCTGAAAAATCAGGCAGAGCTTATACTGCAGTCGGAGGTTCCCCTTAAAAGCCTTCTGCTCACATCACATACGGTTTATACCAATGACAGGGTAATGGCCTTTAAAGATAACCGCCTTTCAGTAAACGGAGAGGTTCAGTCCCTGGATTTCATCCCCTTCAGCTATGAGGAGACATTTAATTTTAACAGAGGTGTCATAGGCAAGCTTGCCGAAAGCATTGAAAGAGAAAACCGTAGGCTGTTGATAATAGTTACGGGAATTTCAATATTGTTTATCTTCTTTATAGGAGTTGCACGCTATCAGAACAAGAGAAGGTTCTTGTTCAGAAGCAGCCCTGAGAAGGATTCCGAAAGGGGGGGCCGGGCTTGACGCTTATAGACATGCTGTCATTATACGCTTTAATAGCTATCTGGGGACTTATGCTGATTAATGTAGGTCTGTCCGTGGGCGGCTTTATATATTATATAAGGGTCAACAGAACAGACGGGCGTTGTGAGCTCAAGGAATATCCCATGGTTTCAATCATGGTTCCCGCCCATAACGAGAGTATTGTAATACGAAAAACAGTACAGGCACTCCTGAATCTGCATTACCCGAAAGATAAATATGAAATTATAGTTATTAATGACAATTCCTCTGATGATTCTGCAGAGGTGCTAAAAAGAATACAGTTCAGGAACCCGGACAGAAAAATGATTGTGATTAATACCGATAACATTTCCGGGGGGAAAGGCAAATCCAACGCACTTAATATAGGCTTTGCCGCCAGCAGCGGCAGTGTTATAGCCATATATGACGCTGATAATACACCCGAGCCCAATGCCCTGACACTGCTGGTAGAAAATCTTATGGCAGATGACAAGCTGGGCGCGGTCATTGGAAAATTCAGAACCAGGAACAGAAATGCTTCGTTGATGACCCGTTTCGTAAATATTGAAACCCTGGCATATCAATGTATGAATCAGGCAGGCAGATGGTTTTTCTTTAAATTATGCACCATCCCGGGAACGAATTTTGTTATGCGCAGAAGCATTATAGAGAAGATAGGAGGTTGGGATACCAAGGCGCTGTCCGAGGACACCGAGATAAGCTTCAGAATATACAGGATGGGCTATAAGATCAAGCTTATGCCTCTGGCTGTCACCTGGGAACAGGAGCCGCAATTGCTCCGCGTCTGGCTCAAGCAGAGGACCAGATGGGCAAAGGGGAACATTTACGTTCTCAAGGAAAACTTCAGGTATGTATTTGACAGGTCGGCAGGGCCCATGCGGCTGGACGTTTTGTACTACGGTCTGGTCTATATCCTGATGCTGTCCTCCCTTGTCTGTTCCGACCTGATATTTTTTCTGTCGGTTATGGGCTTTGCCCATGTGACTCTGGGAGGTTTTTCAAGCATACTCTGGATAATGGCCATTCTGGTTTTTATTTTGAATGTGCTGATAACGCTTGCCGTGGAGAAAAATGAATTCAATCTGGAATCGGCGTTCCTGATTCTGATAATGCTTTTCACCTATTCAAAGCTTTGGGTGGTGGTTGTTGTAAACGCAGTAATACAGAGTGCCAATGACGCAATTTTCAAACGTGAAGTCAAGTGGTATAAAACAGAGAGAACAATAGAAACTAATAAAGGACCGGGGGAGATAGCTAATGATCATAAAAAGAATGAATAGGTTCCTTAAAATTACCCTTTTTCTTCTGACGGCGGTGGGTGTCCTGGCAATGGGTACTCAGAGAATTTATACGGCTCCTGCTGCCGCGGCGCAAACCGGCACACAAAAAGCAGAGGACAAACCTGAGTTAATAACCTCTGAGGATGCCTTGCTGTCCAGTGTAAATAACATGCTTGAAAATGCGGAACAGCCTTCGGGAATAAAGCCAAAGCTTCCGAAGGCAGCCACCGCCGGCGAATTTAACTGGGATTCCCCACAACTGCTGAAGGGAATCTACTCATCTGCCGATTTGTACTTTACACTGCCCAAATATTGGGATACAAAGTATGTCCTGGTACAGATCGAGTACAGAGTCAGCCAGTTGATAGAAAAGAGGCCCTGCATACTGACATTTTCAATGAATAAGCAGCCCTTTTACTCCTGCAGCATCACCTACAAAAACAATGACAATAATTTTATATATGTTTTAATACCGTCGGAGCTGTTGAAGAACGACAGGCAAAACCGGTCGAACACCCTGACCGTTTCGGGGTATGCCAGATTGTACAATGAACAGGGCTGTGTGGATGAAGACAGCAATACAAACTGGATAACCTTTTCAGAAGCCTCGGGAGTGGAGGTGGGCTATGACCTGATTCCATACAACAACCGGATTGACTTTTATCCCTATCCCTTCATGTCCTCCGAAGACGGGACGGGAGCTGATACGGTAATTGCTGTTGCAGATGCCGCACAAAACCAGGAAGTGGCCGCGGCCATGAGAATTATGGCGGGCCTGAGCAAAAGTACGGGAGAAAGCAATAACCTTACAGTAAGTTCCTGGGAGGAAGCGAGAAAAGGTAAAAGCGGCAGGAGAATAGTTGTGGGACTGGTCAAGGATATGCCTGCGGAGCTTTCCGGGTATATTCAGCCCTATGTGAACAAGCTGGCCGGTCAGGTCATGATACTGTGCGTGAGCGACAATAACGGCCCGCTGCTGATTATAGCGGCAGAGGATGCCGATTGCCTGCAGGAAGCGGGATTTTTTCTGGGAGACAGTGAGCGGGTGGGCCAGGTGGAGGGCAATAGCACCTTTATAAAAAAGGGTGCGGCTGAAATAAAGGTTAATGCCCAGAAACAAAGCGAGATTAAAGCCGACAGGTATACCTTACAGGAAATGACCGGAGGAGGCTTTGAATTCATAGGCCCCTTCCGCCAGGAAAAGGTTCTCTTTCTGCCTTTGCCGGCTGACTATACCTTGTCCTCTGCAGGCAAGGTTACCGTATACTTCAGGTACAGCAAAAATCTGGATTTCAACAGGTCAATGCTGACGGTATACTGGGGGGATATTCCTGTGGGAAGTAAGAAACTGTCCGTTGAAAATGCAGATAATGACGAACTGACCTTTTTTATGCCTGCAGATGTTGTAGGCACTCACTCGGCAAGCATGAAATTTGCCTTTGACCTTGAACTGCCGGAGCTTTATTGCACCACAAGACATGAAAAGATGCCCTGGGGATATATCACAAAGGACACGGTCATGTATCTGCCGGAGGATAACACCACCAGGCTGAGCTTCGGCAGCAGGCCGGCACCCTTTCAGAAGTCGGGCCGGCTAAATGAAGTACTGCTGGTGCTGCCCGATAAGCCTTCGGCGGACCAGCTTACGCTTTTGGGGCGGACTCTTGCACTGTATTCCGGTTCCGACCCATACGGAAGTCTGAGGGTAATAAAGGCCGGTGAGTTTAATGAGCAGGAGGCAAACTACAACATAATCACATCGGGAACTCCTGCGGAGAACAGACTCATCGCAAGTTTGAACGACAAGCTTTATTTTAAATATGACAGCAGCGGAACAAAATTTCAAACCAATGAAAAGCTGATACTTACAACTGATTATGCAGAATCCATAGGCACCCTGCAATTGCTGAAGTCACCCTACTCCGAGGGCAGGGCTCTTCTGGTGCTCACCGGCCCCGACGACAGTTCCATGCAGAGGGTGGCCAGATTGGTGAGCAATGAGAAGATGAGCTGGAATTTGAAGGACAATTTTGTTTTAATCGACACCAAAGGTGATACCAAATCCTATCTGTTCCAGAACTATGAGGTGCAGGAAAAGAAACCTACCTTGCTTGAAAGTGTGGTTGAAAACAGAAACTCTCTGTTGTTTGCACTGGCAGGAACCTCGGTAATGCTGGTGCTTTTCCTGGCAATGCTGCTGATTTTGCTTAGGCTGAGGCGGAAAAAAAGCTGATTGCAGAGGTTAATGCTTTCTTGTCATTACGGCTCATGCTGGGGATAAATTTTTAACCTCTTCTATGGCATTTTTGCTTGGGTTTTGATAAAATTATATAGTAGCAAAGGGGGGGAATGAATTTGACTAACGAGGAATTTCAAATTCTTGTTCTTGAAGAGCTGAAAGGTATAAAAAGTGATATAAGTGACTTGAAGTCAGGTCAGGGAACACTTGAGTCAGGTATGAGAGCCCTTGAAGAGGGTCAAAAAAGACTCGAGGGAAGGCAGGGAGCCCTTGAGGAGGGTCAAAAAAGACTCGAAGAAAGGCAGGGAGCCCTTGAGGAGGGTCAAAAAAGACTCGAAGAAAGGCAGGGAGTCCTTGATGAGGGCCAAAACAGAATAGAGAATAAACTTGCTGCTGTCTACGATCAAACGGCAATATTGACGGAATTCAGGACAGAAGCGAATATGAAGCTGGACAGCTTAATTGAAGACAATAAATCTATTCATGAAATGCTTGGAGAACATGAAATATCCATACGAACTTTAAGAAGAAAACCGGTATAAAATAAATAATTAAAAATTAGTCAGGACTTAAAAGGTCCTGATTTTTTTATGTCTGAAAAGCGGACGCCTTTCAAAGAAGTGAAAGGAAGACAGAAGACAGAGAAGTTTGAAATTTGCATCAAGAATTTATTGAATTTAATAGAAAAATATAGTAAAATTAGCAAAAATAATAAATAATGTATAATTTTATTGATTAAGTTCCACATTACTCCCTTCACAAAAAATAGCTTTACGACAGTAATACATTTCAAAAGGAGAATCTAAAGATGAAGAATTTAAGAAATGCCAGACGCAGTATTATCTCACTTATCCTTATTGTAAGCTTGCTTGTTACGGCCATTCCCGTTGGTGCTGCAAATGACAGGGATGAAAATATTAATGAAAGATTCATAGCCGCCATAAATTCCATTGAGAGTTTCAGTACTGCCCCAAGGCAGGAAATCAAAATAATCACCGATTATCTGAGTATTGATGCAAGTTCTCTGATAGCAGCCGAAAAACAGGGCTATTCCGTAAAGGATTCCATATCCGTTGCGAAAATCAAAAAAAATACCGACTTTACCTATGAGGAAATAAAACAGGGTATAAGCAATTACAGCAGCATTTTTGATTTCCTCATTGCTATTGAACAGTATAAGGGTGTAATTGAAAATTGGAAATTCTCAGCCCGGACCATTGCCGGACTTAAAAAATGCCTCATTATGAAATACAGCATGCTGGATATCAGAAATGCCGCTATTATCTCAGAGCTGTTCAATTCGGAGGTTTCCCAGGTGGCAAGGCAGAATGCCGATAGCAGTATTTTTGAAGGCCTGCCTGATAGTTGTACATCAGAAGAAGTGACGGGTGTATATGCCTTTTTGGCAAAATATAAGATAAACCTTAATTGGTTTTTGGATTATACAGAAAAGAACAATATTAAGTGGAAGGACTTTTATGCCAAGGTGGAGGCATATTTCACGGCTCACAGCCAAAAGGCAGCCTTGGATGACCTGACTGAAAAGACCG